>CAWBLH010000006.1:0-277532 GCA_963789655.1 uncultured Actinomycetes bacterium
TCTAACAGGAGCCCGCTCGCGCACTGAGGCAAAACTCGGACGAACACCGTGCGCAACTCAAGAAGCGTCGGTCGCACGATGCATCGTGAGCTCGTCCTGTGCCACAGCGACTGCCGCGTGCTGCGTGAGTTCACGGCCGGCGGTAAACGCCTCGGCGAACGCCGGCCCTCCGAGGATGGCCCGAGCCGGTTGCGAGGCTCGCAGTTCAGCTCTTGCTGCTCGGCGACGGCGCGCGGGCTCGAATGCCGTTCGCGTAGCGCATCAGCCGCCCCCGTCAGTCGCGCGGCCTGTAGGGCATGGTCTCCTTGCCGAGAGCACCGCGACCGCCTCGATGCACTCGGCGATCCCATCCGGGTCACCGACCTCGTTGAAGGCGCGAAGCGCCTCGCTCAGCAGAGGCCGAGCGCGGTCAGTACACCCGCAACGCCACCCATGCCAGGTTGACGAGGTTGACGGCTATGCCCTCCGTGGACTCGAACTCGCGGTCGAGCTCAAGGCTCTCCTCGAGGAGTACGGTGGCCTTCTCCGTATCGCCGGCATCCAGCGCGACGAGCGCGAGATTCGACAGCGGTGCGGACAGCCCGGCTCGATCCTTGAGACTATGCCGTATCTGCAGACTTTCCGTGAGCAGCCTCTCGGCCCGCTCAGCGTCGCCCATGTTACGCGCGACGACTCCCAAGCTGAGGAGCGAGCGGGCGAGGTGCGCGCTATCTCCGGTCGCGCGCGCGATCTCGGTGCTCTCCCGGAGAGCTCTGTCCGCGGTTGCGACGTCGCCTCGCTCATCCGCGAGGACGCCGAGCCAGCGGAGCGCTTCTCCCCGCTCTGTCGCGCCCGCGCCCTCGGTGGCCGCGAGCGCCCGCTCGAGCCACGCCGAGCCGTCGAGCAAGTGCGCGCGCCTGTACCAGTAGCGCCCCATCGCCCCGGCAATGCGTAGTCCAACGAGCGCTCTCACGGCGTCCGCTTCTGCATCGAGTGTCCACGCGAGTGCTGCCTGGACGTTGGCAAGCTCGGCATCCAGTACCGCGAGGCTTGCGACCTGATCGCCGTCGATGAACCTATGGTGCTCGGCTCGTGCGACTTCGAGAAAGTGTTCCGCATGTCGCAGCCGCAACGCGGGTCCTTCACCGGACGCCTCGAGCCGTTCGAGCGCATACTCGCGAATCGTCTCCAGCATGCTGTATCGCCCTTCGCTGTGGCTGACCAAGCTCTTCGAGACCAACGAGTGGAGGGTTTCGAGAGCTCCGCGTCGCAAACGCGCTCGGCCGTCTCGAGCGTGCAGCCGCCGGCGAAGATTCCGATCCGCGCAAACAGCGTCCGCTCCGTCGCGTCGAGCAGGTCGTAGCTCCAGTCGATCGTCGCGCGCAGGGTTCGCTGCCGCTGGGGCGCGTCTCGGCGTCCGGATGTGAGAAGTGGCAGCCGCTGATCGACGGCGCAGTGGAGCGTCGAGTGGCAGCGAGCTCACACGTGCGGCGGCCAGCTCGATTGCCAGTGGGACGCCGTCGAGCCGCGCGCAGATCTCAGCGACGATGTCATCGGTCTCGAAGTCCGCGACGACGGCGCGTGCCCGCTCGACGAACAGCTCCACTGCCTGGCGCTCGTCGAATGGAGGCACGGCGTACACGTGCTCGCCCGCCAGACCGAGTGGTTCACGGCTGGTCGCGAGAAGAGTGACGCCGGGCGCTGCCTCGAGGAGCTCAGCCAGATCGGGTGGCGGCGAGCACGTGCTCGACGTTGTCGAGCACGAGCAGAAGCTGCTTGCCGGCTAGATCCTGCGCGATGTCGCCTGCGACGCCGAGCGCCGAAGCGATGTGGGCACGACCAGACGGGCATCGAGGAGCGCCTGCAGAGGCACCCACCAGACTCCGTTGGGACGTGCTCCACCTGCTCGGCAGCGGCCTGCAGGGCGAGGCGTGTCTTGCCCGTCCCACCTACCCGGTGAGAGTGAGGACGCGGACGTCCCCGCCGGAGGAGCGCGAGCACGTCGGCGAGCTCGCGCTCCCGGCCGAGAAACGGCGTCGTCTGCGTCGGCAGCGTCGACTGGTTGAGGCTCGCGAGCGGCGGGAACTCGCCGTCGCCGAGCTGGTAGAGCGCCTCCGGCCGACCCAGGTCCTTCAGGCGATGCGCCCCGAGCGGGCGAAGCTCTCGAGAGACGATGTTGCGTGTCGCCTCCGAGACGAGCACCTGTCCGCCGTGTCCCGCCGAGCAGATGCGCGCGACCCGATGGACGTCGAGCCCGACGTACCCCTCGTCGGTCAGGAGCGGGTGACCCGTGTGGATGCCCATCCTGCACCCTCGTCTCACTCGAGTCGAGCGCTCGCTGCGCGTCCTCCGCCGCGGCCAGGGCGTCGTCCGCGTCGGAGAACGCGAAGAAGAAGGCGTCGCCCTGCGTGCCGAACTCGACCCCGCCGTGGCGGCCGACCGCATCCCGAATCAGCCGGTGGTGCTCGGCAAGAGCGTCGACGTACTCACTCCCGAGCTCCTCGAGCAGCCGCGTCGATCCTTCGATGTCCGTGAACAGGAAGCGTGACCGTGCCGGTCGGGAGCTCTCGGCGCACGGGGGGATCATCCGCGGATCACGAGCAGCGAGCAAGGCGAAGCGTTCAAGGAACATCCGCACGCCTCGCGCATGCAAGCGTTGGTCTCGCTCGACCTCAGATCGCATAACCCGGAGGTCGCAGGTTCATTCCTGCCCCCGCTATTGCGAAAGCCCCGGAAACCGGGCTTTTTCCTTTCTCACTGCGGCGATCGGTGAGCAGATCTTGTTTGCCCAACTTTTGCCTTGGCGGATGCGTTGCGCGCGCACGCCCGGGCCATGCGAGTCTTCAAGCAGGAGCACGCTCGCGCAGGCGACATGATGGATGTCCCCGACATGGACGCCTTGGTCGCCGCTATGGAAACGCAGGGCGCGGCCGACGCGATGGAGTACGACGGCGTACTCCCGAAACGCTCGTAATCCTCATCGAGGCCTGTTCGCGTTAGTCAGGCAGATGGCACAACGGTTGCCTCCAAGGCCGACCGCAGTTGTCTCCTCGAGCTGACTCCAAGCTTCGGAAAGATCCGGTGGAGATGGGCGCCGACCGTTCGGTGCGAGATGAAGAGCTGAAGCCCGATCTCACGATTGCTGAGACCATCGGCAGCCATCTGAGCGATCTGGAGCTCTTGCGGGGTGAGCTGGTCGCGCGTCTCGGGGACGCGGCGGCGGCTCGTTTCCCCAGATGCGCGCAGTTCCTGCCGCGCCCGCCCGCTCCATGGCGCGACGCCAAGAGCATCAAAAGCCTCGCGGGCGGTTCGCAGAGGCATTCGGGAATCGGCCATTCGCCGTCGCCGTCGAAGCCAAATCCCATATGCGAGCTGCGTCCGGGCCCGCGCAAACGGCCAAGTGCTCAGGTCAGCACCAAGTGCAACCTCGAAGAGAGCTTCCGCGTCGTCGTCGTTGGCCAGGAGCGCTCTCGCATGTCGCAGGCCGACGTGAAGCGCAGGCGAAGGCGTCTGACGGGCGAGAGTCTCCATCTCCTCGATGATTGGTCGAATTTCCTCGCCGCGCCCGCTCTGAACTGCGGCGTCGGCCAGATCCTGAAGGACGTAGCAGCGAAGGGCGAAGTGGTACGCCGGATCGGCTGGATCCTGTGTTCGACGCAAGTGCGCATATGCGTCTGGGGCACGACCCTCGCCGAGGGCGGCGAGCCCTCGGGCCTGCTGCACGGCTGCGAGGACAGGTCGGGCTCCGACGGGCATGCTTCCCCGCTCCGCCTCAGTAGCGAGGGCTTCGGCGCGATCCCGGTCTCCGCGCAGCGCGGCGATGATCGCTTCAGTGGCCCGCGCCGTTGCTTGGATGACGGGCTGGTGTGTCTCTCGCGCCAGGCGGCCGCCCTCCTCGGCGGCGGGAATCGCCTGGCTCAAGTCGACGAGCTGCGCCGAGCAATACGCGTGAACGACGAGCGCCCGAGCGAGGAGTCCGAGGCGGCACTGTGCCCGCAGGTCCGCGAGGGAAGCGGCGGAGAGACGTACCGCGAGGTCGTATGCGCCGACGAGCAGCAACGCGTTCCCGAGCAGGCGAGCAGAGTCGCCCTGCGCCTGTCCGGCTGCCTCGCGCGACCATTCGATTACGACTGCGCCCCGCTCGATTGGAGCCGCGAAGGCAAGGATGGCAAGGAGGCGCGGGTCGTGCTCATCGACGTGCAGGCGTTCGGCCGCGGCGACAACACCTGCGCGCGCCTCGCGACCTGCATTGTTCCAGAACAGTCGCAACGCCACATACCAGACGAGTCGCAACGAGAGATCCGTGTCTCCGGCGGCAGCCACTTCCTCCGCGAGCTGCGCCACGGAGTTTGCTGCCGACGCGTCGTCCCGGATCCCGTCGTCGAAGCTCCCCCGTATCCAGACGAGACGCGCACGTTGCTGTGATGACAGCTCGAGCTCGCTCGCGGTGCGCGCCAGGCGGAAGACCGCGTCGTGTTGCCCGAGCTCAACCGCCATCTCGGCCGCCCGTAACAGCCGTTCGGCTCGGCGATCCGGATCTTCGCTGAGTGTGGCGGAGCGCTCGAAGGCCCCCACTGCCGTCACGATTGCACCCCGGCTTCGCGCTGATTGAGCCGCACCTTCGAGCTCGAGCGCAACGCTCTCATCGGGACCGGGGGCCGCCGCAGCTCGGTGCCAGGCGCGACGATCCGAGGTCACGGGCAGAAGCCCTGCCAGAGCGGCGTGTGCTGCGTATCGGTCTGCAAGGGTCGAGCTCTGCTGAATCGCCGAGCGCACCAAGGGGTGACGAAATCGAAGGCTCTCCGTATCGATGTCAGCCAGCCGGACGGCGATCGCGGGTGTGAGTTCGTCCACCGTGAGCGGCTCGCCGCGGACGATCGAGGCGGCGGCGAGCGCTTCCGACAAGCTGTCGCGGTCGTTGATCGCACCGACCAGGAGCACGGTTCGAGTGGCGGCCGGCAAGTCGGGCAGGCGCGCCGCGAACGCCCGCTCGAGCCGTGCAGTCAATGGGAGCGGCATCGATGGCGGTGCGCTTTGATCCTGCAGATGCTCGGCGATCAGCGGTAGCTCAACCAGCGCAAGCGGGTTGCCCGTCGCCTCGTCCAGCACACGCGCGCGGATCGTGGACTCGAGCTCGGGAGCACGTGCATCAAGGAGGGCAGCCGCGGAGTCCGCGTCGAGCGCTTCCAGGGCTAGCTCGGAAAGCCCTGCCGCCACGAGCGGACTGTCGAAGCCGCTACGAATCGCCGCGATCAGGACGATCGGCTCGGCATCGAGCCGACGCGCGAGAAAGGTGAGTACATCGGCGCTAGCACGGTCGAGCCAATGCGCGTCTTCGACGATCACGAGAACGGGTGCTTGGACGGCGGCGTCGGCAAGGAGATTCAGCGTCGCGAGCCCGACAAGGAAGACGTCTGGAGCGGGCGCGTCGACGATGCCGAACGCGGCTCCGAGCGCAGTGCGCTGCGGAAGGGGAAGGTCCTCGGCACCCGTGAGAATCGGACGTAGGAGGTCGTGTAATCCGGCAAAGGGCAAGTGTGTCTCGGACTCGACTCCGGTAGTCGTGAGGACGCGCAATCCTCGAGCGCGAGCGACAGGGCTCGCATCTGCGAGTAGAGCCGACTTCCCGATTCCTGCCTCACCGCGGACAAGCAATGCTCCGCCACCATCGTGGACGCGACCGAGCAGAGCGCGGAGCTGCTCGATCTCGAGCTCGCGCCCGAACAGCAACGGCGATCCTGCTTCAGCTGTGGACATGCCGGCATGATCCTCTGCCGCGCGGGTCACGTCGAGTGCACGAGGACCGTCATCTGACTGACGCGACGGTGAGGTAATGGGTCGCAAGCTTGATGGGTGGACGTCGACCTCAAGGCGAATGTGATCCACCCGCGGCTCATGGCGTTGGCCGCCGCAGCCGTGGCGCTGGTCGCGCTAGTGACGACGAGCGGCTCGACGCTGGCCGCCCGCACGAGCGAGTCACTCAAGCCGACCGTCGTGCTCGTCCATGGCGCCTGGGCAGATTCCTCGGGCTGGAGCGAGGTCATCCGGCGCCTGGAGAGGGACGACTACCGGGTGCTCGCGCCCGCGAATCCGCTCCGAAGCCTCGCCGGCGACGCCGCTTACCTCGCTAGCTTCCTCGCTCAGGAGGAAGGGCCATTCGTGCTCGTCGGCCACTCCTACGGTGGCGCTGTGATCACGAACGCGGCAGCGGGTAATCCGGACGTGCGGGCCCTCGTCTACATCAACGGCTTCGTCCCCGACGTGGGCGAGGACATCCTCCATCTCGCGGGCGACGGGAGCCTGATTCCGAACTCGATCGAGTTCAAGGGCTTTCCGCCCTTCAGTTCGACCGACGTGGACGTCTACATCAAGCCCGGGAACTTCCGGACGGCATTCGCCGGCGACGTATCCAAGCAGGAGGCCGCGGTGATGGCGATCACACAACGACCGCTGGCTCTCGCGGCCGCTGCGAGCCCGACGACGGCCGCCGCCTGGAAGACCATTCCCTCCTGGTACCTGCTCGGGCGCGAGGACAGGGCGATCACGCCCGCCGCGCAGCGGTTCATGGCGAATCGCGCCGGTGCCACGACGCACGAGGTCGGTGCGTCGCATGTCTCGATGGTTTCGCGCCCCGGAGCCGCCGTCGACGTGATCGAGGAGGCAGCCGCTCAAACCGAATCCACGACCGGAAAGGACGACTCATGAGCACTTCTACAGACAACGGCCGCATTCCACTGATGCTGATCCATGGAGCCTGGCTCTCGGCCCGGAGCTGGGAGCACTTCACCGACTACTTCACGAAGCGGGGGTTCGCGGTCTCCGCACCCGAATGGCCGCGCAAGGAAGGCGACGTCGAGGAGCTGCGAGCGGAGGCGGACGAGCTCAAAGGGCTTGGCATCGCGGAGATCGTCGACCACTACGCGGAGCGGATCCGTGCGTTCGAGGAGCCACCGGTGCTGGTCGGTCACTCGTTCGGCGGGCTCATCGTCGAGCTCCTCCTCGACCGCGGACTCGGACGCGCCGGTGTCGCGCTCAGCCCCGCGCCGCCCAAGGGGATCCTCGTGCTGCCCTTCTCGTCGCTCAGGGCGGCTGCACCCGCGCTTGCGCATCCGTCCAGGTGGCACGGCATCGTCACGCTGTCGCTCGAGGAGTTCACGTACGGGTTCGTGAACACGTTCTCTCCGGAGGAGGCCGCGGCCGCCTACGAACGCTACGCGGTCCCGGAGACCGGGCAGATCTTCTACGAGGCGGGCTTCGCGAACTTCCACCTCAATCCCCCGACCGAAGTGCATTTCAAGAACGCCGAGCGCGCGCCGCTGCTGATCGTGGGAGCGGGGAAAGACCAGACTGTGCCGGCGTCGCTCGCACGCAAGCAGTACGAGAAGTACGAGCGCTCGCCGGCGCAGACCGCGTACCTCGAGTTCGAGGGCCGGCCGCACCTGCTCATGGCCGCAGAGGGCTGGGAGGAGGTCGCGGCGGCGATCGACAGCTGGCTCGATGGCGTGCTCGAGGCCCAGGCGCCTCCGGCACGAGGCATGTCGGCCTAGGCGAGGGACCATCGGTCTAGGCGATGGACCTCGAGCTCAACGGCAAGGTCGCGGCCGTCACCGGCGCCAGCAAGGGCATCGGCTTGGCCGTCGTGCACGCCCTCGCGGCCGAGGATATGCAGGTGGTCGGCGGTGCGCTCACCGTCGCCTCGCTCGCAGGGATCGACGGCGTGACGGCCATCGCCGCCGACCTGGTCGAGCCCGGTGGCTCAGAGCGTCTCATCGACGAGACAGTCGAGCGGCACGGCCGCGTCGACGTGCTTGTTAACAACGTCGGCGGTGTCAAGCTGCGGCTGAACGGTTTCCTCGAGGTGAGCGACCACGACTTCGAACGCTCCCTCCAGCTGAACTTCTTCGCCGCGCTCCGCGCGACCCGAGCGGCCGTCGCACAGATGATCGATCAGGGCGGCGGAACGATCGTCAACGTCGCGTCGGTCAACTCCTTCTTCCACCCGGACGGCCTGGTGATCGACTACGGCGCCGCCAAAGCGGCGCTGCTCAACGTCGCCAAGGCCTTGTCGCAGGAGCTCGGACCAAAGGGCATCCGCATCAACAGCATCTCGCCCGGGCCAGTCGCGACGGATCTCTGGCTCGGCGAGCATGGCGTCGCCGCCACGATCGGCGCCGCCACCGGCGTCGACCCGGCAACGATCCGCGAGCACGCGATCGCGAGCATGCCGACCGGTCGCTTCACGACCCCCGAAGAAGTGGCAACGCTGGTCGCGCTGCTCGCCTCGCCGCGGACCGGCAACGTCACCGGCGCCAACTATGTGATCGACGGCGGCCTCGTCAAGACGATGTGAGTGCGGTACCCACGAGCGAACCGGAGCACAATCGGAGGCGATGACGCGCACGCAACAGACGACGCTCGTCGCGGCCATCCTCGGCTCGGGGATAGCGACGATCGACGGCTCGATCGTCAACGTCGCGTTGCCGGCGATCGAGGAGGATCTCGGTGGCGGGTTGTCGGCGCAGCAATGGGTGTCGAACGCCTACTCTGCTGACACTCGGATCGCTGATCCTCATCGGCGGCTCGATCGGCGACATCTACGGCGAGCGACGCGTGTTCGCGATCGGTCTCGGCCGCGTTCGGCGTCTTCTCGGTCGCGTGCGCGCTCGCACCGACGATCGAGGTGCTGATCGCCGCCCGTGCGCTGCAGGGAGCGGCGGCCGCGCTCATGGTTCCGAGCTCGCTCGCGATCATCGTCGCCGCTTTCGCGGCCGAGCGAGCGAGGGGCGGCGATCGGATCCTGGACCGCCTGGGGCGGGATCGCGGCGATCGTCGGCCCGCTCGCCGGAGGCGTGATCGTCGACCAGGTCTCCTGGCGGTGGATCTTCGCACTCAACGTGCCGCTCGTCCTCGCGACCCTGGGACTCGTGCTCGCAGCGGTTCCGGTCACACGCGCGCGCCAGCCGGACGCCGGGTCGACTTCCTCGGCGCTGCGCTCTGCGCCGCCGGGCTTGCCGGGATCGTGTTCGCCCTCATCGAGCAGCCGCACTACGGCTGGAGGAGCCCCGTCATCTTCGTGCCGCTCGTCGGCGGACTCGTCGCGCTTCGCGGCCGTTCCTCGCCTACGAGCGCCGTGCGGCCGAGCCGATGCTGCGAGCTCGAGCTCTTCTCGCGCCGCAACTTCGCGGTCGGAAACGCCGAGACGTTCGCGATGTACGGCGGGCTCGCGATCCTGTTCTTCTTCCTCACGATCTTCCTGCAGCAGGTCGCCGGCTACAGCGCACTCGAGAGCGGCCTCACGATCGTCCCCGTGACGTTGGTGATGTTCGCGCTCTCGCAAGCGGTTCGGGGCTCTTGCCGACCGGTTCGGCCCGCGTCTGTTCATGGGGGCGGGTCCGCTGATCGCATCGGTCGGGATCCTTCTGCTTCTTCGAACCGGGTTGGAGACGGACTACGTCACCGATCTCCTGCCGGCTCTTCTCGTGTTCTCGCTCGGGCTGTCGCTCACGGTCGCACCACTCGTTGCGACTGTCCTCGCTGACGCCGACGAGAGCGATGCCGGTATCGCCTCTGCCATCAACAATGCGATCGCTCGCGTCGCCGGCCTCGTCGGAGTGTCGGTCGTCGGGGTCGTCGTCTCGAGTGCGCTCGTCGGTGACACCTTCGCAGCGAACGAGGAGTCAGTGAACGCCTTTCACCAAGCTGTCGTCATCTGCGCAATTCTCGTAGCCGCAGGCGGTGTGCTCGGCGCAATCGGCATCGTCAATCCACGGCGCGCCGTCGGAGCGAGCACGTGTCCGGGAGGCCAGCTCGTCGGAACGCCGCAGCGAGCGGTCGAGTCGACATCGCCAGCATCGGGGACGACTGTCGAACCAACTCCACAGGAGGCGTAATGGACGATCCGCAGATCCACGGGACGATCGAGGCGCTCGTCGCCGAAGAGCACGAGTTGTGGCAGCGCGAGTCAGCCGGCGCAGCGAGCGACGCCGACCGCGAACGACTGCGCGAGCTCAGGGTCTCGCTCGATCAGTGCTGGGACCTGCTCCGGCAACGACGCGCGCTGCGAGAGGCTGGCCTCGATCCGGACACCGCCGCCACTCGAGACGCGAGTGTCGTCGAGAGCTACGAGCAGTAGGCGCACGGGACTGTCTGGCCCACTGAATAGTCGAGTCGCCCGGAACGCGCGCCTCACCAGACGCGGTCGCACTGCGATCGCGATCGGTTCGCGTTAGCGTCCGTCTGTGGGTGAGCTGCACGCCGAGCGTGAGCAGCGCGTAACGCCGCTCGAGCTCTTCTTCGATCTCGTGTTCGTGTTCGCGTTCACGCAGGTCACCACGGTGCTGTCGGACAATCCGACGTGGAGTGGGCTTGAGCATGGTCTGCTGATTCTCGCCGTGCTCTGGTGGGGGTGGGCGTCCTACGCCTGGTTGACGAACACCATCGATCCGGGCGTGGGAGCAGTGTCGGCGGCGATGCTGGTTGCGATGGCGGCGATGTTCGTCGCCGCGCTTGCCGTCCCAGACGCGTTCGGCAGTCACGGCGTCCTGTTCGGGGTGGCGTTCCTGATCGTGAACGTCATGCATCTCACGCTGTACGCACTCTCAGCACGTGGTGACCCCGACCTGTTGGCGGCGATTCTGCGGGTTGCTCCCTGGGCCCTCCTCGGCGCTGCTCTGATCATCGTCGCCGGGTTCGTCGACGGCGGGCTCAAGCCGATCCTCTGGCTGGCCGCGCTCGCCGTCGCCTACGTCGTGCCACTCGCTCGTGGGATGCGCGGCTGGCGTGTGCAACCGGTGCACTTCGGCGAGCGACATGGGCTAATCGTGATCATCGCGCTCGGCGAGTCCTTGATCGCCATCGGCCTGGGTGAGGAGGTCAGCGGGCTCAGCACCGAGGTGATCGTCGCAGCCGTGCTCGGGTTCGCGGTCACGACCGCGTTTTGGCTGGCGTACTTCGACTTCTTCACGATCCGCGCCCACCAGCTGCTGAGCGACCGAAGCGGCGCCGAGCGCACCACGCTCGCTCGCGATGTCTACACCTTGCTGCACTTTCCGATGGCGGCCGGAATCGTCCTCTTTGCGTTCGCGATGAAGACGACGCTCGCGGAGGTCGACGCCGAGCTCGCCACGATCCCGGCGCTCGGGCTCTGCGGCGGTCCTGCCCTGTACCTGTTCGCCTTCGTGGCGCTGCGCTTCCGCGTGTCACGCACACTCCGCGGCGGACGCCTGATGGCCGCGATTGCCTTCGTCTTGCTGTGGCCCCTGGCCGTTGCGGTGCCGGCACTCGCTGCGCTCATGCTCGTGGCGATCGTCTGGGTCGCACTTCACGCCTACGAGATCATCTGGTGGCGCGAAGCCCGCGCACAAACGCGCGCACTCCGAATGCCAGCTGCATGACGAGAGCGAAGGTCTGTTCTGAGGGGTGAGAGGCTGCTGTCCGGGTTTGCTGTCACAGATGAGGGCTGGAGAGATCAGGCATGTTTCCGGAACGATCTGTCCGGGATGTCCCCGGAATGAACAGCGAACGAACCGCGATACCTTTGGCCAAACTTTTGCCCACCTGAGCTGACCTCAGCTGATCTCACCTGATCGAGCGTCGCTCAACCAAGCCGTTTCTGCCTCAGTTGACCTAGAAAGCAACGTCTCATAACCCGGAGGTCGCAGGTTCAAATCCTGCCCCCGCTACTGGAAAAGCCCCGGAAACGGGGCTTTTCGGTTTCTGTTCAGGGTGAGAATGTCGATCGTAGGCCACTCGGCGCGACACGCGTACGCCGACCCCGGTAACGGCACCCATGAGGACGATGTCCCCTCGGGTTATCCCATAGTCAACCAGCGCTGCTCCAGCCGTCAGGCCTGCGGCCATTCCAAGACTCGTCGCCGGGATCCATAGCCACGAGACCCACCTCCGCAGTGCGAACCATTCAGCCCCTCCGATAACGACGCTCGCGATGAGACCCCCGGCGAGTGCCGCTCCAACGGAGTCGACTCAATCCACAACTAGGTCGGCGAGAAACCCACCGATGGGAAGCTGACCAGGACCGCAACCGGCCACGCCCACAGCCGACGCGCAACAGGCATCCAGTTGCCTTGGGCGTCTGTCACTTCTCCTCCTTTCGACGATCCTGCGCTGCCGGTCCTTCCCCGGCCCCTAACCGGCCTAGACTCGTGGCCCGGCGTGGAGTAGAAAGGGCTACCTTGACACAGAGACTCGCCGTCCTGTGCGCGCGCCACCCGTGGCGCACCGTCGCCGCGTGGATCGGAGCGATCGTGGTCGCGGTCGTACTCGTCGGTGCGCTGCTCGGCGACAACCTGACGAGCGAGGGGCACGTGACGAGTAATCCGGACTCGCTGCGCGCCTACGGCCTGCAATTCGAGCGTTTCCCGCAGCAAGAAGGCTTCGACGAGCTCATCATCGTTCGCTCCGAAACATCGCTGGCCGACGACGAGCCGTTTCGCGCGAAACTAACGGAGTTCGCAGCAGCGCTCGAAGAGACCGGGGCCACGGAGGGCATGCGCACCGTCGTGGCGAGCACAGATCCGAGCTTCGTCTCACCAGACCGCCACGCGGTGCTGATCCCGATCTCGGTGGTAGAACCCGGCGAGGACCACATCGAAGAGGTGCTAGAGGTCGTCGAGCAGTTCGACGGCCAGGGCGGCTTCGACGTCGGGATCACGGGTGAGTTCACCTTCGATCGAGACCTCGGAGAGGTGTCCGAGAGCGATCTGCAGAACGGCGAGTTGCGTCTCGGCCTCCCGGCCGCGCTGATCGTCCTCGTCGTCGTCTTCGGCGCGCTCGTAGCCGCTTCGCTGCCGCTCCTGCTGGCGATCGTCTCGATCGCGGTGGCGCTCGGCCTGACCGCGCTCGTCGCGGTCCAGTGGGAGCTATCGCTGTTCGTCACGAACATGCTGGTCGGCATGGGCCTTGCGCTCGGAATCGACTACGCCCTCTTCGTCGTGTCGCGCTTCCGCGAAGAGCGCGCGAGCGGGCGCGCGAAGTCGGACGCCATCGCCGCGACCGGCGCAACGGCAAACCGTGCTGTCCTGTTCAGCGGGAGCGCATTCGTGCTGGCGATGACCGGCCTCCTACTGGTGCAGAGCACGATCATGCGCAGCCTCGCGCTCGGCGCCATCCTCGTCGGAATCGTCTCCGTGGTGGCGGCGCTCACGCTCCTGCCGGCGGTGCTGCAACTGCTCGGCGACCGCGTCAACGCGCTGCGCGTCCCGGTGCTCGGACGGCAGATCGATCGCCCGCCGGGAGAAAGCCGCTTCTGGGGCGCAATCGTCCGGGGCGTGATCCGACGCCCGGCGATCAGCCTCGCCGCGGGGGTGATCCTCCTGCTCGCTGCCGCGGCGCCCGTGTTCGGGCTGAACATCGGTTCCGCCGGAATCAGCACGCTTCCTGACGACCTCGCCTCGAAGGAGGGCTACCTCGCGCTCCAGCGCTCCTTTCCCGCTGCCAGTGCCGAACCGGCCCAGATCGTGATCGACGGATCCGTATCCTCGCCGGAAATCCGCAGCGCGATCGAGCGTCTCGAGGGACGACTCGCCGACGATTCGCGCTTTGGCCAGACGTCGTTGCAGGTGAATCCGGCGGGCGACCTCGGCGTGCTGAGCGTGCCGCTCGCAGGTGACGCTCTCAGTGATCGCGCTGTCGATGCGGTTCGCGAGCTCCGCGCCGAGTACGTCCCGGCCTCCTTCGCAGACACCGGCGCGACTGTCCTCGTCACCGGCACGACTGCCGAGAACATCGACTACTTCGATGTCATGAGCCGCTGGCTGCCAATCGTGCTCGTGTTCGTCTTGGGCCTGAGCTTCGTGCTGCTGACGCTTGCGTTTCGCTCAGTCGTCATTGCGGCGACTGCGATCGGGCTCAACCTGCTCTCCGTCGCCGCGGCGTACGGACTGCTCGTCCTCGTATTTCAGGAGGGCGTCGGCTCCGGCCTTCTCGGCTTCCAGCAGGTCGACGTGGTCGAGGCCTGGGTGCCGCTTTTCCTGTTCGCGGTCCTGTTCGGGCTGTCGATGGACTACCAGGTGTTCCTCCTCAGCCGCATCCGCGAGCGCTACTCGCAAACCCACGACACCACCGATGCCATCTCGTTCGGGATCACCTCGACGGCGCGCATCATCACGGGCGCTGCGCTGATCATCGTCGCCGTGTTCGCGGGCTTCGCGGCAGGCGACCTCGTGATGTTCCAGCAGATGGGGTTCGGGGTCGCAGTCGCACTGCTGATCGACGCGACACTCGTCCGCTCAGTGCTCGTTCCCGCAGCGATGCAACTGCTCGGTGAGCACAACTGGTACCTGCCAGGCTGGCTCGAGTGGCTTCCGCACTTCGACGTCGAGGGGCACGCGGAGCAGGCCGCCAGCGTCGCCCCCGCGCCCCCATCCGAAGTCAGCCCGGGGCAGGCACCGTAAGCAAGAGCTGGGAAGCCAACTCCATCTGTCGCGGTCGAAGCGCGTCTACGAACGACCAGATCCGGCAAGGATCGCATTCAACTGTGCTGGGCTCGGGCACCACGAGGACGCGAGGGCGGCCTGATCCCAGCCCGATAGTCCCGCGCCAGCCCTGTACGCGCTCTCCAGGAATCCCAGCAGCACACTTCTCGGGTCAGCTGCGGCGCGGACGGCATCGTAGGGAAGGAGCGCCAGCGAGCCGCCGGCTTGCTCACTCCAGGACGCGGCTTCGGGCTGCAGCAGCTGGCCGCGGAGGTCCGCGGGTTCGGGGACGGTGTACGAGTAGTAGCTCGGCTCGCGCACGTTCTGATCACCCGTCCAGAAACCGAACGAGACGACCTCATGCGAGTAGGTCTCCTGATCGACACGCGTGGCGTCGGGTCGCGCCGGCACGCGGGCGCCGCCGAAGCGGGTCACGGCGAGGTCGAGCCCATGCCAGAACAGATGCACGGGACTCGTCTTGCCGCAGTACCAGCCCGCGAACTCCTCCAGTACCGCGTCCGTCCACTCGAGGATGCGCCAAAACCGCTCGACGGCCTCTCGGTCGTATGAGGCGTGCTCGCGGTCCTCGGGGAACGGTGTCGTGATCGGCAATCCGTACGGTTTCTCGCGTATGACGACGTCGACGCCGCGAGCAGCGAGGATGGCATGTAGCTGTGCGTTGAACTCAGCGACGGACAATCCGTCTACGAGCTCGAAGGAGTCGATCTCACCTCGGTTCCCCCTGACGACCAGCCTGTGGTCGATGAAGTCGAAGTCGATCGCGAAGGCGACGCTTCCCCTCGCGTGCATGCGGCGGGTCGTCAAGCCTCGGATGTCGACGTAGAGCGGAACGTGCCACCAATGATTTCGGGGTGCCGTCGAAGCCATGCGCACCTTCCCGACTATCTGGATCCACAGGTGCAGGGTCGTCTTGGTTGCCTCCCAGGAGGCCAGAGGAAGCTCCGGGAGCTCCGATCGCGTCCCCGTCGCAGTGCTCATGGCCTGGCCTCTCCCGCGAACTCCTCGGCGTTCGGCTCCACGAGGAACGCAACCTCGTCCAGGTAGCACCAGCTCCAGTCCTCGCCGGGCTCTGCCGAGCGAGCGATTGGATGACCTGCATCGCGAGCGTGGGCGCTCGCGTGCCGATTCGGTGACGAGTCGCAACAGCCAATCCGCCCACAGCTCATGCACATGCGCAGGTGCACCCACGAGCTTCCGATGCGTAGACACTCCTGGCAGCCTTCGACTTCGTCGGGCAAGCGAAGGACGGAGATCTGATCGAGATGAGTGCAGACAGACATCAGTAGTCCTCTCGGCCACATTACCCCTGGTCGCGTGCCGTCGTCCGACCGCAGGCGACTCGAGACTCGACTCCGAGGATCATCGCGCTGATCCCTGATCGAAGAAGCGCGCAAAGTGCGCCTATTCGATGAGTTGCGGCCTTGACCGCGTCGCCTTCCGCCAATAGGTTCCTCCACGCACCGAGCACGGAGCGCGAGTAGGTCGAAGCTCAGCCCGACGGCTGTACGCGGAAGCGGAACGTCAGCGGGTGGAGTGGACAAAAGCGCCACCGGCTCGGTGAATCCTTTCGAGACAGTCAGTATCTGGCCCATGGAAGCTCCGGTTGAGTTGCGCGAGCTCCGGTACTTCGTCGCTGTAGCGGAGTGGCGTCTCCGGAATGCGAGGCAATCGATCCCGTTTTGAATGGTGAGTCGCACGTCAGTTGTCAAAACAGACGACACACTGCAAAGTCGGCACATGGCGCTTCAACGGATGGACAATGTGGGCATCGTCGTCGAAGACCTCGCAGCGACGATCGAGTTCTTTCGCGACCTCGAGCTCGAAGGGCGAACCATGGTGGAAGGAGAGTGGGCAGGGCGCGTCACCGGGCTGGGTGACCAGCGCGTGGAGATCGCCATGATGCGCACGCCTGACGGCCACAGCTCGAGCTCGCGCTTTCTCGTGCCGCCAGTGGTTGCCGATCACCGGAACGCCCCGGTGGACGCTCTCGGCTACCTACGCGTCATGTTCGCCGTGGACGACATCGACGAGACGCTCGCCCGACTCCGCAAGCGTGGCGCGCAGCTTGTCAGCAGCGAAGTGGTCCAGTACGAAGACGCGTGTCGGCTCTGCTATATCCGCGGCCCTGAAGGACTTCTCATCGGGCTCGCCCAAGAACTCGGCTGAGCGACCTTAGTCTCCTGACCGTCGACGCCGGGCGCCAACGGAAGGGCGGTTCAGACACCGGCACGGGTGAAGGTCACATGCGTGACTCCGCTGGGCGAGGACGTGGCCTCGACCTGGTAGTCCTTCTCGATGCCTTCCAGTCCGTCCCAGAGGCGTACGCCTCGGCCGAGCAGGATCGGGACCACCACGATGTGCAAGTGGTCGATGAGCCCGGCAGCAAGGAAGTCGCGGATAACAGTGGGGCCTCCGCCGATACGTACGTCTTGGCTGCCCGCAGCCTCGCGGGCCGTCTCGAGTGCCTCGCCAGGCGACACGTCGATGAAGTGAAACGTCGTGCCGCCCTCCATCTCGATGGACGGGCGCGGGTGATGGGTGAGGACGAAGACCGGTGTGTGGAACGGCGGGTTGGGACCCCACGCGCCCTTCCACTCCGGGTCTTCGTGCCATCCGGGGTGGCCGAACTTCCCGGCACCCATGATCTCGGCGCCGATCCCCGAACCAAACTGCTGGACGAAGGCGTCGTCGACGCCGCCGCTACCGCTGGGCTCCCATGAGCGGGTGGCGAACATCCATTGGTGCAGCCGATCCCCGGCGTGACCGAAGTGCGCGTCGTGGCTCTGACCCTCGCCGGTGCCGAAGCCGTCGAGCGAGATGGAGAAGTTCTGGACGCGGGCAAGTGACGTCATGTGGACCTCCTTTCGTTCGCTGGCGCATGGACCGTTTGGGTGGCGCAAACTCATCGCCTGTGCTGGGCGCTGAAGAGACGTTCCCGCACACTTGAGCACGCGGGCGAGCTCGGTGTGCTTCGGCGACCGCTGTGGGAGGGGCCCGAGAGGCCGTAGCCTCCAGGTATGCGGAAAATCGAGACCGACTACCTCGTCGTGGGAGCCGGTGCGTCGGGGATGGCCTTCACCGACACGCTGCTCGCGCACACCGACGCCGAGGTCGTCCTGGTCGACCGGCGGCACCGACCGGGCGGCCACTGGCTGGACGCCTACCCGTTCGTGCGCCTCCACCAGCCCTCCGCCTACTACGGCGTCGAGTCGCGGTTGCTCGGGAACAACCGCATCGACGAGCACGGGCCGAACGCCGGCTTCTACGAGCGTGCGAGTGGGCCCGAGATCTGCGACTACTACTCCCGTGTGCTCGACGAGCACCTGCTGGCGACAGGCAGGGTACGGTTCGTCGGCACGAGCGAGTACCACGGCGATAACGGGGACGGCCACGTCGTCGTCTCGCTGCTCGACGGCTCCGAAATTCTTGTAAAGGCGCGGCGCAAGGTCGTCGACGCGACCTACGTCCAGTCCGAGATCCCGTCGCGTCACGTTCCCGGATTCACGGTCGAGCCGGGCGTCACGCTCGTTCCGCCCAACGGGCTCGTCGACCTGGGCGAGCCTGCCGACCGCTTTACGGTGATCGGGGCGGGAAAGACGGGGATGGACACGTGTGTGTGGCTGCTCGAGGCCGGAGTCGACCCCGACCGCATCCGCTGGATACGGGCCCGCGACCCGTGGCAGTTCGACCGCAACTTCATGCAGCCCCTCAGTTTGGTCGGTTCGGTCACGCGGCTTCGGGCGCGCTGGGTCGAGACGGCCGCGGCGGCCGAAGACGGCCGGGACTTCGCGCGACGCCTGGAGGACGCCGGAGTGTTCGTGCGGATCGACCCCTCGGTCGAGCCGCTGGCGTTTCGCGGCGCCACCGTCAGCCCACGCGAGATCGACGCTCTCCGGACGATCGAGCACGTCGTGCGGGCGAGCCGGGTGCGGAGCATCGGGCGGACGACGGTCGCGACCGACGCGGGCGACATCCCCGGCGGTCCTCGCGAGGTCTACGTCGACTGCACGGCCGCGGGCGTCCGTCCCACGGTTCCGAGACCGGTGTTCGAGCCGGGCCGCATCACGATCCAGTACGTGACCACGGGCCTCATACCATGGTGCGCTGCCACGATCGCAGTCGTCGAGTCGACGGGCGTCGACGACGAAGAGAAGAACCGGCTCTGCCCGCCTGTCGTCTTCTCCGGCGACGCGGCCGATCTGGTGCGGTTCGCCTACAGCGCCATGCAGGGTCAGGTCGCGCGAGCCCGCGACGAGGTGGTCGGACCCTGGAGTGCCGCGTCGAGGCTGAACCCCGCCCAAGCTGCGCTCGACCACATCGACGACCCGGACGTCGCCGACTCGCTGGCGTCCATGAAGGAGCACTTGCAGGCAGCACTTGAGAACCTCGAGCGCGCGGCTGCGGTGGAGAGCCGCGACTAGACGCTCGGACTGCAAGGAGGGAGCGCCGAGCTAGAGCACGTCGCGTTGAAGCACGACGAGCGTCCTCGCGCGAGGCCACGCGCGTGACCTAACCTCTTCGCGCGATGGCCGTGGGGATCGACGACGTGCGCGATCTGACGGCGGGGTTGCCGCGGTCGTACGAGGTCCTCGTCAGGGGCCGGATCAAGTTCCGCGTTGGACGGATCGTCTATCTGGCCTTCTCGCGTGACGAGACGCTGATGGGCTTCGCCTTTCCGAAGGAGGAGCGCGAAGCTGCTCTCGAGACGTACCCGGACAAATTCCTGCGCCCGAAGCCGTCCGACATGCGCTACCAATGGCTGGTCGTTCGCCTGGAAGCCATCGACAAGGACGAGCTCCGGGAGCTCGTCTTCGACGCCTGGCGCATGGTCGTGCCGAAGAAGCTCGCTTCACTCTCCGACGATCAGCTCCGACAGCAGAAAGTGGCGTAGGAGCCCGGCGCCTCGGAGTCGCCAAGGGCGCTGGCGATCTGGAACTCGTGACCTCGAACGGACGCAATCGTCCGATGAGAAGCATCAATCGAGCGCTGGCTCGCCGAGCCAGCATGAGCACGTACGTGATGCGCGGCTCTCTCTTGCCTCGGCGGACGCTGAGAAGTGTTCGAACGAGGAGACGCGCCGAAGCCGAGACGGGCCACACTGTTTCGCGACCTACTGGCTTGATCCTCATGGATTCAAGCTCGAGGCGGTTTGCCACAATCCTGAAGAGCGCTAGCGACCCCTGGTGGGAGCTCCTTAGAGCAGGAGGGCGGTGTTGCTGGAGGTCCCGCCTTCGGCGAACGTTGCGCCGATACTCCGGTCCGTGCCGCGGGCGCGGTGCAACGTGATACGTCTCATCGCACTGACGACAGACTCGGAGGAGCAGATGCGCCGCTTGAACTTCCTGCTAGACGACCCCTGGGATGAGGTGCACGAGGACGATCGGATGCGTGTCCGTTGGTTCGGGCACCCGTTCGGGACAGACCAACTCGGGGCGTCGCTGATCGAGTATCTGCCTCGGTCGCCTGATAGTCCGCTGCACATGCACTACGGCGTCGAGGAGATGTTCTTCGTCCTGAGTGGGACGCCGACCGTCCGCACGCCGGCGGGAGCGGAGGAGCTATCACCCGGCGACGTCGTCTACTTCCCAGAGGGTCGAGACGGGCTGCACACGTTCTCGAATCCCACGGATGAGCCGGTAAGGATGCTTGGCATCTCGACCAAGCGGTTTCCAGATGTCGTTGCCTATCCCGAGCGAGGAGTTGCCTGGGTGGCGACCCGCCATCCTGAGCGCTCGGTACCCGAGGGCGGCGACGAAGGAGTCATCGCTCGCTTCGAGCTGGCACCGGAAGACTGAGGGTTCTCGACCACACGGCTCGACCAACATTCCCGCACGCTCGGGCACCACAGTCTCGCGTCTCCGAACGCCACGCGACCTCGGCAACGCCGATAGCGCTACCGGACGACGCGGTACTCGAGATGCGTCACGCCGTCGGTCTGGCTGACCCCGGTCTGTTCCAGCTCGACTCGCTGCGGGAGCTTCTCGAACAGTCGACGGCCGCCTCCGAGCAGGACATCGACCACGTGGATCCTGATCTCGTCCACGAGCCCGGCTGCGAGGAATTGCTGGTCGACGTTGGCGCCCGTGACCCCGATCCGCTTGTCGCGGGCGACCTCCTGAGCCTTCGCCAGGGCACTCTCGATCCCGTCGGTGACGAATGTGAATATCGGGTCCGAGCTCGCGGGCGGCTCGTGCGTGACGACGAAGCACGGAACCTCGCCCAGCGGGCCTTTGCCGCCCCATGCCTCGATCGAGTTGTCGTAGGTCCGGCGCCCCATGATCACGGCGCCCGTTTCCTCCACCAGATTGCCGTACACCCGCTCGAACACCGAAGGGTCGTCGAACGCCCAGTTGTGGAGCCTCATCCCGTCCTCGCCGAGCCCCTGCTCCGGGTTGTCATCGGGGGCCGCGATGTAGCCGTCCACTGACATGCTCATGTCGATAACCACGTTGCCCATGTCGCCTCCTTTGCTGTGCCAATGAGACCGGCTGACGCTCACGAAGTCATCGCCTGTCCGTCAAGCCCTTGCGGCACTATGTATAGTGCTGCTATGCATAGCACTTCGAGCCGTGAGGGCGGCATGCACATCGACAAGGATCTAGTCGCGGCCGTCGCGACACCGCTCGTGCTCGCGATCCTGGCGGAGGGTGAGAGCTACGGCTACGCCATCTTGAAGCGGGTACGCGCGCTCTCCGGCGGCGAGCTCGAGTGGACCGACGGAATGCTCTACCCGCTGCTCCACCGCCTCCTTCGGCTCGGGTACGTGACGTCGGAGTGGCGAACGTCGCCAGAAGGGCGTCGTCGCAAGTACTACATGGTCACCGACGAGGGGCGGGCAGCGCTCGCGGATCAGCAACGGCAGTGGGCGACGGTGACGCGTGCGCTGAACGACGTCTGGCCCGGCTCAGGTGTGCTGCTGACGGCTCTCGGCGAGGCGTGACCATGGAGAGCGTGGAATCACAGATCGCAGAGTGGCGCACCTACGTCGCCAGCGCTCCGGGCGTCAACGGCCACGACGTCGATGAGCTGGAGGATCATCTTCGCCACCAGATCTCCGAGCTGAACGCGGCCGGCCTCACAGAAGACGAGGCGTTCCTGGTGGCCGTGAAGCGGCTGGGAGACCTCGACCATCTCTCACGGGAGTTCGCACTCGAGCACAGCGGCCGACTATGGAAACAGCTCGTCCTGAGCGGTGGCGACGAGCCGGCGCGCGTGTCCAGCGGCTGGGTCGAGACGCTCGCCTTCGCCGTTGCCGCCGCTGTGACGCTCCAGGTCGCACGCCTCGCTGCCGGTTTTCCCGACGAGGAGCCGACTTGGCTGTTTCGGAACGGCACGTTGTTCGTGTTGCCGTTCATGGCCGCGTACTTCGCTCGCCGACGTCAGCTCGACCCCCGGCAATGGCTCCTGCTGGCAGTGCCGTTCGTGCTCGCCGCGCTCGTGGTCAATCTCTACCCGTACGGCGAGGACTCCGACACCGAGGTCCTCGTCGCGCTCCATCTGCCCGTCGTCCTCTGGTTCGTGATCGCCTACCCGTACATGGGCGGAACGGTTCGATCGCACGAGCGGCGCATGGACTTCGTCCGCTTCACGGGCGAATGGTTCATCTACTACGTGCTGATCGCGCTCGGGGGTGGCGTGCTCATGGGGTTGACCGCCGCGATCCTCGAACCCACGGGGGTCGACGTCGATCGGATCGCTGCTTGGGTGCTGCCGTCGGGAGCGGCGGGTGCAGTGATCGTGGCTGCGTGGCTCGTCGAGTCGAAGCAACGGGTCGTGGAGAACATGGCGCCGGTGCTCGCAATGCTCTTCACGCCGCTCTTCGCGGTGATGCTGGTCGGCGCCGCGGTCGTCTACGCCGTCACCGGGATCGGCGACGCGTTCGATCGCGAGCTCCTCGGCACCTTCGACGCCCTGCTGGTTGTCGTCCTCGGGCTCGTCCTGTACGGGATGTCCGCGCGGGAGGGGTCCACGCCGTCGGGTTGGATGGACGGGATCCAGTTGGTCGCCGTCGTCAGCGCGCTCGTGCTCGACGTGATGGTGCTCGGCTCGATGATCGCTCGGATCGGCGAGCTCGGGTTCACGCCGAACCGAACGGCCGCGCTCGGCCTGAACCTCGTCCTGCTCGTGAACCTGGCCGGGGCCGCCTGGCTATCGGCTCGATTCCTTCGGCGACGGAGCACGCTCCACCGTCTCGAGCGCTGGCAGACGACCTACCTTCCCGTCTTCGCCCTGTGGGCCGCCACGGTCGTGGTCATCCTCCCGCCGGTGTTCGCCTTCGACTGATTGCATCGACGAGAGGAGGCGCAGCGTTTCAGTAGCATCGCGCCGTGCGCGAGCTGCGACCGGGTCTCTGGCACTGGCAGGCACCCCATCCGGGCTGGAGGTCGAGCGAGCCGTGGGACAAGAACGTCTCGTCCTACGCGATCGACGATGACGAACGCCTGCTCTTGTTCGACCCGCTCGGCGTGCCGAGCGAGATCGAGGCGCTCGCGGCCGAGCGGGAAACGGCGATCGTGCTCACCGCGCCGTGGCACGAGCGGGACGCCGAGCGCCTGGTGGAACGGCTTGACGTGCCTGTGTACACGCCGCTGCCCGACAGCGCGCAGTTCCTCATGGACACGTACGGACTCACCGCCGAGCAGGCCGGCGACGGCAGTCCCGACGTCGTCTGGCTGCTCCGCGAGAACAAAGGCGAGGCACGCCCGTACTCGTCGGGCGACCGCCTGCCGTTCGGTGCCGACGTCTACCCCGGGCACAAGCAGAACGACACCGTTCTCTGGCTCGAGGGCCAGCGCGCGGTGATCTCCGGCGACACGCTCGTCGACTTCGGCCAGGGTCTCGAGATCAACGAGCGGTGGCTCCCCCCAGGCGTGACGCGCGAGGAGATCGCCGCGGGGTTGCGCCCACTGCTCGAGTTGCCGGTCGAGCACGTGCTCGCGACGCACGGCGGGCCGACCGACCGGGCCGCCCTCGAGCGCGCTCTGTCCTCCTCCTAGACTGCTCGACGGACTCACCGCATGAGCACTACGACTGACGCGTATCTGCACCTACCGGACGAGGCGGAGCTCCGCTGGATGGGGGAGACCTCTACCGCCTTTCTTGCGACAGGAGACAGCACAGGCGGCGCGTTCGCGCTGGTAGACGAGCACGCGAAGCGTGGCATGAGCGTCCCTTTGCACCTGCACCGAGACGACATGGAGTCCTTCTACGTGCTCGAAGGTGAGATCACGCTGTACATCGGCGACCAGCCAGGCGTCCGGGCGGGCGCAGGTTCGTTCGCCCACGTCCCCGGTGGGACTGTGCACGGCTTTCGCGTCGAATCGGACACCGCCCGCTATCTCATCCTGACCACGCCGCGCCACGGAGAGTTCTATCGCGCTGTCACTCTCGCTTCGCAACCCGGACGGTTGCCGCCGCTCGAGTCCATCGCAGGGCCGCAGATCCATGAAGCTGCTCAGAAGTACGGCATCGAGTTCGTCGGACAACTGCCTGACGGGGACTGAGCCAGGGCGGGCGGATGTCCCGCTCTAGGGACGCGTGAGGAAGAGCCGTCTCTCCGCTGCCAGGTGCGGAGCCCACTCGAGCCGGGTTGCGCCTGCGAAGCGCAGGTAGGCGCGGAGCGCGTCGCGCATCGCGTCGACGAAGCCCTCGGTGCGGCGGGGCGGCGAAGGAGTCCTCCCACCAGAGGCCGATCACCTGTACCTCGCCACCTGCGCGATCGATGCGCGGCTCGATCCGACCGACGAGGCGGTCGCGGAAGAGCATCGGCAGCACGTACCAGCCCCAGCGCCGCTTGGCCGGCGGAAGGAAGAGCTCCCACACGTAGTCGAACCCGAACAGGGATCCGAGAAGGGCACGATCCCAGACCAACGGATCGAACGGGGGGAGGAATGCGACCGAGGGCGGCGGCTCCGGAGGGCGTTCCAGAAGCTCGACCTCCTCCCTGAGCACGAACCGCTTCGCGCGCACGTCCTCGACCTCGACGGGAACGAGCTCGCCGTCGTCGACGAGCTTCTCGCGGAGCGCCGTTCTGCCCGGAAACCCCGGCGCCCTCGGATCCGGCTTTGCAGGGCCGATACCGCCGAAGATGTCCCCGCCGCCGCCGACGCCTAAGAGACCGTGAGCGCGGTAGCGCGAGAGGAGCTTGTGGCGGAGCTGCTCGTTCAGAGGGATGTCGCGTGCGAGCAGGTCAGCCGGTAACAGCCGCTCGAGGAGGTCGTAGTAGCGTCGATTGCCGTCGCGCCGCGCGAGGCCGAGCACGCCCGTACTCGAGTACGCCTCGAGGACAGCCCGTACGGCATTCGTCGGCATGCCGAACCAGTCGGTCGTCTCGCCTGCCTTGCGCTCGAAGTCGAGCGAAGACAGCGCCCCTTCGGCGCGGATGCGCTCGAGCACGCGCCCGGCCACTTCGGAGTTCTCGGCGAGGACGCGAGACGGGTTCCGGCTCAAAGTCCCCCGGAACCACGGGAACTCGCTCGAGAGGACGAGGGACAGCCCCTTGTTGAACGCCTCGAAGATCTCGCGGCGTTCGTAGAGAAGCTCGCACCAGGCCGGGTCGTAGTCGGCCACCCGCGCGTGCAGGACGAGATCGTGCGTACGACCGGCGACCGCGAGCGGGTCGAACTGGATCGAGCCGAGACGGCGGAACACCTCGAGCACCGCCTCGGGTCCTGCCTCGAGCGAACGCGCGGGAGCGAGCGCATGACGCGCTACGAGAAAGCGACGCGCGGCCTCGGCGGCAACCCTCACGTAGGGACGCTATCCCGTGAGGCGCTCAAGAAGGCTGGCGGCGCGTCGATACATCTGAGTAGTGCCGCAACCGCATGAGCTTCCGATTGCTTCTCCCTGGGCGCACGCATCCGCAGCCGAGATAGCTGTCGCGGCGGGTGCTTCCGATCTCTTCGTCTTTCGCCGGGTAGCCGAAGGGCGCTTCGCACACGTCGGCGGTGCCGGCCGCGGAGCCGGCTGGGCAGGCATCGTCGAGGTCGCCCTGGAGAACGAGCCGTTCGTGGCGGCGGCGCTGACGTCGCGGTCGGTCGATCGCCGGCACGAGGCGAGCCCGTGGCGCGTATTGGGGCCTTATTACGCACATGCCGCGACGGTCGTTCCAGTGAGCGAGGACGTGTTCGTCATCTTCGGTGACTCGGGCGAAGGAGCTATCGAGACTTCGGATTCCGAGCTGCTGGAGCTGGGCCGGTTCGCGAGCGAGATGCTCGTCGACGTCGAGCCGGCCAAGCGGTTGGCTGACGAGATCGAAACGCTGAACGCGGTTCGGGAGCTCTTGCAGGCACCCGCCGGGACGTTCGAAGAGGCGTTGCAGCGGCTCGTCGACCACGCCACCTGTGCGCTCTCCTGCGACCTCGGCGTGGCACACGTGCCCGAGCGCGAGCTGACCGTGATCAGCGATCTTCGTGGCTCGCTCCCCCTCGAGCAGCAAGACACGCTCGAGGCTCTCGAAGAGATTCTCCAGCGAGCGGAGTTTCCCGTGTGCGTGCAGCAGTCGACGGAGGATGAGCTCCCCCATCCGTTCAGGTCGAGCGACGGCGTTCTGGCCTACTACCTGCTCGAGATCCCTCAGCCGCTCGCGGGCGTGCTGCTGCTTCTGCACACCAGGGCTGGGGCTGCGCGTGGGTTCACGCTCCTCTGCCAGACGTTGGGCGCGAGGCTCGTCGAAGCTGCGGAACCGCTTCTGGCGGCAGCGCTCCTCCGAGACACGATGCAAGATCAGCTCGAGCGGGCATCTGCGCAGGCGCGGATCGAGCCTTTGACCGGTGTTGGAAATCGCCTCGCGTGGGAAGAGCAGCTCGCGTCGGCTCGCCCGAGCTCCGTCGCCCCCGCAAGCGTCGTCAAGGTCGACTGCCGTGGCCTCAAGCAGGTGAACGACACGCGCGGCCACCATGTCGGAGACCAGCTGCTGAAGCGGGTAGGGGCCATCCTGGCCGCGAGCTCACGGGATGAAGACCTCGTCGCCCGCGTGGGCGGCGACGAGTTCGGGGTGCTTCTGCTGAACGCCGACGAGGACGTCGCCCGCGGAGTGGTCGAGCGCATCCGCGCAGCGCTCGCGGCGTCGCATCAGAGTGGACAGGTGGCCATCGACCTGGCCGTGGGGTTCGCGACCACGTACGAGGACATCGACGACGCCGATCGGCGAGCCGACTCGGAGATGCTCCGAGCGAAGCGGGCACATTCGGGTGCGCCCGACCCCAGAGCGTGACGGAACCACCAACGGTCTCCTCACACGCGCGAATCGGCTAGTCCCTGTCGGCAAACGAGTGATGCTCGTGAGCGAAGGCCAGGTCTCTCGGTAGGCGTCGATACCGCGCACTCCGTCATCGGGCGGCGGCACGTCGAACATGACGATGTCGTCGGCGTGGTCGGCGAGGACGGTGTCCAGGTCGCCTGCGTGCACCGCGGTCGCCCAGCGTTCGATCAGATCACTGATCTCCGCTTCTTCGTCATTTCGATTAGCGGTGCAGACTCAGCTCTTCGAGTGTAGGCGCCTGTGTTGACATATTCCAATATAGGAATATAATCGACATGGCACGAGCGGCAACCACAGCAGATGCGTTCAACGCGGTGGCCGAGCCCCGGCGACGACAGATCCTGGACGCCCTCGCGGGCGGAGAACGTCCCGTGAACGACCTCGTGCTCGAGCTCGGCCTGAAGCAGCCGCAGGTCTCCAAGCACCTGCGGGTGCTCCGCGAAGTGGGTGCGGTCGACGTGCGCGACGAAGGGCGACAGCGGCTGTACCGGCTGAACGGCAACGCGCTCAAGCCCATTCACGACTGGGTGAAGACCTACGAGCGCTCGTGGTCGGAGCGGTTCGACCGGCTCGACGCTGTATTGGAGGACCTCAAGACAAAGGAGGAAGGAGATGGCAGTGGCAAGTAGCGGAACGGCGACGGTGACACTTCCGAGCGATACCCAGATCCTCATCACGCGGCAGTTCGACGCCCCCAAGCACCTCGTGTACAGGGCGTGGACGACGCCCGACCTGGTCAAGCGCTGGTGGCATGCGAACCGCGGCGAGATGACGGTTTGCGAGATCGACCTGCGGGTCGGCGGCAAGTGGCGCTACGTGATGGTGGCGGACGGCGACTTCGAGGTCGGCTTCCACGGCGAGTACCGCGAAATCGTTCCGAACGAGCGCCTCGTCTCCACCGAGGCGTACGAGGGGATTCCCGACGCGGACGCGCACGCCGCGCTGGACACGTTGACGCTCACCGAAGTCGACGGGAGGACGACGCTGACGATCCTCGTGGAGCACCAGACGAAGGAGGGCCGCGACGCTCACATCGAGTCGGGCATGGAGGCCGGTATGCAGGACGCGATGGACCTCCTCGAGCAGGTCGCGATCTCGCTGCGCTGAGCAGGCTTCGGATCACGGACCACCGGGCTTCGATCCCGGTGGTCCGGGCGACGCCAGCCGGTCTGTTTGCGGTTCGTAAGGGAATCGCGAAACGTGGTTCTTTCCCGGTGACGGGGGCATGCATGAGGTGTGCTTCTTGATCTCGCGATGTTCATGCTGATGGTTCTGGCAGTCGTATGGATCCTCCAGGTGATCGTATTCACGATCGCCGTCCTGCTCTACCGCCGAGGGTCGCCCGCCTCCGAAGGAACGGAACGGGACGAGAGCGGAACGTTTCGGAACGCGGCATAGAAGCCGCGGTAATACAGCTCTTCAGGACTCCACGCGTCGCTCAGCGTGCGGGCGCGCGACCGTCGCTGCGGAGTTCTACGACGATCCGTACAGGGTGCCCCGACTGTGAGACGGCAAACGCGCTCGCTCGCGCTCGACGAGCTCGGGATCCACGTTCCGGCCTGTCATGACGAGCGCAACAGGTCCTTCTCCGGCAACGTCCGGATTCGTCCGCACAGCCGCGAGCGTTGCCGCTGCGGACGGCTCGACCGCGACTCCAGCGGCGTGGCACGCGACCAGAGCCTCCAAGATCTCTCGCTCGGAGACGCGCAGCATGACATCGACCGTGGTGCTCAGGCGCTCGACGGCGAGCGGAATCGCGACGCGGACGGCGAGCCCGTCGGCGACCGTCGTGCCCGCGTCGGCGTCGACAACGCGACCCGCTTCCCAGCTCGCCGCCATCACCGGCATCTCTTCGGTGACGACTCCCACCCGAACGGTCGCGGGGCTCAGTCTTCCGATCGCGGCGCCGACTCCCGCGGCGAGCGCTCCGTTGCCGATCGGCGTGAGCACCGCTACCGGTGGGGTCGGGCACTGGCCGACGATCTCCTCCCCGATCGCTTCGTACGCCTCGTACTGGAGAGGCTCCGCGCCGTCCTCGAAGAAGCGAAGACCCGCCTCGTTCGCAAAGCCGCGCGCCGCGTCCTTGGCCTCGTCGAGATCCTGCCCGGCGACGCGTAGATCTGCATCGAGGCTTTCCAGGAGAGCAAGCTTTCGCGCGTTGGCCGTCGGTGGCACGAACACGATCGCCTTCATGCCGAGGCACTTGCAGGCCCACGCGACCGCGGCGCCGTGGTTGCCGGTCGAAGAGGTGACGACCGCGCTATGCCCCTGAGCTGCGAGCTCCTCGACGACGGGAAGCGTGCTCCGCCACTTGAACACACCGAGCTCGTGGACGTCCTCGCGCTTGAGCCAGAGGTCGCGTCTGCCCGCGAACGCGCACAGGGCTTCAGGGGCGGGCTCAAGAGGCGTCGGCAGCATGGTTACACGCAAAAGTCGCGGACAGTCGCCAGCAGGATCTCTACCAGGCGCTCGGCGTCGATCAAGTCCACCCATTCGACGTCCGCATGCGCGCCCTCGCCGCCGGGACCGAACACCACCGTCGGGATCCCGGCAGCAGCGAACAGCGCCGCGTCCGTCCAGAACGGGACACCGATGAGCTCCGGCGTGTGTCCGAGAGCTTCGGCGGTCTTCTGCGTGAGCAGCTCGACGATAGAAGCGTCGGCGGGCGTCGCGAGCGGCTCCCGTGAAAAGGTCGAAGTGACGGTCGCGTTCGGTGCGATCTCACGCAGTTGCTCCTCGACGAAGCCGACCGACTCTCCGGGAAGCGTTCTTCGCTCGACCTTGACGACGCAGCGATCGGGATAGGTCGAGAGCTCCGTGCCACCTTCGATCAGCGATGCGTGCACCGACGCTCCACCCAATAACGGATGTAGCTCACCCTCGTCGCGCAGGCGCTTGTCGAGCTCGTCGATCGCTACGAGCGGCGGGCCCATGCGGGTGATGGCATCGACTCCCAGGTCGTAGCGGGAGCCGTGCGCGGCACGCCCGGCCGTCTCGAGCTCGAGCCACACGAAGCCTCGGTGCGCGACGGCGACGTCGAGCCCGGTCGGCTCCGTGACGATCGCGGCGTCGGCGGTCACCGTCTGGGCGATCTGCTCCGAGCCGATGCTCAGGGCTTCTTCGTCGGAGACCGCGGTGACTATGAGATCGCCGGAGAGCTCGAGCTCGGTCGCGGTGGCGGCTACGAGCATGATTGCCGCGAGGCTTGCCTTCATGTCGTATGCGCCTCTCCCGTACATGCGGTCGCCGTCGACGCGCGGCGTCAAGCCGGCGTCCGGCCCGCCGAGGCCGACCGTGTCCATGTGGGCGTTCAGCATCAGCGAACGACCGCCGCCGGATCCGGCGACGCGGCCGACGACGTTGGCGCGCGAGGGAGCGAGCTCGTGGTATTCGGTCGCGACCCCGCGCTCCTCGAGCCAGGCGGCGACGAAGCGGCCGATCTCCGCCTCGCCGGCGCCACCCGGAACGAGGGTCGGATTCACGGACTCGATCGAGACCAGCTGCTCGAGCAGGTCGCGCATGTTCGTCACGCTACGAGACTAGTCCGCTGGTGGCGATCGCTAGCGTTGACGAGATGGAGGTACGCGATCTGGGCGAGAGCGGACTGCGCGTATCCGTCGTCGGCGTCGGTTGCAACAACTTCGGAGGGCGCCTCGACCTCGCGGGGACACGCGCCGTCGTCGAGGCCGCGCTCGACGCCGGGGTCACGTTCTTCGACACGGCCGAGATCTACGGGAACGGCGGCGAGAGCGAGCGCCAGCTCGGCGAGATCCTCGAGACACGGCGCGACGATGTCGTTCTCGCCACGAAGTTCGCCTGGCAGCCGGGCGACGGCCGCGCCGCTCCGGCGGCGATACGGCGCTCGCTCGAGGGCTCGCTCGAGCGGCTGCGCACCGATCGCGTCGATCTCTACTACCTGCACCGGCCCGATCCGGCGATTCCGATCGGCGACACGCTCGGCGCGCTCGACGAGCTGATGAAGGCCGGAAAGGTGCGAGCGATCGGGTGCTCGAACTTCTCGGCCGAGCAGCTCGCCGAGGCCGACCAGGTGGCGCGCGAGCAGGGAACCGCGCGGTTCACCGTTCTCCAGAACCACTACAACCTTCTTCGCCGGGACGACGACCAGGAAGTGCTGCCGCTCTGCCGCGAGCTCGGTGTCGCCTACATCCCGTACTTTCCGCTCGCTAGCGGCCTGTTGCACGGGCAAGTACCAGCGCGGTCAGCCGGCTCCAGAGGGAACGCGGCTCGCCGGACGGGCTATCGACGACGAGCAATTCGATCGCATCGAGGCGCTGACCGCCTTTGCCGAGGCGCGTGGCCATACGCTGCTCGAGCTCGCGATCGCCGCGCTCGCCTCGACGCCTGGCATCGGCTCCGTCATCGCCGGTGCGACGAAGCCCGAGCAGGTACGGGCGAACGCGGCAGCGGCGAGCTGGAAGCTCACCGATGACGAGCTGGCGGCGCTGGTTACCCTCTAGCGTCGCCGCAACGGCGACGTGCGCGCTTCTGGCCGGTTGCGGCGGCTCCGGCTCCGAGCCGCTCCCGCAGGGCGCCGATCAGGTCGAGCTCGACCCCGCCGACTTCACCTCCGAGATCGACAACCCGTGGATGCCGTTCCGGACCGGGTCGCGCTGGGTCTACCGGGAGACGGACGGCGAAGGGAACGTGCAGCGGGTCGAGGTCACCGTCCTCGACGAGACGCGCGAAGTCATGGGGATCGAAACCAGAGTCGTTCACGACCTCGTGACGGAGGACGGAGAGCCGGTCGAGGACACGTACGACTGGTACGCCCAGGACGCGGACGGAAACGTCTGGTACTTCGGCGAGGACACGAAGGAGTTCGAGAACGGCAAGGTCTCGACGACGGCCGGGTCGTGGGAAGCCGGAGTCGACGGCGCGCAGCCAGGAATCCTGATTCCCGCGGACCCGAGCGTGGGGATGACCTATCGCCAGGAGTACTACGAGGGCGAGGCCGAAGACGCTGCAGAGATCCTGAGCCTCGAGGAGAAGGTCGAGGTTCCGCACGGACGCTTCGACGACGTGCTCATGACCAAGGACTACACCCCGTTCCAGCCCGAGATCCTCGAGCACAAGTTCTATGCGCGCGGCGTCGGATTGGTGCTGGTGCTGGCGATCTCCGGAGGCTCCGATCGCGAGGAGCTTCTCGAGCACACGACCCGCTGACGGCTCCTGCCAGAGTACGGGCGTGCTCTTCGACGAGATCGCGCGGACGTCAACCGATGTCGCCGGGACCTCGTCTCGGCTCGCGAAGGTCGCTCGGCTCGCGGACTGCCTCGATCACGCAAGCCCGGACGAGGTCGCCGTGGCGGTCGCGTACCTGTCCGGAATTCTCCCGCAGGGAACGATCGGCGTCGGCTGGGCAGCGCTGCGGGAGCTTCCCGCGCCGGCTTCGCCACCGCCGCGGCTCGAGCTGCTCGAGGTCGACGAGGCCGTTTCCCGGATCGCCGCGATCGCCGGCAAGGGCTCCCAGGCAGCGCGGCGCGACGCACTCGGCCGAGCTCTTCGGGCGTGCGACGGAGGGCGAGCAACGGTTTCTGAGAGGGCTCTTGCTCGGGGAGCTCCGCCAGGGCGCGCTCGAAGGCGTGATGATCGAGGCGGTCGCGAAGGCTGCCGGCGTTCCCGCGGCCCAGGTGCGTCGCGCCGCGATGGTCGCAGGCGACCTTCGCGCGGTCGCAGCCGCCGCGCTCACCGAGGGCGGGGACGGGCTGCGGGAGTTCGGTCTGACGCTTTTGCGGCCGCTTCAGCCGATGCTCGCACAGACCGGAGACGATCTCGAGGAAGCCCTCGCGCGCATCCACCCGGCCCGCATCGAGTGGAAGCTGGACGGCGCCCGCCTGCAGGTCCATCGGCTCGGTGACGAGATCCGCGCCTTCACTCGCAACCTCGCGGACATCACCGATCGTGTGCCCGAGATCGTCGAAGCCGTCGCTGAGCTCGAGGTGGACGCGATCGTGCTGGACGGCGAGGCGATCGCGCTCGGGGCCGGCGGCAGGCCGCGTCCCTTCCAGGAGACGATGAGCCGGTTCGGAAGCCGGGTGAAGGTCGACGAGCTGCGCACGGCTCTCCCGCTCTCGCCCTTCTTCTTCGACTGCCTGCATCTCGACGGCGAGGATCTGATCGACCGGCCCGCGAGCGAGAGGCTCGATGCGCTCGAACCGCGGCTGCCAGAGCACGTTCGGGTGCCGAGCCTCGTGACCGAGGATGCGGCGGTTGCCCAGGAGCTTCCTCGATGACGCACTTGCGCACGGTCACGAGGGCGTCATGGTCAAGTCGCTCGACGCGCCTTACGAGGCGGGACGCCGTGGTGCGGGCTGGCTCAAGGTCAAGGTGGCGCATACGCTCGACCTCGTCGTCCTCGCGGCGGAGTGGGGGCACGGCCGGAGACAGGGCAAGCTGTCCAACCTCCATCTCGGCGCACGCGATCCGGACGGCGGCGGCTACGTCATGCTGGGAAAGACGTTCAAAGGTATGACCGACCAGATGCTCGCCTGGCAGACGGAGCATCTGCTCGAGCTCGAAGCTGCGCGCGAGGGTCACGTCGTTCACGTGCGCCCGGAGCTCGTCGTCGAGATCGCGTTCGACGGCGTGCAGGCGAGCCGGCGCTATCCGGGCGGAGTAGCGCTTCGCTTCGCCCGCGTGAAGGGATACCGGCCGGACAAGCGACCCGACGAAGCGGACACGATCGAGACGGTTAGAGCGATTCACGCCGGTGCAGGCCGCTAAGTAAGCTCGCGTCCGACACCAGCCACGTCACGGGAGGCTCGAATGACGCAGTACGGGACGCTTCGCATCTGGGCGGCATTCCTGACGTTCTTCGGCGTGCTCAGCGTGCTCGCAGCGGTCGCCGGCACGATCATCTGGGCGATCGAGGTGGAAGGGGTCTGGGAGACGCTCGGCGTCGTATTGATCGGAGGCCCCGTCTCGATCTTCCTCGCGACGATGCCGATCGCCCTTGCGCAGGCGCTGCGCGCGATCGCAGACGTGGGCGACACCGTCGCCGCGCGCTAGCAGGCGCACGCTGTGGCCGACTTTCTGCGCAAGAGCCTCGACCGACCGGACGAGGTGGTCGAGTTTCCCGGTGTGAGCGCGAATCTCGTGGAGCTCGGCGACTTGACCGTGGGCCGAATGGTCAATGAGCCCGGCTGGCGCTGGTCGACCCACGTCCAGCCGACGGTCGGAGGCGAGTGGTGCCAGGCACGCCACCTCGGCGTCATCCTCTCCGGGACTCTTGCGGTGGAGTTCCCGGACGGGACGTCGGTCACGTTCACCCCAGGGGACGTCTTCGACATTCCGCCGGGACACGACGGCTACACGGTGGGCGACGAGCCGTGCGTGCAGATCGAATGGGCGGGGCTCCGCGCCTTTGCCGGCTTTCCGACCGGTATCCACAGCCGCGTGCTCGCGACGCTCCTGTTCACCGATCTCGTCGACTCCACGGCGACTGCCGCGCGTCTCGGCGACACACGCTGGCGGGAGCTTCTCTCGACGCACTACGAGGCTGTTCGCTCCGAGCTCGAGCGCTTCCGCGGACGGGAGGTCGAGACGACGGGAGACGGGCTTCTGGCGACGTTCGAAGGCACGGCGCGGGCGCTCCACTGTGCGGTTGCAATTCGGCGTATCTCCAAGCGCGACGAGTTGCCCGTACGGATCGGAGTGCACGTCGGCGAGGTCGAGCTCGTGGGCCAGGACGTACGCGGCGTCACCGTGCACGAGGCGGCCAGGATCATGGCCAGCGCGGGAGCCGACGAGATCCTCGTCTCCGAGCTCACGCGCGCACTGGCAGTCGGTGCAGGATTCGCGTTCGAGGAACGTGGTACGCACGCGCTCAAGGGGCTCGACGGAGAGTGGCACCTGTCTGCGCTCGTACCAGCGGATCAGCCCGCGTCGTGAGCGTCCCCGCCGAAGACAGCCGGCCCTTCATCTTCGCGGTCGATCCCGACCCGCGCGCGATCCAGCGGATAACGGGTGAGCTCCAGCGCTATTCCGCGGACTACCGCGTGATCTGTGGGCCGTCCCCCGAAGCGGCGCTGACGCAGCTCGAGAAGATGCGCGACGAGGGCGCCAGGGTTGCGATCGTCCTCGCGGCCCGTGGGGACGACGGGCTGCGCGGCGAGGAGCTGCTCGCGCGGGTCTACGACCTCCATCCATACGCCAAGCGCGCGCTGCTCATTCCGTGGGGCGGCTGGGCGGACGAGGAGACGGCGGACGTGATCCGCCGCTCGATGACGCTCGGCCACATCGACTACTACGTGCTGAAGCCGTGGACGACACCTGACGAGCTCTTCCATCGCCTGGTCTCGGAGTTCCTCCAGGAGTGGAGGCGCGCGACGGAGGGCCGTCTCGAGCTCACGGTGGTCGCCGACCGTTGGTCGTCGCGTGGCTACGAGATCCGGAACCTCCTCGCGAGGACCGGCGTTCCTCACGCCTTCTACCCGAGCGACTCCGACGAGGCTCATGAGCTTCTGAAGACATGCGGTTTCTCGGTGACGGACAAGCCTGCCGTCGTGCTCCCCGACGACACCGTTCTGCACGATCCGACTGATGAGGACCTCGCGAAGCACGGGTACCAGGTCCGAACGGAGCTCGAGGAGCCGGGCGAGTTCGACGTCGTGATCGTCGGTGCGGGGCCTGCAGGGCTCGCGGCCGCGGTGTACGCGTCGTCAGAGGGCCTGCGGGCGCTCGTCGTCGACCATGCCTCGATCGGCGGCCAGGCGAGGTCGAGCGCACGGATCCGCAACTATCTGGGCTTCCAGCGCGGCCTTACCGGCCGGGAGCTCGCAATCCGCGCGTACCAGCAAGCCTGGATCTTCGGGACGGAGTTCCTGCTCATGCGCTCGGCTTGCGGGTTGCGGGCGACTGAGACCGGCCACGTCGTGACGGTCGACGACTCCGAGATCGAGGCGAAGGCCGTCGTCCTCGCTATGGGGGTCTCGTACCGCCGGCTCGGTGTGCACTCGCTCGAAGAGCTCGAGGGTGCGGGCGTCTTCTACGGCTCCTCGCCGTCGGACGCCCAGCAGTTCACGGGCGGCGACGTGTTCGTGGTGGGTGCTGCCAACTCGGCCGGGCAGGCGGCCGTGCACTTGAGCCGCTATGCCGCTCGCGTCACGCTCGTCTGCCGTGGAGCGTCGGTCGGCGCGCGCATGTCGCAGTACCTGCTGGACGAGATCGACGCGCAGGAGAACATCGCGGTCAGGGCATCGACGCAGGTGGTAGGCGGAGGCGGCGACGGCAGGCTCCAAGAGCTCGTCCTGCAGGGGCCCGATGGAGCGGAGACCGTCGCCGCCGACGCGTTGTTCATCCTCATCGGAGCGGAGCCGAACACGAGCTGGCTGCCTCCGGAGATCGGTCGGGACGACCACGGGTTCGTGGTCACCGCTGGCGAGCGCATGTTCGAGACGTCGGTACCAGGCGTGTTCGCGATCGGGGACGTCCGCTCAGGATCGGTCAAGCGGGTGGCCTCAGCGGTCGGCGAAGGGTCGGTCGCGATCCAGCAGGTTCACGGCTACCTCGCTGCGCTGCACGAGTCCGTGCGAACGTAGGGGCGAGGCTTGCCTCGCCCTCAGCCACTCAGCGCGTCACAGGACTCTGCGTCCTTGAGCGCGTCCTGAAGCTCCTTCTTCGGCTCGAGCTTCCTCAGCGATTCGAACAGCGCCGTATAGGCCTGGTTGATGGAGGTCAGCGCAGCGGTGACGGGAACGATGGCAGCCGAGATCGTCATCCCGCCGAAGACGTCGTCGACCGCCTGCTCGATGTCGGCGAGACCCGCTTCGGCCGCGGTTGCGAACGTCTCGACAGCCTGTCTCGCCTCCTCTCCGGACTCGGTTTCGGGCGCGCCGAGCGCCCGGAGCTCGGCGGAGAGATCTTCCGTCGCCGAGCGAATGTCCGTACCGGCCTGGTCGAAGCCCTCTTGCGACAACGACTTGTAGTTCCTGAGCTGGCCGGTCGCAGCCTCGAGCGCGCCCAGCCAGTCGACGATTGCCGTGCAGAACCCCTCGGCCCACTGTGCAGTCGGGGTCACCTCAGCGGTCTCGTCGTCGTTTCCGCCGCAGCCGGCAGCGACGAGAGCGAGCGCGAGGACGAGCGCGCAGAAGGGGACCTTCACGGAGTTAACGCTAGCGCGTGCGTCGTACGAGAGCGATCTGGAACGGCACGAGCAACCAGCACGCGAGCTCCCGGAGCCTGGCGCGCGCCGTTCCGCGCTCGTCGGTCGCCGCGATTACGACCGGATTGGGAAAAGCGGCTCGCATCAGGGTTCCCGCGCGGCGGCCGTGCCAGCCCGAGGTCACGAGGACCACCTCGTCGGCCGAGACCTGCCGCGCGACCGCGGCGGCTCCCAGGACGTTGCCGTAGGTCGTGCGCGCGGCCGTGTCCAGCAGCACTTGCCCGGCTCGCCCGGTCCAGCCACGTGCCATGAGCTCGGCCTCGGACACATCCCCGCTGCGCCGCCAGCCGGAGAAGAGGACGGCGTCGCCGGGCCTGGTCTCCTCGGCGGCTCGGACGAGACGAGCGGCGCACACAGGGTGCAGGTCGTTGTCGGCACCTCCGGTCGAGTAGCCGAGCACCGCGACGAGCCTTCCCTTCATCGTCAACCTCGCCGTCTTCGCCAGAGCTGGTAGAGGAGAAGCGTTCCCGCCACCGTGAGCACGAGCTCGACCGCCCTGCGCCCGCGCAGCTTCGATTCGCCACTCGCGCGTTCGCGCATGTTGACCGGCACCTCGGTGACGCGAAGTCCCGCCTGGCGTAGGCGGAGCAGCGACTCCACCTCGGGCGCACCGCTCTCGTAGGGCACCGCGAGGATGGGCATCGCTTTCGCGTTCACGGCGTACATCCCGCTCGTCGCGTCGTGGAACGGATGGCCGAGCACCACTCGGAGCGACCGGCGCAGGACGGAGGTTCCGAGACGGCGACTCGGCGAGGGCTCGTACCGAAACGCCTCGTACCCCTCGCCGGTCGCGAAGCGCGATCCGATCGCGACGTCGCACTCGTCTGCCTGGACGAGCGCGAGCAGGCGTCGGAGCTCCTCGACCGGATGCTGACCGTCCGCATCGACGCGGCCGCACATGTCGAATCCGTGCTCATCGGCATACCGATAGCCGGCGGCGATGCCCTCCCGAAGCCCCCGGTTCTCTCCGAAGGACAACACTTCTGCCCCTTCTGCCCGCGCGATGTCGGCAGTCGCGTCGGTGGACCCGTCGTCGACCACTAGCACGTCAACCTCTGGAAGCCCGGAGCGGAGCTCGGCGAGCACGGTCGGGAGGTTGTCCGCTTCGTTCAGAGCCGGGATGAAAACGAGCGTGGTTGCCACGAGGACGCATAGTCGCAGCTCTCATTCGAGTGACCCCGGGAGGGGGATTGTCAGGGGTTGGGCAGCCGGGTTCAGTGAGCAACACGCCGAGCTATCGGCGCGTCGCGAATTCGAGACCAGGAGACGTCATGCGCGCCGATCGCCAGCAGCGGGTAGTGAAAGACGAGAGAGGGAGCATCCTGATCATGACGGCACTGTCGATGGTGTCGCTGCTCGTCATGGTCGCATTCGCCCTCGACATCGGTAAGGCGTACCTGATGCAGCGCCAGCTTCAGGCGGCCGTCGACGCGTCGGCGCTCGCGGGCGCGCAGCATCTCCCCGACGCCGTCGAGGCGAACCAGGTCGCACACGAGTACAGCCCGTCGCCGGGCCAGAAGAACGCATTGAGAAACGGGGGCCAGGCCACGACCAACGTCGCATTGCGTTGCCTGCAAACCGCACCCGGCTGCAGATTCGGCTCCAACAACTACAACGCGCTGGTGGTCGATGCCGCTACCGACGTCCAGATGAGCTTCGCGAGGGTGATCGGTATCGACAAGCTCACCGTGCGGGCGAAAGCGACGGCGTGCTCGCCGTGCACATCGAAGCCGCTCGACATCATGGTCGTTCTCGACCGCACCGGCTCCATGTGTCAGTTCTCTCCCGGGGTCAACGACCCGAACTGCACCGACCTGAACAATGCACGGGACGGCATCCGGACGTTTCTCGGGTACTTCGACCCGGCAAAGGTCAAGGTCGGGCTCGCCGTCACTCCTCCTTCGCTCGATCAAAGCTGGGTTGGATCCTGCCCCAACACCCCGTGGAGTGGCGATCCTTCCGGTCCCAAGCCGGACGGCCAGTACTACGGGTACGACTCCTACTGGCCGACCTGGATCCCGGATCCGAGGGATGCCACGCCGTCGGTGTACACGCTGGCGCCGCTCGAGCACGACTATCTCATTCAGAGCATGAGCGGAGCGTGGTCGCTCAACCCGGGCTCGAATCTCGTCCAGCGTCTGGGTTGCGTCGGCGGTGCCGGCAGCACCAGCTACTCCTTCTCGATGGAGGAAGCCCAGTACGAGCTCTCCCGGAACGGGCGCGGGAATGTTCAGGACGTCATCGTGTTCCTCTCCGACGGCGCGGCGAACACTTCTCCGCCGAAGTTGCCGAACGGCCACTGGGCGAACAACCCGACGAACTTCCAGAGGCCTTGCGCGACCGGTGTCGAGTCTGCGCAGCGGGTGAAGGACTCCGGCACGATCGTCTACACGATCGGCTACGACCTCGACGGCCTCGGCTCGGCTCCGGAGAGGTGCCTGAAGCCGCTCGCGAACGGACACCAGGATACGAGCGGAAGCGCCGTGCCAGAAGCAGGAGGGATCACGGCGTACAGCGCCCTCCAGGCGATGGCCAGCGAGCCCGGCAACTTCTATCTCAAGCCCGACCCGGGCCAGCTGAACACGATCTTCACGAGGATCGCGGCCGACATCGTGGCTCCCTCCTCCCGCCTCGTCGACGACGGCACCCCGTAGCTAATGGGCGCCTGTCGCAGTGCCGATAGGTCACCGGAGCAGACATGACGCTGAACCCACGACGACGCAACCAGGAAGGCCAGGCGCTGATCGAGTTCGCGCTCGTGCTGCCCCTGCTCCTGGTGCTCGTCATGGGGATCATCCAGTTCGGGATCGTCTTCAACAACTACATCACCCTGACCGACGCGGTCCGGGTGGGATCTCGACAGGCCGCGGTCTCCAGGACGCACCCGGACCCTGAGAGCGTGGTAGTCGACCGCGTGCAGCGCTCGGCTCACAGCCTCAAGGTCGCGGACCTCGACATCAGCGTTACTCCATACGACCCGGCTACCGGCTCGGAGACCTGGGTGCAGGGTGGCGACGTCACCGTCGAGGCCACCTATCCCTTTGCCGTCAACCTCCTCGGCTTCGTCGTCTTCAACGGTCACCTGAAAAGCAAGACCACCGAACGGGTGGAGTGACGCTGCGGGTGCCGCGCGTCTAGCGGCGCGGACCCTCTCTAGATCACGTTGTGCTCGGGGCGAGGAGCCTGGAGCGCGAAGCGCTCGGCCGCGAGGGGCGTGACGTCGACGAACGGCTTCCGGCCGAGGACGAGGTCGCGCACGATCTCGCCCACCGCCGGCGCTTGCATGAAGCCGTGGCCGGAGAAGCCGGTTGCGTAGAGGAACCGCTCGAGGCCCGGCGCTTCTCCCACGAGCGCGTTGTGATCCGGCGTGATCTCGTAATAGCCCTTCCAGCCGTGAGCGAGACCCATCTCCAGGATCGAGGGTGCTCGTCGGGCGGCGACCTCGGTGACCCGCTCGAGCCACGCGGGATCGGTGGGAGCGTCGAAGCCCGGCGGCTGGTCTCGGTCGGACATCCCGATCAGGAGACCCGGGCCCTCGCGATGGAAGTAGAGGCCGGTCGTGAAGTCCACGGTGAGCGGAATCTGCTCGGGGAGCTCGCTGCCCGGCCCGGTCGTCACGACCTCGCGGAAGACGGGCGCGACCGGAAGCTCCACGCCGGCGGTCCTGGCGAGCTCCGGCGACCAGACGCCCGGCCGCACAGACGACGGTGCCCGACTCGATCCCTCCCTGCTCAGTCGCGACGCCGACGACCCGCTCTCCGTCGGTCTCGATGCCCGTCGCGGTGCAGCCGGTGACAACCGCTGCTCCGTGAGCCCGAGCACCCGCGGCGTATCCCTGCGCCACGGCCTCGGGACTCGCGTGCCCGTCGAGGGCACAGAAGGTCGCGGCGAGCACGCCGTCGACGCCAGCGAGCGGAGAGAGCCTGCCCGCCTCCTCGGGATCGACGACACGACTGGGGACGCCGAGCTCGTTCTGTAGCGCGACGCTCTCCTCGAAGACGGGAACGTCCTCGGGTCGGTCGAGGAGGAACAGGTAGCCGACCTGCCGGAAGTCGATCTCGCCGCCCGGCCGCTCTGCGAACTGCGTGAACGCCTCGACGCCTCGAAGCCCGATTGCGATGTTCAGAGGATCCGAGAACTGCGTGCGGACACCACCCGCCGCGCGGCTGGTCGATCCGGAGGACAGCGCGTCGCGCTCGAGCAGGCAGACGTCGACCTCCGCTTCGGCGAGGTGGAAGGCGATGCTCGTCCCGACTGCGCCGCCCCCGACGACGACGACATCCGCCTGGCGCGGGAGGTCCGTCATCCGCGAACGAGATTGCGGAGGAAGAAGAGAAGGTTCGCGGGGCGCTCAGCCAGCCTGCGCATCAGGTACGGATACCAATCGGGACCGAACGGCGTCGCGACGAGCACCTTGTACCCCTGAGCGACGAGGCTCCGCTGGAGCGCGGGTCGAACGCCGTACAGCATCTGGAACTCGAACCGGTTCCGCGTCAGGCCCTTGCGCGCGGTGAGCTCCTGCACGTGCCGGATGATCCGCTCGTCGTGAGTGGCGACGGCGACATGTGCCCCGCCGTCGAGCGCGCGTTCCACGAGGCGAACGTACGCGCGGTCCACGTCGCGCTTCTCCGGATGCGCGATCTCGGCGGGCTCGAGGTACGCCCCTTTGACGATACGGACGTTCGGCTCGAGCGGTAGAAGGCGGTCGAGATCGGAGGGAGACCGGTACAGGTAGGCCTGGAGGACGACGCCGACGTTGGCGTGCCCTGCGGCTCGGAGGCGCTCGTAGACCCGCAGCGTGGGCTCCACGAACTCCGACTGCTCCATGTCGATCCGAATGAAGTTCTCGACCCCGCCGGCATGGTCGACGAGGCGCTCGAGGTTCGCGTACGCGATCTCTTCGTCGACGCAGAGACCGAGATGCGTCAGCTTCAGGGCGACGTTGGCGCGCAGGCGCTCAGCGCGTAGCCGCTCGAGGATCACCTCGTACGCGCGCACGGCTGCCGTTGCTCCCGGGACATCGGGGATCGCCTCCCCGAGAAGCGTCGTGTTCGCGTGCAGCCCGGCGTCGTTCAGCCTTCTCAGAACGGGGATGCACTCGTCGAGCGTCTCGCCTGCGACGAAGCGAGCTGCTCCCAGGCGCATCCCGTACCGGTCGACGAGACGGCGGAGCAGGCGGCTGTCGGCTGCACGCAGGATCGCGGCTCGCGGAAGAGCGGAGGCGGCTGAGGCGAAAGCCGGCATGCGCTAGTTCAGCGAGGGGTCGAGCGGCATCTGCGCGAGGACGCCGAAGGGGCCGCCTTTCCTCCGCAGCACCTCGCTCCAGAGCTCGCCGGGATCGGAGGTGAAGACGTCATCCGGAATCGCGGGCTCCACGATCCAGGAGTCTTCCTCGAGCTCGCTCTCGAGCTGTCCAGGGCCCCAGCCGGCATAGCCCACGAACACGCGGGCGCGCCTGAGCTCGCCGAGCTCGTCCGGATCGACCTCTGCGGGGAGGAAGCCGACTGAGCCGAGCACGATCGATCCCGCACGATCGGGCTCGGCGAAGTCCGCCAGGACGACGATTGCCGAGGGCTGAACCGGCCCACCGACGTGCACCTGGTCGAGACCCGCCACCAGGCCGGCGAGCTCGGGCACGCCGTCGAGAACCGTCGCCTCGGCGGTCCGGTTGAGGACGACACCGAGCGCGCCCTCTTCGGAGTGCTCGCCGACGAGGATGACCGTGCGACGGAAGTTCGGGTCCACGAGCGCAGGCCCGGCGATCAGAAGCTGCCCTTTCAGCGACTGCACGGTCGTATCATCGCCACATGGACGGTGTTTCTCGCGAGATCCGGCTCGTCGCCAGGCCGCAGGGCTTTCCCGACGAGGATCTCTTCGAGCTCGCAGAGTCGCAGATTCCCGATCCGGCGGAGGGTCAGCTCGTGGTCAGGAACTCCTACTTCTCGGTCGACCCATACATGCGACCGAGGATGAACGACGTTCGCTCGTACGTCGCGCCGTTCACGCTCGGGGAGGCGATGACGGGCGGTGCCGTGGGACAGGTCGCCGCGTCGCGAAACGAGCGCTACGCCGAGGGCGACTGGGTCGTGCACGGTCTCGGCTGGCGCGAGTGGGCGCTCTCGGACGGATCCGGCGTTCGGAGGATCGACCCTTCGAGCGCGCCGATCTCGACCGCGCTCGGAGTGCTCGGAATGCCCGGCTTCACGGCGTACTACGGCTTCCACCACCTGGGGACGCCGAAGGAGGGCGAGATCGTCTTCGTCTCCGGGGCCGCCGGCGCGGTCGGCAGCACCGTCGGTCAGCTCGCGAAGATCGCCGGCTGCCGCGTCCTCGGCTGCGCGGGATCGTCCGAGAAGATCGCGTGGCTTCGGGAGCTCGGGTTCGACGACGCCTTCGACTACCGCGAGCGCTCCGTCCGCTCCGCGCTGGCCGAAGCGGCGCCCGACGGCATCGACATCTACTTCGACAACGTCGGCGGCGACTCGCTCGAGGCTGCCATCGGGGCGCTGAGAACGCACGGCCGGGTTGTCGCGTGCGGCTCGATCGCCCGCTACAACGACGTCGAGCCGGCGCCAGGACCGCGAAACATGTTCATGGTGGTCACGAAGCGGCTCCGGCTGCAGGGATACATCATCAGCGACCACTACGAGCACTTTCCGGAGTTCCTGGAACGCGCGCAGGAATGGATTCGAGACGGCCGCCTTCGCTACCGCGAGACCATCGTCGACGGCATCGAGAACGCGCCACGCGCGTTTCTCGGGTTGTTGCGCGGCGAGAACATCGGGAAGATGCTCGTCAAGGTCGGGCCGTCCGCACCGTAGGCACCGTGGCGCTCGGCCAGCCGTCTTCGAGGAAGTTCGCGAGCATCCTCCGGCCGTCGGGAGTGAGCACGCTCTCCGGGTGGAACTGCACGCCCTCGATCGGATAGGTGCGGTGGCGAACAGCCATGACCTCGCCGTCCTCGGTTCGCGCAGTCACCTCGAGCTCCGCCGGGATCTCGACCGCAGCGAGCGAGTGGTAGCGGCCGGCGTCGATCGAGTCGTCGAGGCCCGCGAAGATGCCGCGCCCGTCGTGTCGGAGGCGACTCGCCTTTCCGTGCAGTAGCGCCCGCGCCTGTCCGATCTCGCCGCCGAACGCCTCCACGATCGCCTGGTGACCGAGGCAGACACCCAACGTCGGTGTCGTCGGCCCGACGCGCCGGACGATCTCGATCGTGCTCCCTGCGCCCTCCGGACGCCCCGGTCCCGGGGAGACGACGAGCCGGTCGGGCGCGAGCCGCGCGACCTCATCCGCGTCGATCTCGTCGTTTCTCCGAACGATGACCGTCGCTCCGAGCTCCTCGAGCAGGTGCACGAGGTTGTAGGTGAACGAGTCGTAGTTGTCGACGACCAGGACGCGCATTTCGCGAGTGTAGGCTGACCGAGGTGGGCCGCTCCGTCATCGTTTCCGCAGTTCGGACGCCTTTCGGCCGCCTCGGGGGAGGCCTCGCGCACGTTCCCGCGACAGAGCTGGGGGCGACTGCGATTCGCGCCGCTCTCGAGCGAGTGGCGGTCGAGCCCGGCGAGGTCGAGTACGTGATCATGGGCCAGGTGCTCCAGGCGGGAGCAGGGCAGGCTCCGGCGAGACAGGCTGCGGTGGGAGCGGGCATCCCGAAGGAGGTTCCCGCCGACACGATCAACAAGGTGTGCGCGTCCTCGGTTCGCGCGATCCAGATCGCAGACCTGATGATTCGCGGAGGAGGCCACGAGCTCGTCGTCACCGGCGGTATGGAGTCGATGTCGAACGCGCCGTATCTCCTACCGAAAGCCCGGTTCGGGTACCGCCTCGGCAACGGCGAGATCCTCGACCACATGGTCTTCGACGGCCTGAGCTCGACCTTCGACGGGCTGCACATGGTCGAGCAGGCGTCCAAGGTGTCGCGCGAGCTCGGGATCTCGCGAGAGGAACAGGACGAATGGGCTTACCGGTCGCATCAGCGCGCCGCCTCGGCCCAGGATGAAGGGAAGTTCGCCGACGAGCTGGTGCCGGTGGGCGACGTCGTAGCCGATGAAGGCGTTCGCAGGGACACGACGCTCGAGAAGCTGGCCGCGCTCCAGCCCGTCTTCGACCCCGACGGAACGACAACGGCCGGCAACGCGCCGGGGGTGAACGACGGTGCGTCGTGCGTCGTCGTGTGCTCGGAGGAGTTTGCGAACCGGCGGGGGCTCGAGCCGCTCGCGACCATTCTCGCGCAGGGCTACGTCGCGGACGACTACGCGTACCTCGCTCGCACCCCGGCACGCGCCGGCGGAGCAGGCCCTCGCGAGAGCGGGGAGGACGATTGGTGACGTCAAGCGCGTCGAGATCAACGAGGCGTTCGCGTCGGTCGCGAAGAACTCGACGCGGATGCTCGGCGCCGACGAGGCGATCGTGAACGTCAACGGCGGCGCAGTCGCTCTCGGTCACCCGATCGGCGCATCGGGAGGACGGATCGTCTCGACTCTCGTGCACGAGCTTGCGCGCGAGGGCGGCGGTCTCGGGCTGGCCGCGATCTGCTCGGGAGGCGGGCAGGGCGACGCCCTCCTGATCGAGGTCGAGCCCACCTAGTGACACAGTGTCACAAGGCGTGATTCGGCCGGTTCTCTTGCTCGCTGCGCTCTGCGCGCTGGCACTCGTGGCAACTGGTAGCGCGCAGGCTTGCGTATGCGCGGAGCAGCCGCTGGATCAGCGTCTGGAGGAAGCGGACGCCGCGGTCGTCGCTCGGCTCGTCGCCGTGCGCGAGAGCCAGTCCTTCCCGCCACAGCGCGCTCTCACCTTCGAGGTCGACCAGCACATCAAGGGCGACGTCGGCGGCACGTTCGACGTGGATGCGATGCCGCAGTCGGACTGCGCTCTCGAAGTTGCGGAGAACGTGCCGGTGGGGCTGCTGCTCACTCGCGGCGCCGGCGACGAATGGCAGGCGACGACGTGCAGCGTCGTCTCCGCGGGCGAGCTCGTGGCCGAAGGCGGCGAGACGCGCGGAGGGGCGATCAAAGTGGTTATCGGCCTGCTCATCCTCGGGATCGTGCTTTCGTGGGCGCTGCGGCGCCGAGCGCGAGGGGCACGGCCGCAGCTGCCTGGCGCCCCGGAGCCGTAGGCGTGGAGTTCGAGCACGTCCTCGTCGTCGGCGCCGGGCAGATGGGCGGAGGGATCGCCCAGGTCGTTGCCACGTCCGGCCGGCGGGTGTCCCTCCACGACGAGCTCCCCGGCGCGGCGGAGAAGGCCCTCGAAACGATGCAACGGAGTCTCGAGAAGCTCGCCGAGAAGGGCGGCGCGAGCCCTCCTACCGTTCTCGAGCGGGTGAAGGCGGTTGCGAGCGTCGTTCCGGCCGACCTCATGATCGAAGCGGTCGTCGAGGACGCCGACGTGAAGAAGAGCCTCTTCCGGCTGGCCGACGAGACGCTTCCGCCCGAGGCTGTCCTCGCGTCGAACACTTCGTCCATCCCCATCTCGTCGCTGGCGGAGGTCACGGCGCGGCCGGACAAGGTGATCGGGATGCACTTCTTCAATCCGGTGCCGGTCCTGAAGCTCGTCGAGGTGATCCGCGCCGCCGAGACGTCCGACGAGACGCGAGCCGCGATCGTGCGGCTCGCGGAAGACCTCGGCAAGGTGCCTGCGGAGGCTCGGGACTCACCGGGATTCGTCTCGAATCGCATCCTCATGCCGTTCCTCAACGAGGCGGCCTACGCGCTCATGGAGGGAGTCGCCGAGCCGGAGGCGATCGACACGATCGCGAAGCTCGGCTTCGCGCATCCGCTCGGACCGCTCGCGCTCGCGGATCTCATCGGGCTCGACACGTGTGTAGCGATCATGGAGGTCCTGCACGAGGGGCTCGGGGACGCGAAGTACGCTCCCTGCCCGCTGCTCCGAGAGCATGTTGCCGCCGGGCGGCTCGGGCGAAAGAGCGGTCAAGGCTTCTACGAGTACTAGCCGGTGGGGTCAGGCTTAAGCCTGACCCCGGTTTGAAGATCGAAACCCAAGACCGGGGTCTGGCTGAAGCCAGACCCCAGAACCTATAGCCGGTGGGGTCAGGCTTCAGCCTGACCCCGGTTTGAAGATCGGAACCCAAGACCGGGTCAGGCTAAGCCTGACCCCACCGTATAGTCAGGCCGCATGGACTTCGAGCTCACGCCCGACCAGCGCGAGATCCAGGGCCTTACGCGAGAGCTTGCCCTGGCGGAGATCGTCCCGAACGCGCCGGCGTGGGATCGCGACCATCGCTTCCCCGACGACCTCTATCCGAAGCTCGCGGAGCTCGGCCTCATGGGCGTGTGCGTCTCCGAGGAGTACGGCGGCGCGGGGGCGGACTTCCTCTCGTACATCCTGGTTCTCGAGGAGCTCTCCCGGGCGGATGCGGGCGTGGGCGTGACCGTGGCGGTGCACACGAGCGCGACCACGCTGCCGATTCTCACCTTCGGAACGGACGAGCAGAAGTCGCGCTTCGTCCCGCCGTTGGCCAGGGGAGAGCAGATCGGCGCGTTTGCCCTCACCGAGTCGGGATCCGGCTCGGACGCGGGCTCGCTGAGAACGGTGGCGGAGCCGACGGAGGACGGCTGGAAGCTGACCGGCTCGAAGCAGTGGATCACGAACGGGTCGCGGGCCGGGACGTTCGTGCTGTTCGCGCGCACCGACCCTGGGACCGCCGGCGCGCGAGGAGTGTCCTGCTTCGTCCTCGACGGCGCGCACGTCACCGTCACCCGCGAGGAGGAGAAGCTCGGGCTCAACTCCTCCACCACGTCGGATCTCGTGCTCGAAAACGTGCACGTCGCGCGCGACCGCCTCCTGTACGAGGAAGGTCGCGGTTTTCGCGTTGCGATGGCGACTCTCGACGGCGGGCGGATCGGGATTGCCGCGCAGGCGCTCGGCATCGCGCAGGCCGCGTACGACGTGGCGCGTGCGTATGCCCTCGAACGTGAGCAGTTCGGGAGGCGAATCGCGGACTTCCAGGCGATCCAGTGGAAGCTCGCCGACATGGCGACCGCCATCGACGCCGCGCGCTTGCTGACCTACCGCGCGGCCTGGCTCAAGCAGCAAGGGCGCCCGCACACCGAGGAAGGCGCGAAGGCGAAGCTCTTCGCCTCGGAGATGGCCCGGCGCCAGACCGGTGAGGCGATCCAGATCCTCGGCGGCTACGGCTACACGAAGGAGTTCCCGGTCGAGCGCTTCTACCGAGACGCCAAGGTCACGGAGATCTACGAGGGAACCAGCGAGATCCAGCGCCTCGTCATCGCGCGCTCGATCCTCGGCCGGCAGCTGCGCGACGAGCCGGCTTCGAGCCCTCAGGAAACCGGCGCCCACTCGTAGAGCGCGTCGGGCTCGCGCTCCTCGTTGCCGCTACCGTCCGTGAGCTCGACCAGCTGCAGGCCGTGCCGCTCGTAGAAGCGCCTTGCGCCGACGTTTTCCTGGAAGACCCACAAACGGAAGCCACTCGGGCGCCGCTCCTTCGCCCGCTCGATCAGCTGTGCGCCGAGCCCGCGCCTTTGATACTGCGGCGCGACGTAGAGGTGCTGGAGGAAGTCGAGGCCGCTGCGTGAGCCGAGAGCCGCGAACCCGACCGGCGCCCCGTCGATCTCGGCGACCCAGATTTCCTCGTCCGGCAAGACCACGTCGCGGAGGAAGCGGTGATCCTCGTCCGGCGTGTGGAGCTCCGGAAGAGCCGGCATCGCCTCGCGCATGGCGCTCCGCAGAATCACGGCGAGCTCAGCGGCATCGTCCGGTCGCGCACGTCTGAGCATCGCCGTACTCTAGGCCCGTGCCTCGGAAGCGAGACGAGCCGGTCCGGCTGACGCGGATCTACACACGCGGTGGGGATCAGGGCCAGACCTCGCTCGGGGACGGCTCGCGCGTCTCCAAGCTCGACCTCCGAATCGGCGCTTACGGAACCGTCGACGAGCTGAACGCCGCGGTCGGCGTCGTGCTCGCGGGCGACTGCTCCGACGAGATTCGCGACGTGCTCGCCAGGGTGCAGAACGAGCTCTTCGACCTCGGCGCCGATCTCTCTGTCCCACTGGCAAGCGAGGGCCGCCTCCGTGTGACGCAAGAGCAGGTGGACGCTCTCGAGAGAGATTGCGACCGCTTCAACGCGGAGCTGCCCGAGCTCAGGAGCTTCGTCTTGCCTGGAGGAAGTGAATCCGCGGCACGCTTGCACATCGCGCGCACCGTCTGCCGTCGCGCGGAGCGCGAGGCGCTCGCTGCATCCGAAGCGCACGACCTCAACCCCGTCGCACTCGCGTACCTGAACCGCCTTTCGGATCTCCTGTTCATCCTCGCGAGGGCAGCCAATGCCGCCGACGGCCGGGAGGAGCCGCTCTGGAAGCCTGGGAGCTCGGCCTAGCGTTCCTGGCCTCGTTCGTCGCAGGGTACGTCGGATCGATGCTGGGGCTCGTGCTGGGGACCCTGCGCCTGCCGTTCATGGTTCTCGCGGCGGGAAGCCCACTAGCCGCGGCGGGGACGAACATCGCGATCTCGGCGGCCTCCGCGGGCGCAGGCGGGCTCGTGCACGCGCGTGCGGGTCGCGTGGACTGGCGTGTGGTCGCCTGGACGGCGCCTCCCTCGGTCGCCGGGGCAATCGCGGGTGCGCTCGTTGCCGACGACGTCTCGGACGAGCTCCTCTACGGGTTGATCGCTGGAGTGCTCGCGTGGAGCGGGATCGACCTCGCGTTTCGCCCCATAGCCGCTCGTCCACGCGAGCACCTACGCGTCGGACGAGGAAGTGCGTTCGCGCTTGCGATCGGGCTGCTCGGTGGCGCGGTCGGCGTCATCCTCGGGACCCTGCGCATGCCGGCGCTCATCCGGTCCGTCGGTCTAGACGTCCGCCGCGCCGCGGGTACGAACCTCGTTGTGGGGTTCCTGCTCGGGCTCGCGGGCTTCGCGACCTATGCGGCCGACTCGGGAGTCCAATGGAGCTTGCTGGTGGCAGGGCTCGCCGGAGCGATCCCTGGCGGTTGGCTCGGTGCCCGCGCCACCGGCCGAGTTCCCGAGAACGCACTGCGGGTTGCACTAGGAGTCGTCCTGGTTCTCGTCGCCATGGCGTTCGCCGTGCAGGCGATCGTCTAAGACGCCTACGCGACAGCGGGCCAGCGGCCGCGCAGCCACTCGACCAGCTCGTCCGCCGAGCGCGGAGTTGCGACGTAGAAGCCCTGCGCGTAGTTGCATCCCCAGCCACCGAGCATGTTCCAGGCCTCGCGGGTCTCCACTCCCTCCGCGACGACGTCGAGGCCGAGCGCGTGCCCTATCTCGATCAGTCCGCGGACGAGCGCGGCGTCGGTCGCGCTCCGTCCCAGCCCGTGTACGAAGCCCGCGTCGATCTTGAGCTCGTCGAGTGGGAGAACGCGAAGCGCCGCAAAGGACGCGGCGCGACCGCCGTCGTCGAGGGAGAGCCGGACGCCGAGCTCGCACAGACGGCTGAGGACCTCCTCGTCGACCTCGGACCCGGCGCCTGGTCCTGCGGGCACGACCTCGAGTGTGAGCAGGCCCGGCGAGACTCCCGAGGAACGGAGCAGGCCGGCGAGCCCTTCGACGAACTGCGGGTCGTCGAGCAGCTTGTACGGCACGTTGACGGAGACGCCGAGATCGTGGCCGGCCTCTGCCCAGATCTGTGTCGCGCGGAGGGCGTCGCTGACGACGATGAACGTGAGCTCCCGGACGAGAGGCGTTCGCTCGACGTGCGGGACGAACTCTGCGGGAGGAAGGAGCCCGTCGTCGGGAAGGCGCCGGCGGACGAGCGCTTCGGCAGAGCGCGCTTCGCCGCTCTGGAGGTTGATGACGGGTTGGTAGAGAACGACCAGCTCATTGTCGGCCAGGGCGTTCTCGACGTCGCGTATGACGCCGGCATCGATGCCGCGGCGGAGCAGGAGCGTGTCGTCGGACGAGTCTCGCTTCGTCGCGTACATCTGACCGTCAGCGCGCGAGAGCAGCTCGTCCGCAGTCGCCCCGTCTTCGGGGAACACCGCCCAGCCGATGCTGCCGTCGATCTCGACGGTAGCGCCCTCGACCCGGAACGGCCGTCGGAGAGCGTGTCGGAGACGGCCGACGAGCGCTGTCGCTTCGTCGTCGCTCGTCGTATGGAGAGAGAGGATCACGAACTCGTCTCCGCCGACCCGAGCGACGGTGTCGCTCGATCGCACGATCGCCTCGAACCGCTTGGCCAAGGTGCGGAGAACGGCGTCTCCGGCACTGTGTCCGCGGACGTCGTTCACGTCCTTGAAACCGTCGAGGTCGACGACGATGAGGGTGAACGCTTCTTCGCGCCGCTGGTAGTTGCGGAGCGCCTGGTCGATGCGATCCTCGAGCAGGACGCGGTTCGGGAGGCTGGTAAGCGGGTCCCGGAGCGCGTCCGACCTTGCTGTCGCGAGCTGCCGGTCCAGTGCGACGCCGCACGCCCCGGCGAACATTCCGATCAGCATCAGCGCTCCGACCACGCGCCCGGGCTCCGAGTTCAGCGAGACGGCGGCCGCGCCGCCGATGAACACGAGAGCAGCCAGAGACAGAGCCCATGCCAGCGTTCCGCGCAAGTGCCGCCTGTCTCGGATTCTCACCTCGTCCTCATCGTCGATGGCCCCAGGGCAGGGCGCCGCAGTGGTCTTTCCGACCGATCCTGGTCGCTGTTGAGAGCATCGCCCCTGCGCGGAGTTCCGGTCATCCCTGAACCGAGGGAACGGGGGCGTCGCAAGGTGGCTCGGCGACGGGCATTGCCGACATCGGGTCGTCCAGATGGGGGATGCCTTCGAGTCCCGACGGTGGGAGGAACCAGGGCGCCACGCGGGAATCGAGAGCGGTGAACCTCGGCGCGGGCCTCGTCGGCCTCCTTGTGGGTTTGGCCATCGGGCCGCTTGCGGACCGGCTCGCCACCAACGCTCCGATCGGCGCCCCGCTGCTTGCACGTGTTCCCTTCTCGAAACGGCTACCGCTCGTCACCCTGGGTACGGCATTCCTGGGTGCGATGTCGGGGCTCGCGTTCGGCTTCACGCCCGAGGCCGCAATCGCTGCCTACTTCTGCTGGGTACTGGTGGTGATCACCAGAACAGACTTCGAGCATCGTCTGATTCCGGATCGGATCGTCCTGCCGAGCGCCGTCCTCGTATTGGTGGCACGAACCCTCGATGACCCGAGCGTCGCGTGGGTGCTCGGCGCCCTCGGGGCTGGCCTCGCGCTCTTCCTGATCGTCCTCGCGTACCCGCAGGGCATGGGGATGGGTGATGTGAAGCTCGCGCTCTTCATGGGCGCGGGACTCGGTGCTGCGGTCATCGTCGGCCTGTTCTTCGGCTTCATCGCCGGCGCCGTGCCGGCACTAGTGCTCCTGATCAGGCATGGACGCGCTGCGCGCAAGCAGGCGATCGCCCTGGGCCCGTTCCTCGCGCTCGGAGCGGTGATCGCCCTGTTCGCGGGCGATGCCGTCCTGGACTGGTATCTCGGGTAGATCCCGTCCAGGACGGAGACCGAGCGTCGTTACTCGACGCGCTCGATCGTCTTGCTCTTCAGCGTGCCCGACATGACGGTGAACCCGAGCAGGTTGATGGAGTAGGGATACGTCGCCGTGACCGTCACGTCCCCGCCCTGCACCCACGTGGCCGAGCCACTGTTCGGGTCATACGGCTCGACGGTGATGTCGAGCTTGCTGTGGTCGAGGTTGTGAGCCGCCTGTCGCACCCTGTCTTTCGTGGTCCCGTCCGGATCCGCGTGCATGCGGCTTACAGCCGCTTGCCGGGCACCCACGCGTACGGAGTCCGTGAGCGTGATGTAGTTGTTGAAGAGAAAGCCGAACTGGATGATTCCCATGACGAGCAAGAGGAGCATCGGAAGGACGAGCGCCATCTCGATGAGTGCCTGGCCCTCCTGATTTCTCGCGCTCTTTCTTGTCAGCTTCGTCATCTGCCGTCTCCCGTTCTTATTGAGATGCATCGTCGATAAGGCGGGCTGCAGGCTTCGAGAGGTCGGCGGCGATCCGGGTGAAGATCGTGTTCAGCTGACCAGGATCCGGCTTGTTGTAGAAGTTCGTCGGGTCGCTTGCGATCGCGCGGATCGCGTCGTAGGCCGTCATGTTCCCGTCGACCGCGCCGCTCGGGTAGAGCTTGCAGGTCTCGGGGTCGGTTCCGAACCCGTTCAGGTCGTAGCCGATCGAGTAGATGATCGTCCCCTTCCCCTTTGCCCGGGTCGCCGCATCCACGCCTGCACCGCACGGATGCAGGCGGGTGTTCGCGTTGTCGTCCGTGAGGAAGCGCGGAGTGGTGTTCGCCGCACCGTCGGAGAGGAACACGATGACGTCCTGCACGTCGCCGCGGCCATGCAGCTCGAGCTCGTGCTGCGCCTCGTCGATCGCGTTCGAGTACGACGTCGACCCGGCGCCCTGAACGCACCCCAGGAGCTGGTTCAGCGACGACCCCGGGTTGAGCATGTACCCGCCGGTGGTGGGCACGAGGTAGTCGTTGACGAGCGAGCCGATCGCGTAGATGGCCGGGGTTCCGCGAATCGCGGGATCCCACTCGGGCCACCAGGAGTCGTATCCGTAGCGGGCTCCCGAGCTCGTCGGAGTCTGGCACAGGTTGCTTCGGTCACGCGCCGGCGGGAACACCGAGAGCCCGACGCTGTCGAGCGTCGGGTCCATGTAGGAGAGGAACGTCTTGACGCCGTTCTTCGCGTTGGTGAGGTCGCTGCACTGGGGATCGCTCGACCCGTCGCTGAACTGGCACATGGAGCCTGTGCGGTCGAGGACGATCATGATGTCGAGCGGCTTCGTCGCGCACGGAGAGCATGCAGTCGCGCTCGCCCTGACCTTGAGGGTGTCGATCCCGATCACCCGCGCGAACGACATCGGCACCTCCGAGGTGGAGGTGACGTTCAACGCGTTGTAGGTGTTGAACGACGTGGAGCAGCCCGGTGCGGACTTGACGCAGCGCATCGTCACCGTCGTCGTCGGCGCGCCGGTGTGGATGACCGCGTTCTTCTCCCCGGTGGAAGGCCCGTACGTCGTGGCGACGTTGGTTGCCTCGGTCGGATCGGGAAGGTGCTGGGCCCCTGCGAGGGCGGCCGCGTCGACACCTGCCTGGAGTTGGCGCTGGACGAGATACGCCTTTCCGAGATCGACTACGAAGGCGACCATGACCAGCATCATCACCAAGCCGAGCGCCGTCATGATCAGAATGGCGCCGCTCTCGTCATTCAGCTTGCGATACCGCCTTCGATTCAACATTTCAGGCCTCCCATTGCGTCATGCTTTCACTCACTCAAGCCACCCTGAAAGGGGATGCAATCCCTCGAAGTGAGGATTCGGCATACCGCGGCGGAGGTATGACGTCGGAATTTCACCGGGAGGGCTCCCGCAATACCTCAAGCAACGGCGCGCGAAGGCCGATCCCGTTTAGATGGAGCACGCGCCTGCGGGTCGAGTTCCGCCACCCTTGGACGGCGTACTGCTGGCAGTTGCGGCGAATCGCGCCGCTGATGCCGCTGCCGGGCTGGAGGAGCCGGCAGCCGCCATCGACGCTGCCGTCGGAACCTTGCACGAGGCGGTCGTAGGGCTCCTCCCGTCCGTCTTCGTCTTCGAGCACGGCCGGCTGTGGCTCGTATCCCAGCGCGGGTACGCAGTGGTTCCGGACGGCCTCAGCGTGGAGCGCGGGATCATGGGCCGTGCTGTTCGCCTCGGGCGCCCCCAGCTTGTGCCGGACGTGCGCGCCGATCCCGAGTTCGTCGCGACGATTCCCGGCATCTTGAGTGAGCTCGCACTGCCGCTCCGAGTAGGCCGCACCGTCGTCGGTGCCATCAACATCGAGTCGGAACGCGCGCTGCCCGACGGGGCGGTCCGTTTCCTCCAGCCGCTTGCCACTGCCCTCGCGCCGCTCGCCGAAGAGCTGCGAAAAAGCCGGACGCTCGACCTCCCCTCGCTCGCGCGACTCTTCGTCCACCTCGGCAGCATCCGAGATCCCAAGGAGATTGCCGCACTCGGTGCGGCATCACTGCCCCGCATGCTCCCGGTCGAGGTCAGCCAGGTCGTCGTCTGGGACGAGCTCGGCTCCCCTGCGGAGCTTGCGTCCTGGTCAGACGACGGTGCTACACAGTCGCCGCTCACGGACATCGAGGTCGAAGCCGCTCGGGCAGCAGCAGACCCTGCTGTCGTCTGCGAGATCCTCGAGCTTGCGAGATTCGGATGGGAGACGCGTGACGCGGGCTCGTTGGTCTGGTTACCGCTGCGAACCAACGGCACCGAGCTGGGCGCTCTCCTCGCGATCAGCCGCACCGGTCAGCGCGTGGATCCCGTCCAACTCGACGGGGCTGCGCTGCTGGCGGCGCACGTCGCCGCGTCACTCGATGCAGCGGTCTCGCTCCAGCGCGAGCGGCGGAGCGCTGTGACCGATTCGCTCACCGGGATCCTCAATCGCCGCGGCCTGGAGGAGCGTCTCGATCGCGAGCTCGCACTCGCGCAGGAGCGTCGGATGCCTGTGAGCCTCTTCGTCATCGATTGCGACGACTTCAAAGAGATCAACGACCGAGCGGGACACGAGTTCGGAGATGCCCTTCTCCACGAAGTCGCGCGCGTGCTCGTGCAAGCCATTCCCGAGGGTGCCGAGGCGGCCCGCCTCGGAGGCGACGAGTTCGTCGTCATGCTCCCGGGAGCCGGCGCCGACGCTGCAGAGGCACTCGGCGGAGAGGTCCGCGGTCTTCTGGCAGCGGGTCTGACCGACGCGGGTTTTCCGTTGCGAATCAGCGCCGGCATCTCGACGTATCCGTTCGACGGAGCCTCGCCGAGCGCGCTCCTGAGGGCCGCCGACCAGGCGCTCTACGCGGCCAAGAGCGCTGGCAAGAACCGAGTTGCCTCGTTCCGCGAGGTCGTTCGCGGTGCCTCCGCAGACGCGGTGACTCCCGGGCGCGTCGGCGCAGACGCGCAGCGCCGTGGTCGAAGCGAAGGGTCGGTGCTGACCGACGTGGTTCAGGCCGCAGCCGCGATCGAGGCAGAGACGACGGTCGACGCGATCTGCGAGCGCCTTTGCAAGTCACTCGTGTTCGTCGTCGGCGCGACCGCGTGCTCCGCGTCACGCGTCGTCGGCGAGTACCTCGTTGACGCATCGGAGCATGCGCTTCGCGAGGTCTGGCTGGGTCACGAGGCCGCGTACCGGATCTCGGACTTCCCTCTGACCGCCGAGACGCTTCGGAGCGGCGAGCCTCGTGCGGTCTCGTTCCTCCAGGGCGACGTCGATCCTGCCGAGGCGTTCATCCTGCGCGAGCTCGCGATGAACGCGCTCTTGCTGCTCCCCCTGCGCGTCGAAGGACGGCCCTGGGGATTGGTGGAGGTCTACGAGATGCGGCTCCGCGAGTTCACGGAGGACGACATCGCAATCGCGGTCTTCCTCACCCAGCAGGCGGAGCGTCGCCTGGCCGTGGTGGGAGCGGACAGCATGCCCGCTCGCAGCCCGACGGTCTACGAGCTTCCGTCCGACGACACGCCGCGCACTCCTCGCACCAGGTAAGCGCAGCGGCGACTGTCGGTCGGGAGCGGGGACGGGCCGATGCGGACGACCTCGTACCGATCGCCTTCGAGCTCGAAAACCTCACCTGCGACGAGCGGAGTCGGATCGATCTCCGCGAGTCGGTAGAAGATCCCGGGCACGAACACGAGCTCGACGTCGGACCGAGGACTCGGCCGGTCCGCGACCTCTGCCTCGCGTTCTGCGACTCGTGCCTCCCGCTCGGTGAGCGCACGCTCGCGGCGGTCGACCGCCTCCCGCTTGAGCTCGACGGCGCCGAGCTCACTCGTGCGCTGTGCCAGGCTCGCCTCGCCTGCCCGAATCCGCTCTTCACGAGAGGCCGCTTCGCGAATCTGCTCGGCGAGCTCCGACTCTCTCAGGTCGAGATCGGTCGCGCCCATGCGGAGAACCCGCTCGACCGACGCGCGCGAGTCGCGCACGAGCTCCTCGCGGCGCTCGAGGCCGGTGACCGTCTCGACGAGTCGCGCAACCTGGGCATCGAGCTCGCGTCGACGTTCCACGAGCAGGTCGTCGAGGCGATCCTCCGGGCTCGGAGAGGGGGTCATATCGGTCGCTCCTTCCTCACGTTCACACGGTACTCACCGGCCGCAGTGGGGGGTCTGCCGGCGGACCGGTCCTAAGCCGTCGAGTTCGGAACGGCCCGCCGGCGAGGAAATCTTCGCTACGACCGGATCTCCTCCTGCAGAAGCAAGCATCTAAGTCATCCGAAGGAGGTCAAGTTCTGGATGAGTAGAACCGATAACCGCATCATGGATCCTATTGGCGCACGTCTTCTCGCGGCCCGGATCAAGGCCGGGGTCTCGGTCGGCACGAGAATCGAACTGGTTGCCGACGACACGGGCCCTTCGGGTCTGTGCGCGGGCGACCGCGGGGTCGTCGAGGAGATCTCCGAGCGCGGCCTGGTCCGCGTCACCTGGGATCGCGGCATCGTCGCCGACATCGACCCCGACCAGACGCAGTTCCGACCGCTAGCGGCTTAGCGAGCAAGTCCTCCGTAGGGCGAGCCACGGGCTTGCCCTGCACCAGAACTGAGTTGGCGCCGCAGGCGGGCCGGAGGCCGGCTTAGCCGGCCGGGAGACGTCGTGCGTCAGACCTCGTTCAGGTGAACAGAAGGAGGAGACGGCGAACCATGGGTTCCCCCACGATTAGATCGGTTCCCAGCGCGGGAGCGTCAGCTTGAGGTTGGTGGGCCCGCCGGGTGCGCTGTCGAGCTCGAACGTGCCGCCCACCATGCGCACACGCTCCGCGATCCCGACCAGGCCGAGCCGGCCGCGCTGCGCCGCTTTGGCGAGAGCGCGCTCGACCTCGAAACCCATGCCGTCGTCCGTGATCTGAACCTCGATCGCGTTTCGACGTGCGCGCAGGCGGATGACGACCGACGTTGCGCCGGAATGCTCGCGGATGTTCGCGAGCGCCTCCTGGATCGCCCGGAAGATCGTGATCCGCTGGCCGGAGGAGAGCGTGTCCGGGTCACCGCGTATCTCGAGCGACGTCGTGATCTGCGTCCGCTCGGCGAGGTTGTCGAGCTCACGGTGCAGGATCTCGCCCAGGGGCCGACTGATGACGCTCTTGGTTTCCAGGGAATGGGCGAGCTCGCGGAGCTCGCGGTCGAGCTCTGTCAGCCGCGAGGTGAGGTCGTCGAAGCGGCCGAACGCCTGCTCCCGGTACTCCGCGAGCACGAACGGATAGACCTGCTGTTGCAGGAGCCTGACGTCGGCTGCGAGCGCAAGCACGTTCTGGATAGGGCCGTCGTGCAGATCGAACCCGAGCCGCATGAGACGGCGCTCGACGGAGCCGACGAGCATCCGCTCTCGCGTCGAGGAGTGCTCGAGGAGCTGTTCGCGTTCGACGACGGGACCCAGTGCAGCAGCCGCCTGGGCGAGGAACGCGTCCGCGACGCCCGGCTCGACCGACCCGAGCCGGCCGACGACGACCGCGTGACGCTGGCCGAGCCGGTGCACCGCGACGGAGCGGAGGTTCGACCCTCCGAGGAGCGAGAGGCGCGAGCGTCCTCGGAGCACGGCCTTCGCCTCGGCGCGCACGCGACGACTTGGCTCTCCGGTGCCGCCCAGCGAGAGGATGCACTCGAGCCCACCGGGAGTGCGCTTCCAGAGCGACACTTCCGCGAGGACGTCGAGGCCGAGCAGGAGATTGAGCTGTGTCTCCGCCGCCAGGAGCGGGGGGAGGTCGAGAAGTCGCGGGTCACCGGCTGCCTGGCCGAAGAGAATGATCCGGGCGGCAGGGAGCGGAAGAGCGCACGCCTCGGCGACGGCGGCAGCTGCACCTCTGATGTCGGCCCCGTCGAGCTCGAGTGCCGAAGCGAGCTCGACGACCGCGGACGCTGCGTACGAGACCGAAGCGAGGTCGTCGCCGACCTCCCTGTCTCCGCATCCGTCCCGGACGAGCCGCGAGCGCTCGAGAACGTCCTGGAGGGCCGGCTTTACCGCCTCCGGGCACCCTTCTAGGAAATATGCATGCAGGCGCTCGAGCCGTTCCCCCTGTTCGATGCGAGCTTGCGACGACTGGTCAGCGCCGCGGAGTGGGAGGGACGAGCCCGATCCGAAGTGGGTGCCAGCCTCGGTCGTCACGAGTCTCCGTATCTCTTCCTAGCGTTCATCCGCCGAACTTGCAATCCTCCCCGACTAATCTGCGGTGAGCGGTGTCGGGCTCGGTACCTGCTCCGCGAGCAGGCGCTCGACGTCGAGCAGCAGCTCCTCCGTCTCGTTCCAGCGGTCGAAGACCCTCACGCCGGCCGGGCTCTTGCCTCCGGTGTCGGCAGCCACCACTATCGGGATCTCCGGGCGGAGGGCACGCGTCCGGTTCGCAGTTCGCAGCGCCGCGGCGACGTCCGCGCCTCCGTCGAGGACCGCGAGGTCGAGCTCCGGATCCTGAATTGCGTCCGAAAGCTTCTCCGGAGCCGTCAGCTCTTCCACCTCGAGATCGCGACCTTCGAGGAGAAAACGAGCGAGCTTGACGAAGCGCGGGTCGCGGCTCGCGATCAGAACGCGAGCCCGGGGCTCGGAGTCGTCGTCCAACTGTGAGGTCGAGCCGTCGGCTCGGATGTCGGCGGCACTCCGCGAGGCCCAGGCCACCCGGTCGCCGACCTCGAGGCCGCGACGCTCGCACTCGCCGGCGGCGAGCTCGACGACCTCGCGCGCGCCGCGAAACGAGGCTGTGCGCCACGGGCGAAGGTTGCGCTCGACCGCGACCACCACCTGGTCGGAGTCCAGGAACACGACGTCGATCGGGAAGCGCATGAAGTGCGTGTGGATGGCGAAGGCAGGGCGCAGGACCATGCCCTGGCCCGGCGTCAGCCGGCGTCGCCCGAGCAGGCCTCGAAAGCGGCGGTGGACGCGATCTGCGACGACGCAGCGCTCGCAGACGATCCGTCCATCCTCACGGCGGAGCGTCAGCGTGCCCACGAGTGCCTACAGCACTTCGGCGATGTGGATCATGGCCGGGACCAGGAGCACGATCATGATCGCCGGGAAGATGAGGAAGACCAACGGGAAGAGGAGCTTGATCGGCATCTTCTGCGCCTTCTCCTCGGCAACGGCCTTCCGCCGCTTGCGCATCTCCGATGCGAGGTTCCGCATGGTCGTCGCGATCGAGACGCCGAGCTTCTCGCCCTGGGTCAATGAGCGAACGAACATGCGCATATTCGGCGTGTCGGCGCGCTGACCGAGGCTCGTGATCGCTTCGAAGACGGACAGACCCATGCGCTGCTCCTGGAGCGTCAGTCGAATCTCCTGTCCGAGCGGGTCTTGGAGCCGCTCGGACGCGACACGCATCGACGCGAGGATGCCGAGACCGGCTTCGATCGTGACCACCAGCAGGTCGATCATGTCCGGCATCTGGCGATCGATCCTCTCGAAGCGTTGTCGCCTCGTGCGATCGATGTACACCATCGGAAGGAACCAGCCGATCAGCCCGCCTGCGACCGCGCCCACGAGCCCAAGCACGAGCGAATACCCGAGAATCGGAATCCCCCAGAGCGCGAGTGAGGGTCAGGAAGATCGCGCCGATGATCTGGTACCCGAGGACCTTGCGTGGGGTCGTGCCGTACATTCCCGCCGAGACGAGCTTCTGCCGCACCTCGGTCTCGCTGAAGCGACTGAGCCTGCGAGCAGCCCTGTCCCCGACGCGGCCGGCGAGAGAGTCCAGCGGCCGTCGACCGGTCTCGTCCGCGCCGCCGACCGTCTCCGCGACATATCCGTAGGTGCCGATCTGATCCAGCGTGGCAACGCCCTGCGGACGCCGCAGATTGATGATCAGCATCGTGATTCCGCCTCCGAGAAGGAGGATTCCGGCGATCGCCATGAGCTCGATTCCCATGTGCTCAGACCTCGATTTCCACGATCTTCTTGATTGCGAACCAGCCGCCGACCAGCATGATGACCCACATGGCCATCGCGACGTTGCCGAGCGTCGTGTCCCAGAGCGGCGAGAGCCAGGGCGCGTTGACCAACAGGAAGAAGATGAGCAGGAAGACCGGAATCGCCGTCAGGATGTAGCGCGCGATCCGACCCTGGGCGGTCAGCACCTGGACGAGGCGCTGGAGCTCCATCCGCCCGCGGATGTTGTCCACGACTCGATCCAGGACTTCTGCCGTGTTGCCTCCGGCCTCACGCTGGAGGCGGGTGACGATGGCGACCTGCTCCACATCCGCGTTGTCCATTCGCCGGCTCATCACCATCAGGGCGTCGTCGAGCGGAACCCCGAGCTGCTCGTCCTGGAGGACGCGGCGGAACTCCGACTTGAACGGCTCGGCGGCGCCTTCGAGCATCACGTTCATCGCGCCGACCAAGCTGTGACCGGCTCGGAGAGCGCCGGCGAGCACGTCGAGGTTGTCGGGAAGCTGCTCCTGGAAGGCCTTTCGCTTCTTCTTCACGCGGCCCTTGACGACCGTTCGGGTCACGAACGGAACGGCGAGCCCGGCCAGCAGTCCCCACATCGACTGAAACGCGATGGCGACCACGAGTGAGGTGATGACCGCCGCGATCAGGGTCCAGCCCGCGATCCCCACCGGCGAGTACTTGAAGCCGCCGAGCTCGACGTCGCGCTCGAACGATTGCCACCAACGATGTCCTTCCACGCGACGCTGGGCGCGGTCGGCGAGCATCGTGGTGACCTCCGCGCGCCTCATCCGGCCTTCTTCTTCCGTGGGCACCGTGACGTACTGCGCCATTCGGTGCCTGAGGGACCGGTTGCGAACATCGACCGCGCTCAGGAGCGCGAACGCAAGAAGGGCGATGACCGAGATGATGACGAAAACGGCCAGGTATGGAGAAAGGATCACCGTGTCGATCCAGGTGCGCTCGAAGGTCCCTCCGCGGGTGACGCCCAGGGCGGGCGTCGTGTAGCTCGCTCTCGCCGTCTGGCCACCGACTTTCACGGCGACCTTGGCGTCTACTTGCGCCGGCAGCACGGAGCGGTACGTGACCTCGTACTCCGACGCCAGATCGTCGCCGATCTCGGCGAAGATCGCTTCGAGGTCGGCGGGACGTGCAGCTTCCGCATACCGCCCGCCGCTTCGCAGGGCCACGCTCTTGAGCGTGGCCGGATCGTACTGCTCGGAGCGAAGGCCCACCGAGTACACCCGCGCGTTGGTCGCGTCCAGCGTCGCGAGCGCCTCGGGGAGGGTCGCCTCGCTCCCGAGGTCCGTTCCGTCGGAGAGAAGAACGATGGTTGCGCGCCTCAGCCCCTGGCTCGTGATGTCCCCGGCTGCGTCGATGAGAGCGTCGTAGATATGGGTGCCCTCGGATGTCGCCGGCGTCTTGGCGACGGCCGCGGCCAGCTCTTCGCCGTCGGTGGTGAACCCGGCGAGGACAGTGTCGTCGGGCCCGAACACGACGACGGAGATCGGCATGTTTCGCTTTCGCTCCTTGAGGAACGCTCGTGCTGCCGTCATGGCGCCCTTGATCGGTGCGCCGCGCATGCTGTTCGAAGCGTCGATGAGCAGGACGACTCCTGTCGAGGCTCCACCGGGCGGCACGACCGCGAGTTCGCTCACCGGCGTACCGTTCTCGGTCACCTGCACCGCGCTCGCAGAGAGCGAGCGCCGCTCGGGAAGCTCGAGCAGGTACGCACGGTCGGGGAAGCCGGCGCTCGGTGACTCAGTGATCTTCGGCGCGCCGGACTGTCCGAGTGCGAGCCCGGGTGCGACGAGCGCGGCGACCGCCGCGCTCACTGCGGCAATGCGTGCCGGTCGTCTCACGCCGTCGCGCCCCGGCGCTCGTCGAGGACGGTGAGCCGCTCGCCGAACATGCTCTGCGGAAGCTCGATGCCACGCTTGCGGAACTTGTCCAGGAACACCGGGCGCAGTCCCGTGGGGCGGAGCTTGCCCGTGATCGTCCGGTCGGGGGCGACCGCCTCGATCTCGAACTCGAAGATGTCCTGGAGCTGGATCACATCCGACTCCATGCGCAGGACCTCGGTCACCTGGACGATGCGCCTCGAGCCGTCTTCCATACGGTCGATGTGAACGAGCAGGTCGAGAGCTGCGGACACGTGCTGCCGGATCGCCCTCAGTGGCAGGTCGTAGCCGGCCATCATCACCATCGTCTCGATGCGGTGGAGGGCGTCGCGAGGCGAGTTCGAGTGCACCGTGGAGAGTGACCCGTCATGGCCGGTGTTCATGGCCTGGAGCATGTCGAGCGCCTCGGCGCCACGCACCTCGCCGACGAGGATGCGATCAGGCCGCATGCGCAGCGAGTTCCGGACGAGATCGCGGATCGGAATGTGGCCCTCGCCCTCGATGTTCGGAGGCCGGGCCTCGAGGCGCAGAACGTGCCGCTGGTTCAGCTGGAGCTCGGCCGCGTCCTCGATCGTGACGATGCGCTCGCTGTTCGGAATCGACGCCGAAAGGGCGTTCAGGAGGGTGGTCTTGCCTGATCCGGTACCGCCTGAGACGAGCATGTTCAGCTGCGCTTCGATGCAGCGGGACAGGAACTCGGCGGATTCCTCGGACATCGACCCGATGTTGATCATGTCCTCGAGCGTCAGACGTCGCTTCGAGAACTTCCGGATCGTCATCAGTGGGCCCGAGAGGGAGAGGGGCGGGATGATCGCGTTCACGCGGCTGCCGTCCGGAAGGCGGGCGTCGACCATCGGCGACGCCTCGTCGATGCGCCGGCCGATCTGCGACACGATCTTGTTGATGATGCGGCGGAGATGCGACTCGTCCGTGAAGCGGACGGTCGTCTCGTACAGCTTTCCGCCGCGCTCGATCCAGACGTCGTCGGGGCCGTTGCACATGATCTCCGTGATGGAGTCGTCGGCGATCAGACGCTCGAGCGGCCCGTAGCCGAGAATGTCGTCGAGGATCTCCGCCGTCAGGCGGTCGCGATCCTCGCGGGCCAGGCCGGCCTCGTCGTTCAGATGCCGGCGCACGTCCGCCATGACGCGGTTACGGAGCTCGGCCGGGTCGATGGCGATGTTGAAGAGCTGCGGGCCGAGCTCGGAGATGACCGACATGTGAACCTTGTTCTTCAGCTCAGCGAACGGCTCCTGTTGCGAGGCCGTCGGCCTCCCACCGCTCGAGATTCGCTCGTGGAGTTCCATGTTCTATGCCTTCCTTCCGAAGAGCAGCCGACGCCGGCGACCACTGTCCGACGATGCGGCGGCGAGAACGGGCTCCTCGACCGGGGCCGCAGTGCCCGTGATCAGCTCGGCCAGACGTCCGAAGGCCTCGGCAGGCTCGGACTGAGGCCTGGCGACGACGATCGGGATTCCTTCGTTCACGGTCCTCGGGATCTCGCGATCCGAGGGGATGAACACGTCGGGCGTACGACCGAGTACGGCCTCGACGTCCGACTGGCTGATCCCAACCCTGCTGTGTGCGCGGTTCAAGAGCAGGAAAACTTTGTCCGGGTCGTACTTCATGAGCTCGAGCGTCTCGAGCCCGAGCTTCGTGTTCTTCAGCGAGAGCGAGTCGAGCATCCCGACCATGACGACGTGCGTCGCCGAGTCGATCGACGTGATCACCTCCGCTGTGAAGCCGGGAGGCGTGTCGACGATCACCCAGTCGTAGCTCGCGCGCAGAATCGAGTAGACCTCTCTCAGGAGCTCGGCGCCGACGGCGCTCGCCTGATCGGGACGTCTCGGAGCGATGAGCGTCCGCACGCCGGAGGAGTGCGTCGCGAGGAACGCGTCCAGCTTGTCCGAGTCGAGCGCCCCCGGTGACTGGGCGAGGTCGTACACGGTCCGCTCGGGCGGGAGACCGAGGCAAAGGGCGACGTCCCCGAACTGCAGGTCGAGGTCGACGAGCGCCACCTTCTCCCCGCGCTGTGCGAGACACACGGAGAGGTTGGTCGCAGTCAGTGTCTTGCCGGTACCGCCCTTCGGGCCGAGAACGCAGACGAGGCGCGAGTGCTCTGAGATCGTCGGGGTCTCGTCGCCCTGCTTTCGCGCGAGCAGCTTGTGCACTTCGAAGCGCACCTGCTCGGGCGTCGCGGGAAGCATCACGATGTCGTCTGCGCCGGCTTCGAACGCGCGCCTGAGGAAGCCGTTCGGTGACCCTTGCCCGAGGACCATCACGTTCATCTCGGGGCTCTGTCGGGCCACCGCGTCCAACAGCAAGAGGGCGCGGTCCGAGTAGCCGGCACAGGCGACGAGCAGCAGGTCTGCAGAGCTCGTGCGCAGCCAGTGCAGAGCCTCCTCGGCCCCGGAGACCACTGCCACGACCTTGAAGTCGTCGTCGCCTGGCAGGGACTCCTGCACGTGCTCGGCGTCGACGCCAGGCTCGACGGCGAGAAGTGCGTTGACCGGGCGGCTCGGCATGTTTCGGTTCTACCCCAACACCGACGACGACGTGTCGCGCGGGGTCGGCTTCGCTCCGACGACCGGGCGAAGGACGAAGGTCATCTGGGCGTTGTCGGCGGCATACACAAAGTCGGCCGCGTCCTTCGTGTGGATACGCAGAACCAGATTTCCACCCTCGGGCGTCGGGACTGCGAGCACCTTGACGTTGGCCCGGAACAGCTTGACCGCACCAGTGATGCCGACGTAAATGTCGACGAAGTCGCCGGCCGCGAGCTGCGAAAGGCTTCCGTGGATATTGTCGATCGCAATCGAGATCGCACGCTGCGGGCCTACGATTTGAGACTTGACCGTCGTGCTCGTAGTCGCCGCGAAGTCGGCGTCCGTGAACTGCTGGCCGGGCAGGATGTCGACAGCAGCGGCGCGTCCGAGCAGATACTGGGGATCCGCGACTGCTCCAATCTCGATATCCCTCCGAGCGAGCTCGGTCGTCGTGTACATCGACTGACTCGCGACGATCGCCCCTGGCGTGCCCGCCGGGATGAGTCGATCGGCTACGAGGACCTGTGTCGGCGCGCCCTCGCCGCTGACGCGAGCGCGATAGCGGTCGAGATAGACGACGAGCAAGATCGCCGCCAGGACGATCGCTGCCGCACCGACCGCAATCGCCCAACCGCGTGACGACATGCTGCCGGAGACCTTGCCTGACAACGTGTTGGACATGGCTTCCTCTCTTCTTGCTGTTCCAGTGCAGTACCTATTTCGGCAGGACTGCTCGATTACATGAGGGACGATCTACAGGAGATCATTCGACCAGGACGGCGACGCACGGCTGGTGGCTCGCGGCGGGCTGGCAGATCACTCCGCTCGGAGTTGCGTTAGGTGTCGGCACCACGCCCTTGATGATGTGACCCCAGACGACATAGCCGCCAGAGGAGCCGCCCGAAAGGTCCAAGTCGGGCGGAGGCGTATTGCCGGGGCAGGGATCGTCGATCGTCAGGCTGCCGTTGCCGCCTACGCGTCCGTAGCCCGTGACGTAGACGGACACGAACCCCGTTATCGGGTAGGTGTTCTGCCCGCTTCCCGTGAACGCCCAGGTCGGTGCGAGAAAGATCGTGACCAGCCTGGGATCCTGGTTGAGGAGATTGTTTCCGGACTGCGGCGGGCCGTTGTCGGCGAAGTTCCCGCCGTCCCACAGATTGTTGTCGCGATGCCAGTAGTTTCGCCCCTTGACGTACCCGGTAGCGCTGTCTGTCGGACACGACGGGTTGTTCTTGTCGCCGAAGAATCGCTGATTGAAGCCCTTATCCATCTGACCCCCCTGACCTGTCGGCCGCGTCTTGATGCAGCGGATCGGCGGCCAGTCTTGCCACGGGGGTCCGGGGTTCGGAGTCGCGAAGAGCTGATTCTGGCCCGGACACAGCGGGGTCGTGTCGAACCGGTTGGCGGCATACCACGGGCCGCAGCCCTTGATCACACCGTCCTCCAACACCTGCCCCTGCGGGATGTTGGGGTCGCAGTCGACGGCCCCCACCTGGCTCGTACCGGTGCCGTCATCGAAGAGGACCGCGGGCTCGTCCTGATCCACGGCGACTCCGCCCTTCAGTCCCATATCGACGAAGAAGCACCGGTTCGCGCCGGTCGGCTGACTCGCGGCTTGATGGTCGATGAAGTCAGGGATCGCATCGCATGTCTGATCCGTCGTCAGGCGTAGCCATCGGACCGAGCTCGAGTTCCCGCTGTTGCCCCGAAATGCGCGCTGGACCGGGACGGCAAGGACCTGACTCGTGGTGGGCTCCGTGTCCAAGCTGAAGAATCCGGCGCCGTTGTAGAACCACCTGCAGTTGTCGTTGTAGTCCGCGACAAGGGTGCATCCCGGGCGACCAGCGACGGTCGTTCGGCGCAACTTGACCTCGATTGCGATCGCATTTCCAAGAGAGTTCGAGGGAAGCGAGAGATGGGTTGCTGCATTGGTCGAGCAAGTGACCTCCGGGCCTGGACCTGTGCAGGTCATGTCTTGCGGAACGTCGAACTGGTTGTCTCTGCACTCCTGGGTCCCGCTCGAAGCGCGAACGAGGCAATAGCGCACCTGCGTATTTGCACCGTTACGCGTCTCCTCGATGTTATTCGGTGGGTTCGGTGCCGGATTGCCCATCAGCGAGCCGACGTCGACCTTGACCGTCAACTTGGCTCGGCAAGGGTTTAGTCCGGGAACCGAGCTGAAGTAGCCGTTTGAGGGGCAATTGACATTCTCGATCCACGCGCTTCGCAAGTCGGGTCGCCCCGCACCGACACTGCCTTCGGGATACCCGCGGATGAAGTGAAGTCCGGATTGAACGGACTCGGAAGGCCAGCTGCCGCTAGCGAAGTAGCAGTTCACGATCTGCGCGCTGGAGGCCTGATTGCAGAGCTGGTTCACGGTCGTGAACCCGGCGTCCTCGAAGCAGGGAGCCGGACCCGTTTGAATCTTCGTGTTCGGGCTCGGCAGGTTGGTGTTGCATGCCCCGCGGAAGCTGATTGCGACGGCCACACCCGTCTTGGCGGTCGGTACGAAGCTGGCCCAGGTGCTCGAGTCCTCGGAGTTGTAGGTCGACCAACCCTGCAAAGCGGCAGGAATTCCGAAAACGCCGCTTGCCTTAACGAAGTATTTGACCGCCAGGATGTTGCCAGTTGTCTCGTTGTAGTAGACGGCGGCCGCGCTCACCGGTTCCGGGGCTCGCATTGCGATCGGAATCAGCCCGGTGATCCCTTCGACCTCCTGGATCTCGACGCGGGCCTTCCGCTTGAGGTCCGGCCACAGGGCACGCCAGCCCAGAAGCGGCGTGTCCTGTTCCGTCGCTTTCACGTCGAGGGTCTTCGCTTCGCAGATCGATCCGGCAGGAGCAGTCTTCTCGGTGGGAGCAGCCTCGTCAGCGTCGTAGTAGTTCGGACCATTCAGCACGGCATGGATCTGGTCGAAGCGAACCTTGCCGATCTGAGGGTTGTAGCTCGTCGTCGTATATGTCGTGCCGTCGACCTTCGTGTGCTCTCCGACGTACTGGCGCGCGTTGTCCTCGATCTTCGCGTCGATGTCCGCGGCGCAGGGAAATGCCCACGAGCCCCCGCCGGCGAAGGCGGCAGCATCGACCTTCGTCTGAAGATGCCGCGCGTGCGTGTACCAGCTTCCCACAGAGAGGACGATCGCTCCGAGCAGCACCAGGATCGGGAGGATGACTCCGAAGAGAACGGCCATCATGCCGTCCTCTCCTCGAAGCAAGCGGGTATTCCGGCTTAGCATGTAGTCCCTCCGAGCCCTGACGAGTATCGGCCGGGCTTCTGCTCGATTCGCATGGTTGCCTTGGCGGTGATCTTGATTCCGGGCAGGACGACGAAGGGCATCTTCAGGAATCTGACACCCGTCGAGAACTCGACCGCTACGGGGTCACCGATCGCGCTCGTCGTGTTCGGGAAAGTGATGTTCACGCACGGCTGCATCCCACCCGAGACTCGCTCCTGCCGCAGATAAAGCTGCAGCGACTGCGAGCAGGCAACGGTGGGATCGGTCATGCACCCACCCGACATCCCGAGTTTCGGTCCGCCGCCATCGGGGTCAGCCGGCCACTGATTCACGACCGCCCAACGGGCGCCCTGGTTTGCGAGGCGCTGCATGTCGAGCCAGTAATTGATAGCGATTCCGAACTGGATGATGCCCATGACGATCAAGAGGAAGAGCGGCATGATGAGCGCGAACTCGACGAGAGCCTGGCCCCCCTCGCGATCGCGTCGAAGCGCCTCTCTAGAGGCGCTCTCGCGTACGTCGAACACTCTGGACCCCATCTCTGCACTCCCCATGAATTGAGCCGATTGTTCCTTCCCCAGTTCGGCTTCCAACACTTTCCGTCCCGCTCCCCGCCGTATTGTGCCTCTATTCGAGCTGTTTCGATAGGGGGTAGCCGAAAACAGCCTGAGATGATGCATCGGCCCGGTCGAGGGGGTAACCGGGCCGATGCACTTCCCGTTTCCGGGACATCTCTTCCGGCCGAGACCGCAGGGTGCGGCCGGCCGGGACTACTCCTACGGCAGCGGCCCCGGTGACTCGACGCTCGTGCCGGTCTTGCTGAACAGGTCGTCGATCTTGCCGGCCAGGAACAGCATCGCGATGATCAGGAGAATCGCAATCGAGGCGATGATGAGGCCATACTCGACGAGCCCCTGCCCCTCCTGCCGATGGCGGAGGGAGTACAGGGTGGTCTGCACGCGAACCTGTGCGCGCAACAGGATGTCACTCATTGAGAGGGACCTCCCCTTCGTGGTCGGGCGCCGGAGCGCCGGTGGTCAACAGTTGCACCCATGCTCGTTCTCATTGGGCGCTACTCAGGGTCGTCATCAAGGCTGGGCCCCGCAACTGGCCGACGGGAGGGTTAGGGCTAGACGTTCGGCTCTGACTAGGAAGGGGTGCCCCAAACGGTGGATCGGTCGGTTGAGCAGGTGATTTCGGTGCGCGAGCTCGTCGCCGCGTGCACAAATGACTGAGGGTTCCGGTCGCAGTGACAACTCGACCGGAGAGGGTACTGCGACGGGAGGACGGTCACGATCGCGCCATCGCGACCGTCCTCCAGTTCGCGCTATCGCCGATCAGCGTCCTACGGCAGCGGGCCCGGAGACTGGACACTCGTGCCGGTCTTGCTGAACAGGTCGTCGATCTTGCCGGCCAGGAACAGCATCGCGATGATCAGGAGGATCGCGATCGAGGCGATGATCAGACCGTATTCGACCAATCCCTGGCCGTCTTGCCGATGACGCAGCGCATACCAGGTGGTCTGCAGGCGAACCTGGGCGCGGAGCAGGATGTCGCTCATGGGGAGAGACCTTCCTCTCTTGTAAGGGCGCGGAGCGCCCGGTGATCTGAGGCCGTCACACCGTGGGCGGAAAGAGGTCTGGGAGACAACTAGCCGTTGGTCTAGTCAGGACTAGACCCTCAAGAGCGCCGCACGTCTGAGGTGGTCACCATCATCAGGGCATGTCGCGGGTGACTTACGGCGTCGGTGTTGCGATCCACCGCCCTCATTTCTCCGGGCTGTCGGGCGTGCGTACCAGCGCGTCTTTGAACCTACGGCGCGGAACACCGAGCGCTTACCCGGAGGCGTGAGTTGACCCGAGCGGCCCGGCTCTCGGTTTCGTTGTCCACGACTGTCGTGCTCGGTCTGCTGCCGTTGGTCGCGATCGCCGTGGTTTTCCTCAACGTCCTCAACGGGGGAAAGGTGACGGATTTCGAGAACGTCTTCCTGAAGGCTGCGGAGGCCGTAGCAGAAGGCGAAAACCCATACCCCAACCCCGATGCCGCGATCGTCGGCGTCGGTAAGGCCTACGTGTATCCGCCGCTGGCGGCCATCGCGGAGCTTCCGTTCACGTTTCTGGCGACGCAGGCGGGCGCGCTGGTGATGATGGCGCTGCTCTCAGCGGGCGTCGTCGCCACACTGCTTGTCCTGGGAGTGCGCGACTGGCGCTGTTACGGGATGGCGTTTCTCTGGTCGCCCGTCCTGTCGGCCATCCAGACCGGGAACATCACGATCCTTCTGGGACTGGGAGCGGCGTTGACGTGGCGCTTCAGGGACCAGGCTCGCAGTGCCGGCGCGGCGCTAGGCTTGAGCCTGGCGGCGAAGCTCATCCTGTGGCCCCTCGTGCTGTGGCTCGTGACTGCTCGGAGGGCGGCCGCAGCCGTCTACTCGCTCGTCGTCGGAGCCGCCGCGGTCTTCCTCTCCTGGGCCGCCATCGGATTCGCGGGTCTCTCGGACTATCCCGAGCTCCTGAATCGCTTGCAGGACGCGGAGCGAGCACAGGGATACACGCTCTACGCGCTAGCGCTCGATCTCGGCACGTCTACGGCGATCGCATCGGCGCTCTGGACTGCGCTCGCCGTTGCCTCGCTCGTCGCCGTAGTAGTGCTGGCGCGACGCGGGGACGACCGACGCGCGTTCGTCGTTGCCATCGCCGCGGCGCTCGCCTGCTCGCCCATCGTGTGGCTCCACTACTTCGCGCTCCTGCTCGTCGCCGTCGCCGTCGCCGAGCCGAGGCTCGGGCCGGCGTGGTTCGTGCCTCTCGCCATGTACGTCTCCACGGGCACGCACAACGGCACGACGTTGCAAACCGCGGCCACGATCGCAGCGGCCGCGCTCACGATCCTGGTCGCGCTCCGCTTTCCCGGCCCGCCGCTCGCACTCGCGCGACTCGACGCGCCCCGTGGAGTTCGCCTGCGAGGAGCGCCATGAAGCGTGCCGCGCAGAACGTCGCGACGATCGCACTGCTCGGCGTTCTCCCGCTGTTCGCGATCGGGTTCGTCGTCGCCGATCTGGCAGCGGGTGAGGCTGGATGGGCCTTCCGCGAGGCGTTCCTCGGCGCGGCAGAGGCGGTCTTGCGTGGCGACAGCCCGTATCCGGGCCTCACAGATCCCTCTGTCGAACGGGGAACGGCGTACGTGTATCCGCCCTTGACCGCGCTTCTCGCCACCCCCTTCACGCTGGTGTCGAGCGACGTGGCTGCGGTCGTCTTCGCGCTGATCCTGGTTGCCTCCGTGCCTGCGACGCTCGCGCTCCTCGGAGTCCGCGACTGGCGCTGCTATGGGATTGCGTTCCTCTGGCCGCCGGTCCTCTCGGCGGTACACGTCGAGAACATCACGCTTCTCGTCGGCCTCGCGGCCGCGCTGGTCTGGCGTTTCCGAGATCAGCCGTTCGCGGGCGGCGCAACTCTCGGAGCGTCGATCGCGATCAAGCCACTCCTCTGGCCGCTCGGCCTCTGGTTCCTCGCGACACGACGTCTCCGCGCGGCGGTCTGGTCGGTCGTCGTCGGAGCGGCGCTTCTGCTCGGGTCGTGGGCGGTGATCGGATTCGCCGGTCTCGTCGAATACCGGGCTCTCCTTCGACGGCTGAGCGAGGTCATGGACGACTACGCCTACAGCGTGTACGCCCTCGCGCTCGACCTCGACACGGGGGATGTGATGGCTCGAGCGCTGTGGGTTCTCCTCGGCCTCGGGGTGCTGGTGGCGTCCGTGGTCGTCGCACGCCGCGGAGACGAGCGACGCGGCTTCGTGCTTGCCGTCGCGGCGACCATCGCGTGCAGTCCGATCGTCTGGCTTCACTACTTCGCGCTGCTGCTCGTCGTGGTCGCGGTCGCCCAGCCGAAGCTCGGCGTCGTCTGGTTCGTGCCGCTGTTGATGTACGGCTCGGAGGAGATCACGAACGGCACGCCTTTCCAGACCGCGCTGACGCTCGCGGTGGCTGCTCTCACGGTCGCGGTCGCGCTCCGCGGTCCCCGCGCAGCGGAACGCTCCTTCGCGGGCCGTCTCCGAGCGCTTCGTCTCGCGGAGAGATCGACCTGAGCGGCATCGCGACGCCAGACACCGGCGCGGACACTTCCCCAAGCGAGCGCGCCGCGAAGGCCGCGACGTTCATCCTCCTCCTCGTCGTCCCGGTCGCATGGGCGGCGTTCTTCTTGGTCGCCGCGGGCGTGCACGAATCGCTGGCATACGACTTCCGAGAGGCCTATCTCCCGGCTGCGGAAGCCGTGCTCGACGGAAACTCCCCGTACCCCGCGCCGGACGACCCACGACTCGCCGCGGAGACGGCCTACGTCTACCCGCCGCTCGTCGCCCTCCTGTCGATTCCCTTCACCGTGCTGTCCGAGAACGCCGCGGCCGTGATCGCGGCGCTGCTGGCGTGCGTGGGCCTGTTCGGGACCCTGTTCCTCGTCGGGGTGCGCGACTGGCGCTGCTACGGCGCCGCACTCCTCTGGGCGCCGGCGCTGAATGCGCTGCACACCGCAAGCACGTCGGTGCTTCTCGCTCTCGGGGCCGCTGCGGCGTGGCGGTACCGGGCGACCGTCTGGCCGCTCGCGGCGACCGTCGGAATCGCCGTAGCGCTGAAGATCGTCGTTTGGCCGCTGCTTTTGTGGACGCTCGCCACTCGCAGATTCTCGGCCACCGTCGGCGCGCTGGCGGTGGCGCTCGGTGTCACCCTCGTTACCTGGGGTGTTCTCGGATTCGAGGACATCGGACGGTATCCGGAGCTGCTCCGAACGCTTTCCGACCTGGAGGCCGAGGACAGCTACTCACTCGTAGGCGCGTTTACCGCCGGAGGGCTCGAGGGAACCGCAGCGCGCGTCCTCGCGGGGGCGATCGGTGTCTTCCTGCTCGGCGGCTGCCTGCTCTTCGGGCGGCGCGGCGACGACCTGCGGTCGTTTGCCTCTGCGCTGGCCGCGGCGCTCGCGTTGACGCCGATTCTCTGGCAGCACTATCTCGTCCTCTTGCTCGTGCCCCTTGCTTTGGTACGGCCGAGATTCTCGGCGATCTGGCTGGTTCCCGTCATCCTCTGGCTGGCCCCTCGTGGAGACAACGGCTCGGGGATCCAGACGCTTTTCCCCGCCCTCGTCGCCGCGACCCTGGTCGTGTTCGTGCTCGCGACCCCGAGGCGTCGAGCCGAGGCCGGCCCGGCTACTGCGGTGACGGCCGCCGGATGACCGTGATGCGCTTGTCCGTGTAGAGGGCGCTCGCGCCCGCCTCGGCTAGGAAGTCCTCCACGTGTGACGAGGGCTCCTGGTCGGTCTCGAGTACGACGATCCCGTATCCGTCTGCGAGCGACCTCCAGTCGTCGCCCTGCTCTCCCCTGAAGCGGACGATCCGCTCGAACGTCTCGCGGTCGTAGATCTCGAAGCGCACGTCGTAGGCCAGCCGGCCTCGCAGTTCCGGGATGCGCCAGAGCATCCAGTTCGCGTCGCGACTCGTTGCGAACACGCGGGTCTCCGGTGTGAGCGAGTCGCGTACGGCGGTGACGGCTCGTTCGGGCCAGTTCTTCAGATACCAGGCGTCGTCGCGCACGAGCGCGAGGACCGCGACGAGCATGAGGGCGGCGACTGCGCCATATGAGAGCCCCCGGTCGAGCGCACGCGGGACGCGCGTGGTCCGCTCTTCGAGCGTGGGGCCGAGAGCGACGGGCACGAGGACGAGGCAGGACAGGGCGAACCAGGGAATGCCCCGGATCGCGAGGACGGCTCCAACGAATGTCACGGCGAGCGCCGCCATGTCGAAGACGGTCAGCCGGCGACGCCCCTTGACCACGGCGAGGAGCGCGACACCGGCGAGGAGATAGAACGCGAGCGTGTCCCAGCCCGGATCGCTGCGGCGCCACTCGGTGACGAGCTCGCGGCCGAAGGGCGGATCGACGAGCAGCAGGTGGTAGTACTCGGCGGTGGCGATCGGCCCGTACGGCGTCGCCAGCAGCGCGAGCGGCGCCAGCACGACGAGGGCGAGACTCCGGAGGCCGCTGCGGCCTCGAGACGACACGAGCTCGATCCCGCCGAGCAGCATCGTCAGCATCGCGGCCAGTGCAGCGGAGCCGTGGATGTTGCCCCAGACGATGAGCAGCGGGAACACGAGGTAGACGCGCCTGCTCGCGTTTCGAGCCTCCGAGGCGAGCAGCCAGATGAGTCCGGTGAAGAGCGGCAGCGCGAAGACCTGGGCCCGGATCGTGAAGGTCCAGGGAGCCGCTAGCAGCACAGGAAAGAAGACGAGCAGGATCGCCCGCGGCCCGCCGCCGAGCCGGCGCGCGGCCACCGCGGCGATCGCGAATGCTCCGATGGCGAACGCGGCAACGACCACCGCGAGCAGGCCGTGGCCTCCGAGCGCGTGCGAGCCGTATGCGATGAGCTGCGCGCCCCACTGCTGATCGGTCCACGGCCGGCCTTCGCCGAGCACCGTCAGCTCGTCATGGTTCGGGAGGCCGTTCTCGGCGACCTCGCGTCCCGCGACGAGCGTCAGCCAGGAGTCGGCGACGAGCAGCGTCGGCGGGAAGACGGTCAGGAAGACGATGCCGAATGCCGCATAGAGGACGATGAGGAGGAACTCCTCGCCGGCGATGCGCTTGATACGAGTGGCCGTGTTCACGGTGCGGCTTGCCACCTCAAACCAGGGTCAGGCTGAAGCCTGACCCTGGCGAGCGGGCGCCGTGGGGTGAGGCTTCAGCCTCACCCCGGTCTTGGGTTGTACGCGAGAGAACGCGGTCAGGCTTCGGCCTGGCCTGATCTCGGCGGCGGCCCAAGCGTTACTCGTCCGAGTAGATGGGGCTCTCGACCAGGCCGTGCTGATAGGCGAGGCGGGTCGCCTCGGTGCGGTTCTTGACGCCGAGCTTGCGGTAGATGTTCGTCAGGTGGAACTTGACCGTCTGCGGTGCGACCCAGAACTCCTTCGCGATCTCGTCGTTCGAGAGCCCGCGCGCGAGGGCACCGAGGATGGTCAGCTCACGCTCTGTGAGACCGAGCGACTTGGCGCCAGACCGTTCCTCGTCCATTCCGAGCGCGGTGTGGACGTTGCCCTCGAGCGCCTGGCGGAGCGTGGCCGGCAGGTCGTCGGGGTTCACCGTCTTGACGACGTAGGCCGACGCCCCGCGCCTGAGCGCTGCCTCGACGAGGTCGGCGCTCGTCGACGCCGAGAGCATCACGACCTTGACGTCGGGATGCCGTCGCTTGATCTCGTCCAGGCACGCGAGGCCGTCCATGTGGGGCATGCGAACGTCGAGGAGGACGAGGTCGGGCTTCTCTCTGCCGACGAGAGGGAGAACCTGGGTTCCGGACTGCGTCTCTCCGACGATCTCGAAGTCCCCGTCCGATTCGAGGGCGCGCTTGATCCCGTCGAGGACGAGTCGATGGTCGTCGGCGATCACGACTCGCATTCGCGGAGTGTGGCACAGGACGACGACGGCTCTCGTGTGGCCGGAGGCAAATGCGTGTTCTCGCGCGGCCCTAGCCTCAGGTCAGGCGACACCGCACGAGTGTCCGAAGCACTCGGAGCCCGTCGACTCCGGTGAGCTTCTTGCCCGCCTCTCGAGATCGAGCTCGATACCCGATCGGGACCTCGTGGATGCGCTCGCCCGCCCGGAGCACCCTGGCCGTGATCTCCGGCTCGATCGCGAAGCCGCGCTCCCGGAGGTCGAGCGATCGAAACAGGTCCGTGCGCATCGCCTTGAAGCAGGTCATCACGTCGGAGATCCAACAGTTGAACAAGACGTTCGTCACGAGCGTCACCGTCTTGTTCCCCATCACGTACCAGAAGCTGAACGAGGATTGAGACGTCCACGCACGCGTTCCGAAGACGACCGTGGCCTCACCGACGATGAGTGGTTCCAGGAGCGGCGCGAGATCCGTGGCTCGGTACTCGAGGTCGGCGTCGAAGATCGCCGCCCATTCGCACGTGCTGTGCGCGAGTGCGGTGCGGACGGCCGCGCCCTTGCCCTGGTTCTTGCGGTGGTGGACGACCTTGACCTCGGCAGGCCAGCTCGTCGACTCTAGGAGCTCTCGCGTGCCGTCGGTCGACCCGTCGTCGACGACGATGACCTCACGCTTCTCGACGGGAAGGGTCGCGCTCAGCGCATCGTGAATCGCTTCCTCGACTGTGTCCCGCTCGTTGAACACGGGCATGAGGATCGAAAGGTCGGACGCCACCGGCCAATCTTGACGTCTCCGCCCGACGGGGCCTGGACTAGGAGGTCGCGACGAACGCGTACGGCAGCGGGTTCTTCGCAGACTGCGCGGCAGCGTAGGTGCCGCCGACGGCGGGAGCCGTCGCGAGTGACTGCAGGTTGTGCCCGCCGTCGAGGAACTCGTAACCCGAAACGAACGGGCGCCAAGAGCCTCCGCCCCCGTACGACACCGACACCCGCTCGAACCTGAACGCGAACCGGTTGCACGCACCCTTGCCGCCGTTCCAGCTCTCGGCGGTTGCGATCGGCGCCCACCGGCCCGACGAGCCTTCGATCCGGAGTGGCTTCGTGGCCGGGCTGCCGTCGACCCAGACTTGCCACCAATCAGTTCGTCCCGACATCTCGAGTACGGCGACGCGATAGCTCTCGCCGACGCGCAAGCTTTCCTGCAAGAGGATGAACTGCGGCTTGCGCCCCTCGCGCGCGATCTCGGCGTAGAGGAACGGCTCTGTCTGCTCAACGGACGCGATGCCGACCTGGAGCCAGGCGTCCTCACCGTTCACGCCCTGCCCGGGGCCGCCGACGCCGACCCAGCCCGCAACGTGCCCCGCCGCGACGTTCAGCGCTCGCGTCGGGGTGATCGTCGCCCGCACGCCGTGCCCGGCATGGCTGGACTGGTGACCCGCGTACGTGTAGCCGTTTCCGTCCGCGTCGAAGCCGCACGAGCTCGTGCTTCCGGCGGTCGCCGTGCCCGACTCACCGGCGAGCGCGGCGAGGACGAGCCCAGCTGTCGCAACAGCAAGGAGATATGCAGGCCGCACCTGGGTTTCGTCGGCGGGCGCCAGGCGGCGAGCGATCCCCCGTTCACGCGATCGGTCCGCTCACCCGGACGGGGGTAGCTAGATCACGCCCGAGTCGGTCTCTGGCTTCAGCCAGACACTCACGCCCTCCGACCTACAATGCGCGCGATGGCGACCACCGAAGATCGCGACACCTCCGGCTCGGTCTCGGCCTGGCGCGAGGAGCTCTACGAGCGCGCGCCGGAGCGCTCGGACGAGCTCTTCTCGACGATCTCGGGGATCGAGCCCGAGCCCGTCTACGCCCCGGACAACACCGAGCTCGACTACACGCGCGATCTCGGCTACCCCGGCGAGTATCCCTTCACGAGAGGCGTCTACCCGTCCATGTACCGCGGCCGCCTGTGGACGATGCGGCAGTTCGCAGGCTTCGGGACTGCGGAGGAGACGAATGCCCGCTTCCGGTACCTCCGCGATCACGGGCAGACCGGCTTCTCGACGGCGTTCGACATGCCCACCCTGATGGGCTACGACTCGGATCACCCGCGCTCGCTCGGCGAGGTCGGGCGGGAAGGCGTTGCGGTCGACTCGCTCGCCGACGTCGAGACGCTCTTCGACTCGATCCCGCTCGGCGAGGTGTCCACCTCGATGACGATCAACTCGCCCTCGGCGATCCTGCTCGCGTACTACGTGTGCGTCGGCGAGCAGCAGGGGGTACCGCGCGACCGCCTCCGCGGCACCGCGCAGACGGACATCCTCAAGGAGTACATCGCCCAGAAGGAGTGGATCTATCCGCCCGAGCCGTCCATGCGGCTCGTCGTGGACATGATCGAGTTCTGTGCGCGGGAGATGCCGCTCTTCCACCCGATCTCGATCTCCGGCTACCACATTCGGGAGGCGGGCTCTACCGCCGCCCAGGAGCTCGCGTTCACGCTCGCGGACGGGTTCGCGTACGTCGAGGCAGCGGTCGAGCGCGGCCTCGACGTCGACGACTTCGCGCCCAGGCTCTCCTTCTTCTTCAACGCGCACCTCGACTTCTTCGAGGAGATCGCGAAGTACCGTGCGGCCCGCCGGATCTGGGCCCGCGAGATGCGCGAGCGGTTCGGCGCGCGCTCGGAACGCTCCTTGCTCATGCGCTTCCACACGCAGACCGCCGGCGTCTCCCTTACGGCGCAGCAGCCCGAGGTCAACATCGTGCGGACGGCGCTCGAGGGGCTCGCCGCCGTGCTCGGCGGGACGCAGAGCCTGCACACGAACTCCTTCGACGAGGCGCTCGCGCTCCCGACCGAGGAGGCTGCGCGCCTCGCGCTCAGGACGCAGCAGGTGATTGCGCACGAGTCCGGAGTCGTCAACACGATCGACCCTCTCGGCGGCTCCTACTTCGTCGAGGAGCTCACGTCGACGCTCGAGACACAGGCGTACGAGTACTTCGACCGGATCGAGAAGCTCGGCGGTGTCATCCCGGCGATCAAGGACAACTTCTTCCAGCGTGAGATCGCGGAGGCCTCTTTCCGCTACCAGGCAGAGGTCGAGTCGGGGAAGCGCGTCGTCGTCGGAGTGAACCGGTACCTGCACGAGGACGAGACCCCGATCCCGATCCTCAAGATCGACCCTGCGCTCGAGCAGAAGCAGATCGACCGGCTCGCCGGCGTGCGCGCACGTCGAGACTCGGCAGCGGTTGACGCGCGACTCACGGCGCTGCGCGAGGCCGCGGCGAAGGAGGGCGTCAACCTGATGCCGCTGATCGTCGAGGCCGCGCGCGACTACGTGACGCTCGGCGAGATGTGCGATGCGTTCCGCGAGGTGTGGGGCGTGTGGCGCGAGACCCCGGTGTTCTGAGCGCCCGCTGAAAGCATGAGGATCTAGGTCCGGCGGTGTCCGGAGTCAGGACGCGCCCCTACCATGCGCACGTGCTCCTTTCGCCACGCCGGCTGCTACTCGTCGTGTCGTTCGGCTTACTGCCGCTCCTGCTCCTGTTCTTGACCGTGTACTCCGAGTACGCCTCGCACGACGTCGCGATCGACTTCCACGACGTCTACTACCCCGCTGCTCAGAACGTTCTCGATGGGGTCTCACCGTATGTCGACGAAGTAGACCCGCGCATGAGGTTCGTGTACACGCCGTTCGTCGCCTTCCTCGTCGCCCCGTTCACGGTCTTTCCGGTGAGCGTGGCCGAAGTGCTCTTCTCCCTCCTGCTCGTCGGGTGCTACGTCGCGACCCCGTACGTCATGGGGATCCGCGACTGGCGCGTCGCAGGCGTGGTGCTCCTCTGGGCGCCATTCGTTTCCAGCCTGCAGACGGCGAACGTGACGCTCTTGCTGGCTTTTCTCTGCGGTCTTGCATGGCGTTGGCGCGATCGCAGGATCCTCGCGGGGGTGTCGATCGGGCTCGCGATCGGTCTCAAGCTGTTCCTCTGGCCGCTCGCCGTGTGGCTGATCGCCACCCGCCGATTCGTCTCGCTCTTAGTGGCGTCGGCAATCACCGGCTTCTCGATCCTCATGGTTCTGCCATTCGAGACAGTCGGTACGTTCACGACGATCCTGCGCGATCAGGGAGAGCTCTTCGACGTCGAGAGCTACACGATCTACGGCTTCCTCGCGGAGCTAGGGGTGCCTGACCTGTTGGCGCGGGGAGCCTGGCTCGCCGTCGGCCTGAGCGTGCTGGTTTTCGGACGTCGGAGCTTCGGCCTGTGCCTGGCGGCCGCACTCCTGCTGTCGCCGATCGTGTGGCTGCACTACTTCGCTCTGCTCGTGGTGCCGCTTTCGGCTGCCGCGGCGCCGCTGTGGATGTGGCTCGTTCCGCTCCCCCTGTGGTTCGCAGCCGGGTGGTCGAATGGGGAGGCACCCGATCAGATCCTCGTACTCACCGTCTTCGCGGTGACGATCTGGCTGTGCACCCCAGACCCGCGCTCGTTCGCCGCCCCGCGCCGCAAGCTCGCGGCGCGCCTTCACGCCCTTCGCCCTGCCGACAGCTAGACGTCGGTCTCCAGGCCGTCGAAGGCGAGCTCGTACTCCTCCGGCGTGAATAGCTCGCAGGGGCGGTGCGTCACGAGGAGCCGCCGGGCGCTCGAAGCCTCGAAAGCGTCGACCGCCTCCTCGAGGAGAGATGCCCTCGAGGCTGGCCGTCGAGCTCGCCACGCAGGAGCGTCGCCTCGCACACGAAGAGGTCAGCCTCCTTCGCGGCTTTGACCAGCTCCTCGGACGGTGCCGAGTCTCCCGAGTACGCGAGCGTCCGTTCGTCGTCTTCCACTCGGAATGCATAGGTCTGCAGCGTGTAATGAGGAACCCGCGTCGGAGTCACAGTGAGCGGCCCGGCCTGAAACGGCGTGTCCGGCTGGTATTCGCTCAGGTCGAACGTACGCTCGAACATGTCGGGAAAGCCGAGGCGGTCGCCGAGCGCGACGAGGAACTCGGTTCCCCCGGGCTGCACCCAGAGCGCCGGCTTGGGCAGCGGGCCATTGGTCGACAGGTAGAACGTGCCCCAGACCCAGGGGACGAGGTCGCCCCAGTGGTCGAGATGGAAGTGGGTGATCGCGATCGCGTCGAGCCGCGGCCACTGCTCTTTCTCGCGCAGCCGACCGAGCACACCGGGCCCGCAGTCGAGCAGGAGGCGGGTCCCGTTTGCCTCGAGCAGGTACCCGGAATGGGCGCTTCCAGGGTTCGGCCAGGCGGGGGACGAGCCGATGACCTTCAGGCGCACCGCGGTATTCTGCCGATGTGCCCGACCGGAAGATCCGGGTGGTGATCGCGAAGCCGGGCCTCGACGGTCACGACCGCGGCGCCAAGATCATCGCGAGAGCACTCCGCGACTCCGGCATGGAGGTCATTTACACGGGTCTCCACCAGACGCCTGAGCAGATCGTCGAGACCGCGATCCAGGAGGATGCGGACGCGGTCGGCGTGTCGATCCTCTCCGGTGCGCACATGACGCTCGTGCCGCGCATCGTGGACGGGCTCAAGGCGAACGACGCGGACGATGTGCTAGTCGTGGTCGGTGGGACGATCCCTCCCGAGGACGCAGACGAGCTCAAGGGGGCAGGTGTGGCGGCCGTGTTCGGGCCCGGGGCGACGACGACCGAGATCGTCGAATTCCTTCGCGGCGCCGTTGCCGTCTAGAGCGTACGTCCGAAGCAACTCTGGGCGACGCGCCACTTGAGGAATCCACTCTGCGTCCGAGAATCACTGAGGCGTGCGAATGATCGTCGACAGTTCGCTTGTTGCAAACGAGAGGGTCGAGCCGCGCGGTAATGACAAGGCGGTGCAGTTCCTGGGCCGCGACCGTGTTCCCCTTCTGTTTGTTTGGACAGCAACCGCCGCGTACGCGTGTCTGGCTTCCTATTTCGCGCTTCGCCGCCATGACGCGTTCCGGTCTCGTTTCGACCTCGCGAACTTCGATCAGGGTCTGTGGCTGTTTGCTCAGGGTGACGAGCCCTTCATCACTCAGCACGGACGGCACCTTCTCGGAGACCACTTCGATCCAGGCCTTACCCTGCTCCTCCCCGTGTACGTCGTGGGCGCAGGTCCGCAGGCACTGCTCGTGTTGCAGTCACTGGCGATCGCTGCCGTAGCCCCGCTCCTCTTCGCTCTCGCTCGGACCCGCGGAGCCCAGCCTTGGGTCGCGTCATTGCCCGCGCTTCTTTGGCTTGCGTCGCCGCTCACCCTCGGACAGAACATGGACGACTTCCATCACATCCCCCTTGCGGCTCCGGCGATCGTTGCAAGCATCGTTGCGCTGGAGCGTCAGCGCTTGGTGCTGTTCGTTGCGCTCGGACTTCTGGCGTGCTCGCTCAAGGAAGACATTCCCTTGTTGTACGCGATGGTCGGCTTGGTTGTCCTTCTCGAGGGACGACGCCGGCTCGGCATCGGGATCGTCACAGGCGCACTAGCCGTGTTCGCCTTCGCGGTCGTCGTCTGGATACCCCACTTCAGCAACTCCCTGGACTGGTTTGCAAAGAGATTTGCCGGCCCGCGAGGGGACTCGGTCACGGACGTGGGTGTTTGGGCAGTTCGCCATCCGATCGCCCTGGTCCAGCACGTCGCCACTTTTCAGGACGCTGGCATCGCGATGACGCTCATCGTGACGACCGGAGGTCTGTGCTTGCTCGGCGGTCGCTGGATGATTCTCGCGTTGCCGTTTTTTGCGCACAACCTTCTGTCCGCTCTTCCTGAGCAGCACCAGCTGTGGCTGCACTATCAGTTTCCGGTCATGCTGGCGCTTGCGATCGCCGGAGCCGTCGGCGTTTCGAAGCTTCGAAACGTACGGTCCGGGCGAGTGCGGCGGTTGATGACCGTTTGGGTCGGCGTCGCCTTTCTCCTTTTCCCGCTCGGAGTGGCGTTTGCGGCGGGTGAGAGCAGGTGGACCGCCGAGGATCGGCGGGAGCTTGGAGGGCCGGATGCGCGCCGCGAGGCACTCTCGCTCGTTCCCGACGATGCCAGCGTCGCCGCGAACGTGTTTCTCACTCCGCACCTCAGCCAGCGGCACGAGATCTACACCCTCCCGCTGCCTTTCATCTTCGTCGACTACGGCGGTGATCTCACACCGGAGGACTTCGAACGTCGGGCCCGAGGAGTCGAATACGTAGTGGTCGATCGTGCGAACCCGCCCAGGGAGCTTCCGAATCTGGCGAGCGTGCTACCTCCGCTCCTGGAGAGGAGAGGTTTTCGCCTGAAGTTGCACCGTGGAAGCATCCTGGTCTACGCACATGAAAGCGTCGACCGCTGAACGCATTAACCAAGCGCATGGAGCGGCAACGGCAAGCATGAGCCGCCGGGCGAGCGTCGATCAACCCTTCACTGGCCGAGTTCGGCGGTGGCGCCGGCCGCTAGTGGTCGGATGCGTGGCTTCGCTCGCTCTTACCGCGTCCATCATCGCGGCTGTCGGGCCCGCCCGCGTGCATTCGGCCGAGTATCGGTGGCCACCTACGACCTTGCCGGAGCGGTCGCCACGTAACGGGTGGTACGCGCCATTAGCGCTCTTCAACCGTGTCCCTTCGGCGATCGAAGTTCATCTCCCTTGTCGCCTCGCCCCATTCGTCAGAAGGTCCGAGGGGGGAACCGTTATTGCGACTGCCCGGCGTCCGGTGGCGACAGGCGGGTTCCAGATCCGCCTACGGGCTCAGAAGCTGCTCTTCAGTGTTGGGCGTAGCGAACTCGCGACGGCGAGGTGGCCGGCCGGTTGCCCCCTGATAGTCGTCGTGCGGGATGGCGCCCTTTGGTTGCCTTCGCGGCGAGTGCGGCTACGAGGGGGGGCGCTCGACGAAATGCCGATCGTCACAGGACTGTTCACGGACCTCGATCTGCGGGCGGGCCTGCGACCACAGGTTGTTGTACGAACCAGGATATACGCGACGTCCTGGACAGGTCGTCAGAAGATTGCGGGTCTTGTGGCCGTAGCGCTTGTGTGCTCGGTTTTTCTTGCGGTCCTGAGAGGCGAACGGACGCCTGGCAAGAAGCGGTCACTGTCAGGTCTCGCAAAGGAAGCGCGGAGCGCGTTGCACGCGACGGATGCCGTGGTGGTCCCGTCGTTGGTGGTTTGGACGCTCCTCGCGCCACCGCTTTTTGATGACGGCTGGATCCAGGTGCAGCAGCGGTCGCTCACCGATCTCGGTTCTCTCAGCTTCTACTACGACCACTGGGGGTCGAGATTGCCCCTCGGACAGGCGATCGACTGGCTGCGGCACTGGGTGATCGCCACGAGCACGCTTCCCTTCACTCGGCTACTGACCCTTGCCATCCTCCTTGCCTCGTGGGTTATCTGTCGATGGTGCATGAGCCGCGTCGTAACGGGCGAGCATGTCCCTCTCGTGCGCTGGATCCTCGCAGGCGCGTTTCTCATCAGCGTGGTCGCATGGGGCATGACACTACGACTGGAGCCCCTCGTCTCCCTGCTTGCACTCGGGACGCTTGCCGCGATGCTTTCGTTTGCGGAGAACCCGCGCGCTGCTCCTCTCGGGATTGCGATCGTGGCAGGGGTCGCAGCGGCGACGAGTCACCCGGTTGGAATCGTGGTTGCGGCGCCCGTCATCGTTTCGCTCCCGCGAATCTTTGCATGGTTGAAAAGTGGCGCGAGGTCGGAATTCGTCGTCGTCTCCGCGCTCGTCGCAGCGGGTGCGAGCATCGCTTTACTGTTGTTCACTCTCGATGCGGACATCGCCTCTCGGCTGACAGACGTACGCATCGCGCGCGAGAACAGCCTGCACGACGAACCGTGGTGGCGCGAGTACATTCGGTATGTTCGATTCGATGAGAACGACGGCGATACGTCGGCGCGTCGCCTTAGCCTTGCGCTCCTGATTCTGCCCGTTTTGGCGTTGCTTACCCGGGCACGCGGGGAGCGCACAGGGGTTCTTCTGCTACCTGCGCGCAGCGTGGCGGCGGCTCTCGTGCTGCTCGCATTCGTACCGAGTAAGTGGCCGTGGCACTTCTGCGCGCTCGCCGGGATCGGGGCGGTCGCCGCAGCCGCAGAGCTAGCTCGGATGGCGCGTGTGAACAACCTGCGAGCCCGGCCGGTCGGTGAACTCGTCGTTCTTGTGACCGTCGTCTCCGTCGGATCTTGGGCCTGGTTTGCTCCCACCGGTGAGGACCTGGTCGATGAGCGCGTCGGAGAGTGGTATTACGCCACGTCTCTGGGCCTTTGGCTCCTCGCAATACCCGTAATCGCGTCGGTCCCGGCAATGATCAGTCGCAGGCGGCGTGGACGGGGAGTTCCCGCGACTCGCCACCGTCTGTCCAGCACGGCTGGCTGGACACTCGCAGGAGCAACGATGTTGGCCGCCGCTCTGACCGCCATCACACTTGCGGTCGACGCCGCACTTTCACCCTGGACGCCCGCCCGCCAAAGTCTCGGGACGGTGGTGGGACGATCCAGCTGCGGTCTTGCCGACCAGCTGAGCGGTGCGCAGGCCACGCAAGCGATCAGCGACACGTCCGCCCGCACGCTCCTTCTTCCCGCCGTCGCTCTCTACTTCCCCTGCACGAGGGTCCCCATTGCGCGCGGCGGTCTGATCGACCTGCCCAGGTTCGTGGTCGGAGAAGCGCGCGCTCTTCCACTGCACGTACCAGACGGACCGTTCGCCGCTGTGGTTGATCTCTATGACCTTCGACTCATCGCACGTGGGCCTTTGAACGTCGTGGTTGTCTCCGCTCCGCACCGGGTACCGGGACTTGCGCGGGTCGATGCGATCCGGAGCGATGACACCGGCTAGAAACCTCGCGCGCTTTCGCCCGTCTCCTCGACCGCTCGCGTGAGCGCAGTCACGACGCGCTCGAGATCGGCCAGCGCCAGGGAAGGGTGTAACGGAAGCGTGATCAGGGACTCGGAAGCACGATCGCTCACCGGGTAGCGGTTCGGCGTCTGATAACCGGGATGGTGGTTCACACCTATGTAATGGACGGCAGCTCCGATCCCGTCCCGCTGAAGACGTGAGACGATCTCGTCTCGTCGGGGCCGCCCACCGTCGATCGCTACCTGATACAGGTGCAAGGCATGACGCCAGAGGAGTCCAGCTGGCCCTCGGTCGACGAGATCGATGCCTGTTGATTCGAACAGCAGCTCGTCGTACCGTTCCGCTAGATACTCGCGGACCGCGAGAAATCCCTCGAGCTTCTCGAGCTGGGGGAGGGCGAGGGAGGCCTGGAGGTCCGTCCAGTTGCACTTGAAGCCAGCCTCGTGGGCGAGGCTCGGGCGGAACGCTGCAGACCGATATCGGTCCCACGCATCAACTCCGAGTCCGTGGAGCCGAAGACGGCGGAGACGTTCTGCAAGTTGGACGTCCGACGTCGTTATCGCGCCCCCCTCCGCCGAAGCGAGGTTCTTGTTCGGATAGAAGCTGAACACGGTGACGGTACGGGCCTGGCGCGAACCACCTACTCGCCGGCCATTGGCCACGGCACCTATTGCGTGCGCCGCATCCTCGATGACCCAGAGATCGTGTGCCTCTGCGCAGGCATGAAACGCAGCGGAGTCGAGCGGACGGCCACCGAAGTGCACAGGCGCGATCGCTCTCGTCCGTGACGTCACAGCTGCGGTCGCCGCTTCAGGTGAGAGGTTGAAGCTGTCGGGTTCGATGTCGATCAGTACCGGAGACGCTCCGGCCTGAACGATCGCGCCGATGGTTGCTACAAACGTGAACGGGGTCGTGATCACCTCGTCCCCGGGTCCGATCCCGAGCCCGACGAGCGCGAGATGAAGTCCTGCGGTGCACGAGGAGACCGCAATCACGTGCTCGGCGTCGACATATTCCCCCAATAGCCGCTCGAATCGCTCGACGAGCGGCCCTTGTCCGATCCATCCGCTCCGGATTGTCTGAAGGACGAGCTCCTCTTCACTCTCGTCCATCCACGGCCGTCCAAAGACGATTCTCCCGCCGCTCAACTCAATACCTGTCCTTCTCTCAGCCGGCCGGAAGCAGCGAGTGCAGGACCTGGGACAAGGGAATCGTCGACGAGCGCGGCGGTGATCCTGAGGGCTCCGTCGCTGGCCCAGACGATCGGAGTTCCATCTCGCTCGATCTCGATCATTCCTGGCGTCTTCGTCGAGCTACGGCTCGTGTCGACTGGGTCGACTCGGGCGAGCACGAGTGTCTCGCCGTCGACATGCGAATAGGCGCCCGGAAGCGGCGGGGCCAATGCGCGGACGACACTTCGGATGCGTTCGCGCGAGTCGGACCACACCAGGTGGTTCACCCTTGGGTCACGAGCACTGTGGTAGCTGCTCTGTCCTGACTGCTCCTGCCCCACGGGAAGGGCCCGCGCCGAGAGGAAGTCGCGGAGAATCTCTGCCGCCGCCGCACGAACGAGATTCGCCATCTTGCGATGGAGCACGTATCCAGTGTCGGTCTCATGAATCGGCATCTTCCGCTGCGTGACGATGTTGCCCGTGTCGATGCCCGCGTCGATGTGATGGACGGACAAGCCTGTCATCGGATCTCCCTCGACGATCGCCCAGATCAGAGGAGCGTTTCCGCGATGTCGAGGGAGGAGCGATGGGTGAAAATTGAGGGCCTTGCCTTGAATTGCCCTCATGAGGTCACCCTTGAAGACCTGCGTGTAGTAGACAGAAAGAAAGAGGTCCGGATCATGCGCGGCGACGCGTGTAGCAACTTCGCGCTCGTTGACATCCGACGGCGTGATGCAGTCCACTTCTACCCTCCTCGCATGAGACGCGAGCGACTCCTGCCATGCCGGGCCGGAGCTATCCGAAGCGATAACCAGGAGGTCATCTCCTAACACTGCTTCGAGTAGAAGGTCGAGCGTGTAGACCGCGGCGAGGTTGTTACCGGCGAGGGCTATGCGCGGCATCGTTTCTCTCCACCGAGTCGACGAGAAAGTAGGGCCGGTCCTTGGCTTCGATGTAAATGCGCCCGATGTACTCGCCGAGCACGCCGAGAATGACGAGCTGCATGGCCACCAAGAAAAAGAGCACACCGAAGGCCGAGACGAGTCCAGACGGCCCGTCGCCCTGCACCACTCGATAGACGAAGAAAAAGACTGTGAGGGCAAGCGAGATCATCGCGCCGACCGTTCCAATCAGGGTGACGACCCGCAGTGGGAACGCTGCATATCCGGTTATCAGGTCCAAGAACATGTCGACAAGCGTTCGAAGCCGGTAGCGCGACCCTTGTGTCCCTCGTGCGCCTTGCGTGACGGGAATCTCCTTCACCGGAACCCCAAGCCATCCAACGAGAGCCGGGATGTAACGACGTTGCTCGCGAAACCTGAGGAGTTGGGTTATCACTCGACGGTCGTACGCTCGGAACATCGAGCCGTAGTCCCTCAATGTGGAGCCGGTTCGCCGACTGAGCCACGCGCTGAGGAAGCGCGACACCACCCGGCGGCCCCAGGGATCGGATCGTTCCTCTCTGTACCCGGATACGACTGGAGACTTCACGGAGAGTTCCGCGAGCAAGCGTGGGATGTCTTCGGGTGCGTACTGGAGGTCGCTGTCCATCGTGATGACGACGTCGCCGGTCGCCTGTTGCAGTCCGGCAAAGACGGCCGGATGCTGCCCGAAGTTTCGAGTAAGCCGAACGACAGCAGTGGGGTACGGGAACTCTTCGGCGAGTGCCATCGCGCGCTCTGCTGTCCCGTCTCGGCTTCCGTCGTCGACGAGAACAAGATCCGTTCGGTGAACGAGGTTCGCGATGACCGGTCGCAACCGCTCGAAGATCTCCGGAACATTTCCGACGTCTCGATAGAGCGGAACGACGATGGTGAGCGTGGGGGATTGCTCTGCTGCGTCGCTCTCGACGTTCGCACCCGTCATGGTCAAGGTGCCGCTTCGACGGCGGTAGTCGCGAGTCCTGCGCTTCGCAGCACTTCGTCGTGGCCGAGACGATCGTTCGGCGCCCCGAGCCGCCACTCCTGAGCCGAGGAGTGTCTACCGCGGCGTTCATGATGGAACAGCAGGGATCGCCGCCCGAACCCTCACCAATGCAAAGTAACCCTGAGCGTGCGCGCAAGCTGGTCTCCGACAGGGACGGGTCGGTGCCCGATCACCTCCGTCTGGCTCCGGCAAGGCGCGTCGCCGAGTGGGTCGTCTTCGGCCTGTTGCCGACCATGATCTTCTGCTGGTGGCTCGCCTTCGCGGCATTCGACCCCGGCGGGGACTGGGCGTTCGACTTCCGGCAGTTCTGGCAGGGCGGAAGGGACGTCCTCGACGGGGTCTCGCCGTATCCGAGCGAGATGCTGCTCGCGACGGCCGGTGATCACCTCGACCCCGTGGACATCCAAGAGGTCTTCCGTTTCCCATACCCGGCAGGCGCGGCGGTGGTCTTCGCACCGCTCGGCGTGCTGGGCTTCGATGTCGCGGCCTCGGTGTGGGGAGCGATCCTCATCGTCTCGCTTCTTTCCGCGGTCTGGATCCTCGGGGTGCGCGACTGGCGTGTCGTCGGCGTAATCATCGGGTCTGCACCGGTGATCGGCGCCGTGCGGATTGGGACGTTGACTCCTGTGCTGATCCTGCTGCTTGCCCTTGCATGGCGCTGGCGTGACCGTTGGTGGGCCGTCGGCAGCGTGCTGGCTGCAGCGATCTCGCTCAAGCTCTTTCTGTGGCCGTTGGTCGTCTGGCTCCTCACGACTCGCCGCTTCGCCGCAGCCGGCGCCGCCTCGGCGCTGAGTGCGGCTGTGACGTTCGCAGCCTGGACAGCGATCGGCTTCGACGGCTTCGCCGACTACCCGGAGCTCTTGCGGCGACTGACTGAGGTCGTCCAGGACCGCGGATTCTCGCTGGTCGCCCTCGGTGTCGAGGCGGGCCTCTCCGAACGTGTTGCCGAGTCGTTGCCCTGGCTGGTCGGGCTGTCGCTGCTCGCCGTACTGATCGCAGTTGCCCGTCGTAATGAAGGAGACCGGCGGGCGTTCTCGCTTGCTGTGACCGCGGCGATTGCATTCACTCCGATCGTGTGGCTGCACTACTTTGCGCTCCTCGTCGTCCCGCTCGCCCTCGTGCGGCCGCGACTCTCCTGGGCGTGGGGACTGCTGTGGATCTTCTGGCTCGTGCCCGCCCAGGAGAACGGCGGTGAGCTCTGGCGAGTCGCGTTCGCCACGGCCGCGGCGGGCGCCGCTTTCGCCCTTGCTTCGTTCTTGCCGCGCGCAGCTACGAGACCGCGATGAGCATCCGTTCCGTCGCGGAGCGCGACGACCTGAAGACGCGTGACGCCCTTCGCAGCCGGGCTACGCTCCTCGGCCTTCTCCTCGGCTTGCCGCTCTCAGCGCTTTTCGTCTGGCTGGTCCTCGGCAAGGTCGACGTCGACGAGGCCTGGGCGGTCCTCAGCGACGCAGATTTCCGGATGGTCCTACCCGCCGTCATCGCAAATGGCGGTGTGTACGTCGCTCAGACCCTTCGATGGCGGACGATTGCACGGACTCCTGACGTGTCCGTAGCGACCTTCGGCGGGATGGTTCTCAGCGGCATCGCGGTGAACAACGTCCTGCCGGGACGGATTGGCGACCTGCTTCGCGCTCGCTGGCTCCACCTCGCCAGCGGCCTGCCCGTCGGTCGGGCTCTGGCGACCGTCTTCATCGATCGCTCCTGCGATGTCCTTACTCTCGTTGTGTTTCTAGCGATCTCGTTGCCTTTGGTGACGAGCGCCGAGTGGCTCGAGAGGATTGCTCTCGCCAGCCTCGCTTTGCTTCTCGCGTTGGGGCTCGTGCTCGTCGCCGCCCGCCTCTATGCAAAGCACAGGGCCCGGGGGCGCCGCGGCGAGCGTAGCCTTCTGAGGCGGATTGTCCGAGACACGATCGAAGGGCTCGCCGACCTTCCGCGAGGTCGTCGCGCCGTTGTCGTCGCCGGGATCAGTCTTGCCGCCTGGTTGACATGGGCGGTGGCCGCATGGTTCGTTGCTCGGTCGGTCGGCATCGAATTGTCGGCGGTCGAGGCGCTGTTCGTCACCGCCGTGATGAATCTTGGAGTCGCGATACCGTCGTCGCCCGGGTTCATCGGGACCTATCAGTGGCTCGGAGTGTCAGTCCTGGCGCTACTCGACGTCGGGCCCGAACAAGCGCTCGCATTCGCGATCCTCATGCACGCCGTGTGGTACGTACCCACGACGGTGCTAGGCGGGGCGCTCCTCATTCGCCGTGGCGTCGGCACGATCCGGATCCGGCGCCTACGTCAGACGACAACGGAGCAGGGTGCGCACGACCCGTAGCCCATCTACCAACGAAGGTTTTGATGTTTCAACGCCGCAGACGATCGGGTCGACCGCGGTCTGCAAGGTGCCATGATTGGTCGAGCTCCGCGAGCACCGGGTCGCGTCACTACGAACTTGGCGTCTTGTCAGGTGATGCCAGCACTTCCCCTGGGATCTGTCGCGCCGCGCCGAAGACCAGGATCTTCTCCGGCGGGTCAAGCGAGTCGGCGATGGGCAGCCGCTCGAGGCCGTAGATGTCGAGAATGCCGTTGAACGGGCTTGTCGACTTCGGGCCGAGGGGCCAGATCTCACCCAGTATCCGTTCTCCGACGACGTAGTTCGGCACCTCCACGATTCCATCGCGTAGCAGGGGCTGGCGAGCGCAGGGGAAGTAGGTCAGCAGCTTCGGATTGATGAATGACCTCGACGCGGGCGCGTTGAGCGCGGGAGCGAGTTCCTGGTTCGCGTACGTGACCGGGGCCGTGACGGCGAGCGTCGTGGCGAGCAGATCTGCACTCCGAAAGACGACCCGAACCACATTCGCTTGTGGGTTGGGCGCCGGCAGCTCTCCGGTCGCGACGAATCGCCAGAGAACGACACCCCCGCTGACGTCGGATGTAGTGTCCGTCTCGATCTCCGCGTCCCCGAGGATGTCGATCCGGCCGGCCTCGGAACGGCCCCATTCGAGCGCGAGCCGATCCGGTGCGGCTTGCGTACCTGTGACAAACAAGCCTATGCGGTCGTTAACGGGGAGCTCGAACCATGCCGAGCGCCCAGAACCCCCCTCGGCTGGCGCGAGAACGAATCGGTCCAGCCCCGCGACAGGGGCGGGCGGCACCCACGGTGGCAAGTCCCTTGGCTCGGGCGATCCCGCGCTCGCCACAGGTCGGATCGAGCCGCGAGCAGGCACGAGAAGGTCGTCCGCAAGCCCGCAACCCGGGTCGCCGCGGATCGTTTGGATGTTCTGTCGTAGGAGTGTCCAAGAGCTCGTCTTCGCTGTGTCCACGACGAGCACCCCGACGGTGAACGCGATGACCGAGGCTGCGAGCATCGGAGCGGTCCAAAGCGCGACCCTCCAGGGGACCCCTGGACGCAGCGCTGGACGGCGAGCTACGACCGTGACGAGCAACCCGGCGCCGAGTACCAAGAGCGGCAGGATGTTCAAGATGGTGAACAGGGGAAAGCGCTCTGCGAACCCCGGGCTCCAGTCCAGGACACGGAGATCGGCGGTATTCCACTGGGTCCGAGGCCACCAGGACCATGCCGAGGCAAACGTCGCCGCGCCGACGGCGAAGTACGGCAGCGCACGTGCGACGTGGACGCCTCTCTCCTGCTCGCGCAGGCCGGCCGTCTCTGTGGCGACAGCTATGGCCGCAAGTCCGATCAGCGCTCCGAAGTGCCACTCCCACTTGCTCGGGGTCGCGGTCAACAGGAGTAGCGCGACGGCCAGGGTGGCTGCCGGGAACGACGAGACGCCCGTAGCCCGACGCCGCCGTATCAGCCAGGCCAGGACTGCGAGCAACAGAAGAGCAACCGACGCCCGCCTTATCGGCGTGCCTGCGGGGAAGAACGACAATGCGACGTAGCGCAGAGGCTCGTTGCGCCAGTTGACCGAGCCGGCGAATGTCTCGTACGTCAAGATGTCCGTGCGTCGCTGCTCAAGGTCAGAGCCGACGAACACGAGCACGATCAGCAAGGACACAGTGGTTCCGACGAGCGCCGAGGCGGCGGCCACCCGATTCCGTGCCCACCTAAGGATGCTCGGCGTAGCAACGAGCACCGGCGCCAGCGAGACGATTCCGGTGTGATGACCGGCGAGCGCGAGAGGGACGAGAATCGCCGTCGCGGCGAGCGGGGCCGCGGTCGCTCTGTGAGTGAAGCGGACCATGCACACCATGACCGCGACGGCGAGAAGAGCGATCGCCGGTTCGGGTCGCAGCGTCATCCCCCAGGCAAAGGTGCCCACGAGGAACGCGCTAGCGAGAGCCCAACGAGTAGTCGCCTCCCCCGCCAGCGGCGCTGGTAGCACGTGAGCGACGATCCAGCGGCACAGCACCCACATCGCCATCAAGCAGACGAGCGCAAGGACGCGGAGGAAGACCAGCGCACTCGACACCTTGACGAGCCAGTGTTGAAGCCACTCGAGCCAGTAGTCGAGCGGAAGGTTGATGCCGAACGCGTTGTAGTAGTGGGTGAACCCCCCGGACTCCGAGAACATCTGAGTCCTGACGACGATCCACCCGTCGTCCCAGTAGACAGGCGAGATCACCAGCCAGGCGAGCAGGCTGAGCGCAACCACGGGATCCGTAGGGTGTGCATGCGCAATCGCCCGCCGGGCGGCGCTTGTCGTGGCGCTCCAGACCCGTCTTGGCCTCCGCTCGAAAGCAACGAGCAGCACGGCCGCAACGCTCGCCAGCGCGGCGATCACCCAGGCGAGTGCCTGTCGCGTCGTCGGTCGAGCCGCGTGGACGGCGGTCGTGATGTCGATCGAGGGCGCTGAAGCGGCTCGTAGGTCGAGTGACGAGAACAAGCCGGTTACGGTGGGCACGAGCTCGAGCGGGCCACGCAGCGTGTGGTCCTCGGGACCGCCGTCGATCGACCATTGACCGTCGCCAAGTCGGAGGTTGTATGCACACGCAGCCGGCGCTCCGCCAGCAGAAGGCAGCGCGAGGTTCGCCAGCAGTCGTCTCCCCACCGAGACGGACAGCTGGTCACCTCGTCTTGCGACGCGCAGAGCGTCGATCCGTTCTGGGTCGCGAGCGGTCGCAAGTACCGTTACCGGCCTCCCGGCGTCAGGGAGGGCCGGTGCCACGGTGCAGGGAACGCGGGCCGACATCGTCGCCGGCCGATGCCGGATCAGGAGGAGCGGTGCGTACCAGTGGCGGTCCGGCGCACCCGACGGCAGCGACTTCGGGGGCCACGAGTACGACGTTTGCACGCGGTCTGCGGGTCCGAGCGCACCGAGGAAGGCGGCGAGCAGCGCGACGAATGCAAGGGCCTGCGCCACTCGATCTCGCCGCATCGAGACGACCGCTGAGCGATGTTCGGGTTCAGGCAATGGCAGGAACGCTTCCGCGACCGCGCCACGAGTTGCCGTGTCGATGTGAAACCTCGGCATTCTCAAGCCCGCAATCCTCGAACCAGCCGGCGAGCTCGTCGCCGCTGATGTAGGCCGCGGTCGGCGCGACGAGCTGGTCGAAGACGATGCCGTAGTTCTGCCGGAAGCTGAAGGCCGCGACGCTCGTCAGGTAGTCGTCGAGCGGAAGCCTGCGAGCCGACGGCCGTTCCGTGAAGTGGACGGTAGACGCCTTTCGCAACGCCGTGGAACCCGAGCGCGAGGGGCCAGGCGAGTCCACGCAGTACGGTCGGAGGGATCTTCGTCGACAGCCGCCGTAGCGGCTCGACGACGTTCCGCACGAAGCCGTTGTTCTCGTGGCCATACACCCAGACCGCGATGGTGCCTCCGGGACGGACGTATTCGACGAGCGTGCGGAACCCTTCGTACGGATCCGGCAGGTGATGGAGGACTCCGATCGAGTAGACGAAATCGAAGCCACCGCCCTGCGCCGCGCGTCGGAACGGAGGCCGCAGGAGGTCGCCTTGGACGACGTGGACGTTGCCGAACGAGGCGAGGTTCCGGCGCGGCGGTCTCGACGGCGCCGCTCAGGTCGAGCGCTACGACCTCCTCAGACCCGTATGAGGCAGCGTAGTAGGCGTGTCGCCCCGTCCCGCAGCCGGCGTCGAGTACACGCTTCCCGCGGAAGAACTCGGGTTCGATCGGTCGCAGCCAGTCGAGGAACTGCGCCTCGAACTCGGGGTGCATCTCGACGAAGTGCTGCCACTGCCAGCCGAACGCCGACGCCGTCTTGCGTTGCTGCTCCTCGAGGTCCGGCGGAACGAGGCGTGGGATCCCGTTGCGGATCGGCCAGCGGCGACCGCAGCCGCCGCAAATGAGCTCGCCTGCGTCTACCTCGTCGGCTTCGCAGCCTTCGAGGGTGAGAGGATCGGACGAGACGGGGCAAACGAGATCATCCGCCAGTTCCCGCTTCATGCTGCTCCTCGCTCATCGACACGCGCGGGACCGGCAGCGCGCGAGCGCTCGACCCAGCGCCGGTGCCAGAGCTGGAAGACGAACAGCGTCCAGAGCGGCTTTCGATGATCGCGACGGCCTGTCATGTGCTCGGAGATCAGACGCTGGCAACGGTCTCTGGACTCGAAGATCCCCTGCTCGCCGGATTCGGCCGGGCGAGAGCTCGTCCTGCAAGCGCCTCGCTGAGCGTGCCCTTGAGCCACTCGGCGACCGGGATTCCGAATCCCTTCTTCGGCCGGTCGGCGATGCCCGGCGGAAGCGACGTCTCGCCATCGCGCGCTTCAGCAGGTGCTTCGTTTCGAGACGGCGGAGCTTGAGCCTCGCCGGGACGCGGCCGAGGAACTCGACGAGATCGACGTCGAGGAACGGCGCCCGCACCTCGAGCGAGCACGCCATGCTCGCGCGGTCGACCTTCACGAGGATGTCGTCCTGGAGGTACGTCTTCGCGTAGAGGTAGATCAGTCGCTCGAGCCGGTTCGCAGTCGGGGCACTCGCGAACAGCGCGCCGCTGCTCCTCGAACGGATCGGCAGGAGGCCGTTCGAGCAGCGCTTCTGCTCCGCGGGCGTGAACGAGCCGAGCCAAGCGGGTGACGTAGCTCCGCCGGCGCTGCCGCGCCACGCAGGAATCGCTTGAGCTTGAAGTCGAGGCTGAAGTTCCTCGTCGACACGGGTAGCCGGTCGGCGAGGGGGATCACGACTCGCTCGTTGAGGAGTCGCGGTACGAGGTAGAGGCTCGCGAGACGGTCGGCGGGGAAGGTCGGATAGCCGGCGAGGAGCTCGTCGCCTCCGTCGCCGCCGAGGGCGACCGTGACCGATTCCCGCGGGTGAAGCGCGAGAGGAGATACGTCGGGAGGATCGACGCGTCCGCGAACGGCTCGTCGAGGACGTCGGCGACCGTCGGGAGGATCGTCGACCATGACGCCGGGCGAGAAGACCTCCTCGTGATGGTCGGTGCCGAAGTGCGCCGCGACCCGTCGCGCGTGCGACGACTCGTCGAAGCTTGGCTCCTCGAAGCCGATCGAGAACGTCTTCACGGCGCCGGCCGGAAGCGCCTCGGACATCATCGCGACGACCGAGCTCGAGTCGATTCCTCCGCTCAGGAAGGCGCCGAGCGGGACGTCGCTGACGAGGCGCCGCCGGACCGCCTCGCGGAAGCAGATTCCGGAACTCCTCGACGTACTCCTCGTCGAGTCTGGTTGCCGGCATCGCTCTCGAACGACAGATCCCAGTACTGCTCGACGTGACGACGACCGTCGCGCCAGAGCAGGAAGTGGCCGCCGGGGAGCTTCGAGACGCCCTCGAAGATCGCGCGTGGCGTCGGGACGTACTCGAGAGCGAGGTAGCGCGAGAGGCTCGCGAAGTCGAGCTCGCGCGGACAGCGCGGATGCTGGAGCAGCGCCTTGAGCTCGGAGCCGAAGAGCAAGGCGTCCCCGAGGTCGGCGTAGTAGAGCGGCTTCTTCCCGAACCGGTCGCGCGCCAGGAGCAGCTGCCGCTCGTTCTCGTCCCAGAGCGCGAGCGCGAACATGCCGTTCAGCCGCTCGACGCAGCGCGCGCCGAGCTCCTCGTACAGGTGGACGATGACCTCGGTGTCGGAGCTCGTCGCGAAGCGATGGCCGCGGTGCGACGAGGTCCGGCGCGCAGCTCGCGGTAGTTGTAGATCTCGCCGTTCAGGACGACCTGCAGCGAGCCGTCCTCGTTTGCGATCGGCTGGTTGCCCGTGTCGAGGTCGATGATCGACAGGCGGCGGAACCCGAGGCCGACCGCGGTCCCGTCCTCGTACTCGGCGACGTGGAACCCCTCGTCGTCCGGCCCGCGGTGCTCGAGCACGCGGGTCATCTGCGCGAGCACCTCGCGGTCGACCGGGGCCGGTCCGACGATCCCACAGATTCCGCACATCGCGGGGGAGCGGCCGCTACTCGGCCGGGTGCTCTCCTCGAAGTTGCGGCGCTCGCGCACGAGATAGACGGGCTTCGCCTGCGACTCGTGGTGGGTGCGGACGATGAGCTCCGCAAGCAGTCCGAGCAGGAACAGGTTGAACCCGATCGTGAAGAGGAAGACGCCGACGATGAGCGACGGCTGGCGGTAGACGTAGATCCCGTTGAAGATCTTCTCGTACGCGGTCCAGGTGACGAAGGCGCTCCCGAGCAGGCACAGGATCGCGCCGCTTCCTCCGAAGACGTAGCTCGGCTTCGTCGACCACACGGACAGGAACTTCACGGTGAGGAGGTCGAGCAGCACCTTGAACGTCCGGCCGAGGCCGTAGCTGCTGTTGCCGGAGGCTCGCGGATGATGGGCTCACGGGGATCTCGGTGATGCGTGCTCCGGCCTGGTACGCGAGCGCGGGCAGGAAGCGATGCATCTCGCCGTAGAGCCGCGTCTCCTCGACGACCTCCGCCCGGTAGGCCTTCAACGTGCAGCCGTAGTCGTGCAGGCGGACGCCGGTGACGCGACCGATGAGCCAGTTCGCGATGCGCGACGGCAATCGTCGGCTGAAGCTGTCCTGCCGATCTTTCCGCCAGCCGCTGACGACGTCGTACCCTTCGTCGATCTTCTCGAGAAGGGCGCCCGATGTCGGCAGGGTCGTTCTGCAGGTCGCCGTCCATCGGAATGATGACCTCGCCTCGGGCGTGGTCGAATCCGGCGGCCATCGCCGCCGTCTGACCGTAGTTCCGACGCAGCTTGACGAGCTTCAGACGCGGGTCGCCGGCCGCAAGGCGCGAGAGTCGATCGTACGTCTCGTCTCGGCTGCCGTCGTCGACGACGATGATCTCGTAGGTGCGGCCGAGCTCGTCGAGGGAGCGTCGCAACGCGTCGTAGAGCGGCCCGACGTTCTCCTGCTCGTCGTGCACCGGGATCACGACTGAGAGCTCAGGCCCAGCGGCCGCGACGGCTTCCCCGATCGACTCCAGGCTTTCGCGCGGTCTCCACTCCGAAGGTCGAGTCGCCACGGATTCAGTATGCGGGCTCATCCGGCCGATAGTGCTAGCCATGAGGCTAGGTGCCACGGCTTCATCCGTGCAGTCATGCGCGGGCGACGACAACTCATCTCGACAACCTGACCGATGATTTCGGGACCCGCCGGTAGCGTTTTCCCGATGACCGAGCCGCCGCATCACGACCTCGACGTGGAGGGGCTCAACGACCGCCTCGCGCTGGCGTATGACGACTACTACACGAAGTCGCCGTGGCCGATCCAACTCGTCGAGCGGCGCCGGCTTGCGATCATCCGGGACTTCGTCGGAGACGCCAACGGCCTCGAAGTCGTCGAGGTGGGATCCGGTAGCGGGCATGTCCTCCACATGTTCCCGAGCGCGCGCCTCACGGCGATCGACGTCTCGGGCGTTTACCTCGACATCGCGCGCAGCACCCTCGCTGGATACGACGTCCGCTTCGTCAAGGGGGAGATCGACAAGATGGATCTCCCGCCGGCGAGCTTCGATCGCGTGATCTGTACAGAGGTTCTGGAGCACGTCGTCCATCCCGATGCGGTGCTCGCCGCGATGTCCCGCCTGCTTCGGCCCACAGGTATCGCGGTCGTCACCGTGCCCAACGATCTGCTGATCTCGCGAGCAAAGAGCCTCAGCCGCCGACTCCCGGGCCGTTGGCTGGTCGGAGCGAATCTGGATTGGGGAGGCGACGAGTTTCATCGCCACGTCTGGACCCCCGACGAGTTCGAGGAGATCCTCGCGCGACACTTCCGCATCGTCGAGCGGCGAGGGGCTCCTCTCGGCGCGATTGCCTTGCGGGCATGCTTCAAGTGCATCGCGAAACCTCAGCCACGCGTAGGTGGTCACGAGGCGGTCGAGAACTCGACCCGGTAGATGGGGGCAGTACCGCCAGCGATTCGTGCCCGCCTCGTCTCGCACAGGACCTGGCTCGTCGCGGCTTGGCTCGGAGCCGCCGCATACGCGGTCCTCCTCTCGGCGGAGTCGATCGCCGACCACCAGAACTTCCGAACCGGGGTCGACACCGCGGTTTCGGATCAGCTGCTGTGGCTTCTTTCCGAGGGCCGCGACCCGTTCTCCACCATTCTCTCGCGCACGCTGCTCGCCGGCCACTTTCAGCCGGCGCTCGTGCTGTTGACGCCGCTCTACTGGCTGGGCCTGGGAATTCCTGGCATCTTCACCGCCCAGTCCATCGCTCTCGCCCTGACCGCGCCGGCGCTATACGCGCTGGCGCGAGACCGCGGCGCGACGCCCACGCTCGCTGCGATCCCGGCATTTCTCTGGCTCGTCTGTCCGTGGGTCGCCTCGGTCAACCTGTTCGAGTTCCGTCCGGATCCGTTCGCACCGGTGCTGTTCGTTCTCTCCGTGCTGTTCGCGCTCCAGGGACGAACCGTTCTGCTCACGCTCGCAGTGCTCCTGGCGCTCTCTCTGAAGGAGGACATGGCGCTCACGTACGGCGTGCTCGGTTTGTTGCTCGTCTACCACGGGCGGCGGCGAACCGGCACCGTCCTCGCCTTGGGGTCTGCAGTTTGGTTCGTAGGAGCGTCGTTGATTCTCGTATCCATCGGAAACTCGTACGACGCGTTCGGACAACGCTGGGCCGGAGACCGGGGAGAAACGGTCGCAGACGCGCTCGTCTGGTCTGTCCGGCACCCACTGGACACGGTCTCGGACATCGGGTCGCAGAGCCTTGTGGGTCTGGTTGCAATCCTCGTTTCGACGGGAGGGCTCGCGCTGCTCGGGCGCTCCTGGCTCTTCCTCGCCGCTCCGACAGTGGTGTACAACGCCCTCTCCGCGTACTTCCCTCAGCACGACCTCGTGCACCACTATCACCTGGGCACCGTGACGGGCTTGTTCGTCGCTGCAGCTGTCGGTGCCGGCCGCTTGAAGACACTTCGCCGCCCGGGGCGCCTTGCGGCAGCTGCGGGAGTCGCGACCGCCGTGCTGGTCGCCGTACTTGGCGGAATCAGCGTGCACAGCGTGAAAGGGGACGAGGTCGAACTCGAGGCCGGCCCGACTAGGCGAGCCCTCGAGCACATTCCGCGAGGAGTTCCGGTTGCCGCCACGCGCACGCTGCTGCCGCATCTAAGCCGTCGTGTCGAGGTCTGGACGCTGCCCGAACCATTCGTGCTCTTCGACTCGGGAGGATCGCTCAGCCAGCGAGAGCTCACCGAGCGAGCGAAGCGCGTCCGGTTCGTCGCGTACGCGAAGGGTGATCAGGTCGGAACCTTCTACACGGGCAAGATCGGCAGTGAGAGGGCCGTGCCCGACGTAAGGCAGCGACTGACCCGCGAGGGCTTCGTCGTCGTCGCGAAGACGGCCGATGTCGAGATTCTCGAGCGACGTTAGCGATCCGGCGAGATGCGGCTGATGCTCAGCGTGCCGGGGACTCCGAGGATCGCCTCGGCCGTGGCCTTCGTGCGTTCGGTGTAGGCGGTGATCGTCATCGGCGTCTTGAGCGCGCGGCGTTCGGCCGCCGTAAAGCTCGGGAGAGTCAGCTCGAGGGACGCGACCGGCGAGAGAGCCAGTTCGACCACTCGCTTGTCGACGTCGAGCCAGCGTCCGCCGGGGTAGTGGCGCACCTGGTCGACGTCGACCTCCACGCCTCCTGCTCCCGCGGCGACGAGGCTTGCCGCGCAGACCCAGGCTGAACGGCGAGCCGAGCTTCGCGGCAAAGAGCGGGCGGCTCGCCCGCAGCAGGTGCCGGTACGGGTTCGTGTCGGCGCCGCCGCCGGGATGCACCTCGAAGTGCAGGTGCGGGTTGCCGTTCGCATCGCCCGAGTCGCCGTTCCACGCGATCTGCTCTCCGGCCGAGACCCTGGCGCCGTTCGGGACGGCGAACGTGACGTCCTTGACGCAGCCGCCGCGGTTGTCGTTACGCGCCGTCAGGTCGTTGTTCAGGTGGATGTACATGTACATCGTCCCGCTTCGCCCGTACAGGTAGAGCATGCAGCCGCCGAGGCCCGACTCGGCGTAGGAGACTCGTCCCGGCTTCGACGGCGACGACCGGAGCGCGCCAGGGGTTCTCCATGTCGATGCCGGCGTGGCTGTGAGTGCCACGCGAGTCGCCGTAGTTGTCCCAGAGCTCGGTCTTGGCGACGAGCGGGAAGACGAGTCGCGGGACGCCCGAGCTCCCGGTCGACTCCGCCCCAACCGCGGGAACGAGTGAACGCTCCGATCAGGAGACCGGCGAGGAGTGGGAAGAGAATCCCTCGGGCTGTCGTCCGGTGGCGTCGCATGGGACGGGGGTGCTCCGGTTCGCGCTCGAAGGGCGGGACGCTAGCAGAGCTTCCAGCTACTGACCCACGACTACGTCGAGCTGCGTCCGCCCTCCCCGCGTGCATGCTGCGACGTTGCGCTCGACCGTCGTCAGCGACCGGCAATCCGCGACGCGTTCGGCTTGGGTGCTCTTGAAGCGCCCGAGGATCGTGCCGACCGCGAGGTAGCACGCGGGTTGGAGCGTCGGCCTCGTCCTGTCGCAGAACGCCGCAGCCTGCTCACCTCCCGCGAAGTTCTCGACATGGTCCATCGCGGCGAACTGGATGCACTCCCGCTCGCCGCCGTACGGGCGTGCCGACGCACAGATGTCGAGGATCTCCTCAGCGTCGCGATGCGTCTGTCCCGAGCGACGTCTCTGCCGTAGGACTCGAAGCAGGAGCTCACCCAGTCCTTCTCGACCGAAGCACAGATCTCGGCTGCGCGCTCCCAGTCGACACCGACGACGCGGAGGATGCGGGAGGTGACGAGCTGGTAGCACGGACGCTTGTCCTCTTCGGCGACCCAGTTGCAGGGATAGACAGGATCGTCTTCCCGCACCCACGGAGACTGCACGCCGTAGGAGGTGAAGAAGTTCTCCATGAAGACACCTCCGTTGCACGCCCGCACAGCCCACGCCCCCGCCATGTAGTCGCAGACGTCGAGGGAGAGCGGGAGGCTGTAGCCCGAGGTGATCATGAGGCCGTGCCCGAGGCCGTGGAGGCAGTGGTACTCGAGCTCCTCCAGCGCTCTTACCTCCTCTCCGACGCAGAGCCCTCTTGCGACGGCGCCCAGCGCGGCTGCCCTGTACGACTTCACGTTGACGAGCGAGCGCTCGAGGACGCCGTGGTAGTAGCCGGAGAAGCAGTCCGAGAAGCCCTCGGCGAACGTCCGCCCGACGTCACCCTTGTAGCGAGCAAGGGACGCCGACCCGATGGTGTGCGCGATGCGATGGCAGGAGTTCGATGCGAACTCTGTCTGCTCTTCGAGATCTGCGAGCGCCCGTTTCGGGCCTGATCGGTAGGCGATGTTCCCGTAGGCCTGCTCGAGACAGGGTTGGTCGTCGTCTCCACAGTCGTCGAGAGTCGTCCGATCGGGCTTGAAGTTTCCGGCGACCGGGTGGAGCGGAGCCGCCGTCGCCTCGGGCTGTGGTGTGCCGCTGCCGTCATCGACGATGACCGCCACGGCGAGCACTGCGACTGCCACCGCGGCGAGCGTGAGCAGCCCGAAGGCCGCGATCCGGCGACGTCGCATGCTTCGGGAATTATCGACACGCCTACCGGCCGACCGCACCTGACCGAGTGGGGGGTTGTGCGTTTCGCCGGAGTCAGCGGGGGACGCCGACGCTTCGTTCGCCGCCTACGAGGGTCTCGAGCAGAGCACGCCAGCGGAGACCGAGTACCGCTTCGCTGGCGTGCATCTCGTACGTCGCGCGACCTCGCGAGGCGATCTCACTCCTGAGATTCGGATCGGATGCAAGCCGCCGAATCGCCTGGGCGAGCGCCTCGGAGTCACCCGGCGGCACGAGAAGCGCATCTCGGCCGTCGGCGAGCAACTCGCGTGCTCCGTCCGTTGCGGCCGTGATCAACGGGGTGGCCGTGGCCAGCGCCTGAAACGCCTTGTTGGGAATCACGCGCGAAGCCTTGTCGGATGTCCCGAAGATTCCGAGGGCGCATCCGGCCGCGCGATATGCGCCCGGCAGCCGCTCGTACTGCAGCCATTGCTCCCACCTCACGTTGGGTGGTCGGCTCGCGAGGCGCTCGTCGAGCTGTCCGCTGCCGACGACGTGGAATTCGATCTCGGGGCACCGTCTCGCGGCGTCCAGGATGACGTCGAGCCCATGCAGGGGGATGAGCTTGCCGACGAAGAGCACGTGAAACACCCCCGGGTCCCGCTCGGCCGGCGTGAAGAGTCGGTCCTCGGCGCCCACGTAGCAGACGGCGACGCGGTCGGAAGAAAGCTCGAATCGCTTTGCGAAGTAGCGCGCGTGCGCATGCGTATCGGCGATCACGAGGTCGGCTCGCCGAAAGGCGTACCGATCGAGAACGCGTGCCGCTCTGCCGAGCGCAGACCCTCGTCCCACGAGCCGGCGGTCGTCGACCAGCGTGTCCGCGAGCGACACGAGAGGGTTGAACACGACGGGCAAGCGGCGTCCGATCCGCTTCGCCGAGAGCATGTCGAGGTGCCCCGGATAGCCCACCACGAGAACATCGGCATCGGGCAGGGATTCGAAGACAAGGCGCGCCTCCGCCCCGACGGCACGCGCGAGAGTCCCGACTCCCGGAGAGAACTTGTGGCGCGTCGACTCCCACACCGGAACGTGCTTTTCGAGGACCTGGACCCCCGCCGCTCGCAGGCAGGAGATCACCTGAGCGTTGCGGGGGTAGTCGCGTTCGTACGTCCCGTAGTAGAGAACCCGCATCGAGCCTCTCTGCTAGCGCAGGACTTCCTCCACCATCGCGTCCATGCGCTCCCGCTCGCCCAGCCGCTCCTCGTGCTGCGACGTGATCAGCTCGGACACCAACCCCAGCGATATCAACTGGATCGCGACGACGACGAGCAGCACGCCGAGTGTGAGGAGCGGGCGGTGGCCGATCGCTCCGCCTCCGATCTTGACAGCGGTCAGATAGACCAGGATCGCGAACCCGGCGAACCCCATCAGGAGGCCGACTCCGCCGAAGAGATGAAGAGGTCGATAGCGGTAGCGACCCATGAACGTGACGGTCACGAGGTCGAACAGGCCACGCACGTAGCGGTTCAGCCCGTATTTCGACCGCCCGTGCTGCCGCGGGCGATGGTTGATCGGGAATCTCCGCCACTCGGAAGCCTCGGTACGCGGCGAGAACGGGGATGAAGCGGTGCAGCTCGCCGTAGAGGCGAACGCCGCGCAGAGCCTCCTCGCGGTACGCCTTGAGGCCGCAGTTGACGTCGTGCAAGTGGACTCCGGAGACGACGGCCGTCGCCCAGTTGAAGATTCTCGAGAGGATACGGCGCGACCACGGATCGTTACGCCTCGTCTTCCACCCCGACACGAGATCGAAGCCCTCGTCGAGCTTGGCGAGCAGCTGGCCGATCTCTGCGGGATCGTCCTGGAGATCGGCGTCGATCGTCACCACGACCTCGCCCTTGGCCTCGAGAAACCCAGCCTGCAGAGCGGCGGCCTTGCCGAAGTTCCGGCGCAGGTGGACGGCGACGACGTTCGTGGTCTCGCTTTGAAGCCGGCTGAGGACCTCGAGGCTGCGATCGGTGGAGCCGTCGTCCACGAAGATCACCTCGTACGGCTGCCCTTCGAGCTCGAGCGCCGCGACGATCTCGCCGTAGAGCGTCTCTAGGGATCCCTCTTCGTTGAACACCGGGACGACGACGGAGACCATGACTGGGAGCGTATAGAGCCGACTACGGCCCGCAGTAGCTACCGCCCGCGCGTCGCGCACGGGCTACGAGCCCGGTGCCCAGATTCGTTCGGGCGAACGGACGCTGCGCTCGACGGAACGGGGCGGAGAGCCCCTGGAGCACGCGACCCGAGCCCTCGGGCGGCTGCAACCAGCGCCCGCTCGCGGCGGTCCGATCCTCCATGCCTTCCTCACGCCGGGTGGCCCGCCGGGCGTACAGATTTCGCACCGCCTCGAGCGCGTACCCGAGAGGGAAGCCGTACGATAGGATCTCGACCTCGACGTATCCCGCTCTGGCAACGAGGTCAGCGAGATCCGTGCGGTCGTAGCGCCGAAAGTGCCCCGCCTTGGCGTCGGCGGGACCGAATCGATTGCGCCCGGCAGGGACGCTGAGCAGCAGCCAGCCGCCAGGGCCGATGTGACGTTTCCAGTTGGCGAGTGCGGCTGCGTCGTCCTCGAGATGTTCGAGGACTTCGAACGCGCAGACGACGTCGAACGGCTCTGGGGCGCTGTAGGTCTCCGCCGTTTCCTGCAGCATCGTGCCGCCGGCGACACGGACTCGGCGTCGAGCGGTGTCGAAGGAGGCTTGATCCGGCTCCAGGCCTACGTATTCGAATCGGCGAGCGAGGAGCGCGCCAGCCGATCCCTGTCCTGCGCCGATCTCGAGCAGGGTTCGCGCACCAGGAGGCAGAAGGTGCGCGATCGCGTCGTAGCGAAGCCACGCGTGGAGCGAGAGCGGGGGGACGTGGTCGCGACCTTCGGTCAGGTCATGTCCAGCGGCACGTTCGGAGACCGGCGGAAGACGGCGACGTTCCCCCGGTCGAAGAGCTTCTCCCAGCGCGAGCTTTGCTCGAGCCGTGCCTTCAGCGCATGAAGCAGCGCGGGATCGGATCGTCCCCAGGTCGCTCGGACCCTCGTCTTCGGCGGAAGAGGAACCCATGGGTCGTTCAGGTCCAGAATCACCCAGCGCGCCTGCCGGATTCGCGGGACGCTGAAGAAGTAGCGCCGGGCCGAGAGGTGGGAACCGACCTTGTTGGTCGCGGCCACGGGAGCCCCGACGGGTATCAGATCGACCGCAGCTCGAAGGGCATCGCGGTATGGGGCCGGTGGAGGCGTCCGAGCAGGCGTCTGGGCTGCGGACGAGAACGGCTGTCCCGGCAGCCCCGGCCAGGGTCCGGCTACCAACGAGATGAAGGTCGAGATCACGAGCGTTGCCGTCATCAGACGAGAGCGACGTTCGGCCGAAAGCCGAGCCAGGCCGAAGATGGATCCCGCGATCAGGAAGGGGATGACAGCCGCGATGTGGTGTCCTCGAGGATCGATCGTCCCGTTCACCGACGACAGGGTGTTCGCCGCCAGCTGCGGGAGTGCGGCGATCGCCAGCCACGGGGCGAGTACGAACATGCCGCTGAGCGGCACGGCGAGCGCCGCGAGATAGAGAAAGTCGCGGGGCGTCGTGAGGGCTGCCAGGATCCGGCCCGGATCCTCGATGGCGGTGCGGGCCACCCCCTCCGGCGATCCGCCGACCGCTTCGTAATACGCGTAGAACTGACTCTCCCCGCCCCAGAAGAACGGGATGACGAGCTTCACGCAGACGACGGTCCACGCGAGGGCGGAAACGGCGATGGCGAGGCCGGCTCGCCGACGGTCGTGCGAGAGCCAGTACCAGACTCCGAGAGCCGCGAGCGGAAGGCCCATCAGCTCGCCGGTTCCGAGAATGAGCAGCGCCGTGACGGCGAAAGCCTCGAGACGGCCCGAGTCGAGGAACCAGATGGCGTAGAGGAAGAGCGGGATCGCGAACGTCACCGGGTGCATTGCGTCGAGCGCCGTCCACGCGAGCCAGGGATACACCAGATAGGTCAGAGCGGCGAGGCCGGCCAACCGCTCCGATCCGAGGTGACGACGACCGAGCCAGAAGACGGGAAGCGCTCCCAAGGCGCACGCCGCGATCTGGACGGCGGCGAGCGTGAGCGGCGTCGGAGCCAGCATCCACAGCGGAGCGAGGAGCACGAGGATCGGATCGAAGTGGGCGGCCAGGCGTTCCACCTGCTCCCCGGTGCCGAGCGTGGTCTCGAGAGGCCGGCCCTCTGCCGTGCTCCACACGGCCTGCACCATGTTCCCGAGATCGAAGCGTTGGAGGCGGAACTCGAAGAAGTTCGACCTCACGACGGTGAAGAGCACCAGCCACCAGGCCGTCATCGCAACCCAGATGACCAGAGGCCAGGGCCTCACGCGGACGAGTCCCGCGATGGTGTTGCGCGGCGCGTCGACGGCTACGTGGGAGCTCATGAGCTAGGCGGCGAAGGCGTGCTGATACGGACGTCGGCGGTGGAGCACGAGCTGGTTTCGGCGGGCGTGGGACACACTGCTCATTGGCACCGTGGAACTACCCCGCCGCTGCATGCAGCAATCCTACGAACGTCGTGGGGGCCGTGAACCGCTTGCCGCCACCACTGCGCTCTGGATCCCCGGTCGAGCATCTAGAGTCCGGTCCCGATGAAGATCGCCGTCTGTGTCAAGCAGGTTCCGGACGCGACCGTCCACAAGAAGATCGACCCTCAGACGAAGCGGCTCGACCGCTCCGGCGAGGCGGCGCTGAATCCGACCGACCTGAACGCGGTCGAGGAGGCGCTGAAGGTGAAGGAGGCGCAGAGACGGAGAGGTCGTCCTCGTCTCGCTCGGGCCCGAGAAGGCGGTCGAGTCGCTGCGCAAGGCCCTGGCGATGGGTGCCGATCGCGCGGTGCTGATCTCGGACGCGGGCGCGGCCGGGTCCGATCTCCTGGGGACGAGCCGCGCGCTGGCCGCGGCGCTCGAGAAGGAGGAAGCCGACCTCGTCCTCTTCGGGCAGGCGTCGAGCGACGGCGACGGGGCGGTGCTCTGGGCAGCGGTCGCCGACCGGCTCCAGCGGCCCTTGATCTCGCAGGTGGCCACGCTGACCGTCGACGGGAGCTCGGTCACCGGCAAGCGCCAGACCGAGCACGGCTACGACACGATCACCGCGCCGCTGCCCGCCGTCGTCGCGGTCTCGGACGCGATCAACGAGCCGCGCTACCCGTCGCTCAAGGGCATCATGGGCGCGAAGACGAAGCCGCAGGAGACGGTGTCCCTGTCGGATCTCGGGGTCGATGCAGGAGAGGCGGGCGAGGCTGCCGCGAAGACGACCGTGCGCGAGCTCGGCGCTCCACCTGCACGTGGTGACTCGGTGAAGATCGAGGACGACGGAAGCGCGGCGCAGAAGATCCTCGACCACGTCGTGGAGAAGCGGCTCCTGTGAAGTTCCTGGTCTTTCTCGAGCACTACCACGGCGAGCTCGAGAAGGGCGGGCTCGGCGTCCTGACAAAGGCTGCCTCGCTGGGCGAGGCGACCGGAGTCGTCCTCGGTCCCGATGCGGCGTCGGCTGCCGCGCGGGCTGGCGCGTTCGGGGCCTCGAAGGTCTATGCCTGCGAGGACGGCGCGCTCGAGTCGCCGCTGCCTCAGCCGCGTGTGGACGCGCTCGCGTCGCTCGTCGAGACGAGCGGCGCAGATGCGGTCCTCTTCGCAGCGTCGGTTCTGGCCGCGGACGTCGCGGCGGGGTTGGCTGCGCGCCTGAACGCCGGGCTGAACTGGGACCTCACCGACCTCGTCATCGAGGGAGACGAGCTCGTCGGCAAGCGTCCGGCGCTCGGCGACACCGTTCTCGTCGACGTCGGCTGGGTCGACTCGCCGCGACTCGCGATGGTGCGCTCCGGCGCCCTCGACGCCGCCGAGACAGGCGGCTCGGCCGAGGTCGAGTCCTTCGAGCCCACGTTCTCGGACTTCTCGACCCTCGCAACCCTCGTCGAGCAGACGCAGGAGGAGTCGAGCGGCCCCTCGATCGAGGATGCCGACATCATCGTCGCCGGAGGCCGCGGGCTCGGCGCTCCCGACGCGTTCTCGCTGCTCGAGGAGCTCGCCGCTGCGCTCGGAGGCGCCGTCGCGGCGACGCGTGCGGTCGTCGACGCGGGCTGGTACCCGTACGCCACTCAGGTCGGGCAAACGGGGAAGACCGTCTCGCCGAAGCTCTATGTCGCATGCGGGATCTCGGGCGCGATCCAGCACAAGGTCGGGATGCAGAGCGCGGGCACGATCGTGGCGATCAACAAGGACCCGAACGCGCCCATCTTCGACTTCTGCGACTTCGGCGTGGTCGGCGACTTGCACCAGATCGTTCCCAAGCTGACCGAGCTCGTCCGCGCGCACCGCGGCTCGTAACGTGGCGCGCCCGAGCGAGTTCCCACCCCCGTTCGGTTCGATCGACGCCATTGCGGTCCCGACGGACCCGCCCGAGGAGCGGATCGAGGTCGGGATCCTCATCGTCGGCGGCGGTCCCGGAGGGCTCGCGTGCGCGATCCGCTTGGGTCAGCTGCTCGAGGAGCATCCGGATGTCCGCGAGCGGCTCGGCGAGGTTCCGGTCGCAGTGCTCGAGAAGGGCAAGCAGCCGGGCTCGCATCTGCTCTCGGGGGCGGTGGTGAGCCCTCGTCCGTTGCGTGAGCTTTTCCGCGGCCGCCTCACGATCGCGGACATGCCGACCTACGGCGAGGTGCCGGGTGAGGCCGTGTACATGCTGACCAGGCGCTCGGCGATCCGGATCCCGCCGCCACCGACGATGTGGAACCACGGAAACGTGATCCTGTCCGTGTCTGAGCTCGCGCGCTTTCTCGCCGAGCAGGCCGAATCACTGGGCGTGGCGGTTCTCCCGGAGACTGCTGCGGAGAAGCTGCTCGTCCAGCACGGGCGGGTCCTCGGAGTGCGAACCGGCGACCGCGGGCGAGGGCGCCACGGAGAGGCCTTGTCCACGTTCGAGCCTGGGTCAGATGTCGTCGCGGGCGTGACGGTGCTGGCCGAGGGGACGCAGGGCCTGCTGACGAGTGCCGCGATCGACCACTTCCGGATCGAAGGCGAGAACCCGCAGATCTGGGCGCTCGGGGTGAAGGAGGTCTGGCGTGTCCCGAGGCCGCTCCGCAAGATCGTGCATACGCTCGGCTGGCCGCTCAGGACGTTCGCGGGCTACAGCGAGTTCGGCGGATCGTTCATCTACCCGATGGGCGACGACCTGGTCGCCATCGGCTTCGTGGCGGGGCTCGAGGCGCGCGACGTCGAGTTCTCCGTGCACGACGTGCTCCAGGAGTTCAAGACGCACCGGCTGGTGTGGGACATCCTGAACGGCGGTGAACGCGTGGCGTGGGGCGCGAAGACGATCACAGAAGGCGGCTACCACTCGCTCCCGCGACAGCTGCACGCGCCGGGATTGCTGTTGGTGGGCGAGGGCGCGGGGTTGGTCAACGTGCCGCGGCTCAAAGGGATCCACTACGCGATCGAGTCGGGGCGGCTCGCGGCCGAGGCGGCTTTCCGTGCGTTGCATCGGGGCGAGGTTCCGAGTCGCGTCGGGGCGCTCGCGTCGTACGACGAGTCGTTGCGGACGACGCGTATCTGGAAGGAGCTGTACGAGGTGCGGAACATGCGCCAGGCCTTCGACAAGGGCTTCTACGTCGGCGGCGCGCTCGCGAGCATGATGACCGTGACGAAGGGGAAGATGCCGAACGGGCGCTTCCCCACGCATCCGAACGACGAGGCCGCGCTGATCAAGACGGGACGGGCGGCGCGGTACCCCAAGCCTGACGGCAAGTACGTCTTCGACAAGCTGTCCTCGGTCTTCGCGTCGGGCAACCGGACGCGCGACGACCAGCCGAACCACCTGCAGGTCGCCCATCGCGTTCGGCGTCCCGTGGCAGAGGCGTGGGCGTGGATGTGTCCCGCGCACGTGTACGCGGTCGGCCGCGACCTCGGGGACGGGATGGTCACGGTCGAGGTCACGCCGTCGAACTGCGTCCAGTGCGGCGCGATCTCGGCGAAGGGCGGGCGCCTGACGCCACCCGAGGGCGGCTCGGGGCCCGAGTACACGTTGACCTGAGGCTAGGGATGAGGCTTCAGCCTCACCCCGTCGTTGGTTCTCTCGCAGCGTTCAACCGAACACCGAGGTCAGGCTGAAGCCTGACCCCAGCCGCCAGGGGTGAGGCTTCAGCCTCACCCCGCCGTTGGGTTCTCACCCAGCGTTCAACCCAACCCGAGGTCAGGCTGAAGCCTGACCACAGCCGCCAGGGGTGAGGCTTCAGCCTCACCCCGTCGTTGGGTTCTCACTCAGCCAACCGAACACCGGGGGCAGGCTGAAGCCCTGACCCCGGCCGCCCCTCAGGGCTCGTCGGAGCTCCGGCGAGCTGCCCACGCCCGCGCCATGGCGACCCGGTCGGCGAGCGCCGGGTGCGTTCCGAGCAGCAACTGAACCCAGGCGGGCGGGTCGGGGTCGCCGAGCGAGGTCTCCGAAAGCCCGACCATCGCCCCTTCGAGCGAGTCGGGGTCGCGTGAGACTTCGAGCGCCTTCCAGTCGGCCTCGGCCTCCATCCTGCGCGTGACCCAGTTCGCGGCCGGCGCCGTCGCGAGCTGGAACACCGCCACGACGATCAGCGCGAGCGGTATCGCCTCGGGTGACCCCATGCCGCCGCGTTGTTTCGTCACGAGCATGAGGACGAACGCTCCGGGAACGGCGAATGCCGCGAACCAGCCGATCCCCTCCGGCAGGTGCTGCTGCGAGTGGTGCGCCAGCTCGTGGGCAAGGACTGTCTGCTGCTCGCCGGGGTCGAAGGGATCGTCGAGCACGGTGTCCCAGAACACGATTCGTCTCGTGGGACCGAACCCGTATGCGTACGCGTTGGCCTGCTCGGTGTGCTCGCTCACCTCCTGGACGTAAGCGGGGACGTCCGGTAGCCCGAGCGCGCTCTCGAACCGGTCGGCAGCTTCGATCAGCTCTTCGTCGCGGAGCGGCTCGGTCGTGTAGTCGATGTACGGCGAGATGAAGGTGAAGAGTGCGGCGATGCCGACGAAGACGGCGGCGCCCGGGAGCCACCAGTTGTCGCCGAGCCTGCGCGCGAGGCCCATCACGATCAGGAGAGCGAGGCAGACGGAGACGAATTGCGCGCCGAGCAGCGTCCAGTCCTCGAGCAGCCACGTCAGGTAGTCGGCATCACTGACGTCGTAGCGCAGCGCCCACCAGTGCCCGACGATCCGAAACGGCAGATTGACGAGCCACACGATCGCGAGCCCGAGCATGCCGAGGAGCATCCCGGTCCCGATCGGCCCAGCGGCGGACTCCTTCGTGAACGCCGCGCCCTTGCGAGCGTAAATCCACAAAGTGGCGAGGAGCGCGATCTGCGACAGCACCCACAGGACGTACAGGAAGCGTTCGTAGCGCTCGGCGCGCTCGACGAGCTCCGCGCCGAAGACGTCTCCTTCGTCGACCTCTCCGAGAACGAGATCGGTCGGGACCACGGTCGGCCAGAGCAGGACGACGCCGACCGCGAGCCCTGCGAGGACGAGCACGCCGATCGCGGTTTTCAGGGAGTTTCTGTCTCCTCTGTCTCCGTGACCTCGCGCTCGTCCGTCGGCTCACCGGCCGGAGAGGTGAGCACGGGCGCTGCGTACGGATAGCGATCAGTCAGAAGCAGAAGGTACGAGTCCACCTGCGCGCTGTAGCGGAGGCAGCTGACCCCGAGGTTTCGGAGGCCTTCGGGCATGCGGCCGGTGACGATGGCGTAGAACCAGCCGAGGAAGGCGGCGACGAACACGACTCCGCCGAGCGCGCCGCTGAGGAAGAGCGCGGGCAGCGCGAGCGGAAGAGCGGAACAGGGTCTTCCAGCGGTTCTGCGGCGCGGGCGGATCGATCTCGACGTCGATCCCGTACGAGCCCGCGCGGCCGGTGAAGCCCGGGAACCTGCGACCGACGAGGTGGAGAAACGCGAGGAGATGCAGGAGGTAGCGGACGTAGGCGGCGAGGAAGCGGTGGAGCCCTGAGGGCACGCGTCCGGTTGCGAGCGCCGCGAACCAGGCCGCCAGGACCGCGAAGACCGTGGCGACGGACCAGAGCAGCAGCCACACGAAGTGGGGGATCGCGAGCAGGAGCCTGAAGAGGACGGTGAGGCGAGGGCGTTCGAGGTCATCGGTGACGACGATCCGCACGGGGTGCTCGTCGAGCGTCGAGAAAGGCTCTGCGAGCGCGGGATCGGAGCTCGGGTAGCGGCCGGTGAGGAGCAGCAGGTAGCCGCCGGTCTGCGCGGCGTAGCCGAGCGCGTACGTGGCGAGGTCGCGCAATCCTCGTGGTGCACGGCCAAGGGCAAGGATCGCGAACCACGCGAGGAACGCGGCAACGGCGGCGGTTCCAGCCGCGGTGATGCCGCCCCACGCGGCGTCGGACTGCTCGCCGCTCGCGGAGCTCCACGAGCCGCTCTGGGAGCCGAATGAGAGCCCGCCTCCGAGCACCGCGGTCAGCGCGAGCGCCGGCAGCGCGAGGATCAGCCTGAAGAGCGCGGTCCAGCGGCTCTGCCGTGCGGGCGGGTCGATCTCGAGATCGACCGGATACCCGGGTCTCCCGCGAAAGCCCGGATAGGGGTTAGCGGCGAGATAGACGTACGAGCCGACGTGCGTCGTGTAGCGCAAGTACCCCGCCACGAAGTCGTGGAGGATCTCCGGCGCCTTCCCCTCGATGAGGACGGCGATCCAGAGGATGAACGAGACGATGAACGCGGCGAGCCCCCAGAGCAAGAGCCAGACGAAGTGGGGGATCGCGAGGATGAGCCTGAAGAGGACGGTGAGCCGGCTGCGGCCCAGGTCGTCGTCGCGGACGACTAGCCGAATGGGGCGGTCGTTCGCTTCGGGGTTCTCGCCGGCGACCTGGACGGACATGGCCCCATTCTGCTGCGTGCTCGCGGTGGGCGCGACGGCGTGTGTCAAACACGGATGATTTATCCGCGCTGCGACCCGGGCCGCAGCGCGGCTGGTTCCGCGTACGATCGCCGGGTGCAGTCCCTCGCTGTCGGCCGCGACGACGTCGAGCGCGCCGCTGGCGTCATCGCGGGCCGCGTCCACCGCACGCCGACACTCTCCTGCCGGACGCTCGGACAGGACGTCCACCTGAAGGCCGAGCTTCTCCAGCGCACCGGCTCGTTCAAGCCGCGCGGCGTCCTGACGAAGCTCGGCTCGCTCACGCCGGAGGAGAAGGCGCGCGGGGTGATCGCCGCGTCCGCCGGCAACCATGCGGCCGCGCTCGCCTTCGGCGCCGCACTCGAGGGAACCGACGCGCTCGTCGTCATGTTCCAGGGCGCGAGCGAGCTCAAGCTTCGCGCCGCGGAGGCATACGGCGCGACCATCGACGTCGAGGCGACGGGCCCGGGCGACGTCTTCGAGCGGCTCGACGAGCTCGCAGAGGAGACTGGCCGCGTGCTCGTCCACCCGTTCGACGATCCGCTCGTCGTCGCGGGCCAGGGAACGGTTGGCCTGGAGATCCTCGAAGACGTGCCCGACGTCCGGCGGATCGTCGTGCCCTGCGGGGGCGGCGGCCTCGTCTCAGGGATCGCGCTGTCAGCGGCAGGCTCCGACATCGAGATCGTGGCAGTCGAGCCCGAGACGTCACGTGCGCTGCACGCCGCCCTCGAAGCGGGGGAGGCGGCGCGCGTCGACGCGCGATCGATCGCAGACGGACTGAATGCTCCTTTCGCCGGAAGTCTCGTCCTCGACGTCGCGCAGACGCACGACGTGACGACCGTGCTCGTCACCGAAGACGAGATCGCGACGGGCTTCCGCTTCCTCTACGAGCGGGCGAAGCTCGCCTGCGAACCGGCGGGCGCGGCGGCGGTCGCAGCGCTCCTCGCGGGCAAGGTGGAAAGCGATCACACCGTCTGTGTCGTCTCGGGCGGGAACGTCGCTGCCCAAACCGCCGCTGGTATCCTGGCAACCCGATGAAGGCCGAAATCCACCCCGAATACGTCCTCGCGCACGTGACGTGCTCCTGCGGCAACGAGTTCTGGACGCGCTCGACGAAAGCCGAGCTGCACGTCGAGATCTGCGCGGAATGCCACCCGTTCTATACGGGGAAGCAGAAGCTCGTGGACACGGGTGGTCGGGTCGAGCGCTTCCAGCGCCGGCTCGAGAAGGCCGGCGGCTCCAACCGCGGGTAACTAGTGGTCTCCGCCAGAGCTACGCCCATGCTTCGCGCGGCTGCGAACGCTTCGCATGCCGTCGTCCTCAGTCACCCCGATATGCCTGCATATCGGGGCTCCCTGCGTCCTAGGCCTGCTCGGTTCTCGCCGGCGAATCACGGCCGTAGCTCTGGCGGAAACCACTAATGGCAGTCAGCTACGGCGGCCAGGCCGTCCTCGAGGGCGTGATGATGCGCAGCGCGTCCAACTGGGCCGTCGCCGTGCGCACGCCCGAGGGGAACATCACCGAGGTCGTCCAGGAGATCACCTCGCCGATGTCGCAGCGGAAGCTCTGGCGCCTCCCGATCATCCGCGGCGTCATCGCACTCGGCGAGTCGCTCGCGATCGGCTTTCGCGCGCTCGCGATCTCGGCCAACGTCGCGACGCAGGAGACGGACGAGGACGGCGAGATCAAGACCGTCATCACCCGCGGTCAGATCATCTTCTCGTTCGCCATCGCGATCGTCTTCGCGCTGATGCTGTTCAAGGTCGGCCCGGCGCTCTTGACCAGCTGGCTCCCGATCGACTCGACCGGCACGTTCGTCGTGGTGGAGGGGCTCATCCGCGTCACGGTCTTCATCGGTTACATCCTGGTCATCTCGCTGCTCCCCGATCTGCGCCGCGTCTTCCAGTACCACGGCGCCGAGCACAAGACGATCCACGCCCTGGAAAACGGGGTGGAGCTGACGCCAGCCAACGTGCAGAAGTTCAGTTTGATCCACCCTCGTTGCGGAACAGCTTTCTTGCTATGGGTGATGGTGATCGCGATCTTCGTCTTCGCCTTCGTCGGCCGCCCGGAGTGGCACTGGCTGATCCTGAGCCGGATCGCGCTCCTGCCCGTGATCGCGGGCCTCGCCTACGAGATCATCCGCTACGCCGGCAAGCACCAGGACAACCGGTTCCTGATGACGATGCTCGCGCCGGGCATGTGGCTTCAGCGCCTGACCACGCGCGAGCCGTCGGACGACCAGGTCGAGGTGTCCATTCGCGCATTGCGCCGCGTGCTCGAGCTCGATCAGGCGGAGACGCCGGAAGAGAAGAAGCTCGACACCCGCGTCGAAGTCATGGCGTGAGCAACCGCCAGGGGCCTGTCCGAAAAGTGGCTCAGGGCGCCTGGCATACGCGACGCACCACGATGCGGCGTCCTCAGTCGTGCCGATATGCCTTCATATCGGCACTCCCTGCGTCCTTGCCTCGCGGCACGTCGCGCATGCCATCCACCGCGACCACTCTCCGGACAGGCCCCTAGTGCCACGAATCGTTCGCGAAGCCGACCTCGTCTGGGAAGGCACGGTGTCCCGTGGAGCTGGTGTCGTGGCGGCGGCGAGCTCTCATGCATTCGAGCTGCCCGTGACCATCGCGTCTCGGGTGGGCGATCCGGAGGGGAAAACGAGCCCCGAGGAGCTCCTCGCAGCGGCCCACGCAACGTGCTATGTGACGTCGCTAGGCAGCGAGCTCGCTCGCGCGCGCACGCCTCCCGAGCGCCTGCACGTGCACTGCACGATCATCATGGACGAGGTGGAGGGGGTCGGTCATCGAATCGTCGCCTCCGAGATTGTCGCTACAGGCGCCGTCCCCGGATGCGACGCCGCCGCGTTCGCGCAGGTGGCAGAGGTTGCCGACCAGGGGTGCTCCTTCTCTGCGCTGATCAGGGCGAGCGCCACGGTGACGATCGACGCAAGACTCGACGAAGGAGAGAATTGATGGCCGCAGAGCGAACCGCGCATGTGACCTGGTCGGGCTCGCTGCTCGAGGGTGATGGGACGATCGACAGCGTCGGGAGTGGGGCGTTCGGCCCCCTCGACGTGACGTGGGCCGCGCGCGCCGAGGAATCGAACGGAAGAACCAGCCCCGAGGAGCTCATCGCCGCCGCGCACGCAACGTGCTTCTCGATGGCGTTGTCGGGCGGGCTCGCCAAAGCCGGCACGCCACCCGAGAGACTCGAGACCTCGGCGACCGTCACCTTCGTCCCGGGAGAGGGGATCACGAAGAGCGCATTGACCGTGCGCGGATCGGTCCCGGGGTTGGATGAGGAGGCGTTCCGCGCGGCCGCCGAGACCGCAAAGGACAACTGCCCGGTCTCGAAGGCTCTCGCAGCCGTACCAGAGATCACGCTCGACGCGTCCCTCGCCTAAGACGAACGTCTTTGAACCGGGGTCAGGCTGAAGCCTGACCCCAACAACGTGTGCGCCCTCGGGGGTCAGGCTTCAGCCTGACCCCGGTCTGAGGTTCCCGACGGCAGCGCGGACTGGTCCTGAGGGGCCATCTTGCGTCGACGCGCTTCACTCGACACCCTCGCAGGATGCCGCGCAAGCAGCGGGTCGAGGCTCCCGGGGCGATCCACCACGTCATCGCGCGAGGCAACGGCGGCGGACGGATCGTCGCTGATGACGACGACCGAAGAACGCTACTCGCAGGTCTCGCGGGTGTGTCGGAGCGCTACGGCTGGCTCGTCCACGCGTACTGCCTGATGGACACACACGTCCATGCGGTCGTCGAGACGCCCGAACCAACGCTCGGCTCGGGGATGCGGTTGCTTCTCGGCGGATACGCGTACGCGTTCAACCGGCGTCACGGTCGGTACGGCCATCTGTTCGCCGGCCCGTACAAGGCATCGCTGGTCGACTCCGACGCATACGCGATCGAGGTCTGTGCGTACGTGGTCCTGAATCCCGTTCGCGCCGGGCTCGTCAACACGCCGGAGGACTGGCCCTGGAGCAGCTATCGCGCGACGGCCGGACTGGTCCGACCGCCTTCCTTTCTCGAGACCTGGCTCGTGCCCACGATGCTTGACCCTGACCGGAAGCGAGCCCAGGAGCTCTACCGAGAGATGGTGCGGGAGCGTGCCGAAGTCCAAGACCGGGGTCAGGCTGAAGCCTGACCCCAACCCCAGGTGCGAGCTGCCGCGGGGTCAGGCTTCAGCCTGACCCCGGTCTTGGGTTGCCAGCAGTCGCCGGTCCCATAACGTCGCGTTCAGAAACGCCGCACCCGTGACCAGGCGGCTGAGGACGTAAAGCCAGACGAGCATCGTCGCAGCGGTTCCGAAAGCGCCGTAAGTCTCCTCCGCGTCGCCGAGCTGAGGCGCGAAGTAGAAGAGAACGACCAGCTGCACGAGCTGATGGCCGACCGCTACGAGAACGGCGCCGGGGATCAGCTCGCGCGGGTGACTCGCCCGGTGAGGCAGGAACCACATCGCGCAGAGCGCGATCGCCGCAACCAGCACCGTCCCGACCAGGATGCCGAAGAGCGATGCCGCGCCGATCTGCTCGCGAAGCCACGCCTCGCCGGCGGTAGCCACGATCCCGAGGAGAAAGAGCCCGTTGAAGAGCGCGATCGCACGAACCGGACGCCGGATCCGCGGTGGCTGGAGACCCCACGCCAGGGCGTAGGCGAGGACGAGCGCGCGCACTGCGCCGACCGTGAACCATGCGAGTGCGACGAGCCCGACCAGCAGCGCGAGCACGGCGCTGCGATCTCCTTCTGCCAGCGACTCGGCAGCGGCCTCCGCGGCGGCTGACCCGATGCCGAAGTTGCGCGCGGCCGACTCGAGCCCCTCCGGATCCTGCTCGCTCCAGAACGAGAGCACCGCCGCCGTGACGAGCCCGAACGGCACGAGCCAGAGGAAGAGCCGGAACGCAACGCCGCCGGCAATGAGCCCGCCTCCGAGGTCCCGCTCACGGCGCGCAACCTCGACGACGAGCGGCGCCCCCGGCAAGGTCTCCGAGCGGGCGCGCAGTGCGTCGAGCCGCTCAGCCAGCGCCGCCGTTCGTGACCTCTCCATCGGCCGAGCGTAGCCGCGTCACCACCGACCCAAGCCGAACGCGAACGCTCTACAGTGCTCGTGTCGTCAGCCGAAACGGCGGGTCCTTCGCCCGGGCGGGGATTCGCCCGCTCCGCGTCGAAAACCCGAGGAGTGATCGGAGCGCGCACCGTCTTGCTCGTGCTGCCGGCTGCCGTCGCGCTCGCCTTTCCGGCGCTCGCCGGCGCCGACCTTGCGGACGAGACGGCGCTGGCCGAGAAATACGCACCGGTCGTCCGTGTCGTCGAGCAGGCCCAATCCTGCGGTTACGGCGAGAAGTACGGCCCGATCGACGTCGACCTCCTGTTCGACGAGCCGACCGTGGCGTTGCGCGGGCCGTGGAACGTCACCGACCTGGTGAAGATCGGACCTGCTGCCGGCGACCTCGACGATCGCTTCGAGTACCACCTCGACTTCCCGGGCTCGACACTCGACCCGGGCTGCGACTACGAGCGCTGGACGCAGCGACTCATCGAAGAGAGCGACCCCGCCGTCTACGCGCACGTCGCGACCGAGCCCACGCATCCGGGGCAGCTCGCGCTCCAGTACTGGCTCTTCTACACCTACAACGAGTTCAACAACCTGCACGAGGGCGACTGGGAGATGATCCAGCTCAACTTCGACGCCGCCGATGCGCGAGCGGCGCTCGCGGAAGAGCCGGTCGAGGTCGGCTACAGCTCCCACGAGGGCGCCGAGAGCGCGAGCTGGGGCGAGGACAAGCTCGAGCTCGTCGACGCCACGCATCCCGTCGTGTATCCGGGCGCCGGGTCGCACGCGAACAAGTACACCGAGGCGCTCTACATCGGCAGCTCGGCGGAGGCGGGCGTCGGCTGCGACGACACGCGCGGTCCTCATCTCGAGCTCCGCCCGGACGTGAAGACGATCCCGAGCGAGGCGGGAGCGGCCGTCGCCGCGTTCCCGTGGCTCGCGTTCGAGGGTCGCTGGGGAGAGCTCCAGCCGGCGTTCTTCAATGGCCCGACGGGACCCAATCTGAAGAGCCAGTGGACCGAGCCGATCGAGTGGTCCGAGGAGTGGAGAGACCGCAGCTACGCGGTGCCGACCGGGGGTGTGTTCGGGACGGGCGCGACCGACTTCTTCTGCAGCGCCGTCGCCAAAGGCTCGAGGGCGCTCATCCAGTTGCTGCGCGATCCCACGATCACCCTCCTCGTGCTCGGTGCGTTGGTCGCGCTCGTCCTCTTCGTGGTGACCCGTACGTCATGGCGCCCGGTGGTGCCGATCCGCCTCGCGCGACGCCGAACGGGTGGTCAGATCCTCTCGTCCGCCGGCCGGATGTACGTGAAGCATGCGTCGCTGTTCCTCGGGATCGGTGTGCTGCTCGTCCCGCTCAGCGTCGTCATCTCCCTCGTTCACGGAGTGATCCTCGGCGGCTTCGGGCTGGCGGGAGTCGATACGACCGGAGAGTCCGCCGGCTGGCTCGTTCTTCTGCTCGTCAGCGTCGGAACCATGCTTACGCTGCTCGGGTTTGCGCTGGTCCAGGCAGCGACTGTCTGCGCCCTCGTCGAGATCGACGAGGGCCGCGACGTAGACGCGCGTGCGCGCGTACCGCCTTGCCTTCACGCGATCTCGCCCGCTTCTCGCTGGGCTTGCGGCCGGTGTCGCCATCTGGGCCGTGCTCTCTGCGACCGGAATCCTGGTTCCCGTCGCGATCTGGCTCGCAGTGAGCTGGCTCCTGCTCGCCCAGGTCGTCGAGCTCGAGCATCGCTCCGCGCTGCAAAGCCTGCGCCGCAGCTCTGGGCTCGTGTGGGGTCGCTGGCTTCGCGTCGCCTTCATCGTCGGGGTCGGCGCACTCCTGGCGCTTGCGGCAGGGCCGTTGCTCGGCGCCCTCATGATCTTCGCGACGGACGCGCCGTTCGCACTTCTGAACATCGTCGCGGGCGTGGTGTACGCCCTCGCGATGCCGTTCGTCGCGCTCACGACGGCGTACGTCTACTTCGACGCGAGAGTCCGCGAGGAGCTCGAATCCGAGGTCGCACCGCCGGAGCTGCCGGCGGAGATCGAACTCGGCGCATCGGCGGGGGGTCAAGCTTCAACCTGACCCCGGTGTTGGGTCGGGAGGCTTCAACCTCAGACCGGGGTCAGGCTAAAGCCTGACCCCGACGAACTCGAATCCGAGCGCGCGCCTCGGGCGCTGCCGGTGGAGATCGAACTCGGCGCATCCGCGGGGGGTCAGGCTTCAGCCTGACCCCGGTGCTGGACGTTCGTCTGCCTCCGGCGCCTGTGGCAAGCCCAAGACCGGGGTCAGGCTGAAGCCTGACCCCACCGCGGGCGGGGGCTACGATCACCTCATGAGTGCGATCGAGGATCTCGTCGGCGAGCTTCAGCGCTCCTACACGGAGGCGCAGGAGCTCATGTCCGATCCGACGGTCTACAACGACCACCGCAAGGCTGCCGAGTCGGGCCGCCGGCTGAAGGAGCTCGAGGGCCCGAAGAAGCTCGCGGATCAATGGCGGCAGGCACAGGACGATCTCGACGCGGCTCGCAGCGATCCCGAGCTCGCGACGATGGCCGCCGACCTCGAGGCCGACGTCACGCGACTCGAGGACGAGCTCAGGCTCGCCCTGGTCGAGACGGATCCTGCCGACGAGAAGGACGTGATCCTCGAGGTGCGTCAGGGAGTCGGCGGGGACGAGGCGGCGCTCTGGGCCTCGGATCTCTACCGCATGCTGTCTCGTTACGCCGAGCGCCGCGGCTTCAAGACGGAGACGCTTTCGACCAGCGAGAACGAGGCCGGCGGTGTCAAGGAGATCGTCTTTGCGGTCAAGGGCCAGGGCGCGTTCTCCGTCTTCAAGTACGAGGGCGGAACACATCGCGTGCAGCGCGTGCCGGAGACGGAGTCGCAGGGCCGGATTCACACCTCGACTGCGACCGTGGCGGTCATGCCCGAGGCCGAGGAGGTCGAGATCGAGGTCGAGGAGAAGGACTTGAAGATCGACGTGATGCGCTCGACCGGGCCGGGAGGACAGAGCGTGAACACGACCGACTCTGCGGTGCGGATCACGCATCTCCCGACCGGAATCGTCGTCGCCATGCAGGACGAGAAGTCGCAGCTCCAGAACCGCCAGAAGGCGATGCGCGTCCTCCGCGCACGGCTCTATGAGGCCGAACGTGCACGTCAGCAGGCTGAGCTCGCAGCAACTCGTCGCTCGCAGATCGGCGGCGGTGAGCGAGCGGAGAAGATCCGCACCTACAACTTCCCCGAGAGCCGAATCACGGACCACCGGATCAAGCTCACCGCGCATCGGCTCGACCAGGCGCTCGAGGGCGACCTCGGAGAGTTCACCGAGGCGCTCCAGGCCGAGGAGCGCCGGCAGGCGCTCGCGGCCGCCTCGGCGTGACGACGGCCGCGGCCGCTATTTCGGACATGGTCGACCGGCTCTCGCTGGCCGGCTGCGAGTCGCCGCGGGTCGACACCGAGCTCCTGCTCGCCCATGTGCTGGCCACGACCAGGAGTGGGCTCCGGGCGAACGGCCGCCGCGAGCTGGACGATGCCGAGCTCTCCGAGCTCGAATCCCTGGTCACCCGGCGCGAACGCCGCGAGCCGCTCGCATACGTGCTCGGCGAGTGGGGGTTCAGGCGACTGACGCTCATGGTCGATTCGCGCGTCCTCGTGCCGAGGCCGGAGACGGAGATCGTCGTCGAGCGCTGCCTGGCGCGGATCGCAGGTGTTCGAGAGCCGCGCGTATTGGACGTCGGCACGGGGAGCGGCGCGATCGCGCTCGCCATCGCCGACGAGGCGGCCGGTGCGCGGGTCACGGCGTTGGATGCCTCGGCCGATGCGCTCGACGTCGCGCGCGAGAACGTGTCCCGGACGAGACTCGCGATCGAGCTCGTGCACGGTGACCTCTTCGACGGGCTGCCGGAGGGGCCGTGGGACCTCGTCGTCTCCAATCCGCCGTATGTCCGTCCGGACGAGATCGAGACACTCGAGCCCGAGGTGCGCGAGTGGGAGCCCCGCGCCGCTCTGGTCGGCGAAGGTGCCACGGAGGCGATCGCCCGCGCTGCCGTTCACGTGCTGCGACCGGGAGGGTGGCTCGTCCTCGAGACAGCGGCGGGATCTGCTTCCGACGTAGCCCATCTCCTCCGGAGCCTCGGCTATCGCGACGTGGGGGAGACGACGGATCTCGCGGGACGCGATCGAGTCGTGGAGGGCTCGAAGCTCTCGTGACGCGGGTCGAGGAAGCGGTCGAAGCGGTTCAGGCCGGCGGGGTGGTCGTGATCCCGACCGACACCGTCTACGGCCTCGCGTGCAGACCGGACTCCGAGGAATCCGTACGGACGCTGTCTGCCCTGAAGGGTCGAGACCCCGCGCAACCGATCGCGATCGTCTTCTCGGCCGTCGAGCGGCTGCTCGCGGACGTTCCAGAGCTGAGCGCCGACGCTGATGTATTACGGCGGCTTCTGCCCGGGCCGTACACGCTCGTCGTCCGGAATCCCGCGCGGCGGTACCCGTGGCTTGCGGGATCCCACCCCGAGACCATCGGCGTGAGAGTGCCGCACGTCGCCGGGGCCGGTCGCGACGTGCTCGAGGCGGTCGGTGCGGTCGCCGCGACGAGCGCGAACGCTCACGGGGAGCCGGATCCGCGCCGGGTCCTCGAGATCCCGGAAGGGATCCTGTCCGCAGTCGCAGCGGTCGTCGACGGCGGTGAGCTTCCAGGGACGCCGTCCACCGTGCTCGATCTGACAGGCCCGGAGCCGCGAGTGCTTCGTGAAGGAGCGGTTCCGGCGGCCGAGGCTCTCGCGGCGGCGCAGTAGCATCCTGTCGATGGCCGTGTCGCAGCTGGCGCTCGAGGACCTCCGCTCCGCCGGCCTCGCAGACGTCGACCCCGAGATTGCGAGTCTCCTCCAGCGCGAGCTCGAGCGGCAGCGCGGCGAGATCGAGCTGATCGCCTCCGAGAACTTCACCTGGCCCGCGCTCCTCGAAGCCGTCGGCAACGTCGGGACGAACAAGTACTCGGAGGGCTATCCCGGCCGGCGCTACTACGGCGGCTGCGAGATCGTCGACGAGATCGAACAGCTCGCGATCGACCGCGCCAAGGCGCTCTTCGGGGCGGAGCATGCGAACGTGCAGCCGCACGCAGGCGCTCAGACCAACATGGCGGTGTACTTCGCGTGCCTGCAGCCGGGCGACACGATCCTCTCCCTCGAGCTCTCGCACGGCGGCCACCTGACGCACGGCCTCAAGGTGAACTTCTCCGGGCGGCTGTACTCGGTCGTCCACTACGGAGTGTCGCGCGAGACGAACGTCGTCGACTACGACGACGTCCTCGCGCTCGCGCGAGAGCATCGACCGAAGCTGATCGTGTGTGGAGGCTCTGCGTATCCGCGAACGGTGGAGGCGGAGCGCTTCCGCGAGATCGCGGACGACGTCGGTGCGCTCCTGCTCTGCGACATGGCGCATTTCGCGGGTCTCGTCGCTGCGGGAATCCATCCGAGTCCCGTGCCGCACTGCGACTTCGTCACCTCGACGACGCACAAGACGCTCGCGGGGCCGCGCTCGGGGTTCATCCTCTGCAGGGAGGAGCACGCGCAAGCCGTCGATCGGGCGGTGTTCCCAGGGATGCAGGGAGGCCCGCTGAACCACGTCATCGCCGCGAAGGCCGCCTGCTTCCTGATCGCAGCCTCCGAGCCGTTTCGCGACTACCAGAAGAGCGTCCGCGCGAATGCAGACGTCCTCGCCGAGACCCTGCAGGACGGAGGCCTCGACGTGCTTACCGGCGGTACCGATACGCATCTCCTCCTCGTCGACCTGCGCTCCACCGAGTGGACGGGCAAGGACGCCGAGGAGCGACTCGCCGAGGTGGGCATCACCGTCAACAGAAACACGGTGCCCTTCGACGAGCGGGCGCCGACGGTCGCGTCCGGTTTCCGGGTGGGGACGCCTGCGCCGACAATTCGAGGTTTCGACGAGGACGACTTCCGCGAGGTCGGGCGGATCATGTGCGAGGCGCTCGGCCCCGGATGCGGATGTCGCCGCGCTGGCGGCGCGAAGCGCCGCGCTCTGCGAGCGCCGGCCGCTCTATCCCGGGCATAGGCGCTTTCCCGACCTTCGGCCGGGAAAGCGCCTAGATGGAAAGGCACGCGATGTCGACGTCGCGCCATCTAGTCAGCTTCCGGCACCGGAACGGTGACCGAAGTGACTCATCCGCTCGTCCAGCACAAGCTCGGGTTGCTCCGCGACGTCACCACGACGACGCAGATGTTCCGGCAGCTCGTGAACGAGCTCACCCTGCTTCTCACGTACGAGGCGACCAAGGATCTCGCCGACGAGGAGATCGAGATCGAGACACCGCTCGAGATGACCGCTGCCCGCCGAATCTCTGGGAAGAAGGTCGCGGTCTGCCCGATCCTGCGCGCCGGCGTCGGGATGCTCGACGCGGTGCTCTCGCTCGTTCCCGGTGCGCGGGTCGGATTCATCGGGCTCTTCCGCGACGAGGAGACGCTCGAGCCGGTGGAGTACTTCGTGAAGCTGCCGGGCGACATCGCCGACCGCGACGTCATCCTGCTCGACCCGATGCTCGCCACCGGCAACTCGACGGCGGCGGCGATCGAGACGGTCAAGCGGGCGGGAGCGACGTCGATTCGCCTCATCGCCCTCATCGCCGCGCCGGAGGGAATCGCGCGCGTGCACGGCGAGCATCCGGAGGTGCGGATCGTCGTCGCCTCGGTCGACCGCGGGCTGAACGAGAAGGGCTACATCCTCCCGGGCCTCGGCGACGCAGGCGACCGCCTGTACGGGACGAAATAAGCGGTCGTGCTGGACGAGCTCAAGGCGACGCCGGAAGTCCTGTACGGAGCCGCGATCGCATTCGCGATCGTCGTGTTCCTGACGCCCGCGGTCGGCGGCATGGCGCGCATGCTCGGCGCTGTCGATCGGCCCGACGCGCGCCGCCTGAACCGCCGGCCGATCCCGCGCCTCGGCGGGCTCGCGATCTTCCTCGGGATCCTCGTGCCCGCGCTCGCCTTCCTCGATCTCTCAGGCGAGAGTCGAGGCGTCTTGCTGGGCGCGGCGATCGCGACGGTGATCGGCGCGATCGACGACTTCCGCGGGCTCTCGCCTCCTGCGAAGCTCGCCGGTCAGTTCCTCGCCGCCGCGATCCCGCCCTCGTTCGGCGTGTGGATCGACCACTTCACGCTTCCCTTCATCGGCGTGGTCGACCTGCCCGCATGGCTCGGCGTGCCGCTCTCGATGCTCTTCATCGTCGCGGTGATGAACATGGTCAACTTCCTCGACGGGCTGGACGGCCTCGCGGCCGGAGTGTGCGCGATCGCCGGTGCGACGTACGCCACTCTCGCCCTGTCGCTCGGGAAGGCCGACCCCGCGATCCTCTCCGCGGTCGTGGCGGGCTCCTGTCTCGGATTCCTCCGACACAACTTCTTCCCCGCGCGGATCTTCATGGGCGACTCCGGGGCGATGTGCCTCGGGTTCATCCTCGCCTCGGTCTCGATCCAGGGGCTCCTGAAGACCGCGTCCACGGTCGTCCTCCTGCTCCCGCTGCTCGTCCTCGCCGTTCCGATCATCGACACGTCCTTCGTCGTCGCCCGCCGGCTGAAGCACTCGCGTCCGATCTACATGGCCGATCAGGGTCATCTGCACCATCGCTTCCTCAACATCGGCTTCTCGCAGCGGCGCGCGGCGGTGACGATGTGGCTCTGGTGCGCGAGCCTCGCCGGCGCTGCGCTCGCGACGAGCTTCGTCCCGTTCCGGGAGGGCGGCGAGTGGCACCTCTGGCAGACGGTCGCCGTTGCGGGGATCGCGCTGGCCGCGATCGCGTTCTCGATCTTCGTCATCTACCTGCTCGAGATCGTGAAGCTGATGAACCCTCGCATCCGCCGCCGAGAGAGCGAGCGCGAACAGACGCAGGAACGGATCAGCGCGTAACGGGGTCAGGCTTCAGCCTGACCCGGTGTCAAAGGTCGCAACCTCACGACGAGGTCAGGCTGAAGCCGAAGCCTGACCCCTTGCCGCACGCTCCACGAAGTCGGTGAGGTGCTCGTTGAAGTCCGGGTGACGCTGAGCGGTGTGGCCGAAGCCGGGGAGGATGACGTGCTCCGCAGCGAGCTCGCGCTCCAGTGTGTTGCAGATCGCGTCGAAGGCCGGGTGGTGCGCGCCCGAGACGACGAGCTTCGGAAACGTCGTCGCCGCGAGCGACGCAAGCGGGATCACCGCCTCCCACGGCCCGCGCTCCACCGCGAGCGCACGTGCACTCTGCTCGAGCTCCGGGGGAAGGGGAGAGGGAGGGACGAAGCTCGAGCCGACTGCGTCCAGGAACGTGCGCAGGAGCGTTTCGAGGTCCTGGGTCTTCCCGTCGGCATAGAGCGCGAGCCCGCCCGCGGCGAACTCGGCCACGGCCGGATCGTCGATCGCGACCTGGGTCGCCGGCGGCTCGATCACGGTGAGGGACCGGACGAGATCCGGTCGCGCATCCGCGGCGAGTAGAGAGATCACACCGCCGTACGAGTGGCCGACGAGGTGGTCGCCTGGCTCCAGAAGCCCGGCGACGAGCTCGGCATCTTCCTCGAAGTCGACGCGGTCGACCGGAGGGTTCGGCGGGAATCCGGGCCGCTCGAGCACGACCAGCTCGAAGCGCTCGGCGAGTGGCTCTTGCCTGCGCCAGGTCCTGCCCCCGCCGACGACACTCCCGTGAACGAGGAAGAGGCGTTCCATCGAAGCCGAATGCTAATACGGGTCACGAACATGGCCGGTTTTGGCTCTATGACAGAAAACGACTGTTACAAGCAGGTGATATGCTCCCGCTGGAGATGACGCCGGACGCGGCCTCCTCGCCGCACTCACTCGCCACCGCCTCAGGGCTCCTCCTCGGCGCACTCCTCGGCTCGATGGCCGTCGGCGCGCTCGTCGGGTGGCTACTCGGCGGGTGGGGGATCGGCCTCCTGATCGGGGCCGTCGTCGGCATCCCGCTCGGGGTGCTCGTCGTCTATCGCGTGTATTCGCAAGAGGGAGCATGAGCGCCGGGATCTTCTCGACGCCGCGCCCGCTTCCGAGCCGACTCGCTCCCACGATCGCCGGCGGATCGGTGATCGTGCTCGCGCTTCCCGTCTTCGCGGTTGCCGGCTGGCCGCTCTCGGCTTGGGCGCTGGCCGCGGTCCTCTGGGCGGCCGCAGAGGCCTTCGCGTTCGTACTGACGCGGCTTCCGGGCGGCGCGGATAACCTCGCCGCGGCAGGGATGCGTGGCATCGGCACAACCTCTCGCGCGCTGCTCGTCGGCGTGCCGCTCGTCGCGGTGACCGTCGCCGACGAGCGCGTCGGCATCGCGGCGGCGGGCCTCTATGCGCTCGCCTTCACCGTCGAGCTCGGCGTCGGGCTCGCTCAGTACTTCGGCGGGGAGGCGAAGGCGTGAAGCGGCTCGCTCTCTTCCTGTTCGTCCTCGCCCTCGCGCTGCCCGCGACCGCGCTCGCGCAAGAGGAACCACACTCGGTTCCTGCGGAGGAGAGCGACTTCGACCCCGCCCACGAGTGGGAGCTCCAGACCTGGGGGCCGGAGCTGAAGATCGGGCCGATCGACATGTCCCTGAACAAGGCGGTGGCGTACCTGATCCTGGGGATGCTCGTCTCGATCACGATCGGGATCCTGTTCATGCGAGTCAAGGTGGGCAAGGACCCGGACCGGCGACAGGCGCTCGGCGAGACGATCTACGAGGTCGCTCAGGTGCAAGTGGCCGAGCAGGGTCTCCCGACGAAGGCGATCGGGCGCTGGTTCCCGTATGTCGCGACCCTGATGGTGTTCATCTGGGTCGTCAACATGCTCGGCTTCATCCCGCTTCCGCTCTCCGACGAGCGGTTCGAGATCGCCGGGATCGAGCTGCCGACCTTCGCGATCTTCGCCGCGACCTCGACGCTCTCCGTGACGCTCGCGCTTGCGCTCGATGACGTTCGTCTTCACGCACGTCGAGGGCATCCGCTGGAACGGAGCCGTGAAGTACTTCAAGAGCTGGATTCCGGACGTGCCGAAGGTGATGCTGCCCCTGATCATCCCGCTCGAGATCCTCGGGCAGTTCATGCGCTTGATCAGCCTGTCCGTCCGGCTCTACGCGAACATGCTCGCCGGCCACATGCTGATCCTGACCTTCATCGGGCTGATCTTCGTGCTCGGAAACGTCTTCCTCGCCGTGATCGCCGTCCCCGCGGCGACGCTCTTCTACCTCTTCGAGGTCGTCATCGTCGTCTCCATCCAGGCGTACATCTTCGCCGCCCTGTCCGCCATCTACATCGGCTCGGCCATCGAGCCCGAGCATTAAAAGGGCGAGGCAAGCCTCGCCCCTACAAGGAGGATCTGATCATGTTTTCCTCGTTCACCTTCCTCGCCGCCGCCGAAGACGGCGCCGACGCCGGGAAGGCCATCGCGCTCGCGCTCGGTATCGGGCTCGGCTCGCTCGGCGCCGGCATCGGCATCGGCACGATCTTCGGCTCGATGATCCAGGCGGTCGCCCGCCAGCCTGAGCTGCGCGGCGAGCTGACCGGCATCCAGTGGCTCGGTTTCGCCTTGACCGAGGCGGTCGTCTTCTACGGCCTCATCGGCGGCCTGCTCGCCTACGTGCTCATCTGATCGATGTCGTTCCTGTTTCTCGCCCAAGAAGCCCAGGAGGAGAGCTCCGGCGGCCTGATCGACGTCGTCCCGGGGCTGATGATCTGGACGCTGATCTGCTTCGCGATCACGTTCTTCGTCCTCAAGCGGTTCGCTTTCGGCCCGATCCAGAAGACGATCGACGAGCGGCGGGACCGCATCCGCAAGGCGGTCGAGGAGGCCGACAGCGCGCGCGCCGAGGCGCGCGACCTGCTCGAGCAGCACAAGCAGCTGATCGGCCAGGCGAAGGGCGAGGCGGCGGACATCCTCGCGGACGCGCGCAAGGTCGCCGACGCGCAGATCGAGCGCGTGAAGGTGGAGGCCGAGGAGGAGCGGCAGCGCCGGCTCGAGGAGACGCGCCGGCAGATCGACGCGGAGACGAAGCGCTCGCTCGATCTGATCCGCTCCGAGGTCGCCGACCTGACGCTCGCGGCGACGGCGCGAGTGACCGGCAAGGTCCTCGACGCCGAAGACCAGCGGCGCCTGATCGACGAGGCGATCGCCGAGCTCGACTTCTCGGCGCTCGAGAAGGAGAGCTAGAGACGACATGGCCGTCGCGCATCGCATGTACGCCAGGGCGCTCTTCCAGGCCGCGCAGGAGGAGGGGCGGCTCGACGAGGTCGCCGCCGACCTCGCCGCGCTCGCAGGCGCGCTCGAAGACGTCCCCGAGCTGCGCGCGTTCCTGCGCAACCCGCAGATCGATCCGGAGGAGAAGGCGGGTGTCGTCGGCGAGATCGCCGCCGGCGCGGACGAGCTCGTCCGCAACTTCCTTCGCCTGGTCGCCGAGAAGGGCCGAGCCGGTGAGCTCGTGGAGATGAACGCGGAGCTCGAAGCCCTGGTCGCGCGCGCGCAGAACCGTCTCTCCGTCGAGCTCACGACCGCGCACGAGCTCTCGGACGACGAGGCGCGCTCGATCGTCGAGAAGATCGAACAGGCGTCCGGCCGGAAGGTCGAGGCGACCCGCTCGGTCGACCCGAGCCTCGTCGGCGGAGTCGTCCTCCAGGTCGGCTCGTATCGCGCCGACGGCAGCGTCCGCGGCCGCCTCGAGCGCCTCCGCCAAGAACTGGTCACCGCCCACTGAGAGCGAGCCAAGCCTCGCCCCTACGCAAGGAGACCCTTTGAAACTCAGGCCCGAAGAGATCACCTCGATCCTGAAGGATCGAATCAAGGAGTTCGACGTCGAGACCGACCTCTCCGAGGTCGGCACCGTCCTCCAGGTCGGCGACGGCATCGCCCGCATCCACGGCCTCGAGAACTGCGTCGCGCTCGAGCGGCTCGAGCTCGAGCACGGCGTCGTCGGCATCGCCTTCAACCTCGAGGAGGACAACGTCGGCACCGCGCTCTTCGGGGAATGGCAGAACGTCAAGGAAGGGGAGCCGGTGCGGCGCACCGGCGAGGTCATGAGCGTGCCCGTCGGCGAGGGGCTGCTCGGCCGCGTCGTCGACCCGCTCGGCAACCCGCTCGACGGCCTCGGGCCGATCGAGTCGACCGAGCGCCGGCCGCTCGAGTTCAAGGCGCCGGGCGTGATCAGCCGCCAGCCGGTGAAGGAGCCGCTGCAGACGGGCCTGAAGGCGATCGACTCGATGATCCCGATCGGCCGCGGGCAGCGCGAGCTGATCATCGGCGACCGCTCCACGGGCAAGACCGCGATCGCGATCGACACGATCCTGAACCAGCGCGGCGGCGACGTGATCTGCGTCTACGTCGCGATCGGGCAGAAGGGGTCGACGGTGGCCCAGGTGGTCGAGCGCCTCCGAGACGAGGGGGCGATGGAGTACACGATCGTCCTCTCGGCGCCCGCGCAGGAGGCGGCGCCGATCAAGTGGATGGCCCCGTTCGCGGGCTGCGCGATGGCCGAGCACTTCCTCTACGACGGCAAGCACGCGCTGGTCATCTACGACGACCTCTCCAAGCACGCCGACGGCTACCGCCAGCTGAGCCTGCTGCTCCGCCGCCCGCCGGGTCGCGAGGCCTTCCCCGGTGACGTCTTCTACCTGCACTCGCGGCTGCTCGAACGTGCCTGCAAGCTCTCCGACGACCTCGGCGGAGGCTCGCTGACGGCGCTCCCCATCATCGAGACGCAGGCCGGCGACCTCGCTGCGTACATCCCGACGAACGTCATCTCGATCACCGACGGGCAGATCTTCCTCGAGTCGAACCTCTTCTTCTCCGGTGTGCGCCCGGCGATCAACGTCGGCACGTCCGTCTCGCGCGTGGGCGGGAACGCCCAGCAGCGGGCGATGCGCAAGGTCGCCGGCCGCCTGCGCCTCGACCTCGCCCAGTACCGCGAGCTGGAGGCGTTCGCGCAGTTCGGATCGGAGCTCGACACGGCGACGCAGAACGCGCTCGCGCGAGGGGAGCGCATGGTCGCGACCCTGAACCAGCCGCAGTACCAGCCGTGGCCGTTCGAGGAGCAGGTCGTCGCGATCTACGCCGGCATCAACGGCTTCCTCGACACGATCCCCGTGCCGCAGGTGCCGCGCTTCCACGACGAGCTGCGGGAGCACCTGCGCACCGAGAAGGGCGTGCTCTCGGCGATCCGCGAGAGCGGAGACATCGCGGACGACACCGAGGAGACGCTGAAGACCGAGCTCGACAAGTTCCTCAAGGGCTTCAACATCGAGGAAGAGAAGGGGCTCGCGCGGCTAGTAGCAGCATGGCGTCGGTTCAGGACCTCAAGCGCCGAATCCAGTCCGTCCGCAACACGCGCAAGATCACGCGCGCGATGGAGCTCGTCGCCGCGGCGAAGCTCCGGCGCGCCGAGCAGCGGATCCGCGCGCTCAGGCCGTATGCCGAGACGATGAACGAGCTCATCGCCGGAGTCGGAAGGGCGTCGACGTCGGTGCGGCTCCCGCTCCTCGAGCAGCGGGAGAACATCGAGACGGTCGCGATCGTCCCTCTGACCGGTGATCGCGGGCTGGCGGGCGCGTTCAACGCGCAGATCCTCAGGCGGGCGTTCGCGCTCGAGCGCTCTCTGCAGGCGGAGGGGAAGCAGGTGCGCTGGATCGCCGTCGGCAAGAAGGGACGCTCGACACTGCTCTTTCGCCGTCGCGAGCTGGCGGGCACGTACATGGGCTTCACCGACCGGCCCGGCGTACGAGGACGCGCAGGCGATCGCGCACCGCGTCTCCGAGCTCTTCGTCGAAGGCGAGGTCGACCGGGTGGCGATCGTCTACAACACCTACATCTCGGCTCTGACGCAGCGCGTGACCGAGCAGGACGTGCTGCCCATCTCCCCCGACATCCTCGAGACCGACGAGGAAGAGCGCGCTGCCGACACGCTGCGCGGCGACTTCATCTTCGAGCCCGAGCCGGAGGAGATCATGCAGCGCCTCCTCCCGGTGTACGTCGAGACCCAGATCTACCGCGCGCTGCTCGAGTCGACCGCGTCGGAGCAGGGCGCGCGGATGACCGCGATGCGGAATGCGTCGAAGAACGCGGAGCGAGCTCATCGACACGCTCACGCTGAGCATGAACCGCGCCCGCCAGGCCGAGATCACGCAGGAGATCCTCGAGGTCGTCGCCGGGGCTGAGGCTCTGACCTAGAACCGGCGTGGGGTCAGGCTTCAGCCTGACCCCGGGTGTGAGGTTGTCGCCGGCCGAGACCCAAGACCGGGGTCAGGCTGAAGCCTGACCCCGAGACCGTCTCGATCTAAGAGGCCCCTAAGAACAGCTAACAACCCAACGCCGCGCGCGTAGAAAGAGAGCGCAGTGGCGATTCAGTCCCCAGATAGCATCACGCCGGTGGAGCCGGCCGTCGCGCAGAGCCACGGAGAGCCACAGGATTTCGAGCGCGCGAGCGAGATCGCCGACCGTTTCGTCACGAACATCGAGACGGTCGTCTACGGGAAGCGCGCCGAGATCAGGCTCGTCCTGACCGCGCTCATGTGCGGCGGGCACGTCCTGCTCGAGGACGTTCCCGGGACCGCGAAGACGGTTCTCGCGCGGGCGATCGCGGGCACCGTCGAGGGCGCGACGACCTCGCGCATCCAGTGCACGCCCGACCTCCAGCCGACCGACGTCACCGGGCTCTCGATCTTCGACCAGCGCTCGCGCGACTTCGAGTTCCGGCCGGGCCCGATCTTCGCGAACGTCGTCCTCGTGGACGAGATAAACCGCGCGACCCCGAAGACGCAGTCTGCGCTGCTCGAGGCGATGGCCGAGCAGCAGGTGACCGTCGACGGCGTCACGAGAGAGCTCCCTTCGCCGTTTCTCCTGCTCGCGACGGAGAACCCGATCGAGTACGAGGGGACGTTCCCGCTCCCCGAGGCGCAGCTCGACCGCTTCTTCCTGCGGACCGCGCTCGGGTATCCGGGGCTCGAGGACGAGCTCAGGATTCTCGAACAGCAGCGCTTCGCGCACCCGCTCGGCGATCTCGGGCCGGTCGTGACGGTGGACGAGGTGAATCAGCTGCGCAGCGCCGCCCAGCACGTGTACGTCGACGACGTGCTGCACCGCTGGGTCGTCGAGCTCGTACGGGCGACCAGGGAGAACGACTCCGTCGTCATCGGCAGCTCGGTTCGTGGCAGCCTCGCGCTCGAGCGCGCGGCGCGCGCCTGGGCACTCGTCGACGGCCGCAGCTACGTCATCCCGGAGGACATCGAGCGACTCTTTCTCCCCGTGCTGGTTCACCGCGTGGTGTTCACGCCCGGCTTCGTCGCCCGGGCCCGGGCATCGGGCTGGGAGCAGTCGATCGACGAGTTCCGGGCGGCCTGTCTCGAGGTTGCTCCTCGCCCCGGCTCGGAAGAGGATCCCTTCTTCGAGCAGCCGCACAGTGCGTAGGGGAGAGGCGTGACTCAACACGTCCGGCTTGACGTTCCCGCTCGTTCCTCGCAGGCGGGTCATCGGCCTCTCCTTCGGGACGATGAGGAGCCTGCGGCGCGGCTCCGGCACGGACGTCGCAGGTTCGCGCCCGTATCGCCCCGGCGACGACATGGACTCGATCGACTGGGCCGCGTCGGCGAGGCTATCGACGGCCAAGGGGAGTGACGAGTTCGTCGTGCGGGAGCGCTTCGCCGAGGAGGCGCCGAAGGTCGTGATCGTCTGCGACCGGCGGCCGCAGATGTCGTACTTCTCCTCTCCGCTGCCCTGGCTCGACAAGCCACAGGCGATGCGGCACGTCGTGGAGCTGATTCTCGCGAGCGCGGGCGCAGCGGGCGGCTTCGTCGGGTACCTGGACTACGCGGACGGCGACCCGCACTGGCGCCAGCCGAAGGGCGAGCGGAAGATGATCGAGATCCGCGACCAGCGCCTCTGGTCGACCGAGTACGGGGGGCCCGACGACTGGTTGGAGCGCTCGTTCGAGCACCTGGCCGCGCACACGCGTGCGGTGACTCCGGGCACGTTCGTGTTCGTGCTTTCCGACTTCCTGCCGCTGCCGGCCGACGAGGTGTGGCTCACGGCGCTCGAGCACCGGTGGGATCTCGTACCGGTCGTTATCCAGGACCCCACCTGGGAGCAGAGCTTCCCGGACGTCAGCGGGATCGTCGTCTCCCTGCGCGATCCGCGCTCGGGGCGAATCGTTCCCGTTCGTCTGCGCAGAAAGGAGGCGGAGGCGCGGCGGATCGCCAACGAGGCGCGCCTGCTCGAGCTCACCGAGACCTTCCGCATGCTCGACATCGATCCGGTCTTCGTCTCGTCGAGCGAGCCGGCTCAGGCGCTCGAGCCGTTCCTGCTCTGGACGGGTCTCCGCCGAACGAGGAGAGTCGTCGGTGCGTGACGGAGTCCGTGGTCCGCTGATCGCCGGTCTCGCCGTGGCCGCGATCGCCGGGGCGCTGGTCGTCTTCTTCGCGACCTGGGATCGCGGAAGCGACGAGGCTCTCGCCGGTCCTGAGGATCCGTCCGGGATCGAAGCGCAGGCGACCCTCAGTCCTCGGACCGTCCTCTTCGGTGACACCGTGCGGGCAGACGTCCACGTCGCGGTCGACTCGTCGCGCATCGATCCGGACTCGGTTCGCGTCGCTGCGGAGTTCTCCCCGTGGACCGTCGTCGGCACGCCGGAGCGCGTCCGCCGCGACGCGGGAACGACGACGCACGTCAGGACGACCTACGTGCTCCGCTGCCTCACGGGTGGCTGCGAGCTGTCCGGCGAGAGCGCGCCGTTGCAGCTCGACCCGGCACGAATCTCGTACACGGAGCGGAACGACGCCGAAGCCGCGAACTTCGTCACTCACTGGCCGGTGCTCCTCGTCTACTCACGCTTCGCGGCGGTCAACTTCGACGCGCCAGGCGATCAGTCCGCGGCGTGGCGGGCAGATCTCAGCTCGCTGCCGGCGGTGACGTATCGCATTGCGCCCGGCGTGCTCGTCGTGATCTTGCTCGGTGGAGCGGCGCTCGCCGCGCTCGCCGCTGCGGGGCTCGCCTACGTGGCCTGGCCGCGACGCGCGCCGCCCGAGCCGGAGCCCGAGCCGGAGCTCCCGCCCGAGCCCGTCCTGACCCCGCTCGAGCAAGCGCTGGCACTGCTCGAGGAGTCGGTCCGCTCGGACGGCGCAGCGGAGCAGCGCCGCGCTCTCGAGCTCGTCGCCGAAGAGCTCGAGCTGGCGGAGTGGGGCGACAGGGATCTCGCGCGCACGGCGAGGGCACTGGCGTGGTCCGAGGGAGTCCCGCCCATCGACCAGACGAATCGGCTCGCGGCGCGGGTCCGGTCGGCGCTTCCCGAGATCGCGGCAGCCGAGGCGGCCGCAGAGAACGGAGGCTCGCGTGTGGGGGCGTAGGTGGATCGCGCGCCTGGTCTCGCGGCGTGGAAACGCGATCGACACGCCCGACCGCGGCGCCTTTGCGCGCCCAGCGTTGCGCGCCCGCGTTCTCCGCCTTGCCTTTGCCGGCGCGGCCATCGCACTCGTCGTCGCGGCAACTGCCACTGCCCGCGGGCTCGACACGCGCGAGGAAGGGCTCCTGCCGAGCGGGACCACCGGCGTCGTCGTCATCGATCTTTCGCTCTCGATCGCGGACGAGGACTACCACGCGGTGCGACGTGCGCTCCGCCGTCTCATCGCCGAGGACGCGAGCATCGGGCTCGTCGTCTTCTCCGACGTCGCCTACGAGCTGCTGCCTCCCGGGACTCCAGCCTCGGAGATGCAACCGATGCTGAGGCTGCTCATTCCTCCGAGGCTGGGCAATCCGGTCAACCCGTGGACTCAGACCTTCAGGGCGGGAACGCGGATCTCGACGGCTCTCGAGCTCGCGCGCGGGATGCTCGAGCGCGACAACGTGAAGGCGGGCTCGATCCTGCTCGTCAGCGACCTGGAGACGGCGCCGGACGACGTGCCGGCGGTCGCGCAGACCGTCGACGCGATCAGGCGTAGCGCGATCGAGCTCCGCGTCTTCGGCCTCGCGCCGTCCAACGACGCTCGCGTGCTGTTCGAGGGGTTTCTCGACAAGGGCGCGTTCGCCGCTCCCGAGAGCGGGAACGAGGAAGCTGCGTCGGAGACGAGCGTCGACTATCGCTTCCCTGGTCTGCTCGTGCTCCTCGGAGCGCTCTTCTTCCTGGCGCTTACCGCTCTCGAGCGCTTCGGCGGCGGCCTCGCCGTCACCGCCGGCCCGCGGGGTCGCACGTGAGCCGTCGAGAGCTCATCAAGCGCATCGCCGCGGCTGTGGGCTGTCTCCTCTGCGTGCTTCTCGCGGCCGGTTTCGCTCTGCTCGCCGCGGATGTCGCGCGGGAGCGTGATGCGCTGGCATCGAGCGACGTTCGCTACCGCGTCGCACCCGCGAATCCAGATCTCTGGAGCTCGAGTGCCCGCGTACCGTTCCCGGCTGCGGCGGATCTGCTCGGTGTCGACGACGACCTCGCGTTCAGGCGCGCGCTGCGGGCCCTCGCCGATGCCCGTCTCGACGACCAGGTCATCTCGGACCCCGAGCTCGCGGTCAACCGTAGCGAGGCACAGGCCCGGCTCGAAGCCGTGGTAACCGGAGACGGCGACCACGTGACTCGTTCGAGAGCGGCCGGCCTCATCGGCGTCCTCGGGCTCGCCCGCTTCGTGGCGGAGACGGAGGGACGCGGTCCGCTCCTGTCGGCGACGCTCGCGAGCCTTCAGCTCGCGATCGGCATCGATCCCGAGAACGGCGAGGCGAAGTACAACCTCGAGTCGGCGCTCCAGCGCGGGCGTGGGCTCGAGGTGACCGAGGGACAGGCCGGAACCGACCCCGCGCCAGGGGGCAGCGGCGCCAAGGGCGCGGGCGCGAGCGAGCCCGGAAGCGGGTACTAGCTCGTGGCGACGAGCCTCGTGTTTCTCTCGCCGCTCGCGGCGCTGCTCACCCTGGGCGTGCTGCTTCCAATCGGCTCGCTGTTCCTGGTCCGACGGCGGGCGCGACGCCTGCGCACGAGCCTGGGGCTCGTCGAGCCCGCGCCGTCGCAGCTCGTCGCGACCCTCGTCACGATGATCGCGGCGGGCACGTTCCTCGGCGTCGCCGCCGCGCAGCCCGTCGTCGAGCGCACGACGACCGCGCACACGCGGACCGACGCCGAAGCATTCGTCGTCGTCGACATCTCGCGGTCGATGCTCGCTCGCCGGGGGGCAAACGGGCAGGCGCGCATCGATCGCGCGAAGCGCATCGCGCGGGAGCTTCGCTCGTCGCTCGGCGACGTCCGCTTCGGAGTCGTCTCGCTGACCGACCGCGTGCTTCCGCACCTGTTCCCGAGCACCGACGCCGACGTGTTCGAAGCGACGCTCGACCGCGCGCTCGGCATCGAGCAGCCTCCTCCGCGATCGAGTCTCGCGACGAGCGCGACCCGCATCGACGCGCTCGCGGCCATCCGGACGCTGCGCTTCTTCTCTCCGCTCTCCCGCGAAAAGCTCCTCGTCGTCCTCACCGACGGCGAGACTCAGCCGGTCAGCGGCGCTCGGCTGGGTGCGCTACTCCGCCGTCCGCCGGCCATCGAGACCGTGTTCGTGCATCTCTGGCATCCGGACGAGCGCGTCTACACGGGAAACGTCCCGGAAGCGCAGTATCGGCCGGATCCGTCTGCACGAGCGATTCTCGACGGGATCGCGAAGTCGATCGGCGGGACGGTGTATGCGGAGAGCGACGTCACGCCGGCGACGCGGAAGGCAGAGGAGCTGCTCGGCAGCGGGCCGACCGTCGTGCGAGGCGAGGAAGCAGGACGCGTCCCTCTTGCTCCGTATCTCGCCGCGGCTGCGCTCGCCCCGCTTGCGCTCTTGCTACGGAGACTGGACATGTAGGGGCGAGGCATGCCTCGCCCCTACGCATTGAACGCTGCCGACTCCACACCCGGCAACACCCCGAGTGCGTTGACATAAAGGGGTTTGCTTCCGCGCGATCGGAATCCGCGAGAGTGGATTCCGATCTTGCGCACTATTCAGCCTCCGGGATCCAGGGAGCGACGGCCTCGGGGAAGCCGTTCTCGTCCAGATAGGAGATCGCGCGGCTCGCAATCCAGATCGTCGCCTCCGGGCTCGCGCGCTCGAGGAGGGCGCGGACGGCCTCGTCGCCGTGCTGCGGGCCTCCGCGCTGGCCGGCGTAGCCGCGCCGGACCCGGCAGAGCGCGAGCGCCGCGCGGTCGACATCCGTGCCGTATTCCTCGTACCAGTCGACCTCGATCGCCTCCTCCAGTAGCCTCCCGGCGGCCTCCATGGCAGCCGAAGAGTCGTCTGCGGCGACCGCGAAGTTCGTCTCGCGGGGATCATCAGCACGAGGAATGCGCACGTTCACTCTCCCTTCTAACGAAATCCGTCCTCGATCGTCAAAGAGTATGATCATGCACCCGATCGCGGCGTTCAGCGTGCTGTTCGAGTCTCGCCGGGCAGCCGTGACGAGTGGATGACGAGACACCACCACACGGAGGGATACATGCGTAAACGTTCACTCTTGCTCGTGATGGGCGCACTCGTGCTCTTTACGAGCCTCGTCGTGGGCCCGACCGCCACGGCGACAACGGAGCGGGCCTCGGCCGGCACGGTGGTCATCGTGCACGACCAGGAGCCCGGCATCCTCAACAACTACCTGTCCGAGGGCAACGGCTACACCGTGTCGCTCGTGATGAACACCATCCTCGCAGGAGGTGTCATCTACAACGACAAGGTGAAGCTCCTGCCGTACCTCTTGACCGCCAACCCGAAGCTGCTCAAGGCTGAGCCGCTGACGGCGACGGCGACGTACAAGCCGAACGCGGTTTGGAGCGACGGCAGGCAGATCACGGGCGCGGACTTCATGGCCACGTACCGGACGATCATGAACCCGAACTGGGACATCACGTCCCGTGAGGGTTGGGAGGACATCGCGAAGATCCAGGTCAAGGGCAAGAGCTTCACCGTCACGTTCAAGCCGAAGAGGGCGTACGCGGCGTGGGACCTGATCCTCGGAGCGTCCCCGATGCCCGCGCACAAGGTCGCAGGACAGGACTTCAACAAGCTCTGGTCGGACTCGATCGACATCTCGAGCGGTCCGTTCAAGTTCCAGAGCTGGCAGAAGGGCACGCAGCTCTCGATCACGAAGAACGCTGCGTTCAAAGCCGGCGCATCGGCCAAGCTCGACCGGATCGTCTTCCGCTACATCGCGGGCGCATCCCAGTTCCAGGCGCTCAAGAGCGGTGAGGGCGACGTCGTCGAGCCGCAGCCGCAGATCCAGATCGTCGACTTCTACAAGGACAGCAAGTTCAAGGTGCAGGTTGGCCCGAGCTACCAGTGGGAGCACCTGGACTTCCAGCAGGGCGCCAAGGCTCATCCGGCGCTCAAGAAGAAGTTCGTCAGGCAGGCCATCGTCACGGGCATCAACCGGGCGCAGATCCGCGAGGTGCTCTATGTGAAGACCGGCCTGGTTGCCAACGTGAAGCTGATTCCCGTGCTTCAGAGCAACATCTTCAAGCCGTTCGAGCAGTACTACAAGACGCCGTACAAGCGGTGGGCGTTCAGCCAGAAGAACGCGATCGCGCTTCTGAAGAAGAACGGCTGCACGGGCGGTCCTGACACGCCGAGTGCCGGGAACTCGAAGATCTTCAGCTGCCCCGGTGTCGGCCAGCTCTCGTTCGCCTTCACCACGACGTCGGGCAACCCGCTTCGCGCCCTGACGTTCGAGATCATCCAGCGGCAGTTGAAGTCCGTCGGTATCGAGTTCACGCCGCGCTTCATCTCGCCGGCCGTGCTCTTCGGTGGTGGAACCCTCACCTCCGGCGACTGGCAGGCCGTGATGTTCACGTTCCTCGGCGGGCCGACCAGCGGTCCGACGTACTTCGGCATCGGCGGCTGCGGTGGCGACCAGAACTACGGTGCGTCCTGTAACCGCAAGGCTTCCGCGATGCTGCAGAAGGCGCAGTTCACGGCCGATCCTGTGGCACGCGCGAAGTTGCTGAACGACGCCGAGGTCATCCTGGCGGACGAGGTCTTCTCGATCCCGCTGTTCTCACGCCCCGCGTACCTGCTGAACTCGAACCGGGTGAAGAATGCAATCAAGAACCCGACTCTGCAGGGCTCGACGTGGAATGCCGAGACGTGGAGCGTTACCTCGTAGAGAAGTAACCGCATCACGTGTCAGGTCTGCGCCTGACACGAGCCCAGTCCCGCCCCGGCCATTAGGTCGGGGCGGGACTTCGTTCTAAGATCAGGAGCGTAGAAGTGCTCACCTACGTCATCCGCAGACTGTTCTACAGCACCATCGTCCTCATCGCGGCGAGCATCCTCGTCTTCTGGGGCATGAGCATGGTGACGAGCCCGATCGGGTTCCTCCGGATGCAGCCGAACATCTCCGAGCAGACGATCCAGAACATCGAGGAGCGCAAGCACCTCGACGAGCCGATCTACGTCCGCTACGGCTACTGGGTCAAGGACGCGGTCACGAACAAGTTCGGCACCGAGACGGTGTCCGACCTGCCGATCTGGCCCGACCTCCAGCGGGCGATGGGGCACACCCTCCAGCTGATCGTCGCGGCCGAGTTGCTCGCGATCCTGCTCGCGGTCATCATCGGGGTGTACTCCGCCTTACGCCAGTACAGCGCGTTCGACTACGCGGCGACGACGTTCAGCTTCGTCGGGCTCGCAATGCCCGTCTTCTGGCTCGCGTTGATGCTGCAGATCCTGTTCGTGAACATCTACCTCTGGTTCGACGTCCGGATCTTCTACGTCGCGAGCCTGAACTCGGTCGATCCGGGCTCGGGTCTCCACTTCGTCCTCGACCGGGCGCAACACCTCGCGCTACCGATTATCGTGCTGGCCGTTGCGAACATCGCCACCTACTCTCGCTTCATGCGGGCCGCGATGCTCGAGGTCGTCAACTCCGACTACGTGCGGACTGCGCGGGCCAAGGGCCTCCCGGAGCGTCGCGTGACGATGAGCCACGCCTTCAGAAACGCGTTGATCCCGCTCGTGACGCTGGTGGCGCTGAACTTCGGCGCGCTCCTCTCCGGCGCGGTCATCACGGAGACGGTCTTCGCCCTCGACGGGATGGGCACGTTCTTCATCACGAGGCTCAACGCCGGAGACCCGTACCCGGTCATGGCGTTCCTCATGGTGAGCGCGGTGTTCGTGATCGTCTTCAACCTCATCGCCGACCTCGCCTACGGTTGGCTCGACCCCCGCGTGCGCCTTGAGTGAGCGATCCGCACCTGTGTCCGACCCGTTCAGCCCTGGACTTTCGAGCAGGGGGAGCGGCCGGAGGCGCCGAGCTGGCGCACGAGTCGGGTCTCGAGGTAAAGGCGCGCAGCCAGTGGGCGTACGCGAGAATCCGCTTCTTCAGGCACAAGCTCGCCGTCGTGAGCCTCGTGATCCTGGTCGTCGCGGGGCTGGTCGCCATCTTCGCGGAGCAGATCGCGCCGTACGGCTTCGACGAGTTCGACTTCGAGCACGTCGTCTCGCCGCCGACGACCGACGGTTGGCACCTGTTCGGCACCGATCAGCTCGGTCGCGACTACCTGAGCCGCGTGATCTTCGGGCTCCGCACGTCGCTCTGGGTCGCGCTTCTCGTCGCCACGGTGGCGACTGTGATCGGGACGGTCGTCGGCGCCATAGCCGGGTACTACGGCGGAGTGGTCGACAACCTCCTCATGCGGCTGGTCGACCTGATCCTCGTCGTCCCGTTCCTCGTCGTCTTGCTCGTGCTCTCGCAGTACCTGGGACACGGCAAGCCCGCGCGGGTCGGCTTGATCGTCGCGCTCCTGATCTGGGTCGGGCTCGCCCGCATCGTCCGCGGGACCTTCCTCTCCCTTCGGGAGAAGGAGTTCGTCGAGGCGGCGAAAGCCGCCGGAGCAGGTGACCTGCGCATCATGTTCCGCCACATGCTTCCGAGCACCGTCGGGCCAATCGTCGTCACGATGACGCTGCTCATCGCGGTGGCCATCCTCCTCGAGGCAGCGCTCTCGTTCCTCGGCTTCGGCGTTCAGCCGCCGACGCCGGCGCTCGGGAAGCTCATCGGCGAGGGCGCGCAGGAGGGCTTCTCCTCCTGGTGGCTCGTGACCTTCCCGGGCATCGTCATCGTGACCCTCGCGCTCGCCGTCAACTTCATCGGCGACGGCCTGCGAGACGCGCTCGACCCCCAGCAACGAACGCGTGCCTGACCCCGTTCTCTCCATTCGCGAGCTCACCGTCGAGTTCCACACGGAGGACGGGGTCGTGCATGCAGTGAACGACATCAGCTACGACCTCTTCCCGGGGGAGACCCTGGGCATCGTCGGCGAGTCGGGCTCCGGGAAGAGCGTCTCCGTGATGACCATGCTCGGCCTTATCCCGCAGCCGCCCGGCAAGATCGTCAAGGGAGAGGCGCTGTACGGCGATCGCGATCTCCTCACGCTGCCGATCAAGGAGCTGCGCGAGATTCGCGGAGGCGAGATCGCGATGATCTTCCAGGATCCGATGACGTCGCTGAACCCGGTCTTCACGATCGGGCACCAGATCTCCGAGGCGATCGAGACGCACAACCCCGGGATCGGCGACAAGGAGGCGACCAAGCGAACGATTGCGCTGCTCGAGCTCGTCGGCGTGCCGTTCGCCGAGCGTCGAGTCAACCAGTACCCGCACGAGTTCTCGGGCGGCATGCGCCAGCGGGCGATGATCGCGATGGCGATCGCGAACCAGCCGAGAATTCTCATCGCGGACGAGCCGACGACGGCGCTCGACGTCACCATCCAGGCGCAGATCGTGGAAGTGATGCGCGCCGCGCAGCAGGAGACGCACGCGGCGACCATCCTCATCACGCACGATCTCGGGCTGATCGCCGAGCTCGCCGACCGGGTCGTCGTGATGTACGCGGGCCGCGTCGTCGAGCTCGCAGGCGTCTACGAGATCTTCAACAACCCCAGGCACCCGTATACGGTCGGGCTCATGAACTCGCTCGCGAGGCTCGATGCCGACCTCGAGTGGCTCAATCCGATCCCCGGGCAGCCTCCGAGCTTGCTCTCGCCACCTCCTGGTTGCGCATTCCACCCCAGGTGCCTCCACTCGCAAGGCAGGGCGGTGTGTCGGACCGATGTTCCGGAGCTCCGGCCGTTCGGCGAGGGCGGCAACCACACCTCGGCGTGTCACTTCGCCGAGGAGCTCGCTGCCCAGCACGTCGTCGGCGCGCTCGTGGAGGAGCCTTCGTGACCGAGACTCAGACGACGACGGTGACGGACGCGGCGGCTGCAGCTTCGACCAACGGGGGAGACGAGCTCCTTCGCGTCGAGCAGCTCGTCAAGCACTTCCCGATCAAGGCGGGGGTGCTCAAGCACACCGTCGGGCAGGTACAGGCCGTTTCCGGGGTCGACCTCACGGTCAAGAACGGCGAGACCCTCGGCATCGTGGGCGAGTCCGGCTGCGGCAAGACGACGCTCGGCCGGACGATCATCAAGCTGATCGAGCCCACTTCCGGGCGGATCATCTTCGACGGGAAGGACATCACCGATCTCAAGCGCCGGGCGATGCGACCTGTTCGCCGGGACATCCAGATCGTCTTCCAGGATCCCTACGCGTCGCTGAATCCGAGGATGACGGTGCGCGACATCGTCTCGGAGCCGCTGCGTATTCACGACCTGTACAAGCGCGGAGAAGGCAACCGCCGGGTGGAGGAGCTCCTCCGTACGGTCGGCCTCAGCCCCGAGCATGCGAACCGATTCCCGCACGAGTTCTCCGGAGGTCAGCGCCAGCGGATCGGCGTCGCGAGAGCGCTCGCGCTGAACCCGAAGATGATGGTCCTCGACGAGCCCGTGTCGGCGCTCGATGTCTCGATTCAAGCGCAGGTCGTCAACCTGCTCGCGCAGCTCCAGAACGAGTTCGGGCTCACGTACCTCTTCATCGCCCACGACCTCTCCATCGTGCGACACGTGTCCGATCGCGTCGCGGTCATGTACCTCGGGAAGATCGTCGAGGTCGGAAGTCGTAAGCAGATCTACGAGGCGCCGATGCACCCGTACACGCAGGCGCTCCTGTCGGCCGTTCCCATCGAGTCTCCGAACCTCCGCGGAAAGCGCGGCCGGATCGTGCTGATGGGCGACGTCCCGAGCCCGGCCAACCCGCCTTCCGGCTGCCGGTTCCGCACTCGGTGCTGGAAGGCCCAGGAGATCTGCGCGGTCGAGGAGCCCCCGCTCGTTCCTCATGCCGCCGGTGGACAGCCGGTCGCGTGCCACTTCGCGGAGGTCATCAATCCGCTGGACATCGCGGAGCAAGCGGCGGTTCAGAACGCCGCGCGGCAGGCTGCGAAGGTTGCGGCCGAGAAGGCCGCTGCGCAGACAGCCGAGCCGGCACCGGACGCGGCCGAGGTGGGGAACGCGCAGGATCGGTAATCCGCTCGTGCGGATTCTCGATCGCCCACGGCCTAACTCGTTGGCGTTCGCGTCGTCCAACCGAACATGAACGCGGTTCGGCCGTCGTTGGTCTGTCAGCGCATTCGCGAGCAGGTTTCGCTGCGCCTGGATGACGAGCTCTCTCAGCTCGAGGAGCGGATGCTCGCCTCGCATCTCCTCCGCTGCTCCGACTGCCGGCTGTTCGAGGAGTCGGTATCCGACTTCACCGACAAGCTCCGTGCCGCGCCTCTCGAGTCACCTCGGCAGCCGATTCTCGTCCGCCGGCCCCGTCGCGTCTCGCTCAGCGTGGCTCAGATCAGTGCCGCGGCGACACTCTTGGTCGCGGTTCTCGGGGTGCTGAGCCAGGTCGATATGCCGAGTACGCAGGATCCGTCTGCCCGCAGCACGACGACGAATCTCTTCAAGACGTCGTGGCAGCCGGACCGCGAGCTCGCCAACCTCGACACCGAGCTCCCGGGCACCAACCGGCCGGGCCCCTACCCGGCGATCTAGTGCGCAGGATCGAAATCCGCTAGCGCGGATTTCGATCGCGCGGAAGCAGACCCCTTCATGTCAACGCACCACGGGTGTTGCGGGGTGTGAAGTCGGCAGCGTTCGAGCTAATGCGCAAGACCGGAATCCGCTAGCGCGGATTTCGATCGCGCGGAAGCAGACCCCTTCATGTCAACGCACCACGGGTGTTGCGGGGTGTGAAGTCGGCCGCGTTCAATCAGATAAGGCGTCGTCTACGAGAAGGTGCCGAGCGGTTCGCCGAGCTTGCGGGCGCCGGCGACACATGCTGCACGGGCCTCGGAGATCTTCAGCCTCGGGCATCCGGAGCGCTCGAAGCGGCCGTTCGTGACGACGTTCAGCGTGCGTCCGAACCACCCGTAGCACCCATTGCGGGTCGACTGCGGCTGTCCCGTGCACGCGCGCAGGAGTCGGAGCTGGGCGTAACGGTCGCCCGTGAGGCCCGGGACATTGACTCCGCGCAGGCAGTTCAGAGCGTCGGCGCCCGAGAGCCGGCCGCAGACCCGTGCGTGGTCGACGGGCTCGCGGTAGCGGGCGAGAAGAAGCGACGCGCCTCCGATGCAGCCCGCGCGTTGTGCGCCGCCGACGCCCTTGCAGAGTCGGGAGACATCGCGCTGATCGGAGACGGTGGCGGATTGCTTTCGTTCCCAGAAGAACCGATACCAGCATGGCCGCGGATACGCGAAGCTCGCGCACACCGACCGTGGATCGGTGTCCGCCTTCGCGGGGCGGGTCGTGCCGTCGCCGCCGCTCAGCGAGATCCAGTAGTCGTGGAACGCGCCCTGAGCGCAGTCGGGCGTGTACCGGGCGCCCAGCGACTTGCAGGCGATTACGGCGCTCTTCAGCTGACCGTGGTAGCCGCGCATGAATGCGTGTCCGGACCCGTGAACGCAGGTGTAGGAGCGAAAGCGCGTGGGGAGCTGATTGCAGACCGGCACGACCTCGAGCGGCTTCAGGATGAGCTTGGTCCCGAGGTGCATGACCATGCCCATGCCGAATCCCGCCGAGCACCCCGGGTCGTTCGACTTGGGGACGTAGCGGAACATCGTCTCGAGCGTCACTTCGTGCCGGCGCGCCCAGGTGCGTCCCACCTCGTGCATGAGGATGTGGCAGTTGACGGCGAGGAACCCTCCGCTCGTGCGCACCTCCTTGTCGATCCGTGGCAGCTCTGTCGCTGGGTCGCCGGACTTCTCGACCATTGCCAGCAGCCCGCGGACGTAGCAAGCGTTCTTCTTCGCTTCCGCGAGAGAGGCGCACTCCGTGAGGATGGTGCCCTTCTTGCCGATCGGAAAGTCCGGGACAGGGATGTGACCGCTCCCGCCCGCGAAGGCGTTCGTGAGGCCCCAGGCGCCGGCGAGGGCGCACGCGACCAGGACGATCGGCGAGATGCGCCTCATCACTGTCTAGGACGAGCCCTGGAGCGCGTCGGTTAGCGCAGCGAGGCCCGGCCGGAGGCCATTTTGGACGCACGACTATGCCGTCTTCCGGGCAAGCGGCGGTACCTCGATCTCCTGCGCACGGAGCTCGACGAGGATCGCGTTGATCGCAGCCCAGGACGGGAAGTCGAGACCTGCGGCGCCGTCGAGGATGTCCTCGAAGCCGGGGGTGCGAGCCTGGTCTGCGGTTCCCTGCACCTCGCCGGCGAGGTTCTCGGTCTGCTCGACGAGCCGCTCGTGTTGGTCCTCGAGTGTGTCGGGAGGATTGACGTCGTCGAGGTCGCCGGCCGCGTCGCCGATCGTCTCCGCCGCTTCGTCCATTCGCGTCAGGAGCTCCTCGAGGGACTGAGCCTTGCTCAGCCGACCGAGGCTGAAGTCGATTCGGTCGCGCGTGTTGACGACCACGACCTGGTACTCCGCCTTCGTGGCCGCCTCACCGCTGCCACCTCCGAGCGCGAGCCCGACGATGGCAACCGCGGCCACTGTCACGACCACGGCGACTGCCGCCATGAGCCATGTTCTCCCCGTCCACATGCCGGGCCAGGATAGCCGCCGCCGCGTTCAGTCAAGGTTGCCGCGGCTGTGGGGAACAGGCCTAGATAGACTGCATTTTCGGCCGCAGCAAACGCGTGCAGCCTCTGTCCTTCGCTCTAGGAGACGCATGTCCGACGACGGAAAGTCCACCACGAACACCGGCCGGATCATCGAGATCAAGGGCGTCGTCATCGACGCCGTGTTCTCCGATCGGCTCCCGCAGATCTACACGGCGCTCGCCATCGACATTCCCGATCCGGACGGCTCTACACGGACGCTGATCGCCGAGGTGCAGCAGCACCTGGGCGACGATCGCGTCCGCGCTGTCGCGATGGATTCCACCGACGGGCTCTCGCGCGGCACACTGTGTACCGACACGGAGGCGCCCATCTCGGTTCCGGTCGGAAATGCGACGCTCGGACGCGTATGGAACGTGATCGGGGAGCCGATCGACGAGAAGGGGCCTCCGCCCGACGACGTGGAGCGGTGGGCGATCCACCGAGACCCGCCCGCCTTCCGTGACCTCTCGCCGAAGATGGAGATCTTCGAGACCGGCATCAAGGTCATCGATCTGATCGCCCCGTTCGTGAAGGGCGGCAAGGTCGGTCTCTTCGGAGGCGCGGGTGTAGGCAAGACGGTGCTGATCCAGGAGCTGATCCACAACGTCGCGCAGGAGCATGGAGGTGTCTCCGTGTTCGCAGGAGTGGGCGAGCGCACACGCGAGGGCACAGATCTCCTCATCGAGATGACCGAGTCGGAGGTGATCGACAAGGTCGCGCTCGTGTACGGGCAGATGAACGAGCCTCCGGGCGCTCGTCTCCGCGTTGGTCTCTCCGGCTTGACGATGGCCGAGTACTTCCGCGACGAGGGCCAGGACGTCCTGCTGTTCGTGGACAACATCTTCCGCTTCGTGCAGGCGGGCTCAGAGGTGTCGGCGCTTCTCGGCCGCATGCCGAGCGCCGTCGGCTACCAGCCGACGCTCGCGTCCGAGATGGGTCAGCTCCAGGAGCGGATCACGTCGACGACGACGGGCTCGGTCACGTCCGTGCAGGCGATCTACGTTCCGGCCGACGACCTGACCGACCCAGCGCCCGCCAACGTCTTCGCGCATCTCGACTCGACCGTCGTGCTCTCGAGGGCAATCGTCGAGAAGGGCATCTATCCGGCGGTCGATCCGCTCGACTCCACATCGCGTGCGCTCCAGCCGGGGATCGTCTCCGAAGAGCACTACCGGACGGCGACGGACATGCTGCAGGTGCTCCAGCGCTACAAGGACCTCCAGGACATCATTGCGATCCTCGGCATGGACGAGCTGACGGACGAGGACAAGTTGGTCGTCGGGCGCGCAAGGCGCATCGAGCGCTTCCTCTCGCAGCCGAACTTCGTCGCAGAGCAGTTCACGGGGACTCCCGGCGAGTACGTGAAGCTCGAGGACACGATCCGCGGCTTCCGCGCGATCATCGACGGCGAGCACGATGAGCTTGGCGAAGCGGCCTTCTACATGGTGGGGACGATCGAGGACGCGGTCGAGAAGGCGAAGAAGTCCGAGGCCGTCGCCGCGTAGAGGACTGCCGTGGCCGAGTCTCACCCGAAGTTCGACGTGTCGCTGGTGACGCCGGACGGAGCGGCGTTCGACGGCGAGGCGGAGATGATCGTCGTGCCGGGGGCGGCCGGCGAGATCGGCGTCCTCGCGAGGCATGCCCCGCTGGTCGCGACGTTGAAGGCGGGCTCGACGCGGATTCACCTGAGCCCGACGGAGATCATCCAGTTCGCGACAGGTCCGGGATTCTTCAAGGTCGAGCTCGACCGCGCGCTGGCACTCGTGGACGACGCCGTGGACGTGCGCGAGATCGACGACCAGCGCGCCCGCGAGCAGCTCGAAGCGGCGAAGGCCGAGCTCGAGAAGGTGGAAGCGGGGGAGTCGCAGGCCGATCGCTGGCAGCTCGAGCAGCGCATCGTGCACGCCGAGAACCAGCTCGCAGTCTCGGGCCGAACGACGGGCTGACGAGGATCGGTCGTGGGGTCAGGCTGAAGCCCGACCCGTCCGCGCGGGTTGCGGAAATTGCAGCTTGCGCTAGCCTGAGAAGAGACCTGGACAGCTTTGAGGCAGCTTGGCGACCAGGATAAAAAACGCCTAAAGAGCCGAGGGCCGCGAGCGGCTCCGGACCTTTAGGCCCGGAGGCGACAGATGAAGGACGTTCGCGGACAGATCGAGAAACTTCTTGCCGAGCGGATTCTCGTCCTCGACGGGGCCTGGGGCGTGCTCATCCACCGGCGCGGGCTCTCGGAGGACGAGTATCGAGGCGAGCGTTTCCGTGAGCATCACAAGGACGTCCAGGGCGACCCCGATCTCCTGAACCTCACGCATCCGGAGATCGTCACCGAGATCCACGACGCGTACTTCGCCGCCGGCGCGGACATCGCCACGACGAACACGTTCACGGCGACACGAATCGGGCAGGGGGACTACGACCTCGGCGACGTTGCCGCAGACATGAGCCTCGAAGGCGCGCGGCTCGCCCGGCGCGCGGCGGACGACTGGAACACGCGCACTCCCGAGAAGCCTCGCTTCGTCGCCGGGTCGCTCGGCCCGCTCAACGTCACGCTCTCGCTCTCGCCGCGGGTCGACGACGCCGCCTATCGAGCGGTGACCTTCGACCAGGTTCGCGAGACGTACGAGGAGCAGATCGCCGCCCTCCGCGACGGAGGGGTCGACCTGCTCATGGTCGAGACGATCTTCGACACGCTGAACGCCAAGGCCGCGATCGTGGCTGCCGCCAACGTCGCTCCCGAGCTCCCGCTCTGGCTCTCGTTCACAGCCGTGGACAGGAGTGGACGCAACCTCTCCGGCCAGACCGCGGAGGCGTTCTGGATCTCGGTCGAGCACGCAGAGCCGTTGATCGTGGGCGTCAACTGCTCGCTCGGCGCGACCGAGATGCGACCGTTCCTCGAGGGTCTGGCGAACGTCGCGTCGACGTACGTCTCCTGCCACCCGAATGCGGGGCTCCCGAACGCGCTCGGGCTCCACGACGAGGAGCCGGGTGACACGAGCCGCTTCCTGCGCTCCTTCGCCGAGGACGGCCTCGTCAACCTCGTCGGAGGCTGCTGCGGAACCACGCCAGAGCACACGAGGGAGATCGCCCGCGCGGTGGAGGGCCTTCCTCCACGGCGCGTGCCCGAGCCCTCGCAGCTTCCTCGCTATTCGGGCCTCGAGCCGTTCGTCATCAGGCCCGACACCGGATTCGTCGTCGTCGGCGAGCGGACGAACGTCACCGGGTCGGCGAAGTTCCGGCGGCTGATCGAGGCCGACGACTTCCAGGGGGCCGTCGCGGTGGCCATCGAGCAAGTGCGCGGCGGCGCGAACCTCCTCGACGTGAACATGGACGCCGACCTGCTCGACGCAGAGCAGGCGATGACACGCTTCCTCAACCTGATCGCGACCGAGCCGGAGGCGGCGCGCCTGCCGATCATGGTGGACAGCTCGCGGTTCTCCGCGCTCGAGGCCGGCCTCAAGTGCCTCCAGGGCAAGGGGATCGTCAACTCCATCTCGCTGAAAGAGGGCGAGGACGTGTTTCTCGAGCAGGCCCGGACGGTGCGGCGTTACGGCGCCGGGGTCGTCATCATGGCCTTCGACGAAAAGGGTCAGGCCGAGACGGTCGAGAGGAAGGTCGAGATCCTCGGCCGGGCGTACGACCTGCTCATCGGCGAAGCCGGCTTCCGGCCCGAAGACATCGTCCTCGACCCGAACGTGCTCGCGGTCGCCACCGGGATCGAGGAGCACGCGCAGTTCGCGAAGTGGTACATCGAGGCGATCCCGTTGCTCGAGGAGCGGTGTCCGGGCGCCCTGATCTCGGGCGGCATCTCGAATCTCTCCTTCGCCTTTCGCGGGAACGACGCGGTGCGCGAGGCGATGCACGCAGCGTTCCTCTACCACGCGATCCGCGCAGGGCTCGACATGGGAATCGTCAACGCCGGCCAGCTCGCCGTCTACGCGGACATCGAAGCCGACCTGCTCGAGCGGGTCGAGAGCGTGCTCTTCGATCGCCGCCCGGATGCGACGGAGCGGCTCGTCGACCGCGCGCGTACCGTGACGGGTGGAGCGACGCAGCGGGAGGTCGACCTCACGTGGCGAGAGGCTCCGGTCGGCGAACGCCTCGCGCACGCACTCGTCCACGGGATCGTCGACTTCATCGAGGAAGACACCGAGGAAGCGAGAGCCGAGGCAGCGCGTCCGCTCGACGTCATCGAAGGGCCGCTGATGGACGGGATGTCGATCGTCGGCGACCTCTTCGGCTCGGGGAAGATGTTCCTGCCGCAGGTCGTGAAGAGCGCGCGCGCGATGAAACGGGCGGTCGCGTACCTGGAGCCGTACATGGAAGCGGAGAAGACGAGCGCGTCGTCGGCGACGCGCATCGTGCTCGCAACCGTAAAAGGCGACGTGCACGACATCGGCAAGAACATCGTCGGCGTCGTGCTCGGCTGCAACGGCTACGAGGTCATCGACCTCGGAGTCATGGTCACGGCCGACCGGATCCTCGACACCGCGCTCGAGGAGGACTGCGACTTCGTGGGCCTCTCCGGCCTGATCACGCCGTCCCTCGACGAGATGGTTCACGTCGCGAAGGAGATGGAGCGGCGCGGGATCGAGCTTCCGCTCCTGATCGGCGGGGCGACGACGTCGAAGCAGCACACCGCTGTTCGGATCGCTCCGGAGTACAGCCGCCCGACACTGCACGTGCTCGACGCGTCGCGGGTGGTCGGCGTGGTCGGCGCCTTGCTCGACGGCGACAGGCGCGTGCGCCTCGACGAGGAGAATCGCGCCGACCAGGAACGGCTCAGGGCCCTGCACGCGGACAAGAGCCGGAAGCCGCTGCTTCCGATCGGGGAGGCGCGTGCGAACCGCACGCCGATCGACTGGCACGAGGAGGACCTCGCCGTCCCTGCGACCCTCGGCCTCCAGGTTGTGGATGCCGACATCGCGGTTCTCCGGAACTACGTCGACTGGACGTTCTTCTTCCACGCCTGGGAGCTCAAAGGGCGCTTTCCGGCGATCCTGGACGACCCGGAGAAGGGTGCGACTGCGCGCGAGCTCTACGCCGCGGTGAACGAGCTGCTCGACGACGTGATCGCCACTGGATCGCTGCAGGCGCGAGGCGTGTACGGCTTCTGGCCGGCCAAGGCCGAGGAAGACGATGTGGTCCTGAACGGAGGCAGCGTCCGCTTCCCCATGCTCCGGCAGCAGGCCGATCACGGAGACTCGCGACCGAACCGCTCCCTTGCCGACTTCGTCGTGCCTGCGGAGACCGGGCTCACCGATCATGTCGGAGCGTTCGCAGTCGCGATCCACGGCGCCGAGGAGCTCGCCGACCGCTTCCAGGCCGAGTTGGACGACTACCGCTCGATCATGGTCCGCGCGCTCGCCGACCGACTCGCCGAAGCATTCGCAGAGTGGCTCCACCAGCAGGCCCGGCACGAGTGGTACGCCCCGAGGGAGCAGCTCTCTGGTGACGCTCTGATCCGCGAGCGCTTCCGCGGTATCCGTCCTGCGCACGGCTACCCCGCCTGCCCGGACCACTCCGAGAAGGAGACGCTCATGACGCTCCTCGAGGCGGAGGGAGTCGGAATCGGCTTGACCGAGTCCTTCGCGATGACGCCGCCGCCGAGTGTCAGCGGCCTCTATTTCGGTCATCCGCAGGCCCGGTACTTCTCGGTCGGCAGGATCGGGCGTGACCAGGTGACGGACTATGCGAGGCGGAAGGAGATCGAAGTCGGCGAGGCCGAACGCTGGCTTCGTCCCAATCTTGCGTACGAACCGTGAGCCCTACCATGACAAACGTGCAGCGTCTCCTCGCCGTCGCCGCGCTGCTGCTGCTCGCCGGAGCCGGATCGGCACGCGCGGATCATCTTGATCCGAAGAAGCAGATCCGCCCGGCAGACCAGGCGAAGGCGCAAGCGATGCTCCTGCGCCAGAGCGACCTGGGACCGGGAGCGACTGCGCAGCCGAGAAGCGAGGCTGATCCCCATCTGACGTGCGAGGGCGTCGACGAGTCCGATCTCACCCTGACCGGAAGAGCGGAGTCGCCGACGTGGGCTCAGGGCTTCGGGTTCGTGGCCTCGGCGGCGAACGTCTACGCGACCGTCGCGGATGCAAACGCGTCGTGGGCGCGAGGCACGCGGAGCGCGGGCACACGCTGCCTTCGGGACGAGCTCGCGAAGGAGTTCGCAGCCCAGGGCGTGACGCTGGAATCGTTCCGGAAAGCGGCGTTTCCGCGGATCGCCGAGCGTACAGCGGCCTACCGGCTGACACTCTCCGGGACGACTCAGGGCACAACCGTTCGCCTCGTCGTCGACGTCGTGGTGCTCAAGCACTCACGCGCCCAGTCCGCGCTGTACTTCGGATCGGCGTTCGCCCCGCCGGTGAAGGCCGACGAGGTGGCAGTGGCGCGAATCGCCGCGCGCCGCATGGCTCGCGTGATGAAGACCGGCTGACCGCTCTCTTGCGTCGTGCCTTGCCCGGACACGGCCCGAACGGGCCGTAGAGGAAAGCCGGAGCGGGTGGTAGCGTCACAGGAGCCGTGGAGAGCACCAGCCGTCTAGGTCTCCTGCGCCGGTCGCCCGCGTTCGGGCTCCTCTTCCTCGCTTCGGCGGGATCCGGGATCGGGACGTACCTGGCGGCGACCGCGCTGACGCTCGACATCTACGCTCGCACCGAATCGGGCTTGTGGGTGGCGGCGCTCCTGATCGCCGACTTCCTGCCCATCGTCCTCGTCGGGCTCTTGCTCGGGCCGCTGTTCGACCGGCTCTCGCGCCGGCGCCTGATGATCGCGTCGGACCTGAGCCGCGTCGGCGTCTTCGCAGCCCTTCCATTCGTGGACAGCCCGATCGGGATCGTCGGGCTCGCTGCGGTCGCGGGCATCGCGACGGGCTTCTTCCGACCCGCCGCCTACGCAGGCTTGCCGAATCTCGTGCCGGACGACGAGCTGACGAACGCGAACTCGCTGCTCCAGACGGTCGAGAACGGCGCCTGGATGATCGGCCCGGTCATCGGCGGCGTCATGGTCAGCGTGTGGAGCCCCTCGGTGCCGTACGCAGTGAACGCGGTGACGTTCCTCGTTTCCGCGCTTCTCGTCTCGAGAATTGCAGAGAGGCAGCTGCGCTCCCAGGAGTCTCTGACGAGCGGGCATTGGCGCGACGTCGCCGACGGAGTCCGCCTCGTGCTGAGGGCCTTGCCGCTTCGCACGGTTCTCGTGGTGTGGAGCACCGTGCTCATCGGGAGCGCTGCCGTCAACGTCGCAGAGGTCTTCTTCGTGAAGGACATCCTGAACGCCGGGGACATCGGCTTCGGCGTGATGATCGGCGCGAGCGGGGCGGGGCTCGTGATCGGGAGCTTCCTCGCCGCTCCGGCGCTCGGCAAGGTCGGCCTACGCCGCCACTACGCGGGATCGATCGCGCTCATGGCCATCGGCTGGGGCGGTGCGGCGCTGAGCCCTTCGATCTGGATCGCCGTCCCGTTCGCGATGGGAGGCGCTGCGGGCAACGGCGCGGCCATCATCTGCAACCAGATCCTCGTTCAGCGCGGTGCGCCCGATCGGTTCCGCGGACGGGCGCTCGCCACGATCATGAGCACGAACTACGTCGTCATCGGGCTCGGAATGGGGACGACCGGCTTGCTGCTCGGGTGGTACAGCCCGCGTTGGATCATCCTGTCGGCTGCCGCGGTGTTCGGTCTTGGCGCCGTCATCGCGCTTCTCATGACGCGGTGGCTGCCCGTCAGGAGCACGGACAAGGATCACCTGCTGGAGGCGTACGGTGAGGCGGCTGTGGGCGACCTGATCTCCGTGAACGGCGGGGCGGTCGCGGTGCCGGCGGTGGTCGAGCCGCCTTCACCGGTTCCCGTGACGGCAGGGAGCGGCCTCGAGCGCATTGCGGTCCTCCTCGAGGAGATCGAAGTCAGGCGCGAGAAGGAAGCCGCGCGCCGGGCCACGTGATCCGCCGCCGTTAGGCTCCGCGATCGTGGCGCGGAAGGAATGGGCTCTCGAAGAGCTGACGAGCGGCGTGCGTGCCGGCGATCGCCGCGCGCTCGCACGGGCGATCTCACTGGTCGAGAACGGCGACCCGCTCGCGTACCCGGTCGTGCGCGAGCTGTATCCGGAGACCGGGAAGGCCGTCGTCGTCGGCGTGACGGGGCCGCCGGGAGTCGGAAAGTCCTCGCTGATCGCCGCGCTCGTCGAGCACCTCCGCGCCCGGGATCGCACAGTCGGGGTGGTGTCGGTCGACCCCTCCAGCCCCTTTTCGCGCGGTGCGCTCCTCGGCGATCGCATCAGGCTCGCCGATCACTTCACGGATCCGGGTGTGTACATCCGCTCGATGGGGACTCGAGGTCATCTCGGCGGGCTCGCGGAGACGACCCTCCAGGCAGTTCTCCTCCTGGACGCGTTCGGCAAGGACATCGTCTTCGTGGAGACCGTCGGTGCGGGGCAGAGCGAGGTCGAGGTAACGGGCATCGCCGACACCGTGCTCCTCGTGCTGATGCCGGGCTCGGGGGACTCGGTGCAGGCTCTGAAGGCTGGGATCATGGAGATCCCGGACGTGATCGCCGTCAACAAGATGGATCATCCCGCGGCGAAGACGATGTTGAACGAAGTGCGCTCGATCATCGGCCTCGCCGAGCCCGAGCGCCGGCCACCGATCGTCCTCACCGACGCCTTGCACGGAGAGAACGTCGCCGAGCTGTGGGAGAAGCTCGAGGGACATCGTGCCGCGCTCGAACGCGACGGCGGCCTCGAGCAGCGGAGGCGTCGAAATCTCGCCCGCGAGGTGTTCGCCGTCGCGTCGAGCCGTGCGAAGTCGCATCTCGAGACAGCGGTGGCCGACGACCCCGAGCTCCAGCGGTTGCTGGAGGCGGTCGAGCAGCGTCAGCTCGATCCGCTGACGGCAGTCCGCGAGATCATGGAGAAGGTGTTCAAGGTTGGCTGACGCGCCGACGATTGGCGAGATCGAGAAGGCCCGTGCGCGCCTGGCCGGGGTCGCGCGAGAGACTCCGCTCTACCCGACCGAGACGTTCTCGCGGCTCTCCGGTCGCAGCGTCTTCCTCAAGGCCGAGAACCTGCAGCGCACGGGGTCCTTCAAGATCCGTGGGGCCTACAACACGATCTCGACACTCTCTCCCGATGAGCGACGCGCAGGTGTCGTCGCCGCGAGCGCGGGCAACCACGGCCAGGCGGTCGCGTGGGCCGCGCGCGAGGCCGGGATCTCCGCCACGATCTTCATGCCCGAGGACGCGCCGATGGCCAAGGTCGAGGCGACGCGTGCGTACGACGGTGTCGTCGAGCTGTCCGGCGCGGATTTCGAAGGTGCGGTGTCAGCCGCGCAGGAGCACGTCGACCGCACCGGCGCCACACTCGTTCACGCCTACGAGGACGCCCGCGTCGTCGCGGGTCAGGGAACGATCGGGCTCGAGCTCGCCGAGCAGGTCCCCGACGCGAAGACGGTGCTCGTCCCCGTCGGCGGAGGTGGGCTGGCGTCCGGCATCTCGCTCGCGCTCCGCGAGCGGCGCCCCGGACAGCGGATCGTCGGCGTCATCTGCCAGTCGGGATTGACGATCGCCGACGGGATCTCCGTGAAGTCGCGCGGCGAGCTCGCCGGCTCGATCCTCGAACGGACGCTGGACGACATGGTGGAGGTCTCGGACGAGGAGATCTCGGACGCGCTAGTCCTTTGTCTCGAGCGGAAGAAGCTCCTGGTCGAGGGCGCCGGCGCAGTTGGACTCGCTGCGTTGTTGGCGGGACGAGCGGGCGGCGAGGATCCTGTGGCGATCGTCCTGTCCGGCGGGAACATCGACGCGACGACGCTCATCTCGGTCATGCGCCTGGGCCTGACTCGCTCGGGCCGCTACCTCGCGATCCGCATGCTCATCCCCGACCGTCCCGGCGAGCTCAGGAACGTCCTCGACCTCGTGGCGCGCGAGCGGGGGAACATCGTCTCGGTCGACCACCATCGCGAGGGCACGACCCGAACTGCTCTGCAAACGGAGGTCGAGATCGTCGTGTCCACGAGGGACGACGCTCATTGCGAAGCGATCGTCCGTGCGCTTGGCGACGCAGACTACGCCGTGGAACAGCTAGGACCTCCCGCGTAAGCGGGATCTCCGGCGTCTCACCCTGCTCGCTGTGGAGAGGTTGTTGCACTCTCTTTGCCCTCAGCCATGTCCGCGCGGGACATGCCCAGGGTCTGACCCTGGTTTTCGCAGCCTCAGGAGCCGCAGCGGCGGAACTCGACCGTCGGCTTGCCGGCTTCGCGCCAGGCGTCGACGCCGCCCTCGGCGACCGCGCGCGCGTCGTAGCCACGCGCCGCGAGGATGCTCGCCGCGATCGCCGCTCGCGGGCCGGATTCGCAGATCGTGACGAGCGGCCGGTCGCTCGGAAGATCGACCGCGCCGAGGGCAAGCAGGCGGTACGGGATGTTGCGGCTGCCCGCGATGTAGCCCGAGTCGCGCTCGTCCTTCTCGCGCACGTCGATCAGCTCCGCGCCGTCCGCGAGGAGCGCGTCGAGCTCGTCGACCCCGACCAGGCCGAGCGTTTCCGCTCCTCCACCCAGCACGTAGCCGGAGATGTCGAACAGCCCCACCGAGCGCAAGCTTCGTATCGCTCGTTCGGCATCGCCTTCTGTTGCGGCCACGACGACGACCGCTCGCTGCGCGTCGACCACGAACGCGGCCTTGGTCGCGAAGCTCGATCCGGACACGGGGACGCTCACCGCGCCCTTGTGATGCCCGGAGGCGAACTCGTCGACCGGTCGCACATCCACGACCTGGGCGCCGTCGACCGGGAGCGGAAGCTCGGGAGGCTCGGGCTGCGCGCCGACGAACGCGCCGCGATTGAGCTCGACGATCCGCTCCATGTTCGGCGGGCGCGGGGTGGACGTCCCAGCGGACTCGGCGACGAAATCCGAGACTTCAGTGCTCGCCAATGCGGGATTGAAGCGGCGCTCGAAGCCAATCGTGGTCGACGCCTTCGAGCTCATCGCCTTGCCGCACAAGGAGCCGGCGACGTGGCCGGGGTAGACCTCGACGCCGTCGCCGAGCTCGACCAGCCTCCGGAGCGAGTGGAAGAGACCCTCGGCTCCCGCGCGCGCCTCCACCGCCAGGTCCGGGCGTGCGGCATCTCCCACGAACAGCGAGTCCCCGGTAAGGACTAGCCACGGCTCGGAGGCTCGCGAGCCGTCGACGACTGCGAAACAGCAGTGCTCCGGCCGGTGGCCCGGAGTGTGGATGCACCTGAGGACGACCTCGCCAAGGGAGATCTCGCTGCTGTCATCGAGCGCGTCGTGTGCGTACTCGGCCTTGGCTTCGGAGTGGATGCTGACAGGGAGGTCGTGCTCGAGCGCCAGCCTCCCATGACCCGAGACGTGGTCGGCATGCGTGTGCGTCTCGACCGCGCGAACCAGGCGAACGCCGCGCTTTTCCGCGTCCTCGAGGTATTGCTCGATCGCGAACGCCGGGTCCACGACGACCGCCTGTCCGGTGCTCTCGTCGCCGACCAGGTACGAAGCGCACCCGAGAGCGTCGTCGACGAACTGCGTGAAGATCACTGGTGGTCTCTCCGGGGAGTACGGCGCCGTTTGGCCGCGCGAAAACCAAGCAGCGCTAGGACGCAGGGAGTCCCGATATCAGTAGATATCGGGACGACTGAGGACGACGCGATGCGAAGTGTTTGCAGCCGGCCAAGCGGTGTGGTACTTCCCGGAGCGACCACTTGCCGCGAAACTAGCAGCGGTCTCCGCTATTTCTCTTGAAGTGTGCGGCCCCGGCGCAGCACGGCGATCGCGATGATCCCTGCGGTGGCCAGCACGAAGATGCCCGCGACGATCGCCCAGGTGACGAGTTGCGCGTCGTCGTCCTCGGCCGGTACGACGGTCACGGAGATCGGCCACGGGAGCTTGCCGCCTTCCGGATAGAGCTGGTCCGCCTGCAGCTGGAAGGGGCCCGGCACCGTCGACTCGCCCACCGCGACCTCGAGGATGAACGCAGCCCCGGTGTTCGGTGCGAGCGGCCCGCCACTCCAGGTCGCAGATCCCTCGTCGACGACGTTTTCCCACTGCTCGGGCTGATCGGCGCCCGCACCGACGATTCGCAGGCCCGCCGGCGCGACGACTGCGAGCCCGGTCATCGGCCTGTCGAGGTCGTTGTGCACGAGCAGACGCAACTCCTGTGTGTCGTTCGCGACGAGGAGACCCGGGGTGACGCTGATGTGAGCCAGGGCCGAGTTGGAGGCCATGAGCGTCCAAGCCAACCCGCACGCAGCGAGTGTCGAGAGCCGCGCGCCAGCCCGTGGGCGAGGCAAGCCTCGCCCCTACAAGCCGATCAGCTTGGCGATGACCATCCGCTGAACCTCGTTGGTCCCCTCGCCGATCTCGAGGATCTTCTGATCGCGGTAGAAGCGAGAGATCGCGGACTCCTCCATGTAGCCGAACCCGCCGTGGATCTGGAGTGCCGCGTCGACGACTCGGTTCGACAGCTCGCCGGTATAGAGCTTCGCCATCGCCGACTCGCGGGCGAACTCTCGGCCCTGATCCTTCAGCCAGGCCGCTTTGAGAACCATCGCCCGGCCCGCCTCGATCTCCGTCGCCATGTCGGCGAGCTTGAATCGGACAGCCTGGAACGACGCGATCGGCTTCCCGAACTGCTCGCGCTCCTTTGCGTAGGCGTACGCGAGGTCGTACGCGCCCTGGGCGAGGCCGACGCCCATCGCTGCGACCGAGATCCGGCCACCGTCGAGGATCTCGAGGAACTGCTGGAAACCCGCACCTCGCTCGCCGAGGAGGTTCTCCTCCGGAACGATCACGTCCTCGAACGAGAGCTCCCGCGTGTCCGAAGCCCGCCAGCCGAGCTTCTTCATCGGCGCGGAGATCGTGTAGCCGGGCGTCCCGTTCTCGACGACGATGTTCGACACCTCGTCCTCACCTGTCCGCGCGGTGATCGTGATGCCCCAGGTGACGTCCGTCCCGGCGTTCGTGATGAAGAGCTTCGACCCGTTGATCACCCAGGAGCCGTCGCGCAGCTCGGCTGTCGTCCGGGTGTTGCCCGCGTCCGACCCGGCACCGGCCTCCGTGAGCCCGAACGCTGCGAGCCGCTTCCCGGAAGCGAGATCTGGAAGCCAGCGCTGTTTCTGCTCCTCCGTCCCGAAGAGGAGGATCGGCGACGTCCCGAGGGAGGTGTGCGCGGCGACGGTGATGGCGACGGAGGAGTCGATGCGCGTCAGCTCCTCGATCGCGATCGCGTACGAGACGGTGTCTCCGCCGGCCCCGCCGTACTCCTCCGGGATCGGGAGTCCCATGAGACCGAGCTCCGCGAGCTCCGTCACGAGCTCGTAGGGGAATCGCGACTCGAGGTCGAGCTCAGCGGCGACGGGCTGAACACGCTCCCGCGCGAACGTGCGCACGGTGTCGCGGATCAGCTCCTGCTCGGGCGTGAGATCGAAGTTCACCGGCGCGGATCGTATCCGCGCCGCCCTCGAATCATTTACGCTGCCGCCGTCCACCTGGAGGGAGGCGTCGAGACGATGGCCAGCGTGCAGGAGTTCTTCGAGGGCTTGCCTGGACGAGTCGATCCCGAGCGGATCGCCGGCATGAACAACACGTACCTGTTCGAGATCGAGGGCGCCGGGACGTGGAAGGTGGCGGTGGCCGACGGGGCGATCACGGTCACGGAGGGCGAAGGAGACGCCGACTGCACGTTCTCTGCGAGCGAGGAGAACTTCGAGAAGATCGTCGCCGGCGAGCAGAACCCTACGACTGCTTACATGACGGGGAAGCTCAAGATCAAGGGCGACATGGGCGCAGCGATGAAGCTGCAGAAGATCTTCTAGTCGGCGCAGATCGAAATCCGCTCTCGCGGACTTCGCTCGCGCAAATCCCTGAAGGCGTCCGCTTCGCGGCCGCGGCGCTTCCACTTCGCCCATGGTTGTGTGGACGGTTCGTTCGCTACCGCCCGTTCGCTCGCGTTAGGCTCCTCGCCCGATGGTCTGGCTCATCCGCCTCCTCGTCCTCTGGGGCATCAACGTCCTCGCGCTGATCGTCGTCGACTGGATGTTCGACGGTGTACGGATCGACCGCTGGGGATCGCTCCTGCTCGGCGCCTTCATCCTGATGGTCGGCAACGCGATCCTGAAGCCGATTCTCGCGATCCTGACGCTGCCGCTGGTGCTCATCACCTTCGGGCTGTCGTACTTCGCGCTGAACGTGCTGATGCTCGCGCTCGCCGAGTGGGTGGCGCCACGCTTCTCGATCGACGGGTTCTGGACCTATGTCGGTGCGACGATCGTCGTCTGGATCGTGAACGTCGTCGTCGGCAAGCTCCTCGATCTCGTACGCGACTAGTCGCTCCTCATGTCCTGGTTCGAGTTCCTCCTCTTCACGCACATCGCGATGGCCGTGATCTGGGTCGGAGGCGGGTTGATGATGCAGTTCTTCGGCATCCGCGCCTCGATGTCGGGCGACCCGGCACGGCTGGGAGCGTTCGGCCAGGACGTCGAGTGGATTGCAAATCGCGTGTTCATCCCGGGCTCGCTGCTGGCCTTCGCGAGCGGGATCCTGCTCGTTGTCGACTCGGACTTCTACGGCTTCGGCGACGACTGGATCGTGATCGGCCTCGCGCTCTACGCGACGACCTTCCTCCTCGGTTTGCTGTTTCTCGGGCCCGAGTCCGGTCGGCTGGGCGAGCTGATGAAGGAAGGGTCTCCCGAAGCCGGTCCTCGCACCTTGCGCCTCGTCATGGTCGGCCGCCTCGACCTCGTGCTTCTCTTCCTGCTGCTGTACGACATGGCGGTCAAGCCGGACTTCGGCGACGCCAGCTCCGTTCTGTGGGGTCTCGCCGGGGCAGCAGTTGCGGTCGGCCTCATCTACTGGCGCTACCGCGTCGCGCTCTCGCAGCCTCCGCCAGGGCAGCCCTCCTAGGCTTCGATCTCCACGAGGAGCGCGCCGCCCGCGACGCGGTCGCCGCTCGCCACGTGGACGGCTTTCACCGCTCCCGGGAAGGGGGAGTGAACGGGAATCTCCATCTTCATCGCCTCGAGCACGATCAGGGGCTGACGAGCCTGCACCTCGTCTCCTGCCTCGACCTCCACCCGAATCACGGTGCCGGGCATCGGTGCGAGGACGGCGCTCTCTCCGCCGGCAGGTCCGTGCGCGGCGATCGACGTCTCGACTCTCGGCGGCGACGTGGGCGCTGGCGCGGGCAGATTGAGCCGCCATGGTCGGGTCCACGGATCCGGCGGGCGAAGGAGCGGGAGCGGGCTGAGCGGGGAATTCTCGGTCAGGAACGCTGTCGTCGCCTCGCCGGCTCGCACTGCCGGATGCGAGACGAGCCAGCGGAGGAACGGCAGGTTGGTCGTCACGCCCTCGACCCTGGTCTCCGCAAGCGCGGTGCCGAGGAGATCGAGCGCCTCCTCGCGGTTGCGGCCGTGGGCGATGACCTTCGCGATCAGGGAGTCGTACGAGAGCCCGATCTCGTCCCCTTCCTCGACCCCGGCGTCGACGCGAATACCGTGGCTGGCGGAGGCTGCTTGTAACAGACTGTTACTAGGGAGGACGAGCCGGGTGATCGACCCGGTCTGAGGGAGAAAGGTGCGTGGATCCTCGGCATAGAGGCGCACCTCGATCGCGTGCCCTTCGAGCTTGCAACAGTCTGTTGCAAGCGGTTCGCCTGAGGCGATGCGGAGCTGCTCTGCGACGAGGTCGAGGCCCGTGACGGCTTCCGTCACCGGGTGCTCGACCTGGATGCGTCCGTTGAGCTCGAGGAAGAAGAACTCGTCGCCGTCGACGACGAACTCCACCGTGCCTGCACTCCGGTAGCCGATCGCTCGGCCGAAGGCGACCGCCGCGTCGAGGAGGGCGTCTCGCAGCTCACGCGAGAGTCGAGGCGCGGGAGCCTCCTCGAGCACCTTCTGGTGGCGCCGCTGCACCGAGCAATCGCGCTCGCCGAGCGCGACGACGTTTCCACGCCCGTCCGCGAGCAGCTGCACTTCGACGTGCCGCGGCCGTTCGAGGTAGCGCTCGCAGTAGAGCGTCCCGTTGCCGAAGGCGGCTACGGCTTCGCGCTCGGCTGCCGCGAGCGCCTCGTCGAGCTCCGCTGGATCCCGTACGACTCGCATGCCGCGACCGCCGCCCCCTGCCGAGGCCTTCACTACGAGCGGAAACCCGATGTCCTCCGGCGCTCCCTCCGGAAGCGTGGGAACACCTGCCTCTCGCGCGATCCGCTTGGCGGTGAGCTTGTCCCCTCCCATCCGGAGCGCCTCCGCCGGCGGGCCTACCCAGACGAGCCCCGCGGCCTCTACCGCTTCTGCGAAGTCGGCATTCTCAGCGAGGAACCCGTAGCCCGGATGGATGGCATCCGCGCCGACCTGCTTTGCCGCTCGGATGTGCTCCTCTGAATGGAGGTAGCTCGTGATCTCGACGACCTCGTCCGCCGAACGGGCGTGGAGCGATCCGTCGTCGTCGGGAGGGGCGACGGCGACGGTCGCGATCCCGAGATCGCTGCAAGTACGGAAGATGCGCACGGCGATCTCGCCGCGGTTCGCAACGAGGAGCTTGCGGATCGCCACTGGCGCAGCTTAGGGACTAGGCTCCAGATCGATGCCTGAGGCCCATGCAGGCCGGCTGTTCGATCACGTCCACCTCCGCGTGGCGGACCTGGAGGCGAGCAAGCGATTCTATGCGGGCGCGCTCGCGGCGCTCGGGCTGGAGCTCTCGGGCGGAGGCGACGGCTGGTTCTCTGCGGACGAGCTCTTCGTCTCGGACGACGGCCCCGTTACGGCGGGGCTCCACTTCGCCTTCCAGGCACCCGACCGCGAGACCGTCGACCGCTTCCACGCCGCCGCGCTCGAGGCCGGCGGGCGTGACAACGGCGCACCCGGAGAGCGGTCGTATCACCCCGGGTACTACGCAGCCTTCGTGCTGGATCCCGACGGAACGAATGTCGAAGCCGTGTACCACGGACCCGTCGAGCGCTCGGCGCCCTCGGTCCTGTTCTCCTGGGACGCATAGGGGAGGCAAGCCTCGCCCTAGGACCAGGACGGCGGGCGCTTCTCGAGAAACGCCCTGAGGCCCTCCTGTCCTTCCGCGCTCGTGCGGCGCGCAGCCGCGATCTGCGCCGTCTCAGCCCCCGCCGGCCGGTTCCGAACGAGGACGCTTCGCTTCGCGCACGGCTTCGGGTCCGCCTGCCAGGAGCCCGTCCACCACGTTCGACACTGCCTCTTGCGGATCGGTAGCGACCTCGTGCACAAGCCCGATCCGGAGCGCGACCTCGGCGCCGAAGCGCTCTCCCGTGAGGAAGTACCGCCGCGCTGCCTGTCCGAGCTTGGGCAGGACGAAAGGGGAGATGACTGCCGGAATGATCCCCAGCCGTACTTCCGTGAAGCCGAAGGTCGCGTCGGTATGTGTGACGGCGACGTCCGCACAAGCGACAAGCCCCGATCCGCCGCCGAGCGCGTATCCGTGGACGAGGCAGACCACGGGTGCCGGGCAGGAGTCGATCGCCTCGAGCATCAGGTAGAGCCGCATCGCGTCCTCGACGTTGTCGTCGTACGACAGGTCGATCGACGAGCGCTGCCACTCGACGTCGGCACCCGCGCAGAAGCTGGGACCTTCACCGGAGAGCACGACGACGCGGGCGTCGCCGACGTCTGCGAACGCCGTCGTCAGCTCGGCGATGAGCTCTGCGTCGAACGCATTCCTCTGCTCGGGACGAGCGAGCGTTACGCGTAGGACGTGGCCGTCGCGTTCGACCCGAAGTGAGCTCATCGACGAAACCTTAAGGTTTCAGAGTGCCGCCGAAGCGCTTCACGGTAGAGCTCGAACGGGTCGGCAAGACGGCCACGATGTTCCGGGTGCCGTTCGACCTGAAGGACGCGTTCGGGCGTGCGCGCCCGCCAGTTGCAGTGACGATTCGCGGCCACACGTGGCGTACGACTCCCGGGGTCTACGGCGGCGTCGGTCACATCGTCGTCAACCGCTCGGTGAAGGCTGCGACGGGAGTCGACGCCGGGGATCGCGTCCAGGTCGCGATGGAGCTGGATGCGAAGCCACGTACCGTCCGTGTCCCTTCCGACCTGCGCGCTGCGCTGGCGGAGGACCCGACAGTGAAGGAGGCGTTCGCCGGCATGTCGTACACGCATCGCCGCGAGTACGTCGAGTGGATCGAAGAGGCGAAACGTCCCGACACCCGGGCCCGCCGGATCGTCGCCACCGTCGAGCGTGTGCGCACGGGGCAACCGCACCGCTGATGACGCTCGCGGGAACACTTGCGGCGTCGGTGACTCCGCTACGGGACGTGGGGACGGAGCTGGACGAAGGTGCGTTCGAGCCGCTCGTGGACTTCTTCGTCGACGCCGGCCTCGACGGTGTGCTCGTGCTCGGGACGGCAGGGGAGGGAATCCTGCTCGACGAGCGCGAGCGGCGCCTCGTCGCCGATCTCTTTCTCCAGGCTGCGAACAGCCGATTGCAGGTGGCCGTTCAATGCGGCGCGCAAACCACTGCCGAGACGGTGGCTCTCGCCGCCCATGCCGCCGAGGTCGGTGCTGACGCGGTCGTCGTCATCGGGCCGCCGTATTTCCGCCTCGACGAGCACGCGCAGCACGCGCACTTCCTGGCCGCCGCGCTTGCGTGCGCGCCTCTGCCGTTCTATGTCTACGAGTTCGAGTCGACGAGCGGGTACGCCGTCGCGCCGGCCGTGCTCGAGCGACTCCGCGACGATGCGCCCAATCTCGCCGGCCTGAAGGTGTCAGACACTCCGTTCGACCGCTTCTCCCGCTATTTGTTACCGAATCTCGACATCTTCGTCGGGCCCGAAGCGCTGATCCATGAGGGTCTGGGCGCCGGAGCGGTCGGCGCAGTGTCGGCGCTCGCCTCGGCGTTCCCGCGCGAGGTAGCAGCGGTCGTCCGCGATCCGACGTCGGACGGCGCGGCGCGCCTCGCCGAGCTGCGGGCCTTCGTCGAGCGCTTCCCCCGGCAGGCGGCTCTCAAGCGCCTGCTCGGGCGTCAGGGCGTTCCCGTGCGCGAGGACGTGCGCGCGCCGCTGCGAGGGCTGTCGCGCGAAGAGCGCGACGAGCTCGACGCCTGGCATGCCGCCCTTCCGGAGCTCGTCGATCGAGGTCGCTTGAGATGCGTCGCGTCGGACTTCATCACGTCGACATCGTCGTCTCGTCCCTCGAGGCCAGCCTGCCGATCTACCGCGAGCTGCTCCAGCCGCTCGGGTACACGCATGCAGACACCGCGGTGGGCGAGCGCGGGGAGACCATCTGGTACCTCGACGGAGAAGGTGTCGGAGCTTCGCTCGGTATCCGCGAGGCGCAGACGGTCGGCGACGGCGAGGTCGATCGCTACGCGGTCGGACTCCATCACATCGCCTTCGAGGCCTCGTCGCGGGAGCTGGTGGACGAGCGCTTTGCGTGGGCGCGTGAGCGCGGGCTCGAGATCGAGAACGAGCCTCAGGAGTGGCCTTATGTCCCTGGGTACTACGCGACGTTCTTCCGCGATCCCGACGGCATCAAGCTCGAGGTCGTATTCGTCCCGTAGGGCGGCCCTACAGGTCGAGGACGTCGAACTCCTCTGCCACGTCCGGCTCGCGGCCGATCAGCTCGCGGGCACGCTCGATCTCCTCCGGAAGCTCGTCTCCGTAGACGACGACTCCGAACCGCTCGCTCGCCTCGTTCCAGATCCATGCGTTGGGCGGGTCGAGCTCCGGGAGCGACTCCCGGAGCTCGACGATCGTCGTCTTCGAGTCGAAGAGATTCCAGATCAGGAAACGGACGAGCACGGCCGTGCGCTCAGCCGATCACCGTGATGTAGAACGCGTGATCCTCGGCATTGACGTTGTTCGTTGCCTGGGTCGCCACCAGCACGTGGTTTGCGTCGTTGGAAGCTACGCAGACGATGCCCTCGGTGCCGCCACCACACGGGCCTGCGACGGCCGTGCCGCGAAAGGCGCCGTCGTTCGCGAATCCGGTCGACACGAGGATGAGCTTCCCCGTCACGGCGCTGCCGAAGCTGAGGATGTACCGGCCCGCGCTCGGCTTCGCAGCGAGCGTGATGCCGCCGCTCTGCGCGACGATTCCACCGTCGGGCCGGACGAGCGCCCAACGTGCGCCAGGTCCGGCCGGTCCCGCAGGCCCAGCTGCGCCTGCCGGTCCCGCCGGCCCCGCCGGCCCCGCCGGAATCTGTCCGACGGCGAAGTCGGCGGCCAGGAGCGAACGGTTTCGCACTTTGGCAGACGTGATCGCGTTGTTCGCGACCTTGGCGGTGGTGACCGCATTGCTTCGCAGTTGCGGGGTGCCGACGCTGTTTCGCGGCACGAGCTGCGAGACCGCGGCGACGCTCGTACCTCCGAGCGCGACGAGCAGAGCGAGGCAGGCCACGACCATTGCTGGCGACGGCCGCCCTATCGATCGAATCACGTTTCCTCCTTTGCCGTTGGCTGACTACATGCGGAAGATGCCGAAAGTCGTCTCCGGCACCGGTGCGTTCGCGGCGGCCGCAAGCCCGAGCGCGAGTACTCGACGCGTGTCGAGCGGATCGATGATCCCATCGTCCCACAGTCGAGCCGTCGAGTAGTAGGGATTCCCCTCGGTGTCGTAGGTCGCGCGGATCTCGTCGGGATCGCTGTCGCCGACCATCGAGAGCACCGTTGCTGCCTGTTCACCGCCCATGACGGAGATGCGGGCGTTCGGCCACATCCAGAGCTGCCGCGGCTCGTACGCGCGGCCGCACATCGCGTAGTTTCCGGCGCCGTAGGAGCCTCCCACGACCACCGTGAACTTGGGGACGTCAGCGCACGCCACGGCCATGACGAGCTTCGCGCCGTCCCGCGCGATCCCGCCTTCCTCGTACTCCTTCCCGACCATGAACCCCGTGATGTTCTGGAGGAAGACGAGCGGGATCCGGCGCTTGCAGGCGAGCTCGATGAAGTGCGCGCCCTTCTGGGAGGACTCGGCGAACAGCACGCCCTGGTTGGCGAGGATCGCAACCGGATGGCCTTCGATCCGCGCGAACCCGCACACGAGCGTCTCGCCATACAGCTCCTTGAACTCGTGGAAGCGTGAGCCGTCCACGATTCGCGCGATGATCTCCCGTGCGGCGAGCTCGTGGCGGAAGTCTTCGGGGACGAGGCCGTAGAGGTCGGCGGGATCGAGCTCCGGCGGCTCGGGCGGGGCGGGCGTCCAGGGGCACGGGAGTGGGGGATCCAGGTGCCGGACGATCTCTCGGCAGATCGCGAGCGCGTGCTCGTCCGAGGTCGCGTAGTGGTCTGCGACTCCCGAGCGACGGGCATGGACGTCGGCGCCGCCGAGCTCCTCGGCCGTGACCTCCTGCCCGGTTGCGGCCTTCACCAGCGGCGGGCCACCGATGAAGATCGTTCCGGTCCCACGCACGATCACCGTTTCGTCCGACATCGCCGGCACGTACGCGCCACCTGCCGTGCAGGAGCCCATGACCGATGCGATCTGCGGGATCCCGAGCGCCGACAATCGCGCCTGGTTGAAGAAAATCCGCCCGAAGTGCTCGCGATCGGGAAAGACCTCTGCTTGAAGCGGCAGGAAGGCGCCGCCCGAGTCCACGAGATAGAGGCACGGGAGTCGGTTCTGTCGGGCGACCTCTTGTGCGCGGAGGTGCTTCTTCACCGTCAGCGGGTAGTACGAACCGCCCTTGACGGTCGCGTCATTCGCGACGAGGACGCACTGGCGGCCTTCGACGATCCCGATCCCCGTGACGATGCCGGCGGACGGTGCGTCGCCGTCGTACAGCTCCCAGGCAGCGAGCGCGTTCAGCTCGAGGAAGGCGCTGCCAGGGTCGACGAGTCGGTCGATCCGCTCCCGCGCGGTGAGCTTGCCCCGCGAGCGGTGGCGTTCGACCGCCTTCTCGCCGCCTCCCTGTGCGACGAGCGACGTCCGCTCTCGGAGCTCGGCGACGAGTGCATCCATCCGCTCCCGGCGCGCGCCGAACGACTCAGCGTCGCGATCCACCTGCGTCGAGAGCACCGCCATCGGCGCGTGAGCCTACCGCTTGCCCCGTCGCGCGGTGTTCGCGAGACTGCGAGGACCGCCGAAGGAGGGGAGACATGAGCGACACGGTCAAGTACGTCCTCGACGAGACGCGCCTGCCCGAGGCCTGGTACAACCTCGTGGCCGATCTCCCGGAGCCGCCGCCGCCCGTCCTACACCCGGGAACGGGCCAGCCGGTCGGGCCGGACGACCTCGCGCCGCTCTTTCCGATGCAGATCATCATGCAGGAGGTCGCGACGGATCGTTTCCTCGCGATCCCCGAGGAGGTGCGTTCGGTCTATCGCCAGTGGCGGCCGACCCCGCTCTACCGAGCACGCCGCCTGGAAAAGGCGCTCGAAACTCCCGCCCGCATCTACTACAAGTACGAGGGCGTCTCGCCCGCCGGCTCTCACAAGCCGAACACCGCGGTCGCCCAGGCCTTCTACAACAAGCAAGAAGGCGTCACTCGCCTCACCACCGAGACCGGCGCGGGCCAGTGGGGATCCGCACTCGCGTTCGCCGGCGCGGTCTTCGGGCTCGAGGTCGACGTGTACATGGTCAGGATCTCGTACGACCAGAAGCCGTACCGGCGCGGGCTGATCGAGGCCTACGGTGCTCGCGTCGTCGCAAGCCCTTCGGACGAGACGAACTCGGGACGCGCGATCCTCGCGGAGCAGCCCGGCTCCTCGGGCAGTCTCGGAATCGCGATCTCGGAGGCGGTCGAGGCGGCTGCGACGCGAGACGATACGAAGTACTCGCTCGGCTCGGTGCTCAACCACGTCCTGATGCACCAGACCGTGATCGGGCAGGAGGCGAGCGCGCAGATGGAGCTCGCGGAGGATTACCCCGACGTCGTCATCGGCTGTACCGGCGGAGGGTCGAACTTCTCGGGAATCTCCTTCCCGTTCATCGGGCGAGCGCTTCGCGACCAGAGCGAGATCAGGGTGATCGCGGTCGAGCCGTCCGCCTGCCCGAGCCTGACGAAAGGCCTCTACGCCTTCGACTTCGGCGACACGGGGCACCTGACGCCGCTCGCGAAGATGCATACGCTGGGCTCGACCTTCATCCCGCCTCCGTTCCACGCCGGCGGTCTTCGCTACCACGGGATGGCGCCACTGGTGAGCCATCTGAAGGAGCTCGGGCTGATCGAGGCTCGGGCCTACACGCAGACGGAAGTGTTCGCGGCCGGAGTCGAGTTCGCCAGGGTGGAAGGGATTCTGCCTGCACCTGAGGCCAACCACGCGGTCAAGGCCGCGATGGACGAGGCGATCCGCTGCCGCGAGGAGGGAGATTCACAGGCGATCCTGTTCAACCTCTGCGGGCACGGCCACTTCGACATGCAGGCGTACATCGACTACGCCGCCGGCAAGCTCGAAGACCACGAGTACTCAGAGGACGAGGTCGCGATGGCGCTCGCCGGACTGCCGGCCGTCGCCGTGTAACCGCTCGAACGCCGACGTGGAAGGAGCGCTCGGCTTCCATGGAGCGTTCGCTGCGGACTGCCGTTTTCGCGCGCGCGGAGGCGGGTATGCGCCGTGGACGATGGGTCGGCGAGGGGGATGGAAGCGGCTCGGGCGACGGCGTTTTCGCTACGTGGACTCGCGCGGGCGCGCGATCACCGGCGAGGAGGAACTCGAGCGCATTCGCAGCCTCGTCATTCCGCCTGCTTGGAGAGATGTCTGGATCTCACCCAAGCCCGGCGCGAAGCTGCAGGCGACCGGGCTCGATGCCGCCGGGCGACGACAGTACATCTACCACCCGAGCTACCGAGCAGCTCAGGAGCGCGCGAAGTTCGACCGTCTCTTGCACTTCGCCGAGTCCCTACCCGCGCTCCGCGCGCGCACGGCGCAAGACCTCCGGCTCGGCCCCTACGAGCGCGACTGGGCCTGCGCTGTCGCCGTCGGCCTGGTCAACCATGGGTGGTTCAGGGTCGGATCGGAGCGCCACACACGAGCCTCGCGCACGTACGGGATCACGACGCTCACGAAACGTCACGTCGTCGTCTCGGGGAGCAGGGTGGAGCTTCGATTCCGGACGAAGAACAAGACGCCGGTTCGCAGGAGGGTCGACAACGTGACGCTCGCGCGCGGGCTGGACGCGCTCCTGGGTCTCGAGAACGGCACCCGGCTCTTTCGCTTCGAGAAGGAGGGCGAGATCCTCAATCTCACCGCACCCGTCCTCAACGAGTACATCGGGGAGCACCTCGGCAACGGATTCACGGCCAAGGACTTCCGAACGTGGGGAGGGACCCTGCTAGCGGCCGGCGAGCTCGCCAAGCATGGGCCGTCGGACAGCCAGACCGAGGCGAAGCGCGTCCTCGCTCGCGTGATGAAGAAGGTCGCGCGGGAGCTCGGGAACACGCCCGCGGTCGCCCGCGCCTCCTATGTGAGCCCTACCGTCGTCGACCACTACCTGGCCGGACGCACGATCGACGACTTCCGGCGCAAGACCACGCGGCCGGCCCGCCTGCTTGCCGACGAACGGGCTCTTTTGCGTCTGCTCCGCTCCGACGCTCGCTGACGGAACCGAGCTCCAAACTCCACGTTTCGACCTCTCGGCCGCGGGTACGCCGGAGGGGTCAAGAACTATCGAGGAGGATGCATGCAGCATGTAGATCAGGACAAGCTTCGGGAGAAGCTCGCCGACTACGTCGAGGACGCGCACGCGCTCGAGGAGGGCGTCGTGGACAACCTCGACTCCATGATCGGCACGGTCGACGACCCGAAGCTGAAGGAAGTTCTTCAGCGGCACCGGCAGGTGAGTCGACAGCACGTCGAGCGCCTCAAGCAGCGGCTCGAGCAGCTCGAGCGCGGCACGCCGGTTCGCAAGCGGATCGAGGGGATGGCGCTCGCGCTGATGAAGGGCGTGAGTGACGTACTTCGCACCGACGCCGCGGGAAAGGTCGGGCGTGATGCGTACCTGCTCGCACACACGCAGGTGGCCGCATACGAGCTTCTGGGCAGACTGGCTGACAGTGCCGGCGACACGCAGACGGCCGAGCTCGCGCGCGAGCATCTGGCTGAGGACAAGCGCTGCGCCGAGGAGATCGCCGACCAGTGGGATGCGTTCTTCGAGGTGACGCTCTCGGGCTGGCGCGACAAGACGGCCGAGAAGGCCGCTACTGCGACCGTCTGAACGAGCGCATGTATGCGTAGGCCCGGCTGACGGCTATGAGCCGAGCCGGGCCTACGTTCCTACTCGCGTCTAGCCGCTAGCTGGCCTTGTCGCGATCGGCCGTCTCGTCATCGCGGTCGATGAGATCTCCGGCCTTGTCCTTGGCGCCTTCCCAGGCGTCGTCGGCCTTGTCCTTGAGCTCGCCCCACTTGCCCTGGATCTCGCCTTCGGCCTCACGGCTCTCGTCGCCCGTGATCTCGCCTTCGATCTCCTTCGCCTTGCCTTCGATCCGATCGGAATCCATCGTCGCTCCATTCGGTTGGGTGACGCGTGGTTCCCCAACCACCGCTCCGCAAAACGCGGATGGTTTTTGGGGTCCCCCTCTCGGGAAGAAGAATCATTGAGAAAATGAACCTCGGGTATGCCATCTCGAGCGAGGAGCACGCACCTGTCGACCTCGTGCGCCACGCGCAGCGGGCCGAGGAGTCCGGGTTCACGTACGCGCTGATCTCGGATCACTTCCATCCGTGGACCGACAAGCAAGGGCAAAGCCCCTTCGTGTGGGGCGTGCTGGGGGCGATCGCGGCGTCGACGGAGAAGCTACGCGTCGGGACGGGAGTCACCTGTCCGACTATCCGCATGCATCCGGCGATCATCGCGCAGGCTGCAGCCACCGCCGCGTCCCTGATGCCGGGCCGATTCTTCCTCGGTGTCGGCACGGGCGAGAACCTGAACGAGCACGTCCTCGGCGACCGCTGGCCTTCCGGTCGCGAGCGCCTGGAGATGCTGGACGAAGCCGTGCGAATCATCCGCATCCTCTGGGAGGGGGATGCCACCAGCTTCGAAGGCGAGTACTACGTCGTCGACAACGCTCGCATCTACACCCTTCCGGACAAGCCGATCGAGGTGGTCGTCGCCGCTTCCGAGCCCGGTGCGGTGGAGCTCGCGGCGCGCATCGGAGACGGTCTCGTAAGCACGGCACCCAAATCGGAGCTGGTGCAGTCGTATCTCGAAAAAGGTGGAGAGGGCCCGCGCTACGGACAGCTCACGGTTTGTTGGGACGAGGACGAGGACGATGCGTTGCGCACCGCGACCGAGCTCTGGCCGAACGCCGGCCTCAAGGGTCCTCTCGCACAGGAACTGCCGCTTCCGAAGCACTTCGAAGAAGCCTCCGCGATGGTGACCGAGGACGACATCGCGGAAGTGATCGTCTGCGGCCCGGATCCGGAAAAGCACCTCGCCGGCATCCAGGAGTTCGTAGATGCGGGCTTCGATCACGTATACGTGCACCAGGTCGGCCCGAATCAGGACGGGTTTCTGGACTTCTACGAGCGGGAGATCCTGCCGGACGCTACGTCACTCGAGGCAGGTGCACCCAAGCAGTTGGCGCAAGGCGACTGATCACTCGCCGGCGGACAGGATCGCCTCGGCCTCGGCGACCGATTGTGCAGGTGTCGAACGCCAGAGAAGCCCGTCGCGGAAGACCATGGCCAGGATCATCGGGTCGTCGCGCAGGACCCGAGCGTCGTCGATCGTCCGCCTGCGTCCCTCGACGATGACGCGCTCGTCATCCTGGGGCATGAACTCCTCCGCGACCAATTCGATGAACTCGGTGGCAATGTCGTTGAGAAATGCCTGAGCTTCGTCCCGGCCACGCAGGACCTCGCCGGGGCGAGTCATCAGGACCCATTCGAGCTCGGGGTGAACCAGCTCGAGCACCTTCGCTCTCTCTCCCTGTTGGAACAACGAGAAGAAGCGCCGTGCGAGGCGCTCGCCCTCGGTCATCTCCATGCCCATGCCGGCCATGACGAGACCTTAGATGCGTAAGGGTCGCCGCAGCGGGCGGGTCCCCCACCACCCGCTGCAGCTCCTTGTGCCCCACTAAACAGAACGTCGTGGAGCGGGCCGAAAGGCACCTTCGGCGCCGTATCTGGATCGTTGGGTTCCCTCGCTTCGGCAACCGCAAACACCTCCGTCAGCCCGGGTTTCGCCCCTGCTCGAGCGGGTAGGCAACGACCGCGCACGTAACCAACGAAAGGAGAAACCGTGACGCAGATGACGACTCCGAAGCAGCTTTTCGAGCACGAGCTGCAGGACGTGTACTACGCGGAGAAGACGATCGAGAAGATGCTGCCGAAGCTCGCCAGCGAGGCGACGACGCGCGATCTGTCCCGTGCGTTCGAGGCACACCTCATCGAGACGAGGGAGCAGATCAAGAACCTCGAGCGCGTCTTCAGCAAGCTCGGGAAGAGCGCGAAAGGCGAGGCGTGCCCGGGTATCGAGGGCCTCAAGGCCGAGCACGACAAGTTCATGCAGGAAGAGTCCCCGACGAACGACGTTCGAGACATCTTCCTGACCGGCGCTGCGGCGCGCACCGAGCACTACGAGATCGCGGCCTACACCGGCCTGATCTCCATGGCTCGGAAGCTCGGTGAGAGGGAGATCGTCGAGCTTCTGGACAAGAACCTGCGCCAGGAGAAGGAGGCGCTCAAGAAGGTCGAGTCGATCTCCAAGAAGATCCTGACCGAGGCGACCAAGGCGAACGGCGGCCGGACGAAGACGACGGCCCGCCGCAAGCAGACCGTCTCTCGCTAGCACGATGTCGAAGCGCCGTCGGCCGGGTCACGACTCGGCCGACGGCGCTCTTTTCGGTGCGGCCACCGAGCGATGAGCTCTTCGATCGCCGCCCTGCGTAACGAAGCGGTCGACTGTCGACGCTGCGAGCTGTGGAAGCTCGGCACGCAGACGGTGTTCGGGGAGGGCTCGCTGAGAAAGTTGATGCTCGTCGGCGAGCAGCCCGGCGACGTCGAGGATCGCGAGGGCCGCCCGTTCGTCGGTCCCGCCGGAAGCCTGCTCCGGGAGCTTCTGAGCGAGGCGCGGGTCGCGGAGAAGGACGTCTACTTCACCAATGCCGTCAAGCACTTCAAGTGGCGGCCGTCAGGGAAGCGCCGCCTCCACGACAAGCCGAACTGGACCGAGATGCGCGCATGCGGCCATTGGCTCGCTCTCGAGCTCTCCGCGGTTCGGCCGACGCTCGTCGTCTGTCTCGGGGCCACGGCGGCCCAGGCGATGCTCGGCCGGCAGGCACGGGTGGGGGCGATGCGCCGTCAGCGTCTTCGGCTCGACACCGGAGAGCCGGCGTACGTCACGATCCATCCGTCCGCCGTGCTCCGTGCGGGCGAGGATCGCGAACAGCGCCGAGCCGAGCTGCTGGCCGATCTCCAGCTGGCGCGAAAGGCGTTCTTGACGCTACGAGACTCGCGCTGATCGGCCCGATCGCGTTCGGCGGCTTCGTCCGGGGTCGCTGGTGTTGAGCTTCAGAGCTCGAAGAACGCGAAGTCCTCGCCCGTGACCTGAACGGCCACGTTGTGAACGGGTACCTCGCCGATCGCTCCCTGCGGCGAGCCGTGATGAGCGTGGCCGTGCACGACGAGGTCTGGCCGGTGCGCCCCGATCGGGGCGGCCAGGCGGCCCGAGCCGAGGAAGGCCCAGATCGTCTCCGGCTCCCCGACGAGCGTGTCCGAAACCGGCGCGTAATGGAGGAGGACGATCGTCTTGTGGCAGCCGGAAATCTCCTCGAGGCTGCGCTCGAGCGCCTCCACCTCCAGGGTGGTCTCCCCGTACACCTGGCGTAGAGCGGGCTCCCCGAAGTCGGCGATCTCTGCGCCGGGGAAGCCGCCGACGAAGCCCTTCGTCCCCGCGATCCCCACCTCGACCTCGCCGACCTCGAGGATGACGTGACTGCGGTCGAGAACGGTGACCGCCGCCGACGTCAACGCGTCGGAGATCTCCGCGGCGAAGCCGGAGTGGTAGTCGTGGTTGCCGAGCACCGCGACGATCGGGATCTGCACCGAGCGGCACGCGTCGGCCAGGACCGCAGCCTGCTCCGGGAGCCCGTGGGTGGTCAGGTCGCCGGCGAGCAGGACGAGGTCGGCGTGCTCTTCGACCCCCGCGAACGCACGCTCGATGCGTTCCCGGAGCGGCTCTCCCGCGTGGATGTCGCCTGCAGCCGCGATACGAATGGTCGCGGTCATGGACGCGTGATACCCGTCGATCGCGTTCGCCGAACGCCGAAACGGGGTACCCAGGACCGTCGATGTCCTCCCAGACGAGAGAGAACCAGCACGTTCTGGTCGCGACGATGAAGCAAGCGGCCGCGGCGCTTCGCGATGCCGAGATCGAGTTCATGCTCGGCGGCGGTCTCGCGGCGTGGGCCCTTGGTGGGCCGCCGACGGACCACGACGTCGACTTCTACATTCGTGAGGAGGACGCCGAGCGCGCGGTCGATGCGCTCACTCTCACCGGGATGCGGATCGAGCGGCCGCCCGAGGGCTGGCTTGTGAAGGCCTACGACGGCCCCGTTCTCGTCGACGTGATCTTCCACCCCGCCGGAGGGCCGATCACCGACGAGCATTTCGCTCGAGCGTCGACCATGGAGGTCGGGGCGCTTCCGTTGCCGGTCGCGTCGATCGACGACGTGTTGGTCACGAAGCTCCTGGCGCTTTCGGAGCAGGAACCGAACTTTCAGCCGGTGATCGAACTGGCGCGCTCTCTTCGGGAGCAGATCGACTGGGAGTTCGTCCGCACTCGCACGAGTGATTCGGCCTTCGCGCGAGCGTTCTTCACGCTCGTGGAAGGACTCGGGATCGTGGAGGCCGAAACCTCGCTGACTGCATGACGATCCTGCCCGGAAGCTCCTCCGAGGCGCCAGACGCCCCCATAGTCGTGACCCCCGAACCGCGAGTCGTCCTGATCCGCCCGGCCACCGTGCTCGCGGTCCTCGGAATTGCGGTGCTCGTCGGCCTGCTGCTTACGTTCGTCTATCTCGCCTGGCAGGTGCTCACGTGGATTCTCGTCGCCGTCATCCTGGCGTGCGCGCTGAACCCCGCGGTCGAGGTCTTCGAGCGGCGAGGTAGGAGTCGCGGGGTTTCGGCGAGCATCGTCTTCGTTCTCGCCCTCCTCGTGATGACTCTCGTTGGCTTCCTGGTCATCCCGCCGCTCGTCAACCAGGTGTCCGACTTCGTCGCCGCCGTTCCCGACTTCATCGACGACATCACGGCGGGACGAGGACCACTCGGCTGGTTGCAGGACGACTACAAGATCGTCGACCGCATCCGCGAGGCAATCGATGCCCAGGGGGCCGGTGGCGTCCTCGGGCTCAGCTTGCCGGTGCTCGATCTCGTGCGGAGCGTCGTGACCGCCGTCGTCGCGGTGATCACGATCATCTTCCTGACCTACTTCATGCTTCTCGAAGGCCCGCGAGTGATCCAGGGCGCGCTCGGCCTGCTCGCCCCGCAGACGCGCGTCCGCTACGAGCGCGTCGGATACGAGATCTACAAGACGATCAGCGGGTACGTCACGGGGAACCTCTTGATCAGCTTCGTCGCGGGCGTGACGTCGACGGCAGTGCTCTTCGGAGTGGGCAGCGACTTCGCGATCGCGCTCGGGCTTCTCGTGGCAATCCTCGACCTGATCCCGCTCGCGGGCGCGACGATCGCGGCGATCATCGTCTCGACCGTCGTTCTCATCGAGACGGACTGGCTTCGTGCACTGATCGTCATCGGCTTCTTTCTCGCCTACCAGCAGTTCGAGAATCACGTCCTGCAGCCGCTGGTGTACGGGAGGACGGTCGAGCTGTCGCCCCTTGCCGTCTTACTCGCCGTGTTGATCGGGGCGCAGCTCGCGGGCGTTCTCGGCGCGCTCATGGCGATCCCGGTGGCCGGCACGCTGCTCGCCATCGGGCGGGAGCTCCTGCACTACCGGCGGGAAGCCGCGATCGAGACGCCGCCCGGTGTGGATCTCGTGGCCGACCGGGTGTCGGCGGAGGAATGAAAACGGGGTCTGGCTAAGCCAGACCCCGCAAGAAGAACTGGGGTCTGGCTTCAGCCAGACCCCAGTTCGACCTAGAGACGACGCGTCGTTAGACCGTGTCGTCCCAGTCGCGATGCGCCTGGCCGCCCGGCCCGTAGTACGAGCCCAGCTGACCGCGGTACGAGTCGTCACCGATCATCGAGTCGTCGAACTCGGGCGAGCTCTTGATCTCGTCCTTCGTCCGGTTCACGAAGATCTTCTCCTCGGTCTCGTCGATCGACTTGACGACACCCGCAGGCAGCATGACCTTCTTGCCGAAGATCCACGGGCCCGTGTCGACGACGACGTAGCTCGAGCCGACCTCGTACGTGGCCTCGTCGATCTTGCCTATCCCACCGTCGAGCGCCTCGACCTCGAAGCCGGTGATGTCGACGTTCGCGATGTTCGCGCCGAGGCTCGATGCGTCGCGATAGTTCCAGACATCCGTATGCATTACCTCTCCTTCTGTTGGGGTTCGTTCCGGGGTTCGATGGGGCCGTACCCCGGCCCGAGCAGAGGGAAACGCTTACTTCCAGCAGACGGAATGGCTTACTTCCAGCGGGCATCCCGCCGATACTCTGAGAGTCATGGACTGGAACGCGATCGACGGTGAACGGCTCTTCGACGCGATCCGAGAGCGCGGGCCGACATCGGACGCCGAACGGAGCATATGGGCGTTCGAGCGCGCTCTCGTGGCGGCTCGTATCGACGGGACGCTGCTGCGGCACCTGCTCGTCGCCTGCGTCTGCCTCGTCGCCCACGAAGAGAACGAGACTCCGCGTACCATCCTCGACCGCGTCTTCCGGCGCGCCGTCAGCGATCGGGAGTGGCGCGAGGAGTACGCCCCCCTGTTCCAGTAGTTTTCGCCGGCTGGAGGGCGGGTAACGGGAAGTCGTGAGTGGCATGACAGACAGCGAGAGAGATCCCGCGGCTGTCCCGGAAGCGCAGAGCCCGGACGCCCGCAGTGACGAGCAGGAGGTTGCAGCGGGCCGTACGGCGGCGACCCCGTTCCTCGCTCTCGGCAGCGTCGGACTCGTGATCGCGGGCGCGGTAGTCGTGGTGGTCGCTCTCGTCGTTGTCGCGATGTACCTGGCCTGAGCCCGTTCCTCCGTTTGGATGCTCGCCTGAGAACGCGTGCCACGCGAGCAGCCCCGCGCGCTCGCGCTCGATCATGGGCGTAGCCTGTCTTCGAGTCGCGCATGAAACAACCCTGTCCCCTGTCAAGATACGTCTGTCTCCTTGCCCGGGTGGGTAAGCGCCGATGAGCGACAGGATCGCCGCCGCGCACGGGCAGGCGAACCGAACCTGGGTGACGCGCTATGGGTTCGCCGTCGTCCTGACGATGGCCGGAGTGCTCGTCACGGCGGCGCTGACACCCGACGACGCGGAGCTCTACGCGGCACTCGTCGGTGTCGCGGCAGTTAGCGCGTGGTTCGGCGGACTCGGGCCGGCCGCGGTCGCACTGGCTTTGGGGTGGGCGTTCCAGCTTCTCGATCTCGTGTTCGTCTCGGAAGACTTTCAGGGCATTGAAGTCACGCGCTGGCTGGCCACCCTGGGGATCGGGCTCGCGGTCGTCCTGGCCAGCGAGGGACTCCGCCGCGGTCGCGAGCAAGCGTCGACCGCCGCGTCGACCGCTGAAGCGTCGTTCCGCGACATGGCGGGGTTGCAGGAGCTCTCGGCGACGCTGCTCGACGCGGTGACACCCTCGGACGTCGCACAGGCACTAGTCGAGCGCGTTCCGGCGCTGGTCGGAGCACGCGGAGCCTCGTTCGGACTGATCGACGGCTCGGACATCGTCATCGTGGATCCGAGGATTCCAGGCTCGACGCACGAGCCGGGCTTTCGCTTGTCGCTGGACGCAAGGGCGCCGATCGCGCAGGCGGCGAGCCGTGGGACGATGGTCGAGGTCGAGGATCGCGAGACGTTCGAGCGGGACTTCCCCGATGGAGCGGCACTCACGCTCTACGCACAGCGCGCGATCGCCGTGCCCGTGTCGGTTGCCGGCGAGGTCGTGGGTGCGCTGAGCCTCCTCTTCGGCGAGACCGGCTCCGCCCACGATGACGCGGTCGCGATCGTGGCACTCGCCGCAGGTCTCGGAGGACAGGCGCTGGAGCGCGCGCGCCTGTACGAAGGGGAGCAGGAAGCTCGGAGGGGGCTCGAGCGGATCCTCCGAGTCGCGCCCCGCTTCCACACTGACAGCGTCGAGAGCGCTGCAGCTGCAATTTGCAGCGAGGCCGCCGCGACCTTCGGCTCCGACGTCGCAATCCTCTGGCGAATACGGGGTCGCACGTTGGAAATCGCCGGCACGTCTCCCGCGGACCTCCTTCCGATGGGTCTGGACGCAGAGCTCGCGGACTTTCCGGACCTTCTCGGCGCCGTCGACGAGCTCGAGGTGTCGTTTGTTGCGGACGTTCAACAAGAGGCCCGAGGAGAGGGGCTCGAGCGCGTTCGGCGGCTCGACCTGCGCTCGTCGTTCCGAGTACCGATAGCCGTCGGTGGCGGCACGGCGGACCTCGTGCTCATCGTGTCCTGGACGAAGGTCATCTCCGAACCTGATCCGTCAACGGTCGCGCTTCTTCGTCGCTTCGCAGACCAGGCTGGCTTCGCCCTCGAGCAGATCGAACGGCGGCGTGCCCAGGAGGAGGCGGCGAGCCGCGAGGAGGAGACGCGCCGGCTTCAGGAGATCACGGCCAAGCTGTCACTAGCGATTACGCCGATCGACGTCGCCAGCACGTGCCTCGAAGCGGCGCTGGAGGCGGTCGGAGCCGAGGCGGGGTTCGTCGTGCTCGTGCAGCCCGACTCGGTCATCGTCGACATCGTCTCGAACAGTGGCTACTCGGACGACGAGCTCGAGCGGTGGGGGAGCTTCGAGCTCGACGCCGACGTGCCCTTTGCCAGAGCGATCGCAGGCGCCGAGCCTGTCTGGGCGCTCAACGAGAGCGACATGGCGCAATTCCTAGGAATCGACGACGCACTTCCCGACCGAGGCTGGGTCGCGCTGCCGCTTCGGACTCCAGCCGGCGTGCGTGGCGCCCTCCACCTCTCGCTCCGGCACGACCGAGAGCTGAACGACCGTGAGCGCGTTTGGCTGGAGACGGTCGTCTCACAGTGCGCGCAGGCGCTCGAGCGGAGCCGGTTGTTCGACGTCGAGCAGGCCCTGCGCCGCCGCTCGGATCGCCTCCAACACATGTCGGCGGCGCTGTCGAATGCCGTAACCCGCACGGACGTCGCCGAGGTCGTCGTCGAGGAGATCGGTTCCGCGCTCGAGGCGTCCGCGACCGCGCTCGGGATCGTTCTCGAGGAGCGCGAGATCGTGAAGCTGCTCGCGTGGGGCGGCTACTCGGACGAGAGCGTCGAGCCGCGGCTGGAGGTCTCACTCGACGAGCCGACTCCCGGGAACCGCGCGATCAAGCGGCGCGTGTCTGCGTTCTACCCGAGCCTCGACGACGTGCGCGAGGCCGTTCCCGAGGTCGCCGAAGTGATGGAGCTCGCCGAGCACGAGTCGTTTCTCTACGTGCCGCTGGTCGCCGGCCGGCGGGCGAACGGGCTCCTCGTCCTGTCGTGGGCGGAGCCGTACCGTCTCACGACAGAAGACCGCAGATTCGTCGAGAACCTCGCCGGTCAGGCGGCGCAAGCGCTCGACCGCGCGAGCCTGTTCGAGTCCGAGCAGACGATTGCAGAGACGCTCCAGCGCAGCGTTCTCCCCGCGTCGCTGCCGCGCGTCGAAGGCGTCCAGCTTGCCGCCCGCTACCTCCCGGGATCAGCGGGCGTCAACGTGGGAGGCGACTGGTTCGACGCGATTCGGCTTTCCGACGGGCAGCTTGGGCTCGTCGTCGGGGACGTCGTCGGCAAGGGCGTCCAGGCAGCCGCGACGATGGCGCAGCTCCGCAACGCGCTGCGCGCGTTCGCTCTCGACCGGCTGAAGCCGTCGTCGACGATCACGCGCCTGAACCGGCTCGCCGAGGAGACGGAGACCGCGTTCGCGACCGTCAGCTATGTCGTCGTCGACGCCGATGCAGGTCTCTGCCGGTACACCTCTGCGGGTCACCCGCCGCCGCTCGCCGCGTTTCCGGACGGTCGCATCGAGCTCCTGGAGGGTGGTCGTGGCCTGCCTCTCGGCGCGGGAATGAACACGAAGTACACCCAGGAGGTCCTGGAGCTTCCAGTCGGAACCGTTCTCGTCCTCTATACCGACGGCCTCGTCGAGCGCCGTGGGCAGCCGATCGACGAGGGCTTCGCGCGGCTCCGAAGTGCCGTACGCGAAGGGCCTCGTGAGCCGCAGAAGCTCGTCGAGCATCTCGTGCAGCAACTCGCCGAGGGCCCGGAACGAGGCGATGACATCGCGCTTCTGGCGGTTCGACTGCTGGCGGCCGCGCCGCGACCGCTGTCTCTTCGCGTCCCCAGCGAGACGGGCTCCCTCGATCTCGTACGAGATGCACTACGTAGCTGGCTTGCGGGAACGGCGCTCGGCCGCGCGGATGTCCAGGATGTGGTCCTTGCCGTCTGGGAGGTCTGCGCGAACTCGATCGAACATGCGACGAACGCGCGGGAAGAAGAGGTTCTCGTGCGGGCGGACGTGAACGACTCGCGAATCCGGATCTCGGTCGAAGACTCAGGCGAGTGGAGAGCGCCGGCCGACCGGGTCGACCGGGGGCTGGGGCTTCGGCTGATACACGAGACGATGTCCTCGGTCGACATCACGACGACCGTGGACGGGACACGCGTGACGCTCGAGAAGGTGCTTCCCTAGCAATGCGCACGATCGGAATCCGCGAGTGCGGATTCCGATCACGCGTCTTTGCTCGACATGTCCGCTGCTAGAAGATCCAGATGAGCAGCAGGATGATGATGATCAGCGCAAGCAGTCCGCCACCGATGTACATGTCCAGGTTCTCCTTCGCTCGTTGACTCCGCTCTGATACCCGCCGAGGGCGACCGCTCAAACGTGTTTGCGGGCAGATCGCAGGGGTACCGCCAGGTCACAGACCTGCACTCGAGAGGAGAGACGACATGCCGCCACGCGGAGTCAAGAAGGGAACGAAGCGAGCGAGGCAGTACGAGCACATCAAGGACTCATTGAGAGAGCAGGGCAAGTCGGAGGACACCGCGGAGGAGATCGCGGCGCGAACCGTCAACAAGGAACGGGCGCGAAGCGGCGAGGCCGCGACGGCGTCGAGGCTCTCGAAGACGGACATCTCGTCGGGCCGGCGAGGCGGGCTACGGAGCAACCGCAAGGGCCCGCGGGGCCGTACGCGCGACCAGCTCTACGAGGAGGCCCGCCATCGCAACATTCGCGGCAGGTCGAAGATGACCAAGGCACAGCTAGCTCGAGCGCTCGGAGGTCGATAGAAGAGAAGCTCCTGAAGGCCGCTCGTTTCGCACGGATCGCGCACGGGTACGGGACACCGCACCGGCGGCGGGTCTCAGGAAGGCTTCGCGCCAGATACCGTCCCTTCGCACTGTGCTCACGACCCGAGGCATTCGAACCCGGTAATGGAGCGGAGCGTCGACGCACTCCTCATCGCCTATCACCGTGAGGGCGATCAGCAGGCACGCGATCAGGCGCTCCTCGAGCTCCTCCCCCTGGTTCGTGCGCTCGCGAATCGGTACGCCGGGAGAGGTGAGCCGCTGGAGGACCTCGTCCAGGTCGGGTCGCTCGGCCTGATCAAGGCGGTCGACCGCTTCGACGTCGACCGCGGCGTCGAGTTCTCGAGCTATGCCGTGCCGACTATCGTCGGGGAGATTCGCCGGCACTTCCGGGACAAGGCCTGGGCGATGCACGTCCCGCGGCGCCTGAAGGAGCTCAGCGTCCGCCTCTCGCGCGTGCTCGACGACCTCACCACCGAGCTCGGACGGTCTCCGACGATTGCCGAGCTCGCCGAAGCGAGCGGGGCCGATGAAGAAGAGGTCATCGACGCGCTTGATTCCGCGAACGCGTATTCGACGCGCTCGCTCCACGCGCCTTTCGACGACGGGGGAGACGACACGCTTGCCGAGAAGCTCGGGGTCGAGGACACCGGGTTCGAGGAGATCGAGGATGGGTCGCTGGTCGCAGCCGGGCTCGACGCCCTCGACGAACGTGAGCGGCTGATCGTGGAGTTGCGCTTCTTCCAGGAGATGACCCAGTCCCAGATTGCCGCGGAGGTCGGGATCTCGCAGATGCACGTGTCGAGGCTGCTACGGCGCGCGCTCGTCGTCATGCGTGGAAGGATCGAGGAGATGGCGCCGAGCAATGAGTGACGCGACCGTACGACTCAGCTTTCCGGCGAAACCGGATTACCTTCTTCTCGCGCGCCTCGCACTCGGCGGTGTCGTGCGGGAGATGCCGGTCGGACCCGAGCTCCTCGCAGATCTCAAGCTGGCAGTGACCGAAGCCTGCGGCAACGCCGTTCGGCATGCCTACGGTGACGGCGACGGCGTTGTGGAGGTGGCATTCGTCGTCAAGGACGATCGCCTCGACATGGTCGTCGAGGACAAGGGCGCCGGCATCGAGCTTCCGATGCTCGAGCAGCTTCTCGAAGCGGAGCCGCAGGTCGAGCCGGCTCCGATGGACGGCGGAATGGGGCTCGCGATCATCCGCGCGATCGTCGACGAGCTCGACGTCCGTGGCGGCGACGACGGTCGCGGAACGGTCGTCCATATGACGAAGTACCTATCTGAGCCTTCCGAGTCTTCGGCGACTTAGCCGGGCTCGGCAAGAGCTGCGTCGAGCGACGGCGACACCGGGAGTTGCCGGTCGAGTGTCGTGATCTCGAAGATGCGCCGGGCAGTGCCCTCGGGCAGCACGACACGCGTCTCCACGCCGTCCTTGCCTCGATCTCGAACCGCGCGGACGAGGAGACCGAGGGCGGTCGAATCCATGAACGAGACAGCCGTCAGGTCGGCGATCAGACGATCGGCACCCTCCTGGTCGAGCGCGTTCGTCAGCTCCGGCGCGACGTAGGCGTCGAGCTCACCCGACGCTGTCACGACGACGCCCCGCGGGCTTTTCTCCACGGTGATTCGGTGCATAGCCGAGAAAGAAAGCAGGTTTCGGCACAAGATCCGGGGCCGCAGCACTGCGCTGATCGGCTGGCGGCCCCGGATGATCGCTTTCTACGCGGTGCGGCGGTTGCTGATCGCGTTCCAGACGAACAGGATGATCAGCGCGCCGACAATTGCTGCGATCCAGGTCGAGATGTCGAAGAACTCGTCGATCGGGTCGCCGAATCCGAGTGCGGTGGCCAGAAAGCCTCCGAGCATGGCGCCGACGACTCCGAGAATCGTGGTGATGATGATCCCGACTCGCTCCGCACCGGGCATGATCGCTTTCGCGATCAGGCCGGCGAGGAGCCCGAGGACGATCCAAGCGATGATGCTCATACGCCGTTAGGCGCTGCGGTCGCGTTCGACGACGGTCGTGTTCTGACCGCCACCGTCACGGGCTCCGCCGAAACCGCCCCAGCTCGACCAGAAGACGAGCGAGACGACCAGGCCGACGATGCCGACGACGAGCAGGATGATGCCGACGGCGGTGATGTCGACGCCAGAGGCCTCGGCGTCAACCGCCCAGGCGAGAACGGCACCGACGGCGATGAGCAGGATGCTGAGACTGATGCCCATGTCCACTCCTTTCGCTGTTTGCCGGCCAACCGTTCTCCGGCGCCCGAGAAATACCCGCTCAGCGGGCACGGAAACATCGGCGGGGCGGCCTAGGACAGGGCCGCCGAGAGCTCTTCGACCGATCCGCGGATAGTCGCCACAGTTGGCACGCCGACGATCTCGAGCGTTCTCGTGATCGCGGATTCCGGCTCGAGCACGAGCCCGAACCGGTCTTTGCCGAGGCGGCGCGCCATCCTGAACAGCACGTGCAGGACGGCGCTGTCGATGAAGGCGACGCGGCGCAGATCGAGCAGGAGTGTCGACCCGTTCGAGGCGATCAGGGTCTCGAGCTGCTCCTCGAACTCACCGGCGTTCGTGAGATCGAGCTCACCGCTGACGTTGAGAAGAACCAGCTGCGGATCGTCGGTTCGCTGCGGATCGAGCTCGAACGTTGTCACCTGATTAGTGGACACGACCCGCGCGGCGCCGTCAAGTCGCCTCAGGCCTCCGTTTGAGGGCGCGTTGACAGGGGTATGGCTCGAGCACATCGTGGACGATGACATTCGCGCTGCGCTCGCCCAGGACTTTCGCATCGACGAGAACGAACGCGTGGATGGAACCGGAGCGGTGGTGCTTGCGCTTTACGGCGACGCCGACATGAGCGGTGCCGGCGAGCTCGAGCACAGACTCACGGAGTTGATCGACGAAGGGCCGTCCGTGGTGCTGGTGGACCTCTCCGGCGTGACGCTTCTCGACTCGACGGTGCTCAGCGTCCTGCTTCACGGATTGAGGCGCTCGAGAGCGGCGGGAGCGCAATTGCGAATCATCGCCGCTCAGAAGGACATTCGAAGGATCTTCGAGATCACGCTCCTCGATCGGGTCTTCGAGCTCGACGCAAGCCGGGAAGAAGCTCTAGCCGCGACCGCTGTTTCGCAGTGAGCGATGCCGACTCGTGCCGACTATGACCGAGATGCCGACTCGAGCGTGTCGTGCACGGGGAGCATCGCGTCGGTCGTGGCGATCTCGAGCACCCGCAGGATTCCCGGATCGGTGGTGACGAGCGCGATCGTCCCGCCAGCGGCCTCGGCCGCCCGCGCTCGCTGGACGAGCACTCGAAGAGCGGAGGAGTCGAAGAACGTGCAACCCGTGAGGTCGATGACCACATTGTCGGCGACATCGGCGCCTGCGAGCGCCTGTTCGAGCTCCGGGCAGGTCGACATGTCCAGATCGCCGTCCACCCGCACAACCGTCGCACCGCCATCGTGCGAAGCCTCGACCTGCACTTCGACATCGCCCGGCCTTGCCACGGAGGCGAGTCTAGGCGAAGGTGCAGCGTGCAGGCTGCCATGAACGACCAGATCTCGCTCACGATCCCGTCCCGCACGTCCTATACGGGCGTCGCCACGCTCGTACTCGGCGGAATCGGCAGCCGGCTCGACCTGTCATACGAGCGAATGGACGATCTCCAGCTCGCGGTGCTCAGCGTTCTCGAGGCGCGTGGGGACGACGAGGTGACGGTCGAGGTCGAGGCGGCCAAGGAACGAGTGTCCATCTCCGTCGGCCCGCTCGTCGACGGAAGCGGGTCGGACGAGGCCCTCTCACGTGTTCTCGATCCTCTCGTCGATTCGTTCGAGCCAGTGCGGCGCGACGGCCGCGAGTGGCTCACGTTGCAGCTCGAGCGCTCGGTAGGCAATGCCTCGCGACGAAGCGGTGGACGAGCGGCCATGCGAAGCAGGCAGCCTTTCGGGGATACGGGCGATCGGAATCCGCGCGAGCGGATTCCGATCTGCCACGAATCTAATTCTCCGAGATCTCCTCGACCATGCGGCCGGTCGATTCGGCCTGGGCGGTTCTGGACACGTCCGCCTGCGCCAGGATGCCGATCAGCCGACCGTCCTCGACCACGGGAAGTCGTCGTACCTGCTTCTCGGCCATGCGCTGAAGCGCGGCATCCAGCGGATCTTCGGGGCCGACGAACACCGGGTTCTCCGTCCCCACATCCGAGACAGGAACCTTGTGCGGGTCGAGGTCCTTCGCGAGCACGTTCGTCACGAGGTCGCGGTCGGTGACGATGCCCACGAGCTTCTCCGCGTCCACGATCGGCAGTGAGCCGACGTTCTCTGTCGTCATCGCACGGGCTGCATCGACGACCGTCGTGTCGCTCGAGACAACTGTCGGCGAGGCCGTCATCGCCTCGCGCACGGTCTTGTCTGGCATTGCATTCCTCCTTGGGGAGTGTCGGATAGGTGTTCCCGACGCTCCCACCGCCGAAACGGCAGATGTCGTTTTGAGAATGGAAAGGGCGGGCACCCCCTAGGCGTGGGACACGGAAGCATCAAGGCCGCAGAGCCTGCAACCGAGCTACCGACCCTCGTGTTTCTCCGGAATCGCCAGTCGGGCGCATCTCGGCGGATGGAAAGCCTGGTTGCATGGGTGAAGGTCACGCAGAAGAAGCGCCTGCGGGTCGTCGACGTCGACGCGGACCGAAATCCGGCGCTTGCTCGCGAGCTCGAGGTCAGCGAGTTTCCGACGTCTCGTGCTGATCAAGGACAGTCGCGTCGTCGACCGGCTCGAGGGCCGCGCGACGGGCCGCCAGATCGACGAGCTCATCCGCCCGCACCTCGCCTCCTGATCGTTTCCGAGCAGCGCTACCATTCGCTCGCAGCCCAGGGGCGTAGCACAACTGGCAGAGCACCGGTCTCCAAAACCGGGGGTTGCAGGTTCGAGTCCTGCCGCCCCTGTGACGACCCGCGCTTAAAGCAGCGGATGACGCCGTTACGCTCGTGAGGTGCATCGCCGTGCGCTAGGTCTTCTCTTCGCCGTGCTGGCGATCGGGCTCCTGGCGATCGCCGTTCTCTCTGCGCTCGAGGGCGGTCGCGCATGGGTGATCGCGCTGGCGGCGGCGGCCCTCGGCGCCTGGATGGGCAGCCTCAGCGCTGCGCGCGTTACGTCGGAACTGAGGAGTCCTCCTGCCGTCGGCGTATTCTCTTCTCGTGGCTGCGGCCGACGAGACGCAGACGCTATGGCAGGACTACCGGAAGTCGGGGACCAGCTCCTCCGTGACCGGCTGATCCTGACCTACGCGCCACTTGTGAAATTCGTCGCGGGACGAGTCGGCGCCAGCCTGCCCTCGCACGTCGACGAGCAGGATCTCGTGTCGTACGGGCTCCTCGGCCTCATCGGCGCGATCGAGCGGTTCGACCCAGGCCGCGAGATCAAGTTCGAGACTTTCGCGATGGCCCGTATCCGGGGCGCGATCATCGACGAGCTGCGCTCGCTGGACTGGGTTCCTCGCTCGGTCAGAACGAGAGCCCGGCAGATCGAGCGCGCGATCGCAACGCTCGAGAAGGAGCTCATGCGCGCGCCGACCGACGCGGAGATCGCAACGAAGCTCGGAGTGACCGGCGATGAGCTCGAGGAGAGCCTCCACGAGATCTCGCGCTCCTCGATCGCGGCACTCGACGAGCTCTGGTCGCCTTCAGGCAGCGGTGACCAGATCGCCCTGATCGACACCATCGAGGACGACTCAGGACCGGATCCCGAGACGTCGCTGGAGCTCACGGAGATCCGCGAGGCGCTCGCGGAGTCGATCTCGAGCCTGCCCGAGCGGGAGAAGCTCGTGGTCACGCTGTACTACTACGAAGAGCTGACGCTGCGGGAGATCGGGGAGGTCCTCGGCGTGACGGAATCGCGAGTCTCGCAGCTGCATACGAAGGCGATCCTGCGCCTGAAAGCGCACCTCTCGGGCGCGCAGCGCGAGCCGGCAGAAACGTAGAGCCAAGGCGCCAGGGGTCTGGCTTCAGCCAGACCCCTGGCGATCGAACTACCGCGTCGTGACGTAGATGTCGCTCGATCCCTCCGGGCCAGGCGCACGTCCGAAGAGAAGCTGCCTGCCGTCCCTCGACAGCGACGGCCTCGTCTCGCCGGCGCCGGTGTTCACGACGGCACCGAGATTCACCGGGGCCGACCAGGAGCCATCGACCGATCCGCGCGTCGATGCCCACAGGTCCTGATCCGACCCGAGCGTTCCTGATCGGTTCGAGGTGATCACCACTTCGAGCCCGTCCGAGCGGACGTTCGGCTGGATGTCGTTCGCCGCCGCATCGTTCAGCTCGGTGACGGCGCTCGCCGTTCCGAAGCGGGCACCGCCCTCTCTCGTGCTCATGAAGATCTCGCCTGCAACGCTCGGGCTGACCGAGTTGCGCGAGAAGAACAAGAACTTCTTCCCGCGAACCTTGCCATTGACGTCGACGAACGACGGGCCTTGCTCGTCGAGCTCGCTGTTCGGGCCGGCGGGAGCGCACAGAAGGCGCGTGGGCTCTGCCCAGACTCCGGCGCCGTTGCGATGGGTGAAGTAGATGTCGCCCTGACCGCAGCTTCCGGGGAGGGTCTCCCTGCTCACGAAGAACAGACCTTTGCTCCCGACCGGCGTCGGGCAGAAATCGTCGGCCGCCGAGTTGACCGGCTCACCGAGGTTCGCAGGAGCGCCCCACGCGCAGTCGTAGAGGTCGCGTGGCGGCCCAGAGTCGAGGCCGCCCCTCCCCCCGGACGGTTGGACGCGATGTAGAGGCTAAGGCCGTCCGGCGACTGGATCGGACAGCCATCGAGGATGCAGTGTTGACCTCCGAGTTGTTCCCGTTCATCTCGTCGATCTTCTGGGCCGGTGCCCAGGCGGCAAGCTGCGCGGAGGCGACTCCTGCGAGAGCGACGGCCACCGCACTGACAGCCGTGACCGCAAGGACGCGTATCGAAGTGTGCATGTGAACTCCCTTGGTCGGTGGCACGTGCATCGCCCGACCCTCGACCCTGCGCTTCGCACGATGCTCGCACCACGCTCGGGTCGCACCGTTTTCAGCTCGCAGCACGCTCGCAAACGGCTCGACGGCTGTTCCAAAGTCGTCTGAGCCTGCTTTGCTACTGCTGTGACGAGGAGCCACGGCCTCATGGAGTTCCGCGTCCTCGGGCCGCTCGAGGTTCTGCGAGGAGGCGCAGTTCCGGTCGGTGGAGCCAAGCAACGCGCACTGCTGGCGGCACTGCTCCTGCGCGCGGGCGAGGTCGTGCCGGTGGCGCGGCTGATCGACGACATCTGGGGTGACAGCCCTCCACCGTCCGCCGCTCACAGCCTCGAGGCGTACGTCTCCAGGTTGCGGCAGCTCTTCAACGGCCACGCCCGTCACTCGTCCGGCGAGGCACTGGTACTGCCTCGATCTCGGCGATTCGACTCTCGACGCGCGCGTCTTCGCCGAGCTCGCCGAACAGGTGGCGGTCGCGGCGGCCGAGCTCGAGCACGCGCGAGTGTCCGAGCTGGCCGACGGAGCGCTCGCACTCTGGCGCGGTCCGGCTCTGGCCGACGTTGCCCTCACATCATCGGGGCGCGCGGAGGCAGAACGGCTGGAAGAAGCTCGTCTACGCCTCCTCGAGCAGCGCTTCTTACGCTGAGCTGGCTCTGGGTAGGCACGACGCGCTCGTCGGCGAGCTGCAGGTGCTCGTCGGCCAGAATCCCTATCGCGAGCGGTTCGTCGCGCAGCTCATGCTCGCTCTCTATCGCTCCGGTCGGCACGCGGAGGCTCTCGATGCCTACGAGCGGATGCGCACGGCACTGCTCGACGATCTCGGCCTGCAGCCGAGCGCGGAGCTCCAACAGCTGTCGGGACAGATCGTTCGACAGGATGAGAGCTGCGAAGGCCGACAATCGCGGCCCAGCCGTCGCGACGGCAGGAACTCCCACGGAAGGCTCGCAGGATGTCCGGGGTCGTGGTCTCCGCGCCGTCGCGTCGGCAGTGATGGCGTTCACGGCGAGCGGGAGCGCACCCCAGTTCCGACAGCAGCGCCGCTGGCAACGGAGCCCGCGCTCCAGCTCGCCGAGAGAGCGGGTTGCGCTCGTTTTGCCGCGAGACAATCCAGACCGCCAGTTCAACGACTGGCTGCAGCAGCACGTGCGTCGCTTGACCTTGGCGTACGACCTCGACGACAAGGTCCTGCTCGCCGAGGAGAGCGACGAGCGTGACGTTGCGCGCATCCGACGCGTCATCGAGCGCGGGGGATTCGACCTAGTGCTCATCCTGGGTGACGGCGGTCTCGCGAGCCGGTCTCACCCCGCTCGTGGCGCAGATGGCCGGGACGAAGTTCGTCTTCCTCGACGCGTCGCTCGGGGACCTGGCCCTCGAAGGCGCGAAGAACGTGGCAGCGGTTCGGTTCGCCGACGAGCAGACGAGCCAGCTCATGGGATACCTGAGTGCGCTCGTGCCCCCGCGACGCGGTTCCACGAAGGCTCGCGTGGACGCTGTCTCGATCGTGTCCGGCCCGCCGACACCCCACCGAACGCGGGTCATCTCGGGCTTCACGTCGGGTGTCGAGCAGGCTCGTGCCGGCAGTAACCGTGGAGGTCGGCTACGCGCAAGACAGCGTCGATCCCACGGATTGCGAGCGCATCGCGAACGAGCAGATCGACGCAGGCTCGGACATCGTCTTCGTCGAGGCCGGGCTGTGCGGCCTCGGCGCGGTCGCGGTGGCGAGAATCAGAGGAGTCTGGGCAGTCGGCGGCTATGACGACGGCGTCTATCCAGCCCCGAACGTGCTTGCCACAACGTACAAGGACTGGGAGCGGGCACTCTGGACGGTGATCGGGGCGTACGCGGCGGATACCCTGGTCTCAGGCGAGGATCTGGTGTTGGGATTGGACGACAACTATGCCGTCGGCGTCGATCAAGGGAACCTCAACTCGGTCGTCTCGGAGTCGCTGTGGTCGAAGGTCGTGCGCCGGTGCAGTGAGCTTCGACAACGCGCCGCCGCCGAAAAGAGCTGAGTCCCTCGCCGTGCGACGGCGCTCGCCGGCCTCGAACTGACGACTAAGCTTTCGCCCGAATCCAGCCCGAGGAGGAGCGAGAGCCCATGCCCGAGACCGCCAAGATCCGCAACGTCGCCGTCGTCGGCCACCGCGGGACGGGGAAGACGTCGCTCGTCGAGGCGCTCCTCTTCCAGTCGGGCGCGGTGAACCGACTCGGCACCGTCGAGGCGGGGACGACGATCTCGGACGCGGACGAGGACGAGCACAAGCGGCAGGCCTCGATCGCGATGTCGCTGACGCACGCGACCTGGCAGGAGCGGAAGCTCAACCTCATCGACATCCCCGGCGATCCGAGCTTCCAGGGCGAGCTGCGGACCGCCGCACGGGTCGTCGAGGGGATGCTCGTCACCGTTTCCGGGGTGATGGGCGCGGAGGTCGGGACGAGCCGGGCCTGGCGGCTCGGCCACGAGCTCGGACTTGCTCGGGTCGTCTTCGTGAACATGCTCGATCGCGAGCGCGCCGACTTCTTCAGGACCCTCGAGCAGCTCCGCTCACAGCTCTCGACCCAGTGCGTCGCGGTGCACATCCCGATCGGGGTCGAGCACGAGCTCACCGGGATCGTCGACGTGCTGCACATGTGCGCGTACACGAGCCCGGAGGGCGCGAAGGAGGGCGAGCCGGGGCCGATCCCTGACGAGCTGGCCGACGAAGCGGCCGAGTACCGCGAGAAGCTGCTCGACGCCGTCGTCGAAACGGATGAGGCGCTCATGGAGCGCTATCTCGACGGCCAGGAGCTCGATGCGCACGAGGTTGCCGCAGCGCTCAAGACCGCGGTGACCAAGGGCGAGGTGTTTCCGGTCGCGTGCGGTGTTGCGACCAAGAACCTCGGCACGCACGCCCTCCTCGACCTGCTCGTCGAGGGCGTTCCCTCTCCTGCGAAGAAGGAGTCGTCGATCGACGTGGACGGCGCTGCGACTGCGGTGTTCGTATTCAAGACCGTGGCTGATCCGTTTGCAGGGCGGATCAATCTCTTCCGCGTCCTGAAGGGCCGCATTACTGCCGACACGACTCTGGTCAACCTCCGCGCCAAGGCCAAGGAACGGCTCGGATCGCTGCTCGAGCTGCAAGGAAAGGAGCACAAGCCTGCGCTCGACTTCGTCGAGGGCGACATCGGCGCCGTCGCGAAGCTCAAGGAGTCACAGACCGGAGACCTGCTCGCCGACAAGGAGGTGGCCATCGAGCTGCCGAACTTCGGCTTCCCCGAGCCCGTGATGAGCTTTGCGATCACGCCGAAGGCAAAGGGGGACGAGGAGAAGGTCGCGACGTCGATCAGGCGTCTCGCCGAGGAGGACCCGACGCTCCGCCTGCGCCGGGACCAGCAGACTGGAGAGGAGATCCTCTCGGGAATGAGCCAGATGCACGTCGAGGTCGCGCTCGAGCGCGCCAAGCGGCGCTTCGGCGTCGAGATCGAGCTTCATCCGCCGCGCGTCCCGTACCGCGAGACCATCCGGCGCGAAGCCCGGGCTCACGGCCGCTACAAGAAGCAGACAGGTGGCCGGGGACAGTTCGGCGACTGCCACATCGTGGTGTCGCCCTTCGACGAGGGCGAGTACGAGTTCGTCGACAAGATCGTCGGCGGCGTGATCCCGCAGAGCTTCCGTCCTGCCGTCGACAAGGGAATCCAGGAGGCGATGCACCACGGGGAGCTCGCCGGCGCGCCGGTGCAAGGGGTGCGCGTGCAGCTCGTGGACGGCTCGTACCACACCGTCGACTCCTCGGAGATGGCGTTCAAGATCGCCGGGTCGATGGCATGGAAGGACGCGTACATGAACGCCGATCCGGTGCTCCTCGAGCCGATCATGGAGTTAGAAGTAAGCGTTCCCGATGAAGCGGTCGGCGCGGTCAACGGCGACCTGAACTCGCGTCGCGGCCGGCTGCAGGGCATGGAGCCGTTGGCCGGGATGACGACGATCCGCGCCGAGGTCCCGATGGCGGAGCTTCTCACCTATGCCCAGTCGTTGACGTCGATGACGGGCGGCCGCGGCGACTACTCGATGCACTTCCTCCGCTACGAGGAAGTCCCTGCGCACGTCGCACAGAAGGTCATCGACGAGACGAAGAGGGAGCGCGAGGAGGCTCGTGCGTAGGAAATTGTCCACAGTTGTGGATAAATCGGAGCGTGCTAGGGTCCGCCGATGCGCGTGACGAAGGCAAGCGTCATCCGGGCGTGCGCCGTCTGTGAGCGCACGCTGCTGCAGGGGGAGTACACCGTGAGGTTCTCCCCGGACGGGGTGGAGTTCGTCGACGTGTGTCCGCTCTGCCAGGAGACGGCGCTCGACTACGGCTGGGTCCGCGAAGGCGGCCCCATGTCGCGTGCGCTGTCCCCGCACGCACGGAGAAAGCGTCCGCGCTGGGCGCAGCTCCTCGGCGTGGGGCCCGAAGAGGCCGCGCCGGTGTTCTCCGAGCCGGTTCTCCGGCGCCTCTCCGACTCGGAAGCCGCGCTCGTCGAGGCGGCGGACCTCTTCAACGCGAGCCTCTTCCAGCGCACCGTCCAGGGCGTCGCTCGCGCACTCGGCGACCCGCTCGTCTCGATCGTCCCGCTCTCGGGCGTGAACAGCGAGCTCGTGCTGACGTTCGCGTGGGAGATCACCTGGTACCAGTACCGCGTGCTGCCCGAAGCGTCTCAGCCGATCCGGCTCGCTGACCGCGGCGCGGACATCTCCGAGATCGAGCCGGCCTTCACCGACTGGAACGCGCAGCTCGACGACAGCGGGCGCGTCGTTCCGGCCGTCGCGCGGTAGACGGGCCGGGCATGCCGGCCCACAGCCGCGCGACCTGCCGTCATACAATCGCGTGCCATGGCGACGACGGGCGTACGCGCGCAGAACTTCATCGGCGGTGAGTGGGTCGACGCCGCGTCCGGTGAGACCTTCGAGTCGACCAGCCCCGCTGACGGCGAGCTGATCGGGGTCTTCCCGAAGTCGGGGGCAGACGACGTCGACCGCGCAGTAGCGGCCGCGAAGGAGGCGTACGAGGACTGGCGACTCGTGCCCGCGCCCAAGCGCGGCGAGCTGCTCTACCGCTTCGCGCAGCTGATGGTCGAGCACAAGGACGAGGTGACCGACCTCATGACCCACGAGATGGGGAAGGTCTCACCGGAGGCCGGCGGCGACGTCCAGGAAGCGATCGACATGAGCTACTACATGGGCGGCGAGGGCCGGCGCCTCTTCGGGCAGACGACTCCCTCCGAGCTCCGGGACAAGTTCAACATGTCGGTGCGGATGCCGATCGGGGTGGTCGGCGCGATCACTCCCTGGAACTTCCCGATCGCCATCCCCTCCTGGAAGATCACTCCCGCGCTCGTAGCGGGCAACACAGTCGTGTTCAAACCCGCGACCGACACGCCCGCCCTGGGCCAGCGCTTCGTCGAGCTGCTCGACGAGGCGGGGATCCCCAAGGGCGTCGTGAACATCGTCCACGGTGGGGGCGGCGCGGTCGGCGATCGCCTCGTTCGCCATCCCGACGTGCCGGTGATCACGCTGACGGGCTCGCGGGACACCGGAGTCACGGTGATGCGAAACGCGGCCGACGGGCTGAAGCGGATCCACCTCGAGCTCGGCGGCAAGAACGCGATCATCGTCCTCGACGATGCCGACCTCGACCTCGCCGTCGACGGGATCGTGTGGTCCGCGTTCGGCACTTCGGGCCAGCGCTGCACGGCGGCGAGCCGCGTCATCGTCCACGAGAAGGTCTACGGCGAGCTCTCGAGCCGCCTCGTCGACGCCGTGGAGAAGCTCACTCTCGGAGTGGGGTGGGAGGACGACACGGACGTCGGCCCGGTGATCAACCAGGCCGCTCTCGACAAGATCCACTCGTACACGGGGATCGGCGTCGACGAAGGCGCCAAGCTCCTGACCGGCGGCGAGGTCGCGAGCGAAGGCGATCTCGCGAAGGGCTTCTACTATCGCCCCACGATCTTCGGAGACGTCGAGGCGGGGATGCGGATCGCGCAGGAGGAGATCTTCGGCCCGACGACTGCGCTCATCCCGGTCAAGGACGCCGACGAGGCGATTCGGGTCTCGAACGGCGTGCGCTTCGGGCTCTCCTCGTCGATCTTCACTCGAGACGTCAATCGGGCCTTCCGCGCGATGCGCGATCTCGAGGCCGGAATCACGTACGTCAACGCCGGAACGATCGGAGCGGAGGTGCATCTCCCGTTCGGCGGCGTGAAGGAGACGGGCAACGGCCACCGCGAGGCAGGCCAGGCGGCGCTCGACGTCTATACGGAGTGGAAGTCGGTCTATATCGACTATTCCGGGACGCTCCAGCGGGCCCAGATCGACGTTGAATGACCGAGGTCGGGCCCTTCGGGTCTGACCCGAGCCGATACAAGCTCGTCTGGTTCGTCCCCGAGGAGGCGCTCGAAGCTACGCGAAGCGCGGTGTTCGACGCCGGTGGAGGACGCATCGGCGAGTACGAGCGCTGCTCGTGGTACACCGCCGGGATCGGCACGTTCTTCGGTGGCGACGAGAGTGCGCCTGCGATCGGGAAGCCGGGGAGGGAGGAGCTCGTCGCAGAGCTCCGTGTGGAGACGATCGTGCCCGCCGAACGCCTGGACGCTGCCGTCGCGGCGCTCCGGCTCGCGCATCCCTACGAGGAGCCCGCGTACGACGTCTACGCCTTGGTCGACGTGTGAAGGCGAAGCTCTACACCGACGGCGGCTCTCGTGGCAATCCCGGGCCGGCGGCCTATGCGTACGTGCTCGAGGCCGAGGACGGAACGGTGCTCGACGCGCGCGGGGAGACGATCGGCGTAGCGACGAACAACGTTGCCGAATACTCGGCCCTCGTCGCCGGCCTCGAGCGCGCGGTCGACGTCGGCGTTGACGCGCTCGAGGTGATCTCCGACTCGGAGCTCCTCGTGAAGCAGATGCGGGGTGAGTACAAGGTCAAGAACCGCGCGTTACAGGAACTGTTCCTCGACGCGTCGCGCCTCGCCAGACGCATTCACCGCGTGACGTACACCGCAGTCCGCCGCGAGCACAATGAGCTCGCCGACAGCCTCGTGAACGAAGCTTTGGACCGAGCCGTCTCCTGAAGGTCGCAGAGTCGCGGCTATAATCGTCCACTCTCGCGGATGTAGCTCAGTTGGCTAGAGCGTCTGCTTGCCATGCAGAAGGTCGAGGGTTCGAGTCCCTCCATCCGCTTCAACAGAGCCCCGCTTAAGATTTGCCGAACGAGCTCGGGTCGGACGGTTTCGACCTCCATTGCGAAAAGAGAGGAAGCTAGATGCCGTTGGCACTTGCGTGGTTTTGGTGGGGCGGGGGGATTCTGTACGCGATCCTGTTGATCACTGCCGGCGTGATGACGATTCGTAACGGCCGCTGGCTCCTGTTCATCCTTGGATTCGCCTTGCCTCTCCTCTGGATCGTCGGGGCTTTCTGGGACAGGCCGCGTTATGCGGACGGAACGCGCGTCTAAGTCTCGGTTGAAGGACCCATGCATCTTGGAGAGAAGCCGATAGCGCCGGGTTCGGTCTGTGGCCTCCTTCCCTAAGACCCCTTCCCTGAGGAGGACGGGGGACGGATGGGTGCCGAGCCCGGCCCTACGATTGCCGCTAAACGGACGAAGATCGGCCGCGCGGGTTTGCGGCACGCCCGCGAAGAGCGACAGCGTGTCGCCGTCGTCGACCGACGCGACGATCCCGCTCGGGCTGTCTTAGCCGCCGCCCCCGTCTCCGCCGCCGCCGCCGAAGTCACCGCCGCTCCAGCCGCTCCCGCTCGAGCTGCTGCTGGAGTCAGCATGACCTGACCAGTCGGAGCCGGCCTGCTCGTCGGCTTCTCGTTTCGAGTCGCCGCCGGGGCTCGCCGCGATTGCGGCGCCCGTGGCAGCGGCGGCGCCGTACTCGGCGCCCGACGGCTTGCGGCCGAAGAGGCCTCGAATGCGATCGATGACGCTCATCTCGAGGAGCTTACGTCGCTCCGCCGACCGCCGATAGGGTGCACCGCATGACAACGACCTTCCCTCCGCTCGACGGCTCAGCGGCCACGCAGCAGCAGTTCTCGGCGCCACCAGAGATGGGCATCGACCCCGAAAAGCGCTACACGGCCACGATGGACACGTCGATGGGCGAGATCGTCATCGCCCTCGACTCCGACCGGGCACCGAAGACCGTGAACAACTTCGTGTTCCTGGCGCTCCACCACTACTTCGACGGGATCATCTTCCACCGCATCATCGACGGTTTCGTGTGCCAGGGCGGCGACCCCACAGGAACCGGCACCGGTGGGCCCGGCTATCGATTCGAGGACGAACTGCCCAAAGCCGGCCAGTACGAGATCGGCTCGGTCGCCATGGCAAACGCGGGGCCGAACACCAACGGCAGCCAGTTCTTTCTGATCTCCGGGCCGAACGGCGCGGGGCTGCCGCCGCTGTACAGCCTCTTCGGAAAGATCGTGAAAGGGCTCGACGTGCTCGACGCCATGCAGCGCGTACCGACCGGCAGCAACGATCGCCCGAACACCGACGTCGTCATCAACTCGGTCACGGTCGCGGTCGCCGACTGACCCATGGCGCGCCGCGCCGGCTCGACCATCTCGGTCTCCGAGGCAGAGGCGCGCCGCATCGCGCTCGGTGCACAGGGATTCGCTGATCGTCGCCCGACGGGGCGCATCGACCGCCGCCACCTGCGCCGCGTGCTCGACCGGATCGGGCTGATCCAGATCGACTCGGTCAACGTCCTCGTGCGCAGCCAGGAGCTGCCGCTGTTTGCACGCCTCGGCCCACACCCGCGCTCGCTGATCTGGGACGCCACCGCCGCCGGTGAGCTGTTCGAGTACTGGGTGCACGAGGCCTCCCATGTCCAGACCGCCCAGCACCACCTGTTTCGCTGGAAGATGGACCGTCCGTTCCCCTGGCCGTCCTTTCGCGGCCGCATCGCCGCGCGCCGAAAGTACGTCGAGAGCGTCTACGAGTACGTCGCCGAGCACGGTCCGGTCGTCGCCGGCGACATCGCGCAACGGGACGGCAAGAAGGGCACGTGGTGGGACTACGACGACGGAAGGCTCGCCCTGGCTGCGCTCTTCTACGAGGGACGCCTGACCGCGACCCGCCGCCCGAACGACTTCGCCCGCGTCTACGACCTCCCGGAGCGCGTGCTGCCGCCCGAGGTGCTCGCGATGCCGGCACTGCCGGAGGACGAGGCGCGCAAGGAGCTTCTCGTCCTGGCCGCGAAGTATCACGGGATCGGCACAGTCGGCGACCTCGCCGACTACCACCGGCAAGGACGGCCGAAGTGCAAGCTGCTGCTCGCCGAGCTCCTCGAGGAGGGTCGCCTGGTCGCCGCCGACGTGCGTGGGTGGAATCGGCCCGCCTACATGCACCCCGATGTGACGATCCCGCGTCGGATTGCCGCCCGCGCGTTGCTGAGCCCGTTCGACCCGGTGGTGTGGAACCGAGAGCGGGCTCTCCGCCTCTTCGGCTTCCACTACCGGATCGAGATCTACGTTCCGGCGCCGAAGCGCCAGTACGGCTACTACGTGCTGCCCTTCCTGCTCGGCGACGAGCTGGTGGGCCGCGTCGACCTCAAGGCCGATCGCGCAAAGGGCGCCTTGCTCGTACAGGCGGCTTGGGGTGAGCCCGGAGTGCCGGAGCGCGAAGTCGCGGCAGAGCTGCTCGACGAGCTGCGGCTGATGGCGGGGTGGCTCGATCTCGAGCGGATCGAGGTCACCGGCCGTGGCGACCTCGGCCCGGCATTAGGACAGCTGTCCGGCTGAAAGTGGCACTGTGGACGAGGATCGCGGGCTCGAGCTCTCGCCCCTCTCGTCATTCGCACCCGATGCCGTCCTCGTCGCCGTCGAGCCCGTGCGGGTCGTTGCCGGTGCTCCTGATCGGCGCAAGCCCCAGCGCCCGGAGATCGCGGCAGTCGAGGTCCGGTGGATAAGGCGGAACGCACCCACCGACGTAGTTTGGATCGCACTTGCCGTTCGGCGGCGGGTCCTTGGTAGGCGGACCGCTGATGCCGGTGTCGATGGCCCGGTGCGGATTCAGGACAGCTCCGGGGCAAGCTCCCCATAGGCCCTGCTTGGCCGCCTTCGCTCTCTGAGCGTCCGCGAGGAGCGTCAACGCATACTTGCCCCGATCGCCGCTGTAAAAGTACGGGGCGGCGGCTCCCACACGCACGAGCGTCACGTTCGCGTTCAGTGGGCCGCGGTGGACATAGCGCAGGAGTCGCCCGTAACGATCGACGTCGTCGAGACGAGCATCCTCCTCGAGCGTGATGCGACTCCCGATCGGCACGAGTCTCACGAGCGCCTTCCGCGACGCCTGGGAGTAGCACTCACCGGAGCCGAGCTCTGGCGTGTCGAGCTGGAGGAGACGCACACGGCGTCCATCCATCAACGAGAGCGTGTCGCCGTCGTAGACCGACGCGACGATCCCGGTCGACGCGCTGATCGTTGCGCCGGACAAGGGGGCCGCGACGAACGCGATCGCGAGGAGCGCGTTGCCGAGAAGCACGAGCCGCATGCTCGGATCCTCCGCCGCGACGTGCGTTCCGTCAACGTGCGCCGGTTCGTGGACTGGATCAGCTCAGGTCGTCTACGAACGGTCGAGCGCGAGTCGTGCGCCGAGCGCGATCAGCACAGCGCCGGTAGCGGCCTGCATCGCCTGGCGGACGCGTCGGCTTCGCGCAACGGCATCGATCAGATGCACGTACAGCACGAGCCACGCCATACCGAGCGCGACGAACACGGCTGCGAGCAGCAGCGACTTCGCGAACGCCGGGTCGTCGGCCGAGATGAACTGCGGGAGCAACGTGGTGAAGAGGACGGCGAGCTTCGGGTTGAGAAGGTTGGTGACGAGGCCCTGGCGGAAGGGCGAGCCAGCGCCACGTTTCGACTCCACGCGATCATGGGCCTCGCCTCGTCGCAGCACTAGCAGCGTCTGCACGCCGAGGTAGACGAGATAGACGGCTCCAGCGAGCTTGAGCGCCGTGAACACCGTCGCCGACGCTGCCAGCACGGCCGCGATCCCCACAGCGCTCGCCGTCGCCCACCCGATCAGTCCGACGCCAGTGCCGAGGATCGTGCGGTACGCGGCCGGCCGTCCGCCGCGGATCGAGTTTCGCAGCACGAGTGCCATGTCAGGTCCCGGAGTCACCACGATGACGAGCGCGACGCCCATGAACGCGATCAGCTGCCCGTCGAACACTGCGCGATCCTATGTAGCAGCAGGTGAGGGGGCGACCTTCGGCCCTCGCTCGGTCAAACGCGTGACTCCTCCGTAGATGAGCAGGAGATAGACCGCAAAGAGCGGGAGCCGGAAGAGCACGAGGCGGTCCGGTGCGTCTAGAGCTTCGGAAGCGTCCGCGACCCACGCCGAGTCTTCGGCGAGCGCGCTCGCGTACCCGCCGAGCCACGGAACGAGCGCGTACTCGACCGCGTACGTCAGTCCCGCGACGGCATAGCCGATCAGCAGCAGCCGGCGCCAGCCGTCGTCGAGAAGCACGTACGTGGCCACGAGCGCCGGGATGAACCAGTAGGCGTACTGCGGCCCATAGCCAGGTCCGAACGCGACGACGGCAAGCAGCACGACGGCGACTACGAGGAACAATCTCTCGGGCGGCAAGGGCTCCTGGCGCGACAGGCGACGCCATAGGAACACGACGATGACGAGGACGGCGATCGTGAAGACCCTCGAGTACAGCGATCGATGGTCGAACCGGGCCAGCTCCTCGAGGATCCCCGCGAGGCCGAAGAAGCCACGAGTAGACCGGTAGCGGATGACGTGCTCCATGACGGCATCCGGAGCGAGGGACAGGATCACGCCCACTCCGAGCGCCGCCGGGCCGAGGAAGAGCACGATTCCGAGCAGCTTTCCGGGCCGGGATGCGAGTCGGGCTCCAGGAGCGAGGATCGGAGCCAGCACGAGTGGAACGGTCTTCGCGAGCACGCCGAGTCCAAGCAGCAGGCACGCGCCGAGCCAGAGGACGACGTCGCGCGATCGCTCGTGTGCCAGGAGCGCGGCAACGGCCAGAGTCACGAGGAAGCCGACGTTGACGTCGCTGTTCCCGTGCTGGCAGACGAGGATGATCGTCACGGGATTGAGGGCGATCCCGACGAGCAGCGCCCGGCGAATCGCTTCTCGCTGCGCGCCTGCTGCGACCAGCGTGAAGTAGAGCGTCACCACGAGAGCGGACTCGATGAGGACGAGGTAGATCCGGAGCGCAGCGAAGAACGAGAGAAAGGTGCGGTCGGCGACGGCGTCGAGGCCGACGATGATCTGGATCCAGAGCGGCGGCCAGTTCAGAACTCCCGTCTCGTACGGGTTGCGACCCTCGTCGAGCGCTTCGAGCGCGCCGCGCCAGTAGTGGACGTCGAGTGAGTGGGCGTCGCCGATTGCGGCGATGAACGCGGCTCTCGCGAGCCAGGACGCCACGAGGACGACGGCGAGATCTCGTATCGCCGAGACGGAGGAGAGTGGCCATCGCGTGCGAGCCTATAACCGACACGGCGAAGGGGCCTCTCGGCCCCTTCGCCCGTTCCCCCTCCACCGCACCCCGCCGTGGGGCGCCGGAATCGCACAAGTCCTAAGAGGTTCGCGCCTTCTGCTTCGCGGCCTTGGACACGCACTTGCCGAAGGCGTTCTTCTTGTTCTTGTTCGTCCCGTACTTCTCGGCGAACGCGGCCATGCTCGCCGCAGTCGTGCCGCGCTCCTCCTTGCACTTCTTGGACGCGTTGACCTTGTCCGTCTTCTCGCCCTTGTCCTCGTCGGCCTCGTCCTCGTCGGTCTCTCCCTTGGACTTCGAGGAGACGCACTTTCCGAAGGAGTTCTTCTTGTTCGTGTTCGTCCCGTACTTCTCGGCGAAGGCGGCCATGCTCTGCGCGGTCGTGCCCCGCTCGGCCCGGCACGCCTTCTCGGCCGTGGACTCGGCAGCCTGATTCCCGTTAGCGGGCTTCTTCCCGTCGGGCGGCGCCGCAAGAGCCGTCGGCACGGCAAGGGTGAGCAGAGTGAGGAGCACGAGGAGGTTCTTGGTCATGGCCGGTTTCTCCAGGGAGTCGGATTCATGCGCTTATCGAGATAGATGCGGCGCCCGAGAGGTTCTTGCACCGAGAATGTTAGGAATCTGTGAGGAGGCTAGTACCGTCGCCCTTCCCTCCGCCACGGTTCAGGCATGGCGGTCACCGGAACCGGTCCTGCCGCGACGCTCGCGGTCGACGATCTCTACCGCAGCCATGGGAGCGAGGTGTACCGCTACGCGCTCGCCGTGCTTGGGAATCACGCAGACGCGGAGGACGTCACGCAGACGACCTTCTTGAACGCGTACCGCTCGCTCGAGCAGGGCGTCCGCCCGCGGAAGCCGGCGAACTGGCTGCTCACGATCGCGTCGAATGCGATCAAAGAGCGATTCCGGCAAGACAGTTCGAGGCCACGTCAGGTCGTGCTCGACGACCGGATCGCGGACAGAGGCTCCGACGACACGGAGAGCTTCGGGCCCACGATCGGGGAGATCTTGACCGCGCTCTCGCGCATCCCGCCTCAGCAGCGCCAGGCAATCGTCCTCCGGGAGTTCGAGGGCCGCCCGTACAACGAGATCGCCGAGATTCTCGGGGTGACGGTGTCCGCGCTCGAGACCCTTCTCTTCCGGGCTCGCAGGTCACTCGCCGAGGAGCTGGAGCACCAGCTCACGTGCACGGAGGCGCAGTTCGCGATCTCGCAGGCGGCGGACGGGCGGCTCGGCCGCAAGGAGCGGAAGCGTCTCCGCTTCCACATCGACGAGTGTCCCGATTGCGCCCGGTTCGCGCAGGTTCAGCAGCGGCATCGCAAAGCGCTGCGCGGCCTCGTGCTCGTCCCGATCCCGGTGTCGCTGACGCTCTTCAAAGGTTTCGAAGGATCGGCCACGGCGGCGACGCTTCCGGCGGTCGGAACCGGTGCCGCCGCGAGCGCGGCGGTCGTCGCCGGGACCGGGGGCACGGCGGGCGCAGTGGGTGGCGGCGTCTTCGCGGGCGGCGTGGCGCTGAAGGCGGCCGCGGTCGTGACCGCTGCGAGCGTCGCCGGCGGAGTCGGCGTCGTGGGCGCGACCGAGGTCGAGCCGAAGTCCACGAAGAAGGCGAAGCCGGCGCTGGTCGCCAAGCCCGGAAAGCGGCTCGGGCAGACCGCGCCGCGGGGCGTGCTCGTGCCTGGCAACGGCGTTGCGAGGGGTAAGGCGACCGCACCCGGACAGGGGAAGGCTCAGAAAGCGGGTGGGTCGCGCGGGAGCTCGGCACCGAGCACATTCGAATGGTGGAAACGCCAACGCCAAGACGTCACCGCCCGGCCAGTCGGCTCGCGCGAAGCCCAGCGTGAAGGCGCCCAAGCCGCGGGCTCAGAAGCAGGAGCGCGTCAAGCCTGCGGTCGCCCGGGGCCGCGCCGACCGCCCGGCGAAGGTTGCGAAGGATCGGGTCGTGAAGCTCGCAGAAGTCGCGCGCTAGCCGAACAAGACCGATCGTGATCGTGACCACGCTTCCCTTCGACCCGCTCGCCCCGGCCGCGGGATCCTGATCGAGGACGACTCCGTCTTCGTCGGCGAGGTCCGTGGCCCGCTCGGTCACCTCGACCTCGAAGCCGGCAGTGGTGAGCACGTCGCGCGCCGCCTGCTCGTCGAGGCCGACGACGTCGGGGACGGAGATCCGGGCGGGACCGGTGGAGACCGTGAGCGTGACCGCCTGGCCCTCGCTCAGCCTCGTTCCGGCGCGCGGTGATTGGTCGACGACGGTGCCCCTCGGGCGGTCGGACTCCACTGGACGCTGCGTGAAGCGCAGGCCGAGATCGCGGAGTTGACCGCGTGCCTCGGCCGAAAGGAGGCCGATGAGGCGAGGAACCTCGATCGTTGCCGGGGGTGGGGAAGGCGGCTTGGAAACCTCGAGGACGACGATCGACTGTGGCGCGACCTTCTCGTCCGGCCCGGGCGTTTGGCGGACAACGACGCCTGCAGGCTCGGACGAGGTGACGGTACGGACGTCGACCTCGAGCCCGGCCTGCTCCAACGTCGAGACCGCGTCGCGCTCTTGCAGGCCCTCGACGCTCGGAACGGCTACCTGCTCCGGAGCCGCGATCTTGGAGACCGTGAGGACGACGATGGTGTTGTCCGCCACGCGAGCGCCCGGCTCGGGCACCTGCTGGAGCACTCGGCCCGCAGGCTCGTCGGATGCGACCCGGCGGACGCGCACCTGAACCCCCTGTTGCTCGAGTTGAGCCCGCGCTTCCACGAGCGTGAGACCGGTGACGTCGGGAACGGTGTTCTGTGCTGGAGCTCTCTGTCGTCGTCGTGGGAGTGGTCGTCGTGTCGAGCGTGCCGGTCGTCGTCGGCGCAGCCTCGGGGTCGTCGTCGTCCCTTCCCGCGAGCCAGAGCCCGGCGGGGACGAGGAGGACGATAAGGAGAACACCGAGCGCTGCCAGCAGGAGCCCAGGGCCGAAGTCGGGCGGAAACCGCCGCATCGGCGGCTCCGGGGCGGCATCCTGCTGGATGACGATCGGGCCGTCGTGCTCGGCGGGAGACTGCGAACGCGGCTCGACGCGGTACTGCTCGGCGACGGGCCACTCCTCGTCGGCGAGGGTCGCCTCCTCCTCGTCATGGTGCTCGGGTTGCCGCGGCCCGCTCGCCATCGCGTCGAGACTGGATGCCCGTTGCGACGGAACCGGAAACGCTTGGCGCGCGCCGTTTCGCTCGGGACGGGCGGCTACGATGACCCGCGCGGCGCCGTGGCCGAGTGGTTAGGCAGAGGCCTGCAAAGCCTCGTACAGCAGTTCGAATCTGCTCGGCGCCTTAGAGCCCTAACACAAGAAACTCTGAGTCGCCGGCACGCGCTCAGCCCAAGAAAGTGCTCCGCACTTTCTTGGGCGACGAAAACATTGGCGGCGCGATGCGGCGTCCTCAGTCGGGCCAATATGCCTGCATATTGGCCCTCCCTGCGTCCTTGCCTCGCACCACCCATCACGCACCGGCGACGAGGTCTCATTGTGTTAGAAGCTCTTGAACCCACGATCGAGGAGGCGACATGGCAGGCAAGGCGGATTTCACCGAAGACGAGTGGAAAGAGCTCCAGCAGGGCGTAACCGGCGCCGGGATGCTCGTGTCGACGGCTCATCGCGACTTCACCGACAGCTTCGGTGAGGCGAGCACGGTCGTAAAGCAACTCGGTGGACATCGCGAGAGCGAGAGTCAGCTCGTCCGCGACCTCGCCGAGACAAGAGGAACCGGCTTCGGCCTGTTCTCGTCGCCGAACGAGGTCCAGCAGGGGACGATCGACGCCCTCGGCGCCGCGGTCACGATGCTCGGCGCGAAGGCACCGGACGAGGTCGAGGCATATCGCAGTCTCGTGCTCGACATCGCAACGGCTGTCGCGGAGGCCAAGGGTGGGGTACAGGACGAGGAGAAGGCGGCGATCGACAGGATCACGGCCGCGCTCGGAGCCGCGTAGTCATGTCGGGCTTTTCGATTGCCAATCTCCGCACCGACGTCGAGGACTCCGCGAAGGAGTTCGGCTTCTCGCCGACGCTCGAGGCGCATTTCGGGAAGAAGGACTTGGAGTCCGAGCGGCTCAGCGTCAGCTACCAGCGGGTCGCGCCGAACGAGACCTCGCCGTTCTCGCACCGCCACAAGGAGCAGGCCGAGGAGATCTACGTCGTCGTCGAGGGAAGCGGGAAGGTCCACCTCGACGGAGAGGCTCACGACGTCGGCGAGTGGGACGCGGTTCGCGTGAGCGGCCCCGTTCTCCGTTCGTTCGAGGCGGGCTCCGACGGCCTGGCGATTCTCGCGTTCGGGGAGATCAACCCTGCGAACGATGCCGAGATCGTCATGCCCGACGAGGAGGGCTGAGAGGGTGGAAAGGGGTCTGGCCTCAGCCAGACCCCTTTCGCTCAAGGTACGCGTAGCCGCGGTCGTCAGAGCTGACGAACCGCTCGAGGGAGTACGTCCCCGTGGCGGCCAACTCGTCGACGGCACGGACGATCTCCGGGAACTCGCGCGGCGTGTAGTCGTCGCAGACGATGACGTCCCCGGACCGTTGGTGCGCGGCGACGAACGCGAGCTCTCGGCGCACCGCGTCGTAGGTGTGCTCGGCGTCGAGGAACGCGAAGTGGATCCGCGAGACTCCGATCTGCTCGAGCGCCACAGCGACATCGGCCCGGAGGAACACGACATGGTCTTCCACGAGCTCGGACCAGGGCTCGAGCAGCTGGAGACGGGTCTTGGGCCTGTCAGCGTCCGAGATGCTGTTCCAGAGGATCGCCCGCTCGGCGTGGAGCACGTCGACCGTCAGGATCGTCCCTGCGCGCCCAGCGTCTCGCAGCGCCTTGGCCATGCAGACCGCGCTGAAGCCGCGCGCCGTCCCCGTCTCGAGGATCGTCACGGGCCGTTCCGAATTCGATGCTTCGAGGTAGCTCGTGAGTGCGGCGTAGAGCAGGAAGCCGTGGCTCCAGTCGAGCTCCTCATCCTTCGGCACGACCTGGGTCACGAGCGCGAGCTCGTCCACGAAATCCGTGTCTGGCAAGTGTCCGAAGCGTTCGCGAAGCGCGGCGAGGAGCGGCTCGTTCCGACGCTCGCGTGCCCGGGCCGCGAGCTCGAGGAACCGCTCGCGGGAGACGCTCGTGGGATCCACTCCGAACGGGTTCTCGTCGTACGAGCGGTACCAGCCACGCCAGACGTCGAGTCGCGGTGTGCGGAGGAGGCGACGCAGGAACGATTCGATCACGGCGGGCAACGCTACCCCGACGGGGTCACGCGTGACTCAGGATCCGGAAGAGAAGCGCGTGACCGGCGCGGGACAGCTCCAGTACTCGTAGTCCGGCCTGCGCTGCTCGTACGTGCACTGGTCGCCGATCAGGCTCGGATACCCGGTCAGCAGGCCTTCCGTGCAGGCGTACCAGTGGTACCCGTCGTCGACCGGCGCGCGCACCGCCTCGCACGAGCCGGCGAATCCCCACTCGGGGAAGAGGTCTTGGCGCTGGGCGAACACCAGCGCACTGACGGCCACTACGAGGACGAGAACGATCTTGACGAGCACTTGACCTGCCTCTCGGGTACCGGTTTCCGATATCGGCATGACGACCGTTGCGCAGTAGGGTTCGGGTCGATGACCGCAGTTCGCATGGACGGGAAAGTGCTCGGCGAGAAGCTGCGCGCCGAGATCGCCGGCGAGGTCGAGGCGTTCGGGGGCTCCGTGTGCCTCGCGACCGTGCTGGTAGGAGACGATCCCGCTTCTCACATCTACGTATCGAAGAAGCACGACGCCTGCGCCGAGGCCGGCATCGAGTCACGAGATCACCGGTTTCCGGCATCGACTCCCGAGAGCGACGTGCTGGACCTGCTCGACGAGCTGAACGCGGACGACGGCGTCGACGGGATTCTCGTGCAGCTGCCGCTGCCCGAGCACATGGACGAGTCGAAGGTCACGCTTGCGGTCGACGCGACGAAGGACGTCGACGGGTTCCATCCGCTGAACGCGGGTCGGCTGTTCCTGGGGGAGCCCGTGCTCGTGCCGGCGACTCCGCTCGGGATCATGGCGCTCCTCGCCGAGTACGAGATCGAGCTGAAAGGTAAGGAGGCGGTGGTCGTCGGGCGCAGCGAGATCGTCGGGAAGCCGATCGCCATGCTCCTCCTCGCGCGAGCACGCGACGGTGACGATCTGTCATTCGCGAACGAGCGACCTCGCCGAGCACACGCGCCGGGCGGACGTCCTCGTCGCAGCGGTCGGGAAGCCGGGGCTCATTTCCCGAGACATGGTCAAGCCGGGAGCGGTGGTCGTGGACGTCGCGGTGAACCGAACGGAGAACGGTCTCGTGGGCGATGTCGACAAGGACGTGGCCGAGGTCGCCGGGCATCTGACGCCCGTGCCGGGGAGCGTCGGCCCGATGACGATCGCGATGCTTCTGCGCAATACCCTCACAGCTGCGCAACATCGCCGTCAGCATCATCAATCTGGGGTTGCGTAGCGCGTCTCAAAGGCGCTACGGTTCGCCCGTTCAATCCATCGACGCTGGCTGCAACGCGGGCCGGCGTCATCGCTGTAGGAGGACGTAAGTGGAGCAGGGCACCGTCAAGTGGTTTTCGAACGAGAAGGGCTACGGCTTCATCGAGCGCGAGGGAGGCGACGACGTGTTCGTCCACTTCTCCGCGATCACGATGGACGGCTTCAAGACCCTCACCGAAGGCCAACGTGTGGAGTTCGAGGTCGTCCAGGGGCCCAAGGGTGCCCAGGCCGCGAACGTCACGGCAGCGATGAGCTGACGAGACTCGTATCGAAGGTGCGGCGGGCTCCCGGAAGGGAGCCCGCCCTTTTGCGTCAGACCGAAACTCGCTAGCGCGAGTTTCGGTCGCGCGAAAAGCAGACCCCTTCATGTCCGGGCGATCCCGGATGCGGCGGGGTGTGATACCGGTAACGCGCAAGAACCAGTTGAAAGGATCGATCAGGGTGGCCATTTCACGGGAAGAAGTGCTGCACGTCGCGAAGCTGGCACAGCTCGCGCTGACCGACGCCGAGATCGAGCAGCTCACGAGCGAGCTCGGCAAGATCCTCGACGCCGTCGGCGATCGTCGCCGAGCTCGACCTCGCGCGACGTGGCGCCGACCGCGCATCCGCTCGACCTCGTGAACGTCTGGGACGAGGACGTGCCTCGCGACTCGCTTCCTCTCGAGGACGTGCTCGCGAACGCACCCGAGGCGGAGAACGGGCTCTTCCGGGTTCCGGCATGGCGCCAGTAGTCGACACCCTTCGGTTGACAGCCGAAGGCGCGAAGGACCTGCTCGACGAGGGCGAGCTGACGAGCGCGGAGCTCCGGGCCGCGTATCTCGACGCGATCGAGGAGCGCGACGGCGAGCTGCACTGCTTCCTGCGGACCGCGGAGCAGCGAAGGCGACGGCGTCCCGATCGCGCTCAAGGACGTCATCTCGACGAAGGGTGTCGAGACGACGGCGGGCTCGCGGATCCTCGAGGGTTACGTCCCGGTCTTCGACGCCACCGTCGCCGCGCGCGTGAAGGACGCCGGGCCTGCCGCTGCTCGGCAAGACGAACACGGACGAGTTCGCGATGGGCTCGTCGACCGAGAACTCGGCCTGGGGCCCTTCGCGCAATCCCTGGGATCCGACACGTGTTCCGGGCGGCTCGGGCGGCGGCTCGGCGGCTGCGGTCACGGCCGGGCTCGCGCCTTGGGCACTCGGATCCGACACGGGCGGCTCGATCAAGCAGCCTTCGGCGCTGTGCGGGAACGTCGGACTGCGGCCGACCTACGGGAGCGTGTCGCGCTACGGAGTCGTCGCGTTCGCGTCGAGCCTCGATCAGATCGGCCCGGTCGCGAAGACCGTCCGCGACGTCGCGCTCTTGTACTCGATCATCTCCGGGCGCGACCCGCTCGACTCGACGACGGCCGAGCTGCCGCATGCCGTGGAGCTCCCGGAGGGCGAGTCCCTCGCCGGGGTGCGTATCGGCGTTCCGACCGAATTGATCGAGGCGGAGGGCATCGAGCCGGGGGTCAAGGAGGCGGTCGACAAGGCGATCGCGCTCGCGGAGGAGCTCGGCGCGGAGGTGGGGGAGTGCTCGCTCCCGCGCTCGGTTCGCTACGGGATGCCGTGCTACTACCTGATCGCGCCTGCTGAGGCATCGTCGAACCTCGCGCGCTACGACGGGGTTCGCTACGGGCTGCGCGCGAGCGGGTCGAGCTACCAGGAGATGGTCGACCGGACGCGCGACGAGGGCTTCGGCGCCGAGCCCAAGCGCCGCATCATGCTCGGCACGTACGCACTCTCCGCCGGGTACTACGACGCCTTCTACGGGCAGGCGCAGAGGGTGCGAACGCTGATCATCGAGGAGCACCGAAAGGCGCTCGAGCAGTTCGACCTCCTCGTCTCGCCGACCTCGCCCACGGTCGCGTTCGAGATCGGCGAGCGCGCGGCGGACCCGCTCGCGATGTACCTGAGCGACGTCCTGACGATCCCGTCCTGCCTCGCCGGGCTCCCTGGCCTCTCGATCCCGTGCGGGCTCTCTGAGGGCCTGCCGGTCGGCCTCCAGCTGATCGGCCCGCAGTTCGGCGAGAACGTCCTCTTTCGCGTCGGCCACGCGCTCGAGCAGGCACTCGGCTTCGACACGGTCCCGACGAGGTGGCGCTCGTGACCTGGGAACCGGTCATCGGCCTCGAGGTGCACGTCCACCTGAAGACGCGGACGAAGATGTTCTGCCGCTGTCCGGTCGGGTTCGGCGCGCCGGAGAACACGCAGACCTGCCCGGTCTGCCTCGCCTTCCCCGGGGCGCTCCCGGTCGTGAACCGGAGCGGCCGTCGAGTGGACGATCAAGCTCGGCCTCGCGCTCGGGTGCGACATCGCCGAGCACGCCGTCTTCTCCCGCAAGAACTACTTCTACTTCGACAATCCGAAGGGCTATCAGATTTCTCAGTACGATCTACCGTTTTGCACAGACGGCAAGGTGCTAGTACCGACACCTGAAGGCGATCATGCGGTCGGGATCGTCCGTGCCCACCTCGAGGAGGATGCGGCCAAGACCGTGCACGTCGGCGGCCGGACGGGAAGGATCCGGGGCGCCGACTACTCGCTCGTCGACTTCAACCGCGGCGGCACCCCGCTCGTCGAGATCGTGACGGCGCCCGACATCCACTCGGCGGAGGAGGCGAAGCGGTTTCTCCAGCTCCTGCGTCAAACTATCATCGAGCTCGGGATCTCGGACGCCGAAATGGAGAAGGGAACGCTGCGCGTCGATGCGAACGTCTCCGTTCGCCCGGGCGGCTCGAGCGAGCTGCGGACGCGCACAGAGCTCAAGAACATGAACTCGTTCAACTACGTCGCGCGCGGGATCGACGCTGAGATCGCACGGCAGATCGAGGTCTGGGAGTCGGGCGGAGAGGTGCGGCAGGAGACGTACGACTTCGACGCGACGACGGGCGCGCTGACGCCGCATCGCGCGAAGGAGGAGGCGGACGATTACCGCTACTTTCCCGAGCCCGACCTCGTTCCGGTCGAGCCGCCCGCGTGAGCTCGTCGAGCGCCTGCGCTCCGAGCTTCCGGAGCTGCCTGCGGCACGCATTCGTCGCCTCGAGAGCGTGCTCGACCTCGACCGAGCGACAGTGCTCGTGACGGGTGGGCTCGACGGGCTCTGGCAGAGAGACGGTCGCCGCCGGCGCCGAGGAGATCGCCTCGGCGAACGTGATCGCGAACTCGGTCGTCGGCGCAGGCGTCGATCCGACCGCGGTCCCGCCCAAGGAGCTGGCGCGGCTCGTCGAGGCGCGCGACCGCGTCCCGCGAACCGCCTTCGACGAAGCGATCTCCAAGCTTGGAGAGCCGGGCTTCTCCGCCGATCCGTACCTCGCGCAGGAGGCGTGTCCGACGAGGGCGAGCTCGAGCCGATCGTCGCCGAATCCTCGAGGCGAGCCCGGCAGGTCGAGGCGTACCGAAACGGAGGAGGGCTGCTGCTTCTTCGTCGGTAGGTGATGAAGTAGCGCTTCGGTTTCTCGCCAGGAGGCCGTGTCCGACGAGGGCGAGCTCGAGCCGATCGTCGCTCGAATCCTCGAGGCGAGCCCGGGCCAGGTCGAGGCGTACCGAAACGGCAAGGAGGGCCTGCTCGGCTTCTTCGTCGGTCAGGTGATGAAGGAAACCGGGGGAAAGGCGAACGCCCGCGTCGTCTCCGAGCTCGTCCGCGAGCGTCTAGAGAGCCTCTAACACAATGAAGCTCTGAGTCGCCGGCACGCGCTCAGCCCAAGAAAGTGCTACGCACTTTCTTGGGTGCCCGAAAACATTGGCGGCGCGATGCGGCGTCCTCAGTCGGGCCAATATTCACGAATATTGGCTCTCCCTGCGTCCTTGCCTCGCACCACCCATCGCGCACCGTCGACGAGGCCACATCGTGTTAGAGGCTCTAAGAACTAGGAATCTTGAGCTCGCGGCCGCGGTACAGGCCGGACGACTCCGACTCCACGAAGGGCGCCATCGCCTCCCGGCGAGCAGCTTCGACCTCCGACGTCCGGTACCGCTCGCGTGACTCGAGCGAGTCCCAGGTCGAGATTCCGACGATCTCGTTCGAGCCCTCCGAGAAGCATTCGTAGGCCCGCAACATCCCGGCCGGAAAGTCCTTCGGCTGCCACGCCTGCCGGAACTCCTCGTGCGTGCCGGGCTTGATCCGGCGGGTCGTGATCCAGACGACGCTCTGATCGAGCTCCATGACGCCCTCCTCGGGTTGGCCTCGGTGCGTGGAACCTAACCGAACCGGATACGGGCGCTTGCCGAACCAGGGCGTCTAGTTCCCTGGGAAAGGAGAACACATGAGGAGGGGAGTGCTGCTCCTCGCGCTCGCCGGGGTGGTCATCGCCTCGGTGGCGGCGGCCGCCTTCGTGGGCAAGGTGGGGCCGTCGGGCGCAACCGCGTCGAGCCACCGGGAAGCGCCGCTGATCGCGGACGACCCGGCGGTCGACAACACGGACCTGTATGCGTTCGTGAGCCCGAACAAGCCGGACACCGTCACGATCATCGCGAACTTCATCCCGTTCGAGGATCCGGCCGGCGGACCGAACTACTACCGGTTCGATCCGACAGCCCGGTACGAGATCCACATCGACAACGACGGGGATGCTCGCGACGACGTGACGTATCGGTTCAGGTTCAAGACGACCGTCTCGAACCCGAACACGTTCCTCTACAACACGGGTCCGATCACGTTCCAGAACGACCCGGACCTGAACGTCAAGCAGACGTTCACGATCACGAAGATCACCCGGATCGGCTCGACCGAGACGGCGTCCAACCAGGTTCTGCGCGTGGCGCCGCCGAACATCGGCCCGCGCTCGAACCCGGTCTACAACACGACCAAGGGCGTCACCAACCTCGGCGGCGACCGGTTGGTCTTCGCCGGCCCGCGCGACGATCCGTTCTTCGTCGACCTCGGGTCGATCTTCGACCTGGGCGGCCTCCGGCCGTTCAACCCGTTCCACGCCATCCAGCCTCCGGCGAACGCCGAGGCCGGGCAGGACGGGGTCCTCAACTACAACACGCACACGATCGCCCTGCAGGTGCCGAAGACCGACCTGGTGCAGGCGCCGAACGCAAACGGGGTCATCGGCATCTACGCCAGCGCGAGCCGGCAGGCGATGCGCGTGCTGAACGGTAATGGGACGGTCTCCAACTCGGGTGACTGGGTACAGGTCTCCCGGCTCGGGAACCCCCTGATCAACGAGGTCATCATCCCGATCGGGCAGAAGGACTACTGGAACGCGTCTGCCCCGAAGGACGACAACCAGTTCCTCGCGCGCTACCGCTCGCCGGAGCTGGCCACGCTGATCAACGTCCTCTACGGGCCGCCGGTGAACGACACGCTCACGGACAACCGTGACGACCTCGTCGCCGTGCTGCTGACGGGCGTGCCGAGCCTCAACTTCACCGGAGACGTGAAGGCTGATCTCCTGCGGTTGAACACGGCGATCCCGCCCGCGGCGAATCCGGATCCGATGGGCGTCCTGGCAGGCGACTTCCAGGGCTTCCCGAACGGGCGGAGGCTCGCGGACGACGTAACGGACATCGAGCTTCGCGCGATTGCGTGCGGCTACGGTCCGATCCTGAACGCGGCCCTCGGGCTCTGCAACTTCCCGCCGAACGACACCGTGTCGGACGGCGTGCAGACGAATGCCGACAACGCGTTCCTCTCGACGTTCCCGTACGCCGCGATCCCGAATCGCGGGTACGAGCACACGGGACACAAGTAGAAGGCCAGGGAGAAGCGTGAGCGGAGGCTCGGCATGAGACGTTCGACGACATTGCTCGTGGGAGGCGCGGTTGCGGTCGCGCTCGCCCTCGGTGCGCTCGTCGGCGGCGTCTTCGCCGAGTCTCCGTCCGCAGGGCCATCTAGCACTGCCCCGCTGGGAGCTCGGGCGATCGCCGATCAGGCGCTCGCCGGAGCGGCCGGTGGCGTGACGGCGACGGGCATCGCCGGGCTCGAGGCACAGGTCCGTGCCCGACCCGGCGATGCCGGTCTCCTCACGCAGCTCGGCTTCGCGTATCAGCTCCGCTGGCGCGAGACCGCGGATCCGTCGTACCTGCCGCGCTCGGAGGCGGCCTTGCGGAAGGCATTGCGCATCCAGGCGCGGGAGCCGAATGCCGTGCTCGGGCTCGGCTCGCTCGCTCTCATCAGACACGAGTTTCGGAAGGCACTCGCGTACGGCCGCGAAGCCCGGTTGCTGTTGCCCGGGTCGGGGAGGCCGTACGGTGTCATCGGGGACGCTCTCATCGAGCTCGGACGCTACGAGCAGGCGTTCGCCGCATTCCAGCGGATGGTCACGCTGCGGCCCGGTCTCTCCTCCTACTCCCGGGTGGCGTATGCGCGGGAGCTGACCGGAGATCCGGTCGGCGCCCTGGCGGCAATGCGGCTGGCGCTCGATTCCGCGGCAGGCCAGCCCGAGCCGGCGGCGTACACGCTCGTGGAGATCGCCAAGCTCGAGCTCGGGCTGGGGCGAACTGACGCGGCCCTCCGTCACGCCCGTACTGCGCTTCGTGTCCTTCCTGGGTATCCGGCGGCGCGGCTCGAGGTCGCTCGGATCGAAGCAACGCGCGGGAAGTTCGGTCGCGCTCTCGCCGAGGCCCGCCGCGCGGCCGAGGCGATTCCGACGCAGGCAGCCGTTGCGCTCCACGCAGAGCTGCTCGACCGGGCAGGCCGTCACGCGGAGGCGCGACGACAGCGCTCGACCATCGCCGTGATCGACCGGCTGCTCGAGGCGAACGGGGTGCAGGTAGACCTCGAGTCCGCCGTCCACCGAGCCGACTACCGGATCCAGCCTTCGAGAACCGTCGCGCTGGCGAGGGAAGCCCGCGTCGCGCGTCCGTCTGTGTACGGAGACGACGCACTCGCCTGGGCGCTCGCGCGCGCCGGCCGGTGCGACGAGGCGTTGCCCCTTGCCGAGCGCGCGTTGCGCCTCGGTACCAAGGACCCGCTTCTCTACTTCCACCGCGGGTACGCGGAGGGATGCGCCGGCGATCGTGCGCGATGCGGGAGTGGTATCGGCGCGCGCTCGAGCTCAACCCGGAGTTCTCGCTGCGCTGGGCTCCCGTTGCTCGGGCTGCCCTCCGATAGGCGCATCTACAGTTTCCGCATGACCCGACGGCGGCTTGCAGTCGTTCTCAGCGCCGCTGCTGCCCTCCTCCTCGGCTTTGGGCTCGCGTCGTGCGGCGGGGACGACGATGCGGGCTCGACGGGGACGACGGCGACCCAGCCGACGCTTCCGACGACGACCGACACGACAACCACTACGACGACGCCGACTACGACCACGACCCCGGTCGAGCAGCCGACGGTCGTTCGAGTCCGAGTCGTCGGCGGCGTACCGAAGGGTGGGATCGTCCGGAAGACCGTCGACAAGGGCGACCGCGTGACCATCGTCGTGACGTCTGACGTCGCCGATCACGTGCACCTGCACGGCTACGACATCATGCGGGACGTCGCCGCGGGCGGAACGGCGCGGATCCGCTTCCGGGCGACCATTCCCGGTCGTTTCGAGGTCGAGCTCGAGGATCGCGGGGTTCAGATCGCGGATCTGACAGTGCGAGCCGTGAGGTTCGCTCGCCCACGGAATCGGGGGCGTCCGCGACCTCCCGGTTCCCGAGTCGGTCTTCTACCCGACCGCGGCGATCGTCCTCGTCGTCTCCTTCGTCCTCCTTGGTGTGCTCTGGCGCCGGCCGCTCCTCGAAGGCCTGCAAGACGGGCGGGAGCTGCCGCGCGCGCTCTCCGCTTTCGTCTTCTCGCGCGTTCTGCGGATCTTCCTCGGGCTGTTGTCGGTCGGCTTGCTCGTGCTCACCGTCGCGACGGCGCTCTTCGGGACCTCGCTCGAGCTCCTGAACTTCGCGCCGACATTCGTGTACGTCGTCTTCTGGCTCGGGATTCCACTGCTGTCGGTGCTGTTCGGCGACGTCTGGCGCGTCCTCAGCCCGTGGCGCGCGATCGCCGATGCGACGGTCTGGGCCATCGAGACCACCGGGCGCAGGGCAACGCCCGTGCTCACAGCGGAGTGGCGGTACGGCCGCTATCCGGCGGCTGTCGCGCTCTTCGCGTTCGTCGCGCTCGAGCTCGCGCATCCCAGGCCCGCGTACCCGCGCACGCTCGGCGTCGCGATCGCCCTGTACAGCTACTGGGCGCTCGCGGGGATGGCGGTCTTCGGTCGCGACGCGTGGACCAGGGGTGGGGAGGGCTTCGCGGTCGCGTTCTCCCTGCTTTCGCGGATCGCCCCCTTCGCGCGGCGGGACGGGAGGCTCGTTCTGCGCTGGCCCTTCACCGGGCTCGCGGGCGCCGACCGCGTTCCGGGCACGCTCGTCTTCGTCGCCGTCCTGCTCGGCTCGACCAGCTTCGACGGCTTCAGCAGGACGACCACGTGGCAGAACCTGCGCGCGGACGTCAGCGCCGAGCTCGCGAATCAGCCGCAGTGGGTCGAGGATCTCACGACGACGTTCGTGAACGTCGCGGGGCTTCTCGTCTTCGTCGGCGCGGTCGTCCTCACGTACACGGTCGCCGTGGAGAGCGCCCGCCTGCTGGTGCACGCACCTCGCTCGCTCGCGCCGGACTTCGTGCTCCCGCTCGTGCCGATCGCGTTCGCATATCTCGTCGCGCACTACTTCTCGCTCTTCGTGATCCAGGGGCAGTTCATGTATTCGCTGATCTCTGACCCGTTCGGCCGGGGCTGGGACCTCTTCGGAACCGTCGACTTCGCACCGAACCTCGCAGCGGTCTCTCCTGAGGCGGTCTGGTACGTGCAGGCCGGGGCGCTCGTCGTCGGCCACGTGGCCGGGCTCGCCATCGCCCACGATCGAGCTGTCGCCCTCTTCGAAAGCCGGAGAGACGCTCTACGCTCCCAGTACCCGATGCTCGGACTGATGGTCCTCTACACCGTGGGCGGGCTGTGGCTCCTCTCGCAGGGGTAGTGGTAGTCGCCCACGGAGGGCTCGTAGGAGCGTTCGTGGAGGCGCTCCTCTTCGTGACGGTCGCGGCAGTCCTGATCGCCGTCTGGCTCAGGGAGCGGCGGGCTGGTCGCGACCAGGCTCACGACGGCCCTGCGCGACTGACGGACGACGAGTAGGCAGAACGAAGCCGGCGTAGAGGAGGAGGGCGGCGGCGGCCAGGGCGGGGGCGAGCGCGCCGACTCCGAGCCCCGCCAGGCCCGATCCGAGCGCTGCGACACCGACTCCCGCGAGGATAAGCGCGTTTCCGAGCGGTCGACGCCGGATGGTCGCGAGGGCGACGACGACGACGGAGAGCGTTCCGAGCGAGTTGCCGACGATAGCGAGCACACGCGCGGGCCAGAGAGCGAGCACCTCCTGCGCCTCGGGAACGTCGTTGCCGGTGATGTCAGCCTCCAGCGGAACCGCGAGCGCGACGCCGACCGCCAGGCCGGCGTACACGAGGACGACGGGAGCAGCCCAGCGACGTCCGGCGAGGAGCAGCGAACCGGCTCCGAGCAGCGGTGCAGTTAGAAGCGCGCCGCCCAGGTAGTAGACCCGGAAGGACGCCTCGCTCCAGCCCGCTGCGGCGCTCCAGGCGAGCGCTCCTGTCGCCACGGCGAAGGCGGCAAGTGCCGCGGACCAGGCGAGGAGCTCGGGCCGTCGGTGCACCCGACAGCGTTGCGCCAGGTCGGCGGCGAGCCGCAGAGAGACGAGCGTCGCGCCGAACGCAAGAAGAGCCTCCATGCGCGGAGGACTGTACTTTTGTCCAGAGTTCGGTTAGCTACGCTCGGCGAGTGCATCGGCCTGCCGCGGTGGTCGTCGTGGTCCTCGTCGGTGCCCTGGCGCTCGTGCTCGCCCCGCTCGAGGCGGCAACGCCGAAGCGTGACTACGCAGCGCCGGGGAGCGCGTGGAGCATCCTCCCGCCCGGGGAGAGCGGGAGCCTCACCTTCGACCGGAACACCACCGACCAGGCCAGGCTCTACGACGGGCTGACCACACTTCGCGGAAATGTCACACCCCGGGACTTGCGACGCTTCTTCAAGCCCTCGCCGCTCGGGCTCGGCGCCGACAAGCCGCAGAAGCAGGAGCGACCGCGTTCCGGCGTAACCATCGTGCGCGACCGGTTCGGGGTTGCCCACGTGACCGGCAAGAGCGAGCGCGACGTCGCCTTCGGCGCGGGCTGGGTGACCGCGGCCGACCGAGGTCTCCTGCTCCAGCTCATCCGCGGCCCAGCCCGCATCGCCGCGCTCGACGTGCCCGGTCTCGATCCGCTCGCCCTCGCGTTTTCTGGACGGGCGTTCGTGCCGAGCGCCGAGGCGGAAGCCTTCCTCGCGAACCAGCTCGACGCGATTCGCGCACAAGGCGCGACCGGGCAGAGAATGCTCTCGATTGCCGCCGCCTATGCCGCCGGCATCAACGCGTGGTACCGGACGAAGGGCATCCCGGCCACGCCGTTCACGCCGAACGACGTCGTCGCGTCGACTGCTCTCATCGCCGCGCGGTTCGGCGCGAACGGTGGGAAGGAGGTCGAGAACGCGATGTTCCTCGACGCTCTCGTGAAGCGTCTGGGCGCGTCCGAGGCTCGGCGCGTGTTCGCCGACCTCTCCGACTCGAACGATCCCGAAGCGCCCGTTTCGGTTCCGGGCAGCTTCCCCTACGAGCTGCCGAATCGAGAGGCCGCTCCTGGAAGCGTGGTCGTGGACGACGGGAGCTTCGTCGGAGCGCCCGTGGAGCAGCCGGCGTTCGCGTCGAACGCCGTCCTGGTGGGCGCGAAGCGTTCTCAGACAGGTCGCCCCCTCTTCGTCGCCGGACCGCAGGTGGGCTACTTCTTCCCGCAGTTCTTCGCGGAGATGGAGCTCGCCGGTGCCGGCTTCGCGACGCGCGGGGCGGTGTTCCCGGGCGTCCCGTTCGTCGTCATGGGCCGTGGGCCGGACTTCGCGTGGAGCGCGAGCTCGTCGCAGGCGGACAACGTCGATCTCTTCGTCGAGACGCTCTGCACCGACGACCGCCACTACGTGTACCGGGGCGAGTGCCAGGCGATGAGCCGGTTCTTCGTCGGCACGTTGAAGACGACCGGGTCGCCCGACCAGCCGATTGCCTACTACCAGACGACCCACGGACCTGTCATCGGATACGCAACGGTCGGCGGAAAGCGCGTGGCGATCTCCGCGCAGCGGTCTACGCGTGGCCGCGAGCTGCTGAGCGCGAAGGCGTTCTACGACCTGAACACGGGGCGCGTCGCCTCCGCACAGCGCTTCCTCCAGACGATGAGCGGGGTGGAGCTCAGCTTCAACTGGTTCTACGCCGACGATCGCGACATCGCGTTCTTCTCCAGCGGTCGCCTCCCGCTGCGAGCCCCTGGCACCGATCCTGCGCTGCCGACGTCGGGAACGGGCGAATCCGACTGGCGCGGCTTCCTGCCGTTCGCCGGCCACGCGCGCGCGATCAACCCACCGTCGGGGCTGATCCTCAACTGGAACAACAAGCCTGCCGCTGACGTCGGGTCGGCCGATTCGAACTTTTCGTACGGCTCGGTCCAGCGCGTCGAGCTGCTGCGGAACACGCTCGGTCCCCAGCGAAAGCTCACGCTCGCCGGCGTCGTCGGCGCGACGAACGCGGCTGCGACCCAGGACCTGCGCGCGATGGATGTGTGGCCGGCGATACGAGGCGTGCTTCGCACCGGCAATGCGCCAAGTGCCCGCGCCGAGGCTGCGGCAGGTCTCGTCGACTCGTGGCGCGGCCTGGGAGCGAGCAGGATCGACGGTGACCTCGACGGCAAGGTCGACCACCCTGGCGCGGCGGTGATGGACGAGGCGTGGCGCCGCCTCGCGGATGCCGTCATGACGCCGGTTCTCGGGCCGCTCGTCGACAGGCTCGCGCGACTGATGACTCGAAGCAACGACGCGAGCCCCAACGGCTCCGCGTACCTCTCGGGCTGGTACGGCTATCTCGACAAGGATCTGCGGGCGCTTCTCGACCAGCCTGTGCGTGGCCCGTACTCGCGGCGCTACTGCGGTGCAGGCGTGCTCGCGACCTGCCGGGAAGCTCTCTGGGCGGCACTCGACGCTGCTGCCGCCGAGCTCGAGAAGTCCCAGGGCCCTGCGCCGTCGGCCTGGCGCGCGGATGCGACCCGCGAGCGGATCCGCTTCATGTCCGGGGTGCTGCCGGACACGATGCGCTGGACGAACCGCCCCACCTTCCAACAGGTCATCTCGTTCTCCGGCCATCGACCCCGCTAAGGCCCCGTCCTCCGGGGATTGCGTAGGGGCGAGGCTTGCCTCGCCCTCCGTGCGCCCCGAACCATGAAGGCGAGGCAAGCCTCGCCCCTACAGCGCTAGGCTCAGCGCGATGACACGGAAGCGCTACCTGATGGCGCCGGGGCCGACGCCGGTCCCGCCCGAGGTCCTCGCGGCGGGCGCCGAGCCCGTCATCCACCACCGCGGCCCCGACTTCCGCGAGCTGATGCTGCGCGTCCTTGCACGGCTCCAGGAGGTGTCTCGCACGCAGAACGACGTTCTCCTCTTCACCGCTTCGGGGTCTGGGGCCTTCGAGTCGGCGATCGTCAACCTGCTGTCACCCGGTGAGCGGGTACTGGCCGTGTCCGCCGGGGAGTTCGGCGAGCGCTGGGCGTCGACTGCGGCCGCCTACGGCGCGGACGTCCAGGACCTTCGCTACGAGTGGGGCGAGACGCCGCGCGCCGAGGATGTCCGTGCGCGGGTGGAGGAGACCGGCGCGGAGGTCGTGTTCCTCGTTCACTCAGAGACGTCGACCGGCGTCGTCGCGGACGTCCAGGCGCTCGCACAAGCGGCGCGTGAAGCCGGCGCGCTCACGGTCGTCGACGCGGTCTCGAGCCTCGGCGCGGTTCCCCTCGACACCGACGCCTGGAGCCTCGACGTCGTCGTCGCCGGGTCGCAGAAGGCCTTGATGACCCCGCCCGGGCTTTCGTTCGCGACGGTTTCTCCCGCTGCGTGGGAACGCTGCGCGCGGACGACCTCGCCGCGCGTGTACTTCGACTGGGCGAAGCTGCGCGCTTCGCTCGAGACCGGGACGACGCCGTTCACGCCGGCGGTGTCGCTCGTCGTCTCCCTCGACAAGGCGCTCGAGCTGCTCCTCGAGGAGGGGCTCGAGGCCGCGTTCGCTCGTCACGCGGCGCTCGGGCGCGCGTGTCGCGAAGGGGCGAAGGCGATGGGTCTGTCGCTGTTCTCGCCCGACGAGGAGCGCTCGGCGATCGTCACGGCGATCCTCACCCCGGACGGGGTCGACGCGCGCGAGCTCGTGCTCGCTCTGCGGGAACGCTTCGGGATCACAGTTGCAGGAGGCCACGGAGAGCTGGGTGCCCGCATGTTCCGGATCGGCCATATCGGCTACTACGACGTCTTCGACATCACGACGGCGCTGGCGGCCGTCGAGGTGCTCCTGGTCGAGGGCGGCGCGGATGTCGAGCGCGGAGCGGCAGTCGCCCGCGCGCTCGAGGCATACCGCGAAGCCGTCCGTGTCTGACTCTCGTCAGCGCGTCCTGATCCGGGAGCCCATCGCCGAGTCCGGTCTCGAGCTGCTCAGGAGCCGCTTCGACGTCGTCGTGGACCCGGAGTCCGAGCTCGCTTCGATCATCGGCGACTTCGACGCGATCGTCGTTCGCTCCGGGACGATGCTCGACGCCGCTCTCATCGAGCGAGCAGGGAAGCTGAAGGTGATCGGCCGAGCGGGCGTCGGCGTGGACAACGTCGACGTCGACGCGGCGACGCGGCGAGGCATCGTCGTCGCGAATGCGCCCGAGGCAACCGTCGTGTCAGCGGCCGAGCACACGATCGCTCTGCTCCTGGCGGTCGCGCGCAATGTTCCCCAGGCCCACGCGGCGCTCACCGCCGGTACCTGGGAGCGTGCGCGCTTCGCCGGGATCGAGCTTTCCGGGAAGACGCTCGGCGTCCTCGGCCTCGGCCGGATCGGCTGGCAGGTCGCGCGGCGCGCGCTGGGCCTCGGGATGCGGGTCGTCGCCTACGACCCGTACGTGACGCTCGAGCGCTTCCGCGAGCTCGGGGTCGAGTCCGCGCAGACGCTCGAGGAGGTCTATGCGAAGTCGGATGTCATCAGCCTCCATCTCCCGCTGAACGAGCAGACGAGAGGCGTGCTCGGAGCCACCGCGTTCGCCCGGATGCGGGACGGCGTCCGGATCGTGAACGCCGCGCGAGGCGGGTTGATCGACGAGGATGCTCTCGTTGAAGCTCTGCGCTCCGGCAAGGTCGCCGGCGCGGCGCTGGACGTTTTCGAGTCCGAGCCGTACTCCGGGCCCCTGCTCGAGCTCGACCAGGTCGTCGTCACGCCGCACCTCGCGGGCTCGACGACGGAAGCGCAGGATCGCGCGGGCCTGATCATCGCTGAGCAGGTCGCCGCCGCGCTCGACGGGGAACTCGTGCAGACGGCGGTGAACATCCCCGTGGTCGACCAGGCAGATCTCGAGGTGCTCGGACCGTTCATACCGCTCGCCGCGAGGCTCGGGCGACTCGCAGCTGCACTCGCACCGGTGAGGCCCGAGCGCATCGTCGTTGCGGCGCACGGGCCGCTGTCGGAGTACGACACTCGCCTGCTCACGGTCGCCGCGCTCAACGGTGTGTTCCAGGATCGCGTCGACCAGACCGTGAACTACGTGAATGCACCGCTGCTCGCGGCGGAGCGGGGTCTCGACGTCTCCGAGCAGCGCTTCGCGGCCTCGCGCCACTACACCAACCTCGTTCGCGTGGTCGTTTCAGGAGACGGAGACGACACGGAGGTCTCTGGCACGACCATCGGCCCGGAGCCGCGCCTCTTCCTGGCAGGGGCGCTCGGGTTCGCGATCGACATCGAGCTCGCGCCGCGCATGGCCTTTCTCGTCTACAACGACGTACCAGGGGTGATCGGTCGGGTCGGGACGATGTTCGGGGAGGCCGGCGTGAACATCGCGAACATGGCCGTCTCGCGCACGAAGGAGGGAGGGAAGGCGCTGATGGCCTTCTCCATCGACTCGGCACCTCCGCCAGGGCTCGTCGAGCGTGTCGACGCCTCGGGGTTCGACGAGGCTCGGTTCATCTCGCTCGGCTGAGATCGCCGCTCGCTAGATTTCCGCCCGTGATAGCGGTCTGGCCGGAGCCTGTCGAACGGGTTTCCTCCTTCCTTCGAGAAGCCGGCGCCGAGGCTCGCATCGAGGCGTTCGTCGACCAGACGCCGACGGCAGCGGACGCGGCTGCAGCAGTGGGTTGCGAGCTCGATCAGATCGTGAAGTCGCTCGTCCTCGTGAGCGAGAACGGGCCGATCGTCGCGCTCGTCCCCGGCGACCGGCGCGGCGATCTCGAGAAGATCGCCAGGGCCGCCGGGTCCGAGTCCGCCCGCGTGGCGTCTCGGCAGGAGGTGGAGCAGGCCACGGGATTCGCCCCAGGAGCGGTTGCGCCCTTTCCACTGCCGGGGATACAGCAGGTGCTCATCGAGCGCACGCTGCTCCGGCACCCAGTGGTCTGGGCGGGAGCCGGGTCGTCAACGCACCTTGTCGGCCTCGCACCTGCCGAGCTCGTCCGACTGACTCGCGCACGCCCAACAGACGTCGTGAAAGACTACGATTTGCACGGAGAAAAGGAGCGCTGACGCGATGCAGGAGACCGACAAGATCTGGATGAACGGAGAGCTCGTCGACTGGGCCGACGCCCGGATCCACGTCGGGAGTCACGGGCTCCATTACGGATCAGGCGTCTTCGAGGGGATCCGGTGCTACGAGACCGAGAAGGGCCCGGCCGTCTTCCGCTTGCAGGATCACCTCCAGCGCCTGGAGGACTCCGCCAAGGTGCTCTTCATGGAGCTGCCGTACTCGGTCAAGGAGCTGCGCGCGGCGACCCACGAGCTCGTGGCCGCGAACGGCTTGCCTTCCTGCTACGTGCGACCGATCGCCTTCTTCGGCTACGGCGAGCTCGGCGTCGCAGCTACCGGGAATCCCGTGGACGTCGTGATCATCAGCTTCCCTTGGGGGGCATATCTCGGAGAGGACGGACAGAAGGCGGGAATCACGACGATGATCTCGAGCTGGGAGCGAGTCGGGCCGAACGTAGTCCCGCACGTCGCCAAGGCCACAGGGATCTACCTGAACTCGATGCTCGCGACGACCGAGGCGCGCCGCTCTGGCTACGACGAAGCGATCATGCTCACGCGCGACGGCTTCGTGGCCGACGGCCCGGGCGAGAACATCTTCGTCGTCAAGAACGGCCGGCTCCTGACCCCGCCGCTCTCGATGTCCATCCTGCCGGGCATCACGCGCGACACGATCATCGACATCGCGAGCGCTCTCGGCTACCCGGTCGAGGAGAAGCTGCTCATACGCACCGATCTCTACCTCGCCGACGAGGTGTTCATGGTGGGAACGGCGACGGAAGTCGCGCCCGTTCGTGCCGTCGACGGCCACGAGATCGGAGTCGGGCCGATCACGCTCGAGCTGCAGAAGGCGTATCTGGACGCTGTGCAGGGCAAGGATCAGCGGTGGAGCGACTGGCTCGACGTCGTCGAGACATCGCACGCAGCAGCAGAGGTGTGACCGTCACCAGGCAGGTTTCGCTCTCGAGCCCCTGGCTCGACGAGCGGGAGGAGCAGCTCGTCGTGGAGGTTCTTCGCTCAGGGCGCCTCTCGCTCGGCCCGACGATCGACCGCTTCGAGGAGGCGTTCGCAGAAGCCGTCGAAGCGCCCTACGCAGCCGCGGTCTCGAGTGGGACCGCCGGCCTGCACCTTCTCTGCGTCGCCGCGGGCGTCGGCCCGGGCGACGAGGTCATCACGTCGCCGTACTCGTTCGTGGCTTCCGCGAACTGCGCGATCTACGAAGGTGCAACGCCCGTTTTCGCGGACATCGACCCGCGCACGCTGAATCTCGATCCGTCGGCCGTCGCGGCGGCCGTGACGGAGAGGACGAGGGCGATCGTCGCGGTCGACATCTACGGGTACCCGTGCGAGCTCGACGAGCTTCGTGCGATCTGCGACCGTCACGGGCTCGCGCTCGTCCAGGACGCCTGCGAGGCGCTCGGTGCGCGCTATCGCGGACGGCTGGTCGGCTCGCACGGCCCTTCCGCGGTCTTCGCCTTCTACCCGAACAAGCAGATGACGACGGGAGAAGGCGGCATGGTGACGACGCACTCCGAGGACGAATGGCGGCTCCTCCGCAGCCTGCGGAACCAGGGGCGGGCCGACTCCGGAGGGTGGCTCGAGCATGCCCGTCTCGGCTTCAACTACCGGATCGACGACATACGTGCTGCTCTTGGTCTCGGCCAGCTCGAGAAGCTCGACGAGATCATCTCGAAGCGAGCTGCGGTCGCAGCCCGCTATGCGGACGTGCTCTCGGGCATCGACGGTCTGGAGCTGCCCTGCGCCGACGACGTCGACCACGAGCGCTCGTGGTTCGTGTACGTCGTCGGATTGCCCCGAGGAACGGATCGCGAGGCGGTGATCGAAGTTCTGAACGCCCGTGGCGTCCAGACGGCCCGCTACCTCCCGTGCATCCACCTCCAGTCGTACATGCAGGAGCGCTACGGCTTTCGCGCCGGCCTCTGCCCGGTCGCGGAGGATGTGAGCTCTCGCACGCTCGCGCTTCCCTTTCACGCGTTGCTCGACGAAGAAGACCAGGAGCACGTGGCCGAGGCGTTGCGCTCGGCTCTGTGACGGCACGCCCGGGCCAGGGCGAGGCCCTGGGCGCGTGGGCGCTCTGGGGCGCGATGACGCTCGCTGTCCTGATCACCTACAGCCGGCTCGACGCCGCCGAGCTGTACAACACGTCGCACGAGGGTCTCATGGGCGGGCTCAGTCGGGCGCTCGTGCTCGTCAACTTCCCCATCGCGCTCGTCGCTGTGGCCCTTGCTCTCCTGGCGGTCGCGGCCCTGCCGCCGCGGGCGTGGCTCGTCGCGGGCCCGGCGATCGCCTCGAGCGCGGTCGTGCCCTTCGCAGTCGACCAGGACGACCTCGATGCGCGCTGGATCAACGCGATTCCGGCACTCGGCGTTGTCTTGGCCCTTTCCCTGACGATCGCAGCTGCTCGCCGCGCGGGCACGTCGTTCGCCTCTCGCCGCGCCGGTGATCCGTTGCGGCTCGTTGCGGCCGCTCTCGTTGTTGTCGTGTCCCTCCCGTGGTTTGCCGCCGAGCTCGGCTTCCACCTCCCTGGCGACGTGTTCCTCGGCGAGGAGCTCTACCTGGAAGACGACGGACGCCGGTTCGCCTCGGTCCACCTCGGCCACCACCATGGCGGCGACGGGGCGATGCTCGTCTTGACCGGGCTGCTCCTTTCGCGTGTCCGCTTGCAACCGGAACCACTGCGGCTCGCCGTGAAGGCGTACCTGGGTGTGATGCTCGTGTACGGCGCGGTGAACATGGCGCAGGACCTCTGGCACGAGCAGGTGGTCAAGCGCGGGTGGACCGAGGTCGACATCCCTTCGGCGCTTCTCCCGGGCCCGCGGCCGGTCTGGCTCGTGATCGTCGTCCTTGCGGTTGTCGTCACGGTGGCGCTGCTTCGGGAGGACAAGGGCCGTGGCGCCGAGCCCGCTCCTGCCTAGCGACCCGTCCACCTGGCTCGCGCTCTGCCGCGCGCAGATCCGTGTGCCGATCGGCATCGCGGCTGCGTACGACGGACCGGTGCTGGGAGGGATTTCGCGCGCTGGTTGCCGGCCGCGTTCGTGAGGAGGAGCTCTCGCTCGGCGGTGTGCCCGCGGTCGCCTTCCGGCCGGGGCGGGGAGCAGGGCCGTGGCCGACTGCTGTTCTCTTCCCGGGAGTCACGAGGCGAGGACGCAGACATCCGGCGTTCCTCGGGATCGGCCGCGGCCTCGCGGCCGCCGGCTGCCTGGCGATCGTGGCGGAGCCGGAGGGCCTCGCCGCGGGTGAGTTGACGCCTGCGGCGGTCGACCAGGCCCGAGCGGCGGTCGAAGCAGCCGTGCTCAGAGCGGACGCTGCTCGGGGAGGAGTCTCACTCCTCGGCGTCTCGGGCGGCGGCACGCTCGCCCTTCGGGCGGCAGCGGATCCGAGCCTCACCGAGCGTGTGTCGGTCGTCCTCGCGCTCGCTCCCTTGTGCGACGTCGAAGAGGCGATTCGGGTCATCACGACGGGCGTCTACCGAGACGGGGACGCGCTCGTGCCGTTTACGGCCGGCGACTTCTTCAAGCTCGTGATCGCGCGATCGGTCATTGCCTGCCTCGCTCCCGGAGCCGACCGCACTGTCCTGCGCTCGCGGCTCTTGGCGCTCGACGACTATGCGGCGGATCCGCTGTCGTGCGTGCGGGAATGGCCGCCTGACGGCCTCGGACTCTCCGCGCGCGCCGCAGTCGACCTGCTCGCGAACGAGGATCCGCAGCGCTTCGACGATCTCCTTGCAGCCCTTCCAGAGGAGCTGCGAGTCGCTATCGACGCCATCTCTCCGATCTCAGTCGCTCGCCGCATCCCAGCGCCGGTCGAGCTCGTCGTCGCACGCGAGGATCGCTACATCACCCTTGCCGACGCGACCTCGTTCGCGGAGGCCTGCCCGACCACGAGGCTGACCGTTCTCGACTCGCTGTCGCATGCGGTGCCCGAGCTGTCCCCAACTGCAGTCCGTGAACTGGCGCGGCTGAACGGCGTTCTCGTCCGCACTCCTCGCCGCGGCATACTCCCGGCGATGACGGCGATGCGGATGGTCTTTCTCGGCTTCGGCAAGTACGCGCGCGCGGACAAGATCTACGCGCTCGAGCCGATCGTCGGAGACGACCGGGGCGGAGGCCGCCGCACGAAGGTCTGGATCGAGGGCGTCGACGGGCCGGTGGTCGCATCGCGTACCGAACGCACGATCCTGCACGACATGGGCCACGAGGGCGGAGACTCGGCGCTCCTCGACGGCGCGCTCGATCTCGCGGAACGGCTCGCGTCGGCTGCGGAGGAGGGCCGCGTCGATCTCGCGGACCTCGGGCGGAGGGCGCGGAAGGTGCTTGCGGCCACCGCCAGGCCGACCGAGACCGAACAGCTCTTCTGACCGGTCGCCTCTCCCGCGCGTTCTTCGCGCGAGACGTCCATGCCGTCGCACGTGAGCTCCTGGGAGCGACGTTCCTCGTGCACGGCGTGGGCGGTGTCGTCGTCGAGACCGAGGCGTACGCACCTGATGATCCGGCAAGCCACTCGTTTCGCGGGCGAACGGCGAGGAACGCGACGATGTTCGGCTCACCAGGGCATCTCTACGTCTACCGCTCGTACGGAGTCCACTGGTGCGCCAACGTGGTGTGCGGAGAGGAGGGGCTCGGATCCGCAGTCCTGCTTCGCGCGCTCGAGCCGACCAGGGGGCTGGAGGTGATGCAGGCGCGTCGCGGCCGTGACGAAATCTCGCTGCTCTGCGCCGGCCCCGGACGCCTCTGCCAGGCGCTCGGGATCACCGGCGAGCACGACGGTCTGGCGCTCGATGGCGAGCCGCTCGCGGTCTACGCCCCCGTCGCGGCTGCCGAGATCGTTGCCGGGCCGCGCATAGGCATCACGCAGGCACGGCACAACCCGTGGCGTTACACCGTCAGGAATTCTCCTTTTGTGAGCCGTCCCCGACCACGAGCCTGATCCTGAGCCCCGGTGCAGCCGCCACTCCGGCCTCGAGGCTTTGCCGGAGGACGATGCCCCTCGGGCCTGGTGCGGAGATCGCGCGAGGATCGAGCCGAAGCCGACGCACCTCCCGGCTCGCGGCCCGGAGGCTGGAGCCGACGAAGTTCGGCACGAGGCCGTGGCTCGCGGTGGTGACGAAGAGCTGCACAGAGTCGCGGGCGGAGAGCCCACCGCGCCGCGGATCCTGGTTCACGACCAGACCGGGCAGGCGCCCTGGCTTGGCGGGCACGTAGGCGACTGCTGCCTCGAGCGGCACTGCCGCCAGCATCGCCACTGCTACCGGCTCGGTCATGCCGATGACCCGGGGGACGGAGACCTCGTTCGCCTTGCAGTCGGCCGTCTTCTTCGGGCCCTCGCCCGACAGATAGACGAGAAGCCGGGAGCCGCGGCAGAGTCCGTTGTCGAGCTGCCACTCACCGCCTCGCTCGACGACCCAGGTCGAGACGCCGCCGAGGTACGGTGCGGGCTCGAACGACGCGTCATCGTCCGAGTCGTCCAGGCGCTCCACGAACTCCTTCCAGATCAGCGCGGGAAGGGTCCCGCCCGTGACAGGCTCACCGCCGTACTCGGTGAGCATCGGGCGCAGCCGGTCCGGATATCCGACCCAGACCGCCACAACGAGCTCGGGCGTATAGCCGACGAACCACGCATCGGCGTAGTTGTCGGTGGTTCCGGTCTTGCCGGCAACGGCCTTTCCCGCGACGTTCGCCCGCCTGCCCGTGCCGGCCCGAACGACGTCCTGGAGGATGTCGGTGAGCACGGCTGCCTGGTCGGAGTCGAGCGCCTGCCTCGGTAGTGGGCTGTTCTCTTCCTGACGCCCTGCCCGAATCCGCTGCACGCGCTCGACTACGCGCGGGCTGTCGCCAAGCAGCGTTCCGTCGATTCGCCTTCCTCCGTTCGCGATCGTCGCGTACGCGCGTGCCATCTCCAATGGATTCACTGCACCGGAGCCGAGCCCGATCGAGAAGTACGCATCCAGGTCGCTCTTGATCCCGAGGGCGTGCGCGGTCTTGACGACCTCCTTGGGACCGACGATGTCGGTGAGCTGCGCGTACACCGTGTTGTCGGACGAGACCATCGCGCGACTCAGGCTGACCCGGCCGAGGTACGTGTGGTCGTAGTTCGTGACCCTCCACACCCGGTCGCCGGCGTCGATCGAGACCGGCTTGGACTCGAGCTCGGTCGAAGGCGAGACGCCAGAGCGCAGGGCGGTGGCGAGCACGATCGGCTTGAACGCAGAACCGGGCTGCCGCTCGGCTTGCGCCGCCAGGTTGAACTGGCTCTCGCGGAAGTTGCGTCCTCCGAACATCGCGCGTACCGCCCCGGTCTCCGGCTCGATCGCGACGAGAGCGGCGGCAGGCCCGTCCGGGTTGCGCAGAATGCTTTCGATTGCCTTCCGCGCGCTCTCCTGGAGCTCGAGGTCGATCGTCGTCGTGACCTTGAGACCGCCGCCGAAGACGCGCCCGGCGCCGTACTTCTCGACGAGCTGGTCCTTCACGTAGTTCACGAAGTACGCCGCCGGGCCCCGGGTGCCGGGTAGCCGCACGTCCTTAGGGCTCGGCAGCTCGGCCTCGTTCGCGCTCCGGTAGTCCGCCATCGTGATCTTTCCCTGCTCGTGCATGAGCCCGAGCACGTGCCGCCGCCGTTCGCGCGCGGCGCGCGGGTTCGTCACGGGGTCGTAGCGCGCGGGATCTGACGGGATCCCCGCCAGGAGCGCCGCTTCGTGCAGCTCGAGGAACTTCGCGCCCTTCCCGAAGTACGCGCGGGATGCCTGCTGGATCCCGTACGCGCCGTTTCCGAAATAGATCGTGTTGAGGTAGGCGGTGAGGATGCGGTCCTTGCTCCAACGCTGCTCGAGCTGCCACGCGAGCGCGGCCTCCCGCACCTTGCGGGCGAGCGTCTTCTCGTTCCGGATGTAGGCGTTCTTCACGAACTGCTGGGTGATCGTGGACCCGCCTTCGACGATCGCCTGATGTCGAACGTCCGCCCACAGCGCGCGCCCGACGCCGTGCAGGTCGATGCCGTTGTGCTCGAAAAAGCGCTGATCCTCGACCGAGACGATGGCCTGGCGCATGATCGGAGCGATGTCCTCGGTCGCGACGAGCACCCTGCTCTCGTCGCCCCGCAGCACCGCGAGCACGCGCTTGCCGTTCGACGCGTAGACGACGGTGTCGACGTCCGAGCGTTGCTCCGCCGGATCGAGGGACGGGATCTCGCTTGCGACCGCCCGGACGAGGCCGAAGGTGAACGAGATCCCCGACAGGACGAACAGCGCACAGAGCAACGCAGCAAGACGGCGCTTGCGAACTCGGCGCCGCCGAGGCGGCATCCCTTTCGTTCTCCGAACCCGCAAGGGGGGAAGTGTAGGGCGTGAAACGGAGTGGGGTCGGACCGTGGGGTCTGACCTCTACGCAGCCTTCACGCCGGAGCGGAGGCGACGATCGGGTCGTTCTCTGACACCTCGACGCCGCCGGCCTCCTCGAGCGTCACTGCCACGACCGCACCGGTGTCGACCGTCCCGTCGAGACCCACGACGTCGACCCCGTCCCGGCCTGGGAAGAGCCCGGCCGCAGCGGCATCGTCACCACGGATGATCCACAGCTCGTACGTCTTCCCTTGCGGTGCGGGATCGAGCCCGTCCACGACGAGCACCGCGTTGCCCGCGTCGTTGACGACCAGTCGACCCTCACCGGTCTCGAGGGCGACGGAACGCGCGCCCGGATCCGCCAGGACGGCAGCAGCCTGCCGTTCCCGCTCCAACGCGAGCCTGGCTTCGTCGAGGTCGCCGGAAAGTTGCGTCGCCCAGAGACCCACGGCGAGCGCCACGACCGCTGCAACCGCAGCTGCCGCGCCGAGAACCGGAACCCAGGGCCGGCGACGGCCCGATTCGATCGGAACGACGACCTGCCGCTCCTCGCGGGCCGAAGCGAGAATTCGGCCACGGAGATCGGGGCTCGGCGCAGGCCCGGAGGCCGCGACGGCGAGTGCCTCCGTCGTCGCCCAGAAGGACGTCAGCTCCTCGCGGCAGCGCTCGCAGCTCGCGAGATGGGTCTCGTACGCCCACCGCTCGTCCGCGTCGAGGACGTCGAGCGCGTAGCCGGCGGTCAGTTCGTGAATTCCGGTTTCCATGACCCTTCCTGCGACGATTCGTCGAGGAGCTCGCGAAGCCTTGCGAGCCCCGAGAACATGCGGCTCTTGATCGTGCCGAGCGGCACGCCGAGCCTCTGCGCCAGCTCGGACTGCGAGAAGCCTCCGTAGTACGCGAGCTCGAGCGCCTCCCGCTGAACGTCCGGGAGCTGACGGAGCGCCGTCTGGACGCGTTCGCGCTCGAACCGGAGCCACGCCGCCTCGTCGGTCGGCTCCGCGACGTCGCCCGGGCCGGCGGGCATCTCGTCGCCCAGAGGCTCCGTGCGGCGGCGTTCCTCGCGCCGGACGAGGTCGACGGCGCGACGGTGGACGAGCGTGAGGATCCAGGTGCTTGCTTTCGCGCGTTCTGCACGGAACGTCGCTGCGCTCCTCCACACGGCGAGGAACCCTTCCTGCACTGCGTCTTCCGCCAACCGGTCGTCACGGAGAACGCGAACAGCGAGGCCGTACGCGATCCGCCCGACGCGATCGTAGAGCTCTCCGAGCGCGCCTTCGTCGCCGCGTGCCACGAGCGCTACCAGGGCTTCGTCGGAGAGATGAGCGTGGCGCTTGCGCATGGACCAGCCCGGCTGGACGGGAAACGCTAGCAGGGTGGCGGAGGACGATTCCACGCTCGTACTTCGCGTCACATGAAGGTTTGGTTCACCTCCGGGGCCGTTCGAACCGGCTGCGGGAACAGCGCGAACCAGGCGCCGTTCCCGATCCCCGGGAGCCATGGAAGGAGTGCACATGCGCAAAGTCATCACAGCGGTCGCCCTCGTTGCTCTGCTCGTAGCAGCAGCGGTCGTGGGGGCCGTGAAGCTCGGGCCGGGCAACGGCACGGCCTCGAGTCACCGCGAGGCACCGCTCATCTCGGAGGATCCGAGCGCGGACAACACCGACCTGTACGCGTTTCGAAGCCCGGACCGGCCGGACACGGTCACGATCGTGTCCAACTGGATCCCGGGCGAGGATCCAGCCGCAGGCCCGAACTACTTCACGTTCTCGCCGTCGGCTCGTTACAACATCTACATCGACCGGAACGGCGATGCTCGTCCCGACCTGACGTACCGCTTCCGCTTCTCGCGGACGGCAGGTCCGCTGTTCCTCGGGAACACGGTTCAGAAGTACACGGTGACGCGGAACGGCAAGCTCTACGCCCGTGGCAGCACGCCGCCCAACAACATCGGGCCGCGCGCCACCCCGAACTACCGTGCGCTTGCTGCGAAGGGCGTCGTCTCAGTCGGCGGTGCGAGGATCTTCGCCGGCCAGCGGGACGATCCGTTCTTCGGTGACATCGGGTCGATCTTCGACCTCCTCGCGATCCGCAAGGGCACGGGCAACATGGGCGGCGGCAAGGACTTCTTCGCCGGATATGCCGTCCACTCGATCGCGCTGCAGATCCCGGTCTCGCAGCTGAACGCGAAGAACAGCACGATCGGCGTCTGGTCGTCGACCGACCGCCGCAACGTGACCATCGCAAACAAGGTCAAGAGGGGCTGGACGCAGGTCTCGCGCATCGGCAACCCACTGGTGAACGAGGTCGTCGTCCCGACCCCCTTCAAGGACCTCTGGAACCGGTCAGCTCCGGTGAACGACAAGCAGTTCGCCGGGCCGGTGCTCAAGCCGATCCTTGCGAAGCTGATGAACGACCTCTACAAGGTGAACGCGCCCGAGAACAACCGTGACGACCTCGTGGCCGTCTTCGGCACGGGCGTGAACGGCCTGAACTTCACCGGGCCGACCGTGGCCGACCTGCTGCGGCTGAACTACTCGATCCCCGTCACGCCGGCCGGCAAGGTGAATCGCCTCGGCGTCATCGGTGGTGACAACGGCGGCTTCCCGAACGGACGCCGCCTCGGCGACGACGTCGTCGATGCCGCCGAGCAGGTCATGGCGGGCTTCCTCAAGGGCAACAAGGTTCCGCTTGGGGACGGCGTCAACGGCGACGACCGCCAGCTGCTTCCTGGATTCCCGTTCGTCGCGGATCCGCAGAGCGGTTTCGAGAACGCCAAGGGCAACTAAACCGACGCTTCGAGATGGGGTCGGGACGCTTCGGCCCCGACCCCATCTCGAGCAGCCGAACCGCTCTACGATTCGACGCGAATGACACGTGTGAAGGCATTCGTCGCCGCCCTCCTTGCCGTGGCCGCGGCCGTTCTGACTGGCACCGGGCTCGGCGTCGGCGCACCCGCTCGGCAACTTCACGGTCAACCGCTACGCGGGCATCGAGCTCGCGGGAAGCAGCATCTACGTGCGCTACGCGCTCGACCTCGCGGAGATCCCGACCTACCAGCTCGGGGCCGAGGTGCGCACACCTGGCTATGCGTCCTCGCTCGGCCGCCGGCTCGAGCTCACGCTCGACGGTCAGCCGGCGGCACTGCGCGTGCTCGAGAGTCGGCTGACTCAGCGTCCGGGTGCGGGCGGCCTGAAGACGCTGCGCCTCGACGTCGTGTACGTCGCGTCCGGAACGGGCGAGAACGTGCGCTTTCGCGATCTCGCCTTTCCCGGCCGCATCGGCTGGCGCGAGATCACCGTCTCGGCGCGGGACGGCGCACAGGTCGTGCGGTCGAACGCACCCAGCACGAGCGAGAGTCAGGCGCTCACGGCGTATCCGAAGGATCTCCTGCGCTCGCCGCTCGACGTGTCGAGCGTCGCAGGCGGTCGTCGACCCCGGAGACGAGCCCGGCGTGCCGCCCACGATCGACGCGGCGCCTGCTCCGGAGCACGAGAGTGGGGGGTTCGAGGCCCTCATCGAGCAGGGGGACATCTCCGCCGGCGTTCTCCTCGTCTCGCTTCTCATCGCCGCCTTCTGGGGCGCGGCGCACGCACTCACGCCGGGTCACGGAAAGGCGCTCGTCGCCGCGTACCTGGTCGGGACGAAAGGGACGCCTCGCCACGCGTTCCTACTCGGCGGCACCGTCACGATCGCGCACACCGCCGGCGTCTTCGCGATCGGGATCGTGACCCTCGCGCTCTCCCAGTTCATCCTTCCCGAACAGCTCTACCCCTGGCTGACACTCGTCTCCGGCCTGCTGGTCGTCGCGGTCGGCGCGGCCGTGCTGCGCCAGCGGCTTCGTTCCGCGGTGGCCGCGCCCATGACGATCACCACCATCACGACCACGATCATCACGGCCATGACCACGGTCACGGGCACCACCACCATCACCATCACGACGACGGCCTGACCTCGAAGGGCATCCTCGGCGTGGGAGTTGCAGCCGGGCTCTTGCCCTGCCCGTCGGCACTCGTCGTCCTGCTCTCGGCGATCGCGCTACACCGCGTCGGGCTCGGGCTGGTCCTGATCCTCGCGTTCAGTGTCGGGCTCGCCGCGACGATCACGGGCATCGGCCTCGTCGCCGTCTTCGCACGACGCGCCTTCGGCCGACTCTCCCTCGATGGGCCGCTCGTCCGAGCGCTTCCGGCGGTGAGCGCGGCTCTCATCCTTGTCGTGGGCGTCGCGATCACCGTACGAGCACTGCCGGGCGTCTTGTAGACACCAATCGAACCGAACCTCGCCCGCGGACGAACAAGAGGCATGTTCGGGCTCGACGACTGGATCGCAGGGTTCTCCGAAGGCGCTTCGGTCGCGGTCGTCCTCTTCGTCGGCGTCCTGCTCGGCCTACGCCATGCGACCGATCCAGATCACATCGCCGCGATGACGACGCTGGTCGCCTCGGGTCGCGAGAAAGCTGCCGCGATCCGCCGCAAGGCTCGGCGCGTGGTGGGGAATCGGGCACGGCATCACGCTCGTCGTCTTCGGCATCCCGATCCTGCTCGCCGAGCGCTACCTCCCCGAGCGCGTGCAGCAGGGCGCAGAGTCCGCCGTCGCCGTCCTCATCGTCTTTCTCGCCATTCGGCTCCTCGTCCGCTGGCGCCACGGCTACTTCGATCTCCACGCCCATCCGCACCCGGAGCAGGAGCATCGTCATCAGGTGCGCACGCCGCTGGGCGCACTCGGGATCGGCCTCGTCCACGGAATCGGCGGGAGCGCAGGCGTCGGCATCCTGCTCCTCGCGGCGATTCCGTCGGAGAAAGTAGCGGTGGCCTCGCTCCTTCTGCTCGCACTCTTCACCGCGGTCTCGATGTCGCTGGTGACGGTGGGCTTCGGGCTCACGCTCTCGGCCCGCCCGGTTGCGTCGGCGGCCAACGCGGTCGTTCCGGCGCTTGGTGTCGCGAGCCTCGCGTTCGGGCTCTGGTACGCAGCTGCCGCCTGGAGCCTCGCCTCGTATCCGTTCTGAGCGGGCGCCAGGATTAGAACTCGTTTCAGGGCGACGCTCCGTCGACGGGGCGCTCCGGACGAGTGCGATGCAAGGACGAGGGAGCCTCGATATTCGTGAATATCGGGGCGACCGAAGACGCCGCAGCGTGCCGTCCGGTGCGTCCCGACGACACAAGGCGTGCGTTCTGAAGCGAGTTCTTAAGACGCGCACAAGCTTGTCCCGCTGGTCGCCGGGATGGAGGGCTAACTAGACGAGCGCGTCAGCGGGCCCGATCGGCGGGCCCGCTGACCGCTCAGCGCTAGGGCGTCGTCGTCCGCTGCGTCCGCGTCGGCGAGTCCGAGACGATCGTGGTGTTCTGCGAGCCGCTCGTTACGGAAGTGGTGCGCCCCGGAACAGGCACCCACTCAGCCGCGATGGCGAGCCCGAGCAGAGTCACGACAGCTCCGATCACGACGCCGGTGATCTGCAGCCAGCCGAAGACTCCCTCCGTCCCGATCCCCAGCGGGTCGGCGAGCGCTGCAACGGCGGTGCCGACCGCGCCGACGATCAGGAGAAGGATCCCAACTGTTCGTGTATCCGTCATGGCGACGCCGTACCCGCGCTGCTGTCGGCTGAAACGCCGCTAGCCGAACGTGAACGCGTACCCCTCGACACCCGGCGAGAAGCGGAGCTCGAGCAGTCCCTGAGTGAGCTTCGGGAAGCGCGCAAGCGTGTACAGCCGCGGCAGGCCGGAGACCGTGACCGACTTGACCGTACGACCGTCGACCAGAACGTGGACCTGTCCCTCTCCAGCGAGTACGAGGAAGATGTCGTTCGCCTGGAAACGGAGCCGAAGCTGCGCATCCTCGCCGGCGGCGGCGTGCTCGGGCGTCAGGGTCCAGCGGCCTGCATACGCGAGCTCGTCCTGGACGAGCGCCCGCCGCGGCAAGCGATAGTCGGTCTCACGGTCGAAGATCACCGGCCCGGCGTAGCGATCGAGGCGCGCGTAGCCGAGGTAGGACTCCGGAGTCGTGATGTCGCCGGGAGTCCGATCCTGCACCGAGGTTCTGCGGGTCTTCGCCTTCTCGCCGAGCAGCCGCCGGATCCAGCTCTCGGTTTCGCCGTACGCTCCCTCGCCGAAGTGCGTGTAGCGGACGCGCCCCGTCTTGTCGATCAGGTACTTCGCCGGCCAGTAGTCGTTGTCGTAGGCGCGCCAGGTCTGGAAGTCGTTGTCCTGCGCGACCGGGTAGTGGATCCCGAGGCGCTTGACCGCCGAGCGTACGTTCGAGGAGACGCGTTCGAACGCGAACTCGGGCGCGTGGACACCGACGATGACGAGCCCTGCCCGCCGGTACGCCTCGTTCCACGCCTTGAGGTGGGGAAGCGTTCGCAGGCAGTTGATGCAGGAGTACGTCCAGAAGTCGACGATGACGACCTTCCCGCGCAGGCCGGCAATCGTCAGCGGCTTTCCGCCCGCGGTGTTGAGCCAGTTGTCGAGACCGCGGAGCTCCGGCGCTCGTGGCCCGCTCGCGCTCGTCGGGGCGGCCGCGAGGGCGTCTCCGGCCCCGGTCAGCTTGCGCAGCTCGCTCCTCACCGTCGGGTTTTCCTCGAGCCTCTCCTGGAAAGTCGTGCCATAGGCAGGCAGCGCCGTGGTCACGCGCTGATCGAGGCCGAACGCGATTGCGAGCGCCCCGACGCCGAGGAGAGCGCCTGCGACCTGTCGGGTCGCCGCTGCGTGATTTCGGAACCACGCGACGCCGGTCGTGAGCCGCTGGCCGCCGATCGCGATCGCAAGCATCGGAATGGCCGCGCCGACCGCGTACGCCGCGGTGACGAGTACGAGGCGCAGGCCGACTTCTCCACTGGCCGAGAGGACGGTGACGGCCGCAAGCACAGGACCCGCACACGGGACGAAGACGAGACCGAGGCTGAGCCCGAGCACGAGACCGTTGCCGTCCGCCTCCGGACGCCGCCTCGTCAGGAAGAGCAGCGGGCGCTCGAGCAGCCACGCGACTCGCTGCGAGAGGAGGCTCGCTGCCAGCACCAGCATCGCCGCGATCGCCAGGTCGCGTAGAAGATCCTCCGGAAGCCCGAGCGCGCTCAGGAGCGCGCCTCCGGCGAGCGTGAACGTCGTGAACGAGAGGATGAGGCCGGCGATGATGACGTACGGCCTTCGCCGGTCGGCTGTCGACGCGCTGCCGGCGAGGATCAGTGGCAAGACGGGGAGGACGCAGGGCGAGAGCGACGTGATGACGCCCGCGACGAACGCCACCCCGAGCAGGATCAGCACCAGCGAAGAGTACGAGCGGCAGCCTTACGCAGAGGTGAATTCGTGCGTAGGCTCCGTCGCATGAACGAGCAGCTGGACGAGCTCCTCACCCTCGACGATGCGGAGCGCCTGGCCGAGAAGATCGTGCCGGCCGATGCCTGGAGCTACATCACGGGCGGTGCGGGCGACGAGCGCACCCTGCTCTGGAATCGAGAGGCGTTTTCTCACTTTCGACTCCGCCCGAGAGTCCTCATCGATGTCTCGACCGTGACAACCGAGACGACGGTCCTCGGGTCACCGGTCTCGATGCCTGCACTCGTCGCGCCGATGGCTTTCCAGGCGATCGCGCACGAGGATCACGAGCTGGCCATGGCCGAAGGCACTGCGGCCGCTGGGACGCTGATGTGCCTCTCGACCGTGGCAACCGCGACGCCGAGCGATGTCGCCGCTGCCGCTCCCGGCGCGCCGCGCTGGCTTCAGATCTATGTGTTCCGCGACCGCGAGGTCAGTGACGACGTCATCGCGCAGGCGTTGGAGTCCGGGTTCTCGGCGCTCGTGCTCACCGCCGACCTGCCCGTCTACGGCATCCGGCACCGTGAGGCGAGGCTCGGGTTCGCGCCTCCGGAGGAGAGCGTCCCTGCGCTCGTCGCTGCGCGGGCTCGCGGAAACGAGGCGGACGGCCATCACGCCCTCGGCCTGCTCGAGTCCGGGCTCCAGTGGGACTACGTGACCGAGCTCCGGGAGCGCTGGAACGTGCCGATCGTCGTCAAGGGCCTGGTCACGGCCGAGGACGCGCTTCTCGCCTGCCAGCACGGTGCGGCCGCCGTCGTGGTCTCGAACCACGGCGGCCGGCAGCTCGACGGCGTCGTCGCTTCGCTCGATGCGCTCCCCGAGGTCGTCGAGGCCGTCGGTGACCGGGCGGAGGTGTATCTCGACGGGGGCGTCCGCCGCGGAACGGACGTGGCCACCGCGCTCGCGCTCGGCGCGCGCGCGGTCCTTGTCGGACGGCCGGCCATGTACGGGCTTGCGTTCGGAGGCGCGAAAGGTGTCCGGCAGGTGCTCGACATCCTTCGCGAAGAGGTCGAGAACGCGCTCGCGCTACTCGGGTGCCGCTCTCCGGCCGAGGTGACTCGCGCCCACGTCACGCGCGCGTGACCGGGGTGGATATCGCCGAGCTCACGAGAAACGCCGTCCACGTGCTGCCCGACGGTGCGCTCGAGAAGAAGCTCGCCCTCGACCGCCCCCTGCGGGTGAAGCTCGGGTATCGACGTCACCGCGCCGGACGTCACGCTCGGGAACGGGATTCCGCTCCAGCGGATGGCAGCGTTCCAGCGCGCCGGTCACGTGGGGGTGCTGATCGTGGGCGACTACACGACCCGCATCGGCGACCCGTCGGGGCGGTCTGCGGCGCGGCCGATCCTCTCGGACGAGGAGATCGACGCGAACGCCAGGCGCTTCGTCGAGCAGGCTTCGACGATCATCGACCCGGAGCGTACGGAGGTTCGCTTCAACGGGGAGTGGCTGGCGAAGCTCGACTTTGCCGAGATCCTCAGGCTGACCCGGACGACCACGGTTGCCCAGATCCTCGAGCGCGACGACTTCGCCAAGCGGCAGCGCGCTCGTGAGCCGATCTCCATCTCGGAGCTCCTCTATCCGCTGATGCAGGCATATGACTCCGTCGCAATCGAGGCCGATGTCGAGCTCGGTGGCACCGACCAGCTCTACAACCTCCTGGCAGGCAGGGAGGTGATGGAGGCGTTCGGGCTCGAGCCGCAGGTCGCGCTGACCGTCGAGTACCTCGTGAGCTGGGACGGGGACGGCATGAGCGCCTCGCGCGGGAACTACATCGGGCTGAAAGAGCTACCCGAGGACCAGTTCGGCAAGGCGATGCGCATTCCGGACGAGCTTCTGCCTCAGTGGTACCGGCTCGTGCGCGAGTCGGACGACGACCCGCTCGCCGGCGATCCGATGAAGGCCAAGCTCTCGCTGGCTCGCTGGATCGTTGCTCGGTCGCACGGGGAGGACGCGGCTCGGGCTGCCGAGGAGCACTTCACGCGGGTGGTGCGGGATCGGCAAGCGCCCGAGGACGTGCCGGAGGCGCCGCTGCCGGCCGGCGACCCAGTGCACGTTCCGGCGCTGCTGGCGGAGTGCTTCGGGATTTCGACGAGCGATGCGCGCCGTCTCATCGCACAAGGCGGCGTGAAGGTCGACGGCCACGTGGTAGACGGTCTCGATCTCCCGCGAGCAGCCCTCGCTGGCGCGCTCGTCCAGGCCGGAAAGCGCCGTTTCGTGCGGTTTGCGGGCTGAAGGCGACCCTCGAACGGGCGACGGTCGATACCGACGAAGTGTGCTACGATCGTGCAGTCGCCCGAGAGGGTGGCGCAAGAATCCTGTCACTCGACGAACTGGAGCGCCTTCGAGCGAACCCATACGACCAGTGTGGAACCGCCCCGAGGCCTCTGTCGCGAGTCAGAGGTTTTTTGTTGCCACCAGCAAAGCGGCACGGTCTTTGAAAACTCAACAGCGTAACGTCGAGACCTCTCGTCGCCTGCCTCCGTTTCTCGGAGACGGGCCGGCGTGAGGCATAGATCCCGTTTACCCCTTTGGGGAAAACGAGTCGAGCAAAGCAAGCTCGAACTGAAGACTGCCCTCTCCTCGGAGAGGGCGCATAGTCTCTTCACGGAGAGTTTGATCCTGGCTCAGGACGAACGCTGGCGGCGCGCTTAACACATGCAAGTCGAGCGAGAACCGGGACTTCGGTCCCGGGGACAGCGGCGAACGGGTGAGTAACACGTGGGTAATCCACCCTCGGCACCGGGATAGCCCGGGGAAACCCGGATTAATACCGGATAGCCCCTCCGACTCTCGAGTCGGTCGGAAAAGGTAGCTTCGGCCTCTGGCCGGGGACGAGCCCGCGGCGGATTAGCTTGTTGGTGGGGTAACGGCCTACCAAGGCGACGATCCGTAGCTGGTCTGAGAGGACGATCAGCCACACTGGGACTGAGACACGGCCCAGACTCCTACGGGAGGCAGCAGTGGGGAATCTTGCCCAATGGGCGCAAGCCTGAGGCAGCGACGCCGCGTGAGGGAAGAAGGCCTTCGGGTTGTAAACCTCTTTCAGGAGGGACGAAGCCACTCGGGTTAATAGCCTAGAGGGTGACGGTACCTCCAGAAGAAGCCCCGGCTAACTACGTGCCAGCAGCCGCGGTAATACGTAGGGGGCAAGCGTTGTCCGGATTTACTGGGCGTAAAGAGCGTGTAGGCGGCCAGACAGGTCTGTTGTGAAAACTAGAGGCTTAACCTCTAGACGTCGACAGAAACCGTCTGGCTAGAGTCCGGAAGAGGAGAGTGGAATTCCTGGTGTAGCGGTGAAATGCGCAGATATCAGGAAGAACACCAATGGCGAAGGCAGCTCTCTGGGACGGTACTGACGCTGAGACGCGAAAGCGTGGGGAGCGAACAGGATTAGATACCCTGGTAGTCCACGCCGTAAACGATGGGTGCTAGGTGTGGGAGGTGTCGACTCCTCCCGTGCCGCAGCTAACGCATTAAGCACCCCGCCTGGGGAGTACGGCCGCAAGGCTAAAACTCAAAGGAATTGACGGGGGCCCGCACAAGCAGCGGAGCATGTGGTTTAATTCGATGCAACGCGAAGAACCTTACCAGGGCTTGACATGCACTGGAAATCCGTAGAAATACGGCCCTCCTTCGGGACCAGTGCACAGGTGGTGCATGGCTGTCGTCAGCTCGTGTCGTGAGATGTTGGGTTAAGTCCCGCAACGAGCGCAACCCCTGTCCCATGTTGCCAGCGAGTAATGTCGGGGACTCATGGGAGACTGCCGGTGACAAATCGGAGGAAGGTGGGGATGATGTCAAGTCATCATGCCCCTTATGTCCTGGGCTACACACGTGCTACATTGGCCGGTACAAAGGGCTGCAAACTCGCGAGGGTGAGCGAATCCCAAAAAGCCGGTCCCGGTTCGGATTGAAGGCTGAAACTCGCCTTCATGAAGGCGGAGTTGCTAGTAATCGCGGATCAGCAACGCCGCGGTGAATACGTACACGGGCCTTGTACACACCGCCCGTCACACCACGAAAGTCGGCAATACCCGAAGCCGGTGAGCTAACCCCTCGGGGAGGCAGCCGTCGAAGGTAGGGTTGATGATTGGGGTGAAGTCGTAACAAGGTAGCCGTACCGGAAGGTGCGGCTGGATCACCTCCTTTCTAGGGAATACCGGAGCTATTACTCCGGTAGGCGTCCTCCCTGTGATGGCCTTTCGAGGCCGTCCGGATCGAGGGCTCGCCTGGAAGAACGTCGAGCTCGACGTCTACGCTGTTGAGTTTTGAGAGACCGTCCGCTCTGTACATAGAGCGTGTGACGTGTCTTCTCGCGAGCTCGTCTCGCGCGCACCTTGAAAACTCCATAGCGGCAGTAAAACGTGTTCTTTCGAGTCAAGAGAGAAAGAGCACACGGTGGATGCCTTGGCGCCAAGAGCCGATGAAGGACGTGGGCGGCTGCGATAAGCCCCGGGAAGGAGCTGACCATCCGTTGATCCGGGGATTTCCGAATGGGGAAACCTACGCGTGGTAATGCGCGCGTACTCCTGCCTGAATCAAATAGGGCAGGAAGAGGCAAGCCGGGGAACTGAAACATCTTAGTACCCGGAGGAAAGGAAAGAAACCTCGACTCCCTGAGTAGTGGCGAGCGAAAAGGGATTCAGCCCAAACCTGTGCGATGTGATAGACGGCAGTCGTTGTCGTGCAGGGGTTGTAGGGCTCGTCTTGATCCGTCTGCCGGCGGGTCGGGAAGTTACAAAGTCGCGTGTTAGTCGAATCGACTGGAACGTCGAACCACAGCGGGTAACAGTCCCGTAGGCGAAAGCACGCGGCCTTCCTTGACGAGTTCCTGAGTACGGCCGGGCACGTGAAACCTGGTCGGAACCCGCGGGGACCACCCCGCAAGGCTAAGTACTCCTTGGCGACCGATAGTGAACTAGTACCGTGAGGGAAAGGTGAAAAGTACCCCGGAAGGGGAGTGAAATAGCACCTGAAACCGTGTGCTTACAAGCGGTCGGAGCAGGCTTGTCCTGTGACGGCGTGCCTTTTGCATAATGAGCCAGCGAGTTGCTCTTCAACGGCAAGGTTAAGGAAACGGAGCCGAAGCGAAAGCGAGTCTGAACAGGGCGTTCAGTCGTTGGAGGCAGACCCGAAACTGAGTGATCTACCCATGGGCAGGTTGAAGCGGGGGTAAGACCCCGTGGAGGACCGAACCGACTTCGGTTGAAAACGGAGCGGATGACCTGTGGGTCGGAGTGAAAGGCTAATCAAACTCAGAGATATCTGGTTCTCCCCGAAATATATTTAGGTATAGCGTCACGCGTTTACTACTGGTTGTAGAGCACTGTTTGGCCTAGGGGGCCTACCAGCTTACTGAAGTCAGGCAAACTCCGAATGCCAGTAGTCCAGAGCGTGGCAGTCAGACTGTGGGGGATAAGCTCCATGGTCGAAAGGGAAACAGCCCAGACCGTCGGCTAAGGCCCCTAATTCCAGGCTAAGTGGGAAACGATGTTCGATTGCTGAGACAACCAGGATGTTGGCTTAGAAGCAGCCACCATTAAAAGAGTGCGTAACAGCTCACTGGTCAAGTGGTCGGGCGCGGACAATGTAACGGGGCTCAAGCCTGGAGCCGAAGCTACGGACTTTACGGTCCTTCGGGGTCGTGGAGTGGTAGGGGAGCGTTCCCATGCCCGCGAAGCGGCGGCGTAAGCCAGCCGTGGAGGCATGGGAAGTGAGAATGCTGGCATGAGTAACGAAAGAGGGGTGAGAAACCCCTCCGCCGAATGCCCAAGGGTTCCTGAGTAAAGCTAATCTGCTCAGGGTTAGTCGGGACCTAAGCCGAGGCCGAAAGGCGTAGGCGATGGCCAACCGGTTGATATTCCGGTACCACGTCCCCACCGCTATTACCGATGGCGGGACGGGGTAGGATAGGGGATCCCAGGCGATGGTCGACCTGGGGCAACCGCGTAGGGCGGACGATAGGGAAATCCGTCGTCCATCAAGCCTGAGACGGGAGGCCCACCCCAGAAATGGGGGAAGTCCCTGAATCCATGCCTCCTAGAAAAGCGTCTAGGGAGGTGGGACGTGCCCGTACCAAAACCGACACAGGTGGGCAGGTAGAGAATACCAAGGCGATCGGAAGAACCCTCGTTAAGGAACTCGGCAAAATGGCCCCGTAACTTCGGGAGAAGGGGCGCCCCAGTAGAGTGACCGGATTTACTCCGGGAGCTCGAGGGGGCCGCAGTGAAACGGCCCAAGCGACTGTTTACCAAAAACACAGGTCTCTGCTAAGTCGCAAGACGACGTATAGGGGCTGACGCCTGCCCGGTGCTGGAAGGTCACGAGGAGAGGTTAGCCTTCGGGCGAAGCCTTGAATCCAAGCCCCAGTAAACGGCGGCGGTAACTATAACCGTCCTAAGGTAGCGAAATTCCTTGTCGGGTAAGTTCCGACCTGCACGAATGGCGTAACGACTTGGGCGCTGTCTCAACGAGGGATCCGGTGAAATTGTAGTCTCGGTGAAGATGCCGAGTACCCGTGGCTGGACGGAAAGACCCCGTGAACCTTTACTGCAGCTTTGCGTTGAAGTCTGGTGTACGTTGTCCAGGATAGGTGGGAGACTTCGAAGCGGGAGCGCTAGCTTCCGTGGAGTCACCCTTGGGATACCACCCTTCGTGTTCTGGGCTTCTAACCTGGCGCCGTAATCCGGGCCGGGAACAGCGTGAGGTGGGCAGTTTGACTGGGGCGGTCGCCTCCTAAAATGTAACGGAGGCGCGCAAAGGTTCCCTCAGCACGGTTGGAAATCGTGCGTAGAGCGCAAAGGCATAAGGGAGCTTGACTGCGAGACTGACAGGTCGAGCAGGGACGAAAGTCGGCCTTAGTGATCCGGCGGTGGAGAGTGGAATCGCCGTCGCTCAACGGATAAAAGGTACTCCGGGGATAACAGGCTCATCCTTCCCAAGAGTCCACATCGACGGAAGGGTTTGGCACCTCAACATCTGGGGTGGGCCGGCAGAAATGTCGGCCAAGTATCGGCTAATAACGGTGGAGCCCACGCCTGAGCGTCGTTCGATCGGCGCGACAAAAAGTTGGGTAATGCCGTGGGAAGTCTGTCGGAAGCGAAGGCCAGGAGAAACGCGCTTCCGCGAGTGACCCCGTAACGACTGAGGCCCTCGGGCCGAGGTGGTGTCTCAGCTCCAAAAGGAGCAATCTGTGAGCGCCACAACACGCCGACCCCTCGCCTCTTGGTCAGGCAGGGTGAAGACATAGTCTGCGCCGTCGGTAACGACGGATACACGCGCGATGTCGGCTCGTCGCATCCTGGGGCTGAAGCAGGTCCCAAGGGTTGGGCTGTCCGCCCATTAAAGCGGCACGCGAGCTGGGTTCAGAACGTCGTGAGACAGTTCGGTCCCTATCCGCCATGGGCGTTGGAGGTTTGAGAGGAGTCGTCTCTAGTACGAGAGGACCGAGATGAACGGGCCTCTGGTGTAGCAGTTGTCCTGCCAAGGGCACCGCTGCTTAGCCACGCCTGGTTGGGATAACCGCTGAAAGCATCTAAGCGGGAAGCCCACCTCGAGATGAGACCTCCCATCCCCTAGAGGGAGTAAGGGCCGTGGTAGACCACCACGTCGATAGGCGGGACGTGCAAGCGCAGCAATGCGTTCAGCGAACCCGTACTAATTGCCCGAGGTCTTGACTTTGAACACGTCGAGCTGTCCGCTATGGAGTTTTGAGGGTGCTGCGAGTAGCTCGCAACCTCGACAATTTGGGCGGTCATAGCGGCGGGGGTACACCTCTTCCCATTCCGAACAGAGAAGTTAAGCCCGCCAGCGCCGATGGTACTCGGGGCGCAAGCCCCCGGGAGAGTAGGACGCCGCCCAGTCTTTGCGCAAGATCGGAATCCCGCTAGCGCGGGATTCCGATCGCGCCTTCCAACCACGACCCCTTTATGGGGTGCCCGAGGCTCAGCGTTTCGGGGTGTGAAGTCGACTAGTTGTCGCATCTTGATCAGTCGTACTGGCCTTCCGAGTCGCCGTTCGACGCTCATGTCGACTGAGAGGGGATCGTCGCCGTTGCGGTCGGCGGCGGCGCCGAGCTCGCGGAGACGCCGCACGCGGGTTTCTAGCGGCGGGTGGGTCTTGAACATGCGCGCGATGCCTTCGTCGGCGAATGGGTCGACCGCGTAGAGGGGCTCCGTGGCAGGTGACGCGGCGAACTCGACTAGCTCGGAGGCGCGATCGAGGCGAAGGAGCGCGTCGGCCAGGTCGTGCCCACGTCCCGTTACGCGTGCGGCGAGCGCGTCGGCTTGCAGCTCCCGCTTCGGTGACAGCAGGACGTTGACGAACGCCGCCGCGATCGGCGCGAGGATGTAGAGAAGCACGCGGCTCAGCCACCCTCCGAGCCGGCTCGACTCGAGGAGCGTCGCTGCGAAGAGAACCGCGGAGGTCTGGACGAGGACGTCGCGCCGGCGAACGTGCGCGAGCTCGTGCGCGATCGCGGCTTCGAGCTCCTCGCGCCGTAGTGCCTGAACGGCTCCGGTGGACACGGCGAGCGACGAGCTCGTCGGGCCACGACCAACCGCGAAGAGGCGAGGAAAACCGTCGGCGATGAGGTAGAGCGTCGGTGGTCGTACGCCGAGCCTGGCGGCAACGGTGTCGGCGGCCGAGCGCAGGATTGGGTCCTCCGCGAGCGCGAAGGGGCGCGCGCCCAGCATTCCGAGGAGCGCGCGATCGCCGTAGCGGTAGACGCCGGTCGCGGCGAGGAGGGAGCAGAACGCGAAGAGGAGCGCTGCCGTCGTGCCGCCAATCACCCAACCGAGTGCGCCGAACACCGTCGCGAGTACCGCGACGAAGAACCAGGCCTTCAGGAAGTTGAGCGCAGCGGCCCCGCGCTCCACCAGCTACGCCTCGCCGACGTCGTCCTCGGTCAAGCCGCGTGGAGGCCAATCCGGCTCGGGCGCGTCACAGCGGCTCGAGCAATGCACGGAAGCGACGTTCTGCAACGGGATCAGGATGTGGCCGTTGAGCTCGACGTGGGGGACTTCCTCGATGGAGCAGTAGGCCGTCAACACGCCTTCCTGGTACTCGCCGCCGAAGAGGGCGATCTCGACCTGCTCGCCCTTGTACTTGTTCGTGTAGTCCTCCACCGCGAGGAGGGTAACCGAATGCCGCATGGCTGCGTGGTCGCCAGAGCCGTACACGTCGCAAAATGCGGTGCTGATGTGGTCTCGGTGTGGTCTGCGATACGTTGTCTGTTCAGTACACGTGCCGAACGGCCATCTTGTCGCCCGAGCTCGAGTGCGTCATCGAGAAGACAGTCGCAGCCCCGCGAAAGCCTCGCGGGCAGCTCGGACTTCTTGACAGCCCCTTTCGCTGACAAGAGACTCCTTTCGATCGAGCAAGGGGGATCGGACATCGCTGCGGCAAACGCGCGACGAACTGACGGTCGTTGGCGTGCGCTCGAAGGCAAGACGACGAGGCTTGTCCTCGGGTTGGCAATTGCAACCTGCTTTCTCTCCGTCGGGTGCTCGACGGACTCGAGTACGCCAATCGCCATCGATGGCACGTTCGACGTCGGCGGACACAGCCTCTACCTCAAGTGCCGAGGAACTGACTCGCCCACGGCCGTCTACATGCATGGATCCATCACCGAAGCGTCCGTCGTCCCACACATGAACGGCCAGTTCCTCTTGGACTCTCTCGGCGACGATCACCGCGCCTGCGTCTACGACCGCCGAAATCTCGGACGCAGCGATTCGGTGGACGCCCCGCAGCGTCCCGAGGACGCGATCGTGGAGATGCACGACCTCCTGGCCGCCGCCGACGTCGCGCCGCCGTACGTGCTCGTTGGTGCGTCGTTCGGTGGCAACTTGGCCTATCTCTATGCCAACAAGTATCCCGACCAGGTCGCGGGCATGGTGCTGCTCGACTCGCCGTTCCCGGACCAGCTCTCGCTTGAGCATCTGGTCAAGTCCGAGGATCGGTACGTGGCGTTCGACGCCGCGGATGAGAACGAGAGCCTCGAGCGGATCAGCCACTACAAGGTCTTCAAGGCTGGACAGCGGTACATCGGCAAGGAGCCGGCGATTCCCGTCACCTACCTCTTCTCCATCCCGGAGAGCGACGCCGTGATTGGCGTACCCGAGTACGACCAAAAGGTCCTTCGCCTGCAGGAGGCGTACGTGGAGCGGTTCTCACCCGGGACGTACATCCGGGTCGACGCGCCGCACTTCATGGAGGCTGCGATTCCGGAGAAGATCACCGGGGAGGTGCGCAAGGTGATCGCGGCGACTGAGGATTAGCCAAGTCGTAACCCGACACGTCCCCGAACGGCCATCTTGTCGCCCCAGCTCGAGCGCGTCACCGTGTCGACGTCTGGGCTTCGAAGTGCAGAGAGGAGAGCACGATGAGCACAGCACCTGAGACAAAAGGCGTCACGGCGGAGGTACTTGCAACGGTTGACCTTGGCCCTGAGATCGAGGGCATGGCAGGGCGCCAACTGCGAATGCGCATGGTGACCATCGAGCCTGGAGGCGTCTTCGGCCCGATCCACGACCACGAAGATAGACCGGGCATCGTCTACATCCTGCAAGGAACGATCACTGACCATCGAAACGGAGTCGCTACGGACTATGGGCCGGGAGTGGGCTGGCCCGAGGACAGGAACACCACACACTGGCTAGAGAACAGAGGAACGATTCCGGCGGTTGAGATCTCGGTCGACATAGTCAGGCACGAATAGGGTCGAGCCCGACAGTTGCCAGTAACTGAGGTTTGGGGACGTAGTGTGGAACCGATTCGCCTTCGCCGCCAGTGACAAGCCGATGTCGTCAACGTGTGAGGGGTTGCTAGGGCAGTGGCGGGCGGTGTCCCGCAGTGGCGGGAAGTGGCTTTGATACCTCAGTTCCGGGCATTGCTCCGCATCCGTTAGCGGAGTCGTTTGGGGGACAGGGATGTTGCCGGTGCAGGCGATTCGAAACGCTCGCACTGCGCATAGCTCACGAGCTAAACGGGCGTCGCACTAAAGTCGCGAAGCGTCGCGCGGGATCGTATGCGACCTGGCAGTGACCAAGGGCGCAGGTCTCGCACCCACCCGTCAGTCGGGAGCAGTCAAGTTCGTTCGCGGGGACTACGGTGAAGACGGGCGGGAAGGAGGTGTGAATAGGGGCGAGCCTCGGTGATCGGGTCAAGCCGCAAAGTGCGAAGAGCCCCGTCCCCGCGCCCGGCCCGTACGCCCGCCACCTCGCCATCAGCCGCACGTCCCTGAAAGGGGCATGACCGCCAGTGAGGACGACGCGCAGAGTGCAGACCGAGGTCGGACGTAGCCGCTCCGAGAGGGGGCGACGAGGGGGGCGGTAGTGCCGCAGCTACTCCTCCTGCGTCCGGCCTCTTGTTTTTTGTGTCAAAAGGCGCATACTCGCCGCGAGAGATCGGACGCAGTCCTCCTCGTGAGGGGGCGAGGACTGACGGCAAGCGGCACTCGCGGTTCCTGCGCCCGGTCTCTCGGCTTGCGGTCAGCACGTTTAAACCGCCCGGCTCGGGCCGCCGGCGACTTACCGATCGAAGGCTTCAAGACGGCGAAGGCTCGGGACCGCGGCGCCGCAGACGAACCGCGGCCCCAAGCCGGTCAACGAGTAAATCATGGTCTCGGAGCATTTTCACGAGCGGTGCTCGACGAGCTGGCCGGTCGAACCGCTCGCGGGAAGTGGCGAACCATCGACTTCCCACGCGTCCCGGATCGCGTCTCGTCTGGCAACGGCCTCGGCGTAGTCCTTCTCGGCGTCGGCAAAAAATCGGTGCTCACAAATCACCGCACGCAACTTTCGAACGCTGAGCCGTGCCGCTCTCGCGGCCGTTTCTCCGTCGCTGGGTTCCCCTCGGCGAGGGCGCAGCCCGCAGGGACATGGAAACGCTCGAACGGCTCGAGTTCGTTTGGCGCCGACCTGTATGCGGGTCGACTGCGAAATTTCCCACGAGCCCTTGATCCGCGCGCGTCCTAGTGATCGTCTGCCAGACGACCGCCTGTGATGGCGCCCGAGTCGTACGGGGGCTCGTCAGGCGCCGGTGTATTCCCTGGGGCAGGCGCCCGATCGACTTCCTCATCATCACGGTCACGATCCTGCCTCGGCTCGTCGAGCTCGAGATCCTTCTCTTCGATGTGATCAGTCATGGGAACTCTCCTCCCCGCTGCGCGGTCGCGCGAAACAATCGTTTCGGGAGGTGCTCGGAGGGACGCGCCGAAGGCAATCGAGCCGGGCCGGTCGTTACGTCCCCGTTTTCCCCCTCCCCTCGGGACGGATGGGTCGCCGGCCCGGCACTTGCGCGAGGCGGTGGCTATTCCGTGATCTCAGCGAGGGCACGCTGAGCTTGCTGAATGTCGCAAGGGTGACGGCGAGTCTGGCGGACGCGAGCTCGAGTGCGGGCGGGCTGAACTAGATCGCTCGCGAGATACGCTTCCGGCGTGATGCGGGAGGAGACAACCACATGAAGCGACTGGTGAAGCTCGCCGCTCTCGCGGTTGCCGTGTACGCGGTTGCAACGAAGGACGGGCGCGAACGACTGAGGCGCGCTCGGGGGACGTACACGCAGGAAATCGCCTCCGGGTCGAAGCCGATAGAGGCCGTCGGCACTGCGGTAGCGGCGTTCGTCGGCGCAGGTCGCGACAAGCCGTGAGGAGACCTCTAAGCGCCCGCTAGTAGCGGGTTGGAGGAGCGCGTACCCGAAAGGGGGACGAGATAAGCGCCGGTTTGCACGAAAACCTGGGTACCCATCCTCCCAAGTTCTTCCCCTTAGAGTGGCGTCCCAGCGCCACTCTTCTTTTTGGCGCGCCAGTCTGCGGATCGAGGAGCGGGAGCTCGAGGCGTGCGGGCCGAACTCGTGGCGTTGACGTGTCACCGTCCGGCGAGCGACGTCATCGCCGCGAACGAACTCGACTGTTACCGGTCGGGAGCCTCGACGTGTATAGCCACGTCATGCCCCCGGAGGAGATCGATTTCGAGCGATTTCTGGCGCTTATCGACGCCTAATCGTCACAGCGGTGTGGTCCCGGTGTGGTCTCGGCCATGCACCGAGGCCGCAAACCGCTCGACCACACGAACCTTGTACTTGTTCGTGTAGTCCTCCACGAGGCGGTCAGTGTACTGGCTCGAGGATTCCGTCCCTGATGTCGATTTGGAGCACCGCAGCGTTGCCGACGGGCCCGACGCGATCACGCACCTCGTGCAATGGGACGCCGAACGCGGCTGCCGCCGCCGTGCGGATAGGGCCTCCGTGAGTCACCGCGAGAACGCGTTCCCCGTGATGCTGTTCGGCGATCTCACGGAGGCCGCCAACCACCCGCGAGCCGAGCTCCTCGTATGTCTCGCCGTCGGTCCAGCCCGCGCAGCGCCACTCCACCCACCGCGCGAATCCCTCCGGAAAGCGCGCTTCGACCTCCTTCACCGTGAGACCGGACCAGGCACCGACATCGACCTCTTTCAGGGCGTCGCTGGCACGGACCTCGAGCCCGAGTCTTCCTGCGAGGAGAGCTGCGCTCTCGCTCGCACGACGCAACGGGCTCGTGTACGCCACGGAGAATCTCGCGCCCGCCAGGCGGTCGGCGAGCCCGCGCATTTGCTCACGCCCGGCATCGTTGAGGGGGATGTCTGCGTGGCCCTGGAAACGACGATCACGATTCCAGTCGGTCTCACCGTGACGGATCAGAACGATCGTCGTGAGCACGGGGATACGCTAGCCGCGTCTTGGACCTCCGACTGGAAGGGAAGAACGCGCTCGTGACGGGCTCCACGGCCGGCATCGGGCTGGAGACGGTGCGGCTGCTGGTCGGCGAGGGCGCCCGGGTCGTCACCTGCGGACGGCGCGACGCGCCCGGGGTCGGCGAGGTCGCGCACGTCGGGGTAGATCTCTCTCGGCCGGGCGAACCGGAACGGGCGGTCGCCGAGGCGACGCGCGAGCTCTCCGGGCTCGACGTCCTCGTCAACAATGTGGGCGTCGCTCGGCAGGCTCGGTTCGAGGAAGTCCCGGATGAAGAGTGGGACGCGTACTGGCAACTGAACGTGATGAGCTATGTGCGCTCGATCCGTGCGGCGCTCCCGAGCCTCCGTCAGACGCGCGGGGCGATCGTCAACGTCTCCTCGACGGCCGGAAAGCGGCCGTCCACCGGGATGCCTCACTACTCCGTGACCAAGGCTGCGGTGCTCTCCCTGTCCCGGCTCGTGGCCGACCTCTACGCGGGCGACGGAATCCGCTGCAACGCCGTTACCCCAGGTCCGACCGCGACCGACGCGTGGCTCGGCGACGGTGGCCTCGCCGAGCAGCAGGGCGACAGGGACGAGGTGCTCGCCAGGGTCGGAGCCGGTCGTCCGCTCGGGCGGCTCGCACGCCCTGAGGAGATCGCAGCCGTCATCGTCTTCCTCGCCTCCGAGCGTGCGTCGTACGTGACGGGCGCGGCCTGGAGCGCCGACGGCGGAACCGTCCCGATCATCGTCTGATGACGCCCTTCGAGATGCGAATGCGGGCCCTCGAGGAGGGTCTCTCGCCGTTTGCCGTCCGCTCGTTCGAGACACGGGGACGGGAGGTTCCCGAGGACGAAAGTGCGGTCCGCACGCCGTTTCAGCGCGACCGCGACCGGATCGTGCACTCGAAGCCCTTTCGCCGGCTGAAGGGGAAGACGCAGGTCTTCATCGACCCGGCGCGGCGACCACTACCGCACGCGGATGACGCACACGCTCGAGACGACCGCGATCTCGCGGGTGGTCGCTCGCGCTCTGGCGTTGAACGAGGATCTCGTCGAGGCGATCGGGCTCGGACACGATACGGGGCACACGCCATTCGGGCACGCGGGCGAGGATGCCCTCGACGAGGCGCTTCGCGAGCACTTCGGCCGGCGTTTCAGGCACAACGAGCAGTCCCTGCGAATCGCAAGGTCGCTCAACCTCACGCATGAGGTGTGCGACGGGATCCTCACGCACACCGGGGAGCAGGAACCGGAGACGCTCGAGGGGAAGATCGTTCGGCTCGTCGACCGCGTCGCGTACATCAACCACGACATCGACGACGCGCGTGCGCTACGGGCTCCTGAGCGAGGACGACCTTCCCGCAGGACGAGATCGCGGTGCTCGGGCCGACCGGCTCGGCGCGGATCGACACGCTCGTCCACGACATCGTGGAAGCGTCTGCAGGCGTCGACGACATTCGTCAGACGGCGGAGGTGGGGGAGGCGATGCTCTCGCTCCGCGCGTTCATGTTCGAGCGCGTCTACCTCGGACCGCAGGCCGCGCCCGAGCACGCGCGGGCGCACGAGGTGGTCCACAAGATCTTCGAAGCGCCTCGTCGAGCGCGGCGACGACGTCGACGAGATCGTCGACTACATCGCCGGTATGACCGACCGCTTCGCGCTCGACTACGCCGACGCTCTCTGAGCCTGTGCGAGGAGGTCCTCGGCCTTCTCGACGAAGAACGTCGCGTCGACCGAGCGGAAGAAATGCGAGCGCCCGTTGGAGCTCCGCTTCCCCTTCCGCGCGTCGGCCAGCGGCCGATCAGTCTCTCGCCCGCCACGAGGCGCGTAACGGCCCCGAAGGTCGGCCCTCCGTAACTGTCATACAGGGTCGGCCAGCACGTATGACGTCGCCCTCGGCGCCCGCGAGCGACAGGTCCTTCCAGGGGCCCTCAGGCGCGAGCGCGACGATCTCGCCGAACTCCTCGACGGATACCGAGCGCATCGGCTCCGACGGCGAGCCAGCTCGACCGCCCCGGCCATGTCGACGTTCTCTCGGAGGACCGCGAGCGTCTCCTCGGCGTGGGCACGCGCCTCGTCGCTCGTGGCCGAGAAAGAGCTCGGTGAGCGCCGACGATCGCGAGCGACGGAAGCAGCCGCTGCGGATCCTTGATCTCTGCGGGCCTGCTCGAGGATGAAGTCACGGTCTTCGAGTGCGCCGCCGAGGTCTCCTCGAGCGAGCCGAATGAACGATCTCGCTTCTCGGACGATTCCTTCCGCGTAGTGGGGCGAGGTTTCGCATTCGGCGACGAACGCGTCCGCCTGCGCGAGCGCATCGTCCCACCGCCCAAGCGCGTACGCGGCGAAGATCGACATTCCCGCGCATGAAGCGGAGCCCGTCCCGATCACCGAACCGCTCCGCGAGCCGCATCGCCTCGCGCGTAGATCTCGTACGCGCGTGCGAAGTCTCCCTCCCAGACGGCGAGGACGGCGAGGTTGTTCATGGTCGTCGCCGGCGATGGGCGAGTCGGCGGCGACTGCGACGGCCGCCGCCTCCTCAAGCTCGGCGCGCCCGGTCGAGAGATCGATGCGGTTCTTCGATGATCCGATCGTCGTCAGCGCATGAGCCCGGAGCTCGTCGAGCCCGAGCTCCTCGGCGATGGCCAAGCGCCTCGCTGCGCGACCTCGATCGCCTCATCGTTCTCGCCCGCGAGCATTCGAAGATCGCGCCGAGAACGCGAGAACTCGCGCCTTCGCGGACGAGGCGCCGCGGTCGGCGACGAGTGCGACGGCCTGCGTCATAGTGGGGCTCGACCTCGTCTCGGCTCGCCGCGGTACCACGCTCCTTGCGCAAGGAACGCCTCCGCCTCTGCCGCCGGCTCGAACTCGCCCACTGCGAGCAGCGCGTCGCGCGCCTCGTCCAGCGCCTGCTCGCGCCGGTCGTCGCCGCGCGAGGTGCAGTGCGCGAGCGCGCCGGAAGAGGAGATCGGGCTTTTCCGGGTCGAGCTCCGGCCAGAGCGCGAGCGCGTCCGCGTAGTACCTCTCGGCTGTCGCATAGGCGTTGAGGTCGTGAACGCCGGTCGCCGGCGTCGCGGAGCGCGAGTCTCGTGTCGCTCCGCGAAGGCCGCGCCGTCCTGGCCCGCCGCCGAGCGAGCTCGAGGGCGGACCTGCCAGTGGTGCGCGAGCATCTCGGCGTGGTCCTCCGGCCTGCCCGAGCGACTCCGATCCACTCCGCGACGCGGCGATGCTTCGCTGCGCGGTCGGCACGTGGGATCTGCCCGTAGGCGACGTCGCGCACGAGCGCATGGGCGAACGCGAGCTCGCTCTGGCCCTCGACGGAGGATCGCCGCTGGCGGCGGACGAAGCCCTTCCGCTCGAGCGAGTGGAGGATCGCAGGCATCGTGCGCCGTCCTCGCGGCCGAGCGATCCGGTCCAGAACACCTTCCCGACTACGGCTGCGTCGCGCATGAGGCCCTTCTCCTCGGCGCGAGCCCGTCGAGACGGGCGGCGATGATGCCCTGCAGCGTCTCCGGGAGCGGCAGCTCGCTCTGCGGAGCCGCGCTCGAGGTACAGCTCGGCGAACTGCTCCGCGTAGAGCGGGTTGCCGCCGGCCCGCTCGAGGAGGCTCGGCTGCGTCTCCGCGGCGAGAACCGGCCGTCCGAGGACGCTGCCCGAGGAGCTGCGCCGTCTCGTCGTTCGTCAGCGGGGCGAGCGCGAGAGTCGTCGCGTTGAGCTTGCCGCCGCCCCAGCCGGGCCGACGCTCGAGGAGCTCGGGCCGCGCGGTCGCGACGACGAGCAGGGGTACGTCCGTCACCCAGTCCACGAGCTCGTCGACGAAGTCGAGGAGGCTCTCGTCCGCCCAGTGGAGGTCCTCGAAGACGAGGACGAGCGGACGCTGCTCGGCGAGCGCCTCGAGGAAGCGGCGCCAGGCGGAGAAGGCTTCGTTCCGGCGGTCGCCGCCGAGCTCGGTCTCGCTCGCGAGGCCAACGAGCGCGAGCAGATGCGATTCGACCCATGCCTCGTCGCCCGTCCCGGAGAGCAGCGTCCGCGACAGCGGTCGAGATCTTCGCGGCGATCTCGGTCGAACCGTCCTGCTCGAGGATCCCGGCTTGCGCCTTGACGATCTCTCCGAGCGCCCACAACGTGACCCCGTCGCCGTACGCGAGACAGCGACCCTGTCGCCAGGTGATGAGCTCCGGATCCGCGTCGACGATACGCGAGAGCTCGTACACGAGCCGGCTCTTCCCGATTCCCGGCACGCCGACGAGTGTCAGGAGCTGCGGCGTTCGCCCGTGCCGCGCGCGTTCGAAAGCATCGCGAACGGCGTCGAGCTCGCGCTCACGCCCGACGAGCTCCGTGCGGGCCTCGTGCGCAACGTCGACCCCGAATCGCGCCCGCGCGCCCAGCCGCCTCCCAGACGGAGATCGGCTCGGCCTTCCCCTTCGCTTCGACAGCATGTGCATCTCGATAGGAGATGACTCGACGGGTTGCGCGATACGTCGTCTCGTCCGCGAGAATCCCGTTGACAGGAGCCGCGTTCTGCAGGCGTGCCGCGGTGTTGACGACATCACCCGAGGCCATCCCTTCACCCGCCTCGGGGCGAGCATCCAGCCGGATGAGCGTCTCACCAGTGGTGACGGCGATACGTACCTGGACGTCGTTCTCCTCGACCGCCCAGTCTCGGATGGCAAGGCACGCGCGGACGGCGCGCTCGGGGTCGTCCTCGTGCGCCAGGGGTGCGCCGAAGAGCGCCATCACCGCGTCGCCGATGAACTTCTCGACGGTGCCGCCGTAGCGCTCGAGCTCGGAGCGAACGCGCACGTGGTAGGGCCCGAGCAGAGCCTCGACGTCCTCGGGGTCGAGCTGCTCGGCGCGTTGCGTGAAGCCGACGAGGTCGCAGAAGACGACCGTCACGACCTTGCGCTCTCGACGCGGTTGGCCCGCCGACATGGTGCAGAGAGTACGACGTGGGCGCCGAGTAGTCTCATCTCGTGGCGCGCATCAGGGAGTCCTCGCTACGAGAGGTGGTCGCCGCCGCGGACATGGTCGAGGTCGTCTCCGGTAGGACGCAGTTGCGCCGCGCGTCCGGGTCGCGGTACATGGGCCGATGCCCGTTCCACGAGGAGCGTACTCCGAGCTTTTCGGTGAACCCCGTCGACAAGCTCTACTACTGCTTCGGCTGCGGCAAGGGCGGTGACCTGATCTCGTTCGTCCGCGAGACCGAGAACCTGGACTTCGTCGGCGCGGTGGAGTGGCTCGCTGAGCGATTCCGGGTGCCGCTCGAGTACGAGGAGTCGTCGCCGCGCGTCGAGGCCGAGCGTCACCGCCGCGGCCGTCTGTACGAGCTTCTCGACCAGGCGACCGCCTACTTCGAGCGCCTGCTCTGGGAACGCGAGGAAGCGGAGCCGGTTCGCACCTACCTCTCCGGGCGGGGCCTCGGCGAGGAGGTGACACGGGAGTTCCGGCTCGGCTTGTCGCCCGGTCGCGGCCTCGCCGAGAAGGTGCGGGAGAAGGGGTTCACGACCGACGAGCTCCGTGCTGCCGGTCTCGCCACCGTGCGAGGAGGCGACTACTTCCCGCGGCGGCTCATGTTCCCGCTGGCGGACGCGCGCGGACGCATCGTCGGCTTCCAGGCGCGCAAGCTCCACGAAGACGACCCGTTGCGCGGGAAGTACGTCAACTCGCCCGAAGGCGATCTCTTCCACAAGAGCTCCATCCTGTACGGGCTCCACCTGGCGCGGACGGCGATCTCGAAGCAGGACCGGGCCGCGGTCGTGGAGGGCAACACCGACGTCATCGCCCTGCGTCAGGCCGGATTCGAGCCGGTCGTCGCCTCGATGGGAACCGCGCTGACCGAGCGGCAACTGCGCGAGCTCGGACGGCTGACGCGGAGGATCTACCTCTGCTTCGATGCCGATGCGGCGGGGCAGGACGCGACCCTGCGCGGGATGGAGGCGGCAGCAGCACAAGGATTCGACGTGAAGGTCGTCACCCTGCCTCGCGGCCAGGATCCTGCCGACGCGCCCGACGGCTTCGAGGAGCGGTTGATCGGCTCCGAGAGCTATCTGCTCTACCGCGTGCGGCTCGAGCTGGATCGCGCCGCGGATCGCCAGGAAGGGTTCGTGCGGGCACGCGAAGTCCTGGCGAAGGCCGAAGACTCGCCGGAACGGCAGGAGGCGCTTCGCCTTCTTGCCGACCGGCTCGACCTCCCGAAGGAGACCCTTGCCGGATTGGCGCCTGCCCGGGGCGCGACGAGCACCGTCGTGACCGAGGACACCCGCCTGCTCGGCGCCGGTGATCGTCTCGAGCGTGACGCGCTCGCTGCGTGCCTTGCGCATCCGGCGCTCGTACGCGCTCTCGGCGAGCTGACGCCCGAGCACTTCGACTCCGAGGTCAGCCGGCAGTTTCGGAGCGCGCTCGTGGCGGGGAGGGACGATCCCGAGCTGACAGGGCTCAAGGCCGAGCTCGACGCCAGGGCGGCTCGCGAGGCGATCGACGAGCGGACCGGGGCGGAGCTCCTGCTCCGGCTACGCGAGCGAAAGCTGAAGCGCGATCTCGCCGGAGCCGACCTTGCGCGGACGACCGAGCTCCAGGCCCATCTGGCGAAAGTGCGACAGGCCTTGGCGGAGTTGACGTAGGGGCGAGGCTTGCCTCGCCCGCGGGCGACCCAAGGGTCGCCCCTACGCGTAACCGAGCTCGCTGAGCAGTTCACCCGCTTCGGCAAGCACGTCTTCGAGCTGATCCGCGCTCAGGTCGTCTCGATACCTGCCCACCGAGGTGCCGTGGGCTTGCCCGAGCGCGGCAGCGAGCCGGGCTTCCGGTACCTGGAGAGGAGCAGCGAGATCTCGGGCGACAGCGGTGGGATCAGCGGCGAGCCGCTCGTAGCGCACCTCGAGCGCGCCCGGCTCGGACGCGCGCGCGGCGCTGACATACCTCCGCCACGCCCAGGCAGCGCGGCGCGCATCGCTGACGTGCTCGAACTCGTCACGCCTCTCGCGCTCGACCCAGAAGCGCGCGTACGATCCGTACGCGATCCCTGCGTCGTCGGCTCTCGATTGCTGGGGACGAAGCCAGGGCTTCTCCAACAGCGAGGAGACGACGTCCCTCCCGTCGCGGACGATGTGCACCATCGTCGCCTGCGGGTACGCGAGGGGGATGATCGACATGAGGTGTGCGAGCTCCGGCGTCTGCTCCACTGCGCGGACGGAGCCCACCAGGCCGATGCGTCGGGCGACCACGAGAATCTTTCGCAGGCGACGTGCAGCCTCGTCCGGTTCGAGCGCCGCCAGCTCGGGGATCGCCGCCTTCACGGGCGCGACCTCGCCGAGGTCTACGAATCCCGGAAGCGACCCGATCGCGCCGGCGAGAAACGTCGTTCCCGAACGCGGCGAGCCGATCACGAAGACGAGACGATCGTCGAGCTTTCCCACCCGCTCGCGTAGCGAGCCGCCCCGTCGCGGAGCGAGTCGCTTCGCGACTTTGAGCTGATTTGCAGCAGAGTCGAGCAGGCTCCCCACCGCCACGATTCTCGCAGGCTCGTTGACAGCCGAGCGTGCGTACTGGAAAGTGTCGGGACGACACCCGCGGCCCTTTTCAGCGTACGAGCCGACCGGTGAGGAGACGCCCCCGCCGGCGGGTCGTCGGCATGCTCGCAGCGGCCGGCCTCGCGGGTGCTCTCGTCGCAGCTGCGGGCGCCGCCCCGAGCGCGTCGTACTCCGATCTCGCCGGAGACGCAAACGAGGTTCCCGACATCACTTCGGTCGTCGTGGACGACTCGACGTCGGGCGTCGTCAACGTTCGCGTGTCGGTCGGCAACTTCCAGGCGCTTCCTTCGGACTCGCGGATCATCCTCCAGTTCGACCTCGACCGGAACGCGACGACCGGGGTCGCGGGTGACGAGCTCGTCATCCGGTACTGGGACGACCAGACGTTGGACGTCCTGCGCTGGGACGGAGTCAGGATGTCGCCGGGATTTCGAGACGGCGTAGGCGCGAGCTTCGGTTCGGGCACCTTCACCTTCACGGCGGAGGGTCCCGCGCTCGGCGGCTCGACGTCATTCGATCTGCTCGTCCTCTCCGCGCGGACTCAGCAGGTGGGAATCGGACGCGTGACGTCCACCGACTTCGCGCCGGGGAGCGGTCGAAGCGTCTATGCAACCTCCGGCCCGGTGTCGTTCCCCGACCCAGCGGGCGATCACGATGCAGCGCCGGACATCACCTCCCTCTCCGTCTCCGACACCGCTGCGGGAATGATCGAGGTGAAGGTGGCGACACCGAACTACCGAGTGCTGCCCGCAGACAAGGTCGTGGGAGTCGGCTTCGACCTCGAGGGGCGGCCGCCCGCGGCCGACGACGTGTTCGCCGGGTACGCGGTCGGTGCCGACGTCGTCCAGGTCGATCGTGAGGAGAACGGGATCCTTGCTCCGTCGGAGCTGCCGAACACCGCGTCCGCCGTATACGACAACGGCGTGCTCACGCTCTCGGTGCATCGCCGGGAGCTCGACGGCGCAGCCCTGATGGGGGTTTCGGCCATCGCGTTCGACCTCGTCGGCGTCGGTGAGAGCGAGGGTCAGGCCTTCGAGGGTGACGTCGAGGCGCTCGACACCGCTCCGGACGATCTTGCGGGGACGCTCTTCTCGTACCGTCTCGCCAACCGCGCACCGGTGCAGCTTCGCATCACGGAGACGCTCCGCTCGCCGCGTCCCCGGCCTGGGAGGCCGGTTCTCCCACAGCATCGTCGTCCGTCGGCTCGACACCTACGGGATCGTGCGCACCGGGACCGTGACTTGCTCGGCGTCCGCCTCCGGAAAGCGGGTCCCGGCCGTCGGCCGGTTCGTCGGCGGAAAGGCGCAGTGCAGCCTGCTCGTGCCCACGAAGGCGAACGTTTCGACACTACGGGGGACGCTCACCGTCCGCGCGGCGGGGGCCGTCATCAGATCGACCTTCCGCTGAGCAAGAGGCTTGATCGAGCCTCGAGGAATTGACAGGACGGGCACGGTGATCGAGAGTGGAGACACGACCCGCCGCCGAACCCCAAGCGAAGGCAAAGAGTGAGGAAGGTACTCGCGGGCACGATGGCGCTCGGCGTCCTCGTGTGGGCGACAGTCGCGTGGGGCGCGGCGACGTTCACCGACGGCGCAGGAGACAACAACGCGGCCCCGGACGTCACGACGGTCTCGGTGTCGAAGGCCGCGGACGGAATGCTCACCGTCTCTCTGACCGCGCCCAACTACCAGACGCTTCCGGCGAACAGCTGGTTCAACCTCTGGTTCGACCTCGACTCCAACCAGCAGACCGGCGACGTCGGTGACGAAGCTCTCGTCCGCTACCTGGCAGACGGCGGGCTCGAGTTCTATCTCTGGGACGGAGCGGAGCTCGTCGAGCGGCCCGTCGCAGGGCTGACCGGCCGCTTCGAGGCCGGAGTGCTCACGCTCACGGCTCCTGAGACCCTCTTCGGCGGGCTCTCGGCCTTCGGGATCCTTGCCGTCGGCGCCCGGGGTCAGACCCTCGGCGAGAGCGAGTTCGTCGCCTCCGACTACGCACCCGATCGCGGGCGTTCCGCATTCGTCGGCCCGGCGCTCGTCTCGTTCCCCGATCCGAGCGCAGACCAGGACGCGGCTCCCGACCTCACTTCGGTGCGGGTGACCGACGCGAAGGACGGCTGGATCAGCTTCGCATTCTCGACGCCGAACTACGCGACCGTTCCGCCGGAGTCGGTGCTTCTCGTCGCGATCGACCGTGACAACCGAGACAGCACCGGCGACGGCGGCGCCGAGGCGCTGATCACTACCGTCGCGGGCGAGATTCAGCTCGAACGCTGGGATCAGCGAGCCGAAGAGTGGATCGCAGACCCGCTGCCGACTCGCGCTCGCGTACGAAACGCAGGCAACGTGATCACCGTGGACATCCATCGCAGCGAGCTCGAGAACGCGTCGCGCTTCGGCTTCGCGGTCACGGCCGTGGATCTGGACGCAGTGGGCGACGCGGTGGTGGGAATCGACTTCGCTCCCGACGACGGTTCATTCTGGCGCTACACGCTCGCGAACAAGGCAGCGCTGACCCTGCGCGCTTCCGCGCCGTCCGGGGCTCCCAAAGCGCCGCGCGCGGGGAAGCCGTTCACGATTTCCCTGCCCGTGCGGCGGTCGGATACGAACCGCGGCATCACCAACGGCACCGTTACCTGCACCGTCACCGCGGACGGCAAGCGTGTGCGCGCCGCAGGGTCCGTCGGCGCCGGGAGAGCTCGCTGCTCGCTCGACGTTCCGAAGGGCGCGAGCGCCATTCGCGGGTCGATGACCGTTCGGTCGGGCGGCGCGACAGTCACCGCACGATTCAGCTTCAAGGTTCGGTGATGGGTCGACGTGCGGCAGCGCACGTCGTCGCGGTCGTCCTTCTCGGGCTGCTCGCGTGGTCAGCCGGCGGCGCGGCCGGAGCCGAGCAGGTGTCGCGCACCCAGCTCGGCGTGCTCGGGGAGCCGTCCCGCTTCGCGTCTCTGACGGGTCAGCAGTCGACCATTCGTCACTCGTTCATCGGCTGGCATCAGCCGAACACGCTCCGGAAGCTCGTCGACCGACTCAAGCCGCTGCCGATGATCGCGATCAAGACAGGAGGAGTGGTCACGCCGCTCGGAATCGCTCAGGGAAGAGGTGACGGCTTCCTGGTCGAGTTGAACGCCGTTCTCGCGGGATTCGGCGCGCGTGTCTACGTGCGGCCGATGCCGGAGATGAACGGGCACTGGAACGAGTACGCGGCCTTCAATCGCGACGGCTCGTCGCGCGGCCCGCAGTACTCGACCGCTGCGTTCCGGAAGGCGTTCGCTCGGATCGCGCTCCTCGCGCGCGGCGGTCCGGCGAGTGTGCTGAACGCGAAGCTGCGCAAGCTCGGCCAACCCGGAGTGCCGGGCGATCTCCCGACCACGCAGGCAAGGATGGTCTGGAACCCTCAGGGCTTCGGCAACCCGAACATCCAGGCGAACTCCGCCGCCGCCTACTACCCGGGTGATGCGTACGTGGACGTGGTCGCGAACGACCTGTACGACCAGGGGTTCAGGGCAGCGTGGGAGGCGAACGAAGCCTTGTACGCAGCGCATCGGAACAAGCCCTTCGGCATGGCCGAGTGGGGTCTGTGGGCGATCGACGACCCCGCGTTCGTCGAGCGCATGGCGGACTTCGTGAAGAGCCACGGCCGGATCGAGTTCCTCGTCTACTTCAACGGTCGGCCCGGGTCGATCTGGGATCTCGCGAGCAAGCCGAGGAGCCGCGCCGCCTACCGGCGGGTCATCACGCCGCTCGGGCGTTAGAGGCTCTTAGGAGGGTCGCCTCCGATTCGGGACATGCCGATATAACGCGCGACATGAGAGCTGCGGTACTCATCGTGCTCGTCGGGGCGTTTGCCGGCGCCGTTGCATGGCCCGCGGGCGCGAGCCAGACGCTCGAGAGCAACGTCACGAACGTTCGGCTCGCCGTGAACGCGAAGGGCGAGGCCCTCGTCACCTACACGCGGGCGAACGGGCAGGTTCGGCGCGTCCTCGCATGGGGCGGGGTCGACGCGGTCGCGCCCGATCCGAACCTCCCGCAGCAGCGGTTCAAGCTCGATTACACCGGCGGCTGGGGGAAGTACCGGAAGCGGAACTACTGGCGGACGTTCAAGAACGTCTGCAGGCCGTACTCCGGTCCCGGGCTGGCGCACGGCGTCACCGCCTGCACTGCGCCTGACGGCACGCACTGGGCGCTCCAGAGCTGGCAGCGCGTCCAGCCCTTGCGAGGGGTCGGCGCCTTCCTCCCCGGTCACATGGACTTCGAACTGCACCTCTCGCACTGGTCGAAACCGCTCGCCGTCCTCGAGGTCTCGCCGAACTGGACCTACGACGGCGCTTTCCAGGGCTTGTTCGGACGGCTCCTCTACGACGGGAAGCCGGTTCACGGCTTCAAGACGCCGAGGCGGGGGCAAAGCGACCGAAACGCGCGCTACGTCTACATCGACACGTTCAACTCCGCCTACGGCCCCGGCTGGAAGCGCGACGGGGCCAAGGTGACGCACGTCGGCAACGGCGGCTTCTGTTACAGCTTCGCGCCGCTGGCGGCCCCGCCTCCCGGCTATCCCGGCGTGCCGACCGTCTCCGGAAAGGGAGAGCGCCACCGCATCACGGTGATGGGCCCCGGCGTGACCCCCGACGTCCAGTGGGAGGGGGCGGCGCTCGGGTCGTACGACTCCGACGCCGACAGGGCGTTCGACATCCTCTTCGACTCGATCCTCGGCGGCGACAACGTCTGCAAGGCTGAGCGCTGAGGCGTCTAGAACGCGGACTGTGCGAGCCTTGACCTAGCGCTTACGCCTCGAGAATGCAGTGCGATGACGTTGACGAGGCCGGGCTTGGAGTTCGCGCCCTAGCGGATCAGCAAGCTGGCCAGCGCGGCAATCGCGAGGAGCCCAGAGGAAGACAGACGCGGCGATCTTCGTGCTTGCCTTCGCCTCGGTGTAGCGTCTCATGGGGCACTAATCGGCCACCGCCACTCGAGGCTTGAGACTCCTTTCGGCGTCGCTTCGACCAGGGTGCTCGACGAGCCTGTGGCGAGGTAGACCGGCAGCGGGTACAGGCTGGCGCGATTGACGTCGAAGCTCGGCGACGCGTACGACCTACGTCGGCTTCGACCATCTACCCCTTTTTGGGGGTTGGGCATCCCACCGATGGGGCGATACAGACGAGGCGGCGTCGAAGGGATTCTGTGGTTCTCAAATACCTGCGTGTGGGTCAGAACAACGAAGGATTCACGCTTCTCGAGGTGCTGATCGTGCTCGTGGTGATCGGCATCCTCGTGGCCGTCGCGGTGCCCTCGTACATGGGTTTCCGTACTCGAGCTGCCGACAGCACCGCCAAAGCGATCATCCGGGCGGCCATGCCCGCAGCCAACGCCTACGGCCTGGACAACAACGGCACTGCGAGTGACGCCGACGGGAACGCCGCAACGAGGGGCTTTCAGGGGATGACGACAGCGCGGCTGCGCACGATCGACAGAGGCGTTCCTTCGAGCTTGACGGTCTACGCGGCCAAGACCACGGTGACGACGTATTGCCTCAGGACGACCCAGTCCGGCCGCGCATGGAGTGCTCTCGCGCCAGGTTCGCTGGTGTTCAAGAACAACACGACCTGTACGTAACGACCCGCCCTGCCCGCCCCTTGTCGGGGTGACGGCTCTAAGCCGCCGCTGGCTCTACTAGCTCAGGAACGAGGACCGCGGTGAATCGAGCTCCGCGCCAGGCCACTGAGTCGACCCCGACTCGGCTGATCTCGTCCTCGGCGTAGCCGAACGACCGCGCATAGTCGAGCGCAGCTTGGAGCGGGCTGATCGAGTACTCGACCGAAACCGCCCGCCTGCCTGAGTAGATCTCGTATTTCTTGATCATCCGCAGATGAGACGCGATCGGGGCTACGCGCAGCACGCCAACCCAGTCGCTCTCTCGGAAGCTCATCGACGTTGAGACCGGACTCCTTGAGCCACGACCGAGTGAACCGCTCGCGCTCCGACGAGGAGCCCGAGGTACGAGCAGCAGGGCCGTCCGGCGGCGACCCACGGGCCGGCGGGATGTCCTGTCAAGCAAGGCTCGAAGGGCTAGACGAGGGATGGCCGTGGTGTAGAGCCTTGCAGGGGCTGCCGATATCGCGTGGGTGACATCGGCGACACCCGAGTACGTCACTAGCCGACGGTGGCACGCGCGACCGGGTCAGGCCGTCCTGGCTCGGGCGCTCGTGTACGCACTTCCGCTCGCCGGGTCGATCGTGTTCGTTCACTTCGCGAGCAAGGCAGTCCCCCGACCGACGGGCTCGCTGTGGTTGTTCGTCGCCTGGTGGATCGGCATGGGCGTCGCGGCAACGATCGTGTTGTTCGGCATCGACCGTTTCTCACGCCGGCTGCTGCCGCTCGCGGCACTTCTGAAGCTCTCGCTCGTTTTCCCCGATCGGGCACCCTCGCGATTCAAGGCGGCTCTGCGCTCCGGCAGCGTCCAGTCGCTGGAGCGGCGAATCGCGCTCGTGAAGCAAGCGCGAGACGCAGCGACGCCTGCTGAAGCCGCGGAGCACCTCCTTCAACTCGTGGCCGTCTTGAGCGCGCACGACCGGGTCACCCGCGGCCACTCCGAGCGAGTGCGCGGATACTCCGTGCTGATCGGAGAGGAGCTCGGTCTCAGCCGGACAAACATCGATCTCCTGAACTGGGCGGCCCTTCTTCACGACGTCGGCAAGCTCGAAGTTCCAGGCGAGATCCTCAACAAGCCGAGCAAGCCCTCGGAGGAAGAGTGGGAGGTACTCCGACGACATCCGCTGTTCGGAGAGGAGCTCGTTCAGCCGCTACGTGAATGGCTCGGGGAGTGGGCGGACGGCGTCGGTTACCACCACGAGCGCTGGGACGGCACCGGCTATCCGCGCGGCATCGCCGCGGACGACATTCCTCTCCCGGGGCGGATCATCGCAGTCGCGGACGTGTTCGACGTGATCACGTCAGCGCGGTCGTACAAGCAGCCGTCGGGAGCCGTCGAGGGCCGCAAGGAGATCGCGCGCTGCGCGGGCACACAGTTCGACCCACTCGTCGTTCGGGCGTTCCTCAATGCGTCGCTCGGCCGGATGCGCTTGATCATGGGACCTCTCTCGTGGCTGGCGCATGCTCCTGTCCTCGCGACGCGTGCCGCTGAGCCCCGGCTTCGGAGCGCTGGCCGGTGCGCTGACCGCCGTCGCCATCAGTGGCAGTGCGACCACCCCTACACAGAGCGTGCAGGCGCATGGATCTCCGAATGCAGTGCTGCAGCACCCCGGCGCTCGGGCGCAAGGCCGACCCATCTCGCCCGTTCGCCGACATACCGTCAAGCGCGGGCCACTCTACGAGGCGGCTCCATTGCCTGACCTCCCCGGATCGACCGAGGATTCGCCACCAGCGACAGACGCGCCTCCAACATCGCCCACGGCGCCGACGACGGTCCCGACAGGTGATCTGCCGCCCTCCTCCCCGCCGCAGCAGCCCCAGCAACCTGACCAGCCGCAGCAACCCCAGCGACCCCCGCAACTCGACCCACCCCAGCAACCCGACACACCCCAGCAGTCCGACCCACCCCAACAGCCCCAGCAACCCCCACTACCCGGGCCAACCGCCGTCGACGACTCGGCCTCCGTGCGAGAGGGTGGATCGGTCCTCGTGGATGTGCTCGCGAACGACCACGACCCTTCGTCAAGTGGAATCCGCATCAGCGAGATCGGCAGCCCCGGAGTCGGTTCCGTCGCACGAGACGGCGGTGCCATCCGATACCAGGCCCCGCAGGCCTTCGTCGGTAGAACGGAGTTTTCGTACACGATCGAAGGCGCGGGCGGTGCGATGAGCACCGCGACGGTTTCGATCAGGGTGACCCAGGTCAACGACGCACCGTCGTTCACCGCGGGCGCCGCTCAAACGGTGCTGGAAGATGCCGGAGCCCAGGCCGTGCCCGGGTGGGCTTCAGCGATCAGCGCAGGCCCGCCGAACGAATCGGCGCAGAACGTCACCTTCACCGTCAGTACCGGCGATAGCTCACTTTTCAGCACTCAGCCGGCAGTGGCGTCGGATGGGACGCTCACCTACACACCCGCTCCGAACGCGAACGGCACCACGACGATCACGGTGACCGCGCACGACGACGGCGGGACCGCCGACGGAGGCGTCGACACGAGCGCTCCCGCAACCCGGCAGATCGTCGTCCTCCCCATCAACGACGCACCTGTCTTCATTGCCGGTTCGGATCAAACGGTCCGCGAGAACTCCGGCGCACACCAGGTTCCCTGGGCATCCGGCATCCGCCCTGGGCCCGCCGACGAGTCCCTGCAGACCATCTCGTTCGCCGTTGGCAACGACAACAGCGCGCTCTTCAGTGTCCAGCCGAGAATCGACTCGGCAGGCATTTTGGCGTTCTCCGTGGCGCCGTCCGCCGTTGGAGCCGCGCGCCTGACCGTGCAGGCGTCCGACAACGGCGGAACTGCGAACGGTGGGGACAACACCAGCCCTCTCGTGACGTTCACGATCACCGTCGCCGACGTCAACGACGCGCCGTCGTTCACCGCGGGCGCCGCTCAAACGGTGCTGGAAGATGCCGGAGCCCAGGCCGTGCCCGGGTGGGCTTCAGCGATCAGCGCAGGCCCGCCGAACGAATCGGCGCAGAACGTCACCTTCACCGTCAGTACCGGCGATAGCTCACTTTTCAGCACTCAGCCGGCAGTGGCGTCGGATGGGACGCTCACCTACACACCCGCTCCGAACGCGAACGGCACCACGACGATCACGGTGACCGCGCACGACGACGGCGGGACCGCCGACGGAGGCGTCGATACGAGCGCTCCAGCGACCCGGCAGATCTCGATCCTCGCTGTCAACGACGCTCCCGGGTTCACCGCCGGTCCGGACCTATCGATCGCGAAGAACGCGGGGCCACAGACGATCGGTGGTTGGGCGACCGGCATCAGCCCGGGACCTGCCGACGAGGTAGATCAGACGGTCACGTTCTCCGTCAGCAACTCCGACACCTCGATCTTCCGCGACCAGCCTGCCGTCGCTTCCGACGGAACCCTGACTTTCGAGCCGCGAAACGGCAATCCGGGAACGGGTGTGGTCACGGTCACGGTGACCGCCTTCGATGACGGGGGCACGGCGAACGGTGGCCAGAACGCCGGCGCACCGTTGACGTTCACGATCACGATCACGTAGGAGCTACTAGCGTCTGTGCCGAACGCGAGGCGATGACCCCGGAAGAACCGCGAGTTGCCGAGCTGTCACTCGAGGACGCGCTCCGACTCGTCCACCTGTACGCCGATCAACGATCGTCGAAGTTCGAGCCGGCTGCTCGGAGGTGGCTCGTTCGCTACCTCACCGAACGAACGCCGAGCTTGGGGAGGTCGCAAGCGGTCACCGCGAGCCTCGCAAGGCTCGAGGCAGAGTCGGCGTAAGGAGGAGCTCGGTTAGGCGCCGAACAGCTCGCGCTCGAGTATCCGAACCCGAAACAGGTCGAGCCGGGGATTCTTGAGAAACGCGACGATCTCGGCGGCGAGTTCGCTCTGCATCGGCGGAAGCTCGGCGGTGGGGCGCAGGTTGAGTCGATCGCGCACGTTCTCCCTGATCAGGGGACCAGCTACCGGCCCGAGCTCCGCCAACCGTGTGCGATAGACGCGGGCGCGAGCCCTCATGGTCTCGAACTCATCGTCGGACACAGCCTCAGCTTCCATAGCGCCCATGCTTCTGTCTTGGCACCGTCAGCACCCGTCTAAACACGCGCGCCGCTATCGCACCGGCCGAGACCCGCGACGCTAGGAGGGCTACTCGCGGCTCGCTGAGCCGGTTCGGGGCAGGGGGTCAGCGATGACCGGCGAAGCGATGGGCGCCGGGTCGGTCTGGCGTCCCCGATTTCCCCTCCCCCTGGGGACGGATGGGTTGCCGACCCGGCGTCTCTTCGCCAACGTCGCTTACGACGCACCGCGGCTAGACGCGGCCTCCGGCCGGCGGTTAGGTCGTCGTGCTCGGGGGCCAGTGCGCAGAAGGGAGGTCGTCGGCATGACGACGACTACACCCGCCGAACTTCGCCTCGCACTCGAGGACCTCCTCGAGGCAGCCGACGGAGTCGCCGCAGCGGAGGCTCGGCTCAAGAGGTCGCGACAAGACGGAGTGGGAGCACGCACCTACCGGACGCGGTTCCGTCGCGGATGTACGACGCCACGCGAGCCGAGATCAGGAACGCGGTCCAAGATGCGCGCGGCGAGCGCGGCTCTGACCTCGTCGGCTTCGATGTCTGCCAGTCGATCAACGATGCGATCCAGGTGCTCGACTTCGCGATCGAGCAGGACACGGCGACTGGCGCTTCGGGACGTGTCCCGGCAAGCGTCTAGTCGGAGACGCCCGATGCCGTCATCGTGGGGAGGGTCGGAACGCGCTCGGTACGTCGTTCTCGGACGCTCTACGACGGCTCCACGTTCACGAGAAAGCCCCGGTTGCGGGGCTTTCTCGTACTCGGACCTTCGCGTCGCCCGTGCGCCTCAGGACTCTGTTGGCTCCGGCAGGCAGTGGTCCTCGTTGCCACGAGCCATACCATGGTCGAGGCAGTCCTTGCCCCGGTCAGGCTGAGGATCCTCCTTACAGGGCTTGTTCGCATTGCCGTGCGAACAGTTGTCGCCAGGCGAGCCAGGGTTGTTGGAGCCTGGCTGGGCGGCTACGGCTGCCACGCCACCGAGCGCCAAGACGACGACCATGCTGAAGAGCATCAAGAGCCGTTTCATCGAGTACCCCTTTACTGAGAGATGGGACGTCCAACCGCACGGTAGGAAGTCTTCGGCGTCTCGCCTGCCCCACAGGGGTTACCAGACGGCCCGCCGTCCAGGAGGTCACTGGCAGTTAACGAAGTTGGCCTCGAGTCGCAGCAGCGCGCGCCGAGCTCGGACCTCTGCGGTGCCGTTTGGGACGTCGCGGGGACTGAAGCCGCAGAATGGCGCGTGTCTAAGCCGAGTCAAGCCGCCGGCTGACCGGAGCTTTCGAGCGGGTCTTGTGACCTTCGGCTCGCTAGGTCGACACTCCTCGCCGCGCCCAACGGCACCTGGTTCCCGATTCCGAGGAGTACTTGCGTGGACTCCTCGACGGTTCCGACGTCAGTTCGCTGCGAGCTATACGCGAGTCGTATCCATCTCCATGGCCAGAACCTCGTATAGCTCGGCAGACTCGACCGCGAGACCGACTCCTTCGCTCACTTCGCGGCGCCGTTCCTTTACCGCTCGCTCGGCGGCTTCGGCGTTCTCCTCGCTGTCGAAAAAGACGAGACCCTTGACTTGCTGATTCCCTTGAGCGGAGAGGCCGATGTAGCCAGTGAAGCCCTCCTGCTTGCGCAACGTCGGAATCACCGTGTCTTGGATCGTTCGGACCCAGGTGTCGCGGTTGTCGGCGTTGCCACCGGAGAATGAAACTAGGCGCACGTGCATTGGCATGCCCCTTCCGCTCGTGGTTTCGAACGCGATCCTACGACGGTGAGACTCTTGTTACAAGACGCTCAATGCGTTGTGGTCTCGCGAAGAGCCGCACCGCTCGTGCCCCTGTCCGGAGTAGGCAGTCGACTGGCGGTGGTCAACGCCAAGTTCGACACCGGCTTTCCGCCTACCGCCGAACAGTGGGAGGTCGTCCTGGTCGACCGGTGAGCTTTGCGCGTCTGAGGACTGAGTGGGGAAGCGGGGGAACAACCGTGTGAACCTCGAGGGAGTGTGTGCGCTTTCAGGATTGCCTGAGCTGACTACACAATCACAGAGGAAGGGCCCTGTTTCCAGGGCCTTCCGCTACTCCCCGGGTTGGACTCGAACCAACAACCCTCCGGTTAACAGCCGGATGCTCTGCCAATTGAGCTACCGGGGAAGGCAGCGGGCGGAATTGTAGCCGTCGGATTCGCGCGACCTCCGAGGGGAAGGAGGACAAGCAGAGGTCACGAAGGAGCTTCTATGCGTCGCTTCGCCGTCGTAGGCGTAGCGCTGGCTGCGGCAGTTCTGGCATTGGCGCCCGAGGCGTTCGCGGGCAGCGCACGCATTGCCGCGTTGCAGATCGCGCTTCGTGCGCACGGTTTCGAGCCAGGCCCGGTGGACGGCGTTCGTGGCCCGCTTACCCGCGGCGCCCTTACGCAGTTTCAGCGGGCAAGAGGGCTCTCGCCTGACGGCAAGCTCGGTCCGAACACGCGCCGGGCGCTCGGCAGGCGTGGGCGACCACTGCTCGGCCAACGGGAGCTTGCAGTCGGCGCCGTCGGCTGGGACGTCGCGGTGCTCGAGTTTCGGCTACGGCGTAGCGGACTCGGCGCGCGCGTCGTCGACGGCCGTTTCACCGGGACGACTGCGGCCGCGCTCCGTCGGTACCAGCGGCGCCAGGGCCTGGTTCCGGACGGGATCGCCGGCACGAACACCTTCCGGGCGCTCGCGAACAGCGCGCCGACGCGGATCCATGTCGTTCAATCAGGGGAGAGCTTCTTCGCGATAGCCGCTCGCTATCACGTGAGCCCATGGCAGCTCGCTCGGCGCAACCGGATACCGCTGATGCGGGTCATCGTGCCGGGGCAGCGTCTGGCCCTACCGGCGGGCGCACGGCGATTGCCGCCGGCCGCACAGCCTGCGTCGCGCGAAGCTATCCGGTCGGCGATCAACCGGTGGGCGGCCGTCTACGGCGTCGACCCGCAGTTGGCACGGGCGCTCGCATGGATGGAATCTGGCTTCCAACAGGACGTCGTCTCGAGCGTCGGCGCGATCGGAGTCATGCAGCTTCTTCCGGAGACGTGGGAGTTCGTAGACACTGTGCTGTTGGGCGTGCGCACGCCTCGAAACTACGAGGGCAACGTCCGCGCGGGTGTTCGCTACCTGCGTTGGCAGCTCGACGAGTTCGGCGGGAACCGACGCCGTGCGCTCGCGGGCTGGTACCAGGGCGCCCGCGCGGTACGTGAGATCGGCCTCTACGACGACACGAAGCTGTTCGTCCGGGTCGTGCTCTCGCTCTACGGCACGGTCTGATCGGTCGCCTCGCCGAGAGCGATCGCGGCCGCGTCCCAGACGTCGAGCTTGCGCCCTCGCTCGCAAGCGGAAACGAAGGTGGGTCGCGTCTCTTGCCGAAGCGCGTCGGCCGACGGCGTCGCATGCATTCCGAGCAAGCGCTCGTCGTGCACCGAGACCGCGCCCCAAAGGAGTCCGGCGCGTTCGAAGTCCCCGCGCGCTACGACGAGCACGAATGGCGCTCGCACAATCCGCCCGACCGGGATGAAGTCTTTGGCTGAGTCATAGGTCAAGCCTGTCCGCACTGGAGTAGTCCTGCCGTACCGCTGGGATATCACGACCCTGTCTGGCTGTAGCGCGTTCGCGTCAGTCGGCACGGCACCTGTCTGTCAGACAAGAGGAGAAAGGGATGACAAAGGCACTGATCGTCGCGCTTCTGTGCGCGAGCACCTTCGCTGCACAAGCTGATGACGCCTACCCCTCGAGGAGTGTCCGCATCATTGTGCCTTTTGCCACCGGTTCGTCAACGGACGTCCTGGCCCGGGTACTTGGCGAGAAGCTCGGCCAGTCGATGGGCCGGCAGTTCGTGATCGACAACCGCCCTGGTGCGGGGGGCGTCATCGGCACTGCTCTTGGCGCTCAGGCCGCGCCCGACGGATACACGCTCACGATGGCGGGCAGCGGCCCCTTCGGGATCAATCCGGCAATCTTCACCAAGCTGAGCTATCACCCCTTGAAGGACTTCAGCCCGATCATCGATCTGATCAGTACGCCCCAGACATTGGTCACGTCGGCCACCGGTCCGTACAAGTCCCTGAAGGACTTCCTCCAGGCAGCACGAACGACGAGCCAAGCCATCGACTACGCCAGTATTGGCCTGGGCTCGACCAGTCACATGGCAGGCCAATACCTGCAGAGCGCTGCAAAGCTGTCCTTGAATCACGTGCCGTTCAAAGGAAACGCGGATGCGCAAACGCAGGTCATCGGTGGCCTGGTCCCGGTCATGTTCGATGCCTTGCCAGGCGTTCTCACCTCGATCAACTCCGGAAAGCTGCGGGCCTTGGCCGTCGCGTCCCTCAAGCGGACTCCTCTGGCTCCTGACATCCCGACATTCGCCGAGCAAGGGATCGACGGCTTCGAGGTCACGGGATGGATCGGCCTGGTTGCTCCCGCCGGGACGCCTGCCCCGATCATCAACCGGCTCAATCAGGAGATCAACGCACAACTGGCAAAGCCGGATTTCGTCAGCAGACTCTCCACGTTGGCGTTCACGCCCGTGGGCGGCAGCCCTGCCGATTTCGAGGCTCACATGCGGCGTGAGATCGAACAATGGTCCCGAATCGCCAAGGAAGCCAAGATCCAGATGGACTGAACATGAATGCCATAGATACCCATTTCCACATCTTCCGGGACAAGTATCCCAGTGCGACTGGTCGCAAGCGCGCCGAAGCGACCGTCGGACAGTACAACGATTTCCGCCATGCCATCGGCATCTCGCGCAGCGTCATCATCGCCCCCTCGACCTACGGCAGGGACAACGCCTGTCTGCTCGAGGCGCTCGGCGAACTCGGTCGCGAGGATACGCGCGCCGTGATCATCCCCGACGGTGACATGTCTGCGACGCGGCTCGACGAACTGCATCAACTCGGCGTTCGAGGGTTGCGCCTGTATGCCGGTCACGGCGACCTCGATGATGAAGCGGCGCTGCGACAGTTTGCCGCCATCGCGGCAGATCGCGGTTGGCACCTTCAGCTCGTGGGCGAACAGCATGCCGAGCCGTTCGCCGCCCTCGAGACGCGGCTGGCGAGCCTGCCTTGCAACCTCGTCTTCGATCACTTCGGCTTCGCATCACAGCCCGACGCGATGAACTCGGCCACGGCACAGGCGCTGAGGCGCCTGCTCGAAAACGGCAGAACCTATGTCAAGCTATCCGGGATGTACATCCAGTCCAAGGTTGGGCCGCCGACCTATGATGACTTCGACGCGCTGGCATCGGACCTCGTGCGCCGTGCACCGGACCGAATGCTCTGGGGATCCGACTGGCGGCACACTCTCGCGACCGTCAGGCCCTCTGGCGCCGACCTCTTGCGCAAGGTCGGCGTCTGGGCACCGGATCCCGCGGGACAGCTGTTGATCCTGAGCTCGAACGCGAAACGGCTGTACTGGGCAAGCTAGTCACGAGCAATGCGCGCTTGCAATCCCTAGCTGGCCGTCGGCCATGTCCCTCGCAAGGCTTGCAACAGGAGCTTCACCGTCCGAAGCTCGGTAAGCTTCGCGGCCGCGCCTGCTGCTGCGCAGTATGGCACCAGCAGCGATCGCGCCTTGTTTGGCAAGTCGGTCTGTGGCGACGGCGATCACCGATACTGATAGCTCGATGCCGAGATTCTATTTTCGGCATGAGCGTAAGGGCCCTTACGATCGCCCCGGAGCGAGACCGAGGAGAACGGGACGATGAAGACAATCGCGACGGCGGCGTTAGCCTGCCTGGCGCTGGCGGGCCAATCGGCAATGGCTGCCTGGCCCGACGACAGGCCGATAGAGGTGGTCGTGGGTTTCGCCCCCGGCGGTGGCACCGACGTCATGGCGCGGCTGATGGCCCGGTTCATGGAGAAGCGTCTCGGCGACAAGGTGAGGATCGTCGTTTCCAACAAGCCAGGCTCGGGGGGCGAGATCGCCGCTTCCTACATCCAGCACGCCAAACCGGACGGCTACACCATTGGCTTCGTCAATGTACCGGGCTACACGTTCCTGCCGATGTATCGCAAGACCGCGTACCAGCCAGACCAGATCCGATTGATCGCGCGCGTTGTCGATGACCCGGCAATCCTGGTGGCGAACCGCACGGGCGCCAAGCCTCAGACGCTCAAGGGATTGGTGGAGGCGGCCAAGGCCTCGCCTGGCACGATGTCGATCGGTCACTCCGGGGAAGGTACGACCGGCCACCTGGGAATGATGGAGCTCGAGCGCCTCGCGGGAATCAAGTTGATCTCGATACCGTACAAGGGCTCGAGCGACGCCAAGGTCTCCCTGATGGGCGGACATGTCGACTACGTCCTCGCGACAACCGGCGAGGTAACGGAACTTTCCCAGCCCGGCTCGAGGATCTCAGGCGTCGCGATCTGGGCAGCCCGGCGCGTGGCGCACCTCGATGTGCCCGCGACCGGCGAGCAGGGTTTCGACCTGAAGATCTCGTCCGAACCTGGCATCGCCGGCCCACGTGCGTTGCCCGATGAGAGATCGCCCGACGCCTCGAGCAGACCATCAGCGACACGCTGAAAGATCCGGCATTCCTCGAAGCCGCGAAGGCCGATGCGCCAGTGGTGTCGTTCCTTCCTGGCGCCGACTGGCAACGAGAGCTGCTCTCGCTACGCAAGCGACTCGAACCGCTGGTGCCCTTGATGAAGTGACCGGCAATGCCAGCGTCT
>CAWBLH010000007.1:0-330059 GCA_963789655.1 uncultured Actinomycetes bacterium
GAGTCCGGCTCAGATGCGGATCGACCAGGTGAAGCGGGTCAGCGTGGCCGGCGGCGCGAGGCCGCCGGGACGAAGACCCCGCCGCACGAGCAGCATCGGCGGAGTGGCCTCTCGGGCGAGCCTGAGGCGGGCTTCGCCGAGACCCTCGCGGTGCCACCGCGTCGACAACCCGACGACGAGCAGGCCAGCGTCGCGGCTCGCCTCGAGCATGCCCTCCTCGCCCGGCGGAGTCAGCAGCGGCTCGGCCGAGATGCCCAGGACTCGCTGAACGGCGAGTGCACCGTGCGAGAGCAGGCGGCTCGCGTCGCGCCTGCCATGCTCAGGCACAGCCGCTGCACCTGCGAGCCGGAGCGGCACGTCGGCGGCACGCGCGAACCACGCGCCGAGCTCGACCGCCGCCCAGTCGTGCTCGGCTCCGCCGAACGGGCACGAGCACCGGGGCCCTCGGGCGCCGAGCCCCGAGGAACGAGCAGCGCCACGTCGCAGGGTGTCTCTTCGAGGACGGCAGTCAGCTGCTCGTCGGGAGCTCCCTCGGCCAGGAGCTCGTCTGGGGCGTCGGCTAGGAGGAGATCGACGTCGAAGCTCGGTAGCGAGCCGAGCCAGCTCCGCACCGGGTGCAGTCGACGTGAAAGACGCCGCACGGGCTACGACACCGCGCGCCTCGAGAGCAGATCGGCGCTCCTCGAGCCAGGCCGACGCGGCCCGAAGCTCGGCTGCGTCCGACACGAGCCTGGCAAGGATGATCACGCGGGGTGGGTGTCGCACCAGCGGCTCGACCACCGCGAGCAACGCATCGATGTGTGTCCCGTGCTTGATCGCGACGAGAATCGACCGCTCCGCGGCTTGGCCGGTGCCGGCGTGCGCTGTGGCCGAGACGGCCAGCGAGGGATCCTGCCGAAGGATCGCCCGCTCGAGCTCCTGGAGCGGCGCCCCGGGTTCGATGCCCAGCCCGTCGACGAGGGTGCGGCGCGTCCCACGGTACACGGCCAGCGCCTCCGCCTGGCGCCCGGATCGGTAGAGCGCCGTCATGAGAACACGCCGCGAGGCGCTCGCGCAGCGGATGCTCGGCCACGTGGGCGCGCAGCTCGCCAACGAGCTCGCGGTCGCGTCCGAGCGAGAGATCGGTGTCGATCCGCAGCTCGACCGCCGCCAACCTGATCTCCTCGAGCCGGGCGATGGCCCCTGGGCGAAGCTCTCGTACGCGAGGTCCGCGAGCGCCGGGCCTCTCCACAGCGACAGCGCGTCGCGCAGGCGGTGGGAGGCGTCGGCCGCCAGGTCGTCGAGTGAGCAAGCTCCTCGCCTCGTCGACCAGCCGCTCGAAGCGGTGGAGATCGAGCGGCTCGGGCTCGATCCGGGCGCGTACCCGGGCGAGCGGGTCATCAGCAGGGTCCTGGGTAGCGCCTTGCGCAGCCGTGAGACGTTCACCCGCAGCGGCGGCGCCGTCCTCCGGCGCGTCCTCGCCCCACAGCTCGTCGATCAGCCGGTCGGCGGGAACGACCTCGTTGGGATGCAGGAGGAGCACCGCGAGCAACGCCCGCGGTTTGCGACCGCCGAGGGAGAGCTCGACGCCTTCGTCCCACACCTCGAGCGGTCCGAGGATCGGAACTCCATGTGACCTGCCTTCCGGCCCGGGACGCTAACGGCTGTTGCGCGGCTGAAACGGCCCTGAAATAGGCAGGGTCGATCGTCTCTTCGACAGTCGAGTAGAACGAGAGCGAAAAGGGATGGGCGAGGTGCCCGCGAATCCAATCCAACTCCTCGGTGCCGGCCTTGTCGTGGCCATCGGGCTAGCCGCTGCCTCCGGGGCCGCGTCCGCGCCGGCCACGGGGTCTCGGCTTCCCGCGGACGCTGCGCAAGGCAAGTCGAAGATCGCCTTCATCAGCCGCGGTCTGCAACGAAGACCCGGGCTCTACGTCGTGAGCGCCGACGGGAGCGGGCAGCGGAGGCTAACGGGCAGTGTGTTGGCCCGCCACTCCTGAGTGGTCGCCAGACGGGCGGAGGATCGCCTTCGAAGGCGGCCCGGCGGCGTCTACGTTGTGAACGCCGACGGAAGCTTTCGAGTGAGGCTGGCGCGCAACGGGGCAGCTCCTGCCTGGTCGCCCGACGGGCGGACGATCGCCTTCTTCAGCGGCTCCAAGATCTACCTCATGAACGCCGACGGGAGCGAGCACCGGGCCCTGACGACGGCTGCAGCCGGGGCGGATGCCCTATCTTGCGTGGTCGCCCGACGGGCGGAAGCTCGCCTTCCTGCACTCGAGTTGCGGCCACTTCTGCTTCAACCTCTATGTCGTGAACAGCGACGGGAGCGGACTGCGGAACCTGACGTCGAAGCTGGCCGTCGGCGGTTATGGTCCCGGTGCTAGTCTCGCCTCCGACCCTGTCTGGTCTCCCGACGGACGGAAGATCGCATTCGTGCGACTCAGCAAGCGGCTCGGGGTCTATGTCGTGAACGCCGACGGCAGTGGAATGCGGAACCTGACGCCGAAGCCGGTGGGGACCTACGCCGCTCCTGCCTGGTCGCCCGACGGGCGGAAGATCGCCTTCGTCAGCGACCGCGACGGCAACTCCGAGGTCTACGTCATGAACGCCAACGGCAGCGGGCAACGGAACCTGACGCGCAATCCCGCGTTCGACGCCGATCCCGCCTGGTCGCCGGACGGGCGCTCGATCGCCTTCGGGAGCACGCGCGACGGCAACACGGACATCTACGTCATGAACGCCGACGGGAGCGGACAGCGGAATCTGACGCGCAGCCCGGCGAACGAAGGCCGGTTTGCCTGGGCTCCCGGGCGGTGCAAGCAGGGCACGTCGTGATGCTCCAGCCGAGTCCACTGCCTCATCGCCGTCGGCATCGTCGCGATGGCCGCGCTGGGCGCGCCCGCCGGGGGCGCGCCTGCACCGACCGAAGGCGAGGAGTCGAGCGCGCCTCCCCCCGTCGGGCGTGTGTTGCGAGAGATGTCTCCAGGGTCGAAGAGTGTGATCGTCTTCGTCTCCGTCGGGGGCAAGGAGTACGCGGCCACGGCGGGTACCCGCCGTCCCAAGGCGGATCAGCGCTTTCGCATCGGGAGCGTGACGAAGACGTTCACGGCCACGATCGTGTTCCAGCTCATGGAGGAGGGGAAGCTTCGGCTCGACAGCACGCTGGACGAGCACGTGCCAGGCGTCGTTCCCAGGGGCGGGGAGATCACGATCCGGCACCTGCTCGGTCACCGCTCGGGGCTCGCGAACATCACGGAGTACCCGGAATGGCTCAAGGAGGCGGAACGGTCGCCCTCGACCAGTCCCAGCAACAGCTTGCGCTTCGCGGCCTCCAAGCCGCTGGCCTTCAAGCCCGGCAGCCAGGAGCGCTATTCGAACACGAACTACATCGCGCTCGGTCTCGTGATCGAGAAGGTCACGGGACGCTCGTACGCAGAGGAGCTCGAGCAGCGCATCCTCGATCCGCTCGGTCTCTCGCGGACGGAGCTGCCGACGACGCGCCGCCTCTCTGATCTCGACGACGCCGGCTCCAACCCGAACCTTCCCTGGGCGGCGGGCGCGATCGTCTCGAACGCGCACGACCTCTCCCGCTTCTACTCCGCCCTCCTCTCGGGGCGAATACTGTCCGCCGCCTCCCTTGGGGCGATGAAGGCCACGGCCAAGTCCTACGGAGTGTTCGGCACGGGGCTCGGGATCTTCTCGACCGACCTCGCCTGTGGGCGCTCGTGGGGCCACCTCGGCGGCATCCTCGACTACCAGACGCTCGTCACCGCGAGCGAGGAGGGAGACCGCGTCGCGGTCGTCTCGCTCCGCGGGCCTGGATACATACCGTGGCTCGGGAGGGCGCTGCTCTGCGCGGAGCCTCCCCTTGCGGCGGGCTCCCCGCGAGCGAGGTCAGGAGGATCGCGTTCACGAGCAGCGTCGGCCCCGGGTCCCAGCGCCGCTCTACGTCGTGAACGCCGACGGGAGCGGGCAGCGGTGGCTGACGCTCACCGCGTGGAGTCTTCGGCTTCGTCTGGTCGCCGGACGGGCGGAGGATCGCCTTCGAGAGCATGCGCGACGGCAACTCCGAGATCTACGTCGTGAACGCCGACGGGAGCGGGCAGCGGAGGCTGACGCGCAACTCGGCGCGCGACTTCGCTCCCGCCTGGTCGCCCGACGGGCGGAGGATCGCCTTCGTCCGCGACCGCGTCCGCAACCGCGGTCGCGGTCGCCCCCGCACGCATAGGCCGGAGGTCTACGTCATGAACGCCGACGGGAGCGCGGCAGCGGAGGCTGGTGCGACGCGGCCGGCAGCCTCTCTGGTCGCCGGACGGGCGGAGGCTCGCCTTCACGCGCGGGCAAGGCGGGGGCAGTGCGTACGTCGTGAACGTCGACGGGAGCGGGAGCGGAACGTGACGCGGGTCCCGTGGCGCGACTTCGCCTGGTCGCCGGACGGGCGGCGGATCGCCTTCGACAGCGAGCGCGACGGCAACTCCGAGATCTACGTCGTGAACTCCGACGGGGGCGGGCTGCGGAGGTTGACGCGCAACGCCGGTCCCGACCTCGCTCCGGCCTGGTCGCCGGACGGGCGGAGGATCGCCTTCGCGGGCTCCCGTGGAATCCATGTCATGAACGCCGACGGGAGCGGGCAGCGGAACCTGATGCGCAAACCGACGCGCGACTTCGCGCCGACCTGGTCGCCGGACGGTCGGAGGATCGCCTTCGGGAGCCAGCGCGACGGCAACGCCGAGATCTACGTCATGAACGCCGATGGCAGCGGACAGCGGAATCTGACGCGCAGCCCATGGAACGAAGGCTCGGCTGCCTGGTCGCCCGTGCGGAAGAAGTGAAGTGTTGCTCCCCTGAAACGGATCTGAAACGGAAGAGATCGATCATCGTCTCCGTCATGTGAGAAAAGGAACGAAGCACGAAGGGGGTAGCCGTCATGTTCACGAAGCACCACGGACTTCTCCACGTTCGCGACGTTCTCCGCGAGGGAGTGACGCCCAGTCGCCGCAAGGAGGTGTCCAAGAAAGCCCGACTCGCCATGCTCGGCTCTGTCGTGGCGGCGATCACGCTGACGTCTGCCGCCGCGGCAGGCTTCGACGAATCGCAGCAGCAGGCAGCCGTCGTGAGCAATTGGAACGCGATCGCGCAGGCCGAGACGGTCCTGCTCAGGCCGACCGCGCACGGCCAGATGCGCGGCATCGCCATGGTCCAGGGCGCGGTCTACGACGCCGTCAACGCCATCGACCGCGGCCGCAAGCCGTACCTGCTCGACCTCGACGACGGTCCGAGTCGGCCGTCGGGCCTCGCAGGATGCGGCCGCCGCCACGGCCGCGTATCGCGTGCTCCTGGCGATCACGCCCACGACCCGCCACGAGGGTCTCGACACCGCCTATCAGGCGACGCTGGCGGCGATTCCGGACGGGCCGAGCGAGCAGGGAGGCGTCCGGGCCGGCGAGGCCGCCGCCGCGGCGATGATCGCCGCCCGTCAGAACGACGGCTTCATGGCGCCCTTCACGCCCACGATCGGCACCGATGCCGGCAAGTGGAGGCCGATCGGGTGGCCGAGCCACGCCGGCGTTCGATCCCGACGGCTGGGTCGGCAACCTGAAGCCGTTCCTGATCAAGAGCCCGTCGCAGTTCCGCACGAAGGGCCCGAACGCGCTCACGAGCGCGGCCTACGCGACGGGACTTCGCCGAGGTGAAGGAGCTCGGTGCGCTGTCGAGCTCGACGCGTACGGCAGACCAGACGGCTGCCGCCGTCTTCTGGCAGTTCGCTCCGATCGCTCTCTGGAACCCGCTTGCCGGGAGCTCGCTGTCCCGGTTCGAGCTCGACACGGCCGACCAGGCTCGCCTCTACGCGATGGTCAACCTCGCCGGCGACGGACGCGTGCGATCGCCTGCTGGAACGACAAGTACCACTGGAACTTCTGGCGTCCGAGGCCCGCGATCCGCGAGGCGGACACCGACGGCAACCCGGCGACGATCGCCGACCCGAGCTGGGAGTCGCTGTTCGCCGGCGGCGACGGCGACGACGCCGCCGCTCGGCACGCCGCCGTTCCCCGACCACCCGTCGGGCCACGGCTGTCTGAGCGGGGCCGTCCTGCAGACGATGGCCGACTTCTTCGGCAGGGACAAGGTCGTGTTCACCGTGATCTCGGGCCGCTCGCTGAACGGCGTGCCGATCCCGGCGCGACGCTTCGAGCGCTTCTCGCAGGCGCGCGACGGAGGTCATCGACGCCCGCGTCTGGGGCGGCATCCACTTCCGCACCGCCGACCGGCAGGGAGCCGTGATCGGCAGGAAGGTCGCCAAGTACGTGCGGAAGAACTACTTCCGGCCGGTGAAGTAACGGGAGACAGCGAGGAGGCCGCGTTCGGCGCGGCCTCCTCGCGTCGATCTCGGCGACACTCCTGCCGTGAGCGAGCCTCTCTCAGAGGAGGAGGACGCTTTCGGGCGTCTGCTCCTCGATCACCTGGCCGGCGACGCGGGTCCGCTGACCCTCGAGCTCGACGACGGCCGCGCAGGCCCTGCGCTTCCGGCGGAGGTCTTCTTCGCCGAGCACCGCGAGTGGCCCGCCGAGGAGCAGCAGGTGTTCGAGCTCGTGTGCGGGCGAGTTCTCGACGTCGGCTGTGGAGCTGGAAGACACAGCCTCGAGGCCGAGCGGCGCGGGCTCGAGGTCGTGGCGATCGACATCTCTCCGGGCGCGGTCGAGGTGTGCCGGCGGCGAGGAGTGCGCGATGTTCGCCTCCTGCCGCTAGCCGCCGTCGATGCGAGCCTCGGTGTCTTCGACACCGTTCTGATGATGTGCGGCAACTTCGGTCTCGTCGGGACGGCTGAGGACGCCGTGCACGTGCTCCGGACGCTCCACGGCATGACGACGCCGAGCGCGAAGATCGTGCTCGACTCGATCGACCCTCACCACGACAACGACTCCGCGGAGCTCGCCTATCAGGAGCGGAACCGTGCTCGCGGCCGCTTCCCAGGCCAGGTCACGATCCGGCTCCGTTATCGCGAGCTGACCACGCCGTGGTACGACCTGCTCAATCTCTCGGCTCCGGAGCTGGAGGCCCTGGCGGCAGAGGCAGGGTGGCAGCTTGCTCATCTCGTCGAGGGCGAGGCGCGCCGAGTACTACGCGGTGCTCGAGAAGCACCTGCGCTCACCTTGACAGCGGGAGTCATATTTGGTCAAATGACTTAGTCAATTGCCTAAGGAGGCGGAGATGCCGCAGACTTCTTCCTTCTACGCGTCTCCTCGTGAGGCCCGACATGCACCGCGCGAGGCGCTCCTCTACGTCGCCTGCCTGCACGAGGGAACCGGCGTCGACGCACCGGACTTCCTCGCGGTCGTCGACGCCGAGGACGGCCGCATCGTCCACGAGACGCCGATGCCGAACGTGGGCGACGAGCTGCACCACTTCGGCTGGAACCGGTGCAGCTCGGCGTGCCACGGACCCGATCGTTCTCACCTCGTCATGCCCGGCTTCCGCTCGTCGCGCATCCACGTCGTCAACGTGGCCGACGACCCTCGGCGCCCGCACATCGAGAAGGTGATCGAGCCGGAGGAGGTCGTGCGCGCGACCGGCTACACGCGCCCGCACACCATCCATTGCATGCCGGGCGACAACGTCGTCGTCTCGATGCTCGGAGACGCCGACGGGAATGCCGCGGGCGGATTCGCGTGCCTCGACGCGAAGACGTTCGAGCTGAAGGGCCGCTGGGAGAACGGCGGCGAGCGACCGCCCTTCAACTACGACTTCTGGTACCAGCCGAGGAAGAACGTGCTCGTCTCGTCCGAGTTCGGCGAGCCGAACGCGTACGAGCCCGGCTTCGACCTCGAGGACGTCGGCGAAGGGACGGTACGGGCGCAGGCTCCACTTCTGGAACCTCGCCGAGCGGACGCTCGAGCAGAGCATCGACCTCGGAGAGCAGGGGCTCGTCCCGCTCGAGATCAGGTGGCTGCACGATCCGGACGCCGAGGAGGGCTTCGTCGCCGCGACGCTCTCGAGCGTCGTCTGGCGCTTCTACCGCTCGAACGGCTCCTGGTCGGCCGATCCCGTCATCACGACCGAGGCGGTCGAGCTCGAGGGCTGGCCGTTTCCCGTGCCCGCCCTGATCACCGACCAGGTCGTATCGATGGACGACAAGGCCCTCTACTTCTCGAACTGGTTGCACGGCGACCTGCGCCGGTACGACATCTCGGACCCCGCCAACCCGAAGCTCACGGGACGGCTCTGGCTCGGCGGCCTGCTCGGCAAGCCGAGCGACGCCGGCCGCGAGACCTGAACGGTGGCCCGCAGATGCTCCAGCTCTCGCTCGACGGCCGCAGGCTGTACGTGACGAACTCGCTGCTACTCGACCTGGGACAACCAGTTCTATCCTGAGCTTCGCTCGTGGCTGCTCAAGGTCGACATCGGCGAGGACGGCACGATGGAGGTCGATCGGGACTTCTTCGTCGACTTCCACGACCGGCCCGGCGGTCCGGCGCGTGCGCACGAGGTGCGCCTGCAGGGCGGCGACTGCACGACGGAGATCTTCCCGTGATCGTCGCGCACCACGGCTTCGGCGAGGAGGTCGTCCTCGCGTCGCTCGCGGCGGCGGGGCGACGACCGTGACCGGGCTCGTCGTCGTCTGGCGGGCCAAGCTCGACACAGTGGTGCGGTGGCTTCGACGCCGGTAGCCCGTATGGAGACGGAGGAGGCGTTCCTCGATGCAGCGGAGCGCCTCCTCGTCGAGGTCGGCCATGCGGGTATCACCACGCGCCGGCTCGCGCAGGAGGCGAACGCCAACCACGGGCTCGTCCACTACTACTTCGGCTCGATGGAGAACCTGCTCGTGCGGGTGCTCGAGCGGTTCACCGAGCGGCTGATCGCGCGGCAGCGGGCGATGTATGCCGACCCGGAGCTGTCCTTCCTCGACAAGTGGCGACAGGCGATGCGCTATCTCGACGAGGACCGCGAGTACCAGAAGGTCTGGTACGAGCTGCAGGCGCTCGCCTGGAACCGCCCCGAGCTTCGCGAGCGGGTCGCGCACGTCGACGAAGAGTGGCGTGCGGTGCTGCGCGAAGCGTTCGCCGAGCCGCGGGAGCGCTACGGCCTCGAGATACCGCTCGAGGCGCTGGTCGCGCTCGTGGTCACGTTCAACGAGGGGATCATCTTCGAGCGGCTCTCGGGAATCGAGACGGGACAGGCTGAGCTGCTCGCGTGGATCGAGCAGTGGCTGGAGGAGAAGGAATGACGACGACTGCCGACGTGATCACAGGCACGCCCCGCGAACAGACACGCGCCCGGTACCCGGACGAGGAGGGATACGTCGAGCGGGACGGCGTCCGGACCTTCTACGAGGTCTACGGCGACGGCGAGCCGACGGTCCTGCTCATGCCGACCTGGTCGATCGTCCATTCGCGCCACTGGAAGATGCAGATCCCCTACCTCGCGCGGCACTGCCGCGTGCTCACGTTCGACGGACGCGGGAACGGCCGCTCCGATCGGCCGTCCGAGCCCGACGCCTACCGTGAGGAGGAGTTCGCCGCGGACGCGATCGCGGTGATGGACGCAACCGCGACCGACCGTGCGGTCGTCGTGTCGCTGTCGCGGGGCGCGGAACGGTCGCTGCTGCTCGCGGCGGAACACCCGGAGCGCGTCGACAGGATGGTGTTCATCGCGCCCGGCGCTCCCGTTGCCACCGGCGACCCCGCGCCTGCAGGCGATGCGCGAGTTCGACGAGCCGCACGAGGACTACACCGAGCTGGGGGAAGTGGAACCGTCACTACTGGGTCGAGCACTACGAGGACTTCCTCGAGTTCTTCTTCTCGCAGTGCTTCACGGAGCCGCACTCGACCAAGCAGCTCGAGGACACGCGTCGGCTGGGGTCTCGAGACCGACGCCGAGACGTTGGTCGCGACTCAGCTGGCACCGCGGCTCGATGGACGAGGAGAGCGTGCGCGCAGCTCCTCTCCCGGATCGACTGTCCGATCCTCGTGATCCACGGCAGCGACGACGCCATACGACCCTGCGCCTCGGGCGCACGGCTCGCCGAGCTGGCGAACGGAGCGCTCACGGTCCTCGAGGGCTCCGGCCATCTGCCTCATGCCCGCGACCCCGTCAAGGTCAACCTGCTCCTCCGCGACTTCATCAGTCCGCCACCGCCGCCGCGCAGCTGGGTGCGCGGCAAGTCGCGCCGCAAGCGCGCGCTCTACATCTCGTCGCCGATCGGGCTCGGCCATGCACAGCGCGACGCGGCGATCGCCGACGAGCTGCGCAAGCTGCATCCCGATCTCGAGATCGACTGGCTCGCCCAGCACCCCGTCACCGCGGTGCTCGAGGCGCGCGGCGAGCGCGTCCACCCGGCGAGCGCCGAGCTTGCGAACGAGTCGCATCACATCGAGTGCGAGTCGGCCGAGCACGATCTCCACTGCTTCCAGGCAATCCGGCGAATGGACGAGATCCTGCTCTCGAACTTCATGGTCTTCCACGACCTCGTCCGCGAGGAGCAGTACGACCTCTGGATCGGGGACGAGGCGTGGGAGCTCGACTACTACCTGCACGAGAACCCGGAGCAGAAGCGCGCCGCCTACGTCTGGCTGACCGACTTCGTCGGTTGGCTGCCGATGGCCGACGGCGGAGAGCGTGAGGCCTTCGTCGACCGCCGACTACAACGCGGAGATGATCGAGCACATCGCTCGCTTCCCGCGCGTTCGCGATCGGGCGATCTTCGTCGGCGATTCGCAGGACGTCGTCGGCGAGCGCTTCGGTCCGGACCTGCCGCAGATCCGCGACTGGACCGAGGAGCACTTCTCCTTCGCCGGCTACGTCACCGGCTTCGACCCGGCCGAGCTCGGCGATCGCGAGCGACTCCGCCACGAGCTCGGGTACCGCGACGGCGAGCAGGTGTGCATCGTCACGGTCGGCGGGTCCGGCGTCGGCGGCGACCTGCTTCGGCGCGTGATCGAGGCGTATCCGAAGGCGAAGGAGCTCGTCCCCGCCCTCCGGATGGTCGTCGTCGCCGGCCCGCGGATCGACCCTGTGGCCCTGCCACAGCATGACGGCCTCGAGGTTCGGCGCTACGTCCACGAGCTGTACAAGCACCTTGCCGCCTGCGACCTCGCAGTGGTGCAGGGAGGTCTGACCACGGGGATGGAGCTCACCGCGAACCGGCGACCGTTTCTCTACTTCCCGTTGCGTCATCACTTCGAGCAGAACTTCCACGTGCGCCACCGGCTCGATCGCTACGGGGCGGGACGCTGCATGGACTTCGAGACCGCGACACCCGACGTCGTAGCCGCGGCGATCGCGGAGGAGATCGGGCGCGAGGTCGATTACCGGCCGGTCGAGACCGACGGCGCGGCGCGCGCGGCCGCTCTCATCGCTGAGCTTCTGTAGAACTGGCTAGCGGAACGCGTTCTCGCCGGTGAGCGCCTCGCCGACGACGAGCGTGTGCACCTCGTGCGTGCCCTCGTATGTCAGCACCGACTCGAGGTTGTTCACGTGCCGGATCACCGGGTACTCGAGCGTGACGCCGTTCGCGCCCAGGATCGTGCGCGCCGAGCGGGCGACCTCGATCGCGCCGCGGACGTTGCCCATCTTCCCGAGGCTCACGTGCTCGGGGCGCAGCGTTCCCGAGTCCTTCATCCGGCCGAGGTGGAGGGCGACGAGCGAGCCGCGGTTGAGCTCGAGCGCCATCTCGGCGAGCTTCTGCTGCGTGAGCTGGTAGCCGGCGATCGGCTTGCCGAAGACGATCCGCTCCTTCGCGTACTCGAGCGCGGACTCGAAACAGGCCCGGCCCGAACCGACCGCGCCCCAGACGATCCCGAAGCGGGCTTCGTTCAAGCAGGACAGCGGCCCGCGGAGTGTCGTCGCGTCGGGAAGGACGTTGTCGTCGGGAACGCGGACGTCCTGGAGCACGAGCTCCGACGTGACCGACGCGCGGAGCGAGAGCTTCTTGTGGATCTCTGGCGCCGAGAACCCGGGCATGTCCTTCTCGACGATGAAGCCGCGGATTGCACCGTCGTCGGTGCGCGCCCAGACGATCGCGATGTCGGCGATCGAGCCGTTCGTGATCCACATCTTCGCGCCGTTCAGGATCCAGTCCGAGCCGTCCCGCCGTGCGTGCGTCCTCATCGAGCCTGGGTCCGAGCCCGCGTCCGGCTCGGTCAGACCGAAGCAGCCGATGACCTCGCCCCGGTGCATCGGCGGCAGCCAGCGCTCCTTCTGCTCCTCCGAGCCGAAACGCCAGATCGGGAACATCGCGAGCGATCCCTGGACGGAGACCGCGCTCCGAACGCCCGCGTCGCCCGCCTCGAGCTCCATGCACGTCAGCCCGTAGGCGACCGAGCTCGCGCCCGGGAGGCCGTAGCCGTCGAGGTGCATCCCGTAGAGCCCGAGCTTGGCCAGCTCCGGTAGGAGCTCTCGCGGGAAGATCCCCTTCTCGAACCAGTCGCCGACGTCGGCGAGAACGTGCTCGCGTACGAACTGCCGGACGGTGTCGCGGATCGCCCTCTCCTCGTCGTCCAGGAGCGCGTCGATCGCGAGAAAGTCGAGAGGGTCGAGGGCAGGACGCTCGGTCGTCGTCGTCGCCATTGGCACATCCTACGCACGCGCTCGCGCGGCTTGACCGGGCGGCAGAGGCTTCTCTAGAATGATTGACTGACTAGTCAATCGATACAGGAGCCGAGGTCATGACAGCAGTTGAGACGGGAGTCCGAGGCGTCTCGTTCGAGCTCAGCCCCGAGCAGCGGGAGCTCCGCGCACTGGCACGCGAGTTCGCGGACAAGGAGATCCGGCCGAAGGCGGCCGAGTACGACGAGCACTCGACGCATCCGGCGGACGTGATCGCGAAGGCTCATGCGCTCGGCCTGATGAACCTGCACGTGCCCGAGTCGCTCGGCGGCCTCGGAGCTTCCGGCCTTCGACAGCATGCTCGTCGGGGAGGAGCTGAGCCGCGGGTGCTCGGGGATCGGCACGTCGATCAGCGCCAACGGCCTCGGAGCCGCGCCGGTCTTGATCGCCGGCACCGACGAGCAGAAGGAGACCTGGCTGCCGCCGCTGCTCGAGGAGCCGATCCTCTGCTCGTTCGGCCTCAGCGAGCCGGACGCCGGATCCGACGTCGCCCGCATGAAGACGACCGCGGTTCGTGACGGAGACACCTATGTCCTGAACGGGTCGAAGACCTTCATCACGAACGCCGGCCAGGCAGCCTGGACGGTTGTCTTCGCGAAGACGGACGCCAGCAAGGGTCATCGGGGGATCTCGGCGTTCGTCGTCCCGATGGACACGCCCGGCGTCCAGATCGAGAAGCACCTCGACAAGATGGGACAGCGCTCGACCGACACCTCCGCGTTCGCGCTCACCGACGTCGTCGTCCCGGTCGAGAACCGGCTCGGCGAGGAGGGCGAGGGGTTCAAGATCGCGATGAAGACGCTCGACTTCACGCGGCCGGGGACTGCGGCCGGTGCGGTCGGGGTCGCGCAGGCGGCGTTCGAGCTCGCGGTCGAGTACGCGAAGGAGCGCGTCACCTTCGACGTCCCGATCGCGATGCACCAAGGAGTCAACTTCCTGATCGCGGACATGGCGACCGAGATCGAGGCGGCGCGGCTGCTCGTGTGGCAGTCGGCGTGGCTCCACGACCAGGGCAAGCGCGCCACCCTCCAGTCTTCCTTCGCGAAACGGTTCGCGGCGGACACGGCGATGAAGGTGACGACCGATGCCGTGCAGGTCTTCGGCGGCTACGGGTACATCAAGGAGTATCCGGTCGAAAAGCTGATGCGCGACGCCAAGCTCTTCCAGATCTACGAGGGCACCTCGCAGATCCAGCGGCTCGTGATCGCGAAGGAGATCTTCCTGCCGCGCGACGACGACTAACTCGCCGCCAGCTCGCGCTGGAACGGCGGCAGGAACCCTGGCGAGAAGCGCTTGTCGCCGAGCCACTCGGCCACGCGCGCGGCCTCGGTCTCGACCGCGCGCTGAGCGTCCCGGCCGACGTCCTCGAGGAGCCGGAACACGATCTCGCCGTCTCGCCGTTGCGACCAGCCACCGACGACCCGGCCGTCCCACCACACGGTCGGGCCTGCGTTGCCGTTCGAGTCGAAGAGCACGGGACCGTGAGCGGCCGAGGTACCAGTCTCGCTCCTTCCAGCCCATGGTCGTCGGGTCCAGCGTCGGGAGGAGGGCGGCAGCGGGCTCCGCCCGCTCGACCGGCTCGAGATCGTCGGCGAGCACGAGCCCTGTTGCGCCGTCGAGATCGACGACGACGTGCGGCACGACGGCGAGAGCGGCACGCGCCTCACGCGCCGTCCAGCCAGTCCACCAGCGGATGTCGGTCTCGGTCGCCGGCCCGAACGCCGCCAGCCAGAGTCGAAGAAGCTCCGCCTGCGCCGCCGCACTTTCCATCTCCAGGACTTCGCCGCCGAGCCAGCTCTCCATCGGCACCCACCGGTACTGCCCGTTGACCCAGGTTCCGCGGGGACGGCCGCGGACGAGCCGACGCTCCATCGCCAGCTGCGGGAGCAGGCGCGAGCCGACGCTCTGGGTGGCTTCGAACCTCGAGCCCACGCCGAAGCGCAGGCGCTTCGCGAGGATCGGTGACGTCCTTCGTGAGCTCCGACGTGAATGCCTCGCCGCGGGCCTCGAGGGCGCGCAGTGCGGCTTTCGAGGCGCGCGTGAGCCACGCCGCCGGTCGCGTGGAGATGCCGCTGTCCACGATCATCTTCTCCAGCCGCCGACGCTCGCGAGCGGCGATCGTCCGCGTGCAGGCCGCGTACACGACAGGGACGAGCTCGCGAGGCACGACGAAGAGCGTGCGCCGCATGCCGAGGATGCGTACCAGAGAGCGGGTCTCGTACAACTCGCGCTCGATGTCGGCGGGGAGGACGTTCGACGTCCGCGCGTGCACGGAGAGGAAGACCGTGACCGCATCCGTCGAGTGCAGCACGACGACGGAGCGCGCCGCCTCCAGCGGGTCACCGGCGCGGCGTTGCGGGCTCAGGCGATGACGTTGGACGAGCCGCGCCCGCCGTTCGGCGACGTCCATCCGCTGCACAGGAACGGTTCTAGCAGCGTAGGATCGCGCGGTGCCGCTCGAGATCGACCTTTCGGGACGCGTCGCGCTCGTCACCGGCGGCTCGCGCGGGCTCGGCCGAGCCGACGCGCTCACCCTCGCGCGCGCCGGCGCCGACGTGGCGATCGCCGACATCCTCCTCGAGTCCGAGGTCTCGGAGGAGACCGACAGCTGGGGCTCGCTGGCGACGGCTGCTCGCGCGCAGGGAATGGTCTACACGGAGTCGACGGCGGACGAGATCCGGGCGATGGGGCGTCGCGCGCTTGCCCTCAAGTGCGATGTCACCGACCGCGACCAGGTGGCCGAGACAGTCGCAAGAACGGTCGACGGAGCTCGGGTCGCTCGACATCCTGATCAACAACGCGGGCACGCTCGATCACGTCGGCCAGTTTCACGATCAGAGCCCCGAGCTCTGGGAGCGCGATCTCCGCGTCAACCTGACGGGCGGGTTCAACTGCGCGCAGGCGGCGTGGCCGCACATGAAGGAGCGCGGCTGGGGCCGGATCGTGAACATGGCGTCCGTCGCGGGGACCCTCGGCGGATTCGGGCAGGCGAGCTACTCGACGACGAAGGCCGGAATCCTGGGACTGACGAAAACGCTGGCGATGGAGGGCGGACGGCACGGGATCACGTGCAACGCGATCGTCCCCGGAATCATCGGCACCGAGGCGTTCCACATGGCGAGCTCGGTGATGAACGAGCGGATCGCGGCGCGCACCGTCTTCAAGCGTCCGGGGGAGCCTCAGGACATCGCGAACGCCATCGCGTTTCTCTGCTCGGATCTCGCCGCGTACATCACGGGGGTCGGGCTGTACGTCTCCGGTGGGATCGAGCTGTTCGTGTTCTGAGACGCGCACCGTCTCTCGGGGCACCCCAACCCACCACCCACTGCCAATTCTAGTCGGGAAGCTCATACCGATGTTGACAGCGTTGTCAACGATTCGGTGACAAGCGAAGAACGCACATCGCTGATGATGGAGCGCTTGAAAACGCGCAAGCGCGGGTAGAATCTCCGGCCGGGTGCGCTCCGATTCGCCCATCTTTCTGCCTCGAGCGCGACGACAGGACCAGAGCCGGTCGGCGCTCGTCACCCTCGCGGTCGTCGCGGGGGTGTTCGTGGTGGTCGGAATCCTCGTCGGTCTGGCGTTCGCCGGCTCGCGCCAAGAGCTCGCCGAGGGAACGCAGATCGCGGGAGTCGAGGTCGGCGGCCTCACGCATCGCCAGGCGGTTGCGAAGCTCGAGCAGCGGTTCTCCGAGCTCGTAGACGATCCGATCGAGTTCAGCGCGGGCGACCAGACGTTCTCGTTCGCTGCGAACCAGCTCGGGGTCGATCCCGACTGGCAGGGCGCCGTGCGAGCGGCGGAAAGGGCCGGAGACGGCTTCGGGCCGATCCGCGGCTACCGTCGCCTGCACACTCGCTTCTTCGGCGCCGAAGTCCTTCCGCGCATCGCAGTCACCAACGCGGCGCTCGAGTTTGCGCTCGACCGAATGGCCGAGCGGGTCGATCGCCCGGCGGAGAGCGCTGCGCTCGTTCGGCGGGGACTGCGGATCGAGGTTGTCGCGGCGCAAGCCGGGCGGCGACTGCTGCGCGACGAGACTGCGCGCTCGCTGGTGCGAGCGCTCGGCTCGGTCGAACGGGTCGAAGCCCAGATCGCTCTTCCGGTCGTCGTCGCGGATCCGCGCGTGACATCCGCGGAACTCGTCGGCGCGCTGAGGCGCGCACGCACCGCGCTCTCGGGCCCTGTCGTCCTTCGCGGCCAGGCACGGAGCTTCCGCGTCCCGCGCTGGCGTATCGCCGAGCTCCTCGCGTTGCCCAGCGACGGACGGTCTCGGCTCGCGCTCGCCGGCCCCGGTGCGATCGCGTACTTCCGGGCGCTGTCCGAACGTGTCGGCCAGCCCCCCGCCGACGCCCGGTTCGCCGTCTCGGGCGACACGATCGGCCTCGTCCCCGCCCGATCCGGCACTCAGCTCGACGTGCAGCGCACTGCCCGCGCGTTGCTTCGCGCTGCGACGTCCCGCTCGAATCGCGTGGCCACTATCGCGATCGTGCGTGCCGTTCCGGACCTGACGACGAAGGAAGCGCTCGCGATGGGCATCGACACGCGCATGGCCAGCTACAAGACGTACAACGCGGGCACCTGGGATCGGATCACGAACCTCCGCCTCGGCGTCACCCTCCTCGACGACACGCTCGTCGCGCCTGGCGGGACCTTCTCGCTCAACGACGCAATTGGACAGCGGACGGAAGAACGCGGCTTTCGCTCAGCCCCCGTCATCATCGGGACGAAGTACGAGGAGGAGGTCGGAGGCGGCACCTCCCAGGTCGCGACGACCGTGTTCAACGCGGCGTGGGAGGCGGGACTGAGGATCACGGAGCGAAATCCGCATTCCCTCTACATCAGCCGCTACCAGCTCGGCCGGGACGCGACCGTGTACTGGCCGTCACTCGACCTGAAGTTCGCCAACGACACGGAGGATTGGGTGCTCGTGAAGGGCTTCGCCGAGTCGGATGGCATCACCGTCTCGATCTACGGCGGCGAACGTCGGCGCGTCGAGAGCTCCGAGGGCACGATGGAGGTCACCGGCGCGGTGCCCGTCAAGCGTGTCAAGGACAAGACTCTCCCGATCGGCCAAGAGGTGATCGAGGAGGAGGGCAGCACTCCGAGCAGGACCTCCGTGTCCCGAACGGTCTACGGGGCCGAGGGAACGGTGATCAGCGAGGAGACGTGGAACACGTCGTACAAAGGCGAGACGCGCGTCGTGCGCGTGGGGACGAAGCCCAAGCCGAAGGCACCGGAGCCGAAAGCCCCGAAGAAGCCCGCCGGCGAACAGCCCCGCGCAGAAACGCCTACGTCGCCGGCGACTCGGCCCTAACAGCCTCGGCGAGCCAGTCCGGCACGCGGATCGGCTGGTAGGTCTCCCGGTCGACCGTCGCATGCTGCGTGTAGCCGTCGGCGACGAGCTCCTCCCCGCGCAGGATGCGGTACTCGTAGCGAAAGCGCGCGCCACGGACGTCGCCGCTACGGACTCGAACCGTCAACTGCTCGTCGAAGTACACAGCCCGGTGGTAGCGAACGTGGACCTCGGTCGTGAGCGCTTCGATGCCCCGCTCGCGAATCGCCTGGTATCCACCTGCGTACCGAGCCAGGTGCTCGACGCGGGCGACCTCGAGCCAGACCACGAACGAGGCGTGGTGCGCGATGCCCTGTGCGTCGGTCTCGGCGAACCGGACCTTGACCTCGGTCGAGAACGAGAAGCCGTCCACGAGGGCAAGCCTAAGATCGGCCGGTGTCCGCCGCTTCCCTAGCCGATCTCCTCCGAGCGCGGCAGCCGTGCGTCGTGCTGACCGGCGCCGGCATCTCGACGGAGAGTGGAATCCCGGATTTCCGCTCGCCGACCGGAATCTGGGCCGAGGTCGATCCGCTGGAGGTCGCCTCGATCCAGGCTTTCAGACGAGATCCGGAACGGGTGTGGAGCTTCTACCGCACGCGGATCCACTCCCTCCTCGCCGCGGAGCCGAACGCCGGGCACCTCGCGCTCGCCGAGCTCGAGCGCCTGGGGCTGGTGGAAGCGATCGTGACCCAGAACATCGACACGCTGCACCTCCGCGCGGGAAGCCGGGAGGTCGTCGAGATGCACGGTTCGATCCGCTCGGCGATGTGCCCGAAGTGCCTCTGGACGGAGGGAATCGACGGCGTTCTCGCACAGCTCGAGGAGCAGAGCGCTCCGCTCTGCATCCACTGCGGCGAGGTCCTCAAGCCCGGAGTCACGCTCTTCGGCGAGCTGCTCCCGGCCGGCGCTATCGAGCGCGCGACCGAGCTCGCTCGCTCCGCTGCGCTCATGCTCGTCGTCGGCTCTACCCTCGAGGTGTGGCCCGTCGCCGGTCTGCCGCTCGAGGCACGCTCGCTGGCAATCGTCAATCGCGGCGCGACTGCGCTCGACGACCGAGCGGTATTGAAGATCGACGCCGGCGCCGGGGAGACGCTTACCGCGGTGCTCGCCGAGCTCAGCCGAGCTTCGCCGCGAAGCGCCGGCGTGATCTTCGTGCTACGCGCGGTGAACGAGATCGTTCCTCTGAGGATCTTCCCCTTGGCGGTCTTCAGCGGCCGGTAGACGCATGTCGCCGTGCCGGACCCCGCTCGCGGCGTCCCTCTAATCTTGCCTCCGGCGACCGCGCCCGCACAGGCGAGACCCGTCGGTCGCACGGGTGCGCCTCCCGCGGTCACGCGCACGGTCGCGGTGACGGGGAATCCCGCCTTCGCCTTGGCGGGCGTGATCCTCACCGTGCTTGCGGACACGGTGTCCGTTGCTCCCCCGCCGCCCGACTCCGAGACGACGACGGTGACCGACGCGCGATTGTTGGCGGGAGCGGGATCGGAAACGGACGTCTGCACGATCTCTGCGCGAAGCACGTACCTCCCCGGCCTTTCGGCGACGACGTCCCAGAGCCATAGCTCGGACCTCCGTGAGGGATCGGTGCCGATGAGGAGGCCCGTTTGGCACTCGGCCGTAGAACCGACCGCGGAGCAAGACTCGGTCGGGTCCGGCCCGTCCGCTCCGAACCGGAAACCATCCGGGAGCACGAACCGGAATCGACTCGAGGCTTCCTCGCCGCCGTCGTTGTCCACGAGTGCGCCGGCCCTGAAGGTCAGACGATCGACATCGATCGTCGCGCCGTCGGCATGCAGCTGTCCGGCGTTGACCCCGGCGGCGATGAACACCACGAAGTCGGCCGCGGCCGGAGCGGCGGCACGCCGGCGACGGCGACGACTGCCGCGAGTCCGACGATTGCCACGACCAAGCGCGGTGCCTGCCGCATTGCGCGCGGATGCTCTCACCATGCCCTGGGCGAGTCAATGCATGCTATGACTAGCCTCTATGGCTCAGACGACCTCGCAGAAGAAGGGCGCCGAGGACAAGGATCTGATGACACGACTAGCCGATGCCGGCGAGGAGGCGCTGCAGCGCCTGCCGACCTCCCCGGTGGCCAGCGGGCAGTTGGCGCCTTCAACGACCTCCGGACGCGTGTCGACGAGCTTTCCAAGAAGGTGCGTGGGATCGATGCGCTCGAGGCGCGTGTGGCGAAGCTCGAGAAGGAGCTTGCCGCGCTCAAGCGACCCGCAAGCTCTCGCTCGCCGCGCAAGCCCTCCTAGCGCGGGACGCGAACCCGCAGCGCCTGCGGCACGATCTCGAAGCGCGCGGGCGTCGTCCCGGGCTGTTCGCCGTCGATCTCGATCGGGAGCGGTTCGTCCGCGTCGACGGTGACGACCCGCCCGCGGAGAACCTCGAGCCGCGGGTGCGGGAGGTGCTTCCCCTTGTAGCTCTTGGGGAGCGTGAGAAGGAGGTCGCGTTTCGTGACGTCACCGATCACGAGGACGTCGAAGAGCCCGTCGTCCGGCTCGGCCTCCGGGAGCATCATCATCCCTCCGCCGAGATAGCGGCCGTTCGCGACGAGCGCATCGATCATCTTCCCGCTGCGAGTCTCGTCGTCCACGGACACGCGCATCTCGCCTGTCTGCCAGCGTGCGAAGACGCTGAGCGTCGCCCAGTAGTACGAGATCTTCCCGCCGAGCGCCTTCGAGCGTCGAGTTCGCGCGTTGGGCGATCGCTCCGCTGATCCCCGCGCTCGCGACGTTCGCGAAGTGGGCGCGACCTTCGGCTCCGGCCCACGTTCGGTACGAGACCAGCCCGAGGTCGATCGTCCGCACGTCGCCCGAGAGCGCGGTCTGTACCGCCGCGTCGAGCTCGCGGGGGATTCCGAACGTGCGGGCGAAGTCCCACCCGGTCCCCCGCGGGACGACGGCGATCTCGACTTCGTCCGAGCCCGCGATGCCGTTGACGACTTCGTTCACCGAGCCGTCGCCCCCGACGACCACGAGCCGTCGCGCTCCTCGGTGCACCGCATCCCGCGCAAGCTCCGCAAGCTGCCCCGGCTCCTCGGAGATGAGCGCGTCCCCGGTCAGGCCGAGCGCAGTCGCACGATGCGAGATCTCCGGCCAGCGGCGGCCCGTCGAGCCCCCGGCGGACGCAGGGTTTACAAGGAAGACGGTCTGTTCGCTAATGGCCGTGACCGTGCGAGGCCGTGGCAGTCTCGAGCGCGATGCGCGTCATGCGATCGACTGCAGCGCGTAGCTCCTCGTCTGAGATGCGGACGAACTCCCCCTCGACGACGATGTCGCTGACGGTCAGGAGGCAGCCTGCGTGGACGCCTCGGAGCGCTCCGAGGGTGAAGAGCGCCGCGGCTTCCATCTCGACGGCGAGGATCCCCCGCTTCGACCACCGCTCGTACTGGCCGTCGTCGGGGTTGTAGAAGAGATCGCTCGAGGCAACGGGGCCGACCCGCAAGGGAATCTTGGCGGTCTTCGCGACGTGAACCGCCTCGTGGATGAGCTCCCAGCTCGCGGTGGGGCAATGAGGCTCTCCGAGGACGAGGTGCGTCGCCGTCGCATCTGCGGGGACTGCGGAGAGCGCGACGATCAGGTCGCCGAGCGCGTGCTCGGGCTGCAGCCCTCCGCAGGTCCCGACGCGCAGCAGGCGCTTGACCCCGAGCTGAACGAGCTCTTCGAAGACGATCGTCGCACTCGGACATCCCATCCCGGTTCCCTGAACGGAGACCGGCTTGCCGTCCCAGCTTCCCGTGAACCCGAGAAGCCCGCGCTCTCCGTTTACCTGGACGACGTCGGCGAGGAAGGTCTCGGCGATGTACTTCGCGCGCAAGGGGTCGCCGGGGAGGAGGCAGGCTTCCGCGTAGTCGCCCGGATTCGCGCGCAGGTGGATCGGCACGGCGGAAGCCTAGATGCTTCCTGAATCAGGGCGTGAACCTAGAGTTCGAGCCGTGAGCGCGCGCGTAATCAACCCGTCTCCTGACCAGATCCTGCGCTTCTGCGCGGAGGATCCGGTCGAGCGGGTCTTCCTCGAGGATGTCGCGCGACGAGGCCTGGGGCGATTCGTCGGGCTCGCCGAGGGCCGGGAGCTGCAGGCGCTCTGCCACGTCGGGGTCAACGCGGTGCCCTCCGGGCGTGGCTGCGGCGCCTTCGCCCGCGAGGTGGTGCGGGCGTCGCCGCGAATGCTGATCGGCGAATCCTTCGCGGTCTCCGAGCTCTGGGACGGCGCACGCGCGCGGTTATCGCGCCCGCGCGAGGACCGACCCGGCCAGCCGGTATTCGTCCTGCGAGATCCTCCGGCCGACAGCGGGACCGGGTTGCGAGCGGCGACGTCGGACGACCTCGAGCTGCTCGTTCCGGCGTGTGCGGCTGCCCATGAGCAGGAGATCGGGATCGACCCGTTGCGGCGCGATCCCGAAGGCTTCCGCTGGCGCACCCGCACGCAGATCGAGGAGGGGCGCTCGTGGCTCTGGGCCGAGGACGGGGTCATCCTGTTCAAAGCGGAGGCGTCAGCCTGGACGCCCTCGGCCGTGCAGCTCCAGCAAGTGTGGGTCGACCCCGAGGCCCGGCGGCAGGGAAACGGCGCACGCGGCCTCGCCGACCTGTGTCGCCGCCTGCTCGCACGCGCGCCTGCCGTCTGTCTCTTCGTTCGCGCCGAGAACCACCCGGCCATCCGTCTGTACCAGACGATCGGCATGCAGCACGTGCTCGACTACCGCTCGGTGCTCCTCTAGCGCGACGATGGAACTGATCTTCCTCGCACGGCATGCGCTCGCGACGTCGAACGACGCGGGGCTTGCGTCGTACGCGGCGCCCGGCGAAGGACTGACGCCTCGCGGAGTCGAGCAGGCGCGGAGACTCGGCGAGCTGCTCGCAGACGAGGATCTCGAGCTCGGGGTGGCAACCGACCTCCTGCGGACGCAGGAGACGCTCGAGGTCGCGCTGGAAGGGCGCGACGTGCCACGCGTCGTCCTCCCCGAGTTGAACGAGATCCACTTCGGCAGCTTCGACGGCGGGCTCCTGTCCGCGTACCGCGAGTGGGCCGGAAGCGAAGAGCCGGCGCTGGCCGCGCCTGGTGGGGGAGAGAGCAGAGCTCAGGGAGCGGCCCGCTATGCGGCTGCGATCCGGCTCCTGCTCGCACGGCCCGAAGCGGCCGCTCTCGTGGTCGGGCATGCGCTCGGCGTCCGCTACGTCGTCGACGCGGTCAGCGGTCTTGTTCCCGCGGCGCTGATGCAGGAACCGGTCGAGCACGCACGGCCGTATCGTTTCTCCGCCGAGGAGCTCGACGCCGCAGCTTCGCTGCTCGAGGAGTGGAGCCTCGATCCACGCTTCCGCGACGTCTCCCCATTCCCCTAGCCCGGCAAAATGGGCGTATGTCTCTGACCCTCCCGGAGCGCGTCGAGCGCTTCATCCGCGAGCGCGACCTGATCCCGTCCGGCGGCGACGTGTGCTGCCTCGTCTCGGGAGGAGCCGACTCGACCTGCCTCTGGCACGTCCTTCGCGTGCTCGGATATCACGTAACGGCTGTGCACGTGAAGCCACGGCCTCCGGGGCGAGGAGTCGGATGAGGACGCGCGCTTCTGCCGCGAGGTGTTGGCGGCCGAGATCGTCGTAGGGGCCGCGCATACCCGGCCCTCGTCCGAGGCGGAGCTCCGGGACGTCCGCTATCGCCTCACCGAGGGGCGGGGTCTGCGGGCCACCGGGCATACGGCCTCCGATCAGGTCGAGACTGTCCTCTATCGCCTCGTTTCCTCGGGTAACGCCAAGGGGATCAAGGCCGCGCGCGAGGACGGTGTCGTGCGCCCGCTGCTCGAGCTCTGGCGCGAGGAGACGGAGGCGTACTGCCGCGAGCAGGGGCTTGCGTTTCGCACCGACTCGTCCAATCCGGACACGAAACGGGGACTGATTCGCGAGGAGATCCTTCCGCTCCTCCGTCGACTCCATCCAGCGGCCGACCGGAATCTGCTCGCGCTGGCAGACGAGCAGCCCGCACGCCTTCCGCGAGGGCTCGAGCGGACGCTCGCGAAACTGCTCTCCTCGACCGCCGGAACGAAGTCCGCCGACCTCGGCGGCGGACTGCAGGCGGTACGGGAGTACGGCACCGTCCGACTGGAAGGTGCGGTCACCTTCGGGCCGTGGCGGCTCGAGAGTGACGTCCCGGACCTTGTCGTCCGCACGCGTCGTCCAGGCGATCGGCTCGCCGGGCGCCGGAAGAAGGTGCAGGATCTGTTCGTGGACGCGAAGGTGCCCAAGGGCGAGCGCGACGCCTGGCCGCTCGTGGTCTCTGGGGACGACGTCGTCTCGGTTCCGGGGATCGCGGAGGCGCCTGGCTGGGAAGGAGCGGTCCAGGCATGGAAGGATGTGGACCGGTGACCCAGGCGGAGCTGGAACAGGGTGTCGGCGAGGTGCTCATCGAGCAGCACTCACTGCAGCAGCGGATCATCGAGCTGGGCGCCGAGATCTCGGCCGACTACGAGGGACGCGATCTGCTGCTCGTCGGCGTGCTCAAGGGGGCCGTCTTCTTCATGGCAGACCTGATGCGAGAGCTGACGGTGCCATGCGAGATCGACTTCATGGCGATCTCGAGCTACGGCGCCGCCACCGACTCGTCGGGTGTCGTCAGGATCCTCAAGGACCTCGACATCAACGTCGCCGGCAGGAACGTGCTCGTGGTCGAGGACATCATCGACTCGGGCCTCACGCTCTCGTACCTGATGCGGAACCTCGGTGCGCGGAAGCCCGCGTCCCTCGACGTCGTCACCCTGCTCACCAAGCCGGAGCGGAGAGAGATCGACGTATCCGTGCGCTACGTCGGCTTCGAGATCCCGAACCGCTTCGTCATCGGCTACGGGCTCGACTTCGCCGAGCGCTACCGGAACCTCCCGTACGTCGCCGTTCTGCACCCAGATCTCGTGCCGAACGCCACGTAGACGCTTGATCGGGGACAAAGAGACCGTAACGAGGGTCGAGGGGCACGGGCCCTGGTGCCGAAGAATCACGGTGCTACCCTCCCCAGACTGACGTGAACCGGTTCTTCAGAAGCGCACTCTTTCCGCTGGTCATCATCGTCGTGCTCGTCTACCTGGCGAGCCAGACGCTGCTGCCCGGGCGCTCCGAGCAGCGCAAGATGACGTACTCCGAGGCGATCGCCGAGGTCAAGAACGGCGGCGTCAACGAGGTCGTGTTCGACCCGAGACGGCAGTCGATCACGCTGACGCTGATCGGTGAGGGCGGGAAGGCGAAGGTCAACTACCCGACGCCGCAGTCCGCGACGCAGTTCCAGAACCTGCTCGCGGCAGAGAACGTCAGGTTCGACTCGAAGGGGACCGGCTCGTCGCCGTGGTGGTCACTCATCATCAGCGTCCTCCCGTTCGTGATCCTGATCGCGTTCTGGATCTTCCTCATGAACCAGGTGCAGGGCGGTGGCTCGAAGGTGATGAGCTTCGGGAAGAGCCGCGCGAAGCGCATGTCGCCCGATTCGCCCAAGGTCACGTTCAAGGACGTCGCCGGAGCCGATGAGGCCGTCGAGGAGCTGCACGAGATCAAGGAGTTCCTCGAGAACCCGAAGAAGTTCCAGGCTCTCGGGGCGCGCATCCCGAAGGGCGTGCTCCTCTACGGGCCGCCCGGGACCGGCAAGACGCTCCTGGCCAGAGCAGTCGCGGGAGAAGCCGGCGTTCCGTTCTTCTCGATCTCCGGGTCAGACTTCGTCGAGATGTTCGTCGGCGTCGGCGCCTCGCGCGTCCGCGATCTCTTCGAGCAGGCGAAGCAGGCCTCCCCCTGCATCATCTTCATGGACGAGATCGACGCCGTCGGCCGTCACCGCGGCGCGGGTCTCGGCGGCGGTCACGACGAGCGCGAGCAGACGCTGAACCAGCTCCTGGTGGAGATGGACGGCTTCGAGATGAAGGACAACATCATCCTCATCGCCGCGACGAACCGCCCCGACATCCTCGATCCCGCGCTGCTGCGGCCGGGTCGCTTCGACCGGCAGATCGTCGTCGATCGGCCCGACCGGCTCGGTCGCCGGAGAATCCTCGAGGTGCACGCGCGCGGCAAGCCGATCGCGCATGAGATCGATCTGGACACGCTCGCCGCCGGGACGCCCGGCTTCACCGGAGCGGATCTGTCCAACCTGATCAACGAAGCCGCGCTCCTCGCCGCTCGCCGCGGGAAGAAGATGATCGGCCAGGACGAGCTCGAGGAAGGGATCATGCGCGTCATCGCCGGCCCGGAGAAGAAGGCTCGGCTGCTCTCCGAGAAGGAACGGAAGATCACCGCGTACCACGAGATGGGACACGCGCTCGTCGGCCATTACCTCGAGCACACGAACCCCGTTCACAAGATCACGATCGTGTCGCGCGGCCAGGCGCTGGGGCTGACGATCTCGCTACCGACCGAAGACCGCTATCTGACGACCAGGTCGGCGCTCATGGACGAGCTCGCGATGACCCTCGGTGGCCGGGCCGCGGAGGAGCTCGTCTTCCACGAGGTGACGACGGGCGCCGCGAACGACCTCGAGCGGGTGACCGCGACCTCGAAGCAGATGATCATGCGCTTCGGGATGAGCGAGAAGCTCGGGCCACGTGTTCTCGGGCGGAACCACGACCTTCCCTTCCTCGGGCGTGACATGGGCTCCGAGCCCGACTACTCCGAGGAGCTGGCCAAGGACATCGACGACGAGATTCGCCGCGTGATCGAGGAGGGACATGCCTCCGCGATGAGCGTCCTCCGCTCGCACATGGACGAGCTGCACCGCTTCTCCGCGATCCTGATCGAGCGCGAGACGATCGACAAGGATCAGTTCGAGCGGCTACTTGCCGGCGAGGCGGAGGAGTCGGTGTTCCCGCCGGAGGAGGTTGTCGAAGCCCCCGAGCTCGAGCCCGAGGCGGACAAGAAGCCGAAGCTGAAGCCGCAGCCGCGCCCGATCCCCGGGACCGCGATGCAGCCGCCCCCCGAGGGCGCTCCTTCGTAGCGTTCAGTCCCGCTCGGTGTAGATCTGCCCGCAGTCGAGCGGCGGTAGCCCGTAGCGACGCGCGTTGTCCTCGATGATGTAGTAGCCGGAGAGCAGGCAGCCGACGTCGCGCGACTGTTGATCCGCGATCCTCGACCGGAACTCGTTCGTCTGCTGCCAGATCTCGTTGGTCTCGTTGATCAGCGCGATCGCTGCCCGTGTGCGTGCGGCGATCGCGCCGCTCGGGTTCCAACTTCGCCACGAGCGCAAGAGCCCGACTCCCACCGCTGGGCCCGACCCCGCCGGCACGCCGATACCGCTGTAGTAGAAGTTCCAGAGGAAGTTGCTGTACCGCGACGGGTGATCGGTGGCCACCGTCGCGACCCCCGTCCACGGCTTCCCGTTCAGGCGATAGTCGAACAGGAGCATTCCCGACGAGGTGAAGCTCGGCAGGATCGCGTTCCTGAGCACGCGACGGATGCGGATGTCCCGGACACTGGGCGCCAGGCGCGGGAAGAGCTGTACCAGGGCTTGCGCCGCGCTCAGGTACGGACCCGTGATGAAGCTGGGTGGCGAGTTCGCCGGCCTGTCCAGCGGCACGTTGTACGAGAACCCGAACAGGAAGGCGCCTCGTCTGCTGCTGCCCTGAATCGCGCCGTCGGAGCTTTGCACGTCCCAGTCGTTCCCTGCCGGCACCAACGCTGTGGCGCCGCCGTCAGGCGCTCGGTACGGCCGCAACGGGATCGCCGGTTGAGGTCGGGACGTCGGAGCCCGGAGCCTGACGCCACCGCGGGCCGAGAGACCCATTTGGCGAAGCGTCTCGAGCGCGACCGGAATTCCGGTGGTCGTGCTCGCAGTGACGGCGAGTCGTGGGCCGGCGCGCTCGACGACGAAGTGGTCGTTGCGCGATCGGCCTGCGACAGCCGCGACGAAGTGGCGGTTGTCGCCGGTACGCACGAGCACTCTGCCCGGCAACGCCTGCAGCAAGGCCGACCCGAGCTGGACGGGGCTCACCCCCGTGTCGAGGCGTACATAGCTGACCGTGACGGAGCTCTTGCGCATCAGGTAGACGCCGTTCCTCAGGCTCAGCCTGAAGCCTTCCGGAGCACGGATGGTGAACTTCGTCTGCGCGTGGCGCAGCGTGATCACGCGGAACTGATCACTCTCGACTGGAGCCGCAGCTCCCGCTGCTGCGCCGGCCAACACGAAGGCAGCCGCAATCGCAACCAGCCTAGGCACCCGATGGATCATCGCTCTACCCCAGTCGCCGCAGTGCGCGCGAGCGTATCACGGTGAGTGTCTCTCCTATTAGCCAGTCTCCTCCGGAGATGACTCGGTCCAAAAGGGTTGATTGTCGTCCGACTGGGGACGCGCAAAAAGGGTTGTCCGACTGCCTGCTTCACACCTCGAAACGGCTGCGTCCAGGGCACTCCCTAAAGGGGTCTGCTTTCGCGCGACCAGAATTCGCGGGAGCGAATTCTGGTTTAGCGACTTCGCATGCCGAAATCGGACGTGATCACGACGACGTCGTGACCGCCGAACTCGCCCGGTGCCTGGTGCACGGCGAGGGCGACGATGCCGATGTCACGCCAGCTCGGCTCGAGCAGGATCTTGCGGTGCGCGGGGGACTGGAGCCAGACATGGAGTGCCTCATCAGGGCTCATCGCAACCGGGCCGTAGAGGAGATTCTCTCCCACACCCCAGCGTGAGAATCCGCGCTGTCCGTAGAAGCGCTTGATTCGATCCGAGAACGACGATCCGTCCGGGGAGTCGTGCGTGAATGCGCCACGCTGTACCTGCACGCGAGTGTGCGCGAGCGCGGCCAGCCGGAGCGAGGGCGCGGGGCGGACCGGGGCAAGCCCGTGCTCGGCGCGCACTGTGTTGATGCTGTCGACGAGGTGCTGCGCGATCCCGGCGTGGTGCCCGGTCCTCTCGGGTGCCGCGGTGGCGCCCGCGGCGCAGAGTGCAGCGGCGACACAGAGAAGGCTCACGAGAAGGCGACGGCTCACAGTCGCGTAGATCGGTGCAAGCCGCCCTCTGGGAATCACTCGTTCGAGGGCATAGGCACTGCGGGCGGCGTCCTTCGTCTACGGGCTCGCGGCTCGCGAGCAGCAGTGCTCGTGTCAGGAGATACTAGGGTCAGACCCTGGCCCTGTCCGCTTGAGCCGAGGAAACCTGTTCCAAGTTCGTGCCGATTCGTTCCCAGGGTCAGTCGGAGGCTCGCCCTGCGCGATGAGCGAGGATGACGACGGTCAGTGCGAGAGCGGCGGCCGCGGCTCCCATGAGGTCGACTGCGAGGCCCCCCGCACGAACAACGTCGACGAGGGCCAGCAGCAACCCCGACACGAGCAGGGCCCCGAGCGCGAGCAGCGCGATGAAGCCCACCCGGCGCACGGCCTCGCCAGGATCTGCGGTCAGAGGCTCGCGCTCCTCCAGGCACCAGTAGCCGAGCTCGGCGGCGGCGAGCAGCCCGGCAGAGAAGAGCGCGGCAGTGCCATCGAGCGGCGCGTCGTCCACCGCGAGCTGCGCCGCGTACATGCCTCCGAGGAGGAAGAGCGCCACAGGAAGGAGCACCGGCCAGCCGAGAGCCAGCGATGCAACAAGCGTCAGAAGCGCGAAAACGGCAATACGAAGCCCGACCTCGACCAGGGCTTCGTCCTCTACGCGCGCGAGCGGAAACACGGCCACCGCGGCCGCGCACGTGACGGACCCCGCGCCCGCGACTAGACGCGTGCGATTCTCGCGTAGCGCCTGTATGTCCTCACCTCCTCGAGCGCGGTCTCCAGCGCCACGTCGTCTCCCCAGCGTGCGATGCCGATGCCGAGACGCTCGAGACGGGCGCGCAGCACGTCTCGATCGAGCACCCACAGCCGGTACGCGATGCTCTCCAGCGCGTGCCTTCCTCCGGTCACGAGATTGATCGGATCGATCTCCACCACGACGAGATCGAAACCGCGAGCCCGCAGGTTCTCGAGCGCCGTGACGAAGCGCGGATCGACGAGAGGCGTCAGCGCGATGACGAGCGCCTTGGGCGGGAGGATCCGGGACGGGATCAGATTGACGTCTCGCCAGATGTACGTCGGCGTCACTCCGGTCTCCAGCAACGTCTCGATCAGCCGGAAACGCTGTGACGGCCCGAGCCCGGGTCGTAGCCAGCGCAGGACGCCCCCGAACGAGACCAGGCCAACGCGGTCCCTCCGCTTCAGGTAACGCGTTGCGATCGTGGCGGCTGCGCGTACCGCATCGTCGAGCGTGCTGCGCTCTGCGCCCCGAATGTCCGCGAAGCTGTCGACGAAGAGGACGACGTCCGTGTTTCGCTCGGGGTGGCGCTCGTTCACGACCAGGCCCTCGCGTCGGGCGGACGCGCGCCAGTTGATCGAGCGCAAACGATCACCTGGAACGAAGTCGCGAAGGTCTGCGTACTCGATGCCGTCGCCCTTGGCGCGAGCGACCTCGCTGCCGGTGAAAGCCTGCGTGTCGACGGGTGCGAGGATGCGACTCAGTGTCTCCGGGCGCGGATATGCCTTCAGCTGGCGCATGCGCTCGACCCGCTCTTCCCAGACGACGAGCCGAAACGGGTCGCGAGCGCGAGCCTGGATCGAGCCCACCTCGTACAGGCCCCAGCGCGCACAGCGGAGCTGAAGCGGAATCGTCCGCTCCTCCCCTGCCCGAAGGCGAACCGCGAACGCGTCGCTTCCTGCGGTCGTCACCCCCGGCGGCAGGTCGAGCAGGAGCTCGAGGCGATCGATCGGGACGTCTGACCGCACGACGATCTCGGCGTCGACGTCGGCGCCCTCGAGCGTTCGCTCGTCCGCGACCGCGAACTCGACGTCGAGCTTCGGCCGGCGTGCGAGCTGCGTGCCGACCGTGAGGAGGAGCGCGAACGGCGCCGTCATCGCCGCGAGCTCCGGGCGGCGCAGCGCCAGCGACGCGACGAGGCCGATGGCGGCGAGAACCGCGTAGGCCTCGAGGCGCGGGCTGGCGCGGCGCGTCACGTCACCGGGGAGGTGTGAGGTCTTCTGCGGGCGGCGTCGGCACTCGAGCGAGCACATCGCGGACGACGTCCTCCGCCGAGATTCGCTGCACCCAGAGCTCTGGGCGCAGAACAAGCCGGTGTGCGAGGGCAGCGACCGCGACGGCCTTGACGTCGTCGGGGAGCACGAAGTCGCGTCCTCCGAGCGCTGCCTTGCAGCGCGCCAGCTTCAGCAGTGCCAGGCTCCCTCGCGGGCTGGCGCCGACGGCGGTGCTCTCGGACCGCCTCGTGGCCTCGACCAGATCGACGCAGTACCCGCGCACGCTCTCGGCGACGTATACGGACTCGAGCGCGCGTTGCATCTCGAGCAGCGTCTTGCGGTCGACGACGGGGCGGAGCTCGATCTCGTCCGCCTGCCGCTCGATCCGGCGCGCGAGCACGTCGAGCTCGTCCTCACGCGCCGGATAGCCGAACGCCGTACGCAGGAGGAAGCGGTCGAGCTGCGCCTCGGGCAGCGGGTAGGTCCCTTCGTACTCGATCGGATTCTGAGTCGCGATGACGAGGAACGGCGGCTCCAGCTGGCGCGTCTCCCCCTCGATCGTCACCTGACGCTCTTGCATCGCCTCGAGCAGCGCCGCCTGCGTCTTCGGAGGAGCGCGGTTGATCTCGTCGGCGAGGAGGAGGTTGGCGAAGATCGGGCCAGGCCGGAACTCGAAGTCCGCGTCGCGCTGGTTCCAGATCGAGGAGCCCGTGACGTCGGACGGCATCAGATCGGGAGTGAATTGGATACGGGTGAAGCGCATGCTCAGCGCCTGGGCGAACGAGCGTGCAGCAAGGGTCTTCGCGAGCCCTGGGTAATCCTCCAGGAGCACGTGTCCGTCTGCGAGAAATCCAACGAGGACGAGCTCGAGCGGATCGCGCTTCCCGACGACGGCCCGCTCGACCTCGTCGAGGATGTCTCCGGCGAGCTCGTGGACGCGCTCGAGCTCCACTAGAGCGCTTCCAGAGACGTGACCACGCGATCGAGCGCGTCCGGCGCGATTCCGCGGGCGAGCCGATCCTGGGGCCGCGGGCGGTCCTGCCGGACGAGCTCCCAGGTCTCCTCGCCGAGGAGCGCGCTGGCGGTCTCCGGCTCCCCGTCCAGGGACACACGACGCCGCGCGGCGAGGAGCTCGGTCGCGATCGTCCGCAGTCGGGGGCGCAGGTGATGGTGGAGGTCGAACGATCCCGCTGCGCCGAGCGCGACCTCCTGCTCGAGCCGGAGCAGCATTGCCGGCGCTTCGCCCGACGCGTGCTCCCGTCTCGGCGTTCGGCCGCGAAGAGGTGTCGCTCGCGGATACGCGTGCCGCAGCGCGGCTACCAACAACGCCAGCGCGACGCCGCAGAGCACCAGCGCATACACGCGGATGGCGAGCTCGGTTCGCCCAGGAACGAACGCGACGACGACGAGCAGGGCGACCGTGGGGAGGAAAAGGGCTCGTACGGATCGGCCGAGGTCGCGCCTCACGTGGTGGCCGTCCGCTCTGCGAGCTGACGCATCGTCTCCTCCTGCCGCAGCCGAGCCGCAGTGCGGAGCTCGTCACGGATCTGACTCAGGGCCGCGATCGCGTCCTCCCTCATCGCCTCGTCCACGGCGTGGTGCGAGAACTTGGCCCGTGTGAAGAGATCGGCGAGCCTCCTGACGAGGTGGTCGTCGACCTCGAGCCTGCCGAGGATGCGCGAGACGAACTCGTCAGCTGTCTCCTGCCGCGAGCGCGCCACACCGGACGCGCCGAGCGCGCGCTCGAGGCGTGCATACGCTGCGATGACCGCACGCCGTGGGTCAGGCTCGGCGCGGAGATCGTCGAGGCTGACGTCGAGCTCGTCCGCGACCTCTTCCGCCAGCCGGCCTGGATCGCCGCCGAACGCACGCGAGCGCCGCCGGGCCGCGAGGAAGTACGCGCCGATTCCGACAGCGACGAGCGTGACGAACACGAGGACGGGGATCCACGCGAACTCCGGCTCGTAGCCGCCGTCGCTCTCGGGCCGCTGCGGGCGGGGCCGGAGGATGTCGAGCTCGGACGTCTCGTCGTCCTGCCCGCCGGCGAAGCCGAGGCGGCGCGGCACGAGGAAGTACCAGGCGACCGAGATCAGCAGTGCGAACAGGAGGGTGCCAACGACCGAGGAGCGCCGGTACTTGCCGGACGCGACCTCCTGGGCGATCGCCCGCCGCTGCATCAGGCCGTACACGAGCAGTGCAGCCGCGGGTATGACCACGAGCAGGGACAGGCTGAAGAACGTGTCGAAGACGAGGTCCGAGGGCCGTCGCGTCTCGTCCGAGCCGTCGCGCGTGGAGCCGGTTGCCGCGACAGCCACGACGCCGACGAGCACGAGGACGAGCAGCCCCGGGAGAAACGCCCGCGCGGCGTTACCGCGCACGGAGCCCGCCGTCTACGAGGTCGACGGCACTGCGCCGCCCTTGCTCTGCCAGTAGCGGTTGAGCGCGCCCTGGATCTTCACGAACCAGACGATCCCGCCGACGATCGGCAGCAGGACCCAGAGCCCCGTCCAACCCGTAAACGGCGCGGGTCGGCCGTCGGCCTGGTGCATCTTCCCGATCTCGGACGGGATCAGGAACCAGCTGACCGGCGACACGAGGATCCAGATCACGAGCCCGAGGACGCCGCCGACGCCGATTCCCGAGTGCTCCTTCACCTCGTCCTGCGTCTTGAAGACCCAGTACAGCGAGTAGATCCCGAGGGTGATGATGAAGATGAGGATCCCGAAGCCGATGCCGCGCGGCTTCCCGAGCGGGCCTGCCGGGGGTGTGGTGTTGGCTGCGGTGGTGGGTGCTGTAGTCATGGAGGGGAATTCTGCGCCATTTCGGGCCGGCGTGCGGCGGTACGCTCCGAAACGTGCCCCCAGTGGCCCCGCCGATCGAGCGACGTTGGCCCCGCCCCGCGGTGATGGGGGTCGTAAACGTCACGCCCGACAGCTTCTCGGACGGCGGCCGCTTCGCGTCGCCGGCTGACGCGATTGCGCACGGGCGACGGCTTCTGTCCGAAGGCGCTGCGCTCGTGGACATCGGCGGGGAGTCGACGCGGCCAGGGGCGGAGCCTGTCGGCGCCGAGGAAGAGCTCCGCCGTGTCCTCCCGGTTCTCGAGGGGCTCGAGGGGCTCCCCGTTTCGATCGACACGGCCAAGGCGACGGTCGCGCGAGAGGCGCTCGAGCGAGGCGCCGTGCTCGTCAACGACGTCACCGCGCTCCGCGCCGACCCCGAGATGGCTGCCGTCGTGGCGGAGTACGGGGCGTATGTCTGCCTGATGCACATGCTGGGGGAACCGCGGACGATGCAGGTTGCGCCTCAGTACGACGACGTGGTGGCCGAAGTGTTCGCGTTTCTCGACGAGCGCATCGCCTTCGCGGTCGACTGCGGGATCTCGGAGGACCGAATCTGCGTCGATCCGGGCATCGGCTTCGGGAAGACTCCCGACCAGAACCTGGAGCTCGTGCGCCGGCTGGACACGTTCTCGCTCCTCGGGCGCCCCGTCGTCGTCGGCCTCTCGCGCAAGAGCACGCTGGGGAAGGTGCTCGGCGACCCGAAGGCCACGGAGGGAACGACTGCGGCGTCGGTCGGGGCCGCAGTCGTCGCGTTCGAGCGCGGCGCGTGGATGGTGCGGGCACACGACGTTCGCGAGACCGTCGAGGCCCTTGCGGTTGCAGTTGCCGTCGAACGGGGAAAGGTGATCGCATGACGATCGAATTGCAGAGCCTCGTTCTCTTCGGACACCACGGCTACCTCGAGGAGGAGCGCCGGCTCGGCCAGCGCTTCCTCGTCGATCTATGGGCGGATCTCGATGACGCCGCCGCCTCGAGCGACGACATCGACGAGACCGTCGACTACCGGCGACTGGCCGCGCTCGTGCGCGAGGTGTTCGCCGGGCCGGAGCGCCTGTTGCTCGAGGCTCTCGCGACCGCGACCGCCGACGGCGTCATCGAGCGCTTCCCGCTCGTGACGAAGGTGCGGGTGCGGGTTCGCAAGCCCGACGTCGTGCTCGATCCCCCCGTGGACCACGCGGCTGTCATCGTCCACAGGGAGCGGTAGGGTCAGGCTGAAGCCTGACCTACTCCGTCAGGTGCCTGACTTCAGTCAGGCACCACGCTTCGTGACCAGAGCCTACGTCGGATTAGGGGCCAATCTCGGCCCTCGTGAGGTGACGCTGCTGCGAGCGGTCGACCTTCTCGGCGCTGAGGCGGGCATCCAGGTGCTCGAGGTCTCCGCCCTGCGTGAGACCGCTCCGGTCGGGAACGTCGACCAGCCCGAGTTCTTGAACGGCGCAATGGCTCTCGAGACGAGCCTGTCCGCGCGTCAGCTTCTGGATGCGCTGCTTCGCGTCGAGCGCGAGCTCGGGCGGGCTCGCGACGAAACGCGCTGGGGCCCACGCACGATCGACCTCGATCTGCTCCTGTACGGGGACGAGGTCGTCGACGAGCCGGGCCTCGACGTTCCGCATCCGCGCCTCCACGAGCGCCGTTTCGCTCTCGAGCCGCTCGTGGAGCTCGAGCCTGACCTTGAGATCCCGGGTCACGGTAAGGCTTCGGCCTTGCTCGCACGTATAGATGCTTGATCGGGGATTCACGGCGGCGCGTCAATCCCCGACCAAGCATCTACACTGAGCGCGCATGTCGCACCTCGACGAGCTCGACGAGTTCGAGGCTGAGCTCGAGATCTCCCTGAAGAGGGAGTACTCGGCCGTCTTCGCGCTCTTCCGCTACTGCGTTCTCACTCAGGACGCGACGTATCTCTGCAACCAGCTCGACGTCGAGTCGCTGCCGCAGGCCAGCTACCCGTTCTTCCACGTTCGCATGGAGGACGTGTGGGTCTGGGACAAGAACCGGCCGACTCGCATCATCCCCCGGGCGGAGGTCTACACCTCGGGCGACGTGACGATCGAGGAGCTCAGGGGCGAAGGTGAGGAGCCTCGCCTGACAGCCGAGGCGCTCGCCGAGCGCATCGGCCAGCAGTTTCGCGGCGACGACGACGCTGCGGCCTAGGAGGGCTTCAGCTCTGATTCACTAGGCCGATGCTTCTGGCCGTCGACGTCGGCAACACGCAAACCGCGCTCGGTCTGTACTCCGCCCACGAGCTGACCGACAACTGGCGGCTGGCCACCGAGCGCTCGTCGACAGCAGACGAGCTCGGCGTCCTGCTTTCCGGCTTGCTCGACTTCGAGCAGGTCGAGGGGATCTGCCTCGCATCGACGGTTCCGGTGCTCATTCGCGAGTGGGAAATGCTTGCGGTCAAATGGGCCGAGGCGCCGCTGCTCGTGGTCGGCCCGGGGATCAAGACCGGCATCCCGATTCGGTACGACGACCCGCGAGAGGTCGGCCCGGACAGGATCGTGAACGCGGTCGCGGCCAAGGAGCGATATGGCGCGCCGGTCATCGTGGTCGACTTCGGCACCTCGACGAACTTCGACGTGGTCTCGCCCGAGGGCGACTACGTGGGAGGGGTCCTCGCGCCCGGGATCGAGACGTCGATGGAAGCGCTCTTCGCCCGCGCGGCCCGGCTCGTGAAGGTGGACTATGCGGCTCCCGAGAACGTGATCGGCAAGACGACTGTCGGTGGCCTCCAGTCCGGGCTCGTCTACGGATTCGCGGGGCAGGTCGACGGCATCGTCGGGCGCATCCGTGAAGAGCTCGGGGCGGAGGCGCGAGCCGTCGCCACGGGTGGGCTCGCGGATCTCGTCGCCCCGCACTCACGCACGATCGAGAGCGTGGACCCGTTCCTGACGCTCGACGGCCTGCGCATGGTGTGGGAGTCGAACCGGTGATCGATCCAGGGACGCTCGCGGTCTTCGCCGGCGCGTCGGCGGCGCTCATCGCCGTTCCGGGCCCTGCGGTTCTCTACATCGTCACCCGCAGCATCCACCAAGGCAGGCGCGCCGGGGTGGCGTCGGTGCTCGGAATCGAGGTCGGCGCCCTCGTGCACGTGGCTGCGGCCGCCATCGGGCTCTCCGCCCTGCTCGCCTCGTCGGCCGTCGCCTTCTCCGTCGTCAAGTACGCGGGGGCGGCGTATCTCATCGGGCTAGGGCTTTGGACGCTTCTCTCCGGTCGGGGGCACCGCGAGGCGGAGACGACCCGCGGCAGCGACGTCCGTCTCGGGCGCGTCTTCGCGCAAGGCATCCTCGTCAACGCGTTCAACCCGAAGGTCGCGCTCTTCTTCCTCGCCTTCCTGCCGCAGTTCGTCGACCCCGACGCGGCCCATCCGGCTCTCCAGATCGGGCTCCTTGGGCTCGTCTTCGTCGCGATCGCCCTCGTGCTCGACCTCGTCTGGGCACTCGCGGCCGGCACTGCCGGCGGTGTCCTTCGCCGGTCCCAACGGTTCCTGCATGTGCAGCGCTATGTGTCAGGGAGCGTCTACGTGGCGCTCGGAGTGGCGACGGCTTTCTCGGGACGCACGAAAGATTGAGGGCGACGCAAGCCTCGCCCTACCCGCCGCCGTACGCCGAGATCGGGAGCGCGAGTGTGACGTCGTCTCCCGGCGGAACTTCGTCCTTCCAGTCGTTCCAGGAGCTCGAGGGCGCCGGGCGCTGCCGCGATGAGCCTGCGCTCGACCTCCTCGGTGGACTCGAGCCGGAGGACTTCCTGCTTGAACGGCTTCGGAAAGCGGCCTTGGCCGAGGTACCACCCGTAGAACTTCTTCAGAAACCCGGAGGCGCGCCGCTCTCCGAGCTCCCGGACCGCCTCGCGCACGAAGAGGACGAGCTCCGCCACGACCTCTTCGCGTGAGGGCGCACTCGCATCGCCGTCGACGATCTCCCTGAGCGCCCACGGATTTCCCTGGGCGCCGCGCCCGACCATGACTGCTTCGGCGCCGGTGGTCGCGAGCACCGCCTGGGCTCGCGCGCGAGAGGTGACGTCGCCCGACGCAATCACGGGAGCGTCGACCAACGAGACGAGCTCGGCGGTGAGCGAATGATCGGCGCTCCCGGTGTACATCTGCTCCGCCGAGCGCGGGTGGAGGGTCAGTGAGGAGGCGCCTGCGTCGACGAGCCGGGGCCCCAGATCGAGACATGTGCGCGAGTCGTTCCGCAGGCCGCGCCGCAACTTGACGGTCACGGGGATGTCGACGGCGTTCGCCACGGACTCGACGATGGCGCACGCAAGCGAGGGGTCATCCAGAAGCGTCGCGCCGGCGCCCGTGCGCGTCACTTTTCGCACCGGGCACCCGAAGTTGACGTCGACCAGGTCGGCGCCCACTGCCTCGACCATCTTCGCCGCGTTCGCGAGCGTACGGGGGTCGGAGCCGAAGAGCTGGATCGCGAGCGGGTGCTCGTCGGCGGCGACCCGGAGGTACCCGAGCGTCCGCTCGTTTCGGTGCTCGATGCCAGCGCAGCTGACCATCTCCGAGCAGACGAGCCCGGCGCCGTAGCGCCGACCCTGGCGCCGGAATGCCTGCACGCTGACCCCCGCCATCGGCGCGAGCACGAGTCGCGTCGGCACTTCGACCGGGCCGATGCGCCAGGATGTACGAAGATCGATCACCGAGGGAATCGTAGAACCAACTCCCGCGGTGCGGCCGCGAAGCGGACGCCTTTAGGAATCGCGCGACCAGAATCCGCGCGAGCGGATTCTGGTCTGTGGACCAATGCTGCGTAGATGTGCGTGTTGACGCTGGCTCGACGCCGCAGCTACCATTCCGGCCGTTTGACGGGGCCGGCGGGGCCCCGCCGTCTCGTCTCGGAGGGATTTCCTTGAAGGATGTGATCCTCACTCCCGAGGGCTACAAACAGCTGAAGAGCGAGCTCGACCGGCTGCGAACGGAGAAGCGGCGGGAGATCGCCGAGCGCATCGCCGCGGCGCGAGCTTTCGGCGAGATCGCCGAGAACGCCGAGTACGACGATGCGAAGAACGAGCAGATGATGCTCGAGCATCGCATCGCCCAGCTCGACGAGCGACTCGCGAACGCGCGTGTCATCAATCCGAAGGACATCGACACGAGTGTGGTGTCGGTCGGGTCCCTCGTGCGGTTGCGGGACGTCGACGCCAAGGAGACCGTCGAGTACTTCATCGTCGGGTCCGCCGAGGCGAACCCCGCCGAGCGCAAGCTCTCCAACGAGTCGCCAGTTGGGAAGGCGATCATGGGGCGCAAGAAGGGCGAGACGGTCGAGGTCGCGACCCCGCGCGGGTCGAAGCTCAAGTTCAAGATCATGGAGATCAAGGCCGCGTAAGTCGCCTGGATGGCGAGGGGGCCCCGGTTGGCAAGCCCGAGGGCTTTAGACTCGCCGCGCGATGACGCCGCCCAAGCGCTTCCCCGACCGCGACGAGATCGCCACGGTACGGGAGGAGGCGGCGATCCTCGAGCCCGACACGGAGTCGACCGAGAAGCGACGCCTCGCCGGCAGGGTGATGGCGAGGCGGGGCCACGGCAAGCTGAGCTTCCTCGACCTCGTCGACCGCTCCGGGCGCATCCAGCTCCTCTGCGACGAGAGCCGTGTGGGGCCGGTCGACGTCGACCTCGGAGACGTCGTCGGCGTTGTCGGGTCGCCCGCAAACTCGCGTCGCGGTGAGCCCTCGCTGGCAGTCGACGAGCTCACCACGCTCTCCAGGAATCGAAGCCCGCTTCCCGACACGTTCCACGGCGTCACCGACCAGGAGACCCGCTACCGCAAGCGCCATCTCGACCTTCTGATGAACGACGACGCTCGCGAGCTCTTCCTGCTCAGAGCACGAGTCGTGTCGGCGATCCGGCGGTTGCTCGACGACGACGGCTTCGTCGAGGTCGAGACGCCCGTCCTCCAGCCGCGCTACGGCGGAGCGTTCGCCCAGCCGTTCGTGACGCACTCGCAGGAGCTCGACGCGGAGCTCTACCTCCGCATCGCGACCGAGCTCTACCTCAAGCGTCTGATCGTGGGCGGCCTCGAGCGCGTCTACGAGATCGGCAAGGACTTCCGCAACGAGAGCGTCTCCTACAAGCATCAACCCGAGTTCACGATGCTCGAGTGGTACGAGGCGTACGCCGACTACCAGGACACCATGGCGCGCATCGAGGGCCTGGTCGAGCGGGTCGCGAGCGACGTGCTCGGCACGACTCGGGTCACATTCAAGGGCGAAGAGATCTCACTCGCGAAGCCCTGGCGCCGCGTTCGCTTCGTGGATGCTCTGGATGAGCTGGAGCTGTGGACCCGCGACGCCGACGAGCTGCGTGCGTGGCTCCAGGAGCGAGGCGTGGACACAAAGGCTGACAAGGACTGGCCGCAACTCGTCGACCACGCGTTCAGCCACTTCGTCGAGCCCGGCCTCGTCCAGCCGACCATCGTCCACGACTATCCGATCGAGCTCTCCCCGTTCGCGCGTCTCACGGAGGACGATCCGACGCTGACCGAGCGCTTCGAGTACTTCGCGGGCGGAATGGAGCTCGGGAACGCGTTTACCGAGATCAACGACGCCGACGAGCAGCGTGCTCGCTTCGAGGGGCAGTCGGAGCACGTAGAAGGTGAGCGCGGCGATCCCGACTACGTCGAGGCGCTCTCCTATGGCATGCCGCCGACGGGAGGGCTCGGCCTCGGAATCGATCGCCTGACGATGCTGCTCTCCGGCCGGGAGACGATCCGGGACGTCATCCTCTTTCCGGCACTGCGTCAGGGTCGCTAGGCGAGTTCTCAGAGCGAGGTACCCCTTCGAGGGTATGCGTTCCGCGGCCCGTTGACGATGCTAGGCAGGCGGTGATCAGGAACTCCGGCAACACCGGCGCCGGCGATGCGGCGCTGCGCTCCGGCGAGGCGCATGCCCACGCGATCCTCGACGCCGCGCTCGACGCGGTCATCACCATCGACCATCGCGGCCACGTTCTCGAGTTCAACCGGGCCGCCGAGGTCACGTTCGGCTGCGAGAAGGACGCCGTTCTCGGGCAGGAGCTCGCCGCTCTCATCGTCCCGCCGGAGCTGCGCGAGGCGCACCGGCGCGCGCTTTCCCGCTGGACGAGCGAGGGGCCGAAGGCGGGAGCAGGTGCGATGCTCGATCGCCGGATCGAGGTGCAGGCGCTGCGAGCGGACGGATCGGCGTTTCCCGCGGAGCTCGCGATCAGCCGCGTCGACGTGCCTGGTCCGCCCGTGTTCACTGCATGCATCCGCGACATCACGGAGCGTCAGCGTGCCGAGACGGCGCTGCGCGAAGCGGAGCAGCGGTACCGCACGCTCGTCGAGCAGCTACCGCTCGCCGTCTACATCGACCGCGTGGACGAGACGAGCTCGAACATCTACTCGAGCCCCCAGATAGAGCCGATGCTCGGCTACACCGTCGAGGAGTGGAGCTCCAACCCGTCCCTGTTCGTGCGGTGCTTGCACCCAGAGGATCGCGACCGCGTCCTCGAGGCCCATGCGACGACGCACGCGACCGGGGAACCGCTCCGGATCGAGTATCGCCTGATCGCCCGAGACGACCGCGTCGTCTGGGTACACGACGAAGGGCGCATCGTCGGAGATCGCGCGCGCGGGGAGACCGTGGTCGTCCAGGGGTACCTTCAGGACGTCACCGCACGCAAGGAGGTCGAGGAGCAGCTTCGGCATCAGGCGTTCCACGACGCGTTGACCGGTCTCGCGAACCGGGCGCTCTTCACCGACCGCGTCCAGCACGCGCTCGTTATTCGCTCCGGAGTGAGGGGCGACGTGGCGGTTCTCTTCCTCGACCTCGACGATTTCAAGGGTGTGAACGACAGCCTCGGACATCTCGGAGGCGACAGCCTGCTTCGGCACGTGGCCACACGTCTGTGCGAGGCGCTCTCACCGAGCCACACGGTGGCGAGAATCGGCGGGGACGAATTCGCGATCCTCGTCGAGGAGGGGAGTGGGCTGGCTGCAGCCGTGGACGTCGCCGAACGCGTTCTGGAGCAGTTCCAGGAGCCCTTCGATCTCGACGAGCGCGAGCTGTTCGTCACCGCGAGCATCGGGATCGCCGTGAGTCACGACTCGGAGGAGCTGATGCGGTCGGCGAACGTCGCCATGTACCAGGCGAAGGCGAGCGGCGGCGCGCAGTACGTCGTCTACGCGCCGAGGATGGACGAGGACGTCGCGGGCCGGATGGAGCTCGTGGCGGACCTACGGCGTGCGTCCGTGAACGAGGAGTTCGTCCTCCATTACCAGCCTACGGTCGAGCTCGCGACCGGTGCGATCGTCGGCGTCGAGGCTCTCGCGCGCTGGAACCACCCGAGGCTGGGGTTGCTGGCTCCCTCCGAGTTCATTCCCCTGGCGGAGGAAACCGGCCGCATCGTCGACATCGGTCGCTGGGTTCTCCTGGAGGCGTGCAGGCAGGCCGCCGAGTGGCGGCGGCTTCCGGCGGGCTCCCAGCTCGCGACGAGCGTCAACGTCTCGACGCGCCAGGTGCGCCGCGTTGGCCTGCTCGAGGACGTTCGGCACGCTCTCGAGAGCTCCGGCCTCGATCCCGCGGCTCTGACCCTCGAGATCACGGAGAGCGTGCTCGTCGGGGCACGCGACGATCTGATCGGCCTGCTCGACGAGGTCGTGGAGCTCGGCGTCTCGCTCGCGCTCGACGACTTCGGCACGGGGTACTCGTCACTCTCGATGCTCCAGGACCTTCCGGTACAGACGCTCAAGATCGACAGGGCGTTCGTCGGCGCGATCGGAACGGGCACGGAGCGGATCGCGTTCGTCCGCGCGATCGTCGATCTCGCCGAGGCCCTGGGACTCGCAGTCGTCGGCGAGGGCATCGAGAGCTCGACCCATGTCAGTACGCTTCTGCGCCTGGGCTGTCGCGTCGGCCAGGGGTTCTACTTCGCCGAACCGCTCGAAGGCGGCGTGCTCGACAAGCTTCTCGCAGCCGGCACCGTGCCGCCTCGGTTGCCGCGCCAACATGGGGCAGGACGCGCAGCGGCCTGACGAAACACTGTACGCAGCCGCCGGTTTCGACCATGCTAGTAGATGAGCGGTGGCGACTCTGCGGTTACTTTGGAAACGGATCGGCCGGGCGTTGGCGCGCGTCGTCGGCGCTCCGCTGGCACCTGTCGTTCTCTGGGTGCTCCAGCTGTCGAAGCGCAGGGCTGGAGTCGTCCTGATGTACCACGGTGTCGAGGATCGCCCCGGGGATCCCGGCGACCTGGTGCCGGCCTTGGCAACGGAAACGTTCGAGAAGCAGATACGTCACCTCCAGCGCAAGTATCGGGTTGTCCCGGCATCGGAGTTCCTGGCCGCAGTCGACCAGCGCCGGAGGGGTGAGCGCTTTCCCGTCGCACTCACCTTCGACGATGACCTCCGTTGTCACGTCGCGACGGTGCTCCCCATCTTCGAGCGGTACGGAGTCAAGGCGACCTTTTTTCTCACAGGGGCGTCACTCGAGCATCCGCGCTCTTTCTGGTGGGAGCGACTCGAGCGCGCATTCGTCCTCGGCGCTCCTAACCTGCCCGGGGTGGTCGGGGTGCCGGACACCGGCTCTCGGCCGACCGTGAGCGAACTCGGCGCGTTCGTTCGGCAACTCGACTCGGAGTCGCGAGCGGCGGTCGACGGTCGACTTGCCGAGCTTGCGGGTACCGACCCGCGCGATGCCGGACTCCGTGTCGCCGACGTTCACCGGCTCGTGGCGGCCGGAATGGAGATCGGGTTCCATACGCTGCGGCACGACAATCTCGTCCTGCTGCCCGACGATGAGCTCGCGGCCGCCATGGTCGAGGGCAGAGAAGCCCTGGAGAAAGTCGTTGGAACGCCCTTGAAGACAATCTGCTACCCGTACGGATACGCGGACGAACGGGTCGCGAATGCTGCGCGCGCTGCCGGATTCGCTGCGGGGTTCACGATCGAGAACACCCCGAAGCTTGACGGCGACCCGCTCAGGACGAGACGACTCGGTGCGCCGCTCGACCCCGGGGTCTTCTCCACAAAGCTCGTCGCGGCGCTCGCCCTTCGGCGATACCGCTAGCAGAGCTCTCTAGGCCGCAGCCTCGACCTGTACGCGCTCGAACGCGATCACGTCGGCGAGGATCTCGTCGAGACTTCGCGTCGGCGACCAGCCGATTGCGTCGGCGATCTTCTCGATCGACGGCTCGCGGTGGAACATCTCCTCCATGGCGCCATGAGGAAAGACCTCCTCGTAGGGCACGTACACGATCTCGGAGGAGCTCTCGGCCTTGGCGCGGACACGCTCGGCGAGGTCGCGGATCGCGAGCCGCTCCTGTGAGCCCACGTTGTAGATCTGCCCCGACGTCGCCCGTTCGTCCATCAGCCCCTTGAGCCCCCGAACGGTGTCGGCCACATGGCAGAAGCAGCGAGTCTGATTTCCGTCCCCGTGCACCTCGAGTGGCCGGTCTGCAAGTGCGGCTTGGACGAAACGCGGGATGACCATGCCGTACTGCCCGCTCTGCCGGGGGCCCACGGTGTTGAAGAGGCGCACGATGACGCAGTCGAGGTCGCGCTCCTCGTGCCATGCGAGCGCCAGGAACTCGTCGATCGCCTTGGAGTCGGCATAGGCCCAGCGACGCGCGGTCGTGGGCCCGTAGATTCGGCGTGCGTCCTCTCGGAGCAGCTGCTCCTCCGGATGGTCGCCGTACACCTCGGACGACGACGCAACGAGCACGCGCTTCCCGAACTTCGTGCAGTACTCGAGGACGTTCTCCGTTCCCTCGATGTTGGTGAGGAGCGTGTGGCCAGGCTGATCGACGATCAGCTGGACGCCGACCACCGCTGCGAGGTGGTAGACGACGTCGCACTTGTGCACGAGCTCGCTGACGACGGACGGCGAGAGCACGGACTCGACGACCAGGTGGAAGTCAGGGCGGTCGCTCAAGTGCGCGACGTTCTGGTTCGATCCGGTCGAGATGTCGTCCAGGGCGAAGACCTCCCAGCCTTGGTCGAGCAGGAGCTCCGAAAGGTGTGAGCCGATGAAGCCGGCGCCTCCCGTGACTAAAGCCTTGCCGCTCACCGGCCGAGAAGGGTAGCGGGCGCAGCGGGCGAATCGGGCGCCTAGACCCATGACGAGACCGGTCGGCTACGATCAGACGAGCACCTTCGACCCGGAGTGCGGCAATCCCGCCGGCCTCCGGTGAATGCGGGGAAAGGAGGGTCGGAGGAGTTGTTCGAGCGATTTACGGAACGGGCGAGGCAGGTCGTGGTGCTGGCGCAGGACGAGGCGCGGGCGCTGAAGCACAACTACATCGGAACCGAGCACATCCTCCTCGGCCTGCTGCGCGAGGAAGAGGGGCTTGCCGCTCGCGTCCTCGAGTCGCTCGACATCACCGTGGAGGAGGTTCGCGCCCAGGTCGCACGCATCGTCGGGCAGGGCGACGAGGTCACCACGGGGCAAATCCCATTCACGCCGCGCGCCAAGAAGGTCCTCGAACTGGCGCTGCGCGAGGCTCTCTCGCTGGGCCACAACTACATCGGGACGGAGCACATCCTGCTCGGGCTCGTGCGCGAGAACGAGGGCGTCGCCGCGCGCATCCTGCTCGACTTCGACGCGGATGCGGAAAAGATTCGCAACGAGATCATCCGCATGCTTTCAGGCCCTGGGCGCCGCCAAGCGGGCGCCGGTGCGCCGGCCGGGGAGAAGACGAAGAGCTCGAAGCTCCTCGATCAGTTCGGCCGCAACTTCACGAAGCAGGCGGTCGAGGGCAAGCTGGACCCGGTCGTCGGGAGGCAGACGGAGATCGAGCGGATCATGCAGATCCTCTCGCGCCGCCAGAAGAACAACCCCGTGCTGATCGGCGAGCCGGGCGTCGGCAAGACCGCCGTCGTCGAGGGCCTGGCCCAGCGGATCGCCGCGGGCCAGGTGCCCGAGCTCCTGAAGGGCAAGCAGATCTACTCGCTCGACCTGGCCGCGCTCGTGGCCGGCTCGAAGTACCGCGGGGAGTTCGAGGAGCGCCTGAAGAAGGTCATGAAGGAGATCTCGCAGCGCGGCGACATCATTCTCTTCATCGACGAGCTCCACAACCTCGTCGGCGCCGGCGCCGCCGAAGGCGCGATCGACGCGGCCTCGATCCTCAAGCCCGCGCTCGCTCGTGGAGAGCTCCAGACGATCGGTGCGACGACGCTCGACGAGTACCGCAAGTACCTGGAGCGCGACGCCGCGCTCGAGCGGCGCTTCCAGCAGGTGCGCGTGAACGAGCCCACGATCGACGAGACGGTGCTCATCCTGCGCGGTCTCCGTGACCGCTACGAGGCGCACCATCGCTGCAAGATCTCCGACGACGCGCTGTCGGCCGCCGCCCAGCTCGCCGAGCGCTACATCCAGGACCGCTATCTCCCGGACAAGGCCATCGACCTGATCGACGAGGCCGGCTCCCGCGTCCGCATCGCCACGATGGCTGCCCCGCCGCGCTACCGCGAGCTCGAGGACGAGATCGAGAAGGTGCGCGCCGACAAGGAAGCCGCGATCGAGGCCCAGGAGTTCGAGAAGGCGGCGCAGCTCCGCGACAAGGAGCGGAAGCTGACGCAGAAGAAGAAGGAGCTCGAGGACGACTGGCGGAACCAGGCGGACGACGAGCAGCCGGAGATCGGCGAGGACGAGATCGCCGACATCGTCTCGATGTGGACCGGAATCCCTGTGTTCAAGCTCACCGAAGCCGAGACGACCCGGCTCGTGCGCATGGAGGACGAGCTGCACAAGCGCGTCATCGGGCAGCACCAGGCGATCGTCGCCGTCTCCAAGGCGATCCGGCGCGCCCGCGCGGGAATCAAGGACCCGAAGCGCCCGACCGGCTCGTTCATCTTCCTCGGCCCCTCCGGTGTCGGGAAGACCGAGCTCGCGCGCACGCTGGCCGAGTTCCTGTTCGGCGACGAGGACGCGATGATCCAGGTGGACATGTCGGAGTACATGGAGAAGCACTCCGTGTCCCGGCTCGTCGGATCACCCCCCGGCTACGTCGGCTACGACGAGGGCGGCCAGCTCACCGAGGCCGTCCGGCGGAAGCCGTACTCGGTCGTCCTCCTCGACGAGATCGAGAAGGCGCACCCGGATGTGTTCAACATCCTGTTGCAGATCCTGGAAGACGGGAAGCTCACGGACGCCCAGGGGCGGAAGGTCGACTTCCGCAACACGATCGTGATCATGACCTCGAACCTCGGCGCGGCGCAGATCTCCAAGAACCAGACGCTCGGATTCTCGATCGGTGACGAGGAGGGCCTCTCGTACGACGAGATGAAGGAACGGGTCATGTCGGAGCTCAAGAAGGTCTTCCGGCCGGAGCTCCTGAACCGAATCGACGAGGTCATCGTCTTCCACAAGCTCGAGCGCGCCGAGATTCTCGAGGTGGTCGACCTGCTGATGAAGCGCGTTCGCGAGGAGATGGCGAAGCACGGAACGGTCATCGAGCTCACCGACGAGGCTCGGGAGCTGCTCGTCGAGCAGGGCTACGACCCGTCGATGGGCGCACGGCCGCTGCGCCGCGCGATCCAGCGCCTGATCGAGGATCCGCTCGCCGACTTCATCCTCGGCCGCGAGCTGAGCGCGTCGTCGACGGTGATCATCGACCGCCGGGACAACCCGGTCGACGACGAACCGCCGGTCGTCATCAGGATCGTCGACGGCCCGCCGGTGCCCGCGACGGTCGGCGCGCCCGACGACGAGCAGGCTCAAGAGCCCGCGTCAGACGACGACGACTGAGAGCCCCTCTAACGGGCTTACGGTTCGGCACGCGAAGCCGTCCGACTACGGACGGGTGATCGGCCGCGTCAACGTGTGGTGGGGTGGCCGCGAGATGGCGCCGATGCTGCCGCGGCTCTTCTTCCTCCATTTCGAGGGGACGAGCTTCGTCGCGGACGACGACGAGGGCGAGCTCGCCGGCTTCGTGATCGGGTTCTTCTCCCAGACGGATCCGGAGGAGGCCTACATCCACTTCATCGGCGTGTCCCCCGCGCGTCGAGGAGAGGGAATCGGCCGGACGCTCTACGAGCGCTTCTTCGCGGAGGCGCGTGACCAGGGGAGGTCGCTCGTGCGCTGCGTCACGTCACCGGCGAACGGGGACTCGATCGCATTCCACGAGGCGCTCGGATTCGAGGTCGATCGCGTGGCCGAGGACTACGACGGCCCAGGCGAGGACCGCGTGCTCCTGCTCAAGCGGCTGACCTGACGTTCCCACTCGCGTTCGCGCGACCAGTCCAGGTATGCGCCCCCCGCTAGTCCGGCGGTTAACACCAGCGCCAGGTAGCTGACCCAGGTCGAGCCGGCGTCCGTCACATTCTTGAGGAGCGTGAGCCCGCAGAGCAAGAGCGCAAGCCCCAGCACGACCTGCTCCCAGGGCACGTCGTCGGACACCTGAACGTCGGTCGCGTGGACGACGACGACGATGGTGAGAGCGAAGGCGAGGACGAGCGCGATCAGCAGCCCCCAGAGGTCCCAGCCATCCTGGGAAATGACCGCTGTCCACGAGCCGCCGTAGACCACCAGCACGTGCTGCCAGGTGGCGAAGAGCGAGAAGAAGAGCAGCGAGCCGCAGGCGAGAACGATCTTCGACCCTGTCGAGAGGCCCTTGATCCTGTCCATGCCTTGTCCTTTCGGGAGCACGTCTTCCGGAGATTGCGGGCTCCGGGTTCTTCTTTACAGACGGTACTCGCGAAAAGCGATTTTGCGAGGTTCTGGCGGCACACGCCGCGAGCTCGACGCGTCGCGGCGTGTGCGCATCCCTCTTCGGAGCTAGGTCCGGCGGTCGTCCTCACCCGGAACGTCCGGCGCGGGCCCGGACTCGGGGGAGGCCTCTGCCGAAGGCGGCGGTGGCGGCTCGGCAACAGTCGGCGGAGGAGCCTCGGGCGCCGCCGGCGGTGGCGCAGAGGACATCGTGGCCGTGCTGTCCATCGTCGAGCCGGCCGGCCGACCAGGCATCTCGCTCTTCAGCGTGTCGATGCCGCCGGCTTCCTGCACGGTCTGGAACGCGCCGGCCGCGACGATGATCGCAAGAACGACTCCGATGTAGCTCCAGATCGTCGAGTAGTCGTCCGTGAGGTTCTTGACGACCGCGAAGAACACGATCAGCACCCCGAGCAGTGCTGCCGTCATCGCGGTCGAGACCGGAAGCGGGATGTCGATCGACGCGAGCCGAACTGCGACCCACGCCAGGAGGACGATCACCAGCAGGCCCAGGATGATGCCGAGGAAGTTGTCCCACGCGCTCACGCCAGCGCTGCCCTCTCCCAGCGGCCCGAGGTCGAACTCGACCTCCTGCCAGCGGAGGAATAGATCGATGAAGAGCAGAAGGCCAGCCACGGCCATGATCTGCGTCCCGCGGCCGAGAGCGTTGAATCTGTCCATTGGGCCCTTCCTTTCGGTCGTCGTCTGCGTCGGTTTCGGAGGACTCTTATCGACGCGCGCCCATCTTGCAAGCGAATCGGCGTACTTTTGCGAGGAACGGCGTCGGACCTCGTTCCTACACTGGCCTGATGGCCGCCAAGGTTCTCGTCCAGCACGTGTGCACCGAGTGCGGCACTGCGAGCCCACGCTGGCTCGGCAAGTGCCCGGGATGCGGGGCGTTCGGGACTCTCGCGGAGGAGCTGCACGCCTCGGACGACAGAGCGCGCTCGGCCCGGGCTGGAACGCCGACGCCGATAGGTGACGTCTCGGCGAGCGAAGGCGAGCGCATCCCCACCGGCGTGCCCGAGCTCGACCGTGTGCTCGGGGGAGGGCTCGTTCCGGCGTCCCTCGTGCTCGTGGGCGGAGAGCCGGGCGTCGGGAAGTCGACACTCCTTCTGAGCGCGCTCGGAGCGATCGCGCGAGACGGGCGGCGTGCGCTCCTGGTGACCGGAGAGGAGTCCGCTGCGCAGGTCTCGCTGCGCGCTGCCCGGCTCGGTGGCGCCGAGACTGTCGGGATCCTGGCCGAGACGGAGCTCGACACCGTCTGTGCGACCCTCGAACAGGAGCGTCCTGACGTCTGCGTGATCGACTCCGTGCAGACCCTGCATGCGTCCGACCTCACATCGGCGCCGGGATCCGTGGCGCAGGTGCGCGAGGCGGCGGGTCGTCTTCTACGAATCGCCAAGCACGCCGGCGTGGCGACGATCCTCGTCGGGCACGTCACCAAAGACGGAGCGGTCGCGGGGCCGCGCGTGCTCGAGCACCTCGTCGACTGCGTGCTCCAGTTCGAGGGTGACCGCTACCACGAGCACCGCATCCTGCGTGCGACGAAGAATCGGTTCGGCTCGACGAACGAGCTCGGGGTGTTCGAGATGACCGGCGCCGGCCTCGTCGGGGTCCCCGATCCCTCGGAGCTCTTCGGAGCGACGCATCCGGGCGAGGTGGGAGCTGCGGTCGCGTGCACCCTCGAGGGATCGAGGCCGCTCCTCCTCGAGATCCAGTCGCTTGTCTCTCCCACCGATCTCGCGATGCCCCGGCGCGTGGGGACGGGAGTGGACCCGAAGCGGCTCGCGATGATCGTCGCGGTGCTCGGTCGGCACGCCGGGCTCGCCCTGGGAAGCGCAGACGTCTTCGTGAACGTCGCGGGTGGGATGAGGATCGAGGAGCCGGGCGCGGACCTCGCTGTCGCGCTCGCTATCGCGTCGGCGGCGCGTGGAGCTCCGGCTGCCGAGAGCGCCGCCGTTTTCGGCGAGATCGGGCTTACGGGCCGCCTACGTCCTGCGTCTCAGGCGGAGCGGCGGATCGACGAGTGCGCGAAGCTCGGCATCGAGACGGTCATCGCTCCGGCCGGGACGCCTCCCCGAGACCGTCCTCGCGTCGTTCTCGCGGACACGCTGCGAAGCGCTCTCCAGGTCGGCCTCGGGCAGACTCCCTAGGAGCCGTCTGCAGACGTTGCTGTTCTGTTAAGACCTCGTGTGAAAACCGCTATCATGAGTCCTGTGGCCGGCAGGGAAGACGCTGTCGGCACTTTTTCGTGATGGCGTCCAATACGGATATCGGGGAGGCTGGCTTGTTCGACATCGGCGACAAGGTGGTCTATCCGCACCATGGCGCAGGGACGGTCGTGAAGAAGGAGAAGCGCGAGGTTCTCGGCGAGACGCGCGAGTACCTGACGATCCAGATCCTTCACAACGACATGACCGTGAACGTCCCCTGCGACAACGCGGAGCGGGTAGGTCTGCGGCAGGTCATCGACCAGCGCACAGTGACGATGGTGGTCAGGACACTCTCGGGCGGCTCCACAGAGATGCCCAAGAACTGGAACCGCCGGTTCAAGCACAACCGCGACAAGATGAAGACCGGAAACATCTTCGAGCTCGCCGAAGTCGTACGCAACCTCGCCGTCCGGAACAACGAGAAAGGCCTCTCCACGGGCGAGAAGCAGATGTTCGTCAAGGCGAAGAAGATCCTCGCCTCGGAGCTCATGTACGCGAAGGCCATGGACGAGGACGAGGCGGCCGCGTGGCTCGACGATGTTCTCTCGCGCGCGGGTCAGCCGACGCCGAAGTCCAGAGCGAAGCCCAAGGCGGCCGCCGCGAGTGCATGAGGCTCCAGGCGGTTCCGGCGCAGCCGGGGCCACCTGGGCGTTGCTCGTGGCTGCGGGCGCCGGCGAGCGCCTCGGCATAGACAGGCCGAAGGCATTCGCCTCCTTGGGAGGCCGGCCGCTTCTCGCGGAGAGCCTCGATCGTCTGGACCGCTGTCCTTGGGTGGACGCGATCGTGGTCGCCGCGCCTGTCGGGTGGGAGGAGCCGGTGATTCTTCTCACGGAGGAGCTGGCGGCGACCAAGGTGGTCTCCTGTGTGAGCGGGGGCGCAACCCGTGCGGACTCGGTTCGGGCCGCGCTCGCTGATGTCCCCGAAGACGCGCTGGTCGTGCTCGTGCACGATGCCGCCCGGCCTCTACTGGACGACGCGATCGTCGAGCGCCTTCTCGCGCCGCTCGCCGACGGGTTCGACGGAGTCGTGCCGGGGGTTCCGATTCCCGACACCGTCAAGCGCGTCGAGGGGAGCGTGGTCGTGGAGACGCTCGATCGCGACGATCTCGTCGGAGTGCAGACGCCGCAGGCATTTCTCGCGCCTACGCTCCGGCGAGCGTTCGGCAGCGACCTCTCCGGCGCAACCGACTGCGCCTCGCTCGTCGAGCGGGCCGGGGGTCGGGTAGCAGTCGTCGACGGCGACAGCCGACTCGTGAAGGTGACGACGCCGTCCGACCTCGCGCTCGTCGAGCTTCTGCTGACGACCCGCTAGGACAGTCGGCCTGTGGACACGTTGGCGCACAGTTGTCGCCCTAACAGGGCCAGGCTCTGTAAAGACCGACCGTGGCGCTGAAGGCCGTCTTCTTCGACGTCGGCGAGACGCTCGTCGACGAGGAGCGTTGGTGGAGAGTCCTCGTTGAGCGCTCGGGTCTCCAGCCGCACGTGATCTGGGCCGCGCTCGGCGTGACCATCGAGCGAGGTGAGGAGCACGACGAGCTCTGGCGCCACCTCGGCATCGACCGCCCGACGGGCTGGTGGGAGGGCATCGAGTACGAGCTCGGGGATCTCTACTCGGACGCCATCCCCTGCCTGGAAGCCGTTCGTGCGCTCGGGCTGCTGGTCGGCGTCGTCGGGAACCAGACAGAAGCACTCGAGCGCTGGGCGCGTGAGGCAGCGCTCCCAGCGGATGTCGTCTCGTCGTCAGCCAGCCTCGGGGTTCGGAAGCCCGACCCGCAGTTCTTCGAGCGCATCAGGGAGCTCGCAGGCTGCTCCTTCGACGAGCTTGCGTACGTCGGAGACCGGGTCGACAACGACGTCGTTCCCGCTCTCGCAGCGGGAATCGTCGCTGTGCATGTCAGGCGAGGGCCCTGGGGACGGCTTCAGAAGGCACCAGTCGAAGCGCTCGCGATCGATGCGCTCGACGAGCTGCCCGACGCGTTAGCCTCGCTCGCATGAACGACATCAGGGTCGGCATCGGTGTCGACGCCCACGCCTTCGCGGACGGCGTGCCGCTGGTGCTCGGCGGCGTCACCATCGACCATCCTCGCGGCCTCGTCGGCCACTCGGACGGCGACGTCATCTCTCACGCCCTCATCGACGCACTGCTCGGTGCGGCCGACCTCGGCGACATCGGCGCCCTCTTCCCCTCCGCCGACGAGGAGTATCGCGGCGCGTCATCGCTCGAGCTTCTCGCGAAGGCCTACGGAAACGTGCGCGACGCGGGCTGGGGGCTCGTGAACGCCGACTGCGTGCTCATCGGTGAGGAGCCGCGAATCGCGGCGGTTCGGGGGAAGATGGGCGAACGGCTCACCGGCGCTCTCGGCGTCGAGTTCGGTCGGGTCACCGTGCGTGCGACGACGACGGACGGGCTCGGGTTCACGGGTCGTCGCGAGGGTCTCGCCGCCCACGCGGCAGCGCTGCTCTCGAGATGAACACGGTTCGCTACGCCGACCGACCGGATCTCCGCGAGCGGCGGCATGCGGAGCTCGCCCGCGTGACATTCCCGCCGTATATGCACGAGAGCGAGGTGGGAAACAGATACTGGGGCCGTCTCTACTCCGACTTCCCGGACTTCCAGGTGGCGCTGATCGATGGAGACGAGATGCTCGCCGAGGCGCACGCTGTCCCGCTGCCCTGGGACGGCTCGCTCGACGATCTGCCCTCGGGCTGGGAGGAAGGGTTCGAACGCGGCATGACGTCGTCGGCTCCGGCAACCGCGTTGATGGCGATCGCGATCAGCGTCGCGCCGTCACGCCAGGGCGAACGCCTCTCCGGCCGGATGATCGAGAGCTTCAAGGAGAACGCGAGTACGGCCGGTCTCGCGTCGGTCATCGCGCCCGTACGGCCGACGCTCAAGGAGCGCTACCCGCTGATTCCGATCGAGCAGTATCAGGAGTGGCGCCGCGACGACGGCTCTCACTTCGATCCGTGGATCCGAATCCACGAGCACGTGGGCGGTGAGATCATCGCTCCCGCGCCGGAGTCCATGACCATCCGCGCACCCGTCGAAGACTGGGAGTCGTGGACGGGGATGACGTTTCCAGGCGACGGCGAGTACGTGTTCCCGAGCGCCCTGGCCACCCTGATCGTCGAGGACGGCGTCGGCACGCACGTCGAGCCGAACATCTGGGTCCTGCATCGGGTCGACTCGAAGCCCTAGCGCGCGGGCAGCGTGAAGCAGATGCGAGCACCGCCGCCCTCACGATCCTCTGCCCAGATCCGACCGCCGTGTGCTTCGACGAGACCGCGCGCGATCGCGAGCCCGAGCCCCGCGCCTCTCGTCGTTCGCGAGCGGTCTCCTCGCCAGAAGCGCTCGAACATCCGGGTACGCGCCTCCTGATCGAGACCTTCGCCGGTGTCCTCCACGGCAACCTGCACCTCCCCTGCGACCGGCTCCACGCGAATCGCGACGGCGCCGTCGTTCGGCGTGTGTCGAAGCGCGTTCGTCAGCAGGTTCATGAGCACGCGCTCGACCTTCTCGGGGGCGAACCGGGCTGTCAGCCCCTCCTCGACGTCGCTGGCGAGCCGCACGTGCCTGAGTCGTGCTTCGGCCTCGACGCCGCGGAGGCTGTTCGATACGACCGGTGCGACCGGAAGCTGCCGGAGCTCGAGTGTGAGCGCGCCCGCGTCGATGCGCGCCAGCTCGAAGAGATCCTCGACGAGCTGCGAAAGCACCTGCACCTGCTCGCGCAGCGCCGGGACGTACTCATCAGGCCCCGCGAGACCGTCCTCGACTGCCTCGAGCATCGCCTGCATGTTCGCGAGGGGCGTGCGCAGATCGTGGCTGGCCCAGGCTACGAGCTCGCGTCGCGAGTCGAAGAGCCGTTGCAGGTTCTCGCCCATCTCGTTGAACGAGCGCGCGAGGTCGGCGATCTCGGTGGGCCCGCCGCTCGGGGCGCGCGCTTCGAGACTCCCGTGCGCGAGCTCGGTCGATGCGACGCGCACGCGATCGAGCGCATTCGCGATCGAGCGAGCGACCACGAGGGCGGCAACGACAGCGGTGAGCGCCGACGCCGCCGTGACCGCGAGGATCTTCACGTCGTCGCCCATGTGGAACATGACCCATCCGGACACGAGAACCGCACCGAGCGGCAGCAGCACGGCGAGGAAGGCAAGCCCGACGAGCTGGAGCCGCACCGTCGGCAGCAGGCGGAGGAGATAGGCGAGCGCGAGCCCGACGGCGAGCGTCGTCAACGCGACGATGACAGCGGTCGAGATCACGGAACCAGCCTGTACCCGACGCCCCAGACCGTCTCCAGGTGCCGAGGCTCGGAGGGGTGATCCTCGATCTTCTCCCGCAGACGGCGCATGTGAACGGTGACCGTGCCCGTGTCGAGCGCGGCCGTGTAGCCCCAGACCTTCGCCATCAGCTGGTCTCGGGAGAACACGCGGCGCGGGTTGCTCGCGAGGAACCAGAGGAGATCGAACTCCTTCGCCGTCAGGCGCACCCGCTGGCTTGCCTTACGGGCCTCCCTCGTCGCCTGCTCGAGCTCGACGTCGCCGAAGGCGAGCTGGGGTACCGCGGCTTCCGCCGGCGCCGAGCGCCGCAGCACGCTACGGACTCGCGCCGCGAGCTCCCGTGGGGAGAACGGCTTCGTCACGTAGTCGTCTGCGCCGAGCTCGAGCCCGACGATACGGTCGGCCTCTTCGCCGCGCGCGGTCAGCATGATCACGGGGAGCTCGGACTTCGATCGGATCCAGCGACAGAGCTCGAGGCCGTCCGTTCCGGGCAACATCACGTCCAGGACGACGAGGTCAGGAGCTGCTCGCTCGATCGTCGCGCGGGCCGTCTCGCCGTCGGCGGCTTCGAGCGTCTGGTGACCCTCGCGAGCCAGGTAGCGCACGACGACTTCGCGCACGATCGGCTCGTCGTCGACGACGAGGACGGTGGTCACCGTTGCATTCTGAGTCGCCGCCCGTTACGAGAGGATGAAATCTCTCAGGCGGGGAGCGCAACTCGTTGGTCGCTCACGACGACGAGGCCATCCCGCTCCAGAGCGCGAACCGCATCTCGGTCGAGCTCGTCGAGCGGCTGCGGTGCTTTCGCGACCAGACGAAGCGTCGTCGCGCGCCGCTGGCGGAACGAGCCCTCGAACGGTCCCTGCCGGCGCGCGGGATCGTCGCGGACGCCACGAGACGGGCATCTCTCTGCAAGCGGGCAGACGTCGCAGCGCGCGACCCGTGCGATGCAGACGGTCGCGCCGAGATCCATCAGCGCCTGCGCCGACGCAGCCGTGAATGCTTCGCCGGTTCGTCGTAGGACGCGCTCGACGTTGACGTCGATGGGAAGAACGTCCTCGCCGAAGGCGAAGCAGCGCAGCGCCGCGGCCGTGTACGGCCCGACGCCGGGCAGCTCCGTGAGGTCGTCGGGCCATCCACTCGCTGCGACGTGCTGCGCCGCCCGCTGGAGGTGCACAGAGCGCCGGTTGTAGCCGAGGCCCTGCCACTCCCGAATGACGTCGGCCGTTGCGGCTGCGCCGAGCGACTCGACGGAAGGCCAGCGCTCGAGCCACGCGAGGTAGCGCGGAACCACGCGCTCCACCTGCGTCTGCTGGAGCATCACCTCGGAGACGAGGATCGCGTATGGATCGCGAGTCTGGCGCCAGGGAAGGTCGCGGCGGTTCTCGTCGAACCAGGCGAGGAGAGCCGACTCCATCGAGAAGCGGCTAGCGGCCGAGGTACCAGCGAATGGCTGCGCGCGAGATCGTCTCGGACACCTCGTGACCACCACCGAACCTCCGGTAGGTGACGCCGTACCCGGACGACCGCAGCGTCCTCACGGCGGCATCGCTCCGGCCGATCGGGAGCACGTCGTCACCCGTTCCATGCGCGATGAACACGCGCGGCTTTCCGCGGCGCTCGACATCGAGCAGCCCGCCTGGCGACAGCGCCAGTACCGAGCGAAAGACGGCGCCGTTCTGGAGCCCGATCGAGAGAGCGTAGGTCGCGCCGTCGGAGAAGCCGCCCACCGCAACCCGTCGGCGGTCGATCTTGCATCGTTCCCACGTCTCCGCGAGCGCTCGATTGACCGTTGCCAGGTCGAGGTCGTCCTCGCGGTGGAGCGCACTCCACGTGCTCCCGCGTGCGGCGGGAGCGACGAGCACGAGCCCCGGAACGCTCCACGCCTCGCGGAAGACGTAAAGGCCTTCCTGCGCCGATCCGCCCGCGCCGTGGAACGCGACGATGAGCCCTCGAGGCTTGCCGCTACCCGGTGTGACCCGCAGGCGCGCGGAGCGTCCGTTCCCGAGCTCGAGCGGGTACTCGCCCACCTTGCAGTTGCCCCCACCCTGGGCTGTCGGCAGGGTCACCCGCTCGTCCTCCCCTCGGCCGCTCCCGTCCGTACGGGCGTGGCCGTCCGCGCCCCCGCACCCGACGAAGACGGCTGCGACGAGGAGCAGCGCCGCAAGGAGCCTGCGGGGTGACGCCATCGCCCTGCAACTTATCGCGACGCGGGCGATGATCCCAGTCAACCCCGGCCGACAGGAGGTTCGATTGCCGCTCACAGACTTCCAGCGCGAGCTCTGCACGACGAGCCGCTGGGACTTCTCAGACCTGAAGGCGCTGTACGTCAACTGCACGCTCAAGCCGTCTCCCGAGCTCTCGCATACGGAAGGGCTCATGCGCATCTCGACGCAGATCATGGAGCTGACCGGGGTCTCGGTCGAGTACGTGCGGGCGCTCGACCACGAGCTCGCACCCGGAGTGTGGCCCGACATGCGGGAGCACGGCGCGGAGCGCGACGACTGGCCGGAGCTCTACGAACGCGTGCAGGCCGCGGACATTCTGGTGCTCGGCTCGCCCATCTGGCTCGGCGAGAAGTCCTCGGTGTGCACACGCGTCATCGAGCGTCTGTACGCGTGCTCGAGCCTCCTGAACGAGCAGGGCCAGTACGCGTACTACGGCAAGGTCGGCGGCTGCCTGATCACCGGCAACGAGGACGGGATCAAGCACTGCTCGATGAACATCCTCTACTCGCTCCAGCACCTCGGATACACGATCCCGCCACAGGCAGACGCAGGCTGGATCGGGGAGGCCGGTCCTGGCCCGTCGTACCTGGACGCCGGCTCGGGCGGTCCCGAGAACGACTTCACGAACAGGAACACCACCTTCATGACCTGGAACCTGCTCCATGCCGCGCGGCTGCTCAAGGACGCGGGCGGCTTCCCTGCGCACGGCAACCAGCGGTCGCTCTGGGACGCCGGGTGCCGGTTCGACTTCGCCAACCCCGACTACCGTTAACCCGTGCGCCTCTACAACTCAGCAGTTTCCGGCAATTGCTACAAGGTGCGGCTCCTGCTCGCCCACCTCGGGCTGGACTACGAGACGGTCGAGATGTCGGTCGTCGACCGGTCGAATCGGGCTGAGGTGCTCGGTGACCTCAACCCAGGGCTCCGCGTCCCGACGCTCGTCCTCGACGACGGGCGGCCGCTCGGCGAGTCGAACGCGATCCTCTGGTACCTCGGCGACGGCACGCAGTACGTGCCGACCGACGCGTACGAGCGCGCTCAGACACTCCAGTGGATGTTCTTCGAGCAGTACTCGCACGAGCCGCACATTGCGGTCGCCCGCTTCTGGCTCGCGTACTCGGGAACGCCCGAGAAGTTCACCGACCGCTTGCCCGAGCGGATGAAGGGCGGCTACGCAGCCTTGGATGCGATGGAGTCGCACCTCGACGGCCGGGAGTTCGTCGTTGGCAATCGCTACTCGATCGCGGACATCTCGCTCTACGCGTACACGCACGTCGCGCACGAGGGGGGCTTCGACCTCGACCCTTACCCCGCCATCCGTGCCTGGCTGGATCGCGTGCGGGGACAGCCGGGCCACGTGACGATCGATGCCTGAGCCGACTCGCGACCTCGACGAGATCTTCGAGCGGCTCGAGGAGTCGCTCCGCCGCTACGTGCCGCCGCTCGTCGCGCGTACCGGGACGGTGCGAGGCAAGCGCGATGTTCATCTCTGGTCCGAGAAGGACATCGAGATCGACGGCCGCAAGAGGAGCGAGGTCTTCTTCGCAGGCGCGATCGTGCAGAAGGGATACGTCGGCTTCTATTTCATGCCGGTCTACACGGATGCGGAGAAGAGCGAGCTGTTCCCCGCCGAGCTGCTCGGCCTCCTGAAGGGGAAGTCCTGCTTCTACGTGAAGCGGTTGGATGAAGAGATGCACGCGCAGATCGACCAGGCGCTCGACCTCGGCTTCGGCCTGTACCGCGAACGCGGCTGGGTGTAGTGCCGGTTCGGGTGCGGTTCGCCCCGAGCCCGACGGGCTCGCTGCATCTCGGAAACGCGCTCACTGCTGTCGCGAACCGGCAGTTTGCCGACGACGAGGGAGGAGCCTTCATCCTCCGCATCGACGACACCGATGCGGCGCGTACGGTCACAGGCGGAGAGAACGCGATCATCGAAGACCTCTCTTGGCTCCGTGTCGGGCTCGACGAAGGGCCGGTGCGGCAGAGTGAGCGGGGAAGCCTGTACGCAGACGCAGCAGGACGTGCGCTCGACTCGGGAGCGGCGGTCAAAGACGACGAGGGCGCGGTGCGACTCCGCGGGGGGACGACGCTTCTGCGGCCTGACGGGACGGCCACGTATCAGCTCGCCTCGGTCGTCGACGACCTCGAGCTCGGGATCACGCACGTCATCCGAGGCTCCGATCACCGCCCCAATCTCGAGCTGCACCGGCTCATCGCGCGTGCAGTCGGCGGCGAGCTCCCGGAGGTGATCCACCACGGGCTCGTGCTCGGCCCGGACGGGAAGAAGCTCTCCAAGCGGCACGGGCACTCGTCGATCGCCGAGCTGCGCGACGACGGCTTCCCGCCGGAGGCGGTTCGTGCCTATCTCGAGGAGCTCGGGCTGCCGGAGCACGACGTCCATCTCGATCTGAGCCGGCTCGGGCGGCTCGCGACGGATGCGATCGCCGCCATGAGTGACGAAGAGCTCTCTCTTGCGGCCGACGCGCCTGCCGAAGCTGTCCCCGTGTTGCGGGGGGCGCGCACGCTGGTCGAAGCGCGCGCGTATGCGCAGCTCGTTCTCGAGCCACCGGCGGTCGCGCTCGACGCCGAGGCCAACCCGACTCTCGAGCGTTTCGACGAGCTTCGGCGGTCCGCGCCGGAGAGACTGGACACGGACGGAGCCCGTGCGATCCTCCGTGAGCTGAAGGCGGTCGGGGGTGACCTGCGCTCGCTGCGTCTCGCGCTGACCGGTGCGGCGACTGGTCCGGAGCTCGCTGCGGTCCTCGCTGCGCTCTCTCGCGACGAGGCACTTGCGCGCGCCGAGCGCGCCGCGAGCTCCTGAGTACCATCGGCCGATGCGCCTGTACGACACCTTCACCCGTGGGCTCGTCGAGCTTCCACCCCCACCGGGCCCGATTCGCATGTACGTCTGCGGCCCGACGGTCTACCAGCGAATCCACGTCGGCAACGCGCTCGCCGTCTCGTGCTCGCCGCTGTGGCTGCACGAGCTGGCTCAGGCAGACGGGCTACGACATCACGCTCGTCCACAACATCACGGACGTCAACGACAAGATCTACGACGCAGCCGCGCAGGGCGCGAGCCGCGAGCTGTCGCCGCCGATGCCACGCGCTGGTATGTCGAGGACACCGACCGACCTCGGGCTCGGCCGGCCCGATGTCGAGCCGCCGCGCGACGGAGACGATTCGCGGAGATCGTGACGTTCATCGAGGAGCTGATCGAGTCGGAACGTCTGCGTACGAGTCGAACGGGGACGTGTACTTCCGGGTCGCTCGCTTCCCGAGTACGGGCGTCTGGCAGCGCAGAGGCCGGATCGAGGTGGAGGAGCAGGAGCCGAACCCGCTGCAAGGAGGATCCGCGCGACTTCGCGCTCTGGAAGGCGCAACAAGCCGGGCGAGGACACGTCGTGGGACTCACCGTGGGGCGCTCGGACGCCCTGGCTGGCACATCGAGTGCTCGGCGATGGCGGAGAAGAACCTCGGGCCCGGAGTTCGAGATCCACGGGGGAGGCCTCGACCTGCGTCTTCCCGCATCACGAGAACGAGATCGCGCAGTCGCGGTCGCTCGGATCGACCGTTCGCGCGAATCTGGATGCACAACGGGATGCTCGAGTTCTCCGGCGAGGAGATGCACAAGTCGCTCGGCAACGACGTCTCGCTGAGAGAACGTGCTCGACCGTCTGGGGCCGCGAGACGCTGCTCGTGTTCTTCTCTCACGGGGCACTGGCGCAAGCCGCTCGACTACTCGGACGACGCGGATGCAGCGGCCTCGGCACGCGCCGACCGCTTCCGCGAGGTCTTCCGAAACCCGCACGAACCGGCCCCGGACGAGCGTGGGAGCGGTTCTCCGCCGCGCTCGAGGACGACTTCAACACACCCGGCGGCGCTCGCGGTCATGCACGAGTGGCGCGATCACGAGTCTCTGCGCCGCGCCCTCGGGGTCTTCGGGCTCGAGTCGCTCGCGGATGCCGACGAGCCGCCGTCCGAGGTCGGTCGAGCTCGCCGAGCGACGACAGGCTGCGCGGGAGGCACGCGACTTCGAGGAAGCCGACCGCTCTGCGCTCGGAGCTCGAGGCGGCGGGCTGGGAAGTGCGTGACGAGCCCGGACGGCTATCGGCTCGTCCAACTCCGGTGACCCGCGAGCTGGTCTACGGGCGGCGCCCGGTTCGGGAGCTCCTGCGAGGCCCGCGCGAGCTCCACGAGCTCTGGGCGACCGAGCGCGCTGCAGCGCAAATCCCCTGGCTCGACTCGGGCCCTCGCGTCCAGGTGAAGCCCGAGCGCGTGCTGAGCGAAGCCGCAGGAACTCGCGACCACCAAGGCGTCGTTGCGTGGTGCGAGCCGTTTCGCTACGCGGACGCCTACGAGCTCGCGAAGGGCGAGCAGCCTCTGCTCGTCTGCCTCGATCAGGTCACCGATCCGCACAATCTGGGTGCCGTCGTGCGCAGCGCAGAAGGGGCGGGAGCGACGGGAGTCGTCGTCCCGGCTCACGGCTCCGTTCGCGTGACCCCGGCTGTCTGCCGGGCTTCCGCAGGGGCCGTCGAGCACCTTCCCGTGGCGGTCGTCCAGAACCTCGCGCGCTACCTTGCGGAGATCAAGGGAGCGGATCTCTGGGCCTACGCCGCCGACTCGGAAGGCTCTCTCTCCATGTGGGACGCCGATCTCGCAGGCGGCGTCGCGCTGGTGCTCGGCGCAGAGGGAAGCGGGGTTCGCCCGCTCGTCCGGCGCACGTGCGACGCGGTCGTCTCGATCCCGCTCGCCGGCCGCGTGGGCTCGCTCAACGTCAGCGTTGCAGCAGCGCTGCTCCTGTACGAGGCCCGCCGTCAGCGAGGGGCAAGGATGCCCTTGTGACACTGTGTCACGTGGAGCTAGTCGCCTCTTCGGACGCTTGATGGCCGAACCGACCCTGTACCTCTTCGACGGGTACAACCTGCTCCACGCCGGGGACTTTTCGGACCCCCGAGAGCTCGTCGATACCCTCGCGAGCTTCGTCGCCGGCCATGGCGTGCGAGGCATCGTCGTGTTCGATGGTACGGACGCGGAACGCGAGGTCGGCCCGCTCTCGGTCCGCTACGCCGCCCATGCGGACGATCTGCTCGAGCGGCTCGCCGCCGAGCATCGTGCCGCGGAGCTCGTCTGCATCGTCTCCTCCGACGATACGGTGCGGAGGGTTTCCGGGCAGGAGGTCCGCAAGCTGACCTCCCAGCTCTTTCTCGCCGACCTGCAACCGGCGGGGCACCGAGAGCGGGAGCAGCGCGGGTCGGGGAGTCGCGTCGGCGACCGGCTCGACCCCGATGTGCGCGAGCGGCTGGAGCGGCTGCGCAGGGGCGAGAAGACGTAAGAGCTCGGTTCATTCTGAACCGAGCTCTAGAGCGCCCCGGGTCGTCGCTGCGGCGCGACGGGCCTCCGGGGCGCAAGCCGGAACCTAGCCGACTTGCGCCCGTCCTCGCACGTGGGTGCGGGATGACCCTGTGACGGCACTCGAACTCGTCCGTAAGGAGGCGAACATGTGTTCCTATCATTCTGCGTTTCTTGCAAACCCCTTGTAACGCCTGCCGAATGGTGCTAGCTTCTGCCTCAACTTCAACGTGAGACTTGATCGATTACGCGTTCACGCCAAGCTCGATCGGGATTCGCTCAACCACGGCGCAGATACGGGAGGTGTGCGATGGCCGTCCGAACCGCTGCAGCACCGAAAACCGCTCAGAAAGTTCAACGAGAGCTTGAGGACCTGCAGCTCGTCCTCCGGGCTCGGAACGGCAGCACGGAGGCGCTCGACGGGTTGATGCGGAAGTACACCGGGTTCGTGCGCCTGAAGGCGAGCTCGTACTTTCTCGCCGGCGGCGACGGGGACGACCTCGTCCAGGAGGGGATGATCGGCCTCTACAAGGCCGTTCGCGACTTCCGTCCGGACAAGGAGACGTCGTTCCGGAGCTTCGCGGAGCTCTGCGTGACGCGCCAGATCATCACCGCGATCAAGACGGCGACGCGCTTCAAGCACTCGCCGCTCAACACCTATGTCTCGTTCAGCCATACCCCGGCAGGCCAGGAGTCCGAGGGCGACTGCACGCTCGGAGACGCCCTGCCAGGCCCGACCGTTCACGATCCCTCGGTCTGCGTCATCTCGACGGAGGAGCTCCAGAGCCTGGTGTTCTGTCTCGGGAGCGGGCTTTCGCAGCTCGAGTCCGAAGCGCTCCGGCTGTACATCGAGGGCAACTCCTATGAGGAGATGGCGGAGGACCTCGGCTGCGACACGAAGACGATCGACAACGCCCTGCAGCGCGTCAAGCGGAAGATCCTTGCGCACCAGAAGACGCGCGAGGTGCTCGCCTGACGATGACCAGGTGTGGGGTCAGGCTTCAGCCTCAGACCCCGGTTCTGAGTTGACGCGTACTGCGAAGGCTCGAACCGAGACACCGGGGTCAGGCTGAAGCCTGACCCCGGACTTCGCACGAGAGCCGGAGGAGGGACTCGAACCCACGACCCACGCCTTACAAGTGCGTTGCTCTACCAGCTGAGCTACTCCGGCGTACTCGGATGGTAGAGGGAGCACGCCTCGGAGCCTCGTGGTCCGTCCGCGTACACACTGAAATCCCGCTTGAGTAGGTGCATAATCGCCGACATGTCCGTGAGGGAGGGCACCCAGTCGGAGCGAATTGCGGCGGACCGTGCACGACACGTCGCGCCAGGAGTCTCGACCCCACGCCTCGTCGTCGCGCAGGCAGAGGGAGCGCGAATCACCGACGTCGACGGTCGCTCGTTCATCGACTTCGCAGGAGGAATTGGCTGTCAGAACCTGGGCCACCGGCACCCAGCGGTCGTCGAGGCCGTCAAGGAGCAGGCCGAGCGCTACCTGCACCAGTGCATCATCGTCGGCACCTATGAGCCGTACATCGAGGTTTGCCGGCGGCTCGGGGAGCTCTCTCCCTGCGGCGGCGAGCAGCGCTCGATTCTCGTCAACTCGGGCGCAGAGGCCATCGAGAACGCGGTCAAGATCGCACGCGCGGCGACCGGCCGGCCCGGTGTCGTCGTCTTCGAGTACGCGTTCCATGGGCGCACGCTCCTCACCATGACCATGACCAGCAAGGTGAACCCCTACAAGAAGGGCTTCGGGCCGTTCGCGCCCGAGGTGTATCGAGTCCCCGCGCCGTATCCGTACCGAGGCGTTTCTTCCGACGACGCGATCGGCGCGCTCGAGCACCTGTTCAAGGCGGACGTCGATCCTGCGACAGTCGCCTGCGTCGTGCTCGAGCCGGTCCAGGGAGAGGGCGGGTTCATCGCCGATGCCTCCGGACTACCCGGCGCGTCTCCAGGAGCTGTGCCGAAAGCACGGGATCCTGTACGTCGACGACGAGATCCAGACGGGAATCGGCCGAACCGGGAAGCTGTGGGCGATCGAGCACTACGACGGCGTCGAGCCCGATCTCGTCGTCTCGGGGAAGTCGATCGGCGGAGGCCTTCCGCTCGCGGGCGTCACCGGGCGCGCGGAAGTCATGGACGCCGTTCACGTCGGCGGGCTTGGAGGCACGTTCGGCGGCAATCCGGTCTCCTGCGCCGCGGCTCTCGCGGTGCTCGAGATCGTCTCCGACGAGAGCTTCTTGGCGGAGGCCGCCGAGCAGGGAGAGCTGCTACGTGGCAAGCTCGACGCGCTCGCTGCACGCCACTCCGAGATCGGCGAGGTGCGAGGGCTCGGCCCGATGCTCGCCTTCGAGTTCGCCGAGCGCACGCCCGAGCGGGCGCAGGCAGTCGTCTCGGCAGCATTCGACCGCGGACTCGTCCTCCTGTCCTGCGGTCTCTACGGCAACGTGATCCGGCTCCTGCCGCCGCTCACGATCGGCGCCGAGGATCTCGAGGAGGGTCTCGCGATCCTGGAGGAGTCGCTTGCCGCATGACGGCGTGCCGGACGTCCGTGTCACGGGCCTGAGGAAGAGCTACGGAGACGTCGTCGCGGTCGACGCGATCGACCTCGACATCGCACCGGGCGAGTTCTTCACGATGCTCGGGCCCTCCGGCTCGGGGAAGACGACGACGCTGCGGATGATCGCCGGCTTCGAGACGCCGGACGAGGGGACGATCGAGCTCTCGGGGCAGGACGTCTCGCGTCTTCCGCCGTACGACCGGCCGGTCAACACGGTCTTCCAGGACTACGCCCTCTTCCCGCACATGACGGTGCAGGACAACGTCGAGTACGGCTTGATGGTGACGAAGGTCAAGAAGGGCGAGCGCAGGCAGCGCGCGCAGGCGGCCCTCGACATGGTTCGCCTCGGCTGGATACGGGGACCGAAAGCCGGCCCAGCTCTCGGGAGGCCAGCGCCAGCGCGTCGCGCTCGCGCGCGCGATCGTGAACCGGCCCAAGGTGCTCCTCCTCGACGAGCCGCTCGGCGCGCTCGACCTCAAGCTTCGCCAGCAGATGCAGATCGAGCTCAAGTCGATCCAGCGCGAGGTCGGCATCACGTTCGTCTACGTGACGCACGACCAGGAGGAGGCGCTGACGATGTCCGACCGGCTGGCGGTCTTCAACGAGGGGCGGATCGAGCAGGTCGGGCCGCCCGCCGACGTCTACGAGCATCCGCAGAGCGAGTTCATCGCCGGCTTCGTCGGCGTGTCGAACGTGATCGAGCGGGACGGGCGCCGCTATACGGTGCGCCCGGAGAAGATCGACCTCGTCGAGGACGGGCGCGAACCGCAAGCCGGTTGGACCGTCGAGCCCGGGATCGTGAGCGACGTGCAGTACGTCGGCCCGGTCACGCGCTACCACGTGGAGCTCGAGCGCGGTGGTCAGCTGCAGGTGCTGGAGCAGAACCTGGAGGAAGGCTCGAGCGAGGTGCTCGAGACGAAAGGGCGTCGCGTGCGGGTCGCGTGGCGCACGGAGCAGGAGTCGATCATCGACGAACCGGAGGGAGGAACGGAATGAAGGGACGTAAGACACGCGTCGCCCGCTGGGCGGCGCTGGGGCTGCTCGTCGCGGCGCTCTGCGTCGTCGCAGCCGGTTGCGGAGGCAGCGACGACGGCGGGGAGGCGAGCACCGAGATCGAGGGCCTCGGCGGCTCGCTCGAGGAGATCCAGGAGATGGCCCGCGAGGAAGGGCAGGTCAACGTCGTCCAGTGGGCGGGGTACGCGCAGCTCACAGACGAGTTCAAGTCGGCGACGGGCTGCACCGTCAACACGAAGGACGGCGGCAGCTCGGACGAGATGATCAGCCTCATCCAGACGGGCGAGTACGACGGCGTCTCGGCGTCGGGGAACGCGAGCGTTCGCCTGATGACGACCGGTGACGTCGTCGCCCATCAACACGGAGTTCATCCCGAACTACGCCGACGTGCAGGAGGGGATCAAAGGCAAGGACTACAACAGCCTCGACGGCCAGCCGTACGGCGTGCCGCATGGCCGTGGCCCGAACTACTTGATGTTCCGAACGGACGAGGTCCCGGAGGACACCGACAGCTGGAGCGTGATCTGGGAGGACGACCAGCTCGCGAAATACGCGGGGAAGATCTCGATCTACGACGACTCGATCTTCATCGCGGACGCTGCCGTGTACCTGAAGGCGACGCAACCCGACCTCGGGCATCGACAATCCCTACTTCCTGGACGAGGAGCAGTTCAACGCCGCTGTCGAGCTTCTGAAGAAACAGGCCGCAGCAGGCGTGCAACTACTGGCCGGGCGATGTCGCCAAGCAGATCGGTGAGTACACGAACAAGGACAGCGTCGTCGGCACGACCTGGCCCTACCAGTACCTCCAGCTGACGAACGCCGATCCACCGGTGCCCGTCAGCGCGATCAAGCCGACGGAGGGTACGACGGGCTGGTCCGACACGTGGATGATCCATTCGGAGGCCCAGAACCCGAACTGCATGTACCTCTGGATGAACCACATGATCTCGCCGGAGGCACAAGCCGCCGTGGCCGAAGGCTTCGGTGAGGCGCCGGTCAACCTGAAGGCGTGCGAGTTGACCAAGAACCCGAACCACTGCGAGGAGTTCCACGCGGACGACGAGACGTGGTGGGAGGACATCTACTACTGGACGACCCCGACCGCGGACTGCGGCGACGACCGCGGTGAGGTGTGCAAGACCCAGGAGGACTGGGAAGCAGCCTGGACGGAGATTCGCGGCTAACACGGCGAGTTGACCTCCGTCCCGTACTCCGAGCCGTCGCCCCGGGAGAGCCCGGGGCGACGGCTCTCGACCTTCCTCTATCGCCACCCTCGCCTCCGGCTCGCGCTTCTCCTCGCGGTGCCCGTGGGCTGGATGGTCGTGGTCTACCTCGGTTCGCTGACGGTGCTGCTGCTCGCCGCGTTCTGGGACACCGACCCGTTCACCGCCGAGATCGTCCGGGAGTTCACGCTGGACAACTTCCGGCAACTCTTCGAGCGAGACGTCTATCGCGACGTCGCCTGGCGCACCATTCAGATGGCGACGCTGGTGACCGTCGCCGATGCCGTCCTCGCGTTCCCGATCGCGTACTACATGGCCCGGGTTGCCTCGCCGAGAACGCGAAACCTGCTCGTGGTCGCGATTCTCATGCCGCTCTGGGCGAGCTACCTGGTGAAGGCGTACGCATGGCGGACGATGCTCTCGGGCGGCGGTGTCATCAACTGGGCGCTCGAGCCCTTCGGCCTCCAGTTCGACGGCTACTCGACGGTCGGGCTGTGGCTCGTCTTCACCTATCTCTGGCTGCCCTTCATGATCCTTCCGATCTACGCCGGGCTCGAGCGCATCCCCTCGTCCTTGCTCGAAGCATCGGCCGATCTCGGCGGGCGGTCGTTCCGCACCTTCACGCGAGTCACGCTTCCTCTCGCCTTCCCAGCCGTCGTCGCGGGGTCGATCTTCACCTTCTCGCTCACGCTCGGCGACTACATCGCGCCAGGCCTGATCACGAGCGAGCAGTTCATCGGCACGGTCATCTACCAGCGCTACGGCGAGAACCTGCCGATCGCGGCTGCGTTCTCGATGATCCCGATCGCGGTCATGATCCTCTACCTGCTCGTCGCCCGCAGGCTCCGGGCGTTCGAGTCGCTCTAGTGGTCGAGTCCCGGCTGACCCGCGTGCTCCTCCGCTTCGGCGCGGGAGTGACGCTCGCGTTCATCTACTTGCCGCTGATCCTGGTCGGGCTCTACGCGTTCAACCGCAACGTCACGCAGGGCTGGCCGATCGAGAACTACAGCACGAGGTGGTTCTCGGTCGCGTTTCACGACGAGGACGTGCGCGACGCGTTGACGTACTCCTTGCTGGCGGCGCTCGGCGCGACGGCGGTCGCCCTCGTTCTCGGGACGCTTGCGTCGCTCGCGGTGGCGCGCTTCAGCTTCTTCGGCCGCGAAGCGATCTCGTTCGTCGTCATCCTCCCGATCGCGCTACCTGGGATCATCACGGGGCTCGCGCTCCAGGCCACCGTGCTCGACGTTCTCGGTCCCACCGGTGTCAGCTTCGGCCTGACGACGATCATCATCGGGCATGCGACCTTCTGCGTCGTTGTGGTCTACAACAACGTCATCGCCCGTCTGAGACGTACGGCCGGCTCGCTGGAAGAGGCGTCCGCGGATCTCGGCGCGGACAGCTGGCAGACGTTCCGGCACGTGACGTTCCCGCAGTTGCGGACGGCGTTGCTGGCCGGCGGCCTCCTCGCCTTCGCGCTCTCCTTCGACGAGGTCATCGTGACGACGTTCACCGCCGGCGCGCAGCAGACGCTGCCGATCTGGATCTTCGCCCAGCTCTCGCGACCGGCGCAGCTGCCGATCGTGAACGTGGTCGCGCTGTTCGTGATCGTCGTCTCGATAATCCCCGTCTACTTTGCGGCTCGGCTCGCGGGTGGAGCGGGGTTGACGAGCGACCGACCGGTAAAGGGCGAGGTCGCCGCGAAAGTGGAGGCAGTGCCGTAGGGGGGCGAGGCTTGCCTCGCCCTTCGTCTACGAAGCGGCCTGGACGCCCGTGCCGATGGGGCAGGAGACGCCCGTTCCGCCGATCCCGCAATAGCCGTTCGGGTTCGCGGCGAGGTACTGCTGGTGGTACGGCTCCGCGTAGAAGAACGGCCCGGCATCGGCGATCTCGGTCGTGATCGAGCCGAGACCTGCTCGGGTGAGCTCCTGCTGGTAGCGGTCGCGGGATTCGAGGGCCGCTTCGCGCTGGTCGTCGCTCGTCCAGTAGATCGCCGAGCGGTACTGGGTGCCGACGTCGTTCCCCTGGCGCATTCCCTGCGTCGGGTCGTGCCCTTCCCAGAAGATCCGGAGCATCTCCTCGTAGCTCGTCACCGCCGTGTCGAACACCGCGAGCACGACCTCGGTATGCCCCGTCGCGCCAGAGCAGACCTCCTGGTACGTCGGGTTCGGCGTGAATCCGCCCGCATAGCCGGCTGCGCTCGTGTACACATGCGGCGCCTGCCAGAAGAGCCGCTCGGCTCCCCAGAAGCAGCCCATGCCGAAGATCGCCCGCTCGGTGCCGTCCGGGAAGGGTGGCGTGATCGGCGTGCCGAGAACCAGATGGTCGGCCAGTCCCGTCATCGAGTCATCTCGCCCGGGAAGGGCGGCTTCGGCCGTCGGCATCGCGATGCTCCTTCGGAAGAGCGCCATGTCGCAAGGGTAGCTGCACGGGTTCGAGGGAAGACAGAATGCGCCTCGCGCGTCTTGAAGGCGAGGTTCGGAAACCGAAGGAAGGAGCTGCGCCATGACCAGCGAGGCCGCGACCGCTCTCGCCGAGCGACTGGACGAGGACACGCGCTTCACGGCAGCGTTCGACGACGACCCGCTCACGACGCTTCGAGACGGGGGGTTCGCAGAGCTCGCGGAGGCGGTCGAGCAGGATCGGGATCGGATCGGCGAGCTCGTCGCTCGGATCTATCGCGACGACGAGTTCAGGGCGCGAGTCGAGCAGGATCCGCTGGCGGAGCTGATCGGTTGGGGGCTTCCGGAGGCCGCGGTCGCACCGCTCTTGCTCGTCGCCGGCGCGCCCGAGGACGTGGTCGACCGGGCGACGGCCGACGTGGAAGCCCATCTGTCAGCGAGGAAGCCGGCCACCGTGGCCGCGATCGCTGCCGTGGTCGGGACCTTCGCGTTCGCCCAGCAGGCCTCGGCGGCCAGCAACCCGGCGACGTCGACCGCGCAGGCCTCTGCTCAGCTCGCTCCGCAGGCCACGGCCCAGGCCGCCCCGCAGTTCACGGCCCAGGTCAAGCCTCAAGACACGGCACAGCTCAAGCCCCAGGACCGGGTGCAGCAGAAGCCTCAGGCGAGGGTGCAGGTCAGCCGGAGCGCCCAGGCGACGTGGCACGGCATCCAGCCGCAGCGTGCGAAGGCCCTGGGCGGGCTCTCGAGCTTGCTGAGCATCAACCGCGGGCTCTAGCAATTGCTGGTCAGGCGATCTCGAGCGCGCGCTCGAGATCGCCCCAGAGCGCGTCGGGATCCTCGAGGCCGATCGACAGCCGGAGCAGGCCCGCCGGCACCCGGTCACCCTCCCAGCGTGAGCGCGCCTCGATCCGCGAGGTGACGCCGCCGAGACTGGTCTTGTTCGCGATCAGCCGGGTGCTCGTCTCCACGCGCCGTGCCGACTCTGCGTCGGCGACGTCGAACGACATGAGCGCGCCGAAGCCCGGGTAGCGCACGGTCTGGACACCGGAATGCGAGCGAAGGCGCTCGGCGATCGACGTGGCGGTCTCCGTCTGGCGGGCGACCCGCACCTCGAGCGTCTGCAGCCCGCGGAGAAGCAGCCACGCGACGTCGGGAGCCGCCACGGGGCCGGTGCGCGAGCGAAATTCACGTAGACGCGCTGCCGTCTCCGCGTCACCCGTGACGAGGACCCCGACAAGGGCGTCGTCATGGCCGGCCAGGCCCTTCGTCGCCGAATGGAGAGCGATGTCGCAGCCGCGCTCGAGCGGCTTCACGTGCAGTGGCGTGGCTGCGGTCGAGTCGCAGACCACGGGCGCCGGGTGAGCCGCGGCCGCCTCGAAGTCCGGCATGGTGAGGAACGGGTTGGAAGGCGCTTCGATCCAGACGAGGTCGGCACCGGACGGTGGCGGGCCGGTTTGATCGAACTCGACGTGGTGCACGCCCCAGCGCGCGAGCTCGTCGAGCAGGACGCCGGTTCCGTAGTAGGCACCTTCAGCGAGCGCGATCGTTCGACCAGGCGACAGCAAGGCGAGCACCACGGCAGCCGAGGCTGCCGTTCCCGAAGCGAAGAGCAGCGCGTCGCCTCCGTCGAGCTCCCCGAGCGCGTGCTCGGCGGCGGCGACGGTGGGGCTCGAGAACCGGCTGTACGAGAACTCACCGAGCTCGCCGTTCTCGTACGGCCACGTCGTCGAGCGGTCGATCGGGACGGATCCGTCCACGGGCCGACTCTACGCGGCCGGGGTTCTTGACAGTGCCTGTCCCTGTAAGTGTCAAGAGTCAGCGCTGATCGCTCCACAGCGGGCTGTGCGTTTAGGCTCCGCGCCGGTGGCTGAGACGCACGACACGACCGAGGCGAAGCTTCGCTGGCTCGAGGAGCTGCAGGAAGAGGCGCTCCACGCGGGCAGCGAGAAGCACGTTGCACGACAGCGTGAGCGTGGGAAGCTCCTCGCCCGCGAGCGGCTCGAGAAGCTGCTCGACCCCGGCTCCTTCGTCGAGCTCGACCGTTTCGTGCGCCATCGCGAGGTCGAGTTCGACATGCGTGAGAACCGCCCCTGGGGCGACGCTGTGGTAACCGGCTACGGGACGATCTTCGGACGCAAGGTCTTCGTCTTCTCGCAGGACTTCACCGTGTTCGGAGGCTCGCTCTCCGAGGTCTTCGCGGAGAAGGTGTGCAAGGTCATGGACATGGCGGTGACGTATGGCTGTCCGGTCGTCGGAATCAACGACTCGGGCGGGGCGCGGATCCAGGAAGGAGTGGTCTCTCTCGCCGGCTACGCCGAGATCTTCTGGCGAAACGTCCAGGCCTCGGGTGTCGTGCCGCAGATCTCGCTCGTCATGGGCCCGTGCGCGGGAGGCGCCGTGTACTCGCCCGCGATCACCGACTTCGTGCTGATGGTGGAAGAGACCTCGTACATGTTCATCACCGGCCCCGACGTGGTGAAGACGGTCACCGGGGAGGACGTCTCGTTCGAGGAGCTCGGGGGGGCCGCGACCCACGCGACGAAGTCGGGAGTCGCTCACTTCACTGCGCCCGACGAGGAGACGTGTCTCGAGGAGGCGCGTTATCTCCTTTCCTTCCTCCCACAGAACAACCTCGATCCGCCGCCGTACGCCACCCCGTCCGATCCGGTCGAGCGCGAGGATCCGTCGCTCGACTCGATCGTCCCTGACAGCCCCAACAAGCCGTACGACATGAAGCAGGTCGTCGAGCGGGTCGTCGACGACGGCGAGTTCCTCGAGGTGCAGCCGCACTGGGCGGAGAACATCGTGTGCGGCTTCGCGCGGCTGGGCGGCCACTCGGTCGGGGTCGTCGGGAACCAGCCCGGGGCGCTCGCGGGAGTGCTCGACATCGACGCGTCGGTGAAGGCGGCGCGCTTCGTCCGAACCTGCGACGCGTTCGGCATCCCGCTCGTCACCTTCGTCGACGTGCCGGGCTTTCTCCCAGGGCCTGCGCAGGAGTGGGGCGGGATCATCCGGCATGGCGCCAAGCTTCTCTATGCGTACGCGGAGGCGACCGTGCCGAAGCTCACGGTGATCACGAGAAAGGCCTACGGCGGAGCGTATGACGTCATGTCGTCGAAGCACATCCGCGCCGACTTCAACGTCGCGTGGCCGACTGCCGAAGTCGCCGTCATGGGTCCCGAGGGTGCGGTCAACATCGTCTTTCGCAACGAGCTGGCCGGCTCGGACGACGCCGATGGCAGGCGAGCGGAGCTGATCGCCGAGTACAAGGAGCGCTTCGCCAACCCTTACACGGCGGCCGAGCGTGGCTACGTGGACGACGTGATCGAGCCGCGCCGAACGCGGCCGGTGCTGATCTCCGCGCTCGAGACCGCGCTGACGAAGCGCGAGCCGAAGCCGCAGCGGAAGCACGGCAACATTCCGTTGTAGGTCACGAGGCGATCCGGCGAAGGCGCATCGCGCGATCGCCGTCGCTCTCGAACGTCGGATCGGCCTCGGGGAGCAGCGCGAGCGCCTTTCGCGCCTGGTCGGCTGCGTCGGCCGTTTTCCCGAGATCGGCATAGGTCTCGGCGAGCTCCTCGTGGAACCAGGCGTCAGGAGCACCCTCGCTCTCCGCCCACGCGACCGCCTGCTCGAGGAGTGGGGCTGCTTCGCTCGGTCGGCCGAGCGGCGCGGAGCGTCTTCGCGACGGCGTACCGCGCGATCTCGATCGCCGATCGATCTGCGGGATCCCGCTCGCGCTCGGTGAGGGCTCTTTCGAAGGCGCCGAGGGCGTTCACGTACTCACCGGCCTCGAAGTGCTCCCAGCCGAGGTTGTTCAGGAGCGGGCCGAGCCAGTAGGACGCGTCGTCCTCGCTCTCGGCCAGCGCGACGCCCCGTTGGGTCCAGGCGATGAAGCCGTCGCGACTGCCGGCGGCAAGGGCCGCCATGTGCGCGGCATCCACCGCGATGAAGTGCTCGCCCGCGTCGGATGCGATCGTGAACGCTCGCTCGAAGAGGGGAAGCGCCTCCGCGACCCGTCCGCTCGACCGCAGGATGCGCCCACGCTCCAGGTCGATCCGAGCAGCTGCGACCGGACCTGTCCCCGCCTGGGACTCCGCCTCTGCGACGAGACGCTCGGCATCGTCGAAGGATCCGCGGAGGCCTTCGATCCGCGCGAGCTGGGTCAGGACCTCCGCCTGGGCATCTCCGTCCGTCGTCCTTTCGAGGAGCTCGCGAAAGCGGCGTTCCGTCGAATCGAGGTCGTCGAAGTCCCAGAAGTCGCGCAAGCGATCGGTCACTCCGCCAACTCAAGCAGTTGAATGACCAGGAGGGAGAAGTCGCGTCGCCGTTCAGGCGAGGGGTGTGAGTCTGCTCCCGCTTGCGTAACCTCCGCGCCGTGCATCCCGAGGTCGTGCCGATGGTGTCTGCTGCGGAGCTGGCCGCGATCGAGCATGCTCTCTCGAGGTCCGGGATCGGGCTCGAGTCAACGGGTGCTTCGCGCGTCACGCTGTGGCGGCGCGCGGCGGCGCGGGAAGCGGTGACTCCGCCGGCTTCGATGATCGATGCGGGCTACGCCCGCTCGCCGCGCAGCACGCGTGGCGCGACCCGCGCGTAGTCGAGACCCGAGACCCAGGTCGCGACGAGCGCGACGAGCACCGCCCACCACGCGACGTCCTCGCTCCAGGCACCGGCAGCGGCGAAGCCGGCAATTGCGGCAGCGAGCGCCTGCACCCAGGTCTTGAGCCGCCCGAGGTCCCGCGCGCCGAGGACGACGCCACGCTCGACCGCGGCCAGGCGGAGCCCCGAGACGAGGATCTCGCGGACAACGATGAGCGCCACCATCCAAGCCGGAGCCATGCCTTCGCCGATGAGCATCACCAGGGCGGCGAGGATCAGCACCTTGTCCGCGACCGGATCGAGGAGCTTGCCGAGCGGAGAGCTCGTTCCGCGGCGGCGCGCGAGCCACCCGTCGATCTGATCGGTCGCCATCGCGACGACGAAGACCGCAGTGGCCCAGTAGGCGTGGTTCGGAAAGTCCCAGGCGAAGAGCAGCACGACAACCGGCACTGCGACGACCCGCGCGACCGTCAGCTGATCCGGGAGGCTCATCGTTGAGGAGAATACGCCCCGCATGCCGTTGTTCACGAAGGTTCTCGTTGCCAACCGCGGCGAGATCGCGCTGCGCGTGTTCCGGTCGCTCCACGAGCTCGGGATCGGAACCGTGGCCGTCTACTCGGAGCCGGATCGCACGAGCTTGCACGTGGCTCGCGCAGACGAGGCGTATCTCGTCGGTCCAGGCCCCGCATCCGAGAGCTACCTCCGGGGAGACCGGATCGTCGAAGCGGCTCAGCGCGCTGGGGCCGAGGCGATCCATCCCGGGTACGGATTCCTGGCAGAGAATGCCGCCTTCGCGCGCCAGGTCACCGAGGCAGGAATCGTCTGGATCGGGCCGCCTCCCGAGGCCATCGAGGCGATGGGATCCAAGATCGCAGCTCGGGAGCGAATGCGGGCTGCCGGAATTCCGATCATCCCAGGTTCGACCGAGCCTGCCGCGGGTGTTGACGCCGTTCTCGAGATCGGCGGCGAGATCGGCTATCCGATCGCGATCAAAGCCTCGGCAGGCGGTGGTGGGAAGGGGCTCAGAATCGCTCATGCTGCGGAAGAGGTCGAGCGCGCGTTCGAGGCGGCCCGGCGCGAGGGTGAGGCGTACTTCGCGGACTCGGCTGTCTACGTCGAGCGGTACCTCGATGATCCGAGGCACGTCGAGGTTCAGGTCCTGGCCGATAACCATGGCGCCGTCATCCACCTCGGGGAGCGCGACTGCACCATCCAGCGCCGCCATCAGAAGCTCGTCGAGGAAACTCCCTCGCCGGCCGTCGATGCGGAGCTCCGCATGCGAATAGGGGCGATTGCCGTCGAGGCTGCGCGGGCGGTGGCGTATCGATCGGCCGGGACGATCGAGGGGCTCCTCACGCCGGACGGGACGTACTACTTCCTCGAGATGAATACGCGCATCCAGGTCGAGCACACAGTCACCGAGGCCGTGACCGGAATCGACCTCGTCCGCGAACAGCTCCTGATCGCGGCCGGAGAGCCGCTTTCGCTCGCGCAGGAGGACATCCTGTTCCGGGGACATGCGATCGAGTGCCGCATCAACGCGGAAGACGTCTCTCGCGGGTTCTTGCCCACGCCGGGTCGCATCGAGGCCTATCGGGAGCCTGGCGGGCTCGGCGTCCGCGTGGACTCCGGGGTGCGCGCGGGCGATGAGATCTCGGATCTGTACGACCCGCTGATCGCCAAGCTCGTCGTCCATGACGTCGACAGGGAACGGGCGAGGCGGCGGGCGCTGCGCGCCCTCGGAGAGTTCGAGATCCGGGGGCCGAGAACGCTCGTCGGATTTCACCGTGCGCTGTTGTCGAGCGCGTGCTTCGTCGCAGGGGAGACGTGTCGCGGCCTCGTCGAATCCGAGGAGCTCGCGAAGAGCGCACAGGAGTTGGATGATCAGTTGTCTCATGTGACAACAAGATTACGGGTCGAATCGGACGGAGCTCAAGCGTCTCGAACTCGCGTCGTCGAGCTCGAGCTGGATGGTCGTCGCCACGAGGTACGCCTGCACACACCCGAGCCTCCCTGGGCCGAGCTCGCTCGCCGTCACAAGGAACGGAGCAAGGGCTTGCGCGGCGAGGCGACGGGAGGTGTGGTGAGCCCGATGCAGGGCACGGTGCTCGAGCTGGCTGTCGCGGAGGGGGACACCGTCGACGCCGGAGCGCTGATCTGCGTCATCGAGGCGATGAAGATGGAGAACGAGGTCGTCGCCCACCGCGAGGGGGTCGTGACGGAAGTCCACGTCCGGGCCGGGCAGCAGATCGCCGAAGGCGAGCCGATCTGCGTGATCGAGTCCGCCGGCGTGCCGAGTTGATGGCTCCCGGTCGTTGCTCGGACCTGTCGAGGGCGGCCGACGAGCCGCTGGCAGGGACCGCATCGACGGCAGAGCGGTGGCTACTCGTGGAAGTTCCCGGGTCGTGGGGGCGGGACGTCGGAGCGGCGGGCACGCTTGCTCCTCGCGCGCACGAAGCCGTATCGACCTGGCTCGAACACACGCCGCGCTCCCGCTTGCACTTCCTCCGTCGCCCTGGGCGGCCGCGCGGCGGTCCGGTCGCGTTCGTCGTGCGGGCGGAGGAGACCTCGTCCGAGATCCGCCGGATCGAGCTCCAGAGTCACGACGACCTGGCGGAGGTCGACTTCGAAGCGGACGGCGAGCAGGCCGCAGCGCCACTTGTCCTCGTATGTGGTCATGGGAGCCGCGATGCGTGTTGCTCTCTGCGTGGCACGGCGGTGTACGGGGTGCTCGCAAGCCGCTTCAGCGATGTCGAAGTCTGGCTGTCGTCCCATCAAGGCGGCCATCGCTTCGCGGCGAACGTGCTCGTTCTCCCGGCGGGAATCCAGCTCGGCCGGATCGATGCGGAGGACGCGGTCGCTGTGACCGCTCGTGCCCTAGGTGGCACGATCGACCTCGATCGCTACCGCGGGCGAACCTGCTACGACTCTCGCGTCCAGGCAGCGGAGCACGCGATACGGGGGACGCTCGGGCTCGTGGGCATCGAAGATCTCCGGCTCTCGTCCGTCGAGGGTCAGGTCGTTCGGTTTCGCGATCGAGACGGCAACGAGCACGCGGCGACCGTCGAGGAGACGGCCGGCCCGGTCCTCCCGGCGAGCTGCGGAGCGGAACCGGAGACGCAGCGCGTGCTCACGGCGCACCTCGTGTGATTGGCGAGAAGGCCCAAGAACTCGATTCAGAATGAAGCCTTGTGTCGCGCGCCGCAGCGAGTCGCCCCGATTTCACGAATCGACCGTCCTGATCGCATGCGCCACGTCCGAACCGAGTTCTAAGCGCGAAGCTGGTGCGCGCTGTCGGTGATCCACACGATGCTCTCCCCGAACTCCTCCGGCGGATTGCCGACAGAGACGAGGCTGCCGAATACGACCCTTACCCAGCTTCCTGCAGCCAACGAGCCCGGCGCAGAGATCGTCCCTCTCCACGACGCGCCCGGCTCCAGGAGCGCCGGCAGCCTCGGTGCGTACGTTGCCGCGGGTCGCACAGCCGGAAGCGTGTTGCTGGCGTTCTGCGCCTGCAGCTCCTCGATCTTTCCGCTCGAGAAGAGCATCAGGCCGAACGAGCGATTCAGCGACGCGTGATCGCCCAACGCGAACGCGACCGACGAGCGATTTTCGAGCGCCAGCCGGACTTTCCAGCCTCCGGGAACGATCTCGAGCGACTCGACGAAGAAGACGAGCTGCTCCCCCGGGCTCCCGTGAGTCTCACGCCAGCCCAGCGTTGCTGTCTGGGCGCCGGCTGCGACGCTCGCCTCGGCCGCAGGCTCCTCGTTCTTCAGCTGCCTCGCCGCCGTCGAGAACGCAAAACCGGCGAGCGCGGCGCCGAGTGCCACCAGTACCAGGATCGTCGTCCGGCTCATTCACTCCATGCTTGCACACCGACTCGTCGGCTCCCGGCTCCGCGCGAGCCGGGTAGACTCGCCCGCGCTTTGGACCTGCACGAATTCCAGGGGAAGGAGCTCTTCCGCCGCTACGGGATCCCCATCTCCGAGGGACGCCTGGCGACGAGCCCCGAGGAGGCGCGGTCAGCTGCAGAGGAGCTCGGCGGGCAGGTCGTCGTCAAGGCGCAGGTGCTGATCGGCGGCCGCGGCAAGGCCGGGGGCATCAAGCTCGCCGAGACACCCGCGGACGCGGAGGCGCGCGCTCGAGAGATCCTCGGCATGGACATCCGCGGACACGTCGTCGAGAAGGTGTGGGTCGAGCGGGCGTCGGAGATCGCGCGCGAGTACTACCTCTCGATCGCGTTCGATCGCAGCGCGAAGCAGGCGCTGTTCATGTTCACGACGCAGGGCGGGGTCGACATCGAAGAGGTCGCTGCGTCGAGCCCCGACGCGCTCGTTCGGCTCCACGTGGACCCGCTGGAAGGGTTTCACCCGTGGCACGCGAGGCGGCTCGTCTACCAGGCGGGGGTCGCGGATCTGGCGGAGCAGAAGCAGATCGTCGCGATCGCAGCGAAGCTCTACGAGGTCTTCGTCGGATGCGATGCGATGCTCTGCGAGATCAACCCGCTGGTCGTGACGACGGACGGTGAAGTGCGCGCTCTCGACTCGAAGTTCACGATCGACGACAACGCGCTCTATCGCCACCCGGACCTCGCCGAGCTGCGAGACGTGGGCGCCGCCGACCCGCTGGAGGCACTTGCTCGCGAGAAGGGCGTCACGTACGTGAAGCTCGACGGCGACGTCGGGGTGCTCGGGAACGGGGCGGGCTTGACGATGTCGACCGTGGACGTGGTCACCTTCGTCGGCGGGCGACCGGCGGACTTCTGCGATCTCGGGGGAGGAGGCGATGCGCAGGGCGTCGTCAACGCCCTGGAGGTCATCGCGAAAGACCCACAGGTGCGCTCGATCTTCTTCAACATCTTCGGCGGCATCACGCGCTGCGACGAGGTCGCGCGCGGGATCCTGCAGGCGCTCGAGCAGATGGCGATCGAGGATCCGATCGTGGTCCGCCTCGACGGAACGAACGCCGAGGAGGGACGTCGCCTGCTCAGGGAGGCCGACGCGTCGAACCTCCACACCGAGGCGACCATGCTCGACGGAGCGCGCCGCGCCGTGGAGCTGGCGGCGGCGGTCTGAGCGATGGCGATTCTCGTCGACAACGAGACACGATTGGTCGTGCAGGGGCTGACCGGCTCGGAAGGTCGGTTTCACGGCCTGCGCAACCGCGAGCACGGAACTCAGGTCGTCGCAGGGGTGACGCCTGGGAAGGGCGGACAGGACGTCGAACGGATCCCGATCTTCGACACGGTCTCGGCGGCGGTCGAGGAGACGGATGCGAACACGGCGATGGTCTTCGTTCCGGCGCCCTTCGCCGCAGACGCGATCTACGAGGCGATCGACGCAGGAGTCGCGACGATCGTGTGCATCACCGAGGGCGTGCCGGCTCACGAGATGCTGCGCATCTACGCGTACGTGCACGCGCGCGACGTCACGCTTATCGGCCCGAACTGTCCCGGTGCTCTCTCGCCCGGAAAAGCGAACGTTGGGATCATCCCCGCGGAGATCTTCAGCGAAGGCTCGATCGGCCTCGTCTCGCGCTCGGGGACGCTCACGTATCAGATCGGCCACGAGCTCACCCAGCTCGGGCTCGGCAACTCGACGATCGTCGGCATCGGCGGAGACCCAGTCGTAGGCTCTTCGTTCGTGGACATCCTCTCGCTGTTCGAGGCCGACTCGGAGACGGAGCAGGTCGTCATGGTCGGCGAGATCGGCGGCGACGAGGAAGAAAAGGCGGCGGCGTTCATCGAGGCGGAGATGTCAAAGCCCGTCGTCGCGTACATCGCCGGTTTCACTGCTCCACCCGGGAAGACGATGGGGCATGCCGGTGCGATCATCTCCGGCTCGTCCGGAACCGCCGAGGCCAAGAAGGACGCCCTCGAGGCGCGGGGGATCCGCGTCGGAACGACGCCGACCGAGACGGCCAAGCTCGTCGCCGAGCTGATCCGCGCTTAGTACCTGGGCTGTCGGGGTTTCGAGCGGCTGGCCGACGTCGAGCGCTCTTTACAGAGCCTGGCACTGTAAGCGTCGAAAGTTCGCGCCGATCTTTCCACCGCTAGGCTCGCTCGAATGGCCGCGTCTTCGCCGATCTCGTTCGCTCGCGGCGCGCCGGCTCCCGAGCTCCTCCCGTCTGCGGAGCTCGCGGACTGCGCGCGCGCGGCCGCCGAGCGCGACGGGCCGAGCGTCTTCGCCTACGGCCCCGGCGGGGGGTACGGGCCCCTCCGAGAGTGGGTTGCAGAACGCCATGGCGTGGATCCGCAACGGGTCGTACTCACCGTCGGCGGGCTCCTCGGGTTCGTGCTCTACGCAGCCGAAGCGCTCGCGCGGCGGCCGGGGCGGGTTCTCGTCGAAGGCCCGACGTACGATCGTCCACTGCTGATACTCGCCCGCGAGGGCGTCGAGGTCGTGTCCCTGGAGATGGACGAAGAGGGCCTGGATCCGGATGCGCTCGCGAACGAGCTCGAGCGATCGGACGAGCCTGCGTCGTTCCTGTACACGATCCCGACCTTCCAGAATCCGAGCGGGCGCACGCTCTCGGCCGAGCGCCGCCGCCTCATCGCCGAGATCGCGGAGACCCATCGCCTGCCCGTGCTGGAGGACGATCCATACGGGCTCGTCCGCTACGAGGGCGAGCCGGAACGGGCCGTCCACGAGCTCATGGATTCCGATCTGGTCACGTACACCTCGTCGTTCTCGAAGACGGTTGCACCTGGTCTTCGAACCGGGTACTTCGTGCTTCCCGCCGGGGAGGCCGCCGCGTTCGAGCAACGCGCGGTCTCGACCTACATCTCCCCGCCGTTCCTCACCCAGGCGACGATCGCGGAGTTCATCTCGCGCGGTCGCTTCGAGCCGAACCTCGAGCGCATGTGCGACCGAGCTGCGCGCGCGACGCGACGCGATGCTCGGCGCGCTCGAGCGAGAGCTGCCTACGAATGCGTCCTGGAGCCAACCGCAGGGCGGGTACTTCGTCTGGCTCGACCTTCCGGGCGGCGCGAGCGCGTCGGAGCTCTGCGAGCGCGCTGCCGAGAGCGGGGTCTCCATCGTCCGGGGCGACGACTTCTTTCCATCCGGCTCCGGCCAGGGGCAGGCTTCGGTCCGCCTCGCTTTCAGCTACGAGACCCCGGAGCGAATCGACGACGGGATCTCGAGGCTGGCGTCGCTCCTACGCTAGCCCTCCCTCCGGCGGACGCGCCAGCGATCGAACATGAAGCCGGCGGCGAAGCCGAGGCCGAAGCAGAGGAGAACGAGAACGAGCTTCGAGATCCTCGTGGAGAAGAAGACGAAGCTGATGTCGACCTCCTCCCGGTTGAGGAGGACGATGAGCAGCACGTAGATCGTGAGGACGGCGAAGCCGACAAGCATCCACGGGATGTCCCGCTTCTTCGGCGGCGGAGTGGCGCCCTGCGTCTCCACGACGGAAGCTTATGCGGCGTGGCCGACCGCGACGCGCGGGAGCGGCCGGGGGACGAGCTGAGGCTGTCTCGGCGGTGACAGCACACCCGTTGCCGCGGCACGGAAGGTCGGACAAGGGTCGTTCCCTGGAAGGGCGCAGAGGCCCTCTCGCCGGAAGAAGCAGTCGTCGCAGGTGGGTGGTGTTGAGCGTGGCTTCGCCATTTTCGAGCGGCCGCCCCTCAACGACCAAGCCCGCATTCTGGCGAGCGGGTCGTCATCCGACAACCCCTTATTGACACGAATCCGCCGCAATTTGCGGCTGTTCTCAGAACAGTCAAAAGACCTGCAAAGTCAGCATTTTGCGGGCGACGTTGCCAGCTGCCGCAACGCTTGTTGAAAACTCTCCACAGGCAAGACCTCGAGATCTCCCGCATACCTGCGGGCCTCGGCGGCGTTCGTGCCCGCCGGCACCACGAAGACATCCACATCCGCTTGGCGCGCTCCGATCGTCTTCTGCTGTAGGCCGCCCACCGACAGCACGGTCCCGTCCAGAGCGAGCTCGCCGGTCGCCGCGATTCGGCAGCCATGGGTCACGTCACGCCCGAGCTGGTCCGCGATCTCGAGCGCGAATGGCAGCCCCGCCGACGGGCCTCCGACCGAGCCGAGGTCGATGTCGACGTCGACCGGGACGTCGATGTCCGCGTCCTGGTCGACGCTGATGCCGACGATGGGCCGGCTCGGGTCCGCGGGGCTCGGAACCGTTCGCACCGTCACCGTCTCGGTCTTGTTCTCGCGCCGCAGCGTGAGCTGTGACCTGCTCGCCCGGCTCGCGCCTCCCGATCTCGCGGCGGAGCTCGTCCGGGGTCGTTACGGCCGTGCCGTCCACCGCGACGATGACGTCCCCGGAGTCGATCTTCGCCGCGGCCGGCGCATCGGAGGCCACGTCGATGACGAGCGCCCCTTGTGGTTTCGCAACGACGTCGTATCCGAGCTCGCGGAGCGCAACCGCCGAGGCGACGAGCTCCGAGCGACTCATCTGGGCGGACGTCTGGCGGTCACGCTCGTCCTGCGAGGTCCCGCTCGGGAGGATCGCCTCCTCCGGCACGACGGTCGAGCCCTCCGGGCGCAGGAAGGGAAAGAGATCTTCGAGCCGAGTCGTCCTCCGCACGAAGACGTCGACGTAGTACACGCCACCCTCTTCCCGGGCGCGCGATCCCTCGACCACGACCCGCTCTGCGAGCGGCTTGGCCTCGTGAGGCGTGAAGATGAACTCCTCCGCCGGGAGGATCCAGAGCGTGAAGGCCGTGACCAGGCCGATCACGCCCAGCGCTATCGCAATGCCGGCGAAGCGCTTCACGATCGAGCTTCGCGTGCGCTCAAAGAAGCCCGCGAACCAGTCCGCCGTCGACCGCGACGACGGTGCCGGTGACATAGGCCGCGCGATCGGAGCAGAGGAAGGCGACGACATCGCCGATCTCGCGTGGAGTGCCGAGCCTGCGGAGAGGGACGGCGCGGAGATCGAGCTCGCTCGGCCCGTCGGGATGCACCTCGCGGATGCGCTCGGTGTCGATCCAACCAGGGGCGATCGAGTTGACGGTGATTCCCTTGGGGCCGACCTCGCGGGAGAGGGTCTTCGCCCAACCCACGACTCCTGGACGAACGGCGTTCGAGAGCACGAGGTTGTCCGTGGGCTCTTTCACCGTGCTCGACGTGATGTTGACGATCCGGCCGTGGCCGCTTCGCTCGAGGTGCGGCAGGCAGAGGCCGGTCAGGCGGACGACGGAGACGAGGAGCAGTTGGACGGCGGACTCGACCTGCTGCCCCGTCAGACCGACGGCGGCCGTCCTCGGTGGCCCGCCGGAGTTGTTGATGAGGATGTCGACGCCTCCGTACGCATCCACCGCTGTCTGCACGAGCCGCGAGACGTCGTCCGCGCTGGTGACGTCACCCGGCACCGCGCGTCCTCCCAGCCGCTCCGCCTCGCGCTCGAGCGGCTCATGACTCCGCGCGAACATGACGAGATTCGCTCCCTCGGCCGCAAGCGCTTCGGCGATCCCGAGCCCGATGCCGGCTGAGGCGCCGCAGACGATCGCCGTGCGGCCTTCGAGGTTCAGATCCATCCCGTGAGCGGGGCTTGCCCCGCCCTATCCTTTCCCGAGGACGCCGACCACGTCCCGGACGGCCGCCGCCGAGTCCTCGAACCACGACTGTTCCTGCTCGGAGAGGTCGAGCTCCACGATCTCCTCGATTCCGGCCGCGCCGAGCTTGACGGGAACGCCCATGTACAGATCCGTGACTCCGTATTCGCCTTCGAGGTACGCGGTGCACGGGAGCAGCCGCTTCTGGTCGAGGAGGACGGCTTCGACCATCTCGGTAACCGCAGCGGCCGGCGCGTACCACGCCGAGGTCCCGAGGAGCTCGACGACCTCGCCGCCGCCCTTGCGGGTGCGCTCGACCATCGCGTCGATCCGGTCCTGGGCCACGAGCTTCGTCAGCGGGACGCCGCCGACCGTCGTCGACGAAACAACCGGCACCATCTGATCTCCGTGCCCTCCGAGGACGAGGGCGTGCACGTCGCGGACCGACGCGCCGGTCTCCCAGGCGATGAACGTCCGAAATCGGGCTGTATCGAGGATCCCCGCCTGGCCGAAGACCCGCTGCTTGGGGAGGCCCGAAGCCGCCTTCGCCACGTGGCACATCGCGTCCAGGGGGTTGGAGAGGACGATCAGGATGGAGTCCGGCGAGTGCCGAAGTGCCTCCTCCGTCACCGACCCGACGATCCGCTCGTTCGTCGTCACGAGATCGTCGCGGCTCATCCCTGGCTTACGCGGAACGCCTGCGGTGACGACGACCACGTCCGATCCGGCCGTCTCTTCGTAGCTGTTCGATCCGGTGACGGTGGGCTCGTAACCGAGCACCGGCGCCGCCTCGTCGAGGTCGAGGGCAATGCCCTGCGGAAGGTTCTCGACGATGTCGACGAGAACGACGTTCGCGTAGTCGCGACGTGCGAGCTCCTGGGCGATCGTGCGTCCCGTCAGCCCCGCGCCGACCACGGTGACCTTGTGTCTCACGCTGGCTCCAGTCGATCGGCTGTTTCTATTGCGCAAGAGCGGAGTCCGCTAGCGCGGACTCCGCTCGCGCGAAGATCCCTAAAGGCGTCCGCTTCGCGGCCGCTGCGCTTAGTCTGCATTCAGCCTCTCGATGATGGCGTTCGCGAACTCGGAGGTGCCGACCGCAGTCGGGTCGTCACGGGTCGGCTTCAAGTCGTAGGTGACGCGGCCGCCCTCGGCGATCACGGCAGCAACCGCGCGCTCGAGCCGCTGCGCCGCGTCACGCTCGCCGAGGTGCTCGAGCATCAGCTTCCCGGAGAGGATCATCGCCGTCGGATTGACCTTGTTCAGCCCCTTGTACCGCGGCGCCGACCCGTGAGTCGCCTCGAACACGGCAGCTCCTTCGCCTATGTTGGCTCCGGGCGCGACTCCGAGACCGCCGACCAGGCCGGCGGTCACGTCGCTCACGATGTCGCCGTAGAGGTTCGGGAGGACGAGCACGTCGAACTCCTCGGGGCGCTGGACGAGCTGCATGCAGAGCGCGTCCACGAGAACCTCTCGCGACGCGATCTCGGGGAAGTCCTTGGCGACCTCGCGGAACACCGAGAGGAACAGGCCGTCGGTGAACTTCATGATGTTGGCCTTCGTCACGCCGGCGACTTCGCGCCGGTGGTTCGCGCGCGCGTGCTCGAACGCGAAGCGGATGATGCGCTCCGAGGCTTCCGCGCTCATCGGCTTGACCGAGATTCCCGAGCCGGCGGCGATCTGCTTCACCTGGAGGCCGTTCAACGTGTCGATCACCGTCGCTGCGGTCTCGCTTCCTGCTTCGTACTCGATGCCCGCGTAGAGATCCTCGGTGTTCTCGCGCACGACGACGATGTCGACGTTCTCGTAGCGAGTACGAACGCCGGGGTACGTCTTGCAGGGACGAAGGCAGGCGTAGAGCTCGAGCTCGTGGCGAAGAGCGACGTTGACCGAACGGAACCCGGTGCCGATCGGCGTCGTGATCGGGCCCTTGAGGGCGACGCCGTTTTGCTTGACGGAGTCGAGCGTCTCCTGCGGGAGCGGAGTCCCTGCTTCCTCCATGACCTCGACGCCAGCCTGGCGCAGGTCCCAGTCGAGGTCGACTCCCGTCGCTTCGAGCACGCGGCGGGTCGCCTCGGTGAGCTCCGGGCCGGTTCCGTCACCGGGAATGAGGGTCACGCGATGGCCCATGGGCGGGGCCGATCGTACCTGGAGCATTCGCTCGGTCAGGTAGCGTCCCGGCCGATGAGCGAGGTCGCGGACTTCAAGCCGGGTCTCGAAGGCGTCGTCGCCGTCGAGACCGAGATCGCCGAGCCGGATCGCGACGGAGGCGCCCTTCGCTATCGGGGTGTCGATATCGAGGAGCTCGTCGGCAAGGTGCCCTACGAGAAGGTCTGGGGCCTGCTCGTCGACCAGAGCCTCGAGCCGGGGATGCCCGAACCAGAGGGATACGTGCCTCCGCAGTTGACGGGCAACGCTCCTGCTGACGCTCAGGCCGAGATGGCGCGCCTGTCCGGCGTCTGGGGTCTCGGCAAGCTCAGTCAGGTCTCCGACGAGCAGGCGAGAGACGACCTCGCGCGGCTCTCGGCCGAGTTGATGGCAATCGTCGCTCGCTCGGCGCGCGTCGCCGACGGCCACGAGGACGTCGTTGCAGAGGAAACCGTCGCGCAGGGGTCGACCGCCGCCGAGAAGTTCCTCATCCGCTGGCGCGGCGAGGCCGATCCCGCGCACGCCAAGGCGATCGACACCTACTGGATCTGCACGGCGGAGCACGGACTGAACGCATCGACGTTCACCGCGCGCATCGCGGCGTCGACGGGAGCCGACGCCGGAGCCGCGATGTCGGCTGCGGTCGGAACGCTCTCCGGTCCGCTGCACGGCGGTGCTCCCGCACACGTCGTGCCGATGATCGACGAGGTAGCGGAGATGGGCGATCCGGAGCGATGGGTCTCGGAGCTCCTCGATCGCGGCGACCGGATCATGGGCTTCGGCCATCGCGTGTACCGGGCGGAGGACCCGCGCGCGCGCCTCCTGTCGCGGACCGCCGAAGAGCTCGGCTCAGCGCGGGTTGAGACCGCAAGAGCTCTCGAAGAGGCCGCTCTGGCGGAGCTCGGGCGGCGTCACCCTGAGCGTGTGCTGGCGACGAACGTCGAGTACTGGGCCGCCGTCGTCCTCGACATCGCGCAGATTCCGGCCAAGCTCACGCCGGCGATGTTCGCGTGCGCGCGCGTGGCGGGCTGGTCGGCGCACATTCTCGAGCAGAAGCGTGCGGCCCGCCTGATCCGGCCGGCGGCGCGGTATGTCGGGCCGCCCGCCCGCTCGCTGTCCGAACTTTGACGACGCTCGCCGAAGCGGCGACCGCAGCCGACGCGCTCGCGCAGTCCGGCGACGAGCGCTCGCTCGCGGCGCTGCGCGTCCAGTGGGACGAGGAGATCGAGGCGGCGGCTCGCGATGCCGACTATCGCGTGCGCGCGCAGGGCTACCGTGCGATCGCCCAGTTCAGGTTCCGGCAGAAGCTCCAGCTCTTGCGCCGCGGGCTCGAGGACGACAGCCCAGCGGCGCGTGGATCGGCGTTGATCGCGCTCGAAGGGCTTTCGCGCGGACATCCCGGTGACGTCAATGCCTACCGCGCTCAGCTCCACGAGCTTGCGGCCAAGGACCCGAACCTGGCCGTCCGACGCCTGGCCGTCATCTGCTTGAAGAACGGCGCCGCTCACCGGGACACGATCCAGCTCCTCGAGGGCATCGCCGAGGCGGACGACGTGGATGCCGACATGCGCAAGACTGCCCGGGTGGTGCAGACAGCACTCAAGCGGAAGGCCGCAGCCAAGTGACTCCGGCGGCGGCGGTGATCATGGGCTCTGCGTCCGACTGGGAGACGATGCAGCACGCCCCCGAGACGCTACGGACGCTCGAGATCCCCTATGAGGTGCGGGTGCTCTCGGCGCATCGCACGCCGGATGCGCTCGAGGAGTACGTAGCGGACGTCGAGGCCCGCGGGTGCAAGGTGATCGTCGCGGCGGCGGGAGGAGCTGCCCATCTCGCGGGGGTCGTCGCCTCGAAGACGTTGCTTCCGGTGCTCGGCGTTCCCATGGGCACGCAACTCGGCGGGCTCGACTCGCTGCTCTCCACCGTCCAGATGCCGGCCGGGATCCCGGTCGGGACGCTCGCGATCGGGCGGGCCGGGGCCGTGAATGCGGCGCTGCTCGCGGCTGCGATCCTCGCGCTCACCGACGAGCAGCTCGAGGGCAGGCTCCGGCGATTTCGGGAGGAGCAGACGGAAAAGATCCTCGGCGCGCCGAGCCCGAGCTCTCAGACCGTTTAGGACGCCATGACGGCGAGCAGGTCGTCGCCGTAGCGCTCGAGCTTGACGGGGCCGAAGCCCTTGATCCCGGCGAGCTCGTCGTGCGTGCGCGGCTTGACCGACGCGAGCTCCTGGAGCGTCGAGTCGTGCAGCACGACGTACGCCGGGACGCCGTCGTCGCGGGAGCGCTCGAGGCGCCAGTGGCGCAGGCGGGCGGCGACACTTTCGTCGACGTCTTCGGTCGTGCCCGACCTGATCCTCGGGCGAGCTGCGTCCGGATCGGCTGTGAGCACACGGAACCCGTCGGGAGTCGTCTTCTCGACGAGCGCTCCCGAGACCTCGAGCAGCTGCACCCAGCGTCGGACGTCCGCTTCGGGCGCGGCTGCGAGCAGGCGGTATGCGAGTGAACGGCGCGCGGACGGCGGTGCTTTGAGCGATCCGCGGAGCGTCGCCACGAGGCTCCGGCGGCCGAGCGGCCAGGTCAGCCCGGCCACGGCATCGACGATCGCCTCTCCGATGTCGTCGGGGAGCGCGGGAGGTGGCGAGGATACGGTCGTGTTGACGTCGAGAGGAACGCACACGTCGCACGCACCGCAGGGTGCAGAGAACGTCTCACCGAAGTGCTCGGCGACCTGGGCATGGCGGCACAGCCGTGTCTCCGCGAAGGCGACGATCCGGTCCGCTCGAGCTTCCGCGACGAGCGTGGCGCGGTCGAGGAGCGCTTCCACACGTTCCGCTGCATCGTCCGGGGCGGACGTGAGCTCGACGCGCATCGACCGACCCTCGTCGAACCCGCGTCTCACGAGGCCCGCCTGCTCGAGCATGCCCACGAGCACACGCGGATCCCGCTCGGGAACGACGGCAGTGAGCGACTCCGGCTCGATCGTCGTCGCGGTACGAAGCGCTCGATACACGGCTCTCAGCTCACCGACCGTCGGGACGTCTGACACCGCAAAGCGCCGGAGCGCGCCTGCGTCGCTCGGGCTCGCGAGGAGGAGCGTCTGGCTGGGCTCGCCGTCGCGGCCGGCACGGCCGATCATCTGGACATAGCCCTCGAGCGAGTCCGGGTAGTTGACGAGGCAGACGAGGCGCACGTCGGGCTTGTCGATGCCCATGCCGAATGCCGTCGTCGCTACGACGACCTGCGCGCGATCCGCGACGAAGTCGTCCTGGACACGCGTCCGCTCGCTCGCCTCGAGCCCGGCGTGGTAGTGCTCGGCACGGAAGCCGTGCCCGCAGAGGACACGGGCGATCTCCTCGGTCGAGCGGCGCGAGCGCGCGTAGACGATGGCAGAGCCGCCCCGAAGCTGGCGCAGGCGCTCGACGAGTATCTGCAGCCGATCCTCGGCGTTCGCGACTCCGGCGACCTCGTAGCGAAGGTTCGGGCGAACGACCGTCGTGTGCACGACTTCCGGGTCACGGCCGAGCGCGAGGCCGATCTCGCGAGCGGTCTCCGGCGTGGCCGTAGCGGTCATTCCCAGCAGTGTCGGACGGCCGAGCTCTTCGAGGCCTCGACGGATGAAGAGGTAGTCCGGCCGGAAATCGTGCCCCCACATGCTGACGCAGTGCACCTCGTCGACTACGACGAGCCCGATTTCGACGGCGCGCAGCATCTCGACGAAGCGCGCCTGGCGGAGACGCTCCGGCGCGGCGTAGACGAGGCGAGTCTCGCCAGAGGCGACCTTTTCGAGCCGCGCGGCGCTCTCCTCAGCGCTCAGCGACGAGTTCACGAAGGTCGCCGTCGCGGCGATCCTCGGCGGCAGCTTGTCCACCTGATCCTTCATCAGTGCGATGAGTGGGGACAGGACCAGTGTCGGCTCCGGCCGGAGCATGGCGGCGAGCTGGTACGTGAGGGACTTGCCCGACCCGGTCGGCATGAGCGCGAGCGTGTCCCGTCCATCGACGGCCGCACGCACGACGTCTTCCTGGCCGGGACGGAACGCCTCGAATCCGAAGAGCTCGCGGAGTGGGGTGGTGAGGTCCGTCAGGCGGGCGAGTATAGGGAGCGCGTCGAACGGCGCCCGACATCGGCACAGTGTTGTTACGTGGGCGTGTCCGAGCTGGGCGTCTTGCGCCTGGCGTGCGGGTGCGCCTGGAAGTAGACCTCGCGCCGGCGCCGGTCCGAAATGTGTGTGTACCGCTCGGTCGTCGCGAGGTCGGCGTGCCCGAGCATCTCCTGGACCGAGCGGAGGTCTGCGCCTCCCTCGAGGAGGTGGGTCGCGAAGGAATGGCGGAGCAGATGGGGATGAACGCGCTCCGGCTCGAGGCCGGCCTTGCCTGCGAGCCTGCGGAGGATGAAGAACGCGCCGGCCCTTGTGAGCGCGCCGCCACGCGCGTTCAGGAAGAGCTCGGGGCGGTAGCGCCGATCGAGGTGGGGCCGGCCGAGCGCGAGATAGCGCCGCGCCGCTTCTGCTGCGGGGCGCCCGAGAGGGACGAGGCGCTCCTTCCCACCCTTGCCGACGACGCGCACGATCCGCTCGTCGAGGTCGACGCCGCTCTTCTCGAGTCCGACCGCTTCGGATACGCGTAGCCCTGCGCCGTACAGAAGCTCGACGAGTGCCCGGTCGCGCAGCGTGCGGGGGGTGCTTCCCGTCGCGGCGTCGATCAGACGTTCCGTCTCATGTGGGGATAGCGCTCGCGGGAGTCGTTGCGCGCGCCTGGGAAGCCGGATCGCGGCTGCGGGATTCTCCGTCTTGGCACCGATGAGCACCAGGTGCTTGAAGTACGTGCGCACTGCGGACACGCGGCGGGCGAGCGTGGAAGGAGACAGGCCATCGGCGCGCATGGCCGCGAGCCAGCTCTCGAGGTCTTCGATGCTCGCGTCTCCGACGTTCCCAGCTCGCGATGCGGCAAGTGAGGCCAGGTCGCGGCGGTATGCATCCACGGTGCGCGGCGAGCGTCGTGCCGCCAAGAGCAGGAGGTATCGATCGAGGTCAGGGTCGGCGGAAGCGGCCATCGCGCCCGGACCGATTCGGTGGGACGCCGTCCCCTCCTGCCCTGGCCGACGCAGCCGGTGGCGGTCCTTACAGAGCCTGGCCCTGTAAGGGGTGACGAATTTCGTGCCAATCAGTCCACAGGCGAATCGACCTACGAGCGAGGGTGCGAGCGGTCGTAGACGCGGCGCAGGCGCTTCGCGTCCACGTGGCTGTAGATCTGCGTCGTCGAGAGCGACGCGTGGCCCAGGAGCTCCTGGATCGTCCTGAGATCGGCCCCGCCCTCGAGCAAGTGCGTCGCGAACGCGTGGCGCAGCCGGTGTGGATTACGGACGAGTCGGCGCACGGTGCTCGTGTCCAGGCGTCTTCCCCTGGCGGAGAGAAAGAGCGCGTCGACCGCTCCTCGTGCCAGCGCGGGCCGCGCCGCGCGGAGGTACACGGCGACGTGGTGTGCCGCTTCCTCCCCGAGAGGCACAACCCGCTCCTTGCCGCCCTTGCCACGGACATGAATCGCCTCCTGCTCGAAGTCGACGTCCGCGAGGTCGAGCGCGACGAGCTCCGCGCTCCGCAGCCCTCCCGAGTAGAGGAGCTCCAGCAGTGCGCGATTTCGGAGCGCGAGGTGCGTGTGTCCCTCGGCGAGCTCGAGCAGGGTGTCCACCTCCGTCTCCTTCGGCGCGTTCGGCAGCCGCCTGGGCCGGCGCGGAGAGAAAGAAGCATCAGGGACTCGCTCGGGCCCGAACGTGAAGCGCAGGCACGAGCGAACGGCTGCGATACGGCGGGAAATCGTCGCGGGAGCGAGCTTTCGCCTGCCGCTGCCGAGCTCCGCGACCCAGTCCGCCAGCACTTGGGCGTCCACGTCGTCGAGAGCGAGCTTGCGCCCGTCGAGCCAGAGGGAGAATGCGGTCAGGTCGGAGCCGTACGCCCGCCGGCTCGCCTCCGAGAGCCCGCCGTGCTCGAGGAAGCGGTCGATCTCCGCGGTGGTGCTCACGGATTCGGATTCGCGCTCGGCCCCAGGTGCCCTGCGACAGGCAGGCTTAGCAGGTGCCAGGCCGGCGTTTCAACTCGTTCACCAGCGGCGATCCGCCGGAGCGGCCGGCCGACCCTGCCGTCAGGCGCGCGAACTTCCGGCGCATCGTCCGCCTCTTCCGCAGATATCGCGCCCGCCTGGCCGCCGTCTCGGGCCTGATCTTCGTCTCCGCCGCGCTCGGTGTCGTCTCCCCGTTCTTGCTCCGCGAGGTGCTCGACGTCGCGATCCCGCAGGAGGACGTCGGCCTGCTCACGGTTCTCGTCGCGGGAATGGTCGTCATCCCGATCGTCACGGGAGTCCTCGGTGTGTTCCAGACGCTGCTGTCGAACCAGGTCGGGCAGAACGTCATGCACGACTTGCGCTCGCAGGTGTACCGGCACCTCCAGCGGCTGTCGCTCGCCTTCTTCACCCGCACGCGGACCGGGGAGGTGCAGAGCCGGATCGCCAACGACATCGGCGGCATCGAGACGGTCGTGACCTCGACGGCAACCTCAGTGCTCTCCAACGTGACCACCGTTCTCGCCACGGTCGTCGCCATGCTCTTGCTCGACTGGCGGCTCGCAGCATTCGCCCTGGTTCTCCTGCCGCTCTTCGTCTGGCTGACAAAGCGCGTCGGCGATCAACGGAAGAAGGTCACGGCCGAGCGGCAGGCGTCTCTTGCCGACGTGTCCTCGATCGTGCAGGAGTCGCTCTCGGTCTCCGGGATCCTGCTCGGGAAGACGATGGGCCGGACCGAGGATCTCGCCCGCCGGTTCGAGACGGAGTCGGGCCGGCTGGCCGAGCTCGAGGTGCGGAGCCGGATGACGGGCCGCTGGGTGATGGCTGCGATCCAGACCACCTTCGCGGTCATGCCCGCCCTCGTTTACTGGTTCGCCGGCCTCACGATCGCGCAGGGGAACGCGTCGATAACGATCGGGACGCTCGTCGCCTTCACCACCCTGCAGACGCGTCTCTTCTTTCCCATCGGAAGCCTGCTCGGAGTCCAGCTCGAGGTGCAGAGCTCGCTCGCGCTCTTCGACCGCATCTTCGAGTACCTCGACCAGCCCGTCGACATCATCGAGGGGACGCGAGCCCTGGAGAGCCCGCGCGGCGAGGTCGAGCTCGACTCCGTCTGGTTCCGCTACGACGACGCAGCGTGGACGCTCCAGGACGTCTCGTTCGCAGTTCCACCGGGGACGAAGACCGCGCTCGTCGGCGAGACGGGCTCGGGAAAGACCACCTGTGCCTACCTGGTCGCCCGACTCTACGACGCAACCGAGGGCACGGTCTCGATCGACGGCGTCGACGTTCGCGATCTCACGTTCGAGTCGCTCGCCGCCGCCGTCGGCGTCGTCTCGCAGGAGACGTATCTCTTTCACGCGACCGTTCGCGAGAACCTCCGTTTTGCGAGGCCGGCAGCGACGGACGAGGAGATCGAGGAGGCCGCACGCGCGGCGCAGATCCACGAGCTGATCGCGACCCTCCCCGACGGCTACGACACGATGGTCGGCGAGCGCGGCTATCGCTTCTCGGGCGGCGAGAAGCAGCGGATCGCGATTGCGCGGACGATCCTCCGGAACCCGCCCGTTCTCGTGCTGGACGAGGCGACCTCGTCCCTCGACACGCAGACCGAGCGGCTCGTCCAGGAGGCCCTCGAGCGGCTCTCCGAGGGTCGTACGACCATCGCCATCGCGCATCGGCTCTCGACCGTTCGCGATGCCGACCAGATCGTGGTCCTCGACCGCGGGCACATCGTCGAGATCGGAACGTACGAGGAGCTCCTCACCCGCGGAGGCCGCTTCGCCGAGCTCGCGGCGCGGGACGACGGCTTGCCGCAAGTCACCGCTGTAACTGCCCTGGACGACACGTAGACCCCAGAATCTCGCGATGCGTCCGTTCTCTCTCGCACGCGGCGCGGAAGCGCGCGTCCGCAATCCCGATGCGCCGCGCGCCGCCGTGCTCGTCAACGGGGGAACGGCACGCCGCGTCCCCGGAACCTGGAGCGCGACGAGCGAGTGGCTCGCAGAGCGACTCGCTTCCCGATTCCCTGAGGTCGCGTTCCTGGAGGTGCGCTACCGCACGAAGAGCTGGAACGAGCTCCCGTCCTGCGTCGAGGACGCGGAGGATGCGCTGACCAACGCCGCACGCCCGTCGCTCCTCGTCGGCTTCTCGATGGGCGGCGCGGTCGCGATCGGTGCGGCAGCGCACGACGGTGCCACCGCCGTCCTCGGCCTGGCGCCCTGGATCCCACCGCAGCTCGACCTGCGCCCTCTTCGCGGCAAGCGCTTCGACGTCGTACACGGAGCGTGGGACCGCTGGCTTCCGTTGGTCCCGGGCGTTAGCACGACGCACTCCCGCAGCGGATTCGAGCGCGCGCTCAGCGCGGGTGCGCATGGCACGTACACCGTCATCGCTCGTGGTTTGCACGGCGTCGCCCTGCGTTCGCGGAATGGCTCGCTCGTCACGCTTCCGCGCGCGAAAGCCTGGCTCGGCCCGGTTTCGGATGCAATCGAGCGCTTTTCCGACATACGATAGGTCCGCCTTGACGACCGAGAAGACGCTGTGATGATCGCGACGGTTCCGGGTCGCGGCACGCTCGCGGAGCACGGCATCGACGTGAGCGGGCGGATCCACTGGCATCCGACGACATCGCAGCTCTATACGGACGCGCTCGCCCGCGGCGACGCGCGCCTTGCCGAAGGTGGCGCGCTGGTGGTCGATACCGGCGTCCACACCGGCCGCTCGCCCAAGGACAAGTTCATCGTGCGGGAGCCCGGCTCCGAGGAGCGGATCTGGTGGGGAGACGTGAACGCCGAGATCTCGGAGGAGTCGTTCGAGGGGCTCCGTGAGAAGGTCGGAGCGGAGCTCGCCGCCGGCGACGTCTACGTCGTGGACGCGTTCGCCGGGGCGCACCCGACGCACCGGATCGGCGTCCGCGTCGTCACCGCGAGCCCGTGGCATGCGCTCTTCGCGAAGACGCTCTTCATCGACCCCTCGCCCGACGAGCTCGAGCAGATGTCGATCGACGCGCTCGTGCTCCATGCGCCGCCCGTCTCGGCGGACCCGGAGGAGGACGGGACGCGCAGCGAGACCTTCGTCGTCCTCCATCCGTCCCGCGGCGAGGTGCTGATCGGCGGGACGTACTACGCAGGGGAGATCAAGAAGTCGATCTTCACGCTCCTGAACGACCGGCTCCCGCTCGAGGGCGTCCTCCCGATGCACTGCTCGGCGAACCTCGGCGACGACGGGACGGTGGCGGTCTTCTTCGGCCTCTCCGGGACCGGCAAGACGACTCTCTCGGCCGATCCAGAGCGACACCTGATCGGAGACGACGAGCACGGGTGGGCCGACGACGGCATCTTCAACTTCGAGGGAGGCTGCTACGCGAAGGTGATTCGGCTCTCCCTCGAGGCAGAGCCCGCGATCTACGGCACGACGCGGGCGTTCGGAACCGTCCTCGAGAACGTGATCGTGGACGAGCACGGCGTCCTCGACCTCGACGACGACTCGAAGACCGAGAACACGCGCGCCGCGTACAAGCTCGAGCAGATCCCGAATGCGCTGCCCGCGAAGCGCGCCGGGCATCCCAACTCGGTGATCTTCCTCACGGCCGACGCGTTCGGGATCCTGCCGCCGATCGCGCGCCTGACGCGCGATCAGGCGCTCTACTGGTTTCTCTCCGGGTTCACCGCCAAGCTCGCGGGGACGGAGATCGGTGTCACGGAGCCGCAGCCGACCTTCTCGGCGTGCTTCGGCGCCCCGTTCCTGCCGCAGGCGCCGTCGGTGTACGCCGGCATGCTCGGCGAGCGGCTGGATCGGCACGGCGCGACGGTCTGGCTCGTGAACACCGGCTGGACCGGGGGGCCGTACGGCGAGGGTCACCGGATGCCCATCGCCGCGACGCGGGCGCTCCTGCACGCGGCTCTCTCCGGAGTCCTTGCCGGAGTCGAGTACCGGACCGATCCCGTCTTCGGGTTCGAGGTGCCCGTGGCGGTCCCGGGAGTCCAGGCGAGCTTGCTGAACCCTCGCCTGACCTGGGCCGACCCGACGGCGTACGACGCCAGGGCCGAGGAGCTCGCGCAGATGTTCCGTTCGAACTTCGGGCGCTTCGAGGACGTCTCGCCAGGAGTCGCGGGCGCCGGGCCGCGCGCCTGAACGACCCACGATTCTTACCTTTCGTTCACGAACACGCCGCTATAAGGAGCGAGTGGGGTCCCGCGCGCCAGCCGCTCTTCTCGCGGGACTTCTTCTCGTTCTCGTCGCCGGAGCCGCCGCTCCCGCCGGTCGGCGCTTCGGGCGCAATCGGCGTCGCGGGCCCTCGGGCGCTCATTCGACGGTCAGACAGGGTCGGCCAGGGTCGACCGTGCGGCCCTCGGCGCCATTACCTGGCGCGGCGGGCCGGTCACCTCCTCGACCGGGGAGCTCGTCCACGTCTTCGTCTCCGACGCGCTGCCGGTCGAGACGCCGGAGAAATGGGCGGAGTTCATCGCAGGTCTCACCCATGGGTCCGAGCTCGCAAGCCTCACGTCTCACATCGCGACAATCGCCGAAGTACAGGATCTGTGCGGCTTCAGGGCGCTCGGGTGCTACTCGGGCAACGAGATGGTCTCGCTCGGAGAGCCTGCGCGCGACGGCACGACGCCCGAGGAGGTCGTGCGTCACGAGTACGGCCACCACGTGGCGTACCACCGCCTCAACACCCCGTGGCGTGCGGTCGACTGGGGCCCGAAGCACTGGGCGAGCGCCGCAACCGTGTGCCCGCGCGTCTCGAAGCGAGAGGCGTTCCCCGGAGACGAGGGATCGAACTACGCGAGCAACCCCGGCGAGGCGTGGGCCGAGGTCTACCGGCTGATGGACGAACGCAAGGCAGGAGTCACGACGGCCACCTGGCCGATCATCTCCCCGAGCTTCTTCCCCGACGAGGCGGCGCTTGTCGCCGCCGAGCGCGACGTCCTCCAGCCGTGGGCGGGAAACCGGAAGGCGGTATTCAGGCGTACGTTCGCGAAGACGAAGAAGGCATGGTGGATCTCGTTGCCGACACCGCTGGACGGAGAGCTCGTCGTGAACGCGACCGTTCCCTCCACGGGCCTCGTCGAGGTAGCACTCGTCGCCGCCAATCGGCGCACCGTCGTTCGGAAAGCGCAATGGATAGGGCAGCGCGCCAAGCGCGCGACGACCGGTGTCTGCGGGCAGCGGGCGTACTTCGTCCGGGTGACCCCGAGCGATGCCGCGGGTCGCGTGACGATCACCGTATCCAACCCTTGAGCTCGCGTCGGTAGGCTGCCGCCCGATGCGCTCGAGCTCGATGCTCGCCCTCGTTCTCATGGCGGTCCTCTCACTCTCCGGTGGCGGGGCTGGAGCCGTCGCTGCGCCGCATGCCGTGACGCTTGTGGAGGCGCGCTCCGCGATCTCCACCGGTGCGCTTCCCGCGACCGATGGTCCTGCACGCGTCGGCCGCCACCTGGTGCGGGACGCCGGCGCAGGCGGACCTCAGGCCGAACACGCTCTCCGGATTCCCCGTGCACTGGATCTACGTGCTGCCCTCGGATGCAGCCGATCGCTTCACGACGTTCGCGAGTGCGATGCAGACGGACGCCGAAGCGATCGACGCGTGGTGGCGGAGAGAAGACCCGACGCGAGCGCCGCGGAACGACCTCGCCCAACTCTCGTGCGGCGCCCAGCTCGACATCAGCTCGTTGCGCCTGCCGCAGTCGAGCGCTCAGCTCGCGGCTCAGGAAGGCCGGTTCGTGACGCTCTTCGACGCGCTTCAGGCCGCCAACTTCAGATCGCGATTCACCAAGTACATCGTCTACTTCGACGGCCCCGTCGCCGAGGCCGACATCTGCGGGCAGGGCGCGAGCAGCTCGTCGGGGATCGGGGTCGCGGCCGTCTACGTCCAGGCGTGCGCCGGCGTCTCGACGGCGGCCGTGGCCGCGCACGAGTTCCTGCACACGCTCGGCGCCGTATCGCGTAGCGCTCCGCACAACTGCCCCGAGCCGAACGAGGGGCACACCTGCGACGTGATGAGCGATCTCATGCACCCGTTCCTGGACGGCTCTCCGCTCGACGCCAAGATCCTCGATCCCGGCCGCGACGACTACTACGGGCACTCCGGCAGCTTCTCCGACTCCCAGGACGCTCCCTGGCTCGTGCAGCTCGATCGCCAGCAGCCGCTCGCGGTCACGATCTCCGGCCCGGGCGGCGTCACCGCGGACGTCCCCGGCCTCGATTGCGCCCAGAGCTGCACGACCACCTGGAACGCAGCCACGCGACTGGCACTGACGGCGGTGCCTCGTGCCGGGTGCGAAGCTCGTCCGCTGGGGCGGCGCGTGCCGCGGGGCCTCGACGTGCGCGGTCGACGTCGCCCCTGGTGCTGCGGTGTCGGCGGTCTTCGCGCCGGCGGTCTTCCGCCTCACCGCGACCGTCTCGGGACGCGGAGCCGTGCGGAGCTCGAGCGCCGGAATCACCTGCAGGCCGAAGTGCTCGGCCTCGTTCCCCTCGTTCGTCCCGCTCCGCTTGACAGCGAGCCCGGCCAGGGGTTGGAAGTTCCGTTCCTGGTCGGGCGGATGCCGCGGTACGAGGCCCACGTGCACCGTGCAGATGACTGCCGCGACGAGCGCGCGCGCGGTCTTCGTTCGCACCTCGTAGGGGCGAGGCTTGCCTCGCCCTTCTCGGGCTGAAGCGCCCTAACGATCAGGTAGCGTCACGAGCGTGGTTGCGAAGCACGACGTGCTCGTCGTCGGGGCCGGCTGCGCGGGGATGCGCGCTGCGATCGAGGCTTTCGATGCCGGCGCGGACGTGGCGATGATCTCGAAGATCCACCCCGTCCGAAGCCACTCAGGAGCGGCCGAAGGCGGGATCAACGCCGCGCTCGGGAACGCCTCCGAGGACGACCCCGAGAAGCACGCGTTCGACACGGTGAAGGGCTCCGACTACCTCGGAGACCAGGACGCGATCGAGATTCTCTGCCAGGAGGCGCCGGACGACGTCTACCAGCTCGAGCACTGGGGAGCGGTCTTCTCGCGCACCGCCGGACGGCAAGATCGCGCAGCGCCCGTTCGGCGCCGCCGGTGAGCCGCGCACCGCGTACGCCGCCGACATCACGGGCCACGTCCTCATCCACGTCCTCTACGAGCAGGTGATGAAGCGCGACATCAAGACCTACGAGGAGTTCTTCGCGTGGAAGCTGGTGCTCGACGACGATCGCTGCCAGGGCGTGATCGCGTGGGACCTCCTGGACGGCGGCCTGCAGTCGATCGGAGCGAAGACGGTGATCCTCGCCACGGGCGGCGCAGGGCGCCTCTACACCGGCACGACGAATGCCTATGCGTGCACCGGGGACGGGATGACGATGGCGCTCCGCGCCGGGGTCGCGCTCAAGGACATGGAGATGATGCAGTTCCACCCGACGACGCTCGCGCCGACGGGAGTGCTCATCACCGAGGGCTGCCGCGGCGAGGGCGCATACCTTCTCAACGCCCAGAGCGAGCGTTTCCTCGTCCGCTACGCGCCGAATGCGATGGAGCTCGCCTCGCGCGACGTCATCTCTCGCGCCGAGCAGACGGAGATCGACGAAGGCCGCGGGATCGACGGCAACGTCATGCTCGACCTCCGGCACCTCGGAGCGGACAGGATCCTCGACCGGCTGCACGGCACGCGCGAGCTCTCGATGACCTTCGCCGGCGTGGACCCGATCTTCGAGCCGATCCCGGTCCGGCCCGGCGCCCACTACCACATGGGCGGCGTCGACACCGACGTCTGGGGCCGCACGACGCTCGAGGGGCTGTACGCGGCAGGCGAAGTAGCCTGCGTCTCGGTGCACGGCGCCAACCGGCTCGGCGGAAACGCCCTCATGGAGACGATCACCTACGGCAAGCGCGCCGGTGCGCACGCTGCCGACTGGGCGATGAGCAACACGACGATCACCGTTCCCGAATCCGCCGAGCGGGATGCCGAGCGCGAGCTCGAGACGCTGCTCGACCGCACCGACGGCGAGCGCCCCTGGCAGATCCGCGACGAGCTCGCCGAGACCATGCACGAGAACTTCGGCGTCTTCCGGCGGGAGGAGCAGATGCTCGCGCAGGGCGACCGCGTACAGAAGCTGCGGGAGCGGTACGAGCGCGTCGTCGTCGAGGACAAGGGCGACGTCTTCAACACGGATCTCACGCAAGCGTTGGAGCTCGGCTTCCTGCTCGAGCTCGCCGAGTGCATGATCGTGTCCGGCCTCGCGCGAAGAGAGAGCCGCGGCGCCCACGCCCGCCCCTACGACTACCCGGACCGAGACGACGAGAACTTCCTGAAGCACACGATGGTGACGTGGGACGACGGCGCGCCACGGCTCGACTGGCAACCCGTGACCATGACGAAGTGGCAGCCCGAGGAGAGGAAGTACTGAGTTGATGCAGGTTCCGCTCAAGATCTGGCGCTACGACGCCGAGACGGGGCAGAAGGCGCTCCGTGAGTACGAGGTCGAGGCCCCGGAGTGGGTGACCCTCCTCGACGTCCTCGACCTGATCAAGGACAAGGTCGACGGGACGCTCGCGTACCGCAAGAGCTGTCGCATGATGATCTGCGGCTCCTGCGGGATGCGCATGGACGGCGCTGCCGTCCTGGCGTGCAAGACGCGGATGTACGACATCGTCCAGTCAGGACACGTCCCCGTGATCTCCGCGATGGGAAACCTCCCGGTCGTCAAGGACCTCGTCGTGGACATGGAGCCCTTCTGGGGCAAGATCCGCGCGGTCCAGCCGTGGCTCGACTCGGGCTATGCGGATCCGGGCGAGAAGGAGCACGTCGTCTCGCAGGAGCAGATGGACGTGATCCACAAGGAGTCGCTCTGCATCATGTGCGGCTGCTGCGTCTCCGAGTGCAACTCGATGGAGGCGGACCCCGATTTCCTCGGCCCTGCGGCGCTCGCGAAGGGAATGCGCTTCGTCGGCGACGCCCGCGATCGCACCGAGGTCGAGCGCCTCCAGGCGTACTCGGGCGAGCACGGGATCTGGGACTGCACCCGCTGCTACTTCTGCCAGGAGCGCTGCCCGAAGGGAGTCGACCCGCGCGACGCGATCGCCAAGCTCGGCGCTCAGGCGATGGAGAAGGGCATCGACACGGACATGGGCGCGAAGCACGCGCGCTGGTTCGTGACCTCCGCGAAGACGACGGGCTGGCTGCGCGAGACGGAGCTCGTCCCCAAGACCCAGGGCGTCGTCAGCGCGCTGACGGAGATCGGCTTCGCGATGCAGCTCTTCAAGCGCGGCAAGGTGCCGCCGCCGGTGCCGCCGCACGTCGCCGAGAACGTCGGCGAGGCCCGCGCGCTCTACGACATCGTGAAGACGCAGGGCCGGGACGGCGCGGCCGGCATCGTGCAGGTCGAGAAGCCGCTCGGGCGACTCGAGTTCGAGCACGAGCAGGAGGGGCACGAGCCGTACGGCGAGGGCTCGTTCCCGAGGCCGCAGCCGCTACTGGGTGAAGACGAGGCGCCGACCACGCAATGAGAACGGTCGCCTACTACAAGGGCTGCCTGGCCGCGCTCTCGGCGAAGGAGCTCGACACCTCGACGCAGGCGCTCGCGCCGAAGGTCGGGCTCGACCTGATCGAGCTCGAGTCGGTGACCTGCTGCGGCGCGGGGGACATCCACGAGGCCGAGCCGGACTACTACCTGCACCTGAACGCGCGCATCCTGGCGTACGCGGAGGAGACGGGCTCGGACACGTTGATGACGGTCTGCAACGTCTGCACGCTCAACCTGCGGCAGGCGAACCACGCACTCAAGGGCGACCCCGCGCTCCTCGACCGTGTGAACGCGAACCTCGAGTCGGTCGGCGCGCCCGCGTACTCCGGTGGGGTCGAGGTGATGCACCTGCTCTGGCTGATCGCAGCGGGCGACGGCTACGCGCTGCTCCAGGAGGCGGCTCACAAGGGCCTGAAGGGGCTCAAGATCGCGCCCTTCTACGGCTGCCAGATCCTCCGCCCGTCGAAGCTCCTCGGCTTCGAGGATCCGGACAAGCCGTCCTCGCTCGAGCGGATCATCGAGGCCTGCGGCGGCGAGCCGATCGACTACCCGGCGAAGATCAAGTGCTGCGGCTTCCCGATCATCCAGGCTCGCGAGGAGGTCGCCCTCGCGGAGCTGATCCAGCCGATCGAGCAGGCGAGGGAGGCGGGAGCGGATGCGATGGTCACGCCGTGCCCCCTGTGCCATCTCTCACTGGACGCGTGGCAGCTCAAGCTCCGCGAGCAGACGGGGAAGGACTTCCAGATGCCGGTGCTCCATCTCTCGCAGCTGATCGGCGTGGCGGCCGGGCTCGACGGCGCGGACCTCAAGTTCAAGCGCCACGTGGTCTCCGTCGCGCCGGTCGTCGACAAGCTGTCGGTCTGAGCGCATCCGCTTCGCGGCTGCGCTAGTGACGGGCAACCGTGGCGTGGGTGGTTCTTCCATTAGTCGCGATCGCGGCAGCGATCGTGACCTGGGGGTGGTTCGAAGCCGGATGGCTCCGAACGCGGGTGCTCGAGGTCGAGCTCGAGGGCGTTTCGCCCGAGCTCGACGGCGTGCGGATCGCGCACCTCTCCGACTTCCACCTCGGCGTTCCGTCTCGGGGACGCCGCGCGGTTGCGCAGGCTGTCGTGTGGGTCGCGGAGCGCCGGCCGGAGCTCGTGGTGGTCACCGGCGACCTGCTGTCGCGACGCGGAGGAGCCGCAGAGCTCGCGCGGCTGCTCGAGCAGCTCGGGCCATGCTTCGTCGTCCTCGGCAACCACGACTTCGCGGACAGTCGCGACCCGTTCTCCCAGCACGTCGACCCGGCCGTGTTCGCGGCGCTCGAAGGAGTGACGGTGCTCGGGGACGAGGCGGTCGAGATCGAGCTCCGTGGGCAGCGGGTGCAGATCGTGGGCGTTGCGCCGCGAACCTATGCCGCGCGCAAGGCTGAGCCACACCTGCTCGCGGATGGCGGCGCGTCGCTGCGTATGCTCCTCTGCCATTTCCCGGGTATTGCACGACGGATCCCGGAGGGCTCGTTTCACCTGATCCTCGCGGGGCATTACCACGCGGGCCAGATCGTCGTGCCGTACCCGGGCGGAGCCTTCAACCTCGCACATCCGCGGATCCGCGACGTCCAGGGCCTCTATCGCTACGGAGCCGGCGTCCTCCACGTATCTCCGGGGCTTGGCACGACCTTCGTTCCGTTCCGCTTCTTCGCGAGGCCCGAGGTCACGGAGCTGGTTGTACGATCGCCCGAGCGATGACTTCGCGGCTCGCCGGGCTCACCGGAGCGACTCTCGAGACCACGCCCGCGGTCTGCCAGAGCTGCGTCTGGTGGCAGTCGCGCGGGAACAGGGAGCCGGAGAAGCGCAAGTGGGTCGAGCGCGCCGAGACGGAGTGGGGCGCCTGGGGCTCGGTCTATCGCGACGACGACGGACGCGTGCTCGGCTCGATGCAGTACGGACCTTCCGAGCTCTTTCCGCGCGCGGCGGACTTGCCGGCAGGGCCGGCCTCCGACGACGCGGTGCTCATCACCTGCGCATATCTCGTCTCCGACTCGCAGCCCTGGGTCGAGCAGTCTCTCTTCCTGGCGGCTATCGGCGAGGCCAGGGACAAGGGCGCGCGCGCTCTCGAGGCGTTCTCCTATCGGTACCGCGAAGGGACGTCTGCCGCCGAGCGCTTCCTCGTCCACCGAACGGTGTTTCCGCGCGACTTCCTGGCCGACTTCGGCTTCAGGACGGTTCGCTCGGCCGGGCGCATCGAGCTGACGCGGCTCGAGCTCGGCGGGCTCCAGCTGGTCGAGGAGGGCGCGCGGGAGAAGGTGCTCCAGGTCGTCCGCGACGCGCTCCAGCCGGCGCCGGCCCCCGCGCCACCCGGATAGGGTCGTTGAAGGTGCGCGGTTTCGAGGCGTCATTCCCCGTTCTACGACAAGACGCTGGCGCCTCGTAGGCACGGGCTGACCGTGCGACCTCGGAAGCCTTGCAGAACCAGAATCCTCTCCATAAACTGAGAAAGTGCCGCGGTCGGCACGGTCTTCGATTCTCGCCGGGAAAGGGGAGTACGTGGGAATGTCTTCGGTGGCTTCGTGCGCGAAGCCACTTCTATCATGGTCGCATCCGGACGCTTCGGCGTTTGTCGCACGAAGCCGACAGCTGAGCCCCTCGCGCGGGCGTGTTTCCCTGGGGCGGCTGCTGTTCTCACGCCGCATGGAGAGCTGATGGCCGGGCTTCGCGTCGGGATCGACATCATCGAGGTGGATGAGATCGCGGAGTCGCTCGGACGCTTTGGCGATCAGTATCTCCAGCGCGTCTTCTCGGAAGCCGAGCTCGACTCGGCTGGGGATGTCTCCACGGAGGATCTTGCTGCGCGCTTCGTCGCCAAGGAGGCTGCGATGAAGGTCATCGGTGGAATGGAATCCCTGGACTGGAGGATGATCGAGGTGCTGAGCACTCCCGAGGGCAGACACGTTCGCTTGACCGGAAGAGCCGCAGAGTCAGCGCAAGAGCTCGGCGTCCGAGGGTGGTCGATCAGCACGTCAGTCACAGGCCGACACGCCATGGCCGTTGCGCTCGCGGCGGTCGAGTCATGACCACAGTGCCTTACGCTTCCGCCGTCGACGCGAGAATCCGGGACGTCCTCCGCGATCATGCCCGCCTCAGCGCCGACCCGAAGGAGCTTTCCGAAAATGCCAATCTGTATGAGTCGGGTATGACCTCGCATGCCAGCGTGAATCTGATGCTTGCTCTAGAGAACGAGTTTGATGTCGAATTTCCCGATGAATTGCTTACGCGAAGCGTCTTCAGCTCTATCGAATCGATCAAGACTGCAATTCTCGGCTTGTCTCCCGGTGACGCGGTCAGTAACGGAAGTGGACACGCCGCATGAAAGCGGCTACCGCAAACGACTCGACGTTGCTCGAGGCACATCGGTGAAATTGCCGACGCGGTGGCGCGCCCGGCTGCGGACAGCGTCGACCGGGAAGGTCGATTCCCGCGCGAGGCCTGTGAGGCTCTTCGTGCGGTGAACGCCCTTTCGGCACACGTCTCGCCCGCATTCGGGGGTGGGGGCGCGTCCTTCGCGGAAGTTGCCTCTGCGTGCTTCGAGCTCAGCCGGGCGTGCGCGGCTACCGGCATGGTGTACGCGATGCATCAGATCCAGGTCGGATGCATCACGCGGCACGGCGCCGGCACGCCCTTCTTCGACGCGTACTTGACGACCCTCTGCGAGGAGCAGCGTCTCCTCGCATCGGCGACGTCCGAGATCGGCGTCGGCGGTGACCTCAGGAGGAGCATCGCAGCGGTCGTGCCCGAGGGTGATGGATGCCTGCTCGAGAAGAGCGGCCCAACGGTCTCGTACGCCGACCACGCGGACGACTTCCTCATCACGGCGCGGCGTTCCGCCGATGCCGACGCAAGCGATCAAGTACTCGTGCTCGCTGCGCGCGACCACACCACCCTCGCGCAGACTTCGAGTTGGGACGCGCTGGGAATGCGCGGAACCTGCAGCCCCGGGTTTACCGTGACCGCCCGCTTCGCTGCCGACCACGTGCTTCCGACACCGTTCGGGGAGATCGCCGCACAGACGATGGTGCCCTATTCGCACATCCTGTGGTCACACGTGTGGCTCGGCATTGCCGTCGACGCCTACGATCGCGCTCGGGCGTTCGTCCGCAACCAGGCGAAAGGAAGCATCGACTCGCTTCCTCCGACCGCCACCAAGCTCTCGAGCCTCGCCACGCTCCTCCATGCGATGCGAGCGGAGATCGCCGCGAACACGACCGAGTACTCGGAGCTGTGCGAGAACGGGGATGCGGTCGACGAGCTCGCTTCGATCGGATACGCGATCCGCATCAACAATCTCAAGATCAACGCGTCCGAGCTGGCGCCGCGCATCTGTGCCGAGGCGTTGGTGATCTGCGGCATGGCCGGGTACAAGAACGACACTCCGTTCAGCGTCGGCAGGCACCTGCGCGACGCGCTGTCGGGAGCGCTGATGATCGGCAACGACCGCATTCACGCGACGAACGCGGCGCTGCTGCTCGTCCAAAAGGGCAGCTGAAGCATGACGGGCGTCGCGTCGAGCGAGGTGCCGGCCGAGACCGAGTTCCGAGATGCCCTGATCGAATCGGGTCTCTTGATTCCGACGTCCGTCCTCGGCATCTACGGACGAAGCGGAGTCTTCGAACGCGTGGTGACGGGGATCGAGGATCTGGTGACCACGGAGACGGCGCCCTACCGTCCGGAAGTGGTTCGCTACCCCCCTGTCCTCCCGCGACGGGACATCGAGACGAGCGGGTATCTCGACTCCTTCCCGCACCTGACCGGGTCCGTCTGGACACTCTCGGGTGGTGAGCGCGAGGCCGATCGAGCTCGGCGAACGGGCCAGCCGCCATGAGGACTGGGGCGAGTATCAGAAGCAGGGCGAGAGCATGCTCGCGCCAGCCGCGTGCTATCCGGCCTATCCCTGGGTCGCCGCAGCTGGGCCGCTCCCCGCTGCAGGGCGGCTCATCGACATCGAGTGCTACTGCTTCCGGCACGAGCCTTCGACGGATCCCGCCCGCATGCAGGCATTCCGCCTACGCGAGAACGTCAGGTTCGGCTCACCCGAAGAGGTCAGGGACTGGCACGGCTCGTGGATCGAGCGCGGTGTGTCGGTCCTCTCGTCCCTGGGCCTGAGCGTAGAGCCGACTCCCGCATCGGATCCGTTCTTCGGGCGGAGCGGAAAGATTCTCGCGCAGGAGCCAGAAGGAGCAGTCGCTGAAGATCGAGCTCGTCTATCCGTTGCATTCGCGCGAGCGACCGACGGCGATCATGTCGATCAACAATCACCTCGATCACTTCGGAACTGCCTTCGACATCGCTCTCGAGACCGGCGAGAGAGCGCACACCGCCTGTTTCGGCTTCGGCGTCGAGCGCATCGTGCTTGCCTTGCTGAAGGAGCACGGCCTCGACGTCGAGGGCTGGCCCGCCGCCGTGCGGGAGCGGCTATGGCCGTCGCGGTGACGACGCTGCTCGGACTCGAGGCTCGTTCCTACACGCCGCACCCGCTGCATGGTGCGGACCGTCTGTTCCCCGAGACGAACTGCTACACCGACATTTGGATCGAGCTCCTCCACGCGCTCGGCCACGAGCCGACCGCGATGCTCGCCTTCTGCATCAACGCGGACTGGGAGGGCGACCAGTGGACGTTCGTCAAGCCACCGCCGGTCGACCTCGAGCAGCTGTACGGCGCCGAGATCCAGGAGTACATCGTGTACCGGACCCTCGAAGAGCACCTCGCGGAGCAGCTGGAGCTCGGGCGCTGGAGCATCGTCGAGGTCGACGGCTATCACCTTCCCGACACCGCCGGACGCAGCTACCGGACCTCGCACGAGAAGACGTCGATTGCCGTCGAGTCCATCGATCCCGACTCCGAGACGCTGCGGTACTTCCACGGCCCCGGCCTCTTCGAGCTGAACGGGGAGGACTACCGAGAATCGCTTCGGCTCGGCCGCGCGTACTCACCCGACGTCCTTCCTCCGTACATCGAGTTCGTGCGTTTCGACCGGCTCGAGCCGTGTCCGGCAGCAGAGGCGCCGCGCCTCGCTCTCACGCTGCTCGAGCGGCAGCTGGAGCGGCGGCCGATCGAGCAATCCGGTCGAGCGCTTCGGTGAGCGACTGTCGAACGATCTGCCGACCCTGCTCGATCGCGACCCGGGCGACTACCACGTGTATGCGTTCGCCACGCTGCGGCAGTGCGGCTCTGCGTGGGAGGCGGCATCGTCGTTCCTCGGCTGGCTCGCCTCGTCCCACCCGCGGCTTGCGGGGAGTGAAGAGCACTTCGCGCTCCTCGCTGCGGACAGCAAGACGATGCTCTTCAAGCTCGCGCGGGCGGCGAACAGGGGCACGTGCATTCGACCCTGCGCCGGACATCGAGACAATGGCGTCAAGATGGGACGCGGGCATGGAGGCCCTGGTTCAGGCACTGTAGACGCGCGATGAGCCGCGCAGGAGCCCTATCGGCCAAAGGCTCGGGTGCGATTCTCGAGGTCATCCCGCTCGATGACGGGTGGGAAGCGGTCGGCGTTCCGCACGGCAGCGACGGATGAGCGGCTGTCGAACGTCGAGAGACTCACTCGTCCCGGCACGCGTTCCCGGAACCGCGGCGATGGCCGTCGGATCGGCAGGAGGCGACGCGGACCTCGACGAGCAGGACTGGTGGTTCCGGCTGCGGTTCGCCGCTCCGCTCGCGGAACCGGGCACCGAGACCGTGCATCCACTTCGGTGGAATCGCGACGCTTGCGGACGTCTGGCTGAACGGCGAGCACGTCCTTCGCTCGGAGAACATGCACGTCGCACACGTCGTCGGCGTCGACGGCTTGCTCGCTCCCGAGAACGAACTCGTCGTCGGCGTGCGTGCCCTCGCGTCGGAGCTCGTTCAGCGCCGGCCGCGGCCGCGTTGGCGCACGCGGATGGTCCGAGATCAGGCTCTCCGCTGGTTCAGGACGTCGCTCCTGGGACGCGCACCCGGTCTCGGCGGAGGCCCTGCCCCGGTCGGGCTGTGGCGGCCCGTGGTCCTCGAACGACGGCGCCGGCTCGCCGTCGACTCCCTGCGGACGAGGACGGCGCTCGAGGACGGGACCGGGACGGTGTCCGTGGAAGCCCGCGTGCGCGCACTCGGCTCCTTTCGACTCGCGGGCGCGAGCCTGGTGGTCGACGGACCGTCCGGCTCGCATGTTTCCGAGCTCGACGCCGGAGAGGAGAACGACGTCCTCGTTCTCACCGGCACGCTTCGAATTCCGGAAGTCGAGCCGTGGTGGCCCCACACACATGGCACTCCTGCGCTCTACGACGCGCATGTTTCGGTGCGGGGGAGTGACGCCGAGACGATCGAGCTCGACTGCGGCCCGCTCGGATTCCGTTCGCTCGCCGGAGCTCCAGGAAGCGAGGAAGGGCTCATCGTGAACGGCGTGCCGATCTTCTGTCGAGGCGCGTCGCTGATGCCGAGCCTGGAGATCCGCCGATGTCGCTGGGGATGTCCTGCGACGACTGGTCGACCTCGCCTGTGACGCCGGCATGAATCTGCTTCGGCTGTCCGGTGTGTGGAGCTACGGGAGCGACGAGCTGTTCGCGCTCTGCGATCGCCGCGGTGTCCTCGTCTGGCAGGACTTCCCCTTCGCGAACCTCGACTATCCGATTGCCGACGACGGGTTTCCGGGCCGAGGTCGAGCGCGAGTGCCGCGGCTTCCTTCAGAGTGTCGGGCACCATCCCTCTCTCGCGGTGCTGTGCGGAAACAGCGAGGTCGAGCAGCAGGTCGGAATGCTCGGGCTCGACTCCAGATCTCGCGCGCAGCCCGCTTTTCGACGAGCTCTTGCCGTCGTTGGTCCGCGAGGAGCAGATCGACGCGGCGTACGTCCCATCGAGCCCGAGTGGCGGCGACCTTGCCGTTCCGGTCGAATGAAGGAGTCGCGCACTACTTCGGCGTCGGCGCCTACCGGCGCCCTCTCGACGATGCACGACGGACCGGAGTTCGATTCGCCGCCGAGTGTCTGGCGTTTGCGAACGTTCCGAGCGAGGACCTCGTCAACGAGATCGTGGGCGCCGGCGCGGCGGCAGCGGGCGTCCACAGCCCGACCTGGAAGTCCGCGGTCCCACGTGATGCAGGCACCGCATGGGACTTCGAGGACATCCGCGACCACTACCTCCAGCTCTACTACGACGTCGACCCGGCCGAGGTTCGGCAGACCGATCCCGACCGCTACGTCGAGCTGTCCCGTGTCGTCTCCGGTGAGGTGATGGCCGACGTGCTCGGAGAATGGCGTCGCGGCGACTCGCCCTGCCGGGGTGCCCTCATCTGGTGGTTCAACGATCCGAAGCCGTCCATGGGGTGGGGCATCGTCGACTGCCCGACCGCATACGAAGGCCGCGTACTGGTTCGTCCGACGGGCGTTCGCGCCGACAGCGATCTGGATGACAGACGAAGGGACGAACGGGGTGGCGATTCACCTTGCGAACGACACGGACCAACCACTCGCTGCGACAGTCGAGGTCGCGCTGTATCGAGACCACGAGATCCGGCTCGACACCGGTACCGAGATGCTCGAGGTTCATCCACGCACCGTCCTCGAGCGCAACGTCGAGGGCGTTCTCGGGCACTTCGCAGACGCGAGCTATGCGTTCAGGTTCGGCCCCCCGAGCCACGACCTCGTCGTCGCGACGCTGCGCTCCGGCGACGAACTCGTGAGCGAAGCGTTTTTCTTCCCGCTCGGGCGGCCGGTTCGAAGGGAGTCCATCGATACGCTCGGCTTTACCGCGAAAGCCGCACGGGGAGGGGACGGGTCGCTGCTCTTGACACTCGAGTCCAAGCGCTTCGCGCACGCCGTCTCGCTCGACGTGCCCGGCCATCGCGCTTCCGACGACTTCGTCTCGGTCGCGCCGGGGGGCCGGCGCACGATCACGCTCTGGCCACTCGACGCACAGACGATTCTCGACGGGCACGCGCGCCCGCTGAACGCCCACGGCGCGGCTCGGATCGAGCTCCAGGGATCGTGATGGACGGATTCTGGTTCGAGAGTGGGGAGGATCGAGTCTTCGGCATGCTCTACGACACGCCCGTCGACAAGGCTGTCGACTACGGAGTCGTGATCTGCTCGCCGCTGGGGTATCAGGACGTTTGCTCGTACCGGCCGCTGCGTGCGCTCGCTTGCGAGCTCGCCGCATCCGGCCGGCCCACACTGCGCTTCGACTGGCCCGGCTCGGGCGACAGCACGGGAGGCGAGAGGGATCCCGCACTCCTCGACAGGTGGATCGCGGCCGTCGCCGCTGCGGCGGAAGAGATGCGATTGCGAACGAATGTCCGGGAGATCGCGCTCGTGGGTGTGAAGAGCGGTGCGACGCTCGCGGCTCTCGCAGCCGCGGAGGGCGCCAGGGTCTCCGAGCTCGTGTTGTGGGCTCCCGCGGTGTCGGGGTCCGCCTACCTGCGCGAGATGCGAGCGTTCCAGCGACTTGCCTTGCGCAACTACTCGTCGCCGACGACACAAACGCCGGCAATGGCCGAGGGCGACGAGGAGGCGAGCGGGTTCCTCATCTCCGCCGACACCGTCCGCGACCTGCTCGACGTCGATCTCACGAAGCTTCGGTGGAAGGCGTCCGACGTGAAGCGCGTGCTCGTGGCAGGGACCGACTCGGTCGCTCCGGACGACGTCCTCGTAGAGGCTCTGACCTCGTCCGACGTGTACGTCGACGTGGCGATGCTGCCGGGACTCGACAGCATGCTCGAGGACCCGAATACGAGCAAGGTGCCGGCCGCCGCGTTCGCGTCGATCGGCTCGTGGCTCTCCGGCGGCGAGCCCACGGCTCGCTCGGAGATCGCGGATGAGCGAGGGCGTAGCCTCACGGGCCCGGGCTGGACGGAGAGCGTCGTCCAGCTGGAGAGCCGCGGCACGACGGTAATCGGCACGGTGACGCATGTGACCACGCCGGACCCGGGAGCAGGAGCGACATGGGTGTTGTTCCCGAGCGCCGGGCCGGTGCGGCGCATGGGCCCGAACCGGCTTTGGACCCGATTTGCCCGCGCGTGGGCCCTCCGGGGCGTGTCTTCGCTCCGGCTCGACATCAGAGGTGTGGGCGACAGCGAGGGCCCGGACGGCACCAACGAGAACTTGGAGCGGTTCTACTCACCCGAGTCCATCGACGACGTTGCGGTCGCGATCGAGTACCTGCGCGAGCACTTCGGCGCACAGCGCTTCGCCATGGTCGGCCTCTGCTCCGGCGCTTTCGCCAGCTTCCACACCGCAGCGCGGCGAGACGACGTCGCGGCGGCGATCCTGGTGAACCCTCAGGTGCTGCTCTGGGACACCCGCGAGCGCGACCTCGCGCAGTGGGCGCACCTCACGAGGGGAAACCAGTGGCGTCGGCTGCTGAAGGGGCAGATCACGCTCGAGGGCTTACTTCGCGGTCCGCGCGAAGGCCGGCGCGCGCTCGTCGCCGCTTACGATCGGCGTCGGCGGACGACGGCGCGCCGACTCGGACGCCTCGACGGTGGGGCGCCGGAGGTGGATCACGCGCAAGTTGTCGTCGAGACGCTCGGCCGGATCGGCCGGAACGGGACGGCGCTCACTTTCGTGTACAGCCTCGGAGACCCGGGGATGACGTACATCCAGAGGCAGCTCGGCGACTTTGCGAGCCGACTGTCCAACGAGTTCGGCGGCAGAGTGGAGATCGTCGACGGAGCCGACCACACATTCCGCCCGCTCTGGACCCAGGGCCGGCTGCAGGCGATCGTGGAGGATGCGCTGGAGAGAGCCGAGATCCTCGGAATCCGCGCGCCAGTGGCCGCGAAGCGCTAGCGAGTTCCGATCTTGCGCATGGGGACAGAGTGCGCCGGCAAGGACGCTCCGAAGAGGAGCTCGGCAATTTGAACGGCATTAAGCGCCGCGCCCTTCAACAGGTTGTCGCAGACGCTGAAGAGGACTAGGCCGTTCTCGGCAGCCGGATCCGTTCTCACGCGCCCCACGAGTACGTCGTCAACGCCGATCGCCATCGCCGGCACCGGTACGTGCTCGAGGCGGATGCCCGGCGCTTGTGAAAGCACGCGCTCGGCCACCTTGGGAGTCAGCGGCCGGCTCGTCTCGATCCAGACGGCCTGCGCATGTCCGACGACCACCGGCACCCGTACGCAGGTCGCGCTGATCGGAAGATCGGGCATCTCGAGGATCTTGCGCGTCTCCTCGCGCAGCTTTACCTCCTCCTCGAACTCGACACCGTCGAAGTCCCAGTCCATGCGCAACGTGTGCTGATCGGGCGACTCGCGACGCAGAGCCTCGACCGCCTCGCTCCCGGCGCCGGATACGGACTGATACGTCGCGACGCGCACCTGTCGGAGACCCGCCGCCTCGTGAAGCGGTGCGAGCACCATGCTCAGCGGGATCGCGCAGCAGTTCGGGTTCGCGACGATTCCCGTGTTCTCGAATGCCCGCTCCCCATTCACCTCCGGGACGACGAGCGGGACGCCGTCCTCCAGGCGGAACGCGGACGATTTGTCGATGCAGAGCGCGCCGGCAGCCACCGCGGCCGGAACGAGGTTCTTGCTTGCCGTGGCGCCGACCGAGAAAAAGCAGATGTCGAGATCGCCCTCGCCCAGCGCAGCCGGAGTGGCCTCCTCTACGACGAGGTCGCCGAGTCGCATCCCCGCGGAGCGCGACGATGCGAACGCCCGCACCTGCTCGTGGCCGCGCTCCCGCAGGACGTCGAGCGTGACCCGCCCGACAGCACCGGTTGCGCCGATCACGGCGATCCGAGGGCCGTCAGACACCTGCGCCGCCCCTGCTGACGTCAATCGTGACGGCTCGAACCGGCTTGTTCGACACCCTGATGAGTGTAGAGGCGGGGGTTGCCGAGCTTCGCTGAACCTCCCCACAAAACACTGAACCGGCTGACCCGAAGGCCCGCCGGTTCAGTAGGAGCACCCTATGCATCGTTTCTCCGAGTTACAAGACCCGAATTCGCCAAAAGATGCAAATTGCGACAAATTTCCGTTTGTCACATTTCCCGGCGACCCGTGAGGGCGCGCCCGAGCGTCACCTCGTCCGCGTACTCGAGATCGCCCCCGACCGGGAGCCCGCTCGCGAGGCGGGTGACGCGTACGCGGTCGCGAAATCGGTCAGCGAGGTAGGCGGCTGTGGCCTCCCCGGTCATGGTCGGGTTCGTTGCGAGCACGATCTCTTCTACGGCGCCTTGCCCGATGCGAGCTTCGAGACCGCTGATCCGGAGATCCGACGGTTCGACGCCGTCGAGAGGCGAAAGCGCGCCCCCCAGCACGTGATACAGGCCGCGGAACTCGTGCGTCCGCTCGAGTGAGACGACGTCCACGGGTTGCTCGACCACGCAGATCAGCGAGCGGTCACGCCTGGGGTCCGAGCACACATCGCAGAGCTCTTCCTCGGTCAGGTTGCCGCACTCGCGACAGAAGCGCACGCGAGCCTTGACCTCCTCGATCGCACGGGCGAGCTCGATGGCGTCCTGGGCCCGGACCGAGAGGAGATGGAACGTGAGGCGCTGCGCGGTTCTGCGCCCGATGCCCGGCAGCTTGGCGAGCTGCGTCACGAGGTTCTCTACCGCTGGGCTCAGCACGCGGGGAGCGTAGCCGTGACGTCAGGCCGTGTCCCTTGAAGTCGTGTCAGCTGCCGGAAAGAAGCCCGCCGAGGCCACCCAAGTCCCCGGGCATGAGGCCGGACATCTTCGACTCCATCAACCCGCGCGCCGAGCGAAGCGCCTCGTTGACGGCCGCGAGGATCATGTCCGCGAGGAGCTCGGGGTCGTCGGGATCGATCGCCCGCGGATCGATGGTGATCGAGAGCACGTCGCCCGCGCCGTTCGCCTTCACCGTCACCATCCCGCCGCCGGCGGAGGCTTCGACGACCTCGGTCGCCGCCTCCTCCTGCGCCTTCACGAGCTCTTCCTGCATGCGCTGCGCCTCGCGGAGCATCTTGTTCATGTCGAAGCTCATTCTTGATCCACCTCTCGGGCGTCGAAGGTCTCCTTCAGCGTGGAGATGAAGTCATCCTCGGATTTCGGTTCCTCGTCCTCGTCGGCCGTCTCGCTCGGTGTCTCCCGCTTCGAGGACGACGGTGAGGCGCTTGCCCGTGACCTCGTAGAGCGCGTCCCGGAGGAGCCCGATGTTCTGAGGCTCCGCGATCTGCTGGCGATGGAAGTCGTTTCCCGCCGGGAACTCGAGCGTGAGGGTGTCGCCGGCCAGGTCGGTCGGCGTTGCCTCGGCGAGCAGGCTCGCGACCGGGATCGAGCGCCCGCGGACGGTCTCGACGATCGAGCGCTGCCATGCCTCCGTTACCTGGCCGAGCTCGAGATCGGGCAGCTCGGGAGGTGAGCTCGTCCGGCGCTCGTCGCCGTGCGTGCGTCGGGTCGGCGTCGCGACCGCTGCGTCTCGCTCCTAGTCGTTTGTCCTCCGGAGGAGCGCACGCGACTTTCCAGGAGCTCGACCCGATGGGCGAGCGACTCGCGTGAGAGATCGGCGTGCGGCCTCGTCACCTTTACGATCGCGAGCTCGAGCGGCAGCCTGGGATCGCCTCCCTGGCGCATGTCGTCGACTGCCACCGCGAGCAGGTCGATGAGGCGCAGCACGGTCGGCTCGGGGAGCTGGTTGGCCTGCTGGCGCAGGAGCTCCTTCGTCTCCTCGGTGACCGGAAGCGATTCGGGGACGTGGCCCATGTGCTGCACGAGCAGGAGATGCCGGAGGTGCTCGAGCAGATCGAGCACGAGGCGGCCGAGATCCTGCCCCTGCTCGGCGAGCTCCTCGATGAAGACGAGCGCCCCGGCGGTGTCGTGGTCGACGACCATGTCGCAGAGCCGGAGCAGCGAGTCCTCCTCGACGGCGCCGACGAGCTGGAGGACGGCCTGCGCGTCGACCGCTCCGTTGGTCGCCGCGGCGAGCTGGTCGAAGGTGGAGACCGCGTCGCGGAAGGATCCGTGGGCGCTGCGTGCGATCAGCGACAGCGCCGAGTCCTGAGCCTCGATTCCCTCGCCGTCGGCGACTCGTCGGAGCAGCGTGACGAGTTCGGGAAGGCGCGGTCGCTGGAAGACGAAGGTCTGGCAGCGCGAGCGGACGGTGGGGATCACCTTGACGAGATCGGTCGTGCAGAAGACGAAAAGGAGGTGGGGAGGCGGCTCCTCGATGAGCTTGAGGAGTGCGTTCCAGGCGGCGTCCGTGAGCTGGTGCGCCTCGTCGAGGATGTAGACCTTGTAGCGGCCCTCGACCGGCTGGAGGACGACGCGCTCGCGGATCTCGCGGATGTCGTCGATGCCGCGCTGCGAGGCGGCGTCCATCTCGACGACGTCGAGCGACGTGCCGTTCGCGATCGCAACGCAGGCGTGGCACGTCTTGTCCGGCGCCGACGTTGGGCCATCCGTGCCGAGGCAGTTCAGCGCTTTCGCGAGGATGCGCGCCATCGACGTCTTCCCCGTGCCGCGCGGGCCGGCGAAGAGATACGCCTGCCGCACCTGGTCGTGCTCGATCGCGTTCTGAAGCGTCCGCACGACGGCTTCCTGCCCGACGACCTCGTCGAAGCCCTGCGGCCGGTACTTCCGGTAGAGCGCGCTCACGGGGGATTCAAGCAGGTGAGGTGAGACGGCGGAGATGCCCGGCTGCGCGTTCCGTCGTCGAGAGCGGCATCACCGGAGGTACCTGCGTCGTGTGCTCGGATCGGGCGGAGCCGCGGCACCTGAGAGGGAGTCCTTAGCGCTGCTTCCTTCCGGACCTGACGCGGTTCGGACGCTCCCAGTGCGCGGGACCCGATCGTCAACGCGCGTGCGCAGACCCAGTCCCGACGAACCGTCCCTCGGACGGCGTTCGGCCCCGCATGGAGCGGATTTCGGGTTCAGGGAACCGCTGCCTCCCCACCTAGCGCGGCCGGGCAGCCGGAGGGTAGCACTCCGTGGGGGAACGCATGGTTCCCCCACGTGCCCCTCCTTCTGGGCCTCGCGCCGAGCTCGTCATGTGAGGCCTTCCGGCCGGCGAGCCGGCCTCCGGCCCGACCGGTGCTCGCAATGAGGTCGTGGGACTACGATCGCAGCGTGATCAAGACGACGCTCTACACGGATGCCGCGTGTCCCTGGGCGTACTCTGCGAACCCGGCGCTGAGGGTGCTCGAGTGGCGTTATCGCGAGCAGCTCGAGTGGCGGCTCGTGATGATCGGGTTGCGCGAGAGCGTCACCGAGGCTGCGATCGCCGCACACGATCCGACACGGTCCCTGACCGAGCGGTACTCGCTCTTCTCACATCGCTACGGCATGCCGTTCGGGGACGTCACGAAGGAACGTGCCTCGGCCACCGGACGCGGGTGTCGCGCCGTCGTCGCCGCGCGCTTGCGCGCTCCGGGCAGTGAAAGACGCGTGCTCCGCGCACTCCAGTTCGCCTACTTCACGACGCCGCTTCTGCTGGACGACGACGAGCTCATCCGCGAAGCGCTGGACGCGGCCGCCGACCTCGACGCGGACGCGATCGTGGGCGCGCTCGACGATCCGAATGTCGCCGCCGCATACGAGGCGGACCGAGCCGAGGCTCGCTCCGCCGTCGGAAGCCCAGCGGCGGCGCAGGGCAAGACTTCTACTTCCGACGGCCCCGTCCGCTACACAGCGCCGTCGCTCGTCTTCGAACGAGACGGCAAGAGGCTCGTAGCCGGTGGCTGGCAGCCGATCCTCGCGTACGACGTCCTCCTCGCGAACCTCGACCCGAAGCTCGAGCGGCATCCTGCTCCCGAGAGCCCGGAGCCGCTCCTCGAGCATTTCCCGGACGGGCTGACGACGGCAGAAGTCGCGGAGCTTGCTCGCGCATGGACCGGATCCGGTGCCCGATCTCGAGGCAGCCGAGCATGCCCTGGTCGACCTGGCCGCGCGGGGGCAGACGACGCGCGTTGTTCTCGGACAGGATGCGCTCTGGCTAAGAGTCGAGCGAGGACGCGGAGATCGGTGAGGCGATCGGTCAGATGCTCACGGCAGCGGTCCGGGTGGCACGCCCTACTCATCTCAGAATGGGCGGAGACGATCACTTAGGGTTCAGGGAAATGCCTGTCGTCGGAGTCGAGGATTGGCATCCAGCCCGACTGATCCCGTCGCGGGGATACGGGGTCAGGAGGAACAGGAGGCCCGTGCCACGTCGGCCTTTCTCGCCGTGCTCTCTGCGGTACCACCGTTCGCGCACTCTCTGCTCGCTGAACTCGGCGCACCGCAAGGCCAAGTGCAGACGTTCACCGAAATGCGCCTGAAGGATCCTGACGGGAAGGCCGGCCGGCCCGACGGCGCGATAGTTGCCCCACGGGGCTCACGTACGTGGACGGCGCTCGTCGAGGTCAAGGCGGGAGCAACGGCTCTCACGGCCGAAGAGAGGTTCGATGCGATCCACGAAAGTTGACACCGCGATTGGCTCGGTTCGCTGCGCCGAGTGGGACCGCCAGGTCGACGATCACCGCGATTGCAGAAAAGTGGGGCTACTGGAGCACGGCGCCGGCGAGCTCGCGCCCTTCTGCCCGGAGTGCGCTAAACGCGAGTTTGCGTCCGGCGCTCGTGCTTCCTGGTCGCCGCCGCAGGGTGAGCATCGCGACCTTAGTACGTCGCCTTCCTGAGCTTGACGCGGAACATAGCCCTAGTGACGTCGGTGGCACTCATTGCCGCCCTCACGTTGGCCCCGATGGGCGGAGACGGAAAAGCTGAAGTTTCGGAGCTGAACGACGTCGCCGAAGCGTTCCGCGAGACGGACATGCGGTTCTTGCTGGACTTCATGCTCGAGGCGATCGCCAACATCGTGCTTTTCGTCCCCTTCGGGGCGGCACTCAGCATGCGCGGCTATTCGATTATCAAGACCGCCGGCTACGGTCTCGTCGTAGCGACGGCCGTGGAGGGCGCCCAGTGGCTCCTCATACCTGGGCGCACAACGTCGCTTGACGACTTGATGCTGAACGCGCTCGGAGCAGTCGTGGGTCACGCCTTGCTGTCGCGGTTACTACCCACGCGAGCCGGCTAGACGTGCGTTCTCGCCCGACTCTCGTGCTTCCGCGTTATCGCCTCTCGTTCGGCGTCGCGGCGCCGAGTACCTCGGGTGCTACGAGTTGCGCACCCGGGCTAGATCACGGCGACCGTCGCGGTCGGCTCCTCAGGCGGCAGCACCTCCGCAGGACGGCGTTGAGCGATCTCCCAAAAAGCGTCAACGACGACCGGGCTCAACTGCTTCTCTCGCCCGGCTCGAATCCCCCCCATCGCCTCGCTCAATGACAGAGCCTGCGCATACGGGCGGTCCGTCGTCATCGCATCCCAGGCTTCGGCGAGGCCGATGATCGCCGCCTCGAGCGGGATGTCGTTGCCAGCGAGACCGTCGGGGTAGCCGAGGCCATCCCAACGCTCGTGGTGGTGGCGAATCGCCGGAATCGCTCCTCGGAATGGGGGAAACTTCGCAACGATCTCCGCTCCCCGCGTCACGTGCTCACGCATGAGTGTCGCTTCGTCACGCGTCAGCAGCTCGTGCTTGGTGAGGATCGAGTCCGGCATGCCGATCTTTCCGATGTCGTGGAAGAGCGCCGCTACCGCGAGCAGGTCGAGGCGATCCTTCGAAAGATCGAGCGCTTCTCCGGCCGCCAGCGCCACTCGCCGTACACGCTGCGAATGGCCAGCTGTATAGGGATCCCGCGCCTCGACCGCCGCGTTCAGCGTCTCGATCGTGTCAAGCAAGCCCCGCTCGAGCTCATTGACCGTTTCGACGAGCTCGAGCTCCCGACCGCGCCGCCCCATACGTCTCGTATCGGCATCGCCGCCGCAGAATTTAGAGTCTGCTCCTGGCGTGTTTGTATGGCCTCGTAGTTCCGCGACATGGCCTCACGCTCAGCGTCTCGCCGCCAGTAGTTCGGGTTCTTGACCTTCATCCACCCGCGATCGTTCGGGCGATGGAGGCTCGCCCGATTCTTCGCGACGACGAGCTCGTCGCCTGGAACGGAAGAGACCGTGTGCAGCGGGCTGCGATGAAGCGTATGGGCGAGAAAGAAAGCGCAGTTTCCCGCGCTCCTTTCTCGCGAAGCAGTCAGTGGCCTAGCAGGAGCCCGTGACTGGCGTCGCCGCACCAGGCCCGGAAAGCTTCCAGTTCTTGCCGCCGACGACGCTGTCGATGCAATACGTCGTCGCCGTCACAACCGGGTTGCCGTCCAGATTGACGTTCTGATCGATGAGCTTCAGTGCCGCCACGGTCATGCCCGTGTATGCGCCGGTATCGGCGTAGTACACCTCGACTGCCGGAAGCGCTGCACGAAGGTTGGCCTTGGCCGAGCTGTCGGCTGCGCGACCGCGGAACCCCAGGTACGAGGGGACGGCGATCGCGAGCAGGATGCCGATGATGATGATCACGACGAGAAGCTCGATCAGGGTGAAGCCCTGTTCGGTGTTCCCGTTGAGGCGCTGCCGGATCCGCTTGAACATGAGGTGGTTCTCCTTGCCGCAGTTGGTTAAGCGCATTGCGGATGCCCGACAGAGATCGGCGGCGAAAGCGGAGGTGCCCTACCCCAGTTGGGTGATTTTGGTGGTGACGTCTTGGGGGGTGCAGCGCACCTGTGACGATGGTTTCCCACTGAAATGCCGACAAAGGCCTCACGGTTGCGGGCTCGGGTGTCGATGCCGCGTCAGATGGCAAACGAGGAGAGAGCGAATCCGACGGCGGCGCGGAGAAGGAAGTCTCCCGGCACGGATGCGGGGTCTAATCGAGATTGCAACCGTGGAGGAACGGCGCAACCCGAGCGACGATCCGCCCTCTAATCCTCTCGACGAACAGCGCCGACGAAGTGACAAGAAAAACACGCCGGAAGATCGGGCCGCTTAGACGCAACTCGCACCCGACGCTCGTGCTTCCGGCTCATCGCCTCTCGTTCAGCATGCCGGTCACTGGGATGCGACTCAGCGAGCTCCTCAGGTTGCACGGGAACGATGTCGACTTTGACGCCGGCGTGATCCGCATTCGTCAGGCAGACCGGAAGGGTCTCAGGGTCGAACCGAAGACGCCCCAGGCGAAGCGACACCGTCCTCCCACCTGCGCTCGCGAAGACCTTGCGCGAGCAGAAACTGCGTCCGCATTCAAAGCTGACTCGGAATCGTGTTGCCGACTGGAACAGGTCGTGCGCAGAACGGCCGGAACGTCTCACGTCGAGGCTCGAGAAGGCGTTGACGACGGCACAGCTGCCAAAGATGCGCTTCCACGATCTCCGGCATACGCACTGCTCGCTACTGGTCTCAGAGGGGCTGAACGTCGTCTACGTCTCGCGGGCGATGGGGCACGCGAGCCCCGACATCACACTCAAGACGTACTCGCATCTGTGGGATGCCCCTGAGCACGCAGGCAAGGCGAGTGTGGCGCTCGATGCGCTCTACGTTGCGTCGAGTTGACTTCTTGGTGACATCGGCCGGTCTTCCAAACAAGCGCGGGAGGCTGGTCGATGTCGCGTTACCGCATGGGGACAAGGGTTGCGATAAATGGGCGCACCTGGGATCGAACCAGGGACCTCTCGCGTGTGAAGCGAGCGCTCTCCCGCTGAGCTATGCGCCCGGGAGGGCTCAAGGGTAGCGCAGGCCTTGGTACGGTCCTGCCATGGCGCCGGCGACGATGACGCCACCTCGTGAACGAATCAGCCGAGGGACCGGGAGCGGTCTCGGACAAGCCGTGGCGCGTCGTCGTCCGGAACGACAATCACAACACGTTCCAGGGTGTCGCGTTCGCGCTCTCGAGCGTGCTGCCCGGAGTGTCGTACGACCGCGGAATGCAGCTCGCGGACAGGATCCACGCGACCGGGCAGGCGATCGTGTGGTCCGGCCACAAGGAGCAGGCGGAGCTGTACTGGGCGCAGCTCGAGGGGTTCGGATTGACCATGGCCCCGCTCGAGCAGTAGCGCGCTTTCGGGGCGGAGTACCGTGGTAGCGTCACCGCCGTGCCGCTGGCGCTGACGGGCTACGAGATCGGCCTTCTTGCCTCCGCGCTGGTCTTCATCATCTTCGCGCTCATCGTGGCGCTCGTCGTCCCGCGCTCGCGACCGGAGTTCCCGTCGAAGTACCTCGGCTGGTTCATCGCCGGCTGCATCGTGCTCTTCGCCGTGCAGATGACGGCAGTGATCCTGCTTGCGGAGCTCGGCGAGGAGGAGCATGGGGAGGTGGCAGAGGAGACCGAGCCCGCGGAGCCGACGGAGCCTTCCCCCACCGAGCCTGCTCCGACGACTGAAACGACCGAGACGGAGACAGAGCCGACCGAGCCCACCGAGCCCACCGAGCCGACGGAAACGGAGCCGACGGAGCCGACCGAGGGCACCGGCGACCCGGTCGCAGGAAAGGACGTCTTCCTCGGGCCCGGCGGCTGTGGCAGCTGCCATACGCTCGCAGATGCCGAAACGACCGGCACGATCGGCCCGAACCTCGACGCGGCCGCGCCCTCGTTCGAGATAGCCGTTGATCGAGTGACGAACGGGGCCGGGGTCATGCCGCCGTTCGAGGACACGCTGAGCGAGCAGCAGATCCAGGACGTCGCCGCGTACGTCTCGTCGGCCGCAGGTGGCTAGCGAGCGCCCGTGGCTAAGCTAGGCCGGCTTGGAGAGGTGTCCGAGCGGCCTAAGGAGCGCGACTGGAAATCGCGTACGTGCTGAAAGGTGCGTCGCGGGTTCAAATCCCGCCCTCTCCGTGGTGCGCAAGATCGGAATCCGCTAGCGCGGATTCCGATCGCGCGGAAGCAGACCCCTTCATGGGGTGCCCGGCGACGGTTTCTCCGGGGTGTGAAGGAGGTCGTCGGTCATCCGCAGGCCTCGTTTCCGTCTGATTAGAGTCATGGCCTGTGACGGATGGGCCGGTGGTCGTTCTCGGAGCAGGCTCGAGCGGTGAGCACTTCGTGGGTGCGCTCCGCCAGCTCGATCCTGACGTCGAGATCATCGTCGTCGAGCAGGGTCTTGCCGGCGGGGAGTGCTCGTACTACGCCTGCCTTCCGACGAAGACCTTGCTTCGCCCGGGGGAGGTGATCGCCGCGGCCCGCATCGCCCCGGGTGCCGCCGAAGCGGTGAGCGGCGCGATCGACGTCGAGCAGGTCTTCTGGTGGCGCGACGAGGTCACCTCCCGCCGCGACGACTCCTGGCATGCGGGCTGGATCGCCGATCAGAAAGCCGAGCTCGTCCGAGGTGAGGCGCATGTGGCGCGGCCCGGAGTGGTTGCCGTCGGGGAGCGAGAGATCGACTACGGCAACCTCGTCGTCGCAACGGGGTCGTCGCCGGCCGTCCCACCGGTCGAGGGCATTGACGACGTCGACTACTGGACGAACCGCGAGGCCGTGTGGGCAGACGCGGCGCCCGAGAGCATCGTCGTCGTCGGTGGCGGCCCCGTCGGAGTCGAGCTCGCCCAGTTTTTCGATCGGCTCGGCTCTCACGTGACGATCATCGAGCCATCGAGCCACCTGCTTGCGCGCATCGACTCCGAGGCGGGGGAGCTTCTGCGGGAGCGCTTCGAGGAGGAAGGCATCGACGTCCGCGTGGGAGCCCGCGCCGAACGGGTGGAGGCCGTCGGCTCAGGGGTCCGCATCTTTCTCTCTTCGGACGAGTCGGTCGACGCGGAGCGCCTCCTCGTCGCCACCGGCCGCCGGCCGAACGTGGACGGCCTCGGCCTGGAGCAGCTCGACGTCGAGATCACGAAGTCGGGGATCACCGTCGACGAGCGGATGCGCGCAGGCGAAGGCGTCTGGGCGATCGGCGATCCGAGCGGCGTGGCTCTGCTCACGCATGTCGGCAAATACCAGGCGCGAGTCGCCGCGGCCAACATCGCCGGTCGTGACTACGTCGCCGACTACCGCGCGATTCCGGCTTCGGTCTTCACCGATCCGCAGGTCGCGACGGTGGGGGACATGAAGGGCGACGGGCTCGTCTCGGCGACGTACAAGATCGAAGGCGGGAGGCTCTCGACGTACGAGCGCCCGAAGCGGCCCGGCCTGCTCAAGCTCGCGGGAGACCCCGACCGGCGCGTGGTGGTCGGCGCCGTCGCCGTCGCCCCGGAGGCGGGGGAGTGGATCGGCCAGCTCACGCTCGCGGTGCGGGCGGAAGTCCCCGTCGACATCCTGCTGGACACGATCCAGCCTTACCCGACGTTCTCGGAGGCCATCTTCAGCGCGCTGCAAGCGCTCGACGAGAAGCTGGGCGACTAGCGCACGCGGCCTTGAACGACGGCCGATTCGGGGCGTAGGGTTTCGGCGATCTCCTACGAGGGGTAGTCGATGTTCGGGAGAATGTCACTGCGGCGAACCACCGGCACAGCAGGTGCGCGGCTCGGGCTCGCGCTGGCGATGCTGGTCATGGCCGCGGCGCCTACTGCCGTCGCTGCGGCAGAGAAGCCGAAGCCAGATGCGCTCTGGCAGGCGTTCCCGCTTGCACCTGCGAATGAACGCGGTTCGACGAGAGGGCGCCCGGCATCTCCCTTGCTGCCGCCGGTGGAAGGACGATCCGAGGCCACCGTAGTCAGCGAAGCGCCCGTCGACCCATCGGGCCCGAGCCTGCTGGTCTACCTTGCGTTCGCATCGCTCCTGGTGCTGCTGCCGACCGTCATCGGACTGTCAGGGAGGCGGCTGTACGTCCGTAGTCACCACCGCTCGTCGCACCCACTCTGGCAGGGAGTCACGTGGGCACACCCGTCGGGACCGGCGGAGCTTCACGAGTCAGGGATGAGATCGAGCTCGGCGCTCGTCGGTCGCGAGCAGCAGGCGGCAGAGCGTCATCCCGACGTTCTCGCCCCGAGGTATCGCTGGTCGGACAAGTCGAAGGGCCGCCGCCCGCGGCCTTCGGCGCGCGCGAGGCTCCGACGACTGCGAGCGGCAGCCTGGACCGAGGACGCGATGCCGGCGATCATCGGCGGTGTCGTCGCTGCCGTCGTCGGCGCACTGCTTGTCTACCTGATCGGATGAGTTGATAATGGCCCGCGTGAGCTCGATCCCGAGCCGAGCGTCCCGCGAGCACCTCGTCAAGCGCGTGCTGGTGGCCGGCGGGGCGGTCACCCTCGGGGGAGTGGTCGTCGGTGCTCTGCCAAAGCTCGCGTCCTCGGCCCCTTCGCCGGCGCAGGACGCCAAGATCCTGAACCTGGTCCTCCTGCTGGAGTACGTGGAGTCTGCCTTCTATGCCGAGGCTCGCGCCCGAGGCGCGTTCCAGGGCGAGCTCCGCGAGTTCGTCCAGGTGGCCGGTGCGCACGAGCAGGAACATCTCGCGGCTCTCAAAGGAGCGCTCGGGAGCAAAGCGCGTAAGAAGCCTCGGCTCGAGTTCGGGAATGCGACGACCGACCGCGACGCGTTCGTCGCAGCGGCGATCGACCTCGAAGACCTGGGCGTCTCCGCGTACAACGGCCAGGCAACGAACCTCACCAAGCCGACGCTCGCCGTCGCCGCGAAGATCGTGTCGGTCGAGGCGCGTCATGCAGCGTGGATACGAGCCATTGCCGGGAAACCACCCGCCGCCGACGCCACCGATCCGTCGCTCACTGCGGCGCAGGTGGCCTCGGAACTGCAGAAGACGGGGTTCATTCGTGCCTGACGACCGCTCGATGGAAACTGGCTTCACTCTCGGAGAGCTCGATGTGGACGGGGCGGTCGTCGAGGCGGTCGAGCGGGTTCACGGCGGGACGCGAGCCGAGTTCCTCCGCAACGCGACCGTCGGTGGAGCCGCGCTCCTCGGTGTGCTTGCGCTCCCAGCGACCGGGAAGGCGGCTAGCGCGAAGGACGTCGACATCCTCAACTACGCCCTGACGCTCGAGTACTTGCAGGCCGCGTTCTACACCGAGGCCGAGCGCGTCAAGGCCATTCAGGGGAAAGCACGACAGGCGGTCGAGGTCGTCGGCGCCGTCGAGCGGGCGCACGTCAAGGCGTTTCGAGCGGCGCTCGGGAGCGCAGCGGTTGCGCGTCCGACGTTCAATTTCCGTGGTGTTACGGAGAACCAGAAGGAGTTTCTCAAGACCGCGGTCGCATTCGAGGACCTCGCCGTTGCCGCCTACAAGGGTCAGGCGCCGCTGCTCGACGACAACGCGCTCCTTGCAGTCGCGGTCTCGATCCATTCGGTCGAGGCGCGACACGCGGCCTGGATGCGGTACCTCTTCGACATCGTCCCGGCCGCGAACGCGTTCGACGAGCCTCTCTCGCGACCCGCGGTGACGAAGATCGTGGCTTCGACGAACTTCATCACGGCTCCCGGGCGCACTGAACAAGAAGGCACACCGACATTCACAGGCTGATGCGTGGGCCGCCGCGTCGGTCCGCGCACGTGGCGCTCGTCGTCGGTGCCGTCGCGGCCATCGCGGTTGTTGCGCTCGTCGCGGCGCGCTTCACGTCCTCGCCGTCTGCTTCGGCGGATGTCGATGGCGTGAGCTTGCCGGCGCCGACCCCGCCGGCGTTCGTCATTCCCGAGCCGCGAGGGTTGGCGGCAGAGGGGGTGACTTCCCGCTGGGCGACCGTCGCGCGAGCGACGCCTGTCCGTAGCGCGGCCGACCCCGCTGCGGAGCCGATCGCGTCCATCGTGCCGCGCACACCGGAGGACACGACGAACGTCGTCCTCGTCGAAGGGAGCGCGGAGGACGACGCCGGACGCCTCTGGATCGCGGTTCGAGTGCCCGCACTGCCACTCAACGTGACCGGGTGGGTGCCGAGAAGCGCGCTCGGTGCCAACACGTTTGTGCGGACGCGGCTCGTGGTCGACCTCGAGCGCCTGACCGCCACGCTCCTGCGCGACGGACGACCCGTCTTCGACGCAGAGATCGGCATCGGCTCTCCGGCGTATCCGACTCCGGCGGGCGAGTTCTACATCCGCAGCAGGCTCCGGAGCCTCAGCCCCTTCTACGGACCGCTCGCGTTCGGCACGAGCGCGCGCTCGGCGGTGCTGACGGACTGGCCCGACGGCGGGTTCGTCGGCGTCCACGGAACGAACCGCCCGGACCTCCTGCCGGGCCGCGTGTCGCACGGCTGCATCCGCATGCGGAACGAGGACATCCTCGAGCTCGGCAGGCTGATGCCGGTGGGCACTCCCGTGACGATCCGCTGACCCGCAGCTACGGCGTCGATTCGCGCGCGGCAGCGATGAACCAGCCGCTCGCGAGCCAGTGAGGTACGTGATCGGCGAGCCTGGTGTCGAGCTCGCCGAGGCGCTGGCTGCGCGCGTAGAGGCGACCGAGGGCGGCGAGCACCGAGTCCGAATGTCCCGTGTCGACGACTCGAAGGCCGAGGTCGGCGAGGAGGTGGTCGAGCTCGTGACGGCGCAGGAACTGTGAACGCGAGTAGTACTGTGCGCGGCCGCCGTCGCCCCGTTCGTAGGGTCGCTTGCCGAACAGCGCTCGCAGCCGGTTCGACCGCTTGAGCCATCCGATGGGGTTGATGGTCTGGGAGAGCACGTAGGGGCCGTACGCATTCGGCGTCGTCAGCACGAGCAAGCCACCGGGTGCGAGGCGGCGCACCATCGTGCGCAGGAAGAGCTCCGGGTCGGGAACCTGGGCGATCACCTCGGAGGCGACGACGACGTCGTAGATCCGGCCGTCGTCGAACGAGAGCGCATCGTCCTCCGTCAAGGTCACGTTGTCGATGCCTCGGCTGGAAAGTATCCGCTCCAGCACCTTTACGGCCTCCCGGTCGACGTCGAACGAGCGGACAGTCCCGCCCAGGGACGCGAGGGCGAGCGTGATGCCGCCGTCGGCGCAGCCGGGCTCGAGCACGGTCAACTCATTCAGGGATGCGCCGCTCGTCCGCGCGTAGTTCTCGAGGCTTCCGTAGATGAAGCGAAGCTTCTTGAGATCAGCCGGGCGCGTGTAGGAGCTGCTCTCGAGAAAATGCGCAAGCGCCATGTGCAGCGCGCGACGATACACCAACGGTGGGGTGCATCTGGGCCCGCATCTGTCGAGGACGGCGTCGCCGGAAGTCGAGTGTCTCGCGAGGGCTTTGAGCGGAGGGGGAGAGATTTGAACTCTCGAGAGACTTGCGCCTCTAACGGTTTTCGAGACCGCCCCGTTCGACCGCTCCGGCACCCCTCCGAGCCGACAGCGTAACCTGCGCCTGCGGGTGGGCTCGAGAGGTTCGCCAGACCGTCCGATATCCTGAGCGTCCCCGCGCGCGGAGAAGTGGCCGAGTGGCTGAAGGCGGCGCCCTGCTAAGGCGTTAGGTGGGGAAAACCCTGCCTCGAGGGTTCGAATCCCTCCTTCTCCGCCTGATCTACACGGCCTCGTGCACAGGCTCGAGCCGTTTCGTCGCTCTCTGGTCTTCACCGTCGTGCTCGGCGCCGCGAACGCCGTCAGTCAACCTGCGAGTTCACGGACAGAAAGTTCGCGCCCACGAGCAGCTCGAGGTTCCCGCGATTCATGCTGCGCGAGTCAGTCGTGGATGCGCGCGATGAGCTCCTCGCGCTTGAGCACCTTCACGTCGATCCCGCCGAGGCGGACGTCGTACCCCGCGTCGCGCGGATACAGCACCTTGTCGCCCGCATCGACGCCAGTCGCGTCGCTCCCGACGGCGGTGACGATCCCCGTGCGGCACGGCGCGGCCTCCGCAGCCGAAGCGGGGAGGATGAGGCCGGCGCGGGTCTCCGTCTCGTCCGACACCGGCTGGATGACGACGAACTCGTCGAGCGGTTCGAGCGTGACGTCGACGCTGCGGGACTCTTCGATCATCTCCCGAGGATTGTAGAGGGGTCAGGCTTCAGCCTGACCCCGGGGTGAGGTGTTCGTCCCGCAGCAAGCAACCTCAAGACGGGGTCAGGCTTAAGCCTGACCCCAAGGCACAGTTACAGCCGCCCGGCGTCGACGATGCGCTGGAGGAACTGCTGTGTGCGCGGCTCTCGCGGTGCGCCGAAGATTTGCTCCGGAGGGCCTTGCTCGAGGAGCACTCCTTCGTCGAGGAAGCAGACTCGGTGGGCGACGTCGCGGGCGAAGCTCATCTCGTGGGTCGCGATCAGCATCGTCATGCCTTCGACCGCGAGCTCGCGGATGACCTCGAGCACCTCGGCCACGAGCTCGGGGTCGAGGGCGCTCGTGACCTCGTCGAGCAGGAGCAGACCCGGCTGCATGGCGAGCGCGCGCACGATCGCTACGCGCTGCTGCTGCCCGCCGGAGAGGCGGTCCGGGTACTCGTCGCGCTTGTCGGCGAGCCCGAACCGGCGCAGGAGCTCGGTCGCCCGCATCTCGGCCTCGGCCTTGCCGAGCCGGAGTGCCTTGCGGGGCCCGAGCGTGACGTTCTCGAGCACGGACATGTGCGGAAAGAGGTTGAACGCCTGGAACACGATCCCGATGCCGCGACGCACGCGATCGACGTCGATACCCCGCGCGGTGATCTCCTCGCCTCGGAGCACGATCCGTCCCTCTTCGATCGGCTCGAGGAGGTTGATGCAGCGAAGGAGGGTCGACTTCCCCGACCCGGACGCGCCGATCAGGCACACGACCTCGTGCTCGCCCAGCTCCAGGTCGATCCCGCGAAGCACGTCGAGCTTGCCGAACGACTTGTGCACGTTCTCGACGGTGAGGGCGCTCGAGTTTGTGCTCACCGCATGCCTCCCGCCAGTTGCCGCCGTCGGTCTCGAGCGACGAGCCAATCGGTGAAGCGCGCCATCGGGATAGTCAGCAGGACGAAGAGGAGCGCGGTGGCGAGGTACGGCGTGTAGTTGAACGTGGCTGCGACCTCGATCTGGGACTGTCGGAATGCCTCGACGACGCCGAGCAGAGCGACGAGAGCAGTGTCCTTCTGTAGCCCGATGAAGTCGTTGAGAAGGGGAGGGATCACTCGGCGCACAGCCTGCGGCACGACCACGTGGCGGAGCGTCTGCAGGTGCGTGAGCCCGAGCGACCGGGCGGCCGCGGACTGGCTCGGGTGCACGGACTCGATCCCTGCGCGGTAGACCTCGGAGACGTAAGCGGAGTAGACGATGACGAGGGCGACCGATCCCCAGAAGAGAGGCGAGATGGGCACTCCCTCGAGCTGGAGAGCGGGGACGCCGAATCCGAGGATGTAGATGACGAGAATGGTCGGTATTCCTCTGAAGAGGTCCACGTAGACCACTGCGAGCACGCGCAGAGGGAAGAACACGGGCCCGGGGAGGCTCCGCAAGACCGCGATCCCGAGGGCGAAGACGAGAATGAACACCTCGGCGATCAGGAAGATCTTCACGTTCGTCCAGAACGCGCCGAGAATGTCCGGGAACGACTTCTCGAACTGGTCCCGGTCGAAGAACGCTTGCTTGACCTCGTCCCACCCCGGCGAACGCACGATCAGCACGACGACCGCGGCCAACAGGACGAGAGTCGAAAGAAGGGCGATGGCGACGCCGCGGCCGCCGCCGCCCTTCGTCAGGCTGCCGAGGATTCTCGAGCCGCGGTTTCCGTTCAGTGCGCTACTTCAGGATCGGAGCGCCGGTCTTCCCGAGCCACTTCGCCTCGAGTCGGCGGAGCGTCCCGCTCGTGCGGATTGCCCCGATCGCCTTGTTGACGCAGTTGACGAGGCGATTCCCCTTTTGGAACACAAGTCCGAAGATCTCCTGGGCGCCTTGGCTCGGCAGGCGGCCGACCACCGTCGAGGTCGGCACCTGAACCGCGGTGATGTACCCGGTGCTCGGGAAGTCGACGACGAGCCCGTCGATCTGCTTGTTCTTGAGCGCAGCCACGGCGTCCGCGTTCGAGTCGTAGACCGCGGGCGACTGCGATGGGCGGATGAACCTCGTGATGTACGAGTAGCTCGTGGTCCCCACTTGTGCTCCGAGCTTGTAGCGCTTCAGGCCGGCGAAGGACTTGACCTTGGCGATCGAGCTCGTCTTGAGCCCGACGACGGCCTGGTTGACGTCGTAGTAGGAGCTCGAGAACGTCACGGCCTTCCTCCGCTCCGGCGACACCGAGACTTGCGCCATGTACCAGTCGAACGACTTCTTCCCGGGTGCGTACGACTTCCCGAACGGCACCACGTGCCACGTCACCTGCGCCCGGGTGAAGCCGAGCCGCTTCGCGATCTCGTATGCGACCGCGGCCTCGTAGCCTTTCCCGTTCGACGGATCGTTGAGCTCCCACTTCTTGTCCTTCGAACCGCCGGCGAACCACGGGTTGAAAGCCGGGTTGTCGGTCGCCAGCGTGAGCTGTCCGTCGTTCAACAGGTTGAGGTTGTCCTTTGCGCAGCCCTGAATCTGAGCCTGCGTTTCCGGGCTACCGGTGGCCGTCGCTGCGAGCGCGAGGGCGAGTGCTGTGAGGGCGAGGCCGAAGAGAACCGCACGCATGACTCCTCCTGAGTCCGGGGAAGGGCGCGGCGAGCGTACCACCGGCGCTGCGCAGGGCGTCAGGCTTCAGCCTGACCCCGGTGTGAGGTGTTCGACCCGCGGCTCGAGACGCCGCGGGGTAGCTCGGGCGCCAAACCCAAAGTCGGGGTCAGGCTGAAGCCTGACCCCGACCCGGCGTTCGTCTAGCGTGACAGCGGTGCCGAGCCCATTCGTCGAGCTCGAGGTGGGAGATCGCGTCGTCAAGGTGACGAACCCCGACAAGGTCCTCTTTCCGAAGGCGAAGAAGACGAAGCGCGACCTCGTCGACTACTACATCGCCGTCGGAGACGGGATCGTGCGGACGCTGTACGAGCGACCGACGCAGCTCCGCCGCTTTCCCGACGGGATCGAGGGCGAGCAGATCTACCAGAAGCGCGTGCCCGAGAAGCGTCCCGACTGGGTGGAGGCTGCGCGCGTGACCTTTCCGTCGGGCCGCCACGCGGACGAGCTCTGCGTCACGGAGCTCGCCCAGGTCGTCTGGGCGGCGAATCTCGCCGTGATCGACTTCCATCCCTGGCCGTCTCGCCGGCGGGACACCGAGCACCCCGACGAGCTTCGCATCGACATCGACCCGCAGCCCGGCACGACTCTCAAGGACGCCAAGCGCGTGGGAGCGCTCGTGCGAGAGGTGCTCGCGGAGATCGGCTACGTCGGCTGGCCGAAGACCTCCGGCAATCGCGGCGTACACGTCTTCTGCCGCATCGAACCGAACTGGGAGTTCCCGGTGGTGAGGAGAGCTGCGCTCGCGTTCGCGCGGGAGATCGAGCGTCGGCTACCGAAGAAGGTGACGACCGCGTGGTGGAAGGAAGAGCGCGGCAAGCGTGTTTTCATCGACTACAACCAGAACGCGCGCGACCGGACAATCGCCTCCGCCTACTCCGTGCGAGCACGCGCGGACGCCGCGGTTTCGGCTCCCGTCACCTGGGACGAGCTCCCGGACGTCGAGACCGAAGACTTCACGATGACCACGATGCCCGAGCGCTTCGGCCGCCTGGGAGACATCCAGGCTGGAATGGACGACGCGGTCTGCGACCTTCGAGTCCTCCTCGAGTGGGTCGAGCGGGAAGAGAAGGAGGGCGTCGGTGAAGCGCCGTACCCGCCGAACTTCCCGAAGATGCCCGGCGAGCCGCCACGCGTGCAGCCGTCGCGGGCGAGGAAGCGCGACCCGGATGTAAAGCAAGCTTGACATATGCGTGGTGTCAAGCTAGCTTTACATCCACATGCGAAACGAGATCCGAGCGCTGCGGACCGAGCGGGGCCTTTCGCAGCAGGAGTTGGCGGAGGGAGTGGATGTGTCGCGTCAGACGATCAACTCGATCGAGAAAGAGCGGTACACGCCTTCCCTGCCCCTGGCGATCGCCCTTGCCCGGTTCTTCGGCCGCTCGGTGGAGGAGGTATTCGATGCAGACGGACGCGCCTAGGAAAGGGATCGACCCATGACGAGCATCTACAGGAATCGTTGGTTCTTCACGCTCTTCGCCGTCTTGCTCGGAGTCGCGTGCTTCGTGGCCTTCTGGATCGGTGGCGAGGAAGGATCGGCCTGGTTCTCCCTCGCTCTCATGAGCGGAGTGGGCTTCGCGTTCCTTCTGGGCGGCCGCTTCGACATTGTGCGCGGCCTCCGCGGCGATGGCAGAGACGAGTACTGGGCGCGGATCGACACGCACGCCACCGCCCTGGCCGGCCACGTCGTGATCGCGACCATCATCGTCATGTGTCTGTGGGAGTGGGGGCACGGGCGGGACGGCTCTCCGTACGTCGCGCTTGGTGCGATCGCGGGGCTGAGCTATCTGGTGGCGCTGGGCCTCCTCAGGTGGCGAGCGTGAAGCCTCCCGCCGCCGTTGTCGCTCTCGTGTTCGGGGTCGTCGTGCTGGCAGGCATGCCGGTCTCTGGTGGAGCCACGAGCCCGCCGGGCTATGCGTCCGCGCGCGAGGCCACGCTCGCGGCGGGAAGGGACGTCGTCGCGCTCGTCCGCACCGGTGACGCCGAGGCGATATTCGCCCGCTTCTCTCCCGAGCTTGCGCGTGCTGTGCCGAAGTCGACGGTCGAGCAGGTGCTCCGCGAGACGCTCGCGTCTGCACCCATCGGCACTCGCACCGGCGAGTCCGCGCTTCCGGCGGCTCTCGGCAGGCGACTCTACGGCGCCGATCACCGTTGGGGCTCGCGATCCCTGTCGATTCAACTGGCTTTCGATGCCGAGGACGCGATCGCCGGCATTGACCTGCGTCCGCCCACGTCTCTCCCGAGAGACCCGAACGCCGGCCGTCGGCTACGCGCCCGGCTCTCGCTCCCGTTCCGCGGGGAGTGGTGGGTGTTCTGGGGAGGGCCGAGCGAACGGCAGAACTACCACGTGATCGCGGCGGACCAGCGACACGCGTTCGACTTCGTGGCCTGGCGCGGCGGCGCGACCCACCGCGGCTCCGGCGTTCGAAATGCCGACTACTGGGTCTGGGGTCGGCCGATCCTTGCACCGGCGAACGGTGTCGTGGTCGCGGCGGTCGACGGCGTTCGGGACAATCGACCGCAGGTCGAGGTCGAGAACCGGCGGAACCCGGCGGGAAACCACGTCGTGCTCGACCTCGGCAACGGCGAGTACGCGCTCCTCGCCCATCTGCAGCGCGGGAGCGTACGTGTGAAGGCGCGGCAGCGCGTACGTCCGGGCTTAGTGTTGGGCCTCACCGGGAACTCCGGCAACTCCTCGGAACCGCACCTGCACTTCCACGTCCAGGATCGGGCTCAATTGTTCGGCAAGGCACGCGGGCTACCGGTCTCGTTCGTCGCGTACCGAGCGGACGACCGCCTGATCGCCCGTGGATCACCCGTGCAGGGCCAGTTCATCAGGCCGTGAGCAGTGCTTCGATCCCCGGATCCGTCTTCCGACGTGGCGGGCGCACCTCCCGCCACGTGCACTGCGCCGGCTCCTTGTCGTCGCGGAAGCGGATCAGCTTCGTGCCGTGGCGGAAGCGGTTCGACTGCACTTTGTCGTAGCGCACTTCGACGACGAGCTCGGGACGCACGGGTGATTCCTCGAGCTCGCCGCCTCCCCAGCGGTTGGGCTCCGAGAACCGGCGCTCGGGAGCGTTCTGGAGCAGCGGTAGAACCCGCTCGGCGATCTGCGCGTGCTTGGCCGGGGCGACCGCCGCGGACCCCACGTAGTCGATCTCGCCCTTCTCGTCGTAGAGGCCGAGGAGAAGCGTCGCGATCCGGTCCGGACGCGACTTCCAGCGCAGACCCACGACGACGCAATCCGCGGTCTTCTCGGGCTTCACCTTGACCACGCCCTCCCGCGAGCCGGGGAGATACATCGAGTCGACGCGCTTGGCGACGACGCCGTCGAGGCCGATCGCCTCGAACCGGTCGAGCCACGCCAGCGCCTCGTCCCGATCGCGCGAAGCAGGGGACAGCTCGAAGCGCTTGGCCTTCCGCTCGAGCTCGCGACGGCGTTCCGTCAAAGGCCGCCGCCAGACCTCGTCGCCCTTCCAGACGAGGAGGTCGAAGGCGATGAAGCGGGCGGGGATCTCTCCGGAGAGCTTGTTGATCCGCGACTCAGCCGGATGGAGGCGAGTCTGCATCGCGTCGAAGTCGAGGACGCCGCCGCGCTCGATCACGATCTCGCCGTCGAGCGCCGAGTGCGCCGGCAGGAGCTTCTCGAGTGGACGAAGCTCCGGGAAGTAGCGGAGCAGCGGCCGTGCGTTCCGAGACCAGAGCTTCAGCTCACCGGACGTGTTCTCGAGGATGCCGCGGAACCCGTCCCACTTCGGCTCGTACTGCCAGCCGTCCGGCTCGGGGAGCTCGCGAACGAGCTCGGCCTCCATCGGCGGGAAGGGCACCGAGGCAGCGAGATCCGGGCGGTCGCTCGACGGGCTCGCTGTCGACGACGGCGGCGGGAACGAGCCATGATGCGAACGGTACTCTCAGCGACCTGTGGCCAAGTCACGGCGTCATCGACCTTCCGCGCGAGACGCTCGTGGAGCTCTACGAGCGGATGTCGCTCATCCGCGAGTTCGAGGAGCGGCTGAAGTGGCTCGTCGAGACCGGCGTGCCGGTCGGCGCGGTGCACTACTACGTCGGGCAGGAGGCGGTCGCGGTCGGCGTGTGCGCCGCGCTGCGCACCGTCCGACTGGATCGCCTCCACGCACCGCGGCCACGGCCACTGCATCGCCAAGGGCGTCGACGTGCGGCCGATGATGGCCGAGCTCTACGGCAAGGCGACCGGCACCAACCGCGGCAAGGGCGGCTCGATGCACATCACCGACGTTCGGCGTCGGCATGCTCGGCGTCAACCCGATCGTCGGCATGGGCGTGACGCACGCGGTCGGCGCCGGCGCTCTCGGCGAAGGTGCGCGGCACCGACCAGGTGGCGGTGGCCTTCTTCGGCGAGGGCGCGGCCAGCATCGGGGCGCTCCACGAGGCGATGAACCTGGCGGCGATCTGGAAGCTGCCGGTCGATCTTCGTCTGCGAGAACAACGGCTACGCGCAGGCGACGCCGGTCGAGTACGCGATCGCCGTCGAGGACATCGCCGACCGCGCCGCCGGCTACGGCATGCCGGGCGTCGTCGTCGACGGCCAGGACGTGCTCGAGGTCCGTGCGCGACGGCGAGACCGCCGTGCGACCGCGCGCGCGCGGGCGACGGCCCGAGCTGATCGAGTGCAAGACGTACCGCTACTACGGCCACCACCAGGGCGACGACACCCTCCGCTACCGCACGGTCGACGAGGAGGAGCGCTGCGCGCGAGCGCGATCCGCTCGAGCTCTTCCGCGAGCACGTGCTGCACGCGGCGACGCTCGACGAGCCGCGAGCTCGACGAGATCGACGCGCGAGTCGAGACGCTGCTCGACGAGGCGGTCGAGCTTCGCCGAGGCGAGCCCGCTGCCTGAGCCGCGAGGACCTGTACACCGACGTCGTACGTCGACTAGGACGAGCGGTGATGGCCACTGCACCGGACACCGCGCGCGAGCTGACGTTCAGCCAGGCGATCAACGAGGCGATCCGCCCGGAGATGCGGCGCGACGCAGTCGGTCATCGTCATCGGCGAGGACGTCGCCGGCGCGGCCGGGCGGGCGCACCTCGGGCCTCGTCGACGCCTGGGGCGGGCCGCTGCGCGCGACGCGGGGCCTGATCCAGGAGTTCGGCGAGCGGCGCGTGATCGACACGCCGATCGCGGAGATGGGCTTCGTCGGCGCCGCCGTCGGCGCGGCCATGACCGGCCTGCGTCCGATCGTCGAGATCATGTTCGTCGACCTGATCGGCGTCTGCTACGACCAGATCATCAACCAGGCGGCGAAGATGCACTACATGATGGGCGGGCAGGTTCGGCTGCCGCTCGTCATCCGGACGGCCTACGGCAGCCGCGGCGACAAGCGGCAGCTACGGCGGCGGCGCGGCGCGCGCAGCACTCGCAGACGCTGTACGCCGTGCTGGCGCACGTGCCGGGCCTCAAGGTCGTCGTGCCGAGCACGGCCTACAACGCCAAGGGGCTTGCTCGTCGCCGCCATCCGCGACGACGGGCCCGGTCGTCGTGATGGAGCACAAGTTCCTCGGCTTCGCGGCCAAGGGGCACGTGCCCGAGGAGACGCTACACGCTGCCGATCGGCAAGGCCGAGATCGTGCGCCACGGCACGCGACGTGACGCTCTGCGGCATCGGCCGCATGACGCACATCTGCCTCGAGGCGGCGCGAAGCTCGGCCGAGCAGGGCATCAGATGCGGAGGTCGTCGACGTGCTCACGCTCGCGCCGCTCGACGAGGAGACGATCTGCGAGTCGGTGCGACGCACGCAGCGGCTGGTCGTCGTCGACGAGGACACGCCGCGTCGCCTCGATGGCCCGCGACATCGCGGCGCGGGTCGCCGACCAGGCCTTCGACTGGCTCGACGCGCCGATCAAGACGGTCACGGCCCCGACACGCCCGTGCCGTTCGCCGCCGTGCTGGAAGCGGAGTACATCCCGCACGGCCGAGAAGGTCGTCGCCGCCGTGCGCGAGCAGATCGGGTGACGCGACATGGCGCGTGCGATCGTGATGCCGAGCTACGGGATGTACACGCCGAGGGCACGCTCGCTCAGTGGCTCAAGCCTTCGGGCGCCGAGGTCGCCGCCGGCGAGGTCGATCGCGGAGATCGAGACGGAAAAGGCACTGGCAGAGGTGACGGCGCCCGAGGCGGGATCCTCCACCACGTCGTCGAGCCCGGGCGCGCATCTCCAGGTCGAGTCGCTGATCGGGTACGTCCTCGCACCTGGAGAGCGCTCCTCCAGCGGCGAGGACGGCGCCACCGATGCCCGCAGCGTCGCATGCCGGTTCCTCGGCCCGTCGCCGCGTGACCTTCCGAGCCGGAGCGGTCGTCGCGAGCCCCAATGCGAGGCGGCTGGCCGCCGAGCTCGGCGTCGATCTCGCGGGCATCGCCGGGACGGGCCCCGGGGCCGGATCAGCGAAGACGACGTGCGGGCGAAGGCCGAGCGTCGGGCCCATGACGGAGCCGGCGTCGACGAGCGAACCGAGGACGATCAGCAGTCGACGAGCTCGCACGCCGCATCCGTGTCGCACTGCGTGCAGATGACCGCCCGGGCGAATGCGTCGCACATCGGCGGCGCACTGTCCGCGGCCGACATCCTCGGCAGTCCTGTACGGAAACGATCATGCGCTTCGACGCCGCACGAGCCCGACTGGCCCGACCGAGACCGCTTCATCCTGAGCAAGGGCCACGCGTGCACCGCGCTCTACGCTGTGCTCGCCGAGACCGGGTACTTCCCGATCGAGAGGCTCGACACGTTCTACTCCGACGGGTCCCCGCTCGCCGGGCACGCGACCCACAAGGACATGCCCGGAGTCGAGGTCTCGACGGGCTCGCTGGGTCACGGGCTTGCCGCTCGCGACCGGCATGGCGCTCGCGGGAAGGCGGGACGGCCGCGACTACCGCGTGTTCTGTCTCGTCTCGGACGGAGAATGCAACGAGGGTTCGACCTGGGAGCCTGCCCTCTTCGCTCCGCACCACCGAGTTGGACAACCTCGTCGTCATCGTCGACTACAACAAGATCCAGAGCCTGGGACGCGTCGAGGAGGTTATCGATCTCGATCCGCTCGCGGACAAGTGGCGCGCGTTCGGCTGGGCGACCGAGGAGCTCGACGGCCATGACACGCGAGCTCTCGAGTCGGTGCTTCGAACGGTTGCCTCTCGAGACGGGGAAGCCGACGTGCGTCGTTGCACACACCGTGAAGGGCAAGGGCGTCAGCTTCATGGAGGATCGAGCTCCTCTGGCACTACCGAGCGCCACGCGGGGAGCTCATGGATCAGGCGCTCGAGGAGATCGGTCCACCGCGGTGAGAAACGCGTTTCTGAACGAGCTCCACGAGCTGGCCCGGGAGGACCCACGGATCGTGTTCATCACCGGCGACCTGGGGTTCGGCGTGGTCGAGCAGTTCCGCGAAGAGCTGCCCGACCAGTTCGTGAACGCGGGCGTCGCTGAGCAGAACATGACCGGCATCGCGGCGGGGATGGCGCTCAGCGGCAAGATCGTCTTCACCTACTCGATCGCGAACTTCCCGACACTCCGCTGCCTCGAGCACATCCGGAACGACGTCTGCTACCACGACGCCGACGTGAAGGTCGTGTCCGTGGGTGGTGGCTTCGCGTACGGCTCGATGGGCGCGACCCATCATGCGACCGAGGATCTCGGTGTGATGCGTTTGCTACCGAACATGATCGTCGTGGCACCGGGCGATCCCGTCGAGGCGAGAGCCGCGACCCGCGCGGTGGTCGCACAGTCCGGGCCCTGCTACCTCCGTCTTGGAAAGGCGGGCGAGACCGGTCGTTCACGACTCGGACGATCGAGTTCGAGCTCGGGAAGGCCCTCGTCTTGCGTGAGGGGTCGGACGCGACTCTCGTCTCGACGGGTGGGATGCTCCCGCTGGCGATGCGGGCCGCCGAGGCCCTCGAGGCGGGAGGCGTAGACCTGCGCGTGCTGAGCATGCACACGCTCAAGCCTCTCGACGACGAGGCGATCTTGCGTGCGGCCGACGAGACTCGAGCGCTCGTGACGCTCGAGGAGCACAGCATCGTCGGCGGGCTCGGGAGCGCCGTCGCGGAACTGTTGGCGGAGAGCGCCGAAGTGCAGAACCGTGCTTCAAGCGGATCGGCGTACCGCCGCGGTTCTCCCCCCGTGTCGGATCACAGGAGTTCCTACTCGCCGAGAACGGGCTCGACGTCGACAGCATCCACGACACCGTGACGGAGCTTCTGGGGCGAGCACGGTGAAGGTCGTCGTCCTGGCGGGCGGCGTCGGATCGAGGCTGAGTGAGGAGACCTCGGTCCGACCGAAGCCGCTCGTCGAGATCGGCGACGAGCCGATGCTCTGGCACATCATGAAGATCTACGCCGCACACGGGATGACCGATTTCGTGATCTGTTGTGGATACAAGGGCAATCTCATCAAGGACTACTTCGCCTCGTACTCGCTGCGGACCGCCGACGTGACGTTCGACCTTCGCGAGAACAAGATCGAGGTTCACGGCGCGAGGCGGACCGAGCCGTGGCGCGTGACGCTGGTCGACACCGGGCCGACACGATGACGGGTGGCCGCATCCGCCGCGTGCGCGAGCACATCGGCGACGAGACGTTCTGCCTCACGTACGGGGACGGCGTCGCCGACGTCGACCTCACGGATCTCGTCGCGTTCCATCGGGAGCACGCAGACGCTCGCGACGTTGACTGCCGTGCAGCCCGAAGGCCGCTTCGGGGCGCTCCTCCTGCACGAGAACCAGACGCTGATCGAGCAGTTCAAGGAAAAGCCGGAGGGAGACGGGGCCTGGGTCAACGGCGGATTCTTCGTGCTCGAGCCCGCTGCGATCGACTACATCGACGGCGACGACACCGTTTGGGAGGCAGGAGCCGTTGCGGCAGCTCGCGCGCGACGGGCAACTTGCCGCGTACAAGCACGACGGGTTCTGGCACGCGATGGACACACTCCGCGATCGCGTGAACCTCGAGGCGATGTGGGCGTCGGATCGTGCACCGTGGAAGGTCTGGGACGACTCGCGCGTGCCGGCTGCATGATGGCGTACGGGGAGAACGGAGGTACCGACGTGCCGCTTCTGCGGCACTCCGCTGCGCCTGACGCGTCGTCGATCTCGGCATGTCGCCGCCGTGCCAGAGCTTTCTTCCTGCCGGACGAGATCCGGGAGATGGAGCCGTTCTACCCGCTTCACGTCTTCGCCTGCGAGCGCTGCTTCCTCGTTCAGCTCGAGGTGTTCGTCGGAGCCGGAGGACATCTTCACCGACTACGCCTACTACTCGGCCTACGCGACGTCGTGGGTCGAGCACGCGCGCGACTACGTCGAGATGATCCGTGAGCGGCTCGCGCTGGGCCAGGACGATTTCGTCGTCGAGCTCGCGTCGAACGACGGCTACCTCCTCCAGCACTTCGTCGGAACGGGCGTCCCGTTCCTCGGCATCGACCCGGCGGCCAATGTCGCCGAGGACGCGGAGAAGCGCGGTGTGCCGACGCTCGTGGCCTTCTTCGGCCGGGAGACGGCCGAGCGCCTCGCCGGTGACGGAAGGCGGGCCAGTCTCGATCGTCGGCAACAACGTCCTCGCGCAGGTGCCCGATCTGAACGACTTCATGGCGGGCGTCGGGATCCTGCTGCGCGACGACGGCACCGCGACGTTCGAGTTTCCTCACCTCCTTCACCTGCTCGAGCGGCTCGAGTACGACACGATCTACCATGAGCACTTCTCGTACTTCTCGCTCGCCACGTTCGTCGAGATTCTTCGCGCGCACGGGCTCGACGCGTACGACGTCGAGGAGCTCTCGACGCATGGCGGGTCGCTCCGCGTCTTCGTGCAGCATATGGATGGCCCCCACAAGCTACGCGACAGCGTGTCGGGCATCCTCCGAGCGCGAGGAAGACGGGGGCTTGCGCTCGCCGGAGCGTTACGCGCGCTTCGCCGAGGAGGTGAAGGAGTCGAAACGTGCGCTGCTCGACCTCCTGATCCGGCTCAGGCGGGACGGCAAGCAGGTCGTCGGCTACGGAGCCCCCGGCAAGGGCAACACCCTGCTCAACTACTGCGGAATCCGAACCGACCTGCTCGACTACACGGTCGACCGCAACCCCCATCGCCACGGGCTCTTCACCCCGGGCACCCACATACCGATTCATCCTCCCGAGCGTATTGCCGAGACGCGTCCCGACTACATCGTGGTCCTCCCCTGGAACCTGATCGACGAGATCGCCGAGCAGCTCGAGTACGTCCGGGAGTGGGGCGCGAGGCTGATCGTTCCGATCCCTTACGCGACCGTTGTCTAGGAGGGACTGCCCGTCTGTGAGTTGACAGATCGGCTATTCGTCCTGAACCTGTGCTGGTACGCACGTACTGCGGCGCTGTGCAGGGGAGAGTGGAGTAGGACATGAAGGTGGTGATCTTCTGCGGTGGAATGGGCGTTCGCATGGGCGACGCCACTCAGCGCATCCCGAAGCCAATGATCTCCGGTGGGCAGCCAGCCCATTCTCTGGCACATCATGCGCTGGTACGCCGACTGGGGACACAAGGACTTCATCCTCTGCCTGGGCTATCGCGCCGAGATCGTCAAACAGTGGTTTCTCGACGTACAACGAGGCCCACGCGAACGACTTCGTGCTCGAGCGACGGCCAGGTGAGTCTCCTGGGGAGCGACATGGACGACTGGCGGATCACGTTCCTCGACACGGGCATCCATTCGTCGATCGGCGATCGCCTGCGCGCGACGCAGGCCGCACATCGGCGACGACGAGGTCTTCCTCTGCACCTACGGGGACGGCCTCACCGATGCTCCGCTCGACACGATGATCGATTTGCTCGTGCGACAGCGAGAAGACCGGCCTGCTTCCTGTCTGTGCGCCCGCGGCTGAGTTACCACGTCGTCGACGCGGACGAGGACAGGACTGTTGCGCTCGATCGTGCCGATGGAGTCCGCGGATGTGCGCATCAACGGAGGGTTCTTCGTGCTCCGGAGCAGGATCTTCGACGATCTGCGTCAGGGAGAGGACATCATGGACGGAGCGGCGCGCCTGGCTCGCGCAGGGAAGACATGATCGTCTATCGGTACGACGGCTTCTGGGCACCCATGGACACGATGAAGGACAAGCAGGACCTCGATGCGCTCGTAGAAATCGGAAACGGACGCGCTCCCTGGCTCAAGCCGAAGGTCGGCCGCGCCGAGTTCTCCAAGCCTGATGCTCCGTCTCCCGCTTGGCGTCGGCGACGAGCCGGCTGCGTCGCGTGCTCGCCATCGGCTGCCACCCGGACGACGTCGAGATCGGTTGCGGAGGCACCCTGCTCTCGTTGACGCGGGCGCTCCCCGAGCTGGAGGTGACGCTGGGTCGTCCTCGCGGCCGAGGGCGATCGCGCCGGTGAGGCGCGCGCGAGCGCGGCTGCGTTTCTCGCGGACGCGATGGCGAGCGACGTGCGATCCACGAGTTCCGCGACGCGTTCCTCCCATACGCGGGCGAGGCGGTCAAGGACATATTCGAGGGCTTGAAGGCCGATCGAGCCCGACCTCGTCTTGACGCACGCCCGCTCGGACCTCCATCAGGACCATCGCCTAGCGTGTGAGCTCACCTGGAACACCTTCCGCGACCACCTCATCCTCGAGTACGAAATCCCCAAGTTCGACGGAGACCTCGGCACGCCCAACGTCTTCGTGCCCCTCAGCGACGATCTCGTGGCGGACAAGCTGCGACTGCTCGCGGAGCACCACGCCAGCCAAGCGGCGAAGCACTGGTTCGACGACGAGCTGTTCCGGGGCCTGCTGCGAATGCGCGGCATGGAGTCGGCGACGCGGTACGCCGAGGCGTTCACCTGCCGCAAGCTGAGCGTGCTTCCCGCATGATCTTTCGCGCGACGCGAGCTCGAGGGCGTCAGGGTCGTCGAGCCCGAGCGCCATGAGGACGAGCGCGGCTTCTTCGCACGCACGTGGGACACCGAGGAGTTCGGCAGCGCGGGTTGCGCGACCTCGTCGTCCAGATGAGCGTCTCCTTCAACCGGCTGCGCGGCACTCTGCGCGGCCTGCACTACCAGGCCGCCCCGCACGAGGAAGCCAAGCTCGTGCGCTGCACCGCGGGCGCGATCTTCGACGTCGCCGTCGACCTTCGGCCGGGATCGGCGACGTTTCGTCCGCTGGGTCGGCGTCGAGCTCTCTGCGGAGAACCGGCACGCTCTGTACGTGCCCGAGGGCTGCGCCCACGGCTTTCTCACACTCGACGACGACGCCGAGGTCGCCTACCAGATGTCTGCCCCGCACGTCGCCGAAGCCGCACGGGGGGTGCGGTTCGACGACCCCGCGTTCGCGATCGCCTGGCCGGAGCGAGATCGTCGGTAATCAACGAGCGCGATCGCTCGTACGCGGACTTCGTATCGACGGAGGTCGTATCGTGAGCAACGTCGAGCTGCAGCCGATCTCGGTGGACGGTGCGGCGAGCGCATGCACGCGCTTCGCGACCGAGCTCTTCCCGATTTGCCGCAGCATCACGGGGGACGGCGTCCGGGAGACGCTGCGGAGGATCGGCGAACGGCATTCCGCTCGAGGTGCACGAGGTGCCGAGCGGCACCCAGGTCCTCGACTGGACCGTGCCGGACGAGTGGAACATCCGCGACGCGTACATCGACGCGCCCGACGGCCGGCGGGTGGTCGACTTCCAGGCGTCGAACCTCCACGTCGTCGGCTACAGCGAGCCGGTTCGGCGAGACGATGACGCTCGAGGAGCTCCGCCCGCACCTGCACACGGACGCGGAGCAACCCGGCGTGGATCCCGTACCGCACGTCCTACTACACGCGGACCTGGGGGTTCTGTCTCGCGCGAGAGCGCAGCTCGACGAGCTCGGGGACGGCCTCTACGACGTCGTCGATCGACAGCACTCTCGCGCCGGGCTCGTTCACCTACGGCGAGTGCTTCCTGCCCGGGGAGCGCGATGACGAGGTTCTCCTCACGACCCACGTGTGCCACCCGTCTCTCGCGAACGACAACCTCTCGGGAATCGCGCTGCTGACCGAGCTCGCGGCGCGACTCGCGGAACGCCTCGACGCCTCTCGTACCGTCTTCTCTTCATCCCGGGGACCATCGGCTCGATCACCTGGCTGGCGCGAAACAGGCCGAGGTGTCGCGCGGATGGTCGGCGGACTCGTGCTCGCGTGCGTCGGCGATCCAGGCCCGTTGACGTACAAGCGGAGCCGGCGAGGCGACGCCCTCGTCGACCGTGCGGCTGCCCATGTCGTCTCCGCAGCGGATGGACGCATCCTCGACTTCGTCCCGTGGGGCTGGGACGAGCGTCAGTTCAACTCCCCTGGATTCGATCTCCCGGTCGGCTGTCTTACACGCTCACTCGAGAGCGAGTTTCCCGAGTACCACTCGTCGGCGGACGATCTCGATCTCATCCGGCCGGAGTACCTCGAGGACTCGCTGCACGCCGCGCTCGCGATCCTCGACGTGTCGAGCAGGATCGGGCGTACGTGAACCTGGTCGCCGAAGGGGGAGCCCCAGCTCGGCAAGCGCGGGCTCTACCGTGGCCTCGGCGGAGCAGGGCGCGTCGAGGGAGCAGCTCGCGCTGCTCTGGGTGCTGAACCAGTCGGACGGCAGGCCGACGCTCCTCGACATCGCAGAGCGGTCCGGCCTGCCCTTCGAGGACCTTCGCCTGGCGGCCGAGCGACTGCACGAGGGAGGCTTGCTCGCCGAGGTCGACGAGGTGCATCGTGAAGACTCTCGTCACGGGCCACCACGGCTACATCGGCTCCGTGCTCGCACCGATGCTGCGGGAGGCCGGCCACGACGTCGTCGGGCTGGACACGTTCTACTACCGCGGCTGCGATCTCGGTGACCATTCGCGAGCTTCGAGCCCGCATTCGCGCTCGACGTCCGGGACGTGCGGCCGGCAGACGCTCGAGGGCTTCGACGCCGTCGTTCATCTGGCGGCGCTCTCGAACGACCCACTCGGCGACCTGGACGCCGACTGGACGTACGCGATCAACCTCGACGGCACGCTGTCGCTCGCTCGGGCCGCGAAGGAGGCGGGCGTCGCCCGGTTCGTCTTCGCGTCGTCCTGCAGCATGTACGGCGCGGCCGAGGGCGACGACTCTCGTCGGAGAGGACGCGCCTCTTCGTCCGCTCACCGCCGTATGCGGAGTCCAAGGTCCGGGCGGAGGAGGGGCTGCGCGAGCTCGCCGGAGACGGGTTCTCGCCCGTCGCGATGCGGAACGCGACCGCGTACGGTGCGTCGCCCCGGCTCAGGCTCGACATCGTCCTCAACAATCTCGTCGCCTGGGCGCACACGACGGGGGCGATCCGCCTGTTGAGCGACGGCATGTCGTGGCGTCCGCTCGTCCACATCCGGGACATCGCGCAGGCGACGCTTGCGCTTCTGGCCGCACCGGCCGACGAGATTGCCGGAGAGGCCTTCAACATCGGCTCGGCCGAGCAGAACTACCGCATCCGCGACCTCGCGGAGATCGTCCATCGCCGGCTACCGGAATGCGAGGTCACGTTCGCGGGCGACGCGTCACCGGACCCGCGCAGCTACCGCGTCGACTTTTCGAAGTTCTCGGCGCGATTTCCCGACTGCGCGTTCGAGTGGACGGCGGAGCGGGGCACGGACGAGCTCACGGACGCCTACGAGCGTGCGGGACTCACGCTTGCGGATTTCGAGGGCGACCGTTTCATCAGGCTCGGGCGGCTGAAGCGTCTCCTCGAGACGAGTGCACTCCGGGACGATCTGCGCTGGGACGCCGGGCAAACGGCTATGAGAAGGACCGACCGTCGCGAATACGGAGACGCTGCCGGTAGTCCGCTCCGAGCTTGCGAGCGCGTTCAGTACGCCGAGCGTGGGCGCATGACTGCCTGCAGCGTCAGCAGCATGAGGCGGACGTCCTCGCGCAGAGACCAGTTCGTCACGTAGAGGTAGTCCAGCCTCGTCATCTCGTCGAACGGAATCTCGCTCGCTCCGAGCACCTGCCAGAGCCCGGTCATTCCCGGCTTCAGACTGAGTCGACGTCTGGCCCAGAGCGTGACGTGGAGGTCTTCGTCCAGGATCAGGGGCCGGGGACCGAGCCAGCGACATCTCTCCCCGAACCACGTTGAGGAGCTGCGGGAGCTCGTCGACCCGCCAGCGGCGGAGCACCGCACCGACACGGGTGACGCGCGGATCGTTCGGCACCTTGAACATCCTGGGGTCGCTGGTGCTGTGCATGTTCAGGTGAGCGACCTGAGCCTTTTGCTGCTCCGCGTCGTGCACCATCGTCCGGAACTTGAAGATCCGAAACTCCTTCTCGCCCTCTCCCATCCGAACCTGCTTGAAGAGAACGGGCCCGCGTGAGTCGAACTTGATGCAGATGGCAACGGCCACGAGAAGCGGTGAGAAGAGGAGGAGCCCGATCGAGGCGCCGATGAGGTCGAGCCAGCGCTTGAGAAACCTCGATGACCCCGAGAGCTTCGGACTCGGGAGCCCGACGAGCGGAATGCCCTGGATCGTATGGAGTTGCGCGTTCGTCCCCAGCACCTCGAACATCCGTGGAACGATGTCGACCTGAACGCGAAGGTCCTGCATCGACCTGATGACGTTCAAGGTGTCGAGGTGCGAGTCCGTCGAGAACGCGACCACCACCCGATCCACCGAATGGGCGTGTACGAGCTCGCGGATCGCGCTCGTGGTACCGAGGAGATCGAGCGGCCCGGCGCCGTTGGCCGAGGCGCCCGCGTCGTGGTCGACGAAACCGACGAGCTTGAGGCCGTATTCGGGATGCCTGTCGATCTTCTCGCCCAGGAGACGTGCAACGTCGCCGGACCCGACAATGAGCACTCTTTGCAGGTACGCGCGTTGGCGCCTGCCGATTGCGCGCATCACCGCTCGAGTGGGCGTGACAACCAGGATCGCGAGGAGCCAGAACACCACGAGCCTCTGGAGGCCCGGGTCGGCGAGTCCCGTGACGGACGTCAGCAGGAGGAACATCCAGGTGCCGAGGGTCACGGTCGTGAAGACCCCGAAGAAGTCGTCGACGGTGGAGTGGTTGGTTCGTTCTTCGTCTCTGTCGTAGAGACCTTCGATGCGCGCCAGGAGCACCCAGAGAGGAAGACTGGCAAGGAAGAGAGCGATCTCCCAGCGACCCTGGACGACTCCCTCGGCCGTACTGGTCAGTGCCCGGGCGAGGAAGAACGCAATGGTCAGCCCGATCAGATCCGCTGCGAGGAGCAGCCTCCGCATGAGCCATCCGCGCGGATGGCCGACGGCATGATCCTGATTCTGGCTAGCGAACGCGTCGGTCGATGAGATGACCGCCGCGTCCTGCGGCCGAGTCCCCAGCAAAGTCTTCTCCTCCTCTACGAGGGCCCCCGCCCGCGCAGGTAGTCCCCATCCCACATCTAAAGTCCGATCCCCTCGCCCATCTGCCCCCACCCCGCTTCTCTCTTGAAACTCTACTCCGGTTCGTCCCGTACGCAAGGGTTGCTGCTACCTGACCGGGGGTACAGGTTCTCGAGCAGCGCGACATACCTCGGAGCCTGGTGTGTCCATGCGAGCACGTTCTCTACGCGCCGCCTCCCGATACTGCCCATCCGCGCGCGCTCCGCCGGATCGTCGAGAAGCGCGGCCACGGCCCTGGCGTAGGCGTCAGTGTCGTTCGGACGAACGTAGACGGCGGCGTCCGCCGCGGAAACGCGGGTCTCCTTCAGGTCGAAAGCGACGACCGGAAGCTCGAGAGCCATGTACTCCATCGTCTTGTTCATAGTCGACACGTCGTTGAGCGGATTGAGCGGGTCCGGGCAAAGACCGACGTCTGCCGTGGAGAGCACGTCGACCACCGTCTGATCCGGAACGCGTCCGGTGAAGGTGACGTGGTCTGCGAGGTCGAGAACACGTACCAATTCGATGAGCTCGTCGTAGCTGTCTCCCTTTCCCATGAAGACGAAGTGAACGTCCTCGCGTCCGGAGCGCACGAGTGCCGCCGCGGCGCGGAGCGCCAGATCGACCCCGTCCTGAGGGCCCATGACCCCGAGATACGCGCAGAGATATCGCTTGCCGTGACGCCAGGCCGGTACCGGTTCTCCTCGACGTAGTCGCTCGGGATCGGGGCCTGTCCTCACAACGGCGACTCGATGCGACGGCACGTTGCCGCGGGCGATTGCGACCTCTCGGTAGGAGTCGTTGGTTGCGATGACCTGATCCGCCACCGCGTACGTGGCGCGCTCGAGCAGTCGCAGCGTGCGATGCACGAGCCGCGAGCCGTTGGGGAAACGTGACTCGTAGACCTCGGGGCAGAGGTCGTGCTGATCGAAGACGAACCGCTTCCCGAATGCCTTGAACGGCAAGGCGAGCGCCCAAAACGTGTCCGGTGGATTGCAGGCTTGGATGACGTCGAATCCCTCGCTCGCAGCCGCCTTCAGCACGAGAGAGAAGCGTGCGCACCCAGCAGTACGCGAACTCCCACGCGTACGACACCGTTCCGTGTGCGGGCGGCGGAGGCGCGTATCTGCGGATGCGGATGCCCTCGAGCTCCTCGAACGACGAGTCCCCGGGCGCCTTGGGGCAGACGACGGAAACCCGGAAGCCCGCATCACGCAGGGCGCAGGCTTCGAGCCACACGCGCCGGTCGAACGGGACCGAGAGGTTCTGAACGATGATGAGAACCCGCCTTCCCTGTCCCCTTCGCAGCGGTCGGTCGCTCACCACGCAATTCCGTCATAGCCCGGTAGAGCCTCGACTTCGACCCCGAGCCCTCCGTGCAGGTCGAGCACGTGGTCGGGTCGGACTTCCAGGAGCGCGCGGACGGTGCCCGGATCGGCAGTGGCCATGATCGCCACCCCCGCGCCTTCGAGGGCGTCTTCGGGGGTCGAGACGAGTATCTCGCGGAGATGCGGCAGCCGGCTCTCGACGTACCGGCGGTTGGCTCCGATCAGCCGCTCTGGGTTCACGATCGGGTCGAAGATCCGGACCTGGAGGCCCTTTCCCACCAGAGCCTCGGCGAGCTCGACGTAGGGGCTGTCGCGGAGATCGTCCGTTTGCGCTTTGAAGCTCAGCCCGAGCAGCGCGACTTTGCGAGCCCCGGTGTCGAGGACGCGGCGGAGGCCGAGTCGGATGTGGAACTCGTTGCTTCGCGTGACGCCGGCGAGCATGGGGGCATCGACGTCGTGCAGACGGGCGACGTGCATCAGCGCGCCGAGGTCCTTGGGCAAGCAGGATCCCCCGAATGCGAATCCTGGACGGAGATATGCAGCCGAGATGTTGAGCTTGTCGTCGAGACAGAACACGCGCATCACCTCACGCGCGTCGACGCCCTGAGAGCTGAGGATCCGCCCGACCTCGTTTGCAAATGTGACCTTGACCGCATGGAACGCGTTGCAGGCGTACTTGAGCGATTCGGCGACCTCGATCGCGAGGGGGTGCAGGGGGCGATCGAGCGGCAGCGAAGAGATCGGTGATCAGACGGAGCGTCCGGTCGTCTCGGACGCCGGCGACGGTGAAAGGTGGATCGAAGAAGTCCTCGACGCCGGAGCCTTCGCGGAGAAACTCGGGTGCCATCGCGACGCCGAAGTCGCGGTCGACCTGCCGTGAGCTCTCGCGCTCGAGGACGGGTCGAAGGCTGCCGTCCACGGTGCCGGGGGGCATCGTGCTGCGGAACACGATCGCAACGAAGTCGTCGCGATGCGCCAGCTCCCCGCCGATCTCCGTGGTTACCCGCTCGACGTGTGCCAGGTCGACCGTGCCGTCGCTTCGGGCAGGCGTGCCGACGCAGACGATGACGACTTCGGAGCCGTCGAGCGCGCGTCGGAGCTCCGTGGTCGCGGACAGTCGTCCCGAGGCACGGCCCGCGGCGACCAGTTCGGTCAACCGGGGCTCGACGATCGGACTGCGCCCGCGATCGATCTCGTCGACCTTCATCGCGTCGACGTCCATGCCGACGACGTCATGGCCGAGCTCGGCGAGGCACGCGGCTGTGACAGCGCCGACGTAGCCGAGTCCGATCACCGCAACCTTCATGAGCCTCCCGTCAGTTCCGCGTCTCGCTCTCAGGTGGGACGCTACCCTACCCGGTCAACCGGACAGCTCGCCGAGCGCGGTGCCGATAGACGCAGGGCGGACGAATCCGGCACTAGGGCAGAGCTCGTTACCAGGCCGATGCCGAGGCCGCCTTGTCCCCAGTCTCTCGACGAGCTCCTCGAGCGTCAGTCGTCTCCTTCAGCTCCTGCCAGAATCGCGGGACTCCGCCGACATCTTCCTCGTTCCCCGGCACGATGTCATGGAATGCGATGAGCTCCTCCCGCCCGAACGCAACGGCGAGTAGGCGGCGTAGTCCTTGCTTCACCCCTTCGTAGGTGTGGTCGCCGTCGATGACGGCAGATCAACGCGTCGTCCGGCAGCGAGACGCGTGGACGATTGTGGCGCGTCTCGGGCATCGTGTGAGTCCCGACGCAGAACCTCGATTCCTGCTCGCTGGTCGCGCGAACGCCCGGTACAGCTTCCGCCGATCTGGGCCTGTAGCCCCCGCCGAAGTCCCCTCTCGGGCAGGTCTGACGGTGACGAAGACGGCATCGTCGGTCGGCATCACATGAAGCAGGATCGAGCGTGCTCCCCATCCCGTTCCTCGGCTCTGCGATCGCCCGGGGCCGCTCGCTTCCGAGCCGCCGCAGCAAGGCTTCGATCTCGGACGGGATCTCCGTCGGTTGGATGTCGGCTTCGAAGCCTCGGAGCTGGAATCCGACGCAAAGGCCACTGCTTCCTCGACCCCCGCACGACGGGTTACACGGGTTCTTACGTCGTTCCGGTGGTTCGCCGACGACGGCGACTTTCCTTGGACAGCCGCCGGCGGATACGAGCGACCGTTGAGACGGGACGCCGCCTGGTGGGCGGCGCCTTCGCGCTGCGGCGGCCAATGGCTCTCGGGTCGCCGCGCGCGCAGATGCTCGTCGTCGTCACCGGGCTCTCTGTTCGGCTGACGCGTCACGGCCTCAGGATCGCGGAGTTGTCGAATCGACTCCTCGACTCTACTCATCGACGGGCACGGGCCGCGAGGGTCGGGTCTCTTTCGTCGTATTCCTGGCAAGCGATTCTCCGTACACGTAATCGCACGCCCGCAGGACTCAACGCCCAGGCACCCGCCAGCGACAAGAGCGGTCAGTGGAAGTCCAATCGCCAGAAGCACCTGTGTGTTCTCGGCGAATATCACTCCATTCGTCGCGGCGATGACAACGAGCGCGCCCAGTCGCCGACGAGCTTGGAGTCGTTGATCCAAGGAAGTCTCGCGGCTCTGAGCAGGAGAGCCGAGTCGACGAGTGCCCGGAACGACCACGCGAGCGCGGCTCCGATCGGCCCGGCGAAGTACACGCCGACCCCGAGGACGATGAGGAACGGCACGAGCTCGAGTGTGTGGTAGCGCGCCGGGACATCGGGCCGACCCTGGGCCTGGAGGAGTGAGAACGGGACGTACCCCAATCCGTTTACCCAGACGCCCGCGAAAAGGATCGCGGCCACCGGCGCGGCGTCGGTCGCGAGGTCGTCGCCGATCCACCAATCGAGAAAAGGGGACGTGACGGAGGCCCCGAAGACGGCGAACGGGGCAGTCACGAGCGCGAGCACGACCAGCGCGCTCGTTGCCAGCGTTCGCGAGTCCTCGACGCCGATTGCCGAGAAGCGCGGAAAGACGACGCGGATGAGGCTGTAGGGAACCACCAGCAGGCGGGAGGCGAGGTTGAACGGAATCGAGAAGACGGTGACCGCCGTCGCGCCCCGGACGGCGCCGATCACGAGCCGGTCGCCGACGGCGAGGATCGGTCCGACCAGCCCCGTGACCGAGACCCACTTTCCGAAATGGAGGAGAGGGATCGCCAGCGCTCGTGTCGGGCGCGCAAGCCTCTTCGGTGCGAGCACGAGCTGCACGGTTGCCAGGAAGATGCACAAGCGTCGAGATCGCAAGGCGCCACGAGAATCCCGGCCGCGACCCAGACGAGCTCCGGCCCCCACCAGTAGGCGAACGCCAGCGGAAGAAGCTGAAGCGCGGTCAGCCGCAAGGTGTCGAGGATGTTCACCGCCACGAAGCGTTCCTGGCCGTTGAGGGCGCTCTCCGACACGGACCAGAGGGTCAGGAGCGGAACGCACGCGGCGAACAGCGGAATCGTCTCGAGGGCCTCGTCTCGCAAGCCGCTCGGGCAGCGACAGAACGGTCGAGAAGAGGAGCCAGCTCGACCCCCATCAACACGATGCCGCCCACGATCCCGAGCGCGACGCTGATCGTTACGGCTGTCCAGACCGTTGCCGAGCGGCGCTCGACCTCCTCGGGGGCCATCTTGGCGACCGCGTTCTCAATGGCAGAGCCGAGCCCGAGATCCGAGAGCCCGAAGTAGCTCATCACGAGGAGGGCGACGATGTAGACCCCGAATCGCTCGGTGCCGACGACCGAGAGGTACGCGGGCACCGTGACGATCGCGATCGCCGCCGAGAAGAGGCTCGCGCCGACGAAGAGCAGCGTGTTGCGCCCGATTCCGGCGCTGTGTCCCTCGCTCATCGAGACCCGGCCGGACCGTGAGCTTCGCGGGTTACTCGGACGGGTGTCGAGCGCAGGTCGACGACGATCAGCTCTCGATGCCGAGCGCCGGTCACCTCCAACTGCAGACCATCCTGCTCGGTCGTGACGCTGAGCCTCGAGTCGGGAGCCCCGTCGACGGTCTCGAACGGCACCAGAAGGGTGGCCAGCTCGACGGGCCCTTCGACCTCCGTGCTCACGGCGACAAGCCAGCCGGGTATTGCCGACTCGAGCCTCTCCGACCACCATCCAGCGAGGGGTTCGGTGTCGCCGCGGCTCGCCGTGATCTCTAGAGGGGCCGGCGACCCGAAGCTGAGAAGAACGCCGGCTCCGCTCTTCGTGGCTACGGCGACCTCCCCTGAGTGTTCGAGCTCGAGATCGGGGTGGAGTGGCCAACGCTGCGAGTACCGATGGGTTTCTCGCGCCATCAGTAAATCGACTACGAGAACGGATCCGTCCGAGAGCGCGATGACTGCCCGACGGTGGGTCACGGGGTCCGTCAACCGTTCGTACCCGTCGTGCTCGGCGACGACGAAACCGTTTTCGAGGTCGGAGACGAGCAGACGAGCCCGCGCGTGCTGGGTCCACAAGAACGGCCCGCCCGACTCCGAGCTGTCGAGATCGTCGACGCACACGGTGGCGTGAAACGACGTCCCGCGAAACGCTGCTCGAAGCGCCGGTCGCGCGAAATAGCTGCCGACGCCAGGGTCGACGATCAGCTCCTCGGCTCCCAGGGCGAGATCGAGGCGGAGTGCGTCGGCGTGTGCATGCGCCGCCAGGCTCGTGTGGCCGTGAGGGCCGTGATCGAAGATCGCTCTGGTGTGGCCGTTTCTCAGGATCGTGAGGCCACTGTCCGGGAGCGTGACGTTTGCAGGCGGGGCCGCCCGGGATGTTCCCTCCATGAGCTCGATTCCGGCTGGGCCGAAAAGCCACCATGCGGTTGCGTCGACGTCCTCGGCAGCACGCTTCGCTTGGGGGTGGGCGTACCTTGCAGCGATGGCGGCGGCAACGCCGCGCGCGTCTCGGAGGTCGCTCGCGTCGAGGACGAAGGCGCGACCGTCATCGGTGTCGCCATAGGTCGGTGGCGGCTCCTCGTCGCCGAGCTGCGCCCAGAGGGCGTCTCCCCGATCGTTCGATGGCCGAGGTGACCTGAGGCGGAACGGACTGCTCGCACGCGTCGAGCACGGCTGTCGCCAGGAGGAGCAGGTCCACTACGAAGAGATGGTAGGAGAACGCCTGTTCCGCACTCGTGCCGTCACTGCGGATCTGGCGGCCGGCTTCGGCCGCGAGCTCCTCGAGGGCCTCGCTCCTCCAGCGAGGCGCATCGCGTAGCTCCGGAGCGAGAGATGCGATGACGACGAGACCGACGAGCTCTCCGATCCGATGGTTGTTCGCAGAGCTGCCCAGGGAAGGATCGCGCCTGATCCAGCGCCCGTGCTGCCAGAGTGCGGTAAGCGCGAGAGCGAGCTCGGCATCGGTGAGGAAGGGCGACTCCCGCAGCCCGTCGATCGTCAACGCGAGGGAGATCGCGCGGATGCCCGCCTCGAAGCCGCTGCTCCAGGCGATGCCTCTACCGGGCGGGTGGCTCCGGATCCATGCGAGCAGGCGGTCGCTCGCCGCGCGTCCGTACCGCTCGTCACCGGTTACCAGCCACGCCGCGGTGAGGACCGAGAGACCCTGGCAGCGATTGAGCTCCCAGATCCACTTCGGGTCGCCGACGACGAGGTGCCGGTAGTCGATGCGCTTGCCATGGCGATCTGGCCAGGTCTCACCCGTGAACGGATCCACGTCCTCCGTGCGGCCCTCTTGCAGCTCGACTGCGGGGTAGCCGAAGAACTGCACCCGACCCGCGAGCTCCCGCTCCGCACGCTCCACGAGCTTTTCCGCCTCGTCGGGAAGGTACGTTCGCAAGCCCGCCGCACGCTCGGGACCCAGAAATCCGATTGACGTCCTCGAGGGCCTCGCGCGGAAGAGCCGATCCTCCGCAGGGCTGCCAGCCCGCTTGCCAGCGTCCTCTTGCCGAGCGGAAGAGCGCATCGTCGGCGAGATGCACGAGCGTCCTTCGCGACCGGCCGGTGATCTCGGCGGCGTCCATCGCGGAGAGACGCCGCCGGTACCACCTCACGCGCTCGAGCACGACATCCTTCGCCGGGCATCCTGCGACGGCAATTGCCGCGAAGAACGGAGTCGAGCCGCCGCTCTCCCAAAACCGTCCGCAATGACTACCCTGTGACGGGAGGTGCGGTAAATGTGTGGTGTCGTCGGATACGTTTCTGCGCCGGGGGCTGATGCCCCCGATTTGCGTGCGCTCGACCGCGCAGTCGCCGCTCTTGCCCACCGCGGCCCCAGCGGTTCGGGTCGGCATGGCACGCAGGAAGTCGCACTCGGCAGCACGCGTCTAAGCATCATCGATCTGGCGGGTGGAAGTCAGCCGATGAAGAACGAGGACGAGACCGTCGTCGTCGTCTACAACGGCGAGATCTGGAACCACGCGGCGTTGAGGGACGAGCTTGCCGGCTCTGGGCCACCGCTTTCGAACTCGTTCGGACACGGAGGTGCTCGTCCACGGATACGAAGAGTGGGGCGAGGACCTGCCGTCCCATCTCGACGGGATGTTCGCGTTCGCGGTCTGGGACGAGTCTCGTCGGCAGCTGTTCCTTGCTCGCGATCGCCTCGGAAAGAAGCCGCTCTATCTCCTGGAGACCGAACGAGGGCTCGCCTTCGGCTCCGACGCGCGCTCGCTGTTCCTCGTCTCGGGTGTAGAGCCCACAGTCGACCGCTCGCAGGTGGCCCACTACCTCTTCCGTCGTTATGCGATCTCGCCGGCGACGATGTTCTCCGGTGTCGTGCGCCTCCCGGCCGGGCATCGCGCGACGTACGGCGGAGGACGTCTCGTCACGAGCCGTTACTGGCAGCTGGAGATACCCGCTGAGGCGGAGCCCCTGGAGGGCGCAGAGCTTCGAGATCTCTTGCGCGTCGCCGTCGAGAAGCGCCTCATGAGCGATGTCCCGCTCGGCGTCCTCTTGAGCGGCGGTGTGGACTCCGCTGCGGTTCTCGGACTGGCGCACGAAGCGGGGGCGACCTCGCTGGCGACGTTCACGATCGGCTTCGACGACCCGGTGTACGACGAGCGGGGAGCGGCGCGCATCTCTGCGGAGCACTTCGGCACGGACCACCACGAGGTCGTCGTGGATCGTCAGGACTTTCTGGAGGCTCTTCCACGACTCGCGTGGTATCGGGACGAGCCGATCGCAGAGGCCTCCGAGATCCCGTTGCTGCTGCTCGCGGAGTTTGCCGGCCGCCACGTGAGCGTCGTACTGACCGGTGACGGGGGAGACGAGGTGTTCAGCGGCTATCCGAAGTATCGGGCGGATGCTCTGCTGCGAGCGGGCGGCCGGCCGACGGCGCACGCTCTCGGCCTCGCTCTTCGACTGCTCGCCCGCAGGCCGACTCACCGCCAGCTCGACCGCGCGGCGCGGACGCTCGCGATCGGGGACCCGCTCACCCGGTGGTCGGCGTGGTTTCGGTCCGTCGAGCCGGAGGCGATCCGAGACCTCCTGTGCCAGAGCTCGCCTCGGAAGCCACGTTCCCGAACTTGACGTATCCGTTGAGCCGAGTACTCGACCCGTACGGTCATCTCGATGCCGGCCGTCGCATGCTCCTGGGAGATCTCTTCACGTACCTGCCCGACAACATGCTGATCCGTTCGGACAAGGTCCTGATGGCGGCTTCGGTCGAGGGGCGCATGCCGTTGCTCGACCTCGATGTCGTCACTCGCGCGAGCAGGTCGGCGGCGAGCGCGCGAGCCTCGATGCGGAGCTCGAAGCGCACCCTCAGAGCGGCGATCGAGACGATCGTTCCCGCCGAGGTGCTGCGCCAACCGAAGCGCGGCTTCCCCGTTCCGATGGAGCGGTTTCTCGTCGAGGACGCAAGAGCAGACCTCGCGGGGCTGCTCCTGTCCGAGCGGGCACGCTCACGCGGCATCTTTCGCCCGGAGAGCATGGAAACGCTGGTGCGGGGCGAAACCGGAGCCGTGGGAGCACGCGAGCTCTTCGTCCTGGCTTCCCTCGAGCTCTGGCTCCGAGCGAACGTCGACACCGTCACGACGTCTCCGCCGTCCTGGGAGGAGCTTCGCGACGAAGGCGAAGGTCGCCGCAATGGACGTCCGGTCGCCGTGAGCGGCGTCGTCCGCGAGTCGCTCGAGGACACCGTGACCGGCGACGACGACGCGCTGGTGGCTGCGAGATGACGCCGAGCGACCGTCAGCCGGGCCTCGCCCACTACCTCGCGATCCTCGGAAAGCACAAGCGGCTCGTGATCGTGGCGATGCTCGTCGTGCCCGTCTTCGCGTACGTCTACTCGATCCTCCAGCCGGCGGCATTCCAGGCCTCGTCCGCGGTGCTGCTCAGTCGCGAGAGCATCGCGGCGCGATATCACCGGCATCGGCACGAGCGGTACCCAGCCCTCGGATCGTCCTGTGCAAACTCAGGCCGAGCTCGCCCGGGTGCCGGAGGTCGTACGACGTACGCTCGTCGCGGCGAAGCGCACCGACATCCCGATCGAAGTCTTTCTTGCGTCGTCCTCGGTCGCACCGAAAATCAACACCGATCTGCTCGAGTTCAGTGTCGCGCACGCCGACCCCTCGACGGCCGAGGCACTGGCTACCGCCTATGCGAGGCAGTACACGCGCTACCGGCTCGAGCTCGACACCGCTCCCGCGAGGCGCGCAAGGGCGCAGCTACAGCAGCGGATCAGGCAGCTTCGCCGAAGCGGGGAAACGGGTGGTCAGCTCTACGCCAACCTCGTCGATACGGAACAGAGGCTCGCGACCTACGAGGTGCTGCAGACCTCGAACGCGTTTGTCGTTCGAGACGGCGCTCGGAACCATCCAGGTGCAGCCGACGACCAAGCGGAATCTCATGCTCGGGTTCGGCGTCGGCATCCTTCTCGCACTCGCGCTCGCCGCCATCGCGCACGGCCTCGATACGCGCGTGGAGATCGTCAGGACCCTCGAGGACAAGCTCGGAGTCCCTCTGCTGGCTCGCATTCCGGCCCCACCCGGAGAGAACGGCGCCCTGGTGATGCGTACGACGCCGTCAGGTGTTCATGCAGAAGCGTTCCGCGTGTTGCGCGCGAATCTCGAGTTCGTCAACAGAGGTCGCGGCGCCACCGTCATCATGGCAACGAGCGCGCTCGAGGGTGAGGGCAAGTCGACCACGATCGCCAATCTCGCGTTTGCCTACGCACGTGAGGGGAAGCGGGTAGTCGCCGTCGATCTCGATCTCCGTAGGCCCACGCTCGCTCGGCTGTTCGACGTGAACGACAGACCAGGCGTCGTCGAGCTGGCCTACGGCCGCGTGACCCTGGACAAGGCTCTGCATTCAGTCCCGGGCGAGGTTACCGGCACGTCGCTGCGGGTACTGCCCGCCGGCCCTCCGAGGACCGATGTGGGTGAGTTTGCCGCTTCGGCCCAGCTGCGAATGATTCTCGAGCAGCTTCGCGAGCAGGCGGACATCGTCTTCGTGGATGCGCCGCCGCTCTTGGTCTCGAGCGACGCGATCACGCTCGGCTCGATCGTCGACGGTGTCGTGCTCGTGACCGGCAAGGACAATCTCAAGTGGCAGACGCTCGACGATGTCATCCGAGCGCTGTCGATGTGCGCCGCTCCAACGCTCGGATGGGTCATGACCGGGGCTGACGTGATGGAGGGGTACGCAACGTATACGACCGCGAACGGGCGGCAGTGACGGAGCCGACGCGGGAAATGACGTCGATCGAGCGCGCCGAGGTGCGGTCGGAGGAGCGGAGGAGACGTCGAAATGCGCGTGCTCGTCGCGTGTGACTGGTTCCTCAAGTACGCGGTAAGCCAAGTCTCCGCGCTTCACCGGTCCGGCGCGGACGTCTCGCTGCTCTGCCGCAGCCATGCGTTCGAGTTCGGCGGTTCGAACGACGAGCGAGAACAGGTGCTGGAGGCGTTGAACGGCGTCCCGATCCGGGTCTTACACGGGCGGGTCCGGTCACCCTCTGCGGTGCGCGAAGTCGTCGAGCTCAGACGCGCGGTCCGCAAATGGCGTCCGGATCTCGTACACGCTCACGACAACTTCGATCCACGGCTGCTCGCGATCGCTGGGGGGCTCACGCGAGTGACGACGGTCCACGACCCCGTCTCCAGGGTGGGCCAGCCGAGGACGAATCGCGTGGAGCAGGCCGTACGCCGCCGCTGGATCGCCGGCGCCGATGCCGTGGTCGTCCACGGGAGGGCCTTGATCGACGAGCTTCCGAGCTGGGTACCTCGGACGAAGGTCGCGACCGTGCCCCACGGAGCCTCGGTCAGGGATCATCCGCTCTCGGCTCCCGCGGAGCCGTGCGTACTGCTCTTCGGACGCCTCGAACCGTACAAGGGCATCGACGTCCTGATCCGGGCGATGCGACGCGTCTGGACCGAGCGGCCGGAGGTGAGGCTCGTCGTCGCAGGCTTCGGCCCGGAGGCGTCGGTCGTCCCAACCGACCCGCGGATCGTGCTGAGGGACGAGTACATCCCGGAAGATGCACTCGACGAGCTGTTCGGCGCAGCGAGCGTTGCGGTTCTTCCTTACATCCAGGCAAGCCAGAGCGGGGCAGGGGCGTATGCGCTCGCACGGGGCGTTCCGACCATCGTCTCGGACGTTGGAGCCCTTGCCGAGATTGCGCTCGACTCGTCTTTCGTGGTGCCCGCGGGGGACGACGAAGCGCTCGGGACGGCAATCCTTCGGCATCTGGATGACGACGACGAGCTGCGGCGACGCGTGCTCGCCTTCGCCCAGGCACGGCTGTCGTGGGACGCCTGCGCACGGCGTTCGCTCGAGGTGTACGAGGACGTTCTGTCGAGGGAGGGGCGATGAAGGTCGTCTTCGTGGCTCCCAATCTGAACATCGGCGGAGTCGAGCGCCAGTGGTCTGTTCTCTTGCCGCTGCTCGTCGCTCGAGGTGCCACGGTGGAGGCGGTCACTCTCGACGGGAGAGGGCCCGTTCTTCGACGAGCTCGTCTCGAAAGGGATACCGGCCAGGTGCCTGGGTGTCTCCGGATCGTTGCCGATCGCAGCGGCACTGCGAGCGGCTCGGAGCGATAGCTGCGCTGCGTCCTGATGTCCTCATGACCGAGGGGGCCAGCGCTCACGTCGTCGGATACCTGGCGAGCCGCCGATCCCGAGCGCGTCAGGTCGTCGCGTTCCACACGAGCAAGGACACACCGCTGACCAGGCGGCAGCGCATGATTCATCGCGTCCTCGCAAGACGCGTGGCGGCGTGCACCGTCGTCACCCGGGCGCAGCTCGCATTCGTCTCCTCGCTCGGGTTTCGGAAGAGCGCCACCCACGTCATTCCGAGTGGCGTCGAGATCCCGGCGACTCCGACCAGGCAGCGCGATGACGTGCGCGCGGAGCTCGGGGTCGCGCCAGAGGACTTCGTCGCGTTGCTCGTGGCTGCGCTCCGTCCGGAAAAACGCGTGGAACGCTTTGTCGACGCCGTCGCCCGCGCTCAGCGTCTCGACAGCCGGGTCCGCGGGATCGTCGCGGGAGGAGGTTCCGAGCTCGACCGTGTACGCGACCTGTGCGACCGAACGGGGTCTGTGGTGCAGGCGCTGGGCCAGCGCACCGACGTCGGCGACCTGATCGAACGCCGCGAACGTCGTCTGCCTGACGAGCGATGGCGAGGCACTTCCTCTATCGCTTGTCGAAGCGATGGCCGGCGGAAGGCCGGTGGTCGCAGCAGATCTCGGCGGGGTGCGCGACGCCGTCGTAGACGGCGAGACCGGCCTTCTCGTTCGGCCCGACGATGTCGCCGGTTTCGCCTCGGCGATCGCGAGGCTCGCCGCCGATCCCGAGTTGGCCTCACGACTCGGGGAGGCCGGGAGTCGTCGGCACCGCGAACGCTTCACCACCGAGCGGATGGTCGATGCACATCTGGAGCTGTTCGAAAGCCTCGTCACTCGGGAAGCGAGTCCCGTCTGGGAAGCCTCGAAGCCGATGGCCGAGTCCTGATGCGAGCGACCTTCGCGGAAGGCGTCGGGCGGGGAGTAAGAAGGCGGCGTCCTTCGACCGAACCTCGCGCTCTGGGCGACAGCCGTGCTCGGTGGCGCTCTCGTCGGTCGCTCCCTCGCCAACGGACAGATCATGTTCGCAGGGCTCATCGCTGGATTCGTCCTGGTCGTGGCGCTCATGCAGGCGGTGTGGCTGCCATACGTCGCGTGCGTCGCCGTCATCGGGACCTTCGCCTCCCAATCCGGGCTGCCACAGTTCGGCGTGCCGGGCAACCCGTTTCTCTCCGACCTCGTGCTCGCAGGCGCATTCGTCGCGTGGTTCCTCATTCTCGCCCGCACGAACGCACTGGGGCCCCGTGCCTTCCCTGTTGCACCTCAGGTGGCAGTCCTCATGCTCGTCGTCGGAGGCCTCGTGGGGGTGCTCGTCGGGGTTTCGAACGGCATCGGGCCAACCGATGCGATGCGCCACTCCCGCGACATCGCCTTCTACGTGACGTTCTGGCTTGCGTTGACGGCCCTCTCGGATCCGCGCGCCCGGGCTGTCGTCTTCAAGATCGGGGCCTGGACTTCCGTGGCGATGGTGGTGGCACAGGTGGCGCAGGGCATCCTCGGCACGAGCACGGTCCTGTTCTTCGTCGACGATCCGCTGCGGGACCTGATCACCTGCTCGAGCACCGTCTGCGTCGATCCGACGGCGGAAGGTTTTCCCCGCGTGCGCCCGCCGGGGCTCGTTCTCGTCTACGCGAGCGCCTGCTTCGCGGCGGCGTACCTCCTCTGGGGGCCGAAGCGTCGTCGGGTGGCCGTAGGTCTGCTTTTCGCAATCTCCATGGTGGGGATTCTCGTCAGCCAGAACCGCAACATGCTGATAGGACTGGTCGCGGGACTGGGTCTTGCCGGTCTGCTCGCGACGCGCAGAGGCCGTCTCGCGGCGGCGATCGCCGTCGGGCTCGTGAGCCTGAGTGTCTTCGCCGCAGCGGTGGGCGGATCGTCCGACGCTAGGCAGAGCACCGTCATCGACCGCGTGACGAGCCTGACGAGCCTCTCGGAGCTCGAGTCGTCGGATACGGTCCAGAGTCGCCTGCTCGAGAACAGCATCGCCCTCGATACTCTCGCCGACTCGCCGATCCTTGGCATTGGTTGGGGTGTTTCGTACGGACTGTCCGAGATCAAGTTCCGGAACGGCGAGTTCGTGACCGAGCAGCCGCTCTTCGTCCACCAGCAGTACCTTCACATTTGGTTGACCGCTGGAATCTTGGGCTTGGCGGGTCTGCTGGCTGCGCTCGTCCTCTCGGTCGTTTCCGGGGCGCGCTGGCTACGAGGGGTGGGAGACGAGAGTGCCTGGCTCGGCGCCGCAGTGGTCGCAACTGTGACGGCGGTCGCGGTCAGCTCGCTCGTGGGCATCTACATCGTCAACTCCTCCTCTGGTGTCGTCATCGCCGGCCTCTTTGCCCTCGCCACCGTCCTCCAGCGGGAGCTCGCACTCCACCGGACAACCATTCGATGACCGTTGACGTGATCGTCGTGAGCTACGGAAGCGGCTCGCTCATCGCCGGCTGCGTGCGCGCGGCGCTCGAGTTCACCGGTCGTCAGACACATGTCGTCCTCGTAGACAACGCACCTGGCGACGGAGCCGGGGCCGAGGCCGTAGCCGTCGCACCTCGCTGCACCGTCGTCGAGAACGAGCGAAACCGAGGGTATGCCGCGGCCGTGAACCAGGGCATCGCAGCAGGCGACGGCGAGCTCGTCCTCTTGCTGAACCCCGACATCAGCTCCGTCCGAGGCGACTTCGACGAGGTCGTCGCAGCATTCCGGCGGGATCCGAGGCTGGCAGCGCTCACGCCTCTCCTCGTCGCCCCGAGCGGACAGCCCGAGCAGACGTGTCGACGAGAGCCCCGGCCTTTCGACCTCGTCTCGGAGACGCTCGATCTCGCTGGGCGCTTTCCCGCCTGGCAGCGCCCGAAGCGGTTTCGCATGCTCGATTTCGACAGCGGCGGTTCCAGCATCGTCGACGCCGCGACCGGTGCCTGCCTCTTCGTGCGGCGTGCCGCTCTGGAGGATGTAGGTCTCTTCGACGAGTCGTTCTTCGTCTACTGGGAAGAGACCGACTGGCTGATCAGGGCCAAGAAGAAGGGATGGGTGACGCTCTACCTGCCCTTCGATCGAAGCCGCGCACGCGATCCGCGGGAGCACGAGGGTGTCCGAGGACGGCATGGAATTGATGCTCCTCGAGGGTCAGCACATCTACGCCCGGAAGCACTTCGGACGTGTCGTCGCGACCGCGCTGCGTGCAACGCTCGTCGTGCTCGACGCGCTACGATGGGCCCGTGGATTCGCCCCCGGCGGCGCCTACCGGCGGGCGAGCATGATGCGCCGAATGCGAGTTCACATGACGGGTCGCGCCCCTCGGCCCGAGGCAGCGACGAGTCGCGTCTAGGCGACGAGCGGCACATGCGACTTGCGGTTCTCTCCTCCAGATGTATCGACACGGCCACCTACTGGCGCAACTTCGCGCCTCCTCTCGAGAACGCGCTCGCATCCCAGCCGAACTCGACGCTCGTCGTGGCACCACCTTTCCGGCGTCCGACGTTCAGGGCGAAGATGCCGGCGTGGCTCTCCGCGATCCGTACCGTTCGGAAAGCGGATGCCGTGTTCTGGATTCAGCTCCAGCTTCGGCCGCCGGGCCCGGTCTGGGCGCTCGCGCACGTACGGGCGGGGACGTCTAGGGCCGCATATGCCACCGACATCTTTCCGAACGTCCTCGCCGATCTCCCTCGCTATGCACGGTTGCAGCGGCTGGCTTTCTGCTTCCTCGAGTACAGGATCCCTGCACTCGCCCTCGCGGAGGCGCGCACCGCGATCCGCTTCGAATGGCTTCCCACCGGCTTCAGTGCACAGGTCTTTCGTGACCAGGGCTTCGCGCGAGATGTCTATGCGTTCTGGATGGGCCGTCGCCATGCGCCCTTGCACGACGCGCTGGTCGAGCACTGCAAGGAGCGAGGCCTCGACTACCAGTATCTCGAGCCGCCCGGTCGTGCCGATACCGCTGGAAGAGCTTTCGCGACTGTCGGCGCGTGCGCGGTACTTCGTGACGTTGCCCCCGGACATCGAGGACCCGGTCCGAACGGGGGGGACGAGCCCGCTCACGTCTCGGTACGTCGAGGGCGTCGGCGCCGGATGTCGCCTCCTCGGCATGCGTCCTCGCTCGGGGGAGTTCGAGCTGCTGCTGCCCGACAACGCGATCGTGGAATGCGCAGCCGACGGCTCCGATCTGTCCGCGGTGCTGGACGAGGCCGACGCAGACCCGGAGTTCGAGGCCAAGGCGGCGGAAGTGTGCGCCCTCGCGCATCGCGAGCACACCTGGGAGCGCCGCGCGGAGGACGTCTACGGGCGCCTCCTCAGAGCTGAGGAGGCCTCGTGATGCCAACGGGGAAGAGACCGTAGTGCGCTTGTTCAAGTCCAGAGGGATCCTCTTCTGGGTCCTCGTGGGCGCCGTGGTCGTCGTGCTCGTCGGCGGCGCCAGCGGCGCCGCACTCTGCAAGTACAGCAATCTCGACTGCGGTATCGCCAAGGAGGCCGCGCCTCAAGACCTCGAGGACGCCGTAAAGCCCGACCGGAGCAAGACGATCTTGCCGGACGGGTTCCGGCAGGACGTCGTCGCCGGCGGGTTGAGCTTTCCGAGCGACTTCGACTTCCTCCCGGACGGGCGGATCATCGTCGCCCAACGGGACGGGCTCTTCCGCCTCATCGAGAACGGGCGCCTGGTCCGACGTCCCGTGCTCGACCTCCGTGGTCGGGTCGACATCTCCGCGGCTCGCGGCCTCGTGAATGTGGACGTCGATCCTGATTTCGCAGAGAACGGCTTCTTCTACACCGTGTACGCGCAGCTAACGGGAAAGGCCACCGAGCCGACAACTGTCCGCGTGAGCCGATTCACGATGCGTGGCAACGTCGCCCCTCGTGCAACCGAGAAGGTGCTGCTGGGCGCAGCCGGCGATCGACCCTGTCTCGATCAACCCGCGGGCGCGGACTGCCTCCCGTGCTACGGCGATCATCTCGGAGCCGACATCGTCTTCCTGGGGGACGGTACGATGCTGATCTCCACCGGAGAGGGCGGCGGGCTGAACACCGTCGAGGACACCGCACTGGGTTCACAGAACCCGGACTACTTGGGCGGCAAGGTTCTGAGAGTCACCCGGGATGGAGACGGCGTGCCGGGGAACCCATTCTGGAATGGATCGGCGCAAGCGAACCGCTCGAAGGTTTGGGCGTTGGGATTGAGAAATCCGTTCCGGCTCGCGCTCGGTAGTGGAGGCGCGCTCTACGTCGGCGACGTGGGCTGGATGGAGAGAGAAGAGATCTCCCTCGTCTCTCGAGGCGCAAACCTCGGGTGGCCGTGCTTCGAGGGCACCCTTCGAACGGAGGGGTACCGTGAGACGGAGCTGTGCGAAGCCTTCTACCGCACTCCGCCGGCCAGGCTGCACGACCCCTTGCTCGAATTGAGGCATCCCGACTCGATTTCACTGACCCTCGGTGACTTTTCGACAGGTCTGGCGTTCCCGACGCGCTTCCAGAACGCGCTGTTCTTCGGTGACTGGGGCAAAGGCTGGCTGCGCTACGCCGAGATCGGCCCTGAAGGGCAGCTCGGGCGCGGGACTCCGTTTGCGAGGAATACGGCAGGTCCCGTCACGATCACGACTGGCGCGGACGGGATGCTCTACTACCTCGCGCTGAATGCCGGCGAGCTGCGCCGGATTCGCTTCGGCTAGAGAGTCCGAGTGCTTCCACAGCATCTGGTTTCGGGAATCTTCTCCCCCGAGCTCGTCGGAGTCGTCGCCGCGTGACACCGGTGTCCCGGATCCTCATGCTCACCGCCCGCGCGCGCGTTCGCGGACCGCTTCCCCAAGCTGACGACCCTCATGGCCGATGCCCTCCGACGAAGCGGGCGCGAGGTCGAGATTCTTCCATGGGGTCGGGCCCTGGAGGACGAATCTCGACCCGCGAAGCTCCTGAGCCGGTCTCGCGACCTTCTGCGAGCACGGCGCGCAGTCCGGCGCGGGGGGTTTCCCATCGTCATCGTGAACACCGCACACACGTGGTCGTCACTTGCCCGGGACATCGCGCTCACGCGCGTCCTGCAGGGCCAGATGAGGAGTGTGGTCCTGCAGATCCATGGCAGTCAGTCGCAGCGGCTCATTGCGCCGGGGTCACGGATGTTCAAGCGTGCGACGGAGCTCCTTCTCCGTTCGACTGACGCACTGCTGGTCGTCTCGCGCCAGGAGCAGAGCGAATGGCGGGCCTTCAGCCCTCAGGCGCATGTCGAGGTCGTCCGGTATCCCAAGCCCACGATGCCGGCGGTCGAGGGGGACGGGCGGGCCGAGCTGCCGACCATCCTCTTCGTAGGACGCTTGCTGGCCGAGAAGGGGCTCCTCGATCTCATCAGCGCCATGCCTGCTGTGACCCGGCAGACCAACTGTCGGCTGCTCGTTGCAGGTCACGGGCCGGCGGCTGACCCCGCTCGGGCGCTCGCCGTGGATCTCGGCGTGGGTCATTCGGTGCAGTTCGCCGGCCACCTGGACGACGAGGGGCTGGCTCGGCTCTATTCCAGCGCCGCCGTGTTCGCTCTTCCGACGTACTGGGACGAAGGGTTTCCGACGGTCATCCTGGAAGCGATGGCGGCCGGGCTCCCGATCGTCACGACGCGATGGCGTGGTCCGGCCGACCACTTGGTCGAAGGCCGGAACGCGCTCTTCGTGCCTCCGCGCGACTCCGATGCGGTCGCTACCGCCCTGACACGACTGCTCGACGATCCCGATCTCCGGCGTCGCATGTCTCAGGCCAACCTGGAGAAGGTGCGTGAGTTCGAGCCCGACGCCGCGGCGGAGGAGTACCTGGCAGCGCTCGAGCGCATCGTCACGATGGCGACCTGCCGGACGACTCCGAAGGAACTAGCGCCGGCCTGCGAAGTACACCGAGGGGTAGGCGAACTTCGTGAGCGATGTCCGTTCGAGAAACGAAAGAAGTCGCCTGCGTCCAGGGTAGAGCGACGAGTAGTACGCTCCGGTCTCGTCCTCGACCGAGTCGAAGACCCCGCTCAGGAGATCGTGGAGCTCGCGGCGTGTGAATCCGGCGTGTGCGCCGAGCTCGTTCCGGAACCTCCCTTTCATGCGCGCACGCCAATCGGCCATGTTCCAAGCCAGCTTCTCCCGTTTCGAGGCGGAGCTGACGATGTAGCCCACGAGGCGGCTTCGATTGGGAGTGCCGATCCAGATGCCTCCGCCTGGGCGTAGGACACGTCTCATCTCCGTCAATGCAAGGGACGGCAGAGCCACGTGCTCCAGCATGTGGAAGGAGAAGACGAGGTCGAACGTGCCGTCCTCGAAAGGAAGATCTGCTGCATCGGCGACGCGAAGCTCGACCCGATCAGCAGCCTCCGGATCGAAGGCGTCGCTGATGTCGATGCCGACCACGCTCGTAGCGAGCCGATCGGCGAGAACGGCCGCCTCCCTCCCGTCGCCGCAGCCCGCCACGAGCACGCGTGTCGGTCGCCCGAAACGATCACGAAGCAAGCCCGCGATCGCTTCGAGCTTGAAGTCCTGTATCTCGCTTGAGTGCTGGTTCACGGGGTGACTCAGACGGGTGCCGCGCCGGTTCCTCGGAGCGGTGAGGTCTGAAACGCATCCTACGGACGTCTGTCGTCGAGGTGAATACACTGCGCGCCGTGTCGACCGCGCCTGCAGGACCATCGACTCTGCTGCGCTGTCAACAGACTCTCGAACCGCTCGAGTGGACGGGCTCGGGCTTCTACTCCGCTGCGGCAGATCTCACGTTCCCGGTGCGGAACGGGCTCGTCTTCATGGGGTACGACGAGCGGGACGAGTCGTTCGTGCGCCAGGTTATCGAGGAGGAGAGCGCACACCAGACGTCAGCTGCCCATGTCGAGCGCGATCTCCAGTTCTTGCAAGAGAGCTCGCGGGCTGTCGTCGACATCATCAACGCGCTCACCGCGAAGCAGCTTCTTCGACCCGGGATGCGGGGGCTCGAGATCGGCTCGGCCTCGGGGTGGCCGAGCTGGCTCTTCGCCGAGGCCGGCTGCGAGATGTGGCTGTGCGAGCTCGAGCCGAACTCCCTCGCAAGCGGGCTCGTCTTCGCCCACGAGAACATCGGAGAGGGTCAGCGGGTCGTATGCGACGCGACGCTTCTTCCGTTTGCCGACGAGACCTTCGATCTCGTCGTCTGCAAAGAGCTCGCACATCACGTGGAGGACAAGCAGAGGCTGTTTCACGAGGCCAACCGAGTCCTCCGCGTCGGCGGGCTTTTCGTCCTCTTCGAGCCGGTTCGAAGTGTCCAGATCGCAGCGTGGGAGGTTCGACATCCCGACCCGCACTTCGGCCACTCGATCGTGTGGCCGGGCGTCTATCTTCGAGACGTGCGTGCAGCGGGCTTCGATGTCGCCGAGACCTTCAACTATCCCGTCGAAACGACCGGGCGTTTTCGCGTTCTTCGCCGCCTCCGTGCACGTCGCAGGGAGGCCGTACGGAAAGGTCGACTGTCTTTCGGCGTGGCAGCGCGCGGTTTCATGTGGCTCTTCGGCGGCGAGCTGCTCGTCGCCGCCAGGAAGGTCTCGTCGACGGGGACACGGCCGGAGGTCTCGATCAAAGTCGTCGACCCCGAGCTCGAGATCTGGACCCAAGGCGCGAGCTACGACAGAACGGCGTTCCTGGATGAGCTACGTAAAGCTGCGCGTGCGCTGGTGGGCGTCCCGAGATGCGTCGACGTAGACGACTCGGATCGGAGTTGATTACGACCGACCGACCCGCGCGTGCCAGGCCTCGTTACGGAACTGGCCGTGCGAGTACGTGCCGAATTGCAGATACGGGACTTCTGACTCTCCCAGCGTCGGCCCCGCCCAGTCGGCAAGAAGCCGACCGTTCAACCACCACTTGAGGAACCCGTCCGAGCTGGAGCTCCATCTCACCTGAATGCGCCACGAGTACCAGCGGTCCCAGACGAGTTGGGAAGCAGATCTCGCCTTCAGCAGTTTCCCGTCCTGCGGATGCGACTGTAGGTAGATGTGGTTCCGGCGCGGAACATCGTTCGTATCGATGCCCATTTGGAGCGGAACGCCGTCGCTGCTATGGAATTCGAAGAAGATGTTCCAGCTCGGGTAGTTCCGCGGAAATCCGTTCCGGTTGTCCGGCCTTGGGAAACATCACCAGTCCCGACCATGTCTCTGTGTGCCCCTCTCCCTGCACGAGGTTGTCGATGTCGGCCATCTCGGAGATCTTCCCGCCTGAGGCAACGCTCATCTCGGGTGTGGCGACGAACTTGAAACCACGTCCGAACGGGGTACGCACCTCCCACATGCCGCCGCCCGGAGGGCCATGGGTCCCCTTTGTCGCCGGGGGCGGACCAGGGATCCTCGCCGGACGCGACCTCGCCAGCGGTTGATGAGATTCCTTCCCCACGGCGTGGCTGTGTCGCCGAAAGTGTCGATCACGACCCCGGTCGAGCCGGGCCGCGGCGTCCCGGGCGGAGCGCACGCGTTGCTGCTGACGATGTAACCCGGGGGACACTTGACGGCGCCTTGCGGGCCTTGAGCGCTCGCGACACTTGCGACGATTCCGAGCACGACGATGCCGAGCAGCACGGGCGCTGCCGAGATCGAAGTCGTCCACCTTTTCGCGTGAGGTCCCCTGAGACACGCAGACTAGAGAGTACTACGGCCGCGCAACTCGCTACGAGCGAGTTCCGCGTAGGCCTAGCGAAGGGAAGCTAGCCTTCCGGCGTGGCAAGCGCCTCGAACGCGACCGCTGCACGATCGATGAGCGCATCCACGCCGACACCCAGCTCCACTTGACGACGATTCGAACGTACTTGTCGAGGTATCGGCGCGTGCTGGATCGCACGGCCGTCCGCTTGCAGGCCGGGTCGCGCGGCACCAAATGGCAGCTCTATCAGGAGCTCTTCCCACCCAAGCGCGGAGAGCAAGTGCTCGACGTCGGTGTTTCGAGTCTCGACGATCTTCCTGGAGAGAACGACTTCATCGGGCGTTACCCGTACCCGGACCAGCTCACGGCGGTCGGCATCGACGACCTCAGCGGGCTCGAGCCGCGGTACCCGGGCGTGACGTTCCTCCAGGCCGATGGGCGTCGGCTGCCATTTGCGGACAAGAGCTTCGACATCGTGCATTCGAACGCCGTGATCGAGCATGTGGGGCCTCGTGACGACCAAGCCCGGTTCGTGGCTGAGCTCGTGCGCGTCGCGCGGGCCGGTTTCATCACCACCCCGAATCGCTGGTTCCCAGTCGAGACCCACTGTCGGCTCCCGCTCCTACACTGGCTTCCGCGGCCGATCGTGGAGAGGCTCGCAAGGGCTCTGCACGAGCCCGATCTCGCCTGGTGGCTCCTGAGCCGCCGAGAGTTCGAGCGGCTCGTCCCGACCGAGGTCGACCGCTCGATCCACCAAACGCGGATTCTCGCCTGGCCGGTGACGCTCATCATCGCGTTCCGATCTGCGGCGAGCCCTTTGTCAGGCGCGCCTTCGTCGTCGACTGGATCGCGATAGACCGTCTAGGCAGCGCGGACGGGCGTCGAGATCGAGTACGTCAGGAGGTTCGTGTGATCGGCGGGGGAAGTTTCTACGACCTCGTGACCCTCGCGTGCCACGCCTCGTTTCGCAGGCTGTCCGCCGAGTAGAAGCCGAACTGCAGGTAGGGAATCTCGCCTGGCGCGAGCGTCGGGCCCGTGAAGGACGAGAGCTTCTGGCCGTCGAGCCAGCACTCGAAGAGCCCGTCCGAGCCGTAGCTCCACTTGACCACGATGCGCCACGAGTACCACTTGTCGTAGACGAGCTCAGCGGGGGCGGAGGCCTTACGACCCATCGAGTTGAAGTAGAGGTGGTTGCGGTACGGCACTTCCGTCGTGTCGATTCCGATATGTGCCGGCACTCCGCTCTGGGAGTGGAACTCCAGGAGGATGTTCCAATCAGGGAAGTTGCGGGGGAACCCGTTGGGGTTGCCACTTGCCGGGAGCATCAGCATCCCCGACCAGTCCTCCGTGGACCCAGCACCCTCAACGAGGTGGTCGATGTCGGCGATGAGGCCCATTTTGCCGCCCGACGGCACGATCATCTCAGGCGTCGCGACGACCTTGAACCCCGGCCCATGAGGCGTGGCGGTTTCCCACATGCCGCCCCCGGAGCCGAACGGGCTTCCTGAGTCGCCGGGTGCCGACCAGTGGTTTCCGTCCACCGGCTGCCAGCGATTGATCAGATTCGCTCCCCAGGGAACCGAGGCATCGCTGAACCGGCTGATAGTGGTGCCGCCGCTCGGAGGAGGAGGAGGAGGAGGCGGCGGCGGCGCCGCGCAGGGGCTGGTCGTCGCATTGACGTTCACCCGGGCGGAGCGGTTTCCGACGGCGTCGACAGCCTCGACGCCGAACCAGTACGACGTGTCGCACACGAGCCCGGTCTGATTCGACGACGTCGAGGTGGCGTAGGCCATCTTCGTCCCGTTCCTGTAGACGTCGTACCCCGCGACGCCGACGTTGTCGTTCGACGCGTTCCAGGTGAGGGTCAGGGTCGTCCGGGTGATGTTCGAAGCGGCCAGGCCCGTGGGAGCCGATGGCGCGGCCGTGTCCGCGCAGGCCGTCGTGGCCACCATGACCGTCGCCTTGCCCGAGCGGTTCCCCGCCGCGTCCCGAGCGTCGACGGCGAGGGTGTAGTTCGTGTTGCAGGTGAGACCCGAGAAGATTCCCGTGGTCGTCGCCGACGTGTCGACGAGCGTGCCGCCACGGTAGAGACCGTAGCCAGTCACACCGACGTTGTCGGACGAAGGCGACCAGGTGAGGGCGATGCTGGTTGCCGCGCGCGACGATGCGACGACGTTCGTGGGAACCGTCGGCGCCTGTCCGTCTGCGCACGCTGCGGTCGACGCGGTGACGCGCGCGCGAGTCGACCGGTTGCCGGCCGCGTCCACGGCGTCGACCTCGAAGGTGAAGGCGGTGCCACAGGTGAGTCCCGTGACGGTTGCGCCCGGCAGCGGTCGGGTTGAGAACGCCGGTCCCGTTCACGTACACGCGGTATCCCGTGACTCCGACGTTGTCTGTCGCGGGAGTCCAGGTCAGCGCGACACTCGTCCTGGTCACGCTTCCGATCGCGAGATTCGTAGGTGGCGCCGGTGGCGTCGTGTCGGGCGAAGGTGGCGGGATCGACGGGCAGTTGGAAGTGGTCGGGTTGACGCGGGTTCGGGCGGAGCGGTTGCCAGCGAAGTCGACCGCCTCGACACCGAACCAGTACGACGTGCCGCAGGCGAGGCCGCCCTGGGTCGACGACGTCGACGTGACGGACGACATCTTCGTGCCGTTCCGGTAGACGTCGTACCGTGCGACCCCGACGTTGTCGGTCGAGGGGCTCCACCCCAGGGAGACCGAAGTTCTGGTCACGCCGCCGAACGCGAGATTCGTCGGATGCGCGGGCGGTGTCGTGTCGGGGGAAGGCGGCGGAACGCAGGGGGAAGTCGTCGGGTTCACCCGTGTTCGGGCGGAACGATTGCCGGCGGCATCGACGGCCTCGACCCCGAACCAGTACGACGTGCCGCAGGCGAGGCCGCCCTGGGTCGACGACGTCGACGTGACGGACGACATCTTCGTCCCGTTCCGGTAGACGTCGTACCCTGCGACGCCGACGTTGTCAGCGGAGGGGCTCCACGCCAGCGAGACGGTCGCTTCGGTCACCCCGCTGATGACGAGATTCGGAGGCTGTGTCGGTGGCGTTGCGTCGGGCGAAGGCGGCGAGGGCATCGGGAGGTCGGCACAACGCGCGGTCTGCACCCATGCCGATTCTCGCTCGGACCGGTTGCCCGCCGCATCGACGGCATCGACCTGATACTCGAACGTTCGTCCGCAGACGAGACCCGTCAGCGCCACGGTCGGCTCGGATGTCGACCGGATCGGGAGCTGGTCGCGATAGACGCCGTATCCGACGACGCCTACATCGTCCGACGAGCTGTCCCACGCGAGCACGACGGCGTCCTCGGCAGTCGCCGCTTGACGGAAGTTGGTCGGTGGCGTCGGGGCCTGCATGTCGACGCACGCGGCCGTCGAGACAGTTGCGGCCGTTGACGACGAGCGGTTCAAGGAATGGTCGTATGCCACGATCCAAACTCCGACACTCTCACCGCAGGCGAGATTGGTCGCCGTGTAAGTCGTACCCGACACGCGATCACGCTGGGCATCGACGTAGACGTAGTAGAAGGCGACGCCGACGTTGTCGGTGGACGCGTCCCAGGCCAGCGAGACGCTCGTCGGTGTGGCCGCGGTGACGCGAACGTTCGTCGGAGCCGAGGGCGCCTCGCGGTCTCTCTTGCCCGGGAGCTGAACACCGCCCGCGGACCCGGCGAGGGCAAGGGTGGCGAGCAGGGCGACCGAGACGAAGGCGACTGCCGTGTGCTTTCTGGCGGCTGGCACAGCCCCCGTGTCGTCGGCGGACCGTGTACGCGTCCTATACCCCCTATCGGGTGAGGTCCCCCGTCCGGCTAGGTCCTCTTGGCTCAACCATGCGCAGGAATTCCCCCCTGCCAGTGACGTGGGTCGCGAAGGTCCTGGCCTCCCCGACCGAGGGGCTAGCCCGCCGGAATGGTCAGCTTTGCCTGCACGACGGCCCGCGCGGCCCGGACACCGGAGCGCACCGGCCAGACGATCCAGCGATAGTCCGCAGGCTCGAGGCTGTGTGTCCGCTCACCGAACGTCCACTGCGCCGGGATCGTGATTGCCGGCTGCGTCGTCTCCGCTTCGAACACCTTCGCCGATCCGCGGAAGAGCTCGACGTGGTACGCGGATGCATCGGCAACGGGCGCCCAGGCGAAGCGTTGGGGCTCGGGCCGGTGTTTGGCGCGGCTTTCGTTCTCCGCGAGGCTCGGATCCGCCACCGGGATTCGGCGGCTGCGGAACGACGGGGACGGCGGTCTCCTGCGGCACCGAGACGTCGGCACCAGCGGGATTTCCGTTCAGATCGACGCGAACTCCCACGAGCAGCGCGACGACCAGGAGCCCGGCCACTGTCGTGCCTCCGAGGAGCACAGATTTCGGCCGTCCTGCTCGAGACCTCCGTTGGGCGGGTCGGAGGATGCCGGAAGCGCGCCGTGCAGGCTCTTCGATGCTGAGTCGTCCGAGGGCCGCCATCCGCGAGCTCTGGATGAGCGCATCCACCCGTGCGAGAGTGTCTTGCGGTTCAGGGAGCTGGGGCCGAACGACGTCACCGAGCGTGGGGTCGACGAGGACGAGCTCCGGGCTCAGCTCGTGACTCATGTGGTTCACATCGGCAGCCGGCGGCGCAGGCTCAAACGAGATGAGCGCTTAGCGAGCGTTTACGCTGCCCTCCATGCGTCGGGTCGTTGTCACCGGGCTCGGAGCCGTCACCCCGCTCGGCCTCGACGCGCGCTCGACCTGGGAGGCTGCAGTCGCGGGGGAGAGCGGGGTGGACTGGATCTCCTCGTTCGATGCGACCGGGTATCCGGTCCGCATCGCCTCGGAGGTGAAGGGCTTCGACCCGGTGAGCGTGGTCGGGCCGAAGGAAGGACGGCGTCTCGAGCGTAACGTCGTCCTCGCTGTCGCAGCTGCCCGCGAGGCGTGGGCCGACTCGGCCGTCGAGGGCATCGATCCTGCGCGAGCGGGGATTCTCGTCGGCTCGGCGATCGGCGGCGTCATGGGCGTCCTTGCGCAGAACGACGTGCTCGAGGAGCGGGGATACACACGTGTCTCCCCTTGGTTTCTCCCGAACGTCCTCGTCGACTCTGCAAGTGGCCAGATCGCGATCGACCTCGGCCTTCGCGGGCCGAACTACGCACCTGTCTCGGCCTGTGCAACAGGCTCACACGCGGTCGGCGAGGGGGCCGAGCTGATCCGGCGAGGTGATGCCGACGTGGTCCTCGCAGGAGGCACCGAATCCTGCATGCATCCCGTGATCCTGGCCGGGTTCACGGCCATGCGGGGCCTCGTCGCCGAGGAGGAGGATCCCACTCGGGCCTCGAGGCCCTTCGATGCGACGCGGGCCGGATTCGTCATGGGCGAGGGGGCGTGTGTGCTCCTGCTCGAGGACTTGGAGCATGCCGAGGCGCGAGGAGCGCGGATGTACGCCGAGGTGCTCGGCTACGGAACCTCGAACGACGCACATCACATGGCGCAGCCTGATCCGGCCTCCGTCGGAGTCGCAGAGATGATGCGGGCGGCACTCTCGCGCTCGGGTGTCGACCCCGGGCGAGTGGGGTACGTCAACGCCCACGGAACGTCGACGCCGCAAGGCGATCTGGCCGAGACCAACGCGATCAAGGAGGTCTTCGGCGATCACGCATACGAGCTTGCCGTCTCCTCGACGAAGTCCGTGCTCGGCCATCTCTTCGGCGCCGCCGGAGCGGTCGAGGCGATGATGTGCGTGCGCGCCCTGCACGAGGGAGTGCTCCCGCCGACGATCAACTATCGGAACCCCGATCCCGAGTGCGACCTCGACTACGTGCCGAACGAGGCCCGCCGCGCGGACGTCGACGTGGCCCTCTCGAACGCCATGGGCCTCGGCGGGCACAACGCCTGCGTTCTCGTCGGGCGTGTCCCCGCCTGAGGTTGAACTGCCCCAACGAGTCCCGGTCGACTTCTACGAGGGCTCGCGCCCCCGGACGAGCTGCGGGGTCAGCTCGGCAACCGACTCGACGACTGCATCGGCCTGGGCAAGCGCCTCGGCTTCCGGCGGATAGCGGCGATTGGGAATCGCGATCACCCGCATCCCCGCGGCACGTGCAGCTCGGATCCCGTTTGCCGAGTCCTCGACCGCCGCGCAGCACACGGGCGGAGCGCCGAGTCGTCGCGCGGCCTCGAGGAACACGTCCGGCGCGGGCTTCCCGCGCTCGACCTCCTCCGATGAGACGGTTGCCTCGAACATCGAGTCAAGACCTGCAGACGTCAGCACGGTCTCGATCAGTGGTCGGTTGGACGAAGATGCGAGGCCGAGCCGGAAGGCGCCGGCAAGCAGGCTTACGGCCTCGACCGCACCGTCGATCAGAGGCAGGTGTGCCGAGTAGCGGGATTGCATCCGGCGCACCACCTCGTCATTGATCTCCGCCGGCGACTCGCGGAGCCCGATCGTGTCGTGCATGTACCGCGACCACTCGACAGAGCTCATCCCCATCATGTCGGCCTGCGCCTGCTCGTGCCAGCGTCCACCGCGTTCCAGCGCTAGCTGCTCGCGAACCTCGTCCCACACGTGCTCCGAGTCGACGATGACGCCGTCCAGGTCGAAGACGACGGCCTCGACCGCAGTCACGCGCTCATGTATTGGCCCTGAGACCCGAACGAGCCCCGGAGCGTCGGCGCCCAGCTCGACCCGTCGAACCTCACAGACGAAGAAGGTGTGCGTCCCGACCGCGAGCTCTTCCCGGAGCGCACACTCCAACCAGCCGATCGCACCGACGAGTAGGGGTGCGCCGTGCGCTCCTTCCTCGGTCGCGATCCGATGCCACATGGCGATCGGTGGCACGCCTCGCGCGAAGTGCTGCGCGAGCCACTCCTGGCCCGCCGCGAGGATCGAGAGAGCGCAGCCGCCGGCCTCGCGCAGAAGCTCATGCATCGCGGCCTCTCGGGATACGGCGAGCCCGACCAACGGTGGATCCAGTGACAGCGACACGAGCGACCCCACGGTCAGGCCGAGCTTCTGCGCGCCCGCTGCCACTGTGAGCACGGAGACACCGGCGGGGTAGCGGCTCAGGAGCCCGCGAACGTCCCCAGCCTCGACCGCGGCAGCCATGCGCTCACCCTATCGGCGCAGGTACCGGCGTCAGACCCGAGAATTGGCGATCGTCATGAGCTCTCAGGCGGTGCCATACCCTCTCGCCAAGAAGGTCACGGACAGGGGAATCTCCGCGCTCTTGCTCGTGGTGCTGGCGCCGGCGTTCGGCGTCGCATCGCTCGCGATCGCGCTCGACCGTTTGTTCTCACCTCGGGACCGCGGGCCATGGCTCTATCGCGAGCGCCGAATCTCGCGGGGCACCGAGTTCGACCTCCTGAAGTTCCGAACGCTTCGACGCGCTGCGCTCGACCGCCAGCGTGACGGAGAAGCGCATGCCCGACTCCTCGAAAGTGACGCCGAGAACCTGACCTGGGCGGGGCGTCGCGTCCTCAAGCCTTGGTACCTCGACGAGCTCCCGCAGCTGTTCAACATCGTGCGCGGCGACATGAGCCTTGTCGGCCCGCGCCCGTGGCCGCCGTCGATGGTACGAGGCCAGGTCGCGGCGGGCCTCGACTATCGCCAGCACGCGATGGCAGGCTGGACCGGGACCAGTCCAGGTGCAGAAAGGCGTCGTCGAGCCCGCCGGCTACGCGAGCTCGACCTCGCCTACGTCGAGGCTTGTCGCCGTTCTAGCGGTCTCCGCCTCGCTCGCTCCGACCTCGGGATCCTTTGGCGTACTCTTCGAGTGCTGGCCCGGGGCGAAGGGTTGAAGTACTGAGAGGTCGCGTGGAGGCACGCCTCGAGGCGTGCCGGAACGCTTCAGATCTCGAGGTTGGGCAGGATGCGCTTGAGACGGCGCTGCGCCCGCCGCGCACTCCAGCTGCGCGCGTATCCCCTGGACACGCCGAGCGCCGCACCGTGTTCGGAGAGCAGGCGCACGTACCACCGACCGTCGTCGCCCACGTATCGCTCGGCGATGACCACTGGACGCTTCATCAGCAGCTTTCGCCCCCTCGTAAGTGAGGCTGAGCGCGACCGGCGGGATCGGTTCGGCGTAGATGTTCAGCTCGACGTTGAGGCCCTGCATGATCTCCTCCCGTTCACTCCCCGTGAGCTCCCAGATGGAGCGAACATGGCCTGGCTCAACGCGTTGACCCGGCATCGGAGCGATGTCGGCGTTCGGGCTCCTGTACAGGAAGTTCGAGTTATCCGTCCTGATCGGTCGCACTCAATCGATCTCTTCTGGTGGTGTCATTTCGCTCCTTCATGCCAGCTCCGGAGTGTGTTTCCCTCGCTGACCCGTCCTCAACCGCCGGATCTCAGGGCGAATCCGGCGGTTCTCGCCGAGTCGAGTGCCTGTGCGGCTTCGAGGCCCTCTGGGCGCCCGGATGGTCGTCACGTGCGTCGTCCGGCCGACGTCTCAAGCTGGAGCGTGTTCTGGCCGATAACGAGACGGTAGAGGATGAACGGCAGCCGATCCAGGAGCTACATCGCTGTTGTCGAGGACGCAGGCGGTCTGACCTACGAGTACGTCGTCCGTGCGGCATCTCGCGACGCCGCGGAACAGCAAGTCCGTGAAACGGAAGGGCGCTGGGGGGCGACCCCGGTCGACATCAGACCGAAGATCGATCGCTGGACGGGGACGCTGAGGCGTCGGTGGATCGTCGCGGGACTGACCATCGCCGTCGTCGCGATCATCATCGTCATGGGCGTCGGAGTCCCTCTGACGAACTCCCTCCTGTAACGCCTGCTCGGTCCTGCGGTAGCTAAGGCTTGCCGCTGAACGGTGGGGGTGGGATTCGAACCCACGAGGCGCTTGCACGCCCATCGGTTTTCAAGACCGACCCGTTCGACCGCTCCGGCACCCCACCGGAGCACATTGTGACCAAGGGCGGCGGCTAGGAGGGCTTGACTTCGGGCGGCGCGCCGTAGCTTCGGAGCACGTCCGGCACGGCGCCCTGGAAGTTCTCGAGCACGGCGAGCGCCATGCGGTCGACGACCGCTGTCCCGTTCAGCGTGTGCACGGGCTCCGGCCCGTGCTCGCCGCGGAAGCGCGTTCCCAGGCGGCGGGCCTGGAAGTCGGTCGTGTTGGAGATCGACGCGGTCTCGCGGTAGCGGTCCTGCGACGGGAACCAGATCTCCACGTCGTACGTCTTCGCGGACGCTTTCGACATGTCCCCGGTCGGGAGGACGACGACGCGGTAGGGGACGCCGAGCTCCGCCACGATCTCCTCGGTGTTCGTGAGCAGCCGCTCGTGCTCGTCCCAGGAGTCCTCTGGGCGCGTGAACGCGAACTGCTCGACCTTGTTGAACTGGTGGACGCGGAACATTCCGCGCGTGTCCTTGCCCGCGGCGCCAGCTTCGCTCCGGAAGCAAGGCGAGAAGCCCACGTAGCGCAACGGAAGGGCATCCGCCTCGAGGAGCTCGCCCAGGTGCAGTCCCCCGACCGGGATCTCCGCGGTCCCGGCGAGATACAGATCCTCGCCGGCGACCTGGTAGACGTTCGGATCGTCGGACGGGAGCCACCCCGTGCCGACGAGCGCCTCCTCACGCACCAGCACCGGAGGGAGCACGGGCACGAACCCCTTCGCGACGAGCCGGTCGAGGGCCAGGCGGTAGAGGGCGAGCGCGAGCAACGCCGCGTCGCCGATCCAGTAGCCGAAACGTGACCCGGCGATGCGCGCGGCCCGCTCCATGTCGAAGCGCCCGATCTCGGTGTGCTCCTTCGCGTTCTCGATCGCCGGAGCCTCCCCGACTCGCCGAACCTCGACGACGTCGTCCTCCGTCAGGCCCTCTGGCACCGACTCGTGGGGTGGGTTCGGCACGAGCAGCCCGAGCCGGTCGCGCTCGGCCTCCGCCGTCGCGAGCTCGTCCTCCAGCCGTTTCAGGTCTTCCTTGACCGCCTTCACCTGCTCGAGCTCCTCGGGAGTCGGCTTGCCCTTCAGGTTCGTCCTGCTACGGAGCTCGTCGACCTTGGGGATGAGCGCGCGCCAGCGCTCGTCAGCCGCCAACAGCGCGTCGAACGCGTCCGCGGCGCCTTTACGCGCCAGCGCGGTGCGCCAGCGCTCGGCATCAGAGCGAGCCGCCCTGAGATCGATCATGAAGGAAGTCTAGAAGCGGAACGGCGGAAGCTCAGCCGCCGGAGACGTACGCTGCCACGTCGGCGATCTGCTGCTCGTCGAGCTGGCCGGAGAAGGGCGGCATCGCGCCCTGGCCGTTCGTCACGCGGTCGACGGCGAGCTCGAAGCTCGGCGCCGCATCGTCGAGGTTGGGGCCGATCGCGCCGGTCGAACCGGCATCCGCGAACGTGTGACAGGACCCACAGCCACCGGCGCCTAGGAAGACCTCCTTGCCGGCGACCGGATCGCCTTCCCCGGTCGCTCCGGTGTCCGTCGTCGTCTCTTCGTCGGTCGTCTCTTCGTCGGTCGTGGTCTCTTCGTCGGTCGTGGTCTCTTCGGTGGTCGTCTCGGTGTCGGTCGTCAGGGTGCCCGTGATCGTGTCCGGCGTCGGTGTCGCCTCCTCCTCGCCGCCGCAGCCCGCGGCGAGACCGCCGGCGAGCAGGACGACGAGCGTGGCGAGGGCGAGGGCTGTCCTGCGCATTCGGCGCGATCCTAACGAAACCCGTTCAGACCGTGTCCAGGTGAGGCCGCAGGCTCTTCAGCTTGAACGCGAGGAAGAGCTCAGTGACCCCCTTCGACAGCGCGACGAGCCCGGCGTACACGAGCAGCAGGATCGCCTTCTGGTGGAAGTTGCCGGCCACCCAGAACGCGAGCGCGATCTCGAGGATCCCGGCGACGAGCTGGAGCCACCAGAGGTCGTACTCGCCCTTCGTCGTCATCGCGACCGCGATGTCGAGGATGCCCTTGAAGAGGAAGAAGAAGCCGATCACCGAGGCGAGCGCGGCAAAGGCGCTGCCTGGTTCGATGAACGCGAAGAGCCCGATGAGGACGAAGGCGACACCGAGTATTCCGTGCACGAACTTCCAGCCCATCGTCGAGACGGTGATCGTGATGAACTCGTTCACCCCGGCGGCGATCGCCATCGCACCGAAGAGGATGCCGATCGACCTGACGCTCGTGATGTCGAAGCGGAAGACGATGACTGCGAAGACGAGCCACGCGATCCCGGTCAGGAGGAACACCCACCACGCGCCGGAGGCCGAGCGCAAGACCTCCCGCTCGTCGAACATCGTGTCGACGGTGCTCAACTGACCGCTCATCTCGCCTCCCGGGCGTCGGTGGTGTAGGGGAACGCGCTCGATTGTCTCATGCCGCGACGTGCTCGCTCCCGTACCATCCGACGATGCTCGTCGAGCGCAGCATGCACGAGTCGTGGCTCTCGAACGCGTTTCTGCTCGCAGACGACTCGGGGACGGCGGTCTTCGTCGACTCGGGCGCGCCTCTCGAGCCGCTCCTCGCGGTCGTCGAGCGCGAGGGGCTGTCGCCGACGCACCTCCTCATCACGCACGGCCATGCCGATCACGTCGCCGGCAACGACGAGCTCGTCGATCGCTTCGGGCTCGAGGTGACGACCGGCGCAGTCGAGACGGGCGACCTGAAGATCGACGTGGTTCCGACGCCGGGGCACTCCGACGACGGCGTCTCGTTCATCGTCGGAAACGAGCTCTGCTTCACGGGGGACACGCTCTTCAAGGACTCGGTCGGAGGGGGCGCTGCCGACGAGGTCAAGCGCTCCGTGATGGACGTGCTCATGGCTCTCCCACACGAGATGCGGGTGCTCCCTGGGCATACCGACGAGACCACGATCGGTCGTGAGTGGGACGAGAATCCGTTCGTTCGCTTCTGGCGCGGCCTCGACTCCGAGGATGGACGTAGCTGCCAGGTGCATGGCGAGGAAGCGACGCTCGTGGTCTGGTCTCCGGACTACGACGGCAAGGGGAAGGCGCTCGTGCGGCTCGCCGACGGCGACGAGGCGATCGTCGGAGCGTCCCGAATCGAAGGTCTCCGATAGCGGTCAAGTTTCACCGCTGCAGGTTCGTCAGATTCAAGGTCGGGGCCTGCTGGACGGTCCAGAAAGCTCTGGACGAGCAAGGGATCGAGTACGAGATCGTGGTCGAGCCGACGTACCCGCGCGGCAAGCGCACGAACGTCATCGAGCACACGGGCCAGCACTATCTGCCGGCGATCGAGCTCGAAGACGGCACCTGGTATCGCGAGGAGTCGAAGGCCATGGCGGAGACGATTCGTGCTGGTCGCCTGCCCGAGAAAGCGGGTTCGCCGACGGGGCGGGGTCAGGCTTTAGCCTGACCCCGGTTGGAGGTTGAAACCTGAGAACCGAGGTCAGGCTGAAGCCTGACCCCTGCGCGATGAAGATAGTTATACCCTAGTGGGGTATGATTGCCACATGGCGCAGACATTCACCTACAGCGTTCCCGCGATCCACTGCGCGCACTGCGCGATGTCGATCCGCGAGGAGGTCTCGGAGGTCGACGGCGTCGAGGAGATCGACGTCGACCTGGAGACGAAGGTCGTCACGGTTCGCGGCCACGAGCTGGACGACGCCGCATTGCGCGCCGCGATCGACGAGGCGGGCTACGAGGCGGCATGACGGCGACCGAGTCGCCTGAAGCTCGAGTCGAGCTCGCGCTCGAAGGCATGACGTGCGCTGCCTGTGCGACCCGGATCGAGCGGAAGCTGAACAAGCTCGAAGGCGTCGACGCGTCCGTCAACTACGCGACCGAGCAGGTCGCGGTCACATATGACGCCGACCGCGTCGCGCTCGACGACCTCATCGGCGCCGTGGAGGCGGCCGGTTACCGCGCACACACGGCTGCGGATGCCGCGCCCGCAGACGATCGCGCCCGGATGCTGCGCACCCGGCTCGTCGTCGCGACCGCCCTGACCATTCCGCTGACGGTGCTCGCCATGATCCCGCCGCTGCAGTTCGACGGCTGGGAGTGGCTTGCCTTCGCGCTCGCGACGCCGGTCGTCCTGTGGGCCGGATACGGCTTCCATCGGGCGGCCGCGCGAAACGCGCGCTACCTCGCCGCGACGATGGACACGCTCATCTCGATCGGGACGCTGGCGGCGTGGGGCTGGTCGGTCGTCGCGCTCGTCGCTCTCTCCGACGCGCACACGTACTTCGAGGTCGCCGCGGTGATCACCACGCTGATCCTCGCCGGCCGTTACCTCGAGGTGCGCGCGAAGCGGCGCTCAGGAGCGGCGATTCGCGCGCTGCTCGAGCTCGGCGCCAAGGAGGCACACGTGCTGCGAGACGGAAACGAGGTCTCCGTCCCGATCGAGGACCTGGCACCGGGTGCGCTGATGGTCGTGCGGCCAGGCGAGAAGATTCCCACGGACGGGGTCGTCGTCGAGGGCGACTCCGCCGTCGACCAGTCGATGCTGACGGGCGAGCCCGTCCCGGTTGACGTAGGACCGGGCTCCGATGTCGCAGGCGCCACCGTCAATACGTACGGACGCCTCGTCGTTCGCGCGACGAAGGTCGGCGAAGAGACGGCGCTCGCGCAGATCGGGCGGCTCGTCGCCGAGGCACAGTCCGGGAAGGCACCGATCCAGCGCCTCGTCGATCGCGTCTCGAGCGTCTTCGTCCCGATCGTGATCGGGCTCGCTCTCGCCACGATGGCCGGCTGGCTGGTCGTCACCGGGGACGCGACTGCGTCCTTCTCGGCGGCGGTTGCGGTCCTGATCATCGCGTGCCCGTGCGCGCTCGGGCTCGCGACGCCCACCGCGCTCATGGTCGGTACCGGCCGCGGAGCCCAGCTCGGCATCCTCATCAAGGGCCCCGAGGTGCTCGAGCAGACTCGCAGGATCACGACGGTCGTGCTCGACAAGACCGGAACCGTCACCAAGGGAAACGTGGAGCTCGCGGACGTGTCTCCGCTCGACGGTGCGACGCGCCGGGAGGTGCTGTCGCTGGCGGGTGCCGTGGAGGCGGCATCGGAGCATCCCATCGGCCAGGCCGTGGCTGCAGCAGCCAGGGCCGAGGTCGGTGCGCTTCCCCCCGTGGCCGACTTCCGGAACCTGCCGGGCATCGGCGTCTCAGGCCTCGTGGACGGGCATCGTGTAGAGGTCGGCCGCGGCGACGGCGGGATCGTGGTGTCGTGGGACGGACAGCCCAGGGCAACGCTGACGGTCCGGGACTCCGTCAAGCCGACGAGCGCCCAGGCCGTCGCCGAGCTGAGGCTTCTGGACTTGACTCCCGTCCTTCTCACCGGGGACAGCGAGGAGAACGCCGAGCGCGTCGCTGCCGAGGTCGGCATCGAGCGAGTCCTCGCCGAGGTCTATCCGGACGAGAAGGTGGCCGAGATCCGCCGTCTCCAGGAGCAGGGCGAGGTCGTGGCGATGGTCGGCGACGGGATCAACGACGCGCCCGCTCTCGCGCAGGCGGACCTCGGACTGGCCATCGGCACCGGCACCGATGTCGCGATCGAGGCCTCCGACATCACGCTCGTCTCGGGTGACCTCCGAGCAGCTGCCGACGCGATCGCGCTCGCACGGCGAACGCTGCGGACGATCAAGGGGAATCTCTTCTGGGCCTTTGCCTACAACGTCGCTGCGATCCCGCTCGCGATGGCGGGGCTGCTCAATCCGATCGTCGCGGCCGGCGCAATGGCGTTCTCGAGCGTGTTCGTCGTCACGAACTCGCTCAGGCTGCGCCGTTTCCACTCATCTCGCGAAGGAGTTGCAACGTGACCGAGACCCAGACGCACGGCTACGTCGCCGACAAGCAGGCGCTGACGCGCCGCCTGCACCGAATCGAGGGGCAGGTGCGCGGTATCGAGAAGATGGTCGAGGAGGATCGCTATTGCATCGACATCCTCACGCAGATCTCGGCCGTGACGACAGCGCTCGAGAGCGTCGCGTTCCGAATCCTCGACGACCACGTGAACCACTGCGTCGCCGGTGCGCTCGCGTCCGGTGACCCAGCTGAGGCCGGCGCGAAGAGCAAGGAGCTCCTCGAGGCCGTGCACCGCTTCGCGCGGGCCCGTTAGGTCTAGCGAGCCTCGCTTCCGAGGCGCAAGCCGAAGACCACGAGCAGGGCTCCGGTCACCCCATCGAGCACCCGCCGTGCGCGTCCGGCGAGAAGTGAGCGGAGCCGGGAGACGGCGACCGCGTACAGCGTGAGCCACGCGAGTGTCAGTGCACAGAAGAACAGTCCGAAGCCGAGGAGCCCGAGGAACGAGGCGCTCCCGCTCGGCGCGAATTGAGGCAAGAGGCTCGCGAAGAAGACCGCCATCTTCGGGTTCCCGAGGTTGCTGAGCACGCCCTGCCGGAGCGCCCGCGAGGGCGTCAGGCCACGAGACCTTGCAGCAGACTGTTGCAAGGTCTCAGGGCGACGTCGGCGGAGCGCTCCGTAGAGGGAGTGCGCTCCGAGATAGACGAGGTACGCAGCGCCGGCGAGCTTGAGCGCACGAAACGCCGGCTCCGAGGCGGTGAGGATCGCAACGACCCCCGCGCTCGCTGCGAGGGTCCAGACCGCCTGGCCCAGGCTGACCCCGACCGCCGTCGCAACTCCTCCTCGCCGCCCACCGGCGAGCGTGTTTCGGATCGTGAGCGCGGTATCGGGGCCGGGCGTGCAGATCACGACCGCGGAGACCGCGACGAACGCGGCCAGGCTTTCGAGCACTCGTTGAAGTATCGGCTAGAACGCGCTGGCGTCGACGCCGTCGCCCCGCCGCTCGTCGACGAAGCCACGCAGGCCCTCGATGCCGCCGTACCCCTGGTACTCGAGCACGTCGTCGATCTTGTCGATGATCGCGAGCGCCGGCTTCGCGCCGTGCCCCATGAGGCCGTAGCGCTGAGGATTCGCATCGGCGAGCTGCGCAAGGCGAAGGAGCCCGCGGTCGATGAGGTCGAGCTCCCAAGGCTGGAAGGCGATGACGACCGCATCCTCGTTCCACTGATCACGGTTGTGGCCCATGAGGATGCTGTCATCGGCTGACCTGGGCCGGGGAAAAACCCCTTAGATTGGCCTCTTGTCCGAGCGGATTCTCACGCAGCCGGAGCTGAACCGAGCGCTGCTCGCACGCCAGCTCCTCCTCGAGCGCTCCCGGCTGCCGATCCCGCGCGCGCTCGAGCGGATCGGAGGTATCCAGAACCAGTACGCGCCGAACGGCTACATCCGGCTCTGGTCTTGCCTGGAGGGGTTCCGTCGCGACGATCTCACGCGCGCGCTGGAGCGACGCAGCGTCATCCAGGCGACGCTTGATGCGCGAGACGATTCACCTCGTCTCGCGGCGGGACTATCCGTTTCTTGCCGCCGGTATTCGCGTGTCGGGCCAGGAGTGGTGGCGGCGCGCGAACAAGGTCGCTCCCGAGGTGGACATGCGCGCCTTCGCGCGGCGGGCGCGCGCGTTCCTGCGCGGCTCCGCCCGCAGCCGGAAAGAGATCGAGGAGTTCCTGCGTGCAAATGCTTTCCCGCTTGCGAGCAGCTGGGGATTCGCGCACTGGCTCGATCTCGTTCGTGTCCCGCCCTCCGGAACCTGGGAGCAGCGCCGTGCGCACACGTTCGCGCTTGCCGAGGAGTGGGTGGGCACGCTCGCGCCGAGCGAGGAGGAGGGAATCGAGCTCTTGGCGCGCCGGTATCTCGGCGGCTTCGGGCCTGCGACGAAGAACGACCTCTCGAGCTGGTGCAAGGTGCCGCCGGCGAAGTTGGGTCCGGTTCTCGCCGGCTTGACGCTTCGGCGTTTCCGCGACGAGCAAGGGAAGGAGCTGCTCGATCTTCCGCGGGCACCGCTCCCCGACCCCGAGACGCCCGCGCCCGTGCGGTTCCTGCCGACCTGGGACGCGGTCCTCCTCGTCCACGCGAGGAGGACAGGGATCCTCCCGGAGGAGTACCGGCCGCGCGTCTTCTCGACCAAGACCCCGCACTCCGTCGGAACGTTCCTCGTCGACGGCGCGGTGGCAGGAACGTGGAAGTACGACGGCGGGCGGGTCAGGACGAGCGAGTTCAAGCGCCTGGACGCGAGCACGCGCCGAGAGGTTCGCGAGGAAGCCGACCGCCTCGCGGACTTCCACGCTTAGCGCTCAGCCGGTTTCCAGTTCCAGCTACGGAGAACCGCGGTCTCGCGCTCGGAGCCGAGCACGCTGATCGTCGCCACGTCGAGAGCGAACAGGCGACCGGCGGCGGGCTCGAGCCCCAGCCATCTCGCCGCCAGTACGCGGAGCAGGTGGCCGTGGGCGAAGACGACGGCGTCGCCCTCGACTCGACCGCAGCTCTGCGACGACGCGGTCGGCTCGCTCGCCGATGTCCGTGAGCGTTTCTCCGCCGGGGATGTCGTCAGCTCCACACGGTCCAGCCCGGTCGTTCCCGCCGGATGTCGACCGTCTTCAGCCCTTCGTACTCGCCGTAGTCCCACTCCCTGAGCTCGTCGCGCACGACTGCCACGTCACCGAGCCCGGCGAGCCGACAGGTCTCCATTGCTCGAAGTAGCGGGCTCGTGAGAACAAGCGCGAACGCTTGCTCCCGGAGCACGGCGCCGATCGCCTCGGCGTCACGCCGCCCCTGCTCGGTCAGCGGAACGTCGGTGCGACCGGTGTGTCTTCCCGCGCGGCTCCATTCGGTCTCCCCGTGGCGGACGAGGATCGACTTCAGGAGCGCGCGCCGACACTCTCAGCGAAAAGCGCGCGAGCAGTGCGTCACGCGAGATGTTCGTCTCCGTGTAACGCGAGGTGCCCTCGGCCTGCAGCTCGCGAGCGCCGGCGACGAGCGCTCCGTAGGCCGCTCCGGCGAGCGCGCCTCCCGTCGAGACCCTCCGCACGCCGACGGACTCGAGCTCCGCGACGGTCGGCCCGCTTCGGCAGTGCGAGGACATTGACCGGGATCCCGACAGCCTCGACGACCGCCGCGATCTGATCGAGGTTCGCCAGGCCCGGCGCGTACACGACGTCCGCACCGGCATCGCGATAGGCAACGAGGCGCTCGATCGTGTCGTCCAGGTCGTCGACTCCCCGAATGTGGTTCTCTGCGCGCCCGGTCAGCACCATCGGCGCCGGGAAGCTGTGCGCCGTTTCGGCCGCGATGGCGACCTTCGCGGCTGCGACGTCTACGGGCTCGATGCTGTCGCTCGCAGGGTCGTAGTCCTCGATCGAGAATCCGGCAGCTCCTGCGTCGGCGAGCAAGGCGACCGTCTCGGCGATCCCTCCCGGTTCGTCCGGGTAGCAACGCTCGCTATCGACGTTCAGCGGGAGCTCGGTTGCCGCAGCGATGCTCGTGACGTGGCCTATGAGCTCGTCGCGGGTCACCTGCTGGTCGAGCTTGCCGATCGCCCACGCGAACCCGTCGCTCGTGGTCGCGAGCGCCTCGAAGCCAAGCGACTCGAGGACACGTGCGGAGCCGACATCCCAGGGGTTCGGCATGACGAAGACCCCAGCTCGGTCATGAAGCTCCCGGAAGCGCTTTCGCCGATCGGCCACCGCGGCGGTCATCGTTCGGCGAGCCTACGCAAAGAAGGCGTCGCTGCGCGTCACCGAATTGACGCAGAATGGGCGTCGATGGAGGCCCGACCGCCACAGAAGCACATCGCGCTGATCCTCGCGCGCGAGCTCGCAGCACAGCTCGCGACGGCGATGTTCATCGCCGACGCCTCCGGCGAGCTCGTCTTCTTCAACGAGCCTGCCGAGGAGATCCTCGGACGGACGTTTGCAGAGGCCGGCTCCATGGCCGCCGACGAATGGAGCTCGCTGTTCGACGTCGAGGACCTGGACGGCGCCGCGCTGTCTCTCGAGCAGATGCCCGCGGGTGTCGCCCTCAGCGAGCGTAGGCCGGCGCACGGAAGCATCCGGATCACCGGTCTCGACGGGCGCCGGCGGCTCATCTCCGTGACCGCTCTCCCACTGTTCTCGACTCCCACCGAGCTCGTAGGAGTCGTCGCGATCTTCTGGCAGGAGCGCGAGGACCGAGGCTGATGAGCGTCGTCGCCAGGGTCTGGGGGTGTCGCGGCTCCCTCCCGACCCCGGGCGAGGCGACGGTTCGCTACGGGGGCAATACCTCGTGCGTAGAGATTTGCAGGACAACGGATTGCGACCCTGTGATCCTCGACGCGGGAACCGGGATCAAGCAGCTCGGCGCGACCCTGGCCGGCGCGCGGCGAATCCATCTCCTGCTGACGCATCTCCACCTCGACCACGTCGAGGGGCTTCGCTTCTTCGAGCCGCTTTGGCGGGAGGACACCGAGCTCCACATCTGGGGCCCGCCCTCGCCCGTCCACTCGCTGCGGGATCGCATCGCAAGGGCGTTCTCCCCGCCGCTCTTCCCCATCGACCTGGCGCACATCCCTGCGACGGTGACGTTCCACGACGTTCCCTCGAACGCCTGGGAGATCGAAGGCATTCGCGTGCTCGCACTTCCGGTCTCGCATCCGGGGACGACCGTTGGGTATCGCCTCGAGCTCGAGAGCGGCTCGCTCGCATTCATCCCGGATCACGAGCCGGTCCTGGGTGTCGAGCTCGCCTCGCTCGCACCTGAGTGGATCTCGGGCCACGCGCTCGCGGACGGCGTCGACGTGCTCCTGCACGACTGCCAGTTCAGCGAGGACGAGTATCCGAGCCGGGTGGGGTGGGGGCACTCGAGTGTCGCCCATGCAGTCGGCTTCGCGAAAGCCGCAGAAGTGGGCCGGCTCGTCCTCTTCCACCACGATCCCGACCGCTCGGACGACGCGGTCGACGGCCTCGTCCAGCGAGCGGGGGAGCTCTGGGACGGGACCGGGGGAGTGCCGCCGGCCGCGGCTCGCGAGGGGATGAAGATCGAGGTCGGCGCCTAGCGCCAGCGCGGTCTCAGACGGGAGTCAATCGAGGCCGCCCGTCGCTGCCGGCCCGGCCCACGCGTTCGCCGTTTGCGATTCGTACTGAAGCTGGCGGATGTTGTGCCTGAGCGCTTCGATCTCGCGCCACTCGGATGGATCGATCCTCTCGAGCTCGGGCGGAGTGATCTCGATGGGACGCTTGCGAGCCACGACGACCCCCTGGCCCTGTGGACTCTCGCGCAGCGTCACGATGTCGAAAGCGCGCCCCCAGTGCTCCTTTATCCACCAACCCGAGTGGAAGACCGCAGGCCCGCCCTGATCCCATGGCTGCCCGTAGCGCAGGACGTTCATCCCCACCTGGTCCGCGATATCCGGAATCGGCTCGCCTCGCTCGACCCTCGGGTCGTGCGTCTCGCCCAGCTCTCGCGACCGGTCTGGCCCGAGAATGGTCGCGATCAGGAGCCCGTCGTTGCGGAGCAACCGGTGCAGCTCGACCAGCCAGGCCGACCAGTAGTCGGAAATGTGCGTGAACACCGAGATCGCCCAGACGATGTCGAACGACTCTCCCGCGAGCTCCAGAGGCGGCTTCTCGCTGTTCACGAAAACGTTGAGGGGTGGGCTGAAGTTGTCCTCGAGCCACGCGATGCTCGGCTCGTCGATGTCGCAGCCATGGAACTCGCCGACCTGTGCCTCGTCGAGAAAGTGGCGAAGGGTCCGTCCGGCCCCGCAGCCGAAGTCGAGGACTCGTTTGCCGGCGAACGTCCAGTCGTCCGGCAGGGCGGCGAGGATCGCGTCCCGGCTCATTCGGCCGACCTCTTCATAGCGAGCTCTCTCGACTCCGCGCGCGCCGACTCGAACGGCGAGCTCGACCGGCGGATACGGAGGCACTTCGGCCGCCATTCGCGACACTCTAAACGCGCCTCTTGTGAAGCCGTGATGGCTGGCGCCGCTGCGGAGACCCGCACCTCGTCGCGTTCGCACGTCAGGTTCGATGGAGCAGGGACTCCGCGACGGCGTTCGATGCGGAGTACGTATCAGTGGAGCTAGGCGGACTCGAACCGCCGACCTCCTGGGTGCGATCCAGGCGCTCTCCCAACTGAGCTATAGCCCCGGGAGGGCCGATTGTAGCGAGGGCTCTACGGCGCCTACGGCCTGAGAGGGCTGCCCAGGTCGGGAGGGCGCGGGTCGGGCAGCGTCTCGGCAGGCTCGCAGACGGTCGCGTCCTCGTCCGTTGGGATGACACGTGGTTTGTCCTGCGCGTGCGGGATGGCGGTGCCGCCGATCAGGATTCCGAGGACGACCAGCCAGAGGGCTGCGGTCATCCGAGCCCAGACGGGGTAGGGGCGCGTTGCCGGTCGCCGGCTGCTCGACGACAGGGGGTTCGACGGTCGCGCGAGGCGGTCTCCGGGGCGCCGGCGCGGGATCGGGGAGGACTGCCCGTGCGCGCGCGCCGAGCTCGGGGTCGACGAGGGCAAGCTCGGGGCTGAGCGGCTCGGCCGGCATGGCGTACGAATTCTCGCCCGCTCCGCCGCTTCCCTCGCGTCCCCCGTCAAGAATCGGTGCCGAACACTCCACAACCTCGCAGAGCCATGCGGGTTTGCGGGCGCCTGTCACCTTGGGACACCTGGTGTCGAGCGCTCCTGCCGAGTACCACCAGCTCCGACACCAACTCAAGGGAGGATGTGTGCGCGTACGCACGATTGCAGTCGCGCTGATCGCTCTCGGCGTGCTCGGAGGGACCGCGGCACTCGCCACGGGCTCGGCGGCCACGTCCGAGGCATCGACGATCACCGCCTGCCAGAAGAAATACCTGCGCGTCGTCAAGGACGCCTCGAAGTGCCACCGCGGCGAGCGCGTTGTGACATGGAGCGCGGAGGGAACAGCTGGACCTGCCGGGCCGGCAGGACCAGCAGGTCCGCCAGGGCCGAAGGGAGACGCCGGAGCGGCGGGCGCAAGAGGGCCGGCCGGACCAGCAGGACCAGCGGGCTCTACAGGTCCCGCAGGCCCCGCCGGGCCGGCTGGACCTGCTGGACCTGCGGGCCCGACTGGACCGCAGGGACCGCCACTCGCCTCGCTGAACGCCCTCGTGGGCTCGGCGTGTCAGCGGCAGGATGGTTCCGCCGGCACGGTCGCGATCTCCACCGGAGCGGGTGACGTCATCGAGCTGCAGTGCGGAGGCGGATCTCCTCCTCCGCCTCCGCCGCCTCCGTCGGGCGGGCTCGTCATCAACGAGATCGACTACGACCAGGTCGGCGCCGACACGGGTGGCTTCGTCGAGATCGCGAACACCACCGGCGCGGCGATCACGCTCGACGGCATCGCGGTCGTTCTCGTGAACGGTGGTGACGGCACCGAGTACAGCCGGGTCGCCCTCACGGGCTCGCTGGCGGCCGGAGGCTATCTCGCACTCGATGTCGAGGCGCAGAACGGCGCTCCGGACGGTGTCGCCCTGATCGGCACCGCGTCCGGCACGCTGCTCGACGCGCTCTCGTACGAAGGCGAGATCCGCGCTGCGACGATCGACGGGCAGTCGTACGACCTGGTCGAGGGCACCGCGCTCGCGGACACGGTCGCCGACTCGAACACGGTTGAAGGCTCGCTGTCGCGGATCCCGAACGGCAGCGACTCGAACAACGCGGCCGTCGACTGGGCCTTCACGACGACGGTCACGAAGGGAGCCGCGAACGTCGCGACCTCCTGACGACTACGCGTTTCCCGCGCCAGGCTCGAGGGCGGTCGTGCGACCGGAATTCGCGTGAGCGGATTCCGGTCTGCGCGATCAATCAGCTCGCTTGCGCCGGGCACGCGAGCGCTCCTGCCGCACGAGGTTCTCGTCGAGTGCCGTGAGCTCGCTCTGGAGCTCGCGATAGCTCTCCCAGCGGTCGGGCGAAAGCCGTCCGTCCTCGAGAGCGGCGCGAACGGCGCAGTCCGGCTCGCTCTCGTGCCGGCAATCCGAGAATCGGCACTGCGCGGCGAGCTCGGTGATGTCCTCGAACGCCTCCTCGAGGCCCTCGTCTGCGACCCAGAGGTGCAGCTCACGCATTCCCGGGTTGTCCACGATGAGGCCGCCGTCCGGCAGGACGATGAGCTCTCTCCGCGTCGTCGTGTGCCTGCCCGACCCGTCTGCGCCGACGTCACCTGTGGCCAACCGATCCTCGCCGGCGAGCGTGTTGACGAGCGTCGACTTCCCGACGCCGGAGGGGCCGAGCAGGGCGGTGGTGATTCCCGGGGTCAGATACGAGCGAACGTGGTCGAGCCCGACCCCGGTACGAATCGAGACTGCGTGCACGGGAACACCCATTCCTGCGACCTCTGCCGCCGTGGCGTCGGCATCCGGCACGAGATCGGCCTTCGTCAGCAGCAGCACCGGCCGTGCGCCGCTCTCCCAGGCAAGGGTGAGATACCGCTCGAGGACACGCTCGTTGACGTCGGTCAGCGCAGCGACGATGAAGACGACGTCGACGTTCGCGGCAACGACCTGTTCGCGTGCGATTTCGGACGCCGGGTCGTGGGCTGCACGACGTGAGAACTGCGTCCGGCGGGGGAGGACGGCTCGGATCGTCGGAACGGGCTCTCCGGGCTCGAGCGCCACCCAATCACCGACGACCGGTAGCTCTGCCGCAGACTCGACCCTGCGCCTCGCTCGTCCGGGCAGGCGCGCGCGAGTCTCGCCCTCGCTCGTCAGGACGTCGTAGGCCCCACGGTGCGGGACGGCGATGCGGCCGGGGTCGAGCCCTGCCGCGCGATGTGGCGCGAATGCATCGGCCCAAGCCTCGTCCCAGCCGACCGTCTCGAGAGCGGTCACCTCGTCATTGTCCCGGACGAAACGGCGTCAGACCGCCAACGTGCTCCGAAGAGCCTCTCCGACCTCCGGGTGCGAGAACGAGAAGCCCGCGTCGAGCAAACGCGCGGGCAGTCCACGCTGGCTCTCGAGCAAGACGGTCTCGCCCATGTCGCCGAATAGAGCCTTCACCGCAACGGCAGGCACGGGGAACACGGTGGGGCGGTGCATAGCGTCGCCGAGCGCCTTGACGAACTGCGTGTTGGTGACGGGGCTCGGCGACATCAGGTTCACGACCCCGACAAGCTCCCGCTCGAGGACGAAGGCGTATGCGGCGACGAGGTCGTCCAGCGCAACCCAGCTCCACCACTGCTTGCCGCTTCCGACGCGACCGCCGACGCCGAGCTTGAACGGTGTGAGCATCCGCTCGAGCGCGCCGCCTTCTCGGGAGAGCACGATCCCTTGGCGGAAGTTCACGACGCGGATACCCGCAGCTCGGGCCGGTTCTGCCGCCGCCTCCAAGGCTGTGCCGACGTCGGCGAGGAACCCGGAGCCGAGCGCCGAGTCCTCGGTCAGGATCTCGTCGCCGCGATCGCCGTAGATCCCGACGCCGCCGGCGCAGACGAGCACCGCGGGCTGCGGGTCGAGCGTGGCTGCCGTTCGTGCGAGCAGGTCGGTGCTCGTGACCCGCGACTCGAGGATCTCGCGCTTGCGCTCCTCGTTCCAGCGGCGCCCGATGGTTGCGCCGCTCAGGTTCACGATTCCCTCTACGCCTGCGAGTCGGTCGTGATCGATCGCTCCGGTCGCCGGATCCCAGCTGAGCTCGCTCGCGTCTCGCACCTCTCGTCGAACGAGCCGCACGACCTCGTGACCGCCTGCCTCGAGCCCCGGAACGAGCGCGGATCCGATCAGCCCCGATGCTCCGCTGACGGCGATCCTCACAGGGAGAGTGTGACGAAAGGGCGCTGCTAGGTTCGAATCGTGCCGTCGGACGACCGATCCCCGCGGCTTCGTGACGGAGCTCGCGCGGCGCTTCCGCTCGTCCTCGGGCCGCTGCTGTTCGGCCTCTCGTTCGGCGTCCTCGCCGAGGCTGCCGGGATGACCGCTCCTGCTGCCGTCGTCATGTCCGCGACGACCTTCGCGGGCTCTGCCCAGTTCGCTGCCGCCTCGGTGCTGGAGGATGGCGGCACCGTCTTCGCCGCGATCGTGTCGGCTGTCTTGCTCAACTTGCGCTACGCCGGGCAGAGCATCGCGACAGCGGCGATCTTTCCGGGGAGCAGGCTGCGACGATTCTTCGAATCACAGTTGATCGTCGACGAGTCGTGGGCGCTCTCGGGAAGATCCGGCCGATTCGAGTGGCCGATCCTCGTCGGCGCCGGGCTCCTCCTCTACGTGTTCTGGGTGTCGAGCACGGCGATCGGGACCTTCGTCGGCGGTGCTCTCGGCGATCCGAACGACCTCGGGCTCGATGCGGCGTTCGCCGCGCTCTTCCTGGCGCTCGCAATGCCCTACCTCCGTGAACGCAAGGCGATCCAGGCTGCGCTGGTCGCCGCCGTCATCACTCTTGTGCTGCTCCCTGTCGCTCCTGCGGGAGTGCCGCTCGTCGTCGCGTCGGCTGCGTGTCTGCTCGGATTGCGGCGATGAGCGACGCCTGGATCGTCGTCATCGTGGTCGCGGCGTTCACGATGGTATTCAAGGCGGCGGGTCCGGTGTTCGTCGGCAAGCGCGAGCTCCCCGCGAGCGTGCAGTCCGTCGTCGATCTCGTGGCACCGGTGATGCTCGTCGCGCTCGTCGTCACCCAGACCCTGGGCGGCGACGAGGAGATCGTCGTGGACGCGCGCGTCGCAGGCGTCGCCGCGGCCGCCATCGCGATCTGGCGCGGAGCGCCGATAGTGGCGGCGATGTTCATCGCCGCGCTCGTGACGGGCCTTCTGCGCCTCGCTATCTAGAAGCTATCTAGAACTCGTGCTTCTGCGTTCGGCGCCAGAAGACGGCCGCCGCTCCGATCGCCTCGGCCACGAGGCTGAGGACACCGATCGCGACGAGCCACGTTCGAAAGTGCCGCATGCGCTCCAAGATCGGCCGAGATCGCCGAGATCTTGAGTGAAACGGCCCAGGAATCACATCGAGTCGATTCCCGAAACCCGCCGGAAACAAACGCTTTTCGCGACCGCTCTTAACAGAGCCTGTCCCTGTAAAGGCGACGAATTCGAGACGATCGCTCCACAGGGTCGTCGTCAGGCGGGTGGACGGAGGACCGCGAAGGGGTCGGTGACCTCGAGACGGCTCGTCCGGAAGCGGAACACCTCGGCCGGGCGCCCGCCCGCGGGCCCGTGAGCCCGGCGCTCACCGGTGGTCTCGATCGCGCCGCGGCGGAGGAGCACGCGCTTCAGGTTGGTGGCGGAGATGTCGTAGCCGAGAGCGGCTGCATAGATGTCTCGAAGCTCGGCGAGCGTGAACGTCTCGGGCGCGAGCGCGAAGCCGACGTTCGAGTACGAGAGCTTGCCGCGAAGTCGCTCGCGGCCGGCCAACACGATCGCACCATGGTCGAACGCAGTCGGAGGAAGGGCGTCGACAGTGTGCCAACGCGTGTCCGTGGGCACGCGCGGGTCGATCCCGAGGGGGACGAGACCGAGATACGCAGTTGCGAGCTCCCAGTCGCTCGGATGACGCCGCGGATCGCTCCACGTGCCGAGCTGCTCGAGGTGGGCGACCTCCCGCACGTCCACCTTGGCGGCCAGGTGGCGCAGGATCGACTCCTCGAGCGTCTCGTCCGCTCCGAGCGACCCGCCGGGAAGCGACCACTCACCCCGGAACGGATCGCGCGCCCGCTCCCAGAGAAGAACCTGGAGCTCGTCGTCCCGCACCTGGAACACCGCAGCGAGCGCTGAGTGGGCAGGGAGTGTCGATTGGCTGGTAGACTCGGCCATGAGGTTATTGACTCAGAGGCGAAAACTAGCATGAGCCACGGAAACGGAACCCGCAGTCCCGAAGCCTTCGACCTCGTCGTCGTCGGTGCGGGAGTCGCCGGCTTGTTCGCAGCTCTCTGTGCGGCCTCCGAAGGCAGAGTCCTCGTGCTCGCCAAGGGACCTCTCCGACTTTCCACGAGCTCCCTCGCCCAGGGTGGGATCGCGGCCGCACTCGGTGCGGACGACACAACCGCGCTGCACGCGGAGGACACGCTCAGGACCGGTCGAGGGCTCTCACGCCCGAGCGCTGTCGCCGCGCTCACGGCAGAGGCGCCGGCGCGAATCCGCGATCTCGTCGAGCTCGGTGTCGAGTTCGACGACGACCTTGGGCTCGAAGGGGGTCATGGCCGGCGACGCGTGGTGCATGCCGGAGGCGCCGCGACCGGCGACCGCGTGGCGAGCGTGCTCGTCGAGCGCGTGCTCGCGCATCCGAGAATCACGGTCGCCGAGGGCGAGCGAATGCTCGGTCTCCGGCGGGTGGACGGTCGCTGCGTGGGCGTGCTGACCGATCGACGCGCGATCCACGCCCGTGCGACCTTGCTTGCGACCGGCGGAGCCGCCGCACTCTGGCGACGGACGACGAACCCGCCTGGCGCCATCGGTGACGGCATCGCTGCGGCCTACCGTGCGGGAGCCGCCGTCGCGGACCTCGAGTTCGTGCAGTTTCATCCGACGACGCTCGTCGACTCCACACTGCTTCTGTCCGAGGCGCTGCGGGGCGAAGGGGCGCTTCTCCTCGACGAGTGCGGTGAGCGGTTCACGGACGAGCTCGCCCCGCGTGACGTCGTCGCCCGCGAGATCGCGGCGCGCGGGACGGTGGTCCTCGACTTGCGTGAGATCGATCGCGGCCGCTTCCCGAGCCTGATGGGGAGCCTCGCCGAGAACGGCTACGACCCGGCGGAGACACCGATCCCGGTCGCGCCGGCGGCCCACTACACCGTTGGCGGGATCGTGACCGATCTCGACGGCCGCAGCGAGGTTCCCGGCCTCTACGCCGCTGGCGAGTGCGCCGCCACGGGCGTCCACGGCGCGAACCGGCTCGCCTCGAACTCGCTCCTCGAGTGCCTCGTCTTCGGCCGCCGAGCCGCGCTTTCCGCCCTCGCCGAGCCTGGCCTTTCTGGACATGTCGCAGTGTCTGACACCCGGCCACGTCCCGAAGGACGGGTTGGCGAGGGGCTGCGGGAGGCGCTCTGGCGGGACTGCGGGCTCATTCGGGATGCGGCCGGGCTGCACCGCTTGCAGGCCTCGACCCATCTGCTCACGCGGCTTGTCGCCGAGAGCGCGCTCCTGCGCGAAGAGAGCCGCGGCTCCCACTTCCGTTCGGACTTTCCTGTGGAGAACCCGTCACTGGAGCGTCACGTCGTGCTCCGAAACGGTCACGAGCCCGCGCTGGAGCCATGGCTGTAACGACCACCAGCATCGAGCGGGTCATCGTGGACGCGCTCGCCGAAGACGTCGGCGAAGGCGACGTCACGACCGAGGCGACCGTGGAGGTGGACGCGACGGGGACCGCGGAGCTTCTCCTGAAGGAGCCCGGCGTCGTCTGCGGGATCGAAGCGGTCGAGGCGGTGTTTCGGGCGCTCGATCCCGAGATGCGCGTCGACGCGCTCGTCGAGGACGGCACGCTCGTCGAGCGCACGACAGTCGTCGCCGTCGTGAGCGGCTCGCTGCGGGCGATCCTCACCGGCGAGCGGACCGCGCTCAACTTCCTCGGCAGGCTGTCGGGCGTTGCGACCCTCACGCGGCGCTACGTCGATGCCGTCACAGGCACCGGCGTCGCGATCCTCGACACGCGCAAGACCACACCAGGGCTCCGGCTGCTCGAGAAGCACGCGGTCGCGAGCGGCGGGGGCCGAAACCATCGATTCGGGCTCTACGACGGCGTGCTGGTGAAGGACAACCACCTGCTCGCGGCGGGCTCGATCGCCGCCGCGGTCGAGCGGATTCGCGCGGCGACGCCACTTCCCATCGAGGTCGAGTGCGACACGCTCGCTCAGGTGGAAGAGGCGCTCGTGGCGAACGTCGACGCAATCCTGCTCGACAACATGACCCCGGACGAGCTCGTCGCGGCAGTCGCCCTCGTACGAGGTCGCGCGCGCCTCGAGGCCTCTGGAGGCATCACCCTCGACAACGTCCGCGAGATCGCCGAGACCGGGATCGACGAGATCTCGATCGGGGCGCTCACGCATTCGGCCCGTTCACTCGACGTCTCACTGGAGCTGACATGACGACCGCCGAGATCACCACGATGCACGAGGAGATCCGCGAGCTCGCGCGCCAGCGCGACGCGGTCATCCTCGCTCACAACTACCAGGTGCCCGAGGTCCAGGACGTCGCCGACTTCGTCGGGGACTCGCTCGGGCTCTCGCACGAAGCGGCCCGCACCGACGCCGACTCGATCGTCTTCTGCGGCGTTCACTTCATGGCGGAGACCGCCGCGATCCTCTGCCCGGAGAAGACCGTTCTCATCCCCGACCTCGACGCCGGCTGCTCGTTGGCCGCCTCGATCACCGCCGATCAGCTCCGCACCTGGAAGGCGGAGAACCCGGGTGCGGTCGTCGTCTCCTACGTCAACACCACCGCCGAAGTCAAGGCCGAGAGCGACTACTGCTGCACGTCCGGGAACGCGAAGGCGATCATCGAGTCGATTCCGGAGGACACGGAGATCCTGTTCCTGCCGGACATGTACCTCGGGCTCTGGCTCGAGAAGGTGACGGGGCGCACGCTCCGGATCTGGATGGGCGAGTGCCACGTCCACGCCGGTATCCGTCCCGCCGACATCCAGCGCTGGCAGGACGAGGCGCCCGACGCCGAGCTCCTCGTCCATCCCGAGTGCGGTTGCGCGAGCCAGTGCATGGCCTTCGGGAACGGCAAGACGCACATTCTCTCGACCGAGGGGATGATCAACTTCGCGCGCAAGTCGCCGAAGGAGCGGTTCCTCGTCGCGACCGAGACCGGGATCATCCACCGCTTGAACAAGGAAGCGCCGGAGAAGCGCTTCGAGGCCGTCTCCGAGAAGGCGATCTGCCGCTACATGAAGATGATCACGCTCGAGAAGCTCCGCGACTCGCTGCGGGACTGGAAGTACGTCGTCACGGTCGACCCCGAGGTCGCGGCGAAGGCGCGGGGTGCGATCGACCGGATGGTCGCGATCGTCTGAGAGCCCAAGATCGGGGTCAGGCTGAAGCCTGACCCCAGCCACCGCGCGCGGGGTCTGGCTTCAGCCAGACCCCGATTCGCGTCTCACGCCGCGCGCACCGAGTGCACCGGCGGCAGGTTCGTGGCAGCCGTGAACCACGTCGCGCCCGCATCCTTCGAACCGAAGACGTCGCCCGAGGTCGCGCCGAAGTAGAGACCCATGCCCTTGCCTGAGCCCTCGCGAGCGAAGGCCTGCCGCAGGATCGTCAGGTACGCGTCGTCCGCAGGGAGCCCGTCGCCGCGTTCGATCCATGTCTTCCCGGCGTCACGCGTCTCGTAGACCCGCACCTTCCCCTCCGGAGTCGTTCGATCCAGGTCCGCGACGAGCGGGATGACGTACGCGCTGTCCGAGTCCTCCGGGTCGAGCACCATCGGGAAGCCGAAGTCCGACGGCAGGCCGTCGGCGATCGACTCCCAGCTCTCGCCGGCGTCGTCGGACCGGTAGACGCCCCCGTGGAACTGCATGAAGAGGCGTTCGGGCCGCGACGGCGCGCGATGCATGTTGTGGACGCAGAGGTCGATCGTGTCCGCGCGGGCTTCCTCGGGCATGTAGCGCGGATAGAGGCCCTTGTTGCCGTGTCGCCAGCTCTCGCCGCCGTCGTCCGAGAGCCAGACCCCCACCGCCGAGATCGCCAGTGCGATGCGCGACGGGTCTCCGGGCCACGTCGCGATCGAGTGCATGCACATGCCTCCTGCCCCCGGGCTCCAGTCCGGCCGCGTGGGCTGTTCCCAGAACGCCTTGTTGAGCTGCCAGGTCTCTCCGCCGTCTCGGCTCTCGAAGAGGACGCCAGGATCGCCACCCGCGTAGAGCAGCCCGTCCTCCTCGCCCGGCGTGACCACCCACAGGCGCGTCATCGCCTTCTCGGCATCCTCGGGGAGCTCGATTCCCTCGGCCTGCTGCCACTCGGCCGAGAGATCGTCGGTGTAGAACAGCTTCGGCCCGTAGAACGCGGACGTGAGGCAGGCGAAGTTGCGGCCGGTTCGCTCGTCGCGAAACGCGAACTCGACCGGCTCACCCGCGAAGGCGCGAGAGGAGACCTCGAATGGACCACCCGGCTCTCCGTCCAGCACGAACAGGCCCTTCTTCGTTCCGACCAGTAGCTGCGTCATGTCCTCCTACCCTCCTGAGATCGCCGGGATGACGTGGAGTCGGTCGCCTGCCGAGACCGAGGTGTCCCCCCGCCCGTATTCCTTGTTCACGAAGACGTTGATGTGCTCGCGGATCGCCCCGCGCTCGTCGAGGATCCAGCCCCGCGTGCCGGGACACTCCCGCTCGAGCGCCTTCAGCACGTCGGCGACGGTGGCTCCCTCGAGCTCGAGCTCGCGGCGACCGCCTGCGAGCTCTGACAGGGGCGCGCGCAGCCTTACGACTGCCATGACCCGATCCTAAGTCGCATCAGTCGTTAGACGACGAACGACGACGGAACTCATCGACACCGCCTACGGGTCGAGCTCGAGCACGCCGTGCGGCGAGCCGTATTCCTCGAGCTTGGAGAGGAAGGGCTGCGACGGGAACGCCTCCGGGCCGAGGACTCCCGCTCCCTTCCAGTCGCCGTTCTCCAGCAGCTCGAGCGCGATCACCGGGTTGATCGCGGTCTGCCAGACAACCGCTTGCGACTGGTACTCGCGCATGGTCTCTGCGTTGTCGACGACGTGGTAGAGGTAGGTCTTCCGCGGGTTCCCGTCCTTCCCGATACCGGTGACGAGCGCCCCGGCGCACGTCTTTCCGTGCATCCGCTCGCCGAGCGTGGCGGGGTCGGGAAGCGCGGCGGCGACGACATCTCGCGGCGCGACCTCGACGCCCTTGACCCGGATTGGATCCTTCGAGTCGAGACCCAGCTTGTTGAGCGTCTTCAGCACCTCGATGAACTCGTCCCCGAGGCCGTACTTGAACGTGACTCGCTTGCAGTCGACCCAGCGAGGAACGAGGAGCACCTCCTCGTGCTCGACGTTCACGCACTCGACCGGGCCGATGCCCTCGGGGAAGTCGAACACCTCGGGCTCGGAGAACGGGGCCGTCGTGTACCAGCCGCGCTCCTTCTCCCAGATCACCGGCGGGTTCAGGCACTCCTCGATCGTCGTCCAGATCGAGAAGGTCGGCGCGAAGTCGTAGCCGTCGACCGCGATGTTCGAGCCGTCCCGAATGCCCACCTCGTCGATCTCCGAGAAGAGCTCGTCGGCCGCATGGCGCGCGAAGACGTCCGCGGCGCCAGGCTCGATGCCGATCCCCACGAGCGCGAGGAGTCCTCGCTCCTCCCACTCGGCTGCGTGCTCGAACTGGTAGTCCCCGAGCTTGACGCCGACCTGCTCGAACGGCTCCGTCGGGTGCGGCTCTGAGAGGGTCATCGCCATGTCGAGGTAGGTGACGCCGGCCTCGAAGCAGGCGTCGAAGATCGGCACGTTGAAGAGCGGGTCGACGGCGTTCAGCACCGCGTCAGCCTGGTTTCGCGGATCAGTCGGAGAAGATCCGTGCGGCTCGAGGCGTCGATCCGGTGCGCGCTGAAGCGGCCGTCGTCGAGACTCGGCGACGACACTCTCCGGGCGAGTGGCGTCGTAGTCCGCGAGCGCGCAGTGCTCGAAGAACGAGCGGCGGCGTGCGATCGCGGCGAAGGCGGAGCCGACGCCCCCGGTTCCGACGACGAGGATTCTCACGGCAGCGCGGTTCTACATGAGTGAGGTCTCAGGTGTCGTGCGAACCGAGCCGTCACCGTTGTACGCTCAACAGAGAGTCGGCGAACGGAGGTTCCTGTGAGCGTGTCCGTAACCCAGCTGAAGCAGTTCATCGGCGGCGAGTGGGTGGAGTCGTCGAGCGGCGAGACGATGGAGGTCTTGAACCCGGCGACGGGCGAGGTCATCGCGGAGGTCCCGCGCGGAACCGCCGATGACGTCGAGAAGGCGGTCGACGCGGCGAAGAAGGCGTGGTCCGAGTGGCAGTTCAAGACGCCGAAGGACCGCATGGAGCTGCTCCTGAAGCTCGCGGACGCGATCGACGACAACGCCGACGAGCTCTCCGCGCTCGAGACGCAGAACGTCGGCAAGCCGACCGCGATCGCGGGCGACGAGATGCCGTTCTCCGCGGACAACCTCCGCTTCTTCGCCGGGCGCGGCGCGCAACCTCGAAGGCAAGTCCGCGTCCGAGTACGTCGAGGGCTACACCTCGCTTCTCCGCCGCGAGCCCCTCGGCATCGTCGCCGGGATCACGCCCTGGAACTACCCGCTGATGATGGCGATCTGGAAGATCGGCCCTGCGCTCGCAGCAGGGAACGTCCAGATCATCAAGCCGGCCGAGCAGACGCCGCTGACGACGCTGCGGTTCGTCGAGCTCGCGCAGGAGTTCCTCCCACCCGGCGTGCTCCAGGTCGTGACGGGGGACGGAATTCCCGTCGGGGACTCGCTCGTCCGGCACCCGGCGATCCGCCTCGTCTCGCTCACGGGCGACGTCGCCACCGGAAAGCTCATCGCCAAGAACGCTGCGGACACGCTCAAGCGCGTGCACCTCGAGCTCGGCGGCAAGGCGCCGATGGTCGTGCTCGACGACGCCGACCCGGCCACCGTCGCGGAGGCCGTCAAGATCGGCGGCTACTGGAACTCCGGCCAGGACTGCACCGCTTCCTCGCGGATCCTCGTCTCCAGCAAGATCTACGACGACGTCCTCTCGGAGACGGTCAAGACCGTCGAGGCGATGAAGGTCGCGGACCCGGCCGAAGGCGACGACGTCGACATGGGGCCGCTCATCTCCGCGGAGCAGCAGCAGCGAGTGCTCGGGTTCCTCGAGCGCGCGGCCGATGCGAAGGCGACGATCGTCACCGGCGGCGAGGCGCTCGGCGACCGCGGGTTCTTCGTCAAGCCGACGATCGTCACCGACGTCGGCCAGGACGCCGAGATCGTGCAGGACGAGGTGTTCGGCCCGGTCGTCACGGTGCAGCCGTTCGCGTCCGACGACGAGGCGATCGAGATGGCCAACGGCGTCCGCTACGGGCTCGCCGCGTCCGTCTTCTCGGAGAACGTCGGTCGGGCGCTCAAGGTCGCGGGGAGGCTCGAGTTCGGCACCGTCTGGGTCAACGAGCATCTCTTCCCGCTCACCTCCGAGATGCCGCACGGCGGCTTCAAGGAGTCGGGCTACGGGAAGGACATGTCGCTCTACTCGATGGAGGAGTACACCCGGGTCAAGCACATCGCGGTGAAGCTGGCCGAGTGACGAGCCACAGCGGTACCACGGGCAGCCAGTCGCCCGAGCTCGCGCACGACGCGATCGGCTTCCGCGAGGCGCTCGCCGTCGGAGTAGGGTCGACGGCTCCCGCGTACTCGCTCGCGGCCGTGATCGGCACCGTGACCGTGATCGTCGGGTTCCAGGCGCCGGGGGCGCTGCTCGCATCGTTCGTCCCGATGTTCCTGATCGCCGGCGCGTTCTTCTACATGAATCGCGCCGACCAGGACGCCGGCACGACGTTCTCGTGGGTCACGCGCTCGCTCGGGCCCTGGCTCGGTTGGCTCGGCGGCTGGGCCGTCATCACCACCGGGATCCTCGTCGTCGGCTCGCTCGCGGATGTCGGCGCGCGCTACACGTACGAGCTCGTCGGCTGGGAGGAGGGCGCGGGGTCGAAGTCGTGGATCATGGTTCTCGCCGTCGTCTACATCGTCGTCATGACGGCGATCTGCATCATCGGCACCGAGCTCGCGGGCGAGCTCCAGGCAGTGCTGATCGTCTTGCAGATCGGGGCGCTCCTGCTCTTCGCGGGCGTCGCGCTGTACAAGGTGTACGACGGCACGGCACCCGCGGGCTCGTCGAAGCCGGAGCTCGACTGGCTCTCGCCGTTCGCGATTTCGGGCACGTCGACGCTCGTCTCTGCGCTCCTGATCGGCGTCTTCATCTACTGGGGCTGGGAGAGCGCGGTGAATCTCACCGAGGAGACGCGCGACTCCGCCCATGCGCCGGGGCTTGCTGCGGTGCTCTCGACCGTGATCCTGCTCGTCACGTACATCGGAGTGTCGGTGGCGGTGCTCGCCTACGCCGGGCTCGAGACGCTCGCGGAGTACGACGACGACGACGCGATCTTCGCCGTTCTCGGGAGCCGACGTCCTCGGCGCGCCGTGGGACAAGCTCGTGATCTTCGCCATCGCCACCTCGGCGATCGCCTCGACGCAGACCACGATCATCCCGTCCTCGCGAACCTCGTTCTCGATGGGCCGCCAGAGCGCGCTGCCGCGCGTATTCGGCGCGGTTCACTCGCGCTTCCGCACGCCCTGGTTCTCGACGGCGGTGGTCGCCGGGCTGGCCATCGCGTGGTACGTCCCCGTTGAACATCCTCTCCGAGAACTTCCTCTACGACACCGTCACGGCGTTCTCGCTGATGATCGCCTTCTACTACGCGCTCACCGGTCTCGCGTGCGCGGTCTACTACCGGCGGGAGCTCCTGAAGTCGATCAAGAACTTCCTCTTCATCGGCGTCGGGCCACTCGTCGGAGCGGCGATTCTCGGCTACCTGTTCGTGAAGTCGGCGATCGACTTCTACGACCCGGAGAACTCGTACACGGGGCAGTCGTTTCTCGGCATGGGCGTCCCCTTCGTGATCGGTATGGGCGGCTTGCTCGTCGGGTTGGTGCTGCTCGTCGCTCTGGCGCGCAGGCGGAAACGAGCGCTTCTTCGGTCGCCGGCCGTTCGAGTCGGTCGACCCCGAGGTCGCGGCGGGCAGGTCGTAGAGGCGCGTTAGGCTCGCCGCCGTGGGCACCTCTGCGGCAGACGTCGACGTGCGGCTCGAGGGAGTCGTCAAGCGCTTCGACGATGCGGTCGCCGTGGACGGGATCTCGCTGGAGGTTCCGCGCGGTTCCTTCTTCGCGCTGCTCGGGCCGTCCGGGTGCGGCAAGACGACGACCCTGCGCATGATCGGGGGGTTCGAGGAGCCGAGCGAGGGCCGGATCTTGCTCGGCGAGCAGGACGTCGTCGGACTGCCTCCTTACAAGCGCGACGTCAACACCGTCTTCCAGAGCTACGCGCTCTTCCCGCACATGTCGATCGAGGACAACGTCGCGTTCGGGCTCGAGCGGAAGGGCGTCGCGAAGGGCGAGCGCAGCGGTCGCGTGAGCGAGATTCTCGAGCTCGTCGGGCTCACCGGATTCGCGAAGAGGAAGCCGAAGCAGCTCTCGGGCGGCCAGCAGCAGCGGGTCGCGCTCGCGCGGGCGCTGGTCGAATCACCCGCGCGTCCTGCTGCTCGACGAGCCTCTCGGCGCGCTCGACCTGAAGCTTCGCAAGCACATGCAGCTCGAGCTGAAGGGAATCCAGAACGAGGTCGGGATCACGTTCGTGCACGTCACGCACGACCAGGAGGAGGCGATGACGATGGCGGACGCGATCGCAGTCATGAACAACGGACGGATCGAGCAGCTCGGGCCGCCGCAGGAGCTCTACGAGCGGCCGGCGACCGCGTTCGTCGCCGGCTTCCTCGGAGTCTCGAACCTGCTGCCCGGTGTGGTCGAGGGACCCGGACGCCGTGCGACTGGAGAGCGGCGAGCTCGTGCGCGTGCGGGTGAACGGGCGCACGGGTCGCGTCGCCGCGGGCGTCCGCCCGGAGAAGATCACGCTCGGTGAGGGGGGAGGCGAGAACCGGCTCGACAGGGACGATCTCGGAGAGCGCGTATCTCGGCGTCGCGACACAGGTCGTCGTGCGCACCCCCTCGGGCACCGTCCAGGTGTTTGCGCAGAACATCGGCGCAGCCGGGCACGCGCCGGCTCGGGGATCGACTGTCACGCTCAGCTGGAGCCCGGAGGCGACCTTCGTCGTCGACGGGGATGACGCAATCGCTCAGGGAGACGACGACGAGGAGGCTGCGGAATGAGGATGACCCGAGACGAGCTGCTCCGGCGGAGTGCCGCTGCCGGCGTGCTGCTCACGTTCCCATCCGTGCTGGCGGCGTGTGGTGGGGGTGACGGAGGAGGCGAGGCGACCGAGGACGAGCTCAAGACGGTGCTCAACTTCTCCAACTGGCCCTTCTACATGGACACGAAGGGCAAGGCGCATCCGACGCTCGACCAGTTCACGGCGGAGACCGGCATCAAGGTCAACTACTTCGAGGACGTCAACTCGAACGACGAGTACTTCGCCAAGGTGCAAGGCCCGCTTTCACAGGGAAACGGGATCGACCGGGACATCATCGTGGCGACGGACAACTCCCGTTTCCCGGGGCTGTACGTCTCCCAGGGCTGGGTGCAGGAGCTCGACAAGGAGCTCATCCCGAACTTCTCGAATCTCATCGAGACGCAGGCGAGCCCGCCATTCGATCCGGAGCGCACGTACTCGCTCCCGTGGCTGTCGGGCATGACCGGCATCGCGTGGAACGAGGACCTCACCGGCCCGGTCACCACCATCGCCCAGCTGCTCGAGGACCCGGAGCTGAAGGGCAAGGTCACGATGCTCAGCGAGATGGGCGACTCGGTCGGCGTGGTGATGGCCGATGCGGGTGACGATCCGTCCGCCGTGACCGACGACAGCTTCGACCGGGCCGTCGAGCGCGTGCAGGCGGCGGTCGACTCCGGGCAGATCAGGCGCTTCACCGGGAACGACTACGCGCAGCCGCTCGCGAACGGCGACCTGGCCGCTTGCGTGGCCTGGTCGGGAGACGTCGCCTCCCTCGTGGCCGACAACCCGAAGCTCAAGTGGGCCGTCCCCGAGAAGGGCGGGATCATCTGGACCGACAACATGCTGATCCCGACCGGGGGCAGTGTCCCGACCGCGTCGACGTTCATGAACTTCGCGTACGACCCGAAGATCGCGGCGCAGGTCGCGGTCGGGACGGGCTTCATCTCGTCGGTCAGAGGCGTCAAGGAGGAGGCGGTGAAGCTCGACCCCGACTCGGCCGCGAACGTCCTCATCTTCCCGGACGACGACCTGCTGGCACAGCTGAGCCAGAACGACCCGAAGATGCTCGACAACGACGACTACATCACCAAGTGGCAGGCGGTCCTAGGGCAGTAGGGGCGAGGCTTGCCTCGCCCTTGTCCCCGGGGCGGCATCACCGGACTTCCCGGAGAAACCACTAGATGGGCGCGTTCTTCCACCGCCACCCGCGCCTCACGCCGTACCTGCTGCTGGCGCCGGGGGCGATCTGGCTCGCGGTCTTCTTCCTCGTCCCGCTCGTGTTCCTCGGGTATCAGTCGCTCCACTCGGGGGTCTTCCCGACCTTCGAGTTCACGTGGGAGTTCTCGAACTTCACGGAGGCGTTCAGCGACTATCGCGAGCAGCTCTTCCGTTCCTTCCTCTACGCGGGCATCGCGACGATCGCCTGCCTTCTCCTCGCCTACCCGCTCGTGTACTGGATCGCCTTCCGGGCGGGGCCGTGGCGAAACCTCTTCCTCCTCTTCATCATCGCGCCCTTCTTCGTCACGTATCTCATCCGGACGCTCGCTTGGCTCAACATCCTCGCGGACGAGGGCCCTGTCGTCGGGTTCCTGCGCGGCGTCAACGTCCTCGACGAGGACGGCCGGCTGCTCGCGACGACCTTCGCGGTCGTCTCGGGCATCACCTACAACTTCTTCCCCTTCATGGCGCTCCCGCTGTACGTCTCGCTGGAGCAGATCGACGAGCGGCTGCTGGAGGCGGCGAAGGACCTCTACGCGAGCCCGACGCAGGCATTCCTCCGCGTCACGCTCCCCTTGTCTGCGCCCGGGATCGTCGCCGGCACGCTCCTCACCTTCATCCCGGCGGCCGGGGACTTCATCAACGCCGAACTGCTCGGGACGCCGAACCAGCAGATGATCGGGAACGTCATCCAGGCGAAGTTCCTGGAGTCGCTCGACTACCCGACCGCCGCTTCGCTCTCGTTCATCCTGATGGCCGCCATCCTCGTCGCCCTGCTCGCATACGCCAAGATCGTCGGCACGGAGAAGCTCACGGGATGAGCTTCGTCAAGAAGCACGCGCTCACGGCCTACGCGCTCCTCGTCGTCGCGTACCTGATGCTGCCGATCGCGGTAGTGATCCTGTTCTCGTTCAACGATCCGGAGGGCCGCTTCAATTACGTCTGGCAGGGGTTCACGCTCGACAACTGGATCGAATGGGACTCGGTGCTCGGACTGCGCGACGCGCTCGTGACGTCGATCCAGGTCGGCCTCCTTGCGACCCTGGCAGCCAGTGTGCTCGGGACGCTGATGGCGTTGGCGATCGTCCGGCACGACTTTCGCGGGCGCGGCTCCGCGAACGTCCTCGTGTTTCTCCCGATGTCGACCCCGGAGATCGTCCTCGGGGCGAGCCTGCTCACGCTCTTCCTGAACATGACGAGCGTCTTCGAGCTCGGCTTCTGGACGATCTTCATCGCGCACGTCATGTTCATCGTCAGCTTCATCGTGGTCACGGTGAAGGCCAGGCTCATCGGCTTCGACCGGCACCTCGAGGAGGCGGCGATGGACCTCGGGGCGAACGAGTGGACGACGTTCCGAAAGATCACGCTGCCGCTGCTCGCCCCCGCCATTCTCGCCGCCTCGCTGCTCGGCTTCGCGCTGTCCATCGACGACTTCGTGATCACGTACTTCGCCGCGGGCGGCGAGCAGACGTTTCCGGTGTTCGTCTGGGGGGTCGCGCGAGTGGCCGTGCCGCCGCAGGTGAACGTCGTCGCGAGCTTCATCTTCCTGGTTGCGATCGGGCTCGCGCTCGCTAACGTGATCTGGCAGATGCGCGTCGCGCGTCGAGACCGAGGAGCAAGAGCCGCATGAGCGTGACGGGTATCGATCTTCAGAAGGCCGCGAAGGAGCACCTGTGGATGCATTTCACGCGCATGGGCGGGTACTCGAGCGGGGACGTCCCGATCATCGTCCGCGGCGAGGGGTGCTACCTCGAGGACACGAACGGCAAGCGCTACCTCGATGCGCTCGCCGGCCTGTTCTCCGTGAACATCGGCTACTCGTTCGGCGACGAGATCGGGCAGGCCGCGCTCGAGCAGATGCGCGAGCTGCCCTTCTACACGAACTGGTCGTACGCTCATCCGAAGGCGATCGAGCTCGCGGCGGAGCTGGCGTCGCTCGCGCCGGGAGACCTGAACCGGGCGTTCTTCTGCTCCGGCGGCTCGGAGGCGGTCGAGTCGGCCTGGAAGCTGGCGCGCCAGTACTACGCGGCCCGTGGAGGCAAGGCCGAGGCGGAGAGCGGGGAGCCCAAGGTCAGGCCTGATGGTGCAAGCGCGGTACCGCATCGCTACAAGGCGATCGCCCGTAACGTCGCGTACCACGGGACGACCCTCGGCGCCCTCTCGATCAACGGGATCCCCGCACTGCGCGAGCCGTTTCAGCCGCTCGTGCCCGAGGTCCGGCACGTGTCGAACACGAACCGCTACCACCGGCCGTCCGAGGAGACCGAGGAGGAGTTCACGCGCTTCCTGCTCGACGAGCTCGAGCAGACGATCATCTCCATGGGGCCGGAGACGGTCTGCCTGGTGCACATGGAGCCGGTGCAGAACGCCGGCGGCGCCTTCACGCCGCCCGAGGGCTACTGGCGAGGTGTGCGGGAGCTCTGCGACCGCTACGACATCCTGCTCTCCGCCGACGAGGTGATCACGGCCTTCGGGCGCGTGGGCTACTGGTTCGGGTCCGAGCGCTACGACATCCGGCCCGACCTCGTCACCTGCGCGAAGGGGCTTTCGTCGTCGTACGCCGCGATCGGAGCGGTGGTTGCGACGGATCGCGTCATGGAGCCGTTCCTCGCCGAGACGTCGATGTTCACGCACGGGATCACGTTCGGCGGCCACCCGACGATGTGCACGATCGCGCTCAAGAACATCGAGATCATCAAGCGGGAAGGGATCGTCGAGCACGTGCGCGAGAGCGAGGATGCGCTCCGGGACTCGCTGGCGCAGCTTCTGGATCTCCCGATCGTCGGCGACCTGCGCGGGACCGGGTTCTTCTACGCGCTCGAGCTGGTGAAGGACAAGGACTCGCGGGAGTCGTTCTCCGACGAGGAGTGCGAGCGCCTCCTGCGCGGATACCTGTCGAACGCGCTCTTCGACGCAGGCCTCATCTGCCGAGCGGACGACCGCGGCGACCCGGTCATCCAGATCTCACCGCCGCTCGTCGCGGGGCAGGCCGAGTTCGACGAGATCACGCGCATCCTCGGTGAGGTGCTCACCGAGGCGCAGCAGCAGATGCGTTAGCGGAAGCCGCGCTGCTTGAAGTTTCAGGGCGCGGCGGCGCGACGTGGTCTGACATCTAGACAATCGGGACATGAGCGAGCAGCGGCTTATCGTGGATGCGAGCGTCGAGCTCGCTTCGGGCCGGAAGATGCCCATTCTCGGTCTGGGCACGTGGCAGGCGCGGGGCCGTAGCGCCGTCAGTGCGGTCCTTCGCGCGCTCGAGGTCGGCTACCGGCACATCGACACGTGCGACGGCGTATGGGAACGAAGAACAGGTGGGGCAGGCAGTGGCAGATAGTGGCGTGCCGCGCGAGGAGATCTTCGTCACGACGAAGCTTCCGCCGAGCCGCGCAGGTCGCGAGCGGGCGACACTCGAGGACAGCCTCGACGCGCTCGGGTTCGGGTACGTCGACCTGTGGCTCATCCACTGGCCGCCCGGTGGTGCGCGACCGGACGTATGGGAACGGTTGCTCGAGCTTCAGGCGGAGGGTCTGGCACGCGAGGTCGGCGTCAGCAACTACAGCATTCGGCAGCTCGACGAGCTCGAGCGCGCAACGGGCCGCCTGCCGGCCGTCAACCAGATCGAGTGGAGCCCTGCGCTTTTTGACCGGAACGTGCTCGAGGGGCACCGCGACCGCGGTGTGCAGCTCGAGGGGTATAGCCCGCTCAGGACAGTGAACCTGCGCGACCCGCAACTCGTGGAGCTCGCAGAAGACCACGGCGTCAGCCCGGCCCAGATCGTCCTCCGCTGGCACATCGAGCACCGGATCGTTGCCATCCCGAAGTCGACGAACGCAGGGCGGATCGCCGAGAACGCCGCCATCTTCGACTTCGAGCTAACGCCGTCCGAGGTCGAGCAGCTCGACAGGTTCGCCCAGACACGGCCGGGATGAGATCAGCGCTGTGACCCGCCTAGCATTCGCCTGTCGCGACGTCGACGACGTCTCTTCTGGGCGCCCTCCCAGGACCTTCCCGGTCACACCGTACGAATCGCGTGCGGAACCGCAACGGCCGCGAGGCAGAGCGCGAAGTCGCCGTCCTCGTCTGACCACCAGTGAGTGAGAACGAGGCCAAGACTCGTGAGCTCGTCTTCGACGCGCTCACGCCGGAACTTCGCGCTGACCTGAGTGCGAAGGCGCTCGCTCGCTGCGAGCTCGACGTCGATTCCGAGGGCAGGCACGTGCACGACCTGCGCCTCGGCCGAGTCGAAGCCGATGTCGACCCACTCGCGCTCCGCATCCCAGAAAGCGCGGTAGTCGAGACGCGCGCGAGAGAAGTCGGACCGGAGCTCGCGGTCGAGATGGGCGAGCCCGTTTCGCTGGAAGCGCTCGCTGAGCCCGGCGCTGTCGTTGTAGGCGGACTCGATCCGCTGCGGGTCCTTGACCAGGTCGAGCCCCAGAAGCAGTGCGTCCGCCGGTTCGAGCGCGTCCGCGAGAGCGTGCAGGAAACGGCGTCTTCCGTCCTCCTCGAAGTTCCCGAGCGTCGAGCCGAGGAAGGCGAACAGGCGGCGACCGCCGGGCTCGAGCGCGTCGAGATGACGCTCGTAGTCGCCGACGATCGCGTGGACGCCGATGCCCGGGTACTCCTCGGAGATCGCATTCGCGCTCGCAACGAGCACTTCCTCGCTGACGTCGAGCGGAGCGAACGAGCGGAGCGTTCCCGCTGCGATGAGTGCGTCGAGGAGGATTCTGGTCTTCTCGGAGGTACCGGAGCCGAGCTCGACGAGCGTGGTCGCGCCCGTCTCGCTCGCGATCTCGCGCGCGTGGTCGTCGAGGATCTGCCGCTCGGTGCGGGTGAGGTAGTACTCGGGCAGGCGGGTGATCTCGTCGAAGATGAGCGAGCCGCGCTCGTCGTACAGCCAGATCGACGGGATCCGCTTCGGCGACGAGCGCAGGCCTGCGAGGGCGGCGTCGCGGAACGCGGCTTCGCGGTCAGCCGGGTCGAGGAGCTTCTCGACGCGGACGCGTCGGTGGGAAACCGGGCTCTGGTTCGAGCCAGATTCCGGCGTCGGAGCTACGCGTCGCGGGCGCAGCGGAACCCGGCGAAGATGTGCCGCCGGTCGGGAAAGTCGAAGTTGCGGAAGGTCGTGCGGGCGACGAGCGAGTCGGTCGCCCAGGAGCCACCTCGGAGAACACGGTACTCCGTGCCGAAGTAGACCTCGGAGTACTCCGGGTAGGGGTAGGCGAGGAATCCTGGATACGGGAGGAAGTGCGACGACGTCCACTCCCAGACGTCCCCGGTGAGCTGACGGCAGCCGACAGGGCTCTCGCCGCCGACGTATGAGCCTGCAGGCGCGGGCGAGAAGCGCCGATGGCCGAGATTCGCCTCGTACCCCGCCGACTCGCGACCCCATGGGAAGCGGTTCTTGCCCCGGCGCTCGTGCCACGCAGCCGCCCGCTCCCACTCTGCCTCGGTGGGGAGGCGCTTCTTCGCCCAGCGGGCGAACGCGTCGGCTTCGTACCAGGAGACGTGCTGAACGGGCTCGTCCGGCGGAACGGGCTCGCGCCGACCGAAGCGGACGCGCTCCCACCCTTGCTGCCCGCGCTCCCAGAAGAGCGGCGCGGTCACGTTCTCCCGCTCTCGCCACTCCCAGCCCTCTTCACTCCAGTGCCGCTGCGAGCCGTACCCCTTGTGCGCGACGAAGTCCGCGTAGGCCGCATTCGTGACCGGCGTGCGATCGATGTAGAAGGGGCCGAGCTCGACCTCGTGCGACCCCAGCTCGTTGTCGTATGCCCACGGCTCGTCGGTGGCGCCGAGGATGAAAGGACCGCGGTCCACGTAGATCTCATCCGGCCCAGAGGACGGATCGTCGGGCGGCGTCGCGTCGCGCATCGGGTAGCCGATCGCGGTTCGAAGCTGAAGGGTCTGGAGCATCGTCTCCTGGTGCTGGAGCTCGTGCTGGAGCACGAGCCCGAAGACGAACCCTCGATTCAAGAGCGGGTTCTGTGCGTCGAGATCGGTGTGCTCGAGCGCATCGAGAACGCGCTCGCGAACCGTCGCTCGCGTAGGCCCGCACCGACTCCGGACGGAGCGGCGGCAGCTTCGCACCCGGGCTACGCGACTCGCGGAACGCGCTCGAGATCTCGTCATGCCCTCCGTCGAGCGGTGAGTTCCCGTACAGGTTCTGAAGCAGCCACAGCTCCTCGAACTGCGCGATCTGGGCGAGCTCCCAGACGAGCGGGGACTGGAGCGGAGAGACCTGCTCGACCAGCCCGTCGTCGGTCACCGGCGCGAGGATCTCCTCGGTGCCTGCGCGAGCCCTTTCCAGGGCGGTCTGGAGCTCGACGACGGAGTCCATCACCGGACTTTGCATGACGCGCGCTACTTCGGCCAGGTCTTAGAACTGACTGGCTGTAGCCTACGTCCCTCATTCGAGGAGAGGAGCCTGGGCCAGTGGAAGGGAACGGAGCAGGTCCGGTCGTCGTCGCGCAGGACGTCGCTCGGCGCTATGGGGAGGGCGAGACCGCCGTCGACGCTCTCCGGGGAGTCTCGGTGGACATCGCACGCTCACGCCTGACAGCCGTAATGGGGCCCTCGGGCTCGGGGAAGTCGACGCTGATGCACATCCTCGCCGGCCTCGACAAGCCGACGTCGGGGACGGTCGAGGTCGCCGGTACCGAGATCACCAAGCTCGGCGACAACGACTTGACGAAGCTGCGCCGCGAGCACATCGGCTTCGTCTTCCAGTTCTTCAACTTGCTCCCGATGCTGAACGCGCGCGAGAACATCACCCTCCCGTTGACGATCGCCGGCGAGAAGCCGGAGGAGGGCTGGGTGGAGAAGATCGTCGCGGACGTCGGGCTCTCCGATCGGCTCAGCCATCGTCCGTCCGAGCTCTCGGGCGGGCAGCAGCAGCGTGTGGCGATCGCGCAGGGCGCTCGTGTCGAAGCCCACGGTCCTCTTCGCCGACGAGCCGACCGGCAATCTCGACTCGTCGACTGGAAACGAGATCCTCGAGCTGCTGCGGCGCTCGGTGGACGACTACGGCCAGACGATGGTCATGGTGACCCACGACGCGCGCGCGGCCGCGATGGCGCACCGCGTGCTCTTCCTCGCCGACGGCGTGATCGTGCGCGAGCTCGGCGAGTGCGACACGCACCGGATCCTGGAGGTCCTCGAGGAGATCGCCGCCTAGTGATCAGGTTCGCCATCCGCGGCCTGCTCGGCAGGAAGCTCCGCGCCGTTCTGACGGGGATCGCGATCGTCCTCGGCGTCGCGATGATCAGCGGCACCTACATCCTGACGGACACGATCGACAAGGCGTTCTCGAACCTCTTCACGCAGTCGTACGCAGGGACGGACGCCGTCGTCCAGGGCGAGGGCCCCGACATCTCGATCGACGGCGCCGCGGCTCCGACGCCGCCGGTCGACGCGTCGCTGCTCGAGACGGTGAGGGACGTCGACGAGGTCTCGCTCGCGACGGGTGGCATCTACGACGAGACGAACACGAAGATCCTCACCCCGGAGGGCGACGCCGTCAGCACAGGCGGCGCGCCGAGCTTCGGGTTCGGGATCGACACGAGCAAGGAGTACGCGCAGTTCAACCCGCTGAACCTTCTCGAGGGCCGCTGGCCGTCCGCGCCGAACGAGGTCGTGATCGACGCCGGCACCGCGGACGGGCAGAGCTACGCGCTCGGCGACACCGTCGAGGTCGCCACGCTCGTACCCAAGCGTGCGTTCGAGCTCGTCGGCGTCGCGCAGTACGGCGGCGTGGACAGTCTCGGGACGGCGACGTTCGCAGTGTTCACGATCCCGACGGCGCAGGAGCTCCTCGACCGCGAGGGGCAATACGACGTGATCTCGGTCGCCGCGAACGAGGGAACGAGCGAGGAGGACCTCGTCACCGCGATCCAGGGCGTGCTCCCGGACGGCGTGACCGCGCAGACCGCAACGGTGGAGACCGAGGAGGCGCAGGACGAGATCGGCCAGTTCACGTCGATCATCCGCTACTTCCTGTTGACGTTCGCCGGCATCGCGCTCTTCGTGGGCGCGTTCGTCATCTTCAACACCTTCTCGATCACAGTCGCGCAGCGCACACGCGAGTTCGCCACTCTGCGGACGATCGGCGCGTCGCGCCGGCAGGTCCTGTCTTCCGTGATTCTCGAGTCGATCGTCATCGGCATCGTGGCCTCGCTCATCGGTCTCGCGTTGGGCCTACTTCTCGCGGAAGGGATCCAGGCACTCTTCGGCACGTTGGGCTTCGAGCTGCCAACCGCCGAGCGCGTCTTCGCGCTGCGCACGGTCATCGTCTCCATGCTCGTCGGCGTCCTCGTCACGCTCGCCGCGGGGCTCTTCCCCGCGATCCGCGCCACGCGCGTGCCGCCGATCGCCGCGGTGCGCGAAGGAGCGACGCTTCCGCGCTCGCGGATCTCGCCGTTCGTTCCGTGGATCGCGGGCCTCATCATCGTCGGAGCGCTGCTCCTTCTCGGCCGGGCAATGTTCACCGACGACCTGGGCACGGCCGATCGCCTGATCGGCCTCGCGGGGGGCGTGCTGCTCCTGTTCGTCGGCATTGCGATGCTCTCGTCGCGGCTCGTGCGGCCCATCGCCGCCCTCGTCGGCCTCCCTGCGCGTCGGATCGGAGGCGCGGCAGGGAAGCTCGCGAGCGGGAACACGGTGCGCAACCCGGGCAGGACAGCCGCGACGGCCGCCGCTCTGATGATCGGGATCGCGCTCGTCGCCTTCATCGCGACTCTCGCGAACGGCCTGAAGACGTCGAACCGCGAGGCGATCGAGGAACAGGTGTCCGCCGACTACGTGATCACGGCGCAGGACGGCTACACGCCGTACCCGGCCGCGGTCGGGGATGCTGTGGCCGCATCGGAAGCGCCCGAGGTCGTGTCGCCCGTGCGGACCGGCGCTGCGCTCGTGAACGACGACCAGGCCGAGCTCGGCGGCATCGATCCTGAGACGATCACGTCCGCGTACACCTTCGACTGGACCGACGGGAGCGACGACGTGCTCGCGGATCTCGGGACGACCGGAGCAATCGTGAGCGCGAACTACGCCGACGATCACGGGATGGAGATCGGCACCCGTCTCAGGCTCACCTCGACCGACAACCGGAACGCCGATGCCAGGATCGTCGGCCTCTACGAGCCGCACCCGTTCTATCCGCTGCTCGAGAGCATCACCGTGTCGACCGAGCTCTTCGACGAGCTGTACGACCGCCCGCAAAATCGCTGGACGTGGGCGAACGTCGCCGGCGAGCCGTCCGACTCGGGCAAGGCGCAGCTCGAGGAGGCGGTCGCGGGCTTCCCGGATGCTCAGGTCGAGACGCGTGAGGAGTGGATCGAGCGCGAGGACGACGACATCAGCGAGTTCCTCACCTTCCTCTACGTGCTGCTCGCGCTTGCCGTGCTCATCAGCATCTTCGGGATGATCAACACGCTCGTGCTCTCGGTCTACGAGCGGACGCGTGAGATCGGGATGCTGAGGGCGATCGGCATGACGCGCCGGCAGACCCGCCGCATGGTCCGGCAGGAGAGCATCATCACCGCGCTCATCGGCGCAGCGATCGGGCTTCCGCTCGGGATCTTCCTGGCCGCACTCGTGACGCGCGCGCTCGGGGACTTCAATCTGACCTTCTCCATCCCCTGGTTCCAGCTGATCTTCCTCACGGTGCTCGCGATCGTGGTCGGCATCGTGGCCGCGATCATGCCCGCCCGCCGCGCCGCCAAGCTCGACCCGCTCCGCGCTATCGCCTACGAATGACGCGTTTCGCGATCCGGGGCCTCCTGAGCCGGAAGCTGCGGACGGCGCTGACCGCACTCGCGATCGTCCTCGGCGTCGCGATGATCAGCGGCACCTACGTTCTGACCGATTCGATCGACCAGGCGTTCGAGAGGATCTTCAACGACATCCGCGCCGGATCGAACGCCGTCATCTCGGGCGAGTCGGAGTTCGACCTCTCCGACGGCAGTGGCGTCACGGAGCCGACCTTCGACGAGTCGCTGCTCCCCGATGTGCAAGCGCTGCCGGCGGTCGCCCAGGCCGAAGGCGCGGTCGACTCCGAGACGACGCAGCTCATCGGCGACGACGGCAAAGCGGTCGTCTACGGGGGCGCGCCGAACCTCGGCTTCTCGATTTCGAACCCCGACTCGCCCTTCAACCCGCTCACGCTCGTGGACGGCACGTGGCCGGGCCCGAATCAGGTCATCGTGGACAAGGAGACTGCGTCGAAGGAGGACTTCGAAGTCGGCGAGACGATCGGCGTCCAGGCGGAGGGGCCGGTCCAGCGGCTCGAGCTCTCCGGGATCATGCAGTTCTCGTCGGGGCTCACGATCGGGGGCGCGACGCTCGCCGGCTTCGACCTGGCGACCGCCCAGCGCCTGATGCGGAAGGAGGGGCGTCTCGACGAGATCGCGATCGCATCGAAGCCGGACACGACTCAGCAAGAGCTTCTCCGGCAGGTCGAGGAGATTCTTCCGCCGGGCACACGCGTCAGGACCGGACAACAAGTAGCCGACGACGACGCCGAGGGAACGAACGAGTTCATCACGTTCCTCCAGACGTTCCTGCTCGCATTCGGAGGGATCGCGCTCTTCGTCGGCTCGTTCGTGATCGCGAACTCGTTGGCGATAACCATCGCGCAGCGCACCCGCGAGCTGGCGACGCTGCGCATGCTCGGTGCATCGAGGCGGCAGGTCCTCGGCTCGATCATCCTGGAGTCGCTCGTCGTCGGCGTGGTCGCTTCGGTCGTCGGTCTCTTCCTGGGTCTTCTACTCGCGAAAGGGTTGTTCTGGCTGTTCGACGCGGTCGGCTTCACGCTCCCGAACACCGGTCTCGTCTTCGAGACGCGGACGGTGATCGTGGCGCTCCTCGCCGGGATCCTGGTGACGCTCCTGGCCAGTCTGCGTCCGGCGATTCGGGCGACGCGCGTGCCGCCCGTCGCAGCGGTGCGCGAGGGTGCGACGCTGCCGCCCGGGCGGTTCGCTCGCCTGCGTGGGCTGGGCGCGCTGGTGATGATCGCGGCAGGCTTCGGCGCGCTCGCCTACGGGCTCTTCGCCGACGGACTCGATACGACCGAGATCCTGATCTGGATGGGTCTCGGCACTCTGCTCGTCTTCCTCGGCGTCGCCCTCTTCTCCTCGCGGCTCGTGCGGCCGCTCGCCCATGTGCTCGGCTGGCCCGCGACCCGGCTGGGTGGCGCTGCCGGTTCGCTCGCGCGGGACAACGCGCGCCGGAATCCACAACGCACGGCGTCGACCGCGGCGGCGTTGATGATCGGCCTCGCTCTCGTCACGCTCGTGGCCACGCTGGCGTCCGGGATCGTGGTGTCGTTCAAGAGCGCGGTCAACGACCTCTTCACGGGCGACTTCGCGATCACTGCGCAGAACAACTTCTCGCCCATTCCCATCGATGCAGCCGAGGCGGCCGCCACGGCGCCTGGAGTAACCGTCGTCGGCAGCGTGCGCACCGGCGAAGCGCTGCGAAACGGCGATGCGGACTTCATCACCGCGGTCGACCCGGGAATGCGCGAGGTGATCGACCTCGAGTGGAAGGAAGGCTCCCCGGAGGTCATCTCGTCGCTCGGCGACGACGGCGCGTTCGTCGACGACGGCTGGGCGGAGGACAACGAGCTAGGCGTCGGGTCGCCGATCGAGATCACCTTCCCGAACGGGAGCTCGAAGACGTTCACGATCGACGGCATCTTCGAGCCGCCGACAGGAGGATCGCCCTTCGCCTCCGTGACGATCTCCGCAGAGGCGTGGGACGCCGAGGTCGCGCAGCCGCGGAACCTCTACTCCTTCCTGAAGATGGAGGGCGGGCCGACGGACGAGAACCAGACCGCGCTCGACACCGCGCTTGCGGACTTCCCGAACGCGAAGGCGCAGACGCGGCAGGGCTTCATCGACAACCAGATCTCGGGGTTGAGCTCGATCCTGAACATCCTCTACGTGCTGCTCGCGCTGTCGATCATCGTGAGCCTGTTCGGGATCGTGAACACGCTCGTCCTGACCGTGTTCGAGCGCACGCGCGAGATCGGGATGCTGCGGGCGATCGGGATGACGCGACGGCAGATCCGGAGGATGATCCGGCACGAAAGCGTGATCACCGCGCTGATCGGGGCGGCGATCGGGATCGTGCTCGGAATCGTCCTGGCCGCGCTGCTGATCGCGCGCGTGGACTTTCTCGTCTTCTCCTTCCCGACGACGCAGGTCGTGATCTTCGTGATCGCCGCGGTCGTCGTCGGCATCCTCGCCGCGGTGTTCCCTGCGCGCCGAGCCGCAAAGCTCGATCCGCTCCGGGCTATCGCGTACGAATGACGACGCGGGCGGTAGGGGTCAGGCTTCAGCCTGACCCCTACCGCCGAGCCCGATGACGCCCTCCGCGGCGAGCGCGTCGATCTCGTCGTCGGCGATAGCCGGCTTCCCGGAGCACCTCCGCCGAGTGCTCGCCGAGGAGCGGCGGCGGGTTGCGGTGGACGGCTCGCTCGCCGTCGAAGGAGAGCGGAAGCGCGGCGAGCCGAAGGTCGGGAATGGTGGTGTGCTTCAGGGGCTGGAGGATCTCGAGCGCCTGCGTCTGCTCGGCGGTCGCGACGTCGGCGATGTCCGCGACCGGCGCAGCCGGGACGCCCACTCTGGTGAGCAGCTCACGCCATTCGGCGGTGTCGCGCTCTTCGAGCCGGTCGGAGAGCACCGCGACCAGCTGCTCGCGGTGCTTCACGCGATCCGGGTTCGTCCGAAACCGCGGATCGGCCAGGAGCTCGGGAAGGTCGAGCGCGGTGCAGAGCGTCGCGAAGAGCCGGTCGTTCCCGCCGGCGATCATCAGCTCGCCGTCGCGCGTGGGGAAGACCTGGTACGGCGCGACCATCGGGAAGACCGTGCCCTCTGGGACAGGCACAGTTCCGTCGGCGAGATAGCCGACTAGGTGGTACCCGACGTAGCCGAGCGCCGTCTCGTAGAGCGACGTGTCCACCTCGGCGCCCTCCCCGGTTCGCTCGCGCTCGAGGAGTGCGGAGACGATCCCGAGCGCCGACCACATGCCGGTGCCCATGTCGATCAGCGACGATCCGACGCGGACGCCCGGTCGCTCCGGCTCGCCGGTCATGCTCATCAGTCCGCCCGCCGCCTGCATGAGCGCGTCGTAGCCGGGCTCGCTCGACAGCGGCCCGACGCGGCCGTACGCGCCGATCGAGCAGTAGACGAGCCGAGGGTTGCGGGCGCGCATCGCAGCTGACCCCAGACCAAGCCGCTCCGCGAGGCCCGGGCGGAGGCTCTGCAGGAAGACGTCTGCGCCCTCGGCAAGCCGCACCAGAACCTCGCGGCCGCGCTCGTCACCGAGGGAGAGCGCGAGCGAGCGCTTCCCCGCGTTGACGGAGAGGAACATCGCTCCCTCGCCGCCCCAGAAGGGCGGCCCCCACGCGCGAGCGTCGTCGCCGGTGTCCGGACGCTCGACCTTGACCACGTCGGCGCCGAGGGAGGCGAGGATCTCCGCGCAGAACGGCCCGGCGATCGAGGTCGTGACGTCGAGCACGTGCGTGCCGGCGAGGGGAAGAAACGGCATCTGCCGAATTCTCGCCGCTTGTCCTCCTGCCCCGCGCGGGGGTCAGGCTTAGCCTGACCCCGTCTCCAGGTTTGCGGCGCTCCGCTCACCAGCTCATCTCGGACTGGTGAAACTTCCAACACCAGGGTCAGGCTTCAAGCCTGACCCCACGGCAGCCGCTCCTGCGAGGATGCGCGCGTGCCCGACTGGCTCGACTTCGACCAGCTCGCGGAGTGGGTCTCCGGCGAGTGGTGGAGCTACCTCGTCATCTTCGCGATCGCGGCGATCGACGCGTTCTTCCCGGTCGTGCCGAGCGAGACCCTCGTCGTCATCGGAGGCAGCCTCGCCGGGTCGGGCGACCTGAGCCTCTTGCTCGTCATCCTCGCCGGCGCGGCCGGAGCCATCCTCGGCGACAACATCTCCTACGGGATCGGCTCGCTCGTCGGGGAGAGAACCGTCAAGCGCTGGTTCCGAAGCGAGAAGTCGATCAAGCGCCTCGAGTGGGCCGAGCGCACCCTGGACGAGCGCGGCGCCTACATCATTCTCCTCGCGCGCTTCATCCCGGGCGGCAGGACGGCCGTGACGTTCTCCGCGGGGTACATCCCGACGTTTTCCTGGCGCCGCTTCATCGTCTACGACGTCATCGCGGGCGTGCTGTGGGCGACGTACGCGGCCATGCTCGGCTACTTCTTCGGGAAGACGTTCGAGGAGCATCCGGTGTGGGGTGTCGTCCTGGCGCTCGTGATCGCGCTGACCCTCGGCCTCGTCGTTGAACTGGTGCGCCACCTACGGAAACAGCGCGCATCCGCATAGACTCGGAGCCGTGGCGAAGCTCCTCGTCCATCTCACGAGCGGCCCAGAGAGCCCGACGCGCGCAGCGCTCGGGTTCCTCGTCGCGAAGGCGGCGATCGAAGAGGGTCACGAGGTGACCATGTTTCTCGCGGGCGACTCGGTCCAGCTGCTCCGCGACGGCGTGCTCGACTCACTCGTCGGGCTCGGCACGGGAAACCTTCGAGAGTCCTACGACGCGGTCGTGGCGTCCGGCGCCCGGATCTACGCGTCACGCATGTCGAGCAACGCGCGTGGGCTCGGCGACCCGGATCTCGATGGGAAGCCCGTCGAGCTCGCCGTGCCGAACCAGCTCGTGCAGCTCACGTTCGAGAACGACCGCGTCCTGGTCTACTAGCCCGCTCTACTAGCGGCGCTACGTCGGCTCGGGCGTGCGCGGCACGTCGTGCGCCGTCTGCAGGTGCTTCCAGGCGCCCCACCCGATCCAGAGCGCGAGGATGACCACGATCGGGACGAGCGCTGCATGAAACGCATGCAGGCCGCCGTTGTCGCCGCCGACGTCCCCGCCTCCGGCGAGGAACGCCTGGACAGAGCCGATCACGGCCAGCACGAACGGCCACAGCGTCGCGCGCCAGTTCGGCCACGCGGCGACGAGCGCGGAGATGAACGTGAGGACGTACGCCAGGTGGACGGCCATGCCGAAGTCCTTGTGCGCGTCGAGCCACCCCGTCTCTCCGAAGAGGAACCCGCCGATGAGGTAGAGCTGAACGATCACGCCGACCACGGACGCCCCGGCGAAGATGACCGTTCCCCACAGCCCGATCCGTTGTCTATCCATGCGCGCGACCCTAAGACCTGCGCCGGACGGAGTCAACTACGTAGCGTTTCCCGCATGAATCGTCTCGCCGCCGCGACGAGCCCGTACCTCCTCCAGCACGCCGAGAACCCGGTCGACTGGCATCCGTGGGGTGACGAGGCGTTCGAGCTCGCGGAGCGCGAGGACAAGCCTCTGCTCGTCTCGGTCGGCTACAGCTCGTGCCACTGGTGCCACGTGATGGCGCACGAGTCGTTCGAGGATCCCGCGACCGCCGCGCTCATGAACGAGCTCTTCGTCAACGTGAAGGTGGATCGCGAGGAGCGGCCGGACGTCGATGCGGTGACGATGGAGGCGACGGTCGGGATGACGGGCTCCGGCGGCTGGCCGACGACCGTGTTCATGACGCCGGGGGGCAAGCCGTTCTACGCCGGGACGTATTTCCCACCGGAGCCGCGGCACGGGATGGCGAGCTTCCGCGACCTCCTCGAGGCAGTCGCCAAGGCCTGGAGCGAGCGCCGCCCCGAGATCGAGCGCCAGGCGGGACAGATCGACGAGACGCTCCGCAGGAGCTCCGAGCTCCGTCCGTCGTCCGAGCCACTGACCGAGTCGATCCTGGGCGAAGCCGCCCGCGGCATCGCCCGCACCTTCGAGCCTGCCTTCGGCGGTTTCGGCGGCGCGCCGAAGTTCCCGGCCGCCTCGACGCTGGAGTTCCTCCTCCGCCGGGGAGACGAGGACGCGCTCGCGATGGTGACGCCGACGCTCGACGGGATGGCGGCGGGCGGTCTCTACGACGTCGTCGGCGGCGGCTTCCACCGCTATTCGGTCGACGAGCGCTGGCTCGTCCCGCACTTCGAGAAGATGCTCTACGACAACGCGGTACTCGCCTCGACGTACCTCCACGGCTGGCTCGTGACCGGGCGGCCGCGCTACCGGGAGATCGTCGAGGAGACGATCGAGTACCTCGTCCGGGAGATGCTGCTGCCGGAGGGCGTGTTCGCGTCTGCCCAGGACGCCGACACCGACGGGGTCGAGGGGCTGACGTACACCTGGACCGAGGAGGAGGGGCACGCGGCCGGGATCCCCCGAGATCTGCTGGAGCCGTTCGAGCACGGCCGGTTCATCGTGAGAGGCGAGCTCGACCCCGGGCTTCGAGAGCGCCTGCTCGCCGAGCGGTCGACCCGCACCCAGCCCTTCCGCGACGACAAGGCGCTCGCCTCCTGGAACGGGCTCGCGCTGGCGGCGATCGCCGAAGCCGCGTACCGGCTCGAGCGGAACGACTGGCTCGAGGTCGCCCGCGGCGTGGGCGAGTTTCTGCTCGGCCCGCTGTCGGAGGACGGTCTGCTGCTGCGCTCGCGCCGGGACGGACGTGCGAGCGGCACGGGGTACCTGGACGACTACGCCAACGTCACGTACGGCCTGCTGGAGCTGCACGTCGCGACGGGCGACGTTCGCTGGTTGCTCGAGGCTCATCGGCTCGCGCTGCTCGCGATCGAGCTCTTCGCCGACGACGAGCGCGGCGGGTTCTACCTCTCGCCGGCAGGCGCCGACGAGCGCGTCCCGCGCACCAAGGATCTTCAGGACACGCCGATTCCCTCGGGCAACTCGATGCTCGCGTGGGTGCTGCTCCGGCTCGGAAGGATCTGGGGCGACGACGAGCTCGAGCGGCGCGCGGTGTCGGTGTTCCGCCTCGTCGAGCCCGCGCTCCGGCGGGCGCCGGGAGGATTCGCGTGGATGCTCTGCGGTCTCGACCTCTGGTTCAGCCCGCCACGGGAGATTGCGATCGCAGGCGCAGTCGACTCCCCCGTCGCGCGCGCCGCACTCGCGTCCTTCGATCCGCGTGCGGTCATCGCCGTGGGGCCGGCGGGCGAGGTCCCGCTGCTCGAGGGCAAGGGTCTCGTCGACGGCGAGACGGCCGTCTACGTCTGTGAGCGCTTCGTGTGCCAGAGACCCGTCACGGACCCCGCCGCACTTCGTGTGACCGCCTGAGATGCGCGTCTGCCTGATGATCGAGGGACAGGAGGGCGTGACGTGGGAGGACTGGCTGCGCCTCGCGACGCTGACCGAGCGACACGGGCTCGAGGGGCTCTTCCGCTCCGACCACTACACCGCGATCATCCGTCAAGACGCCGACGCGCTCGACGCGTGGACGACACTTGCCGGCCTCGCCGCCGTCACCGAGCGGATCCGGCTCGGCACCCTCGTGTCCCCTGCGACCTTCCGCCACCCGAGCGTGCTCGCGCGCATGGCCGTGACCGTCGACCACATCTCTCGTGGTCGTGTGGACGTCGGCATGGGAGCCGGCTGGTACGAGCGTGAGCACCTCGCGCATGGCTTCCCATTCCTCGACGCCAAGCAGCGATTCGAACTCTTCGCCGAGCAAGTCGAGATCGTGATCGAGTCCTGGACCGAGGGCCCGTTCGGGCACAGCGGAGCGGCGTACGAGCTCGAGGAGCAGACCGCCCTCCCGCGCCCGTTCCAGAAGCCGCATCCGCCGCTCGTGCTCGGAGGCTCTGTCAAACGCCGCTTTGCAGCACTCGCCGCGCGCTTCGCCGACGAGGTCAACACGCTCGGCGCTCCCAACGACGAGCTTCACGAACGCAAGAAGCGGCTCGACCGCGCCTGCGCCGACGCCGGTCGCGACCCTGCGACGCTCGGGTTCTCCGTCATGACGGCGTGCTTCATCGGCGCCGACAGGACCGAGGTCCTCGATCGCGTCGGCACGTTCCTCGCCGTGCGAGGCGGGGACGTGAACGCCGAGGAGATGCTCGAGCAGCGCCGCGCGAGCTGGCTCGCCGGGACGGTCGAGGAGGTCGCGGAGCGGATCCGGGAGCTCGAGGCGATCGGAGTCACGCGGATCTTCTTCCAGCACCTGAACCACGCGGACGACGACATGGTCGCGCTGGTCGGGGAGCGGCTGCTTCCCGCGCTCACGCCGTAGGGGCGAGGCTTGCCTCGCGATTGTGTAGGGGCGAGGCTTGCCTCGCCCTCAGTAGCATCTGGCCCATGACAACCACAGAGCTGACCGGGGCGGAGGACATCGCGTGGGATCTCTCCGACCTCTACGACGGCGGTGACGACGCCCGCCTCCAGCAGGACGAGCAGGAGGCCGAGCAGGCCGCCTCGGAGTTTCGCGACAAGTACTACGGCAAGGTGGCCGAGCTCGGCGCAGCCGAGCTCAGAGAGGCGATCGAGGAGCGAGAGCGGATCGAGGAGGTGCTCACGCGCGCGCTCTACTACGCGCACCTCTGGTTCTCGACCGACACCGCCGACCCCGCGCGCGGCGCGCTCGTCGCGCGGCTGACCGAGAAGGGCGCCGCTCTCGACACGCAGCTCCTGTTCTTCGGGCTCGAGATCGCGGCCCTCGAGGATGCCCGCGCCGAGGAACTGATCGGATCGTCGGAGCTCGAGCGCTGGCGCCACTGGCTGCGCTCGCTCAGGAAGTTCCGCCCCTACCTGCTCTCCGAGCCCGAGGAGAAGATCTTCACCGAGAAGTCCGTCTCCGGCGTCAGCGCCTGGTCGCGCCTGCACGAGGAGCTCCTGAGCGCGATCAAGGTCGAGCTGGACGGGGAGACGATCGGCCTGGAAGAGGCGATGGCGAAGCTCTACTCCGCCGATCGCGACGAGCGGAAGGGAGCGGCAGAGGCCGTCACCGAGGCGCTCGCCCCGGGTCTCCGCACGCGCGCGTACGTCTTCAACACGATCCTCGTCGACAAGTCGATCGACGACCGACTGCGCGGGTACGAGACGTGGATCTCGTCACGGAACCTCCGAAACGACACGACCGACGAAGCGGTGGATGCCCTCATCGACGCGGCGGTCACCCGCTACGACGTCCCGCAGCGCTACTACCGCCTGAAGGCGAAGCTCATCGACCTCGACCGACTGACCTTCTACGACCGCTTCGCGCCGATCGCAGACGATCCGTCGAAGGTCTCCTGGGACGAGGCGCGGGACATCGTCGTCTCGGCGTACCAGGACTTCACGCCCGAGACGGGAGATGCCGTCGACCGCTTCTTCAGAGAGAACTGGATCGACGCACCCGTTCGCGAGAACAAGCGGACCGGCGCCTTCTGCGCGACCACCGTTCCCGGTGTCCACCCGTACATCCTCATGAACTTCACGGGCGACAGGCGCTCGATCCTCACACTCGCGCACGAGCTCGGCCACGGCCTGCACGGCGTGATGACGCAGCCGCTCGGGCTCTTCAACGCGGACACGCCGCTGACCACCGCGGAGACGGCGTCGGTGTTCGGAGAGGCGCTGACGTTCAGGCGCCTGCTGGCGCTCGAGGACGATCCCCGCCGGCGCCTGAACCTGCTCGCCGGGAGGATCGAGGACTCGATTGCGACGGTCTTCCGGCAGATCGCCATGAACCGCTTCGAGCACGCCGTCCACACGGAGCGGCGGGAGCAGGGCGAGCTCGCTGCCGACCGGTTCGAGGAGCTCTGGCTCGAGACGCAGAAGGACATGTTCGCGGACTCGGTCGACATCGACGGGTACGGGACGTGGTGGAGCTACATCCCGCACTTCCTCTCGACGCCTGGCTATGTCTACGCCTACGCATACGGCTTCCTCTTCGCCCTCTCGATCTTCCGGCGCTACGAGCAGGAGGGCGAGTCGATGGTGGAGCCGTACCTGGACGTGCTCCGCGCCGGCGGCTCGAAGCCGCCCGAGGAGCTCGCCGAGATCGTCGGGCTCGACCTCACGGATGCGGGGATCTGGGCGAGCGGGATCGAAGCGCTCTCCGCGGAGCTGGACGAGGCCGAGGCACTGGCGAACGAGATCGGGCTGGGGTGATCTCGTAGGCGAGTCCGAGGTGGACGGGCAGCGCCCGCGAAGCGGGCGCCTTTAGGGATTTTCGCGCGATCGGAATCCGCGCAAGCGGATTCCGGTCTTGCGCACCATTTGAGCCTCGCGCTACTCTCGCGACTGACAGGCAGGCTCGGAGGGACAACAAGGAGGAAGTCCGTGCGGAAGCTCATCGCGTGTGGGGTAGCCCTCGTGGGCGCCCTCGCGCTTACGGTGCCCGGGGCGCTCGGTGGAGCGGAGCAGACACCCGGTGTAACCGCGAAGCAGATCGTCATCGGCGGGACGTTCCCGCTCACTGGCCCGGCGGCAGCGTATGCGCCGATCCCGCTCGGGATGAAGGCCTATTTCAGCTACATCAACGCTCGTCGCGGACCCGACGGGAAGCGCGGAGTCATGGGCCGGCAGATCGTCTGGAAGTACTACGACGACGGTTACAACCCCGCGAACACCGTTCAGCTGACCCGGAAGCTCGTCGAGGAGGACAAGGTCTTCGCGACGGTCGGCCAGCTCGGGACCGAGCACAACCTCGCGGTGCGCGGGTATCTGAACCAGGGCAAGGTGCCGCAGGCACTCGTCTCGACTGGCGCGTCGTACTGGGGCACGCAGTACGCGGAGTTCCCGTGGACGACCGGCTGGCAGCCCGACTACATCGCGGAGGGGCGCATCTACGGGTTGCACATCAAGGCGAACCACAGCGGCAAGAAGATCGCGGTGATCTACCAGAACGACGATTACGGCAAGGACTACCTCTACGGCCTCCGGGTCGGGCTCGGTAAGAACTACGCCGACCAGAACATCGTCGCCACGGAGGCGGTCGAGGCGACCGCCACCAGCTCGGCGTCGCAGATGGCCAAGATCAAGGCGACCGGAGCGCCGGTGCTGGTCATCCTGCAGATCCCGACGCCGACGGTCCGGTCGATCGCGACCGGCAAGGCGCTCGGGTACAACCCGGACCAGATCTACATGAACTCGGTCTCCGCCTTTCGGACGCCGATGGATGCCGCCGTCGCGTCCGCCGGGGCCCCCTACGTCAACGGCCTCCTCTCGATCGCGTACCTGAAGGATGCGGACAGCCCGAGGTGGGACGACGACGCAGCGATGAAGCAGTACCGCACGATCGTGGAGAAGTACCTGCCCGGACGGAACTCCAGGGACGGTCAGATCTACTACGGGGTCGCGAAAGCCGAGACGTTCGTGCAGGCCCTGTACAAGGCCGGCAAGAATCTGAATCGAGCGAGCCTCATGAACGCGCTGCTGAGCATGAACTCGACGAACAGGTTCCTGCTTCCAGGGGTGACGCAGAAGACGACGAGGACGGACCACTGGGTCATCAGCCAGATGCAGCTCCAGCGGTTCAACGCGACCGACAAGGTCTGGGTCCCGGTCGGCCGGCTACTTGACGGCCGTCCCCGCTAGGCATATCAGCCGCCAGTAGGGGCCGGGCTTGCCCGGCCCCTACTGCGTTCCGGCCTGGAACTCCTCCCAGTAGCCCTCCATCGTCGTCTGTCGCGACGACGTATGGAGCAGATCGTGCGCAGCGACGTTGACCGCGCGGACGATTGCGTCCGCGGGCCACTCGTGCCCGACGTCGAGCACGTTCACGCAACCCGGAGCCTGCTCGAAGTGGCCGAGAAACATCCGCTCGCACGTGAGCGCGTGGGAGAGGATTGCGCGATTGACCCCGCCGTGCAGGACGGCTAGCACCGTGTCCCAGCTCTCGTCGGCAAACAGGCGATCGACAGCCGGGAGCACGCGATCGAAGAGCTCGCCGATCGTCTCTCCGCCGAGGAAGCGCTTGTCGAGCGGGACGATGCCGCGGAACGCGTGCACGAACTCCTCCTCGAGCTGGTCGGCCGGGATGCCCGAGAGCCGCTCGCCTCGTAGCTCACGCAGGTCATCCCACTCCTCGAGCTCGGAGTCGGGCGCGACGATGCGGGCGGTCTCGACGGTCCGGGCGAGGCCGCTCGTCACTACGCGGTCGAAGGTCACGCCCACGAGCAGGTCTCGCGTCGCCCGAGCCTGCCCGCGGCCTGCCTCGTTCAGAACGACGTCGTCCGGCTGAACCGGTTTCCCGTCCTGTCGGAAGTAGGACACGGCGCCGTGGCGCAGCAGGTAGAGCCGACGACGCATTGCGGCATAGGATCGCACGGTGTCGTCGGCCGACATCGTGGAAACGACGTCTGCTGCGCGAGGCCTGACGAAGCCGCCGTTGCTCGTGCTCGATCGCGTCCGTGCGTTTCTCGACGAACGCGGCCTCGGCCAGGGAGACATTCGCGCGCGGCGGATCGGCGAAGGGGGTGGTTCGAACTTCACCTTCCTGCTCGAGCGCGGCTCCGACCGATTCGTGCTGCGACGACCTCCCCGTCCGCCGCTGCCCCCATCCGCCCACGACGTCGTACGCGAGGCAAGACTCCAGCTCGCCCTGCGCGAAGCCGGATTCTCGCGTCTGCCGACGATCCTCGCGGTTGCGGAGGACGAGACCATCCTCGGTGTTCCGTTCTACGTCATGGCCTACCTCGACGGTCACGTGGTGACCGACGAGCTCGTGCCCGGGCTCGAAGGCGAGCCAACGCGGCGGCGGCTTGCCGAGGATCTCGTCGAGTCTCTCGTCGAGATCCACCGTGCCGATGTGACTACCCCGGGCCTCGCTGCGTTCGTGCGGCCTGGGATCTACAACGAGCGCCAGGTTCGGCGCTTCACACAGCTATGGGGCATCAACAAGACACGTGAGATTCCGGACGTCGAGCGCGTGGGGGACTGGCTCGCGAGCAACCTCCCGCCGGCGCTGCCCGAGACGGTCGTGCACGGAGACTTTCGCCTTGGAAACGCGATGGTCGACCCGGACGAGCCGTCGCGGATCGTCGCCGTGCTCGACTGGGAGATGGGTGCGATCGGCGACCCGCGCGCCGACGTCGGGTACCTCCTCGCGATGTACAGCGAACCAGGTGGTCCTCCGAGCGCGCTCGGCACGTCCCCGGTGACAGCCCTCCCCGGCTTCCCGTCCAAGTCCGACCTCGTCGATCTCTACGTCGAGCGGAGCGGGCGTGGAGTGGAGTCGCTGTCCTGGTTCGAGGGGCTCGCGCTCTGGAAGGCAGCCGTCTTCTGCGAGGCGATCTACGGGAGGTACGTGCGAAGAGAGCTCGGCGCCGAGGACGAGAGCGCTGCGCGCTTCGAGGAGGTCGTTCCGTATCTCGCCGGGGCGGCCGCAGAGGCCGTCGCGAAGTCCATCTAGGCGGAGTCGGCGGAACGCCGAGTCCGCCTACAGCGCGATCTCCGCCAACGCCCTGAGCGCCTCGGGCTGCTGCGTGGAGACCAGAAGCGACGTCACGCCCGACTCCCGCCAGGCGTCCAGCCGCTCCGCGAGCCGCTCCTTCGGCCCGACGAGGGCTACCTCGTCGACGAACGCGTCGGGGATCGCCGCGGCTGCGTCGCGCTTGTTGCCACCGAGGTAGAGATCCTGCACCTTCCGCGCCGCGTCCTCGAACCCGTAACGCGCGCAGAGCTCGTTGTAGAAGTTCTTGCCGCGCGCGCCCATGCCGCCGATGTAGAGCGCGTAGTACGGCTTGAGGAACTCGCGCCCGGCTTCGACGTCGTCGATCAGGATCGTGGGCGCGGACGGGGCGACGTCGAAGTCCGGCCGAGCGCCATCCAGCATCGAGGAGAAGACTTTCGGAGACTGCTCCGGCGACCAGAAGATCGGCAGCCAGCCGTCGGCGATCTCGAAGGCCTGCGCGACCGCCTTGGGGCGCATCGCGGCCAGGTAGATCGGGATATCCGCGCGCAGCGGGCGCGCCATCAGCCTCAAGGGCTTGCCGAGGCCGGTGCCGTTGCGAACGGGGATGTCGTAGTGCTCGCCATGGTGCTCGAGGAGCTCGCGGCGAAGTGCGGCGCGCACGATTTCGACGTACTCGCGCGTCTTCCCGAGCGGCTTCCCCCACGGCTCTCCGTGCCAGCCCTCGACGACCTGCGGCCCCGAGGTGCCGAGTCCGAGCAGGAAACGGCCCTCCGAGAGCAGGTCGAGCGTGGCCGCGGTCATCGCCGTGTTCGCCGGCGTGCGGCCGGGGATCTGCATGATGGCGCTGCCGAGCTTGATCTTGCTGGTCGTTGCGCCCAGCCACGCGAGCACGCTGACACAGTCGGTTCCCCAGGCCTCTGCGGCCCAGGCGGAGTCGTACCCCAGCCGCTCCGCCTCCTGGGCGAGTGCGATCGGCTCGAGCGGACTCGTCCCGGGCGGCGCGTACCCCATGTACATCCCCAGGCGCACGGTCAGCGTTTGTGGTTCCGAAGGTCGATGAGTGCGATGCTACTGCGGTGACGATCACCGATCTCCGCCCGACCGAAGAGGTGCAGGAGCTGCGCGCCCGGGTGAAGGGTTTCATGGAGGCGCACGTGTATCCGAACGAGGCTGCGCTCGATCGGGAGGACGAGGACGCCGACGCGCTAGTCGAGCGACTCCGAGCAGTCGCGAAAGAACAAGGCCTGTGGGCCCCGCACCTGCCGCCGGAGGCCGGCGGCTCCAATGGGAGCTTCCTCACGTACGCGTTCCTGAACGAGGAGATCGGGCGCTCGCTCTGGGGCCAGCTGCTGCTCGGCTGCCAGGCGCCGGATGCGGGAAACGGGGAGATCCTCTGGCAGTTCGGAACGGAGGAGCAGAAGGAGCGCTGGCTCGGGCCGCTGGTCGCCGGCGAGGTGCGCTCGTTCTTCTCCATGACCGAGCCGGACGTGTCCGGTTCGGACCCGACAGGGCTCCGGACGCGGGCGGTGCGGGACGGTGACGAATGGGTCATCGACGGCCACAAGTGGTTCTCGTCGGGCGCCGAGGGGGCGTCCTTCGGGATCGTGATGGCGGTTACGGATCCGGACGCCGAGCCGCATCGCCGCGCCACGCAGATCGTCGTGCCGGCGGACACGCCCGGGGTGGACGTGATTCGGGCGGTGCCGACGATGGGGCATCGCGGGCGCGGCTGGACGACGCACTGCGAGGTTCGCTACACCGGCGTCCGGGTCCCGGTCGAGAACACGTTGGGCGAGGAGGGCGACGGCTTTCGGATCGCGCAGAAGCGGCTCGGGCCGGGACGCATCCACCACGTCATGCGCTGGCTCGGTCAGATGGAGCGCGCGTTCGAGCTCATGTGCTCGTACGCGCTCGAGCGGGAGACGTTCGGCGGGCCCCTCGCGGAGAAGCAGACCGTGCAGAACTGGATCGCGGACTCTGCGGCCGAGATCCAGGCGTGCCGGTTGCTCACCCTCGATGCCGCGCACAAGATCGACCTGGGCGACGAAGCGCGCGTCGAGGTCTCGTTGATCAAGTTCTACGCGGCGAAGGCGCTGAACGACGTGATCGACCGTGCGGTGCAGGTGCACGGCGCGCGGGGGCTCACGGACGAGACGCCCCTCTCCGGGATGGCGAGGCAGGCGCGCGCAGCGCGGATCTACGACGGCCCGGACGAGGTGCACCGTATGGTCGTGGCGCGGCGCATCCTCAAGTCGTTTGCCGCGGGCGACGGCTGGCGGTTCGAGTGACGACCGCCGCGGCGGGGGTCAGGCTTCAGCCTGACCCCGGTGTCAGGTGGTCGCTTGCGGCAAGCGAATCAACCCAAAGACGGGGTCAGGCTAAAGCCTGACCCCACGCTTCGGGGGAAGCGGCACGAAGGCGCTCGTCGTCCGCTGGTACTCCGCATAGTCGGACCTGCTCCGAAGCGCCTGCGCCTCCGTCGTGGGGATTCCCGTGACCCGAAAGAGGAAGTAGAGGAGAACGGCCGGGACCACCCACGCCACCCAGCCCCATGGGGCGGCGGTGGCGACGAGCGCGACGCCGAGCCAGGTGACGAGCTCGAAGAAGTAGTTCGGGTGCCGAGACCAGGACCAGAGCCCCGAGCGAGCGGTCTTCCCCTTGTTTTTCGGGTCGCTACGCCAGCGCGCCAGCTGCCAGTCCGAGACGATCACGCCCGCGTTCCCGATCGACCAGATCGCCACGCCCGCCCACTCAACGAGCCCGAGACCGTTCGCCGGGTCGAGCGACACGAGCGCGTACGGCAGCGAGAAGAAGACGACGAGCACGGCCTGGAACTGGAAGAACCAGAAGAAGTTCCGGTTCGCGTTCTCGCCCCACTTTTCCCGCAGCGCCTGGTAGCGGCCGTCCTCGTCCTTCCCGAGCACGCGGTTGAAGAGCAGATAGAGGCCGAGGCGGAAGCCCCAGATCGAGGCGAGCGCGGCCGCGAGGACGCGGTGCGCGACGTCGCCGTCCGCGAGGAGCGCGTACGCGATAGCCGCGCAGGCGATCAGGATCGCCCAGGCGACGTCGACGTGGCTCGCGTCTCGAATTCGCACCGCGAGCATCCACAACAGCGCCATCGCTGCCGACGCCAGCACGGCTCCGACCGCGAGCAGCCCCCAGACGGAGCCGATCACGATCGCTTCGCGTATACGTGCGTCGTCCCGGCCGGAGGCCGGCTTGGCCGGCCGGGAGGCCACGCGCCGCGACCTGGGTGCGTTGCCCTGAAGGAGGGGGTTCGTGGGGGAACCATGGGTTCCCCCACGCTAGCGCGGTCCCGGAACGCCCTTGAACTCGTAGAGCAACGGCTCTCGGCCCGGTTGCACGATCCAGGCCTCGCCGGTTCCCTCGCTCTTGTACGCAGCCCAAACGCCCTCGGCGACCTTGGAGGGCTCGAGCAGCCGGTACCCGCGGCCACCGAGCTCCTCTTTGAAGTCGGGAGTCAAGAGCCCGGTGTTCGCCCAGCCGGGGCAGACCGCCTGAATCCTGATCCCGCGCTGCGCCAGCTCCGGGGCGACCGAACGGACGAAGCCGACGACCGCGTGCTTCGTGAGGCCGTAGATCGGGTCGTCCGGGATTGCGGTCAGACCCGCCAGCGATGCCGTGACGATGATCGTGCTGCCCGTGGGCATGACGCGGTCGAGGCGGCGGACACCGAAGACGACGCCGTCGACGTTTACGGCCATTGCCCGCCGGTACTCGTCGTCCGTGAGGCTGCCCACGCCGTTCCCGCCGGTGAGCACGCCCGCGTTGAGACAGGCGAGGTCGACCGAGCCGATGTGCTCCCAGCATTCGGGATCGGCGACGTCGAACCCGTTGACGAGGTCGAGCTCCCGCACCTCGAACCCCTCGCCCCGCAGCTTCTCCACGATGGCGCTCCCGATACCACCCGCGGAGCCTGTGACCAGTGCCGTCACGGAACCAGAACCACCTTTCCGGTCGTCTTCCGTTCCTCGATCAGACGGTGTGCCTCGCCCGCCTGCTCGAGCGGGAACTCTGCACCGACGATCGGCCGGACAACGCCGCCGTCCCAGAGGCGAAGGACGTCGCGCGCGGCCTGTTCCACGAGGTCGGGATTCCGTCCGATGAGGCGGCCGAGGTAGAAGCCGTGGACGCCGATGTTCCGGCCGACGAGCCACGTCGGGCTCACGTCCCGCCAGAGGCCGCCCGCGTAGCCGACGGCAACCGCCGTGCCGAGTGGCTTGACGAGGGAGAGCGAGGCCGAGAAAACCTCGCCGCCGACGAGGTCGAACACGGCGTCCACCGGCTCGAGCTCCCCGATCCCGTCGTAGGTGACTACCTCCACCGCGCCGAGCGAGCGCGGGAGCTCGAGCTTCTCCTCGCTGCCGACCGCTGCGACCGGCGCGCCGTTCAGGACCTTCACGAGCTGAACCGCCGCCGTGCCCACGGCGCCGGCTGCCGCCGTCACGAGAATGCGTGCCCCGAACGCGACCTTCAGGAGCTGTGTCAGCGGGATCCACGCAGTGAGGAACGCCATGGGGAAGGCCGCACCCTCGGCGAAGCTTGCGCTCGCCGGGAGCGGGAGGAGCCAGCGCCGATCGACCGCGACGCGCTCGGCGTATCCGCCGCCCTCGCCGCGCACGAAGCCCATGACCCGGTTGCCGTCGAGCTCTCCCGCGATCTCGGAGCCGAGCACGGCCGGGAGCTCTGGCATCTGCGGGTAGCGCCCCAGCCGCATCAGGATGTCGGCGAAGTTGATCCCGCAGGCGCGGACTTCGACGACTGCGTCTCCGTCGCCCGGCGACGGCTCTGGCACCTCCTCGAACGGTGAGCTGCTCCGGCCCGCCCGTTCCTGTGAGGACGACCGCTCTCATGCCTGTGGTCGTAGGGGCCGGGCATGCCCGGCCCCTACAGCGAGGGGCGTACGTGCTCTCAACGCCCCGTGAACTGGGGCTCGCGCTTCTCCAGAAACGCGGCGACGCCCTCGGCGCCGTCCTCGCTCGCGAGGCAGCGCCGGAAGCCGTCCGCCTCGCGCCGAAGCCCCTCTTCGAGCGGAAGGTCGCGCGTGGTACGAGCGAGCTCTCGGAGCACCCCGATCGCGACCGGGGAGCGCTCCGCGATCGTCGTCGCGATGCCGCGCGCCGCGTCTAGCAGCTCCTCCTTCGGCACGACGCGCTCGACGAGACCCCAGTCGTAGGCGGTCCGCGCGTCGATGAACTCGCCGGTCATGTTCAGGAGCTGCGCGCGCCCGAGGCCGACGAGCCGGGGAAGCCGTTGCGTGCCTCCACCACCGGGAATGAGCCCGAGCTTGATCTCGGGCTGACCGAGCTGCGCGTCCTCCGAAGCGACGCGAAGGTCGCAGCACATCGCGAGCTCGAGACCTCCGCCGAGGCAGAAGCCGTGGATGGCCGCGATGAACGGCGTGTGCGCAGCGTCCATACGCGCTCCGAGCTTCTGGATCCCCCGCGCTGAGCCGCTCTCCTGTGCTTCAGCTGCCGCCTCGCGGAGTGCCGGAAACTCGGAGATGTCGGCACCCGCGACGAACGCCCGCTCGCCTGCGCCCCGGAGCACGATGGCGCGCACGCCGGCGTCGTGGTCGAGCCGGTCGAGCTCCGCTTCCAGCTCTTCGAGCAGCGGTGCCGAGAGTGCGTTGACGGGCGGGTGGTCGATCGTGACGGTGGCGACGAAGCCGTCTTGCTCGGTGGCGACGAAGTCGCCCACCTAGGCAGTCTCCGCAGGCTCGGGCTGCTTCGAGAACTGCTCGCGTAGCGCCGTCTTCCGAAACTTCCCGACGGCCGTCTTCGGGATCTCCTCGACCACCTCGAAGCGCTCCGGCAGCCACCACTTCGCGAAGTTGGGCGCGAGGTAGTCGCGGAGCTCGTCGCCGGTCGCCGTCGCGCCTTCGCGGAAGACACAGACTGCGAGCGGCCGCTCCGACCACTTCTCGTCGGGCACGGCGATCACGGCTGCTTCGGCGACTGCCGGGTGCCCCATCAGCGCGTTCTCGAGCGCGACGGTCGAGATCCACTCGCCGCCTGACTTGACGAGGTCCTTCGAGCGGTCCTGGATCTCGATGTACCCATGCGGCTCGATCGTCACGATGTCGCCCGTCTTGAACCAGCCGTCGTCGGTCCAGCGATCGGCGCCTTCGGGGCTCTCGTAGTAGTCGGACGAGATCCAGACGCCTCGGACCTCGAGCTCGCCCATCGTCTCGCCGTCCCAGGCCACGAGGCCCTCGGGCCCTCGGGCGCGAATCTCGACGAACGGCGCCGGAACTCCTTGCTTCGCGCGGTAGCGGAACTGCTCCTCCTCCGAGAGCTCCCGCTCGCGGCTCGTCAGCTCGGACACCGTCCCCAGCGGACACATTTCGGTCATCCCCCAGGCATGGAGGATGCGGAGGCCGTGGCGCTTCTCGAACGCCTCGATCATCGCCTGCGGCGCCGCCGACCCACCTACGACCATGCAGCGGACGGAGGACGTGTCGTACTTGCCGGGGTTCGCATCCAGCTCCTGGAGGATCCCCATCCAGATCGTCGGCACACCGGCGGTGATCGTGACCCTCTCCTGCTGGAACGCCTCGAGCAGGCTCTCGCCGTCGAGGAACGGGCCGGGGAAGACCTGCTTTGCACCCACGAATGTGCAGGTGAAGGGGAAGCCCCACGCGTTGGCGTGGAACATCGGCACCACCGGGAGCACGGTGTCGTCCTCCGTGACCGAGAGCACACCGGCCACTGCCGACGCCAGCGAGTGCACCGCGATGGCACGGTGCGAGTAGAGGGCGCCCTTCGGCTGCCCCGTCGTTCCGCTCGTGTAGCACATGGCGGCTGCGGCTCGCTCGTCGATCTCGCGATCCGGGAGGTCTCCGGGCTCGGCGCTCGCGAGGAGATCCTCGTACTCGATCGCCCCGTCCGGCGTCGGGCCGTCTCCGATCGCGATGACGTGCTCGAAGCCGGCGCGCTCGCGGAAGTTCTCGACCAGCGGCCAGAGCACCTTGTCCGCGATCAGGACGCGATCGCCCGCGTGTGTCGCGATGTACGTCAGGTCGTCCGGGTGGAGGCGGAGATTCAGCGTGTGCGTGACCATCCCGCCGACGGGGACGCCGATGTAGGTCTCGAGGTGCTGGTAGTGGTTCCAGGCGAAGGTGCCGACACGGTCGCCGTCCTTCAGGCCGAGCTCGTTGCGAAGCGCGGCCGCGAGACGGCGTGCGCGGGGGGCGAACTCGGCGTACGTGTAGCGGTGCCAGCTCTTGTCGGGCAGCCGCGTGACGATCTCCCGGTCGCCGAAGAGCTGCTCGCCGCGCCGCAGGATCGCAGGCACGTTGAGCTGGTAATCCATGATCAGGCCGTCCACCTCAGCCTCCTTGGGTGATTGACACCGGGGTCTGGCTGAAGCCAGACCCCTGACCAGCGGAATCGAGCAGCGATGCGGCAACCTCGGCCCGAAGCGTGGTGCTCGAGGCCCCGAAGCTCTCGATCCAGAGCGCGCGCTTGTACAGACGGTGCAGGACGTGCTCCCACGTGAAGCCGATCCCGCCATGCACCTGGATCGCCGTCTCGCAGACCTGCACGGCCGCTTCGGCGGCCGACGCCTTCGCTGCCGCCGCCGCGATCGGCGCCTGCTCGTCCTCCTCGGCGACGCACCACGCTGCCCAGAGCGAGAGCGAGCGGGCGAGCTCGAGGCGCGTGTACGCATCGGCGAGCGGATGCGACACCGCTTGGTAGACGCCGATCTTCCTCCCGAACTGCTCGCGCGTCGACGCGTGCTCGATCGCGTACTCGAGCGCACGCCGTGCAACGCCGCAGGCCTCCACTGCGAGGGCGGCGAGCAGACGGCTCCTGATCTCCTCCAGCACGCCGGACTCTGCGATCCGGCGCCCGGGCTCTCCTCCGCGGACGACGCCGAGCGGACGGGTCACGTCGCTCGACGCCAGCAGCTCTCGCTCGGCGCCCTCGAGCTCGTAGATCCCGTCCCCTCCGATGATCGCCACCCGATCGGCGGTGTCGAGGTCGGAGACGAGCGGGCCGAGCGCGAGCGTCCAGCTCGCCTCGCCGGCGGCGACCTCGGCCCGGAGCTCGGCGGGGAGCGCCGGCAAGGCGAGGGCGACGGTCGAGAAGTACGGCCCGTGGTAGAGCGCGCGGCCGAGCTCCTCGAAGAGGATGGCCTCCTCGACGAAGGTCAGCCCAGCGCCGCCGTCCTCCTCCGCGATGGAGACGCCGGTCCAGCCGAGCTCGGCGAGCTCCTTCCAGGACGGCGCCTCGTTGGCGGCGAGGAAGGCCCGGGCCTGCTCGCGGAGCGCGTCCTGCTCGGGTGTGAACGTGAAATCCATCAGCGCGACTTGGGCAACCCGAGCACCCGCTCGGCGACGATGTTGCGGAGCACCTCCGAGGTCCCGGCCTCGATCGTGTTCCCGCGGCTCCTGAGCTGTTGGTGCTGCCAGTAGCCGCCGTACGGCGCGTTCTCCTCTGCGAGCGCGGCGTCGGGACCGAGCAGCTCGAGCGCGAGCTTCGTCACGCGCTGGTTCGACTCGGACCAGACGAGCTTCGAGATCGACCCCTCGGGTCCCGGCATCCCCGTCTTCATCAGCTTCGACAGCGCTCGGTAGTTCGTGAACCGGACCGCCTGCATCTCGATCCACTCGCGGGCGATGCGGTCTCGCTGGAGCGGGTCGGCGCCCCGGTCGCGCGCGAGTGCGGCGAGCTTGCGCACCTGCACCTCGAGCGCCGCCTGGAGGGCGAAGCCGAGCGTCCCGCGCTCGTGAAGCAGGGTCGTCATCGCGACCTGCCAGCCGCCGCCGACCTCGCCGAGGAGGTTCTCCACGGGCACCTTCACGCCGTCGAAGAAGATCTCGTTGAACTCGGCTTCGCCGGTGATCTGCGTGAGGGGCCGAACCTCGACCCCGGGTGCCTTCATGTCCACGATCAAGTACGTCAGGCCGGCATGGCGGGTGGACTCCGGGTCGCTCCGTGTGAGGAGGATGCAGAAGCTCGCGAGGTGCGCGAACGACGACCACACTTTCTGCCCGTCGACGACGAAGTGGCCGTTCTCCTGGCGAGCACTCGTTCTCACGCCCGCGAGGTCGGAGCCGGCGCCCGGCTCGGAGAAGCCCTGGCACCAGATCTCCTCCGCGGAAAGGATCGGCTCGAGATAGCGTGCCTTCTGCTCCTCGGTCCCGTGCGCGATGATCGTCGGCCCGGCCATGCCGAGGCCGATCACGCCGACGTGCGGCGGAGCCTCTGCTCGGGCGACCTCCTCGAGGAAGATCGCGTGATGCGTGTACGGCGCTCCGCTCCCACCGTATTCCTTCGGCCACGTGAGCCCGGCGTACCCCGCCTCGTGCAGTGCGCGACTCCACGCACGCATCGCGTCGCCCTCGAACCGAGCCGCCCCGCCTCGGTGCCCCTGGAGGTCGTCGGGGAGGTTGTCGTCGATCCAGGCGCGAAGCTCGCTCCTGAATGCAGCTTCCTCGGCGGTGTCCCGCAGATCCATCTCGTCCGATCGTAATGCGTTCGGCGCGCACCGGGCATTGCCAGGGTGCGCGGGACCCGTTTAGGGTAGTGCGCCGATGGCCCTGCTCTCGGTACGGGACGTCACGCTTCGCTTCGGGGGCATCGTCGCCTTGGACGGTGTGTCGTTCGACGTCGAAGAGGGGCACATCTCGGGCCTGATCGGACCGAACGGCGCGGGGAAGACCACCGCGTTCAACGTCATCACCCGGCTGTACAAGCCGGACTCCGGAGCGGTGGAGCTCGACGGCGAGTCCATCCTGCGCTCGCCCGCACACAAGATCGTGCAGAAGGGCATCGCCCGCACGTTCCAGAACATCCAGCTCTTCCGGACGATGTCGGTGCTCGAGAACGTCCTCGTCGGCGCGCACGGGCGGGGACGCAAGGCGGGGGAGTCGGACGCGTTCGAGGTCCTGGACGTCGTCGGCCTCCGGGAACGAGCCCACTTCCCTGCGGCGGCGCTCTCGTACGGGACGCAGAAACGCGTCGAGCTCGCCCGCGCGCTCATCGCGCGGCCTCGCCTGCTCTTGCTCGACGAGCCTGCCGGCGGCCTGAACCACGAAGAGGTGGCCGATCTCGGCGTGTTCGTCCGGCGGCTTCGCGACGAGCTCGAGCTGACGATCCTGCTCGTCGAGCACCACATGAACCTGGTCATGAGCATCTCCGACCACGTCAACGTGTTGAGCTTCGGAAGGAAGATCGCCGACGGCGCGCCCGCCGAAGTTCGAGCCGATCCTGCGGTTATCGAGGCCTACCTCGGCAGCGAGGACGAGGAGGACGAGCCGCCTGAGTCGGCGTCTGGGTCGAGCCAGACACCGACCGCCCACGACACGGACGACGCGTGACGACCCTCCTCGAGCTCGATCGCGTGGAGGCCCACTACGGGCCGGTGCAGGCGCTCCGCGACGTCTCGCTGACGGTGTCCGAGGGCGAGGTCGTCGCGGTCCTCGGCGCGAACGGCGCGGGCAAGACGACCACGCTGCGGGCGATCTCCGGTACGGTCGCCAGGAGTGGGGCGATCGAGCTCGACGGGAACGAGCTCAAGCGAGGCCCCGAGGCAGCGGCGAAAGCCGGAATCGCCCATGTGCCGGAGGGGCGCGGGACGTTCGTCGACCTGTCGGTCATGGAGAACCTGCGGCTCGGCGCGTACACGCGGCGCGACAAGAGCGTCAAGGAAGACATCAAGCGGATGTCCGAGTACTTCCCGTGGATGGTCGAACGGGGCGGCCAGCGCGCGGGGACGCTCTCGGGCGGCGAGCAGCAGATGCTGGCTCTCGCGCGCGCGCTGATGAGCCGTCCGCGCCTTCTCCTTCTCGACGAGCCCTCGCTCGGACTGGCGCCGATGATCGTGCGCGAGTTCTTCCGAATCGTCCGAGAGCTGAACGAGAAGGAGGGATTGACGGTGCTCGTCGTCGAGCAGGACGCGCGCATCGCGCTCCGGAGCTCGGCACGGGCGTACGTGCTCGAGGTCGGGCGCGTCGCCCTGACCGGCAGTAGCAAGCAGCTGCAGGGGGACGAGTCGGTACGCCGCTCGTACCTCGGGTACTGACGTGCTCGCCGCCGCCTTCACCGACTTCATGCAGCAGGTCGTGTCGGGTCTCGCTTCGGGCGGGATCTACGCGTCGCTCGCGCTGGCGCTCGTCATCATCCACCGCTCGACCGGCGTCATCAATTTCTCACAGGGCGAGATGGCCACCCTCTGCACCTATGTCGCATGGACGCTGACGGTGAATCATGGCTGGAGCTACTGGCCCGCGTTCGTCGCCACGCTCGGCTTCTCCTTCGCCTTCGGCGTGGTCACGCACCGGGTCGTGATCCGGCCGGTCGAGCGGGGCAACGTGCTGAGGGTCGTCATCGTGACCATCGGCCTTCTCATTGCCATCAATGGTTTCGTCATCTGGTTCTGGAGCGGCGAGCCCCAGTCGCTCGCGAGCCCCTTCGGAAACGACACCCTCGACGTCGGCGGCGTCATCGTCTCCGTCCAGGACATCGGGACGCTTGCGGTAACGGTGGGGATCGTCATCCTGCTCTGGCTCCTCTTCCAGTTCACGAAGGTGGGTCTCGCACTTCGCGCGGCAGCAGTGAATCCGGAGGAAGCCCGCCTCGTCGGCGTGCGAGTGACCTGGATGCTCGCGCTCGGCTGGGGGCTCGCCGCGGTGCTCGGCGCCGTCGCAGGCATGCTCACCGCTCCGAGCGTCGGTCTCGACCCGCAGATGATGCAGCCGATCCTCATCTACGCGTTCGCCGCGGCCGTGCTCGGCGGCATCGACTCCCCGTTCGGCGCAGTCGTCGGTGGGCTCGCGCTCGGCGTCTTTCTGAACCTCATCGGCGTCTACGTCGATTTCGTCGGCGCGGAGCTCAAGCTCCCGGCTGCCCTCCTCGTGATCCTCGTCGTCCTGCTGGTTCGCCCGTCCGGTCTCTTCGGGCGCCCCGAGGTGAAGCGCGTATGACGCCTCGCGTGACGAGAGTCCTCGGCTTCGTCGGCTTCGCGCTCCTCGCCGTGTTCATCCTCGTCATGCCGCTGTGGATCGGGCCATTCCGCGCGCAGCAGCTCGCCTACGTGGCCATCTACCTGATCGCGCTCCTCGGTCTCAACATCCTCACCGGCTACACCGGTCAGATCTCGCTCGGCCACGGCGCGTTCATGGCCATCGGGGGGTACACGACCGCGCTCCTGATGGCCGGGAACGAGCAGTTCGGCCAGGAAGGCCTGCTCGGGATCGGTGGGGGCATGAAGGACGTATGGACGATCCCCATCGCCGGGCTCGTCGCCGGCCTCGTCGGTCTCGCCTTCGGTCTGCCCGCATTGCGGCTTTCAGGGCTTTACCTCGCGCTCGCGACCTTCGCGATCGCGGTCGCGATGCCGTCCGTCATAAAGCGCTTCGAGGAGTTCACGGGCGGCGGCTCCGGGGTGCAGCTCTTCGGCCTTCCCGAGCTCACCGCCGGGATCGTCCCGATCGAGGTCCTCGGCCAGGAGCTCGTGTTCAACGACTGGCTGTACTACCTGTGCTGGTCGATCGCGCTCGTCGCCTTCGCCGTCGCGTGGCTGATCCTGCGCGGTCGTACGGGGAGAGCGTTCCGGGCGGTGCGCGACAGCGAGACGGCTGCGGTCTCCTCCGGCGTGAGCCTCGCGCGCTACAAGACGCTCGCCTTCGGGATCAGCGCCGCCTACGCGGGTGTGGCGGGGTCGCTCTTCGCGATTGCGACGACGTTCGTCAACCCGGACACGTTCCCGATCGCGCTCTCGATCTTCCTGCTGGTCGGCGTGGTCGTGGGCGGGCTCGGGGGGCTGTCGGGTCTCGTCGTCGGGGCGATCTTCATCCAGTTCCTGCCGCTGTGGGCCCAGGGCGAGGGCGTGGCGTCGCGACTGCCCGATTTCATCGTGGAACGGACAAAGGAGCCGGGAGCGCCGGCGATCATCTACGGCGTCGTGCTCATCCTCCTGATGTTCTTCCTCCCGACCGGAGTCGCGGGTCTTCTCCGCCGGGCGGGGCAGACGGTCACTCGCTGGCGCTACTCTCGTGCGAGCTAGATGAGACGCACACCGGTTCTGACCGTGCTCACTGCGGCGAGCGTTCTGTCGCTTGCGACGTTCACCGGTGCATTCGCGAGCTCCACCGCGGACCCCGGCATCACGTCGACGTCGATCGTGCTCGGCGGGACGTCGCCGCTCACCGGCCCTGCTGCTGCCTACGCATCGGTCGCCAGAGGCGCCAAGGCCTATCTCGACTCCGTCAACGCGAAGGGCGGAGTCTCGAAGCGGAAGTTCGAGTACAGGATCGTCGACGACGCGTACAACCCGTCCCAGTCCATCCAGGCGACGCGGCAGCTGGTCGAGCAGGACAAGGTCTTCGCCGTCTTCAACTCCCTCGGCACCGAGCAAAACATTGCGGTTCGCGAGTACCTGAACCAGACGAAGGTGCCACAGCTCTTCGTCGCTTCCGGGGCGACGACGTGGGGCCGCGACGCCGCCAAGTACCCGTGGACGATCGGCTTCCAGCCGAGCTACCAGGCGGAGGGCTGGGTGTACGGCCAGTACATCGCGAAAACGATGAAAAAGGCGAAGATCGCGGTCCTCCTCCAGAACGACGACTACGGCAAGGATCTGCTCGCCGGTCTGAAGCGCGGGCTCGCGCGCTCGGGTTCGACCGTCGTCGCGGCCGAACCGTACGAGGTGACGGCGCCGGACGTGCAGTCGCAGATCGCGAAGCTCAAAGCCTCGCGCGCGAACGTCCTGGCCGTTTTCGCGACGCCGAAGTTCGCGATCCAGGCGTTCGTCTACGCGAACCGGCTCGCATGGAGGCCGAAGGTCATCAACAACTCCGTCTCGGGCGCCTCGAACATCATGCTGCTCGGCGCCGAGGGCGGGAAGAACAAGACGATCGAGGGGACGGTCTCGCTGAACTTCCTCAAGGACCCGACGGACCCGAAGTGGAAGAACGACGCAGGCATGAAGACGTACCGCTCGGTGATGGGGAAGTACGCGAAGGGAGCGAACCAGAGCGACGTCTACCACGTGTACGGCATGGCGGTGGCGTTCGAGACGGTGTCGCTCTTCAAGCGCCTGGGCGCGAATCCGACTCGCGCGGCTCTGATGGCCCGCGCGCGCTCGATCACGAGCCCGGCGAACCCGTTCTTGCTCCCGGGCATCGCCGTTCGGACAGGCAAGGGCGACAACTTCCCGGTACAGCAGGGCCAGCTCCAGCGCTGGGTGAAGGGCAAGTGGGTGCCCTTCGGCGGGCTCTGGACCTCGAACCGGCTCTGACGACCAGGCGCAAGGGCCGCCCGACGAGGGGGTCAGGCTTCAGCCTGACCCCGGTCTTGGATGGTCACATCTCGGCGATCGCCAGCACTTCGACCGCCGCCCCGGGGCTCTGTGGCACCTTCCCGGCAAGCTCCAGCGCTTCCTCGCGACTCCGGCACTCGACGACGTAGAAGCCGCCGACCCCCTCCTTCGTCTCCGCGAACGGCCCGTCCGTGACGAACGGCTTCTCGCCGGGTCGGACGACAGCGGCCGACTTGCTCCCCTCGAGCGCCTCGCCGAGCACAAACGCGCCGCGCTCTTGCAACAGCCGCCCATAGGCGATGTGCTCGCCGACGATCGCGCGGCGCTCCTCAGATGTCATGGCTGCCTCGGCTGCTTCGTCGCCGTGGATCAGGAACAGGAACTTCATCTCGACTCCTTTGGCTCGCTCACAACCCTGAGACGAATGCGGACCCGCGTCATCGACGCAGAGCTCCCAACGTAATGAACGCCGATGTCGCGATCCGGCGCCGGACGCCGTGAGGCCGCGTCCTCAGTCGCGTCCATAGCCACTGATATGGACGCTCCCTGCGTCCTCGCCTCACGGCGTCCATCATCCGGCTCGCGACGAGCGATCATCACGTTGAGAGCTCTATGCTCGCGGAGCGTGATCGCCGTCACCGACCTCCTCGCCGCCCCTCTCGACGAGCTGCTCGTCGAGGCCCAGAGGCTCAGGCGCGGCCCGCTCGTCACCTACTCCCCGAAGGTGTTCATCCCCCTGACCACGCTCTGCCGCGACGTCTGCGGCTACTGCACGTTCGCCCGCCCGCCGAAGCGCGGCGAACGTGCGTTCATGACCGAGGAGGAGGTACTCGCAATCGCGAGCGCAGGCGCCATTGCGGGCTGTCGCGAGGCGCTCTTCACGCTCGGGGACAAGCCGGAGCTCCGCTACAAGGTCGCGCGCGAGGAGCTCCGCGCGCTCGGCTGCGAGACGACGATCGAGTACCTCGCGCGCTGCGCAAAGCTCGTCCTCGAGGAAACCGGCCTCCTGCCCCACCTCAACCCCGGTGTCATGACGCGCGAAGAGCTCGAGCTCCTGCGCCCGGTGAGCGCCTCGATGGGGATCATGCTCGAGACGACCGCGGAGCGGCTCGGGCAGCGCGGAGGGCCGCACTGGGCCTCGCCGGACAAGATCCCCGCGCGCCGCCTGGAGACGATCCGTCTCGCGGGCGAGCTCCGGATCCCCTTCACGAGCGGGATCTTGATCGGGATCGGGGAGACGCGGGAGGAGCGGATCGACGCCCTCCTCGCGCTCCGCGCGCTCGGCGAAGAGCACGGGCACGTGCAGGAAGTCATCGTCCAGAACTTCCGGGCGAAGCCGGGGACGCGAATGGCATCGCACCCCGAGCCTTCGCTCGACGACCATCTCTGGACGATCGCAGTCGCACGCGTCTTGCTCGGTCCCGACTGGCACGTGCAGGCGCCTCCGAACCTCGCCTACGAGGACTTTCCGCGGCTGCTCGACGCCGGGATCGACGACTGGGGCGGGGTCTCGCCGGTGACGATCGACCATGTGAATCCGGAAGCTCCGTGGCCGGAGATCGAGCGCCTCGTCGAAGCAACTCGGAGCCGCGGGCTCGAGCTCGCACCTCGGCTCGCGATCTACCCCGAGTACATCGGCGAGCTCGACCGCTGGGTCGACCCAGCGGTCGCGCCCTTCGTGCGGAGGGCCTCCGACGCGGTCGGGCTGGCGCGCGACGACTCATGGGCGCCCGGTGAGCCGAGCGCCATCCCGTTCGTCGTCCATCGTGATGCGCCGCCACTCGAGCTCACCGGCGCCGAGCTCGGAGAGGACGATCTCACCCGCCTGCTCGAGTCGCGTGGGCACGAGATGCAGCGCGTCTTTGCGGCGGCCGATCGGCTCCGGCGCGAGATGTGCGGGGACGAGGTCACCTACGTCGTCACCCGGAACATCCAGTACACGAACGTCTGCTACTTCCGGTGCGGCTTCTGCGCCTTCTCGAAGGGGAAGCTGGCGCGGAACCTCCGCGGGGCGCCCTACCTCGTCCCGCTCGAGGAGATCGTCCGCCGAGCGCAAGAGGCGTGGGACCGGGGGGCGACCGAGGTCTGTCTCCAGGGCGGCATCCATCCCGCGTTCACAGGCGACTACTACGCCGATGTCGTGCGGGCGATCAAGGCGAAGATCCCCGACCTCCACGTCCATGCGTTCTCGGCCCTCGAGATCTGGCAGGGGGCGGCGACTCTCGGTCTGGGGCTGGAGCAGTACCTCGCGTACCTCCGCGACCTCGGCCTCGGCTCGCTCCCCGGCACCGCCGCCGAAGTGCTCGACGACGAGGTGCGGAGGATCATCTGTCCGGACAAGGTGACGACCGGTCAGTGGCTGCGCGTTCACGGTGCTGCGCATGCCGTCGGGCTCCGCTCGAACGTGACGCTGATGTTCGGGCATGCGGACACGCCCAGGAGCTGGGCGCGCCATCTGCTCCGAGCGCGCGAGCAGCAGCAGGCGTCGGGTGGGTTCACGGAGTTCGTGCCGCTCCCGTTCGTGCCGATGGAGGCGCCGATGTACGTCAAGGGTCGCGCGCGGCGTGGGCCGACCTTCCGCGAGACGCTCCTCGTGCACGCCGTCGGTCGTCTCGCGCTGCACCCGTGGATCACGAACATCCAGGCGTCGTGGGTCAAGCTCGGCCCTGAGGGGACGCGCGAGGCACTCCTGGCCGGAGTCAACGACCTCGGCGGGACGCTGATGAACGAGTCCATCTCGCGCTCGGCCGGCGCGGAGTACGGGCAGGAGATGCCGCCCGAGCGCATGGAGGAGCTGATTCGCTCCGCGGGCCGAGTGCCCCGTCAGCGGACGACGCTGTACGCCGATCCGCCCGAGGAGCGGGTGCGCGCCTCGTTCGGTGCGTCGCCGCTCGCAGAGCCGCTCAACCCGCCAGTGCGAGAGGCGGGCCTCGTCGCTCCGCCGCGACTGGTACGGCCGGGGCTCGCAGGCACAGGGGCGCGCTGATTGGAGTGGATCACCTCGCTCTCGCGGTCGGCGATCAGGAGCGTTCTCGCTTCTTCTACGAGAGGTACCTGGGCTTTACGGCGGAGCTCACGCCTCGGTCGGACGGGGTTCTGATCCTGCACGACGCTTCGGGGTTCTCGCTCGCACTCGGCGAGGTCACCACGCCGATCTCGATCCCGGAATTCCTTCATTTCGGCTCACGGCTGGCGAGTGCGGGTGAGGTGAGCGCCTTCCGCGAGCGTCTTGCCGCGGATGGCGTCGAGATCGTCGGCGTGTGGGACGACCCGGACTACGTGAGCGTGAAGTTCCGAGATCCCGATGGCTACGTCGTCGAGGTCTCGTGGGAGCCTGAGTAGCCCGGTTCGAGGGCGAGCAGGTCCTCGATCGTCTCACGGCGACGGATCAGCTGCGCCTTCCCTTCTTTCAGGAGCACCGCAGCGGGGCGCGTGACGCCGTTGTAGTTCGAGCTCATCGCGAGGGTGTACGCCCCCGTCGCCGGGATCGCGAGGAGGTCGCCCCTCCGTGGGGAGGGGAGCGAGACGTCGTCGATGAGGACGTCTCCGGACTCGCAGTGCATCCCCGCCACGCTGACGAGCTCGTCGGGCTCCTCCTCGGCGCGGCACGCATTTAGTGCCGTGTAACGGGCGTCGTACAGCTGAGGACGCGGGTTGTCCGACATCCCGCCGTCGACGGCGACCCACGTCCGCTCCTCGAGTCGCTTCACCGAGCCGACGCGGTAGAGCGTGACCGCAGCGCGACCGACGAGGCAGCGACCGGGCTCGAGCCAGACCGCCGGCTCGGACAGCCCGCCTTCGGCGAAGGCGCAGCGCGCGGTCGCGGCCGCTGTGGCTGCGAGCTCGGCAGCGTCGGGTACCTCGTCGTCGGGGTGGTGCCTGATCCCGAAGCCTCCACCGAGGTTCGCCACCCGAGCTTCCCAGCCCAGCGACGCGCGGCAGGCTGCGGCGAACGCGGCGAGGCGTCGAATCGTCTCCGCCTGCGCCGTGAAGTCTGCGAGCTGCGAGCCGACGTGGACGTGGACCCCGAGCACGTCGATACCGCGACCGAGTGCGTCCTTGATAACGACCTCGGCTTGCGGCGGTGGAAGCCCGAATTTCGAGCCGTGGTGCCCGGTCACGATCGCCTCGTGCGTGTCCGCGTCGACGCCGAGCGTCACGCGGACGAGCGCTCGTTCAACCCCGGCGGCCGACGCCAGCTCCGCTTCGTCGGGCGCGTCCAGCACCACGCAGGCCCCTTCGGCGGCCGCGTCCGCAAGGAGCGCTGCGTCCTTGTTGTTGCCGTGTACTACGAGCTCGTCTCCCGAGAGCCCGGCGGCCCGCGCGAAGGCGAGCTCTCCGGCCGCCGCCACGTCGGCGCCGACGCCTTCCTCGCGAAAAAGCCTGAGCACCGCGACGTTCGGGAACGCCTTCGTGCCGTAGAAGACACGTCCGCCTGCGCCAGCGGCCCGTCTCAGCGCACGTGCCTGCTGCCGAAGCGTGTCCTCGCAGTAGACGACGAGCGGGGTCCCGAAACGTTCAGCAAGCTCAGCAGAGGCGAGCCCTCCGAGCTCGAGCTCGCGCTGCTCGATCCGCGCCGAATCCGGGAAGAGATCGAGCACCCGACGATTCTGCCTGTTACCCTTTTCGGAGATGGTGCAGCTTCTTCCATAACGCAGGGAGCGGGCGCGGCGAGAGCCGCGGGCGTTCCTCTGAAGCCTCTCGCGCGAGAGGCTTTTTTGTTGTCTGAGGCGAACAGGAACGGCGATGGAGCAGTACGACCCACGAGCGATCGAAGAGAAGTGGCAGCGCGTCTGGAAGGACGAGCGAGCCTTCGAGGTGCCGAATCCGGACCGCGAGGAGCTCGAGCGCCACTCGCAGAAGACCTACGTGCTCGAGATGCTCCCGTACCCGTCGGGCGACCTGCACATGGGGCACGTCCGCAACTACATGCTGGGCGAGGTCGTCGCCCACTTCCGCCGTCGCCACGGCTTCGCCGTAATGCGCCCGATGGGGTTCGACGCGTTCGGCCTGCCCGCGGAGAACGCCGCGATCAAGGAGGGCACGCACCCCCGCGACGAAACTCCTCGGAACATCGCCGCGATCCGCGCGCAGATGGAACGCATGGGCTGGGCGATCGACTGGGATCGCGTCCTCGCCACGCACGAGCCCGAGTACTACCGCTGGACGCAGTGGCTCTTCCTCCGCTTCTTCGAGAAGGGCCTCGCGTACCGGAAGGATGCTCCGGTCAAGTGGTGCCCGAACGATCAGACGGTGCTCGCGAACGAGCAGGTGATCGACGGGCGGTGCGAGCGCTGCGGCGCCGAGGTCGAGGCTCGAAACCTCGAGCAGTGGTTCTTCAAGATCACCGACTACGCCGACGTGCTCCTCGACGAGATGGCGCTGCTCGAGGAGTGGCCCGAGCGTGTGCTGACGATGCAGCGGAACTGGATCGGCCGGTCCGAGGGCGCCGACGTGCTCTTTCGAGTGGACGACTTCGGGGACGAGGTCGAGATCTTCACGACGCGCCCCGACACGCTCTTCGGCGCAACCTTCTTCGTGCTCGCGCCCGAGCATCCACTCGTACCGCGGCTGGTCGAAGGAACGGAGAACGAAGCCGAAGTCCTCGACTATGTCCGGCACGCCGGGGCGCGGTCGACCGTCGAGCGCGAGTCGAAGGAGAAGGACGGTGTGTTCACCGGGCGCTACGTCGTGAACCCGGTCAATCACGAGCGCATCCCGATCTGGGTGGCCGATTACGTCCTGATGGAGTACGGAACCGGCGCGATCATGGCGGTGCCCGCGCACGACGAACGCGACTTCGCTTTCGCCGAGCGCTACGGCCTCGAGATCCGGCAGGTCGTCGAGCCCGCAGCCGGTACAGAGGCGCCTGAAGAAGGGGCGTTCTCGGCGCATACGGAGAACGAGCGACTGGTGAACTCGGGCGAGTTCAGCGGCATGGCGTGCGCCCGAGGGCGGCCGGGCGATCGTCGAGAAGTTGGCCGAGCAGGGCCTGTCCCGGAACGCGATTCGCTATCGGCTGCGCGACTGGCTGCTCTCCCGCCAGCGCTACTGGGGAGCGCCTATCCCGATCGTCTACTGCGACGAGTGCGGCATCGTGCCTGTTCCGGACGAGGATCTCCCGGTGCTCCTGCCGGACGTCACGGAGTTCTTGCCGAAGGGGCGATCGCCGCTCGCCGCCGCCGAGGACTGGGTCCGGACGACGTGCCCACGTTGTGGCAGCGAGGCGCGTCGCGAGACCGACACGATGGACACGTTCGTCGATTCGTCCTGGTACTTCCTGCGCTACGCCGACGCGCACAACGACCAGGCGCCGTTCGACCGCGAGCTCGTCGACTACTGGCTGCCCGTCAACCAGTACATCGGCGGCGTCGAGCACGCGATCCTGCACCTGCTGTACGCGCGCTTCTTCGTGAAGGTGATGAACGATCTGGGGCTGATCGGGTTCCGCGAGCCGTTCGCGCGGCTCTTCACGCAGGGGATGCTGTACCGCGACGGCGCGAAGATGTCGAAGTCCAAAGGGAACGCGATCTCTCCGGACGAGTACGTCGAGCGCTACGGAGCGGACGCAGCTCGCATGTACCTGCTCTTCATCGGCCCGGTGGAGCAGGATGCCGAGTGGCAGGACGCGGGCTTCGAAGGCATTGTGCGCTTCCTCCATCGCCTCTGGCGGATTGCCGGGGAGCAGGCCGGGAAGCCGGTGGTCGAGCCCGTCCCCGACACGCCGCTCGCGCGCAAAGCTCATCGCACGATCGCCAAGGTCACGGACGACATCGGCCGACGCTTTGCGCTGAACACCCCGATCGCGGCCGTCATGGAGCTCCTGAACGAGATCCAGCGGCACCCGGACGATCCCGCGGCCCGCTTCGCGATCGAGACCGCGGTCAGCCTGATCCAGCCCTATGGCTCTCACATCGCGGAGGAGCTCTGGGAGCGGCTCGGGTACGAGCGACTCTGGGAGCATCCCTGGCCCGAGCCCGATCCGGCGCTGCTCGCTGTCGAGACGGTCGAGGTCGTCGTGCAGGTGAACGGGAGGATCCGCGACCGCCTCCATGTTTCGCCCGACGTGGGCGAGGCGGAGCTGGTTGAGCTTGCGCGCTCGTCGGAGCGGGTGCAGTCGCACATGAACGGCGGGGAGGCCGCGCGCACGATCGTCGTGCCCGGCAAGCTCGTCAACTTCGTGCTCTGAGCCTGCCTGTCGCGCGATCCGGGGCCGTTCTTGCGGCGAGCGTTGGCGCACTCTCGTGACGAAGGCGTTTCCCCTCCGTGACGGGATGCCCGGAACCATGACCGGGTGCCATCCGTCTCCGTCTCCCGCTCGACCGCATTCGTCCTCGTTAGCGCGCTGCTTGCGCTCCTCGTCCTGGCGGGCGGCCGGCTCGCCCGCACCGGGACGGCCTCGGCGCCGGAGATCGTCGCTCCCCTCGAGCCGGTCTCGGTGCCGGTGGCGGGCTCGCCGTCGCGCACTTCTCTTGTGGTCCACGTCGTGGGAGCGGTGCGCCGTCCCGGCCTCTATCGGCTGCGAGAAGGGGCTCGGGTCGCGGACGCCGTCGCGCGAGCGGGTGGAAGCACGCGCCGTGCCGAGCTAGCGGCGCTCAATCTCGCTGCCCCGCTCGTCGACGGGGTGCAGGTGCTCGTACCGGTGAAGGCGACGGTGGTCGGGGTAACCGCTCCAGGCGGCGAAACCGCCGCCGTTCCCGACCCGGCGGTCGCGGGTCTCGGAGCAAAGGTGAGCCTCGGGACGGCGACTGCCGAAGAGCTCGACGAGCTCCCCGGGGTGGGGCCGGTCACCGCGCAGAAGATCCTCGACTATCGGGCCGAGCACGGACCGTTCAGGTCGGTGGACGAGCTGGATGCCGTTCCCGGGATCGGCCCAACTCGGGTCGAGCAGTTGCGCGACCTCGTGACCCCGTGAGGCGAGTCGTCGAGCTCGAATGGCCGGCGCTGCTCGCTGGAGCGGCCTGCGTCGGCCTGGCTGCTTCGAACTGGATCGCGCTCAGCACGTTCGCGCTCGTCTCGCTCGCGCTTGTCGGACTGACAGGCATCGTGCTCCTCGATTCCGCGGCTCGAGTTGCCGCGGTCGCGGCGGTTCTCGTCATCGCGGGACTCTGGTGGGGTGCGCTGCGACTCGATGCGATGCGTGAGAGCGCGCTGCTCGCCGAGGTCGGGGAGGCCGGGCGCGCAGAGCTGGTCGTGACGGGACCGGCACGTCCCACGCCGTGGGCAGTCCGAGTCCCGGCCGAGATCCGAAGCTTCCGTCGAGAGCGCCTTCGCGAACGGGTTCTCCTGACCCTCCCCGTGGGTCGGTCGCCCCCGCGGGGCGCCATCCTCGAGACGATCGTCCGCGTGGCCGAGCCGCGCGCTGCAGACCGCGCGGGAGGTTTCGACGAACGGGCCTGGCTCGCTCGTCAGGGCATACACGTGGTTCTCCGCGGGGGCGTGTGGCGTCAGGTCGGCAGCCGCGGCGGCATCGCCGGTGGCGGCGATCGTCTGCGCAATCGAATCGAGCGCGCGGTCGGGCGGGGCACTGACGGAGTCCGGCGTGCGCTTGTGCTCGGCGTCGTCCTCGGCGAGGACGAGGGACTGCCGGAAGCCGTCAAGCAGGACTTCCGGGCGTCGGGACTCGCGCATCTCCTCGCGGTCTCCGGTCAGAACGTCGCCTACATCGCCGTCGGCGTCTACGGGCTCGGCTGGCTGCTCCGGATCCCGCGAGTGTTCAGAGAGCTCATGACGCTCGCGGCAATTGCCGCGTACGTGCTCGCGGTCGGCTGGCAGCCGTCCGTGATCCGCGCCGGAGTCGCGGGCGCGCTCGCGTCTCTCGCTTGGCTTGCGGCGAGACCGCGCGACCGGTGGCATTTCCTCGCTGTCGGAGCGCTGGTGCTACTGGCCTGGGCGCCGACCTCGCTCCTCGAGCCCGGCTTCCAGCTCTCGTTCGCAGCCGTCGCGGGAATCTTCGTGGGCGTTCCTCGACTGAATGCGCGCCTGGATGGATACCCGGTTCCTCGCGGCGCCCGCGACGTGCTCGGCGTAGCCCTCGTATGCGGTCTCGTCACGGCGCCGATCGTCCTCTTTCACTTCGGTCAGGCTCCGGTCTACACCGTCCCGGCGAACGCTCTCGCGTTCCCGGCGATGCCCGTCGTCCTCGGCCTGGGGCTGCTGGGGGCGGCGGCCGACCCCTTCTCTCCCGCTGCTGCGTCGGCTCTGGCGTGGTTCGCAGGGTGGGCGGCAGCGTGGCTCGAGCTCGTCGCGCGGCTCGTCGCGTCGCTGCCGGGCGCGCAGGTCGACGCACGGGCGGCGCTCGTGGGGCTGCTCTTCTGCACTGTGGGGTGGGTCGCGGCCGGACACGGCAGGCGACGCATCGGTGGCCCGGGCCGTGGGCTGGTCTTCGCCGTGGTGGGCGTCGCCCTCGTGGCGGTCTCCGCCGCGTGGTCGCTGCGCGCGCCTCCGGCATGGCAGGAACCCGCGGGGCTGCGCGTGACGTTCCTCGATGTGGGGCAGGGAGACTCGGTTCTCCTGGAGACGCCGAGTGCCCGGCTTCTCGTCGACCAGGGACCGCCCGAAGCCGACGTCGCCGGTCAGCTCGAGCAGATGGGAGTCCATTCGCTGTCGGCGCTCGTGCTCACCCATCCTCAGCGCGACCACATCGGCGGGGCCGCAGACGTCATCCGCCGGCTCGAGGTGGGGACAGTCCTCGATCCCGGGCTGGCTGCGTCAGGTCCGGACTACGAGGAGGCGATCGTCGTGTCGCGCGCGCGCCGAGTGCCGGTGCAGACGATTCGTTCAGGCTCGGAGTTCAAGGTCGGCGGGCTCGTGGTCCGCGTGCTCTGGCCTCCCGATCCCGGACTCCCCTCGGAGGATCCGAACCTCAACGCCACCGTTCTCGTGGTCACGTACGGCGAGCTAGACGTGTTCCTCCCGGCCGACGCGGAGTCCGAGGTGACCTCACGTCTTCGCCTGGGAGCCTTCGAGGTGCTCAAGGTCGCCCATCACGGCTCGGCCGACCCTGGCCTCGAGGATCAACTCCGTGTTCTGAGACCGAGCGTCGCCGTGATCTCCGCTGGTCGGAACAACGATTACGGCCATCCACGCGCGGAGACGCTCACCGCGCTTGCCGGCGTGCCCGGGCTCGTCGTCCATCGCACCGACACGGACGGCCGCGTCGTCCTGGAATCCGACGGCCGTGGAGTTCGTGTTCGAACCGGCCGCTAGGCTCCCTCGGTGGCCGACGCTCCCGGCAAGCCGGTGTATCTCCTCACGGGCAGCGACCGCCCGAAGATCGAGACGGCGCTTGCCCGCCTGCGAGCCCACTTCGCGCCAGAGGCGACCGACACCGTCAGTGCGCTCGATACATCGGCAGAGGCGGCAGTGGCGCTCTGCAATACCGGAAGTCTCTTCGGCGATGCGCGCCTCGTCGTGGTCGAGGAGGTCGATGGTCGGCGTGATTCCGACAACCGCCGCAAAGGCGGGTGGAAGGCTGCCGACGTGGATGCGATCTCGAGCTACCTCGCGAGCCCCGCCCCGGACACGGTTCTGGCGCTCGTGGGGGAGGACGTCAAGAAGACGACGGCACTCTGGAAGACGTGCAAGAAGGCCGGCGACGTCCTCGAGTACGACGTCGCGAAGAAAGCGATCCAGGGCTGGGTCGCAACGCAGTTTCGTCAGCGGGGTGTACAGGCGGAGCCCGAAGCGTGTGCGCTGCTCGTCCAGCTCATCGGAGCGGACGACCTGCACGCGCTCTCGGCCGAGATCGACAAGGTCTCGACCTGGGCGGCCGGGGAGCCCGATCGGCGAACGCGAGGTCGAGCTTCTGAGTGCGGCTGCCGCCGACGTACCGATCTTCACGCTCACCGATGCCTGGGCAGCCCGCGACGCGGCTCGGACGCTGGAGGCGAGCGAGACGATCTTCGAGCGTGAGCCGAAGACACGGCGCGACACAGCGGCGCGCCTCGCAGGCGCGCTCGGAAGCCATCTGAACCGCCTCCGCTCGATCAAGCGCGTCGCGGCGGAAGGACTTCCGTCGAAGGCGGCCGCCGAACGGCTCCGGATGAACCCGTACTACGTGCGGAACCTCTACGGCCAGGCCGAGAAGTTCTCACCCGAGGAGCTGCGCGACGCCACGCTGCGTCTGGCGGCGCTGGATGGGGCGCTCAAGGGGCAGAGCAGGCTCGCGCCGGATCTCGAGGTCCAGCGCGCGCTGGTTGATCTAGTGCGCAAGACCGGAATCCGCTAGCGCGGATACCGGTCGCGCGAGAAGCAAACCCCTTCATGGGGAGCCCGAGACCCGGGAGATTCGGGGTGTGAAGTCGTTTGGGCGCCACCGCCCCACTATGTCGCCGCTTCGCGGCGGCCTCTAGGACGAGGCGCCGGCGGCGAGCTTCGCGGCCTGCGACTTCTTGCGGGACGCCGTGTTGCGATGCAGCGCGCCCCGGCTTGCCGCGCGGTCGATCGTGCGCACCAGCTCGCGGTGCTCGACCGCGACCTTTTCGGCGTCTCCTTCGCCGGCCGCGACCTCGAGCCGCTTTGTCAGCGTCTTGATCGTCGAGCGGTAGCGAAGGTTCTCCAGGCGCTCCCGCGCCTGGGTCCGGACACGCTTCTTCTGCTGCTTGATGTTGGCCATTCGAGGAAACGCCCGCAACGGCGGGCCGGGCGATGGTAGCAGCAGCGACTGGGAGAATCGACCACGAAGCGCGATGGAAAGCCCACCCGGCACACCTCCGGTCACACACCGCGAGCCTCTCGGTCAGAGCGGACGCATCGCGCGCTCGGCCGCGATCTTCTCCCTCGCCACCGCTGTCTCACGCGTCCTCGGGCTCGTCCGGGAGATGGTCAGCGCCTACTACTTCGGCGTCGCCGGGCGGATCAACGCCTTCACGATCGCGATCCAGATTCCGAACCTCGTTCGAGCGCTCGTCGCCGACGCCGCGCTTTCCGGCGCGTTCGTCCCAGTCTTCAGCGAGCTGCTCGAGCGGGGAGAGAAGCAGCGCGCTTGGCGGGTCGCTTCAACGCTCCTCTGGCTGACGCTGCTCGGGCTCGGGGCTGTGACCGCCCTCTTCATCCTGCTTGCTCCTCTCCTCATGCGGCCCTTCGGCGACCCAGGGGGAGACTTCGACCTCGCGGTCGGCCTTTCACGGGTGCTCTTCCCGACGGTGGTGCTGCTCGGGCTCTCGGGGATCGTCGTCGGGATCCTGAACACCTACAACCACTTCGCCCTGCCCGCGCTGGCTCCGGTCGCGTGGAACCTCGTCATCATCCTCGGGCTCGTCCTCGGCATCCCTCGCGTCGACAGCGAGAGCGCAGAGCTCTACCTCTACGCGGGCGTCGTCGTTCTCGGCACGCTGGTCATGCTCCTCCTGCCGGTCCCGTGGCTGCGTCGGCTGGACGGGCGGCTCACGATGGTCGTGGACTGGCGAGACCCCGCTGTTCGGCGCGTGCTCGCACTCATGCTCCCGGTGACGCTGACGATCGGGCTCATCAACGTGAGCTTCTTCGTCGACATGCTCTTCGCGTCGAGGCTCCTCGATCCCGAGCTCGCGCCGACCGCGATAGACAAGGCGTTTCGGCTGTACATGCTCCCTCAGGGCCTCTTCGGCGTGGCGGTGGTGACTGTCCTCTTTCCGACCCTCGCCCGGCTCTCTGCGCGCGGTGAGGAACCGGCGCTCCGGCGTACGCTCGACGGCGGGCTCCGGCAGATCGCCTTTCTCCTCGTCCCTGCGAGCCTCGTGGCGATCGCACTCGCGGATCCCATCGTCCGGCTCGTCTACGAGCGAGGCGAGTTCACGTCGAGCGACACGACTGTCGTGGCCGATTGCCTGCAGGCGTTCTCCGTCGGCCTCGTGTTCAACGGCTGGATGCTCCTGCTCAATCGCAGCTTCTACGCCGTCCAGTCGAACTGGATCCCGACTTCGATCGCGCTCGGGACGGTCGGGCTCAATGCGGCGCTCGACGCGGTCTTCTACCGCCTCGGAATCTGGGGGATCCCGCTCGCGACGGCGACGGTCAACATCATCGGGGCGGCAGCGTTGCTCGTGATGATGCGCCGCCGCCTCGGGCTGGAGCACGTTCGCAGGTCGATCGCGGTGGTCCTTCGCATCGTGCTCGCGGGCGGGCTGGCAGCCGGGGTGGCATTCCTCTGCTGGTACGGGCTCGACGACGCGCTCGGCCGCTCCACGATTGCGCAGATCGTCTCGCTCGGTGTCGCCTTCGTCGCGGGCGGCCTGGTGTACGCGGGTGTCGCCAGGGCGCTAGGGATTCGCGAGCTCCAGGCACTGCTACTGTTGCGAGCCCGGCGCCAGGAGCCCTAGAAAGCGCCCTTTCCTATGGAGCAAGACCGCCTTCGCAACTTCGCGATCATCGCGCACATCGACCATGGCAAGTCGACGCTCGCCGATCGCATCCTCGAGCTGACCGGCGCCGTCTCCGAGCGCGACATGCGCGAGCAGGTGCTCGACTCGATGGAGCTCGAGCGCGAGCGCGGGATCACGATCAAGGCCCAGGCGGTGCGAGTCCGCTGGCGCGACCACTACCTGAACCTGATCGACACTCCTGGACACGTCGACTTCAGCTACGAGGTCTCGCGCTCCTTGCAGGCCTGCGAGGGTGCGCTGCTCCTGGTCGACGCCTCACAGGGCATCCAGGCCCAGACGCTCGCCAACGCGTACCTCGCGCTCGACAACGACCTCGAGATCGTCGCGGTCGCGAACAAGATCGACCTGCCGCAGGCCGACGCGGACGCGGCGGCGGCCGAGCTCGCGCAGCTCGTCGGCGAGGCGCCGGAGGACGTGCTTCGCATCTCGGCGAAGACGGGAGCGGGAGTGGGCGACGTCCTCGATGCCCTCGTCGAGAGGATCCCGCCGCCGGCGGGTGATCCTGACGCGCCCGCGCGCGCGCTCGTGTTCGACTCTTCCTACGACCAGTACCGCGGCGTGGTCGCGTTCGTGCGCGTCATCGACGGGCACTTCGAGACGCGTGAGCCCCTGCGCGCGATGGTTCAGGGAACCTCGTTCGAGGCCGAGGAGCTGGGGGTCATGTCACCCGTACGAGACCCCGTCGGCTCGCTCGGCGCCGGCGAGGTCGGGTATGTCGTGACCGGCCTCAAGGACGTTTCCCGGCTCCGGGTGGGTGACACGCTCACCTCGCGTCGCCGCCCGGCCACCGAGCCGTTGCCCGGGTACAAGGACGTCAAGCCGATGGTCTTCGCCGGCATCTTCCCGACCGATTCCGACGAGTACCCCGAGCTGAGAGACGCCCTGGAGCGGCTCAAGTTGAACGACGCGTCACTCTCGTACGAGCCCGAGACCTCGCAGGCGCTCGGCTTCGGCTTTCGGTGCGGCTTCCTCGGCCTGCTCCACATGGAGATCGTGCGCGAGCGTCTCGAGCGCGAGTTCGACCTCGATCTCCTGATCACGGCGCCGAACGTGGCCTACCAGGCGACAAAGCGCTCCGGTGACGTCGTCGAGGTGCACAACCCCGCGGAGATGCCGGCTGAGCTCGAGCTCGTCGAGGAGCCCTATGTCAAGGCGTCGGTGATCGTCCCGAAGGAGTACGTGGGCGCCGTGATGGAGCTCGCCAACGAGCGCCGGGGCAGCTTCGACCATCTCGAGTACCTGAGCGAGGAGCGCGTCCTTCTCTCGTACGAGCTGCCGCTCGGCGAGATCGTGCTCGACTTCTACGACCAGCTGAAGTCGCGGACGCGGGGATACGCGAGCTTCGACTACGACCTCGCCGGGTTCCGGCCAGGAGACCTGACCCGCGTGGACATCCTGGTCGGAGGCGAGCAGGTCGACGCGCTGTCGCTGATCATTCATCGCGACGCGGCCTACGACCGCGGGCGGCAGCTCGTCGAACGGCTGCGCAAGGAGATCCCGAGGCAGATGTTCGACGTCCCCGTGCAAGCGGCGATCGGGTCGCGCATCATCGCCAGGGAGACGATCAAGGCGAGGCGCAAGGACGTTCTCGCGAAGTGCTACGGCGGCGACATCACGCGCAAGCGCAAGCTGCTCGAGAAGCAGAAGAAGGGCAAGAAGCGCATGAAGCAGGTGGGCGGCGTGGAGGTTCCGCAGGAGGCGTTCCTGGCCGTGCTCAACCTCGACTCGGAGCGCAAGCGATGAGCGGCGTGCGACACCTCTATGTCCACCTTCCTTTCTGCGCGCATCGCTGCGGGTACTGCGACTTCGTCACGGTCGTCGGGCGGAGAGAGGGGCACGCCGCCTACGTGGATGCGCTGCTGGCGGAGCTGGCGCTCGAGCGTGCCGTTCTCGCCGATCGCCTCGACACGATCTTCCTCGGTGGGGGCACGCCGACGTTCACCGAGCCGCGAGAGCTTGCCCGGCTCCTGGAGGGTCTTCCGGAGGCCGACGAGTTGACAGTGGAGGCGAACCCGGAGACGGTGACCCAGGAGCTCGCCAGCTTCCTGCACGAGAGCGGCGTCAACCGCGTCTCGCTCGGCGCCCAGAGCTTCAGCCCCCATCTGCTCGAGGTCCTGGAGCGACGCGCTCGTCCCGATGACGTCCGGCGAGCGGTGTACCTTCTTCGTGATGCCAGTTTCGACAACATCTCGCTCGACCTCCTCTACGGCGTGCCCGGCCAGAGCCCCGCCGATCTCGAGCGGGATCTCGCCGACGCGCTTGCGCTCGAGCCGGAGCACCTCTCCTGCTACGAGCTCGAGGCGAAGCCGGGCACGCGCTTCACCCACGCGCACGGCGACGAGCTCGAGCGGCAGGCAGAGGCGATGGAGGGCTACTTCGAGACGGTCGTGGAGACGCTGACGCGGGCCGGTTACCGCTGGTACGAAACGGCGAACTTCTGCGTCGACGCAGAGCGCTCTGCAGGACGAGACCTGCGCGCCCAGCACAACCTCGCGTACTGGCGAGGGCGGGACTACCTGGGCTTGGGGATCGGAGCCGTGTCGACGGTGTCGGGAGTCCGCACGCGCAATCTCCCGAGCCTCGGGGGCTACGTCGCCGCGCTCGCGTCCGGTGAGCGGCCACGCCGTGAGGTCGAGGTCCTCGACGCGGAGACACAGGCACGCGAGCGCCTGATGCTCGGCCTTCGGCTCGACGAACCTGTGCGAGTTGCCGATGTCGACGCATCGCTCGACCCCGCAGCCCTGCGCCGACTCATCGCCGGCGGCCTCGTCGAGTTGCGACCGAACGGCACCGGGGACGAGCTGCATCTGACGACCCGCGCGCGGTTCCTCGGCGGGGGCGTGACGGCCGAGCTCATGGCTCTGCCCGCCTGAAGCCTCTGTGTCCATCGCCTCGGCGCGAGCCGATGCCCGAAGATGGCGCCGCTACCATCGGAAACAGATGCTGATTTCTGCCCGCAAACAGGAGATTCTCAGACGAGTCGTCGAGGAGTACGTCGCGACGGGACAGCCGGTCGGGTCGCGCGTGCTCGTCGAGCGCTCGGGTCTCGACGTGTCACCGTCGACGGTGCGAAGCGAGCTGGCGGAGCTCGAAGGGCTCGGGCTTCTCACGCACCCGCACACGTCGGCTGGCCGGATCCCGACGGAGAGCGGCTACCGGCTGTACGCCGAGGAGCTGGTGGAGACGCTCGATGGTCGGCCCGAGGGGCTCGGAGTCGACCTCAGGGACATGCGCGACGAGATCGAGGAGGCGCTACGGACGACGACCGACATGCTCTCGCATGCGACGAGGCTGCTCGCGCTCGTCTCCGCCCCGTCGCTCGAGACGGCGTCGATTCGCCACGTCGAGGTGCTGGCGCTGCAGCCGACCAGCGTCATGGTGGTCGTGATCACCTCTACGGGCGGGGTGACCAAACGGGTCTTTCGCCTCGAGGCGCCCGCGGACCACGGCCTGCTCGCCTGGGCGTCCGAGTACTTGAACGAGCGCCTGGTGGGTGTGAGGCTCGGGACGAGCACGGTCCGCCGTCGCCTCGATGCGCCCGAGCTCGCGCCTCGAGAGCGCGCTTTCCTCACGCTCATCGGTCAGGTGCTGCTCGAGGTCGGCTCCGAAGAAGGGCCGCAAGTCTTCGTCGGAGGAGCTGCGGGGCTCCTCGAGGAGACGCGTGCCGAAGAGCTCGATGCGACGATGCGTCTGCTGGAGCTCCTCGAGCGGCGAGCCGCCGTCCTCGAGTTGGTGAGCGAGGCGCTCGAGCCGAGGCGCCCGGTCGTACACGTCGGCCGTGAGGTCGCCGGCGGCCAGCTTCAGGACGTGTCGCTCGTGGGCGCGACCTACGGCATCCGGCGGACGCCGCTCGGCGCTGTCGGCCTGATCGGCCCGCTGCGGATGGACTACGAGAAGGCGATCCGAGCGGTGAGGGCTGCGGCCTTCGAGCTCAGCCGCTTCGTCGAGGACGTCTACGAGGAAGCATAGGAATGGCCACGTCTGAGCGCGACTACTACGAGGTCCTCGGGGTAAAGCGGGGAGCGTCCGAGATCCAGATCAAGAAGGCGTTTCGCGCGCTCGCGCGCGAGCTGCATCCGGATGTGTCGGCCTCCCCCGACGCGGAACACCGGTTTCGCGAGGTTGCCGAGGCGTACGAGGTGCTCACCGATCCCGACCGCAGAGCGACCTACGACCGCCTGGGCCACGCGGGGCTGCGGCGCGGCGGCTTCGAGCCGGGAATGGCGCACTTCGGGAACCTGTCGGACGTCTTCGCGGCGTTCTTCGGTGAGGATCTCCTCGGCGGTGCGCCCGGTGCCCGTCCGTCGTCGCGCGGCCCCGATCTCCAGGCGGTCGTCGAGATCGATCTGGACGAGGCCTTCACGGGCATCACTGCGACCGTGCCGGTCGAGGTCGCGGTCCCGTGCGAGCGCTGCGACGCCGGCGGGTCGGAGCCGGAAACGGGCTCGCGCCCGTGCTCGACGTGCGGAGGCGCAGGCCTCGTGCGTCGCGTGTCGCAGAACGTGTTCGGGCAGTTCGTCCACCAGCAGACATGCCCAGAGTGCAGCGGCCTCGGTCGCGTCCTCGAAGCGCCGTGCCGAGACTGCGGCGGCGAGGGCCGGCTCGTTCTCGAGCGGCGACTCGACGTCGACGTGCCCGCGGGAATCCACGACGGCCAGCGGATCCGCATCCGCGGCGAGGGCCACGCCGGCTACCAGCGGGGCGAGAACGGCAACGCGTTCGTGGTGATCCGCGTGCGCCCGGACCCGCGGTTCGTCCGCGACGGCGACGACCTGCACACGGCGATCGGGCTGACGATGACGGACGCGGCGCTCGGGACGACCGCGCGGGTGGACGGGCTCGGCCGAGAGCTCGAGCTCGAGGTGGCGCCGGGCACGCAGCCGGGGGTCGTGCGGGTCGTCCAGGGTCAGGGAATGCCTTCGCTGCACGGGTCTCGTCGCGGCGATCTCTACGTCCGCCTCGACGTCGCCATGCCGACCACTCTCACCGAGGAGCAACGCCAGCTGCTCGAGGACTTCCATCGCCAGGCGGGCCCTGAGACCTACGAGCCTCGAGACGACGAGGACGAGGGCTTCTTCGGCCGCCTGAAGAGCGCGTTGCGCTGATCCTCCGAGCCTCGATTCGCGTGCCCGCGGCCCAGGCGGAGATCGCCCGCGCCCAGCTCATCGCGCTCTTCCCGGCGGGCTTCGAGGAGGTCGAGCAGGGCGAGGTGGTCGAGCTCGCTGCCTACACCGACGAGGCGGGAGAGGCGATCCTCAGGGCCGCCTTCGGCGCGGAGGTGTCGTCCCGAGCCGGTCCCGCTCGGCTGGGAGGACCGCTGGCGGTCGTTCCATCGCCCTGCCCGTGCCGGCGGCATCTGGATCGGCCCGCCGTGGGAGACGCCGCCACGCGACGGGCCGGCTGTCGTCGTCGACCCCGGTCGCGCCTTCGGAACGGGCGCGCACGCGACGACGCGTGCCTGCATCGAGCTGCTCTCGACGCTCGACCGCGGCAGCCTGCTCGACGCCGGAACCGGGTCGGGCGTGATCGCGGCGGCCGCGGTACGCCTCGGTTTCGCGCCGGTTTTCGCGATGGACAGCGATCCTGACGCGGTCGAGGCTGCAACCGGGACAGCGCGTCGCAACGGCATGGACTTCGACGTCACGCATGGCGACGTACTCGCGGACGCGTTGCCGGAGGTCGAGCTCGTCGTCGCGAACATCGAGCTCCGCGCGGTCGAGACGCTGCTCGGAGCGCACCCGGCACCGAGAGCGATCACGTCCGGATACCTCGCGAGCGACGCGCCGCGGGTCGACGGCTGGAGGCAGGTCTCGCGTCTCGAGCTCGAAGGCTGGGCCGCCGACCTCCTCGTCGCGTCGCCGTAGAGGTTCTAAGCTAGAGGCCCCGTGGCCAGCTTCTCCGTGCGCTTCCTGGGCTGCAAGGTCTCCTACGCCGACGCGCAATCGGTTCGCGAGCACCTGCTGGCCGACGGCCACACCGAGACCGAAGCGGCGGGAGACGTCGCAGTCGTCAACACGTGCTGCGTGACGCACGAGGCCGTCTCGAAGTCACGGCAGGCGGTCTCACGCGCAGCTCGCTCGCACGGGCACGTGTACGTCACCGGGTGCGCCTCCAACCTGGAAGGAGCCTTCGAGCGCGCTCCCGCCAACGTCGAGGTGATCCGACGTCCGAGCGAGGAAATCGCCGCTGCCGTTGGCTCCGCGGTGGGCGCGATCGGGTGCGTCCAGGCCGACGCTCGCCTCGAACGGACACGGGCGTTCGTGAAGATCCAGGACGGCTGCTCGTTCTCGTGCGCCTTCTGCGTGATCCCGCTCGTGCGCGGAGCGACTCGCAGCCGCCGCGCCGCCGCGGTCCTCGCGGAGATCCGGAAGCGGGTATCGCAGGGACATCCCGAGATCGTCCTCACGGGGGTCAACCTCGGCTGCTTCCGCGACCGCGACGCCGGTTACACGCTCGCGCGTCTCGTACGTGAGGCCGGGGCGATCGCCGGCGTGGAGCGTCTCCGGCTCTCGTCGATCGAGGTCAACCACGTGACCGGCGAGCTCGTGGCCGCGCTACGCGACACTCCGTCGGTCTCCGCCCACCTCCATGTGCCGCTGCAATCGGGGGACGACGCCATCCTCCGGGCGATGAAGCGGCGCTACACCGCTGCCCAGTTCCTCGACAAGCTCGAGCCGCTGTCGGACTTCAACGTCACCTCCGACGTGATCGTCGGCTTCCCCGGCGAGGACGAGGTCGCGTTTCGACGGACGCTCGAGGTCGTCGAGCGCGCAGGAATGACGAAGGTGCACGTCTTCCCGTACTCGCCGCGCCCCGGAACCGTCACCGCAGCGAGCGACACGGTTCCTGCACACGTGAAGAAGGAGCGGAGCACGCGTCTCCGTGCGCTCTCGGACGAGCTCTGTCGCCGCCGCTGGCGGCAGAAGCTCGGGAGCACCGATCTCGTCCTCGTCGACCGGCCCGGACGCGGATACGCCGACGACTACACGCCCTGGCTCCTCGAAGCCGAAGTGGGCGAGCTCGTGCGCGCTCGCGCGGTCGGGCTTTCGGAGGGGGGAATCCTTGGCGTCGCCGCCTGAGGACTGCCTGTTCTGCCGGCTCGTCGCGGAAGGCGACCATGTCGCGAGCACCGACGGCTTCGTCGCGATCCGGGACATCAACCCGTTCTCGGAGACGCATCTCCTCGTGCTCCCGGAGCGGCACATCGACACCTTCAAGGAGATCGATGCGTTCCCGGACGAGGAGGCGGGGCGCATGCTCCGGTTCGTGGCGACGACGGCGCGGGCGGTCGGGCTCGAGGACTACCGCGTGCTCGTCAACGTCGGCGCGGGCGCCGGGCAGACGATCTTCCACCTCCACTGGCACGTGCTCGGCGGACGGGTCGATTCCGAGCGGCTCGCAACCGCGCTCGCCGAGGAATCTTCGTGAGCTTGATCCTTCGCATGGAGGAGGAGCTGAAGGCGGCGCGGCTGGCGCGCGACGCTGACCGGCGGGACGCGCTCAGCCTGATCCTGAACGCGCTGCGGAACGCGGAGAAGGAGCTCGAGCGCCCGCTCTCGGACGACGAGGAGCTACAGGTGCTCCAGCGCGAGCGGAAGCGGCGCGTGGAGGCGGCGGATGCGTTCCGCGCGGGCGGGCGAGAAGAGCAGGCCGAGGACGAGGAGTACGAGCTCGACGTGCTCGAGGAGTTCATGCCGGAGCCGCTCTCGGAGGAGGAGCTCGAGGAGATCATCGACGACGTCATCTCCGAGGTCGGCGCGACGAGCATCCGCGACCTCGGGCGCGTGATGGCGGGCGTCATGCACAAGGTCTCCGGCCGCGCGGACGGCTCGACGGTGAACCAGCTGGTCAAGGAAAAGCTCGCCTGACGACGCGAAGCTCGCGCCTACACTGACCCCGTGCAGCAGGTGCTGGATGTCTCGAACGAGGTCGCGGCCGAGCTCGCGGGTGTCGAGGACGGCGTGCTCGATGCGCTCCGCGAGCGCCTCGGCTGCACCATCGCGCTGCGCGGGAACCGGCTGACGCTTGCCGGTGACGACGATCATGTAGTCGGGGCTCGGGCAGTCGTGGACGAGCTCGTCGAGCTCGTCGAGGGAGGTCACCAGATCGGGCCGGACACGGTCGGTGCCGTTCTCGCGGCGATCGACCAGGCCGAGGACGTCCGCGACGTCTTCGAGGACGTCGTCTGGCGGCACCGCGGCAAGAAGATCGCTCCGAAGACCGTCAACCAGAAGCGCTACGTGGACGAGATCCGCACCCGCACGGTGACGTTCGCCGTCGGGCCGGCGGGCACGGGGAAGACGTACCTCGCGATGGCGCTCGCCGTCTCTGCTCTCTCGGAAGGGACGGTCGGGCGGATCATCCTCACCCGGCCGGCGGTCGAGGCCGGGTGAGCGTCTCGGCTTCCTGCCGGGCGACATGCTCGCGAAGGTCGACCCGTACCTGCGTCCGCTCTACGACGCGCTCTACGACATGATCGAGGCCGAGCGGCTGACGGGGTACATGGAGCGCGGGACGATCGAGGTTGCGCCGCTCGCCTTCATGCGCGGGCGCACGCTGAACGACTCCTTCATCGTCCTCGACGAGGCGCAGAACACGTCTCCCGAGCAGATGCAGATGTTCCTGACCCGGCTCGGCTTCGGCTCGAAGATGGTGGTCACCGGAGACATCACGCAGATCGACCTGCCGCGAGAGCAGGCGTCCGGGCTGATCCAGGTGCGGCAGATCCTGGCCGGGATCGACGGCATCGGCTTCGTCGAGTTCGGCAACGAGGACGTCGTCCGGCACAAGCTCGTCCAGCGGATCGTCGAGGCGTACAAGAAGCACGCCGAGGAGACCGGGACGGCGCGCAGCCGATGAGGGCCGGCGCCGCGTGATCGTGGTGGAAACCCAGAATCGGAGTGGAGTGGAGGTCGGTGAGGTGGAAGCCTCGGAGGTCGCGAAGCTCGTGCTCGCCGCCGAGGGCATCGAGAGCGGTGAGCTCGGAATCGTCTTCGTTGGCGCCGACGAGATCCAGCAGCTCAAGCGCGACCATCTCGGGATCGACGAGGCGACCGACGTTCTGTCGTTCCCGCTCGACGGGCGCGACGAGCTTCCGGACGGAGTTCCGCGCGCGCTCGGTGACGTCGTGCTCTGCCCGGCGGTCGTAGGGCGAGGCCTGGCGCGGCCCGCTCGTCCACGGCCTCCTGCACCTTCTCGGCTACGAGCACGGTGACGAGATGGCGGCCCGCGAGCGAGAGCACGCGAAGCCGTGAGCAGCCCACAGCGCAGCCCGTCGCTCTTCGACAGCTTCAACTACGCCGCGGAGGGGGTGATCCACGCGCTCCGGACGCAGCGGAACCTGTGGATCCACTTCACGCTCGCCGCAGCGGTTCTCGTCGCGGCGGTCGCGTTCGGCGTCTCCCGGATCGAGCTCATGGTGCTCTTGCTGGCAATCACGTTCGTGCTGGTCGCCGAGCTCGTCAACACGGCGATCGAGGCGGCCGTCGATGTCGCGTCCACCTCTTTCGACCCGATGGCCAAGCTCGCGAAGGACATCGCGGCCGGGGCGGTGCTGATCGCCGCGCTCAACGCGGTCGCAGTGGGGTACCTCGTCTTCTCGGGCGAGGTCGCCGACAGGAGCTCCCGCTTCCTCGACCGTCTGAGCGATGCTCCCGCGGAGCTCACGTTGGTCTCGCTCACGCTGACCGTGATCATCGTGATCGCGCTGAAGGCCTACACCGGCCGTGGGACACCGCTACGTGGCGGGCTTCCGTCAGGGCACGCGGCAGTCGCCTTCGCCGGCTGGATGGCGATGACTCTCATCCTCGACGACTCGTCCCACCGCTTCCTCATCTCCTCGCTTGCGTTCATCATGGCGCTGCTCGTGGCCCAGACGCGCGTCGAGGCAGGGGTGCACTCCGCCACCGAGGTGGCGAGCGGCGGCGCGCTCGGCGCGTTCGTCACCCTCTTCCTGTTTCAGGCCTTCGGATGAACGCCGCGGAGCTCCTCGAGCGGGCGGACGCCGCCTCGGAGCGGGCGTACGCGCCGTACTCGCGGTTCAACGTGGGGTGTGCAGTTCTCACGCGGGACGGTCGCGTGATCGAGGGCGTGAACGTCGAGAACTCCGCCTATCCACTCGGCGTCTGCGCCGAGCGAACGGCATTCGCGCGTGCAATCACCGAGGGGCATCGGCCCGGGGACTTCGTGACCGCAGCGATCACTGCGTCGCCTTGTGGCGGCTGCCGGCAGTGGCTGCTCGAGATGGGAGTGGAGCAGGTCGTGTTCCGAAACGGGGGCCGGGTCGTGACGATGACGCCCGCAGAGCTCCTGCCGGAGGCGTTCGAGGCCTCGGACCTCCCGTGAGGCTGTTCGGCAATGCGCACGGTTTCTCCACGAAGTCGTGTGTCTCTTGCGCGCACTTCCTCGTTACGATCGCAGTGGGTGGTGGGATGGGGTGCCCCTATGAGAGGTGCCCGTGAAATCAGGGTTGGTGGCCGTCGCGGGCCGCCCGAACGTCGGCAAGTCGACCCTGGTCAACGCCCTCTGCGGCGAGAAGATCGCGATCACCTCGGACGTGCCCAATACGACGCGGCGCCGGCTCTTCGGCGTGGCGAACGGGCCCGACTACCAGCTCGCTCTGGTCGATCTCCCGGGCTTTCAGCGCCCGCTCGACCCCCTTACCGAGAAGATGCAGGAGACGGTTGACGCCTCGTTCGACGACGTGGACGCGGTGCTCTTCGTCGTCGACGCGCGCGCGCGCATCGGCGCGGGCGATCGGTTCGTCGCGCGCCGGGTGTTTGCGCTCGAGAAGCCGGTCGTGATCGCCCTCAACAAGATCGATCGGCTCAAACGTGGACACGTCCTGTCACAGATGCAGGCAGCCGCTCGGCTAGGGGACTTCCATGCGCTCCATCCGGTGAGCGCCGTGACGAAGGACGGAGTGGGGGAGCTGCGCGACGATCTCGTGTTCCTGCTGCCGGAAGGGCCTGCGTACTTTCCCGACGAGCAGAAGACGAATCTCACAGTCGAGGAGCGGGTCGGCGAAGTGATCCGCGAGAAGGCGCTGCGTCTCACGCGGGAGGAGGTTCCGCACGCGATCCTCGTCGAGGTCGACGAGATCGGGGAGAAGGTCGTGCGTGCGCTCGTCTACGTCGAAACCGAGTCGCAGAAGGGCATCCTCGTCGGGAAGAAGGGCGCGATGGTGCGCGAGATCGGCACGCGCGCCCGGCCGGAGGTCGAGGCGCTCGTCGGCCACCCGGTGTTCCTCGAGCTCGTGGTCAAGGTGCGTCCGAGGTGGCGCCGTGACCCGAGGATGCTCGAGCGGCTCGGGTTCTAGCTCCCGAGCGGCTCGAGCGGCCCCACGGGCCGGCCTCTCCCGAATCAGCGGATCGGCGCAAGGCCTGGATTTCGGCAGCAGAGGGCTACACTCGGAAAGTGGCGAAGGCACCTGCGCTGATCGGCGGGTTCGAGCTCCCTGCGGGCCCGAGGCTACCGCGCGTCGGCTCCGTCGACGCGGTCGCGCTCGAGGAGCGCGCGGCGACACTCGCGAAGCGCTCGATCAAGCGCGAGTCCAAGCTGCAAGCGCTCGATCTCGCGATTCGGATGATGGATCTCACGACGCTCGAGGGTCAGGACACTCCCGGGAAAGTGGCCGCGATCTGCTCGAAGGCGATGCGGCCCGACCCGGTCGACTCGACGGTGCCGCCGGTCGCCGCAGTCTGCCTCTACCCGAACCTCATCGAGGGAGCCAAGGAGCGGCTCGCAGGAAGCGGCGTGAAGGTCGCCTCCGTCGCCACCGCCTTTCCGTCCGGGCAGTCGCCGATCAAGCTCAAGGTCGAAGAAACGCGAGCGGTCGTCGAGCTGGGCGCGGACGAGGTGGACATGGTGATCGACCGCGGCGCCTTCCTCTCCGGCCGCTACTCGAAGGTCTACGACGAGATCATCCAGGTGAAGGACGCATGCGGGGAGGCGCATCTCAAGGTCATCCTGGAGACGGGCGAGCTCGGAACGTATGACAACGTCCGGCGTGCGTCCCTGCTCGCGATTGCAGCGGGCGCGGACTTCATCAAGACGTCGACCGGCAAGATCAGTCCGGCCGCGACGCTGCCCGTGACGCTCTGCATGATGGAGGTCGTCCGGGACGTTTACGTCGAGACGGGTCGTAAGATCGGGATCAAGCCGGCCGGAGGGATCCGGGCCTCCAAGCAGGCGGTGCAGTACCTCGTGACCCTCTACGAGACGCTCGGCCCGGAGTGGATGACCCCCGATCTCTTCCGCTTCGGCGCCTCGTCACTCCTGAACGACGTCCTCATGCAGATCCGCAAGGAGAAGACGGGGCGGTATCAGTCCGGCGACTACTTCACGATCGACTGATGGCACAGGTCGAGAAACGCGCAAGCGCGGTTCCCGCTCCTCTCGAGTGGGAGTACGCGCCCGCGCCCGAGGCGCGCGACATCGTCCAGATCCGCGACCGCTACGGGCTCTTCGTCGGCGGCGAGGAGCTAGAGCCGCGCTCGGGCGAGTGGTTCGAGTCGATCTCCCCTTCCACCGAGGAGAGCCTCTTCGAGGTCGCCCAGGCCGACGCCGAAGACGTCGATCTCGCCGTCACCGCCGCCCGCGGCGCGTTCGAGGACGGTTGGGCGAAGCTCGCCCCGGCGGAGCGCGCGAAGTACCTCTTTCGCATCGCCCGCATCATCCAGGAGCGCTCGCGCGAGCTCGCCGTCGCCGAGTCGCTCGACGGCGGGAAGCCCATTCGCGAGTCCCGCGACGTCGATCTGCCCCTCGCTGCGGCGCACTTCTTCTACTACGCGGGCTGGGCGGACAAGCTCGAGTACGCGTTCCCGAACCGGACGCCGCGGCCGGTCGGCGTCGCCGCGCAGATCATCCCCTGGAACTTCCCGCTGCTGATGCTCTCGTGGAAGATCGCGCCTGCGCTTGCTTGCGGGAACACTGTCGTCCTCAAGCCGGCGGAGACCACGCCCCTGACCGCGCTGATCTTCGCGGACATCTGCCGCCAGGCAGAGCTCCCGCCGGGTGTCGTGAACATCGTCACGGGAGATGGGACGACGGGCGCGCACCTCGTCCGGCACGACGACATCGACAAGCTCGCATTCACGGGCTCCACCGAAGTCGGGAAGCTCCTCATGCGCGAGCTCGCCGGCCGGGACGTGCGCCTCACGCTCGAGCTCGGCGGAAAGGCCGCGAACATCGTCTTCGACGACGCGGCCCTCGATCAGGCGGTCGAGGGAATCGTCAATGGCATCTACTTCAACCAGGGGCACGTGTGTTGCGCCGGCTCGCGGCTGCTCGTGCAGGAGTCGATCTACGAGCCGCTGCTCGAGAAGCTGAAGCGCCGCCTGTCCACGCTTCGGGTCGGAGATCCGCTCGACAAGAACACCGACGTCGGCGCGATCAACTCGAAGGCTCAGCTCGATCGGATCACGGAGCTCGTCGCGAGCGGGGAGGCCGAAGGCGCGGAGATCTACCAGCCTGAGTGTCAGCTGCCCGACCGCGGTTACTGGTTCGTCCCGACGCTCTTCACCAACGTCGCGCAGAGCTACCGCATCGCGCAGGAGGAGATCTTCGGCCCGGTGCTCTCCGTGCTGACCTTCCGGACGCCGGAGGAGGCGATCGAGAAGGCGAACAACACGCCCTACGGGCTCTCGGCGGGGGTCTGGACGGAGAAGGGGTCCAGGATCCTGTGGATGGTCGAGCGGCTGCGCGCCGGGGTCGTGTGGGCGAACACGTTCAACCGCTTCGATCCGTCGTCGCCCTTCGGTGGCTACAAGGAGTCCGGCTTCGGTCGGGAAGGCGGTCGCCATGGGCTGGAGCCGTACCTGAGGTTCGACGAGTGACCTACCATGACCCGTTCTCGCGTCCGCCTCTTGCCGGCTCCGCGTCGGAAGAGCAGTGGGTGAAGTCGAACGCGTCGCTCTTCAGTGCCACCGCGGCGTGGTTCTTCCTCAAGGCCGTGCTTTTTCTCGTCGTGACGCTTGTCGCGGTCGCCTTCCTGTTGGCGTTCTTCGGGTCGTCGGTCGCGACCGTCTTCGTGGTCGTCCTCGTAGCGGCACTCCTCGTGGTCGGTTTGAGGAGACAGAGGCGAAAAAGAGCACGGGTGGCCGCGCTGGTGAGGAAGGCGAATGTGTCACGCATCCGGGTTCGCATGAGCGGCGCTCGTGGGAACGGAGCGCGCCACCTGTCCACCACCCCGTCCACCACCCCTCCCAGGGTGGGGAGTGTGGCCACCCTCCACCCGGCGTCGAGCCTAATGTCGAAACAGTCACGCGTGGCGAGCGTGTTCGTGCCGACTGCGCAACGATCGTTCCGCAGCCGCGCTCACACGGCGGCCGCCATGTTGCCGCGGCGAGGCGGTCGCCCGTGAGCAGCCGGCTCCCCGTCAGGAAGACGTACAAGCTCTTCATCGGCGGCGCGTTCCCGCGCTCGGAGTCCGGGCGGACGTACGAGGCCGAGGGACAGAACGTCGCGCGCGCCTCGCGCAAGGACGCCAGGGACGCCGTCCGCGCTGCGCGCACGGCGTTCCCCGGCTGGTCCGGGCTGACCGCCTACAACCGCGGCCAGGTTCTCTATCGGCTCGCGGAGATGATGGAGGCGCGGGCATCGGATCTCGAGCGCGTCTGCTCCGGACGCAAGGAAGTCGATGCCGCGATCGACCGCGTCATCTGGTACGCCGGGTGGGCCGACAAGCTCGCACAGGTGCTCGGCAGCTCGAACCCGGTCGCGGGCCCGTACTTCGACTTCACCGTGCCCGAGCCGACCGGCGTCGTCGCGGTGCTCGCACCGCCCGAGCCCGCGCTCGGAGGGATCGTGTCGCGCATCCTGCCGCCGCTCGTCGGCGGAAACACCGTCGTGGCCGTCGCTTCCGAGGAACACCCGCTGGCGGCGATGGAGCTCGGCGAGGCGCTCGCGACCTCGGACCTTCCCGGCGGCGCCGTCAACATCCTCACCGGGTCTGGCGACGAGCTCGCGCCTTGGCTCGCGGGGCACATGGACGTCAACGCCATCGACGTGACCGGTGCGAACGGGACGACGGCCGAGCTCGAGCGGCTCGCCGCGGAGAACGTCAAGCGTGTCGTCCGCTCGTCGGCCGAGGCTCAGAGCCCGTGGGAGATCGAGGCGTTCCTCGAGCTGAAGACCGTGTGGCATCCCATAGGGCTCTGACCTAGCCGCGCGTCGCGTAGACCGCCTGCCGCAGGCTTTGCCCGACCGGCTCCGAGGCGAGCACCCACACTGCCAGCGCTCGATCGCCTGCGTAGTGAACGGAGAGGTAGTCGGCGAGCATGCGGCCCGAGACGGTGTTCGGCATCCACTCCGGGCGCATCGTTTGAGCCGACAAGCGACGCGAAGCGAGGAACCTTGCGGCCTGGCCCGCCGCAACGGGCTGCGACTCGACCAGCTCGACGTCGACGCCGCCCGTGGCGCTAACGACGTGGTACACGATCGCGACGCGTCCGGTCGTCGGGTGGATGCCGATGGCGGGCAGGAGCGCGTTCCGTCCTGACGTGACCCTCGCCGGCGCCGTCCACGTGCGTCCGTCCGTCGAGGTCGCGACGACGGCGCTGTTCGCCGTGCATCCCGAGGTGAACCGGCAGTCGTGCCAGGTGATCCACACGCGCCCTGAGGGATCGACGTCCGCGGACGGCAGCGGGAAGAAACGGAGCCCGCGAGCCGGACGCGCCTGCACCTCGGCGATCACCGCGGGCGCGCCGAAGCTCAGTCCCCCGTCGGCGGAGACGTTCGCGCCGAGCCGGCTGCCCGAGCGCAGGTAGACGACGACGAGCTCGCCCGACTGCCGAATCACCGGGAACGCGCCCACGGCATCCGTCACGGGGATACCAACCGGCGCCGACCACGTCACGCCGCCGTCGGTCGACGTGATCGCGGCGAGACGGTCGGAGCGCAGCGAGTCGGTGTAGACGATGTAGCACCTGCCCCGATGGGGGCTGACAGGGCCGTTGTCGCACGCGATCCAGTTCTTGTCGAAGGCGATCCCCGTCGGGGCAGTGGCCTCGATGGCCGTGACCGGGCTCCCCCAGGTGAAGCCGTCGCTCGAGCGGCTGACAGTCAGCCGCGTGACCTGTCCCTCGAGTGCCAGCGTCCCGATCAGCCAGACGCCGTTGACCGCGTCGTAGGCGGCCACCGGATCGCTCGCCCGCTCGTTCGCGCCTGCCGGCACGCTTACGCGTGTCAGGCCGGGCAGCAGCCCGCTTCGCCAGGTCCGGCCGTCGTCGTTCGAGACGGCGAACCCGATGTTGTCCGCCGCCCCGCTGAACCGCCGCCCGACCTGGAACGTCGCGACCGTGGTGCGGCCGAACGTGAAGCTGTCCGGCTCGACCTCGGACTCGTGCTGGGCTTCGTCGCCCGTATAGGGATCGCGGGAGAGCCTGCGGCTGACGAGCTCGCAGTCCGAGGTCACGCGGTCGACCAGATCCGCGTTCACGACGTCCGCGCCGCTGCCACACCGCACGCTGTCCCTCGCACCGTCGTACTGGACGGCGATCCGGTCGGCTCCCGGGCCGGCGTCGACGGTGTCGACGCCCGGACCTCCGTGCAGGAAGTCCGTCCCGGAGGCCCCGAAGAGTCGATCCCGTCCTCCCTGGCCGAGGAGCGTGTCCGCCCGGGCTGTTCCCACGAGGCGGTCGTTTGCGGCCGTGCCGACGAAGCGAGCCGCCTCGGCCGCACCCGCGAGGAGGAGCACGAGTGCAAGGGTGGCGGCGATCCGCATGACGTTGCAGACCATAGATATGGATGCGCGTCGTGGGCCGCCCATTACGATGCTCGCGGTGAGCAGGCTCAGCCAGGCGATCGCCGAGGGCGACGGCATATCCATCCTCGCCGAGGTGGGCGATGCAGCCGGCGCCGGCACGGCCGAACGGGAAGGCGCAGACGGGCTCGGCGTCAGGCACGGCGCTGATGCAGTGCGCGCGTCGTCGCAGTTGCCTCTGCTTCATCTCGGCGGCGCGATGGAAGAGAGCGCGCGGGCAGCGGACGCAGTTGTCGTCCCACCCGACTCGACAGCCTGGGATCAGGGACAGGCGCTCGGTGTCGAATGTGTCGTGCGGGTCTCGCACTCGGACGATCTCGAGCGCGCGCTCGCGGAGCTCGACCCGGAGATCCTCCTGCTGTCGGCGGAACCCGACGCCGACGAGGACCCGCTCGAGATCCTGCTCGAGCTCCTGCACGACGTCCCCGCCGGGAAGCTGGCGATCGCGGAGCTTCACGACGCGACAGCGGAGGACGTCGCCGAGCTCGAGCGAGCCGGCGTCGACGGCGTCCTTGTCGCGGCCGGGAACGTCGCGGGGCTCGTGGGGGCCGAACCGCCGGAGGTGTAGGCGGCTCTGTCTCTGCCTCGCTAGTGAGAATCGGGATCCTGACCGGCGGCGGCGACTGTCCTGGACTGAACGCGGTCATCCGCGCCGTCGTCCGCAGCTCCACCGATCGCGACCACGAGATGGTCGCCGTGCGCGAGGGCTGGAAGGGTCTGGTCGAGGGGATCTTCGAGCCGCTCGGGAGACGCGAGGTGTCGGGGATCCTCCCGCGCGGGGGCACCATCCTCGGCACCACGCGGACGAACCCGTACAAGGTCGAAGGCGGCGTCGAGGCCGTGCTGAGCTCGTTCGCGAAGGAGGGGCTCGAGGCGCTCGTGGCGATCGGCGGGGAGGACACGCTCGGCGTCGCGGCGCGCCTGCATCGAGAGCATGACTTCCCGGTCGTCGGCGTTCCGAAGACGATCGACAACGACGTACCGGGGACGGACTACACGTTCGGCTTCGACACCGCGGTCACCATCGCGACCGAGGCGATCGACCGGCTGCATTCCACCGCCGAGGCGCACAACCGCGTGATGGTGGTGGAGGTCATGGGCAGGCACACCGGCTGGATCGCGGTGATGAGCGGCATCGCCGGCGGCGCGGACGTGATCCTCATCCCCGAGCAGCCGATCACCGTCGAGGAGGCCTGCACGGAGCTGGTGAAGCGCCACGATGGTGGGAAGGACTTCTCGATCGTGGTCGTCAGCGAGGGCTACGAGCTCACCTACGAGTCGGGCGAGCATCGGCTCGTCGCCGGCGTCGCGCGGGACACGGACCAGTTCGGCCATGTCGTCCTGGGCGGTGTCGGAGACGCGCTCGCACGGGACATCGAGGAGCGAACCGGCTTCGAGACCCGCGTTACCGTCCTCGGCCACGTCCAGCGAGGAGGGTCACCGACGCCGAGAGACCGGGTGCTCGCGACCCGCTTCGGCCTGAAGGCGGCCGATCTGGCCCACGAGCGGAGCTTCGGCCGCATGGCCGCGCTCCACGGAGACGCGATCGTCGACGTCTCGCTCGAAGAGGCAGCGGGCGAGCTCAAGACGGTGCCGCCCGAGTGGTACGACGTCGCGCGCGCGTTCTTCGGTTAGACGACGGCTACGATCGACAAACGCGCCGGAGTGGCGGAACTGGCAGACGCGCAGGACTCAAAATCCTGTGTCCTTCGGGACGTGTGGGTTCGACCCCCACCTCCGGCACCTCTTCCGAGTTGGCGTGGCGCACCGGCCGGAGGCCGGCTTCGCCGGCCGGGAGGCCTGACGCATCAATCTATGTGCGATGCATTGAAGGAGGGGGTTCGTGGGGGAACCGTTGGTTCCCCCACGCAAGCGCAGGACTCAAAATCCTGTGTCCTTCGGGACGTGTGGGTTCGACCCCCACCTCCGGCACACATCGTGGGGGAACCCAGGGTTCTCTCACGTACCCCCTCCTTCTGCTCAGTGCGAGGGAGCTCGTTGCGACAGGCCTCCGCGGCCGGCAAAGTCGGCCTCCGCCCAGATTGCTGCGATCAGCAAGGTCGCTTTCTATCGCGCAGTGCGACCCTCGGGGGTACGCTCTACGGTTCGAGAATTCGTGCGAACTAGGGAGGAACGACAGTGACGAAGGTAGTTGCTGCGCTGGTGACAGTCGTGGCTCTGGGTCTCGCGGTCACCGCGTGCGGCGGAGGCGACGAGAGCTCGGACGACCTGCTGGCGTCGATCGAGGACAAGGGTGTGCTGACGGTCTCGACCGACCCGGCGTATCCACCGCAGTCGGAGCTGAACAAGGAGACGGGTGAGTACGAGGGCTTCGACATCGACGTCGCCAAGGAGATCGCCGAGCGGCTCGAGGTCGACATCGCCTGGGAGGCGCCCGCGTGGGAGACGATCATCTCGGGAAGCTGGAACGGCCGCTGGGACATCTCGGTCGGCTCGATGACGATCACGCCCGAGCGCGCGGAGGTGCTCCACTTCACCCCGCCGTATTACTTCACGCCCGCCGCGTACGCCGTCCACGAGGACAACACCACGATCACCGACGTCGAGGGTCTGACCGGAAAGACGATCGGCGCGTGCGGCGGCTGTACCTACGACCTCTACCTCCAGAACAAGCTCAACATCGCCGAGGACGAGTCCGGCGAGCCGGTGAAGATCGAGTCCAAGATCACCGACCCGGAGATCAAGACCTACGACACCGACTCGACGGCGATTCAGGACCTCGCGCTCGGTGACGGCCGCAGGCTCGATGCCGTCGTCTCCGCGCTGCCGACGCTCGAGGCGGCGATCGAGGCCGGCTCGCCGATCAAGGTCGTTCCTCCGGATCTCTACTACGAGCCGCTGTCGGTCGCCGTCGACAAGAGCTCGCAGCTCGATCCCGACGAGCCTCGTCGAGCGGATCTCGGAGATCATCGAGGAGATGCACGAGGACGGCACGATGGTCGAGCTGTCGGAGAAGTGGTACGGGACCGACCTCACCGTCGCGCCGCGCAAGGTGACGGGGTAGCCGACACGGGATCGGCTTCGTGACCACCGGTCGCGAGAGCGGCGGCGAGCACGTCGTGCAGCCGCCGCTCCCTCCGGTTCACCACCACCAGCGCAGCCGGCGGGAGTCGCTCGAGCTCTATTCGGCGCGCGTCCCGTTCAGGCTCAAGCTGGGCGTCGTCTGGGCGCTCATCCTCGCGGCCCTCGTCGGGCTCTTCGCAGCGGCCGACTTCGACACGGGCTGGATGCGGGAGAACGCCGGGTTCATCGCACGCGGCATCACGTGGACGATCATCATCGCGGTCCTCGCCATCGCCCTCGCCTGCGTGCTGGCGCTCCTGGGTGCGCTCGGGCGCCTCAGCGGCAATGCGATCGCGTTCGGCGTCACGAGCTTCTACATCTCGTTCTTTCGCGGCACGCCCCTGATCGTCCAGCTGTTCCTGATCTACCTCGCGCTCCCTCAGATCGGGATCGCGCTCGGCGACCCGTGGGCGGACCTCCTGACGCTCGACGTCATCACCGCGGGCGTGATCGCGCTCGGCCTGAACTACGGCGCGTACATGACGGAGATCTTCCGGGCGGGCATCCAGTCCGTCGGGCACGGGCAGTCCGAAGCCGCTGACGCGATCGGCATGACGTACTTCCAGAAGATGCGTCGGGTCGTGCTCCCGCAGGCGCTGCGCGTGATCATCCCGCCGGCGGGCAACGAGTTCATCGCGATGATGAAGGACACGGCCCTCGTCAGCTTCCTCGGCACGAGCATCGACCAGATGGAGATCTTCCGCCGGGCCCAGCTCCTCGGGCGAGCCGACTTCCGCAACCTCGAGGCACTGCTCGTGGCGGCGCTCATGTACTGGGGGCTGACGACGATCTTCCAGTACTTCCAGCTCCGGCTCGAGCGACGCCTGAGCAAGGGCTACGTCCGCGGAACCGCGCGGGTCGCGGTCGCGGGCCAGCGCGAACCGCGAGCGGCTGCGAGGAAGAGATGAGCACAGTCGTGAACGAGTCTCCGGCGGTGCGGGTCGAGAACCTGTGGAAGTCCTTTCACGGGCACGAGGTGCTGAAGGACGTGAACCTGGACGTCGCGCCGGGGCAGGTCGTTGTCGTCTTCGGCCGCTCGGGCTCCGGGAAGAGCACGCTCCTGCGCTGCATCAACTTCCTCGAGGAGCCGAGTGAGGGCACGATCGAGGTCGCCGGCATCAGGATCGAAGGTGGAGGGCACAGGACACGGGCGAAGCGGGAGCAGATCCGCCAGCTGCGCATCCGCACCGGAATGGTGTTCCAGGACTTCAACCTGTTCCCACACCGCACTGCGCTCGAGAACGTCACCGAAGGTCCCATCACCGTGCTCGGCAAGTCTGCTCGAGATGCGGACATGACCGCTCGCGAGCTTCTCGAGCTGGTCGGGCTTCCGGAAAAGGCCGATCAGTATCCGATTCAGCTCTCGGGGGGCAGCAGCAGCGGATCGCGATCGCCCGCGCGCTCGCGATGAACCCGAAGGTGATGCTCTTCGACGAGCCGACCTCGGCGCTCGACCCGGAGCTGATCGGGGAGGTGCTCGGCGTGATGCGCCGTCTTGCGACCGAGCTGCACATGACCATGCTCGTGGTCACACACGAGATGGGCTTCGCGCGCGAGGTCGCCTCACGCATGGTGTTCGTCCACGAGGGGCAGATCATCGAGGAGGGAACGCCGGAGCAGGTCCTGAACGAGCCCGGCCGGCCCGAGACCAGGAGGTTCCTCGAGGCCGTTCTCTGAGGGCTCTGTCTTTCTTTCCGGGGCTGCTACCTTGCGATTCGCTGTGGGCAACGGCTGGTCCGCCGGCCATCGGGAGGAACCTTCGTGAACGTCAGGACGATCAGCGCCTTTTCTCTTGCGGGGCTACTCGCCGTCGCGGTGGTGCTCGCAGCGGGCTGCGGAGGCGGCGACGAGAACGCGTCGCCAACGGCGGCAGTGGCTCCGCAGCCTCCTTCCTGTCGGCAATCCGAGTACGCGAGCTGGCAGAAGCTCGCGAACGAGATCAAGGCGCCGGTCTACTGCCCGTCCTGGCTTCCTCAACCGCTCGTCGGGAAGTTCAACGGCAGGTTCTTCAACGGTCGCTCCGTGGATCCCGATCGCTCGTACCTCGTGAGCTTCGTCTGGTTCGAGGCCGGTCAGGGGTTCGTCAGCGAGGTGCACGTGAACCTGCGCGGCTATCCGGGGAACCCACGAATCCCGATCTGCGAGGACACGCTCACGGTCGGAGGCAAGACAGTGGAGAAGGAGATTCCCTGCTTCAGCGACCGCAAGGGCAAGAAGCGGCTGGGCGGCGTGACGGTAACCGTCTACACGGCAAACCAGGGCGCCGACATGTGGCACGTCCTCTACGCGTGGCGCCAAAAGGGCTCCCTGTACACGCTTTCGGAGCACGTTTCCGAGCCGTATTCCTACGATCAGGTCATCTCGCACCTCGATCGGATGATGCGCCAGCTCGTGCATGTCGAGCCCACCAGCACCTAGATCTGACAGGGGGTTGACCCGCACGCAGCTGGTCGGCGGCGCCGCCGTGTCGGTGCTCGCCGCCGGCGGGATCTACAAGCTGGTCGACGAGCTCACGGCTCCGCCGGCGCGTGAGGTCTCCGGGGCGCTCCGTCCCGAGCAGCACCTGCTCGACGGTATTCGCATCGTCCGCGACAACGGCGTCGAGGTGCTGGTGCCCCCGCTGCACCACCAGGTCGTAACGGCGACCGTGCGCGCCGGAGGGAGCGCAGCCGAGCTGAGCGAGGCTCGCCTGGAGCTCGAGAACGCGCTCTCGAGGCTCGACCAGCGCTTCGATCCGACCCCGAGCGGCCTCGGCGTGACCGTCGCCTGGGGCTTGCCGTACTTCACCCGCTACGTCCCGGGTCAGGCGGAGAAGCATCTTCCTGTCGATCTGCGGGCGACCGCGGCGCGCGGGACGAACGTGCGCGTGCTCGAGGATGCGATCCGGTTTCCCAGCGACCCCGACACCACGCGACTGGAGTCGAACGATCTCGCGGTCGTGCTTCGGAGCGACTCGCTCGAGCACATCGCCGAAGGGGCACGTGTGCTCTTCGAGGACCTGGACGGCGTCTTCCGCGTGACGAGCATCCGCAAGGGCTTCGTGGGAGGCGGGTTGGAAGGCGGCCCAGGGCTTCCGAAGCAGATGGCTCTTGCAGCCGGCATCAGGGGCGCCGAGCTCATCCCCGACGGGGCGCAGCTGTTCCTCGGCTTCACGTCCACGCAGAAGAGCGGCCTCGGCCCTTCGAAGATCGTGAACCTCGAGACTCTCGGCTATGCCGATCTCGGCCCGAGCGACTACTTCGCGCAGGGAACGCATCTGCACCTCTCCCATCTGTCGGAGGACGTTGCTGCCTGGTACCAGGTCTTCGACTTCCAGGAGCGCCTGGACACGACCTTCCGACCCGGTCTCGTCGCACCCCAGAACACGCAGACGGTTGCACAGGATCCGAAGGACGCTCAGACCGAGGAGCACGTCGTCTCGGACTACGAGCGTCATCGACGAATCGGACATGCGGGATCGCTGCAGACCGCGTCTCGTCTCGCGAGTGACGTGGTGGGGCCCGACGGCACGCGCTATCCGAAAGGGACCGCGGTTCCGCAGCGAGCCGACTTCAACACGCTCGACAACCCGTTCTTCTGGTCCGCGAACCCGGTCCGAGACGGGTTCTCGGAGGAGCCCGCCGCCGGCCTCCACTTCGTGATCTTCAACCCGACGAGCGACGACTTCCGGCGAACCCGGCTCGCGATGGACGGAGTTCTGCCCGGAGGGCCGCGCCTCGTCTTCGAGCCGGAAAGCCGCGGCCGAGGCCTCAACTCGATCCTCGAGACGACCCATCGACAGAACTTCCTCGTCCCACCGCGCGCGCACCGCTCGTTCCCGTTGGCCGAGCTTCCCGCCTAAGCGCCCTCGCGACGTCACAAACTTGAACCTCGTCGCACGAGAGGTGATACTTGCGCCGCCAGCGAACTGGCGCAGCACGGCCCGCGGGTGCCGCGTCGAATCGATGATCGATCCAGGAGGGAACATCAGTGAAGAAAAGGCTCATGGTCGCTAGCGCGATCGCCGCCGTCATCGGGCTCGTGTTGGGCGCGGTTGCGGCAGCCGGCCCCGCTTCCGAGAGCAGCACGCAGGTGCTGCCGTCGGCTTCGTGCGGTCCGGTGTTCTACAAGGGCTCCGGTAGCCCGCAGTACCTCATCGCCACCGACCTGCCGCTCTCGTCCTCGCAGCGCGCACAAACGACGGCGATGCAGCAGGCGGTCCAGTTCGTGCTCGAGAGGCAATTCAACTTCAAGGCGGGCAGGTTCACCGTCGGCTACCAGGGCTGCGACGACGCGACGGCGCAGACCGGTGCATGGGATTCGGCGAAGTGCTCGTCGAACGCACGCGCCTACGCCGCGGACCGGCAGGTCCTCGGGGTCCTCGGGACGTTCAACTCCGGTTGCGCCAAGCTCATCCTCCCGATCCTCAACCGGGCTCCGGGCGGAGCGGTTGCGATGCTCAGCTCGGCGAACACGAACGTCGGACTGACGCACAACGCGCCGTGGAACAGCCCCGGCGAGCCGAGAGTCTTCTACCCGACGGGAGTGAGGAACTACGCCCGGGTGGCGGCGTCTGACGACTACCAGGGCCCGGCAGCGGTGGCAATGCTCCAGAGCAAGGCGTTCAAGTTGGCGCAGGGCAGGAGGTTCAACCCGATCAGGACCGTTTTCGTCCTCCACGACAACCAGACGTTCGGAAAAGGCGTTGCCCAGGCGTTCCAGGCCAGGGCGAAGGCCAGGGGCATGAGGGTGCTCGGGTTCGCGCCGTGGGACGCGAAGGCGACCAGCTACGAGGCGATCGGTGAGCAGATCAAGCAGACGGGCGCGCAGTCCGTCTACCTCGGCGGCATCGTCTGCAACAACGGCGTGAAGCTGCTCAAGGACCTCCGCGCCGTTCTCGGGGCACAGGTCGTGTTCGTCGGACCCGACGGCTGGACCCGTATTCCGCCACGCTCGAGGCGGGCTCGGCAGCCCAGAACATGTACGTGAGCTACGCGGGCCAGCCGCTCGAGAGGCTCCCTGCGACGGGCAAGAAGTTCATGCGCGACTTCAGGGCCTACGCGAAGATCAAGGGCCAGCTCCCTCCGTACTCGGTCTACCAGGCCCAGGCGGCCCAGATCATGCTCGGAGCGATCGCGCGGTCGGACGGCACGCGGCTGTCCGTGGTCAGGGAGATGTTCAGGACGAACATCAAGAACGGGATCATGGGCTCGTTCCGGTTCGACAGGAACGGGGACATCGTTCCGAACAAGTGGATCAGCTTCGACCAGCTGCGGGGCAAGACCGGAGTCCCCGTGTTCGCGGTCGTCGAGAAAGTAGGGAAGTAGCAGCGGGCCAACGGCTCGCGAGAACCGACGTAGGAGGAGGGCCCCTTCGGGGGCTCTCCTCCTGCTCCTGCTGAATCGGAGGCCGATATCACCGAGGTTCAGGCGCAGGCCGTCGCGCTGAGACGGCGGATCCGAGCTTCCAACCTCGTCGTCCCGGCGATCGGCCTGATGCTCGTCGCGATCGTCGTCGCCTGGCTCGGCGTCAACCTGGCCAAGGACTGGGACCAGTTCTTCCGGATCTTCCTGATCGGGCTGACGAACGGCTCGCTCTACGCTCTGATCGCGCTCGGCTACACGCTCGTCTACGGCATCCTCGAGCTGATCAACTTCGCCCACGGCGACGTATTCATGATCGGCGGGATGATCACGGCGACGGCCGCCTTGAGCATGTTCAGCCTGCAGGAAGACCCGGCGCTGGGGACGCTCATTCCGGCGATTCTCGTGGCGCTTCTCCTGGCCATGGTCGGCTGCGCTCTGCTCAACGCAACCATCGAGCGCGTCGCGTACAGGCCGCTCCGGAGGGCACCGCGTCTGGTGCCGCTGATCACGGCGATCGGCGTGTCGTTCATCCTGCAAAACGTCGCGCTGCTCTGGAAGGGCTCGGCGCCGGTCGCGATGCCGCGGTCGCTCCCGGACGGCGCGATCTTCACGGTCGGCACCTGCCCGGACTGCGTCGTCTACACGTGGAACCGCCTCTTCCCGGTCCTCATCACCGTGCCAGTGCTCGTCGGTCTCGTCTGGCTCGTGGTCTATACGCGGCGGGGAAAGGCGATGCGAGCCACCGCGCAGGACAAGGACGCGGCGGCGATGATGGGGATCGACGTCAACCGCACGATCGGGTTCGTCTTCCTCCTGGCGGGCGCCCTGGCCGGAGCCGCGGGCGTCCTCTTCGCGTTCTACTTCCAGACGATCCGGTACGACACCGGCTTCACGATCGGCCTCATCGCCTTCACCGCTGCGGTGCTCGGGGGGATCGGCAATCTGCCCGGCGCAGTTCTCGGTGCGCTGCTCATCGGCCTGATCCAGGCCTTCGTCGAAGGCCTCTCCTGGCATTCGCCGGGACCGGGCTGGACGGTGACGATCGTGTTCACGATCCTCATCGTGATCCTCGTCTTCCGGCCAGAGGGCCTGCTCGGCGAGCAGACTCCCGAGGGAGGCTGAGGATGAACCGGGTCCAGAGGGGTTTCTGGCGCGCCGTCGAGGCCATCGGCGTGACGAACGCACGCCAGCGCTGGGAGGGGCAGCCGCCGATGCTGCAGAAGGCGGTGCCCCCGGTCGTGATCGCCGCGCTCGTGGTCGTGCTCGCATGGGCGGCGGGAATCCCGCCGCATCCGACGCTGCTCGCCCTTCTCGGGATCGTGTACGCCCTCTACCTGGTGCCCGCCCGCGTCCGGCGGATCGCGTTGCCACTGACAGTGCTCGGGGCCGCCATCGTCTACCCCATCTTGTGGGCGAACGAGCTCAACGGCACCAACCTCCTGTTCGAGATCCCGGTCTTCAAGGCCTTCCCGAACATGGACACGATGGTCGCGATCGTCGTCTTCGCGATGATGGCGATCGGCCTGAACATCGTCGTCGGCTACGCCGGCCTGCTCGATCTCGGCTACGTCGCCTTCTACGCGATCGGCGCCTATACGGCGGCCTGGTTCGCCTCGCCGCACTTCGCCGCAAATGGGATCGACTTCGAGCTCGGAGCGGTCGGCGTGCCGGTGGGAATCGGCGGGTTCCACATCTCGATCTGGCTCGTCCTCATCATCGCCGCGATCATCACCGCTGTTGCGGGCGTGCTCATCGGCCTACCCACGCTGCGCTTGCGCGGCGACTACCTCGCGATCGTCACGCTGGGCTTCGGGGAGATCATCTACCGGGGTGCCCTCAACGGCGACGCCGACGGAATCAGCGCGCTACTCGACACCGACACGAACTTCAACCTCACCAACGGCGCGTTCGGCATCAACCCGGTCGACCCGCCCGGTTTCGGAGGCTGGCTGTCCGACAAGCTCGGTCTGCCCGCGAACTTCATCGTCGAGAACGGCTCGTACGTGAACTTCGTCAGCCTCGTCTACTGGTCCGCGATCGTGCTCCTGCTCATCACGATCTTCTGCAGCCTCCGGTTGCGGGACTCGCGGCTCGGCCGCGCCTGGATCGCGATCCGCGAGGACGAGGTTGCCGCCGCCGCGATGGGGATCCCACTGATGCGGACGAAGACGTGGGCGTACGCAAGCGGGGCGTTCTTCGGCGGGATCGCCGGAGCGTGGTACGGATCGTTCAAGCAGGGCGTGTTTCCCGACGACTTCCTCTTCAACTTCTCGATCTTCATCCTCTGCATGGTCATCCTCGGCGGGATGGGCAACGTCTGGGGTGCGATCGCCGGCGCGGCGTTCCTCACCTACCTCGACAAGGAGGGCCTCTCGAACGTCGCGGGCTGGTTCAACGAGCGCGACTTCGTCCTCTTCCAGTGCGAACCGGGCCTCCAGGATCCGTCGAGACCGATCAGCGCCGGCTGCTTCAATGCGCCACTGCTCGCAACCGGGATCTACGGGAGCATCCTGGTGTTAGCGATGCTCTTCAGGCCGCAGGGCCTGATACCGGAGGAGCGCCGGAAGCGCGAGATCGAGGAAGGCGTCCACGACGAGCCGCTGATGGACGTCGAGGCATGAACGAGGAGAGCGACCTGCTGCTCGACGTGACTACCCTGCGGAAGGAGTTCGGGGGCCTGGTCGCGGTCAACGACGTCGACCTGGCCATTGCCGAGGGAGCGATCGTCAGCCTCATCGGCCCGAACGGCGCCGGGAAGACGACGTTCTTCAACATGATCACCGGCGTCTACAAGCCGACATCCGGCCAAGTGATCTTCGACGGCAGGGACATCGCCGGTTCTCCGCCGCACACGGCGACGGAGCGCGGTATCGGGAGGACGTTCCAGAACATCCGCCTCTTCCAGCAGATGACGGCGCTCGAGAACGTCCTCGTCGGGATGCACTGCCGCCTCAAGGGTGGAATCCTGGGCAGCATCCTGCGGACGCCGAGGGTCAGGCGCGAAGAGCGTGAAGCACACGAGCGCGCACGAGAGCTACTCGACTACTGCGGTCTGGGGCGACGCCGCGACGACTACGCGCGCAACCTCCCCTACGGCGACCAGCGGCGACTCGAGGTAGCCCGCGCGCTCGCGACCCAGCCCAAGCTCCTGCTCCTGGACGAGCCCACAGCGGGGATGAACCCGCAGGAGACGCTGGAGTTCGTCGGCTTCGTCCGCAAGGTTCGGGACGAGTTGAAGCTCACGATCCTCCTGATCGAGCACGACATGAAGCTCGTCATGGGTGTGTCGGAGCGCATCACCGTGCTCGACTACGGCCAGAAGATCTCGGAGGGGACGCCGAACGAGGTTCAGAACGACCCGCGGGTCATCGAGGCGTACCTGGGAACGGCGGCGGTGACGTGACCGACGGCACCACGATCCTCGAGCTGAGCGACGTCCATACGTTCTACGGGACGATCGAGGCCCTCAAGGGCGTCTCCATCCAGGTGAAGGACGGCGAGATCGTGACTCTGATCGGCGCGAACGGCGCAGGGAAGTCGACGACCCTCCGGTCCGTCAACGGGCTCAACCACCCCCGGACGGGCACTATCCGGTTCCTGGGCGAGGAGATCACGAGCAAGCCTCCCCACGAGATCGTCCGCATGGGCATCTCACAGTCACCCGAGGGCCGAAAGCTCTTCCCGCGCATGAGCGTCGTCGAGAACCTCGAGATGGGGGCTTTCCAGCGCCATGACAAGGCGGAGATCAAGGAGGACATGGAGCATGTGTTCACGCTCTTCCCCCGCCTGGCGGAGCGCAAGACCCAGAAAGCCGGGACCATGTCCGGAGGCGAGCAGCAGATGTGCGCGATCGGGCGCGCGATGATGGCCCGGCCGAAGCTCCTCATGCTCGACGAGCCGTCGATGGGGCTCGCGCCGATCTTCGTGGAGCGGATCTTCGAGACGGTCGTCGAGATCAACAAGGAGGGAACTCCGATCCTGCTCGTCGAGCAGAACGCGCTCATGGCGCTCGAGGTCGCCGGGCGCGGATACGTGATGCAGACGGGCCGGATCGTGCTCGAAGGGCCGGCCGGCGAGTTGAAGACGAACGAGGAGGTTCGGAAGACGTACCTGGGTGAGGGTTGAGCCTGGCGGGGTAGGGCATACTGGAACGAGGAGCGACGTTCGGATGGCTATGGGGTCGATGGGAACTGGGGGAGAGAGAGCGCGTACGGCGAGCGACGGGCTGCGCTGGTCCGCGCTGTCCGTGATCGCGCTCGCGGTGCTCGCCGTCGATCAGGCACTGAAGGAGAGTGTCCGCTCGACCTTCGATCCCGGTGAGGGAATGCACCTGTTCGGCTCGTACTCGATCCACCACGTCCAGAACTTCGGCGTCGCCGGCGGAGGGCTCCAGTCACGAGCGCTCCCGCTCGCGGTCCTGGCGATGTTCCTCGTGCTCGGGCTGTACGAGCTCCTCGCTCGCAGAGGGCATGCGCGTATCCCGCTCTTGATCGGGTTCGGGCTCCTCGTCGGCGGCGGCCTCGGCAACCTCGTCGACCGCGCGCGCCTCGGCCTCGTCACCGACTTCATCCGCAACGGGCCGAACGCGTTCAACGTCGCCGACATCGCGATCTTCACCGGCGGCGTGATCGTGTTGGTCGCGCTGATTGCTTCCTTGCTGGGGCCTCGGCGCCGCCGTACGTCAGCCCACTAACAGCGGCGCGTAGGGCGGGGCGAGCAGGATCCCGAGGCGGGCGCGGCCACCGGCGACCCCGTGGGCCATTTCGAGCGCGCTTCCGACGCCGTGGCTCGGCACGAATCCGAGCGTCCGCGCGGCCACGGCATCCCGGCAGCCGGCGACTATCACCTGCCCGAGCCGAGAAAGGCCGGGCGCGCACCCGGCCCAGTCGGCGTAGGGGAGCAGGGGGTGGCAGGCGTTTGCGGCGCGGTAGGCGTTCAGCGCGCGTTCGTCGCGTGACGCCGTGCGCTCCGCCTCGGCGAGCTCTCCGGGCTCCTGCGCCGTCCGCAGTGCGTTGAACATCGTCGAGTACGGCGCCTGCGTGATCTGCGCGAAGGAGCGAGTGAGCGGATGGATCAAGATCAGCGACCCGCTCGGCCGGATGGGGAACGCGTCACGTCGCAGGCGGAGCGCGAGGCCGAGCGCAACCGCAGCGACGGTAATGGGATTCGGCGGCTCCCGCGGCACGTGCGGCCCGATCCACGGCACGCCCACGACGAGGGCGTCCACGGGCTCGGCGAGTCGAGACCCCCGTAGGGCGATCCCGCGGAGGAGTGCCTCCGCATGCGCGACCGACGGTGGTCCCCCGAAGGCGCCTGTCGCCTGCACTCGTCGCCCTTGTTTTCCGAGAATGTCCCGGCGGAATACGTCTGGAAGCATGGAGAATCCCGCGCGGAGCGGCGAGCGTGCTACCCGTGCGACCACCGCCGAGTCGTCCGGGTATCCGCGGAACGTGCCGGTCAGACGGGGGAGATCGAGCACGAGTGAGACCCCGATCAGAGCGGTCCGCGCTGCGACTCCGGCCTCGAGCTCGAGCCCGAGCCGCCAGGCCGGCGACCCGGCAGCTTCCAGGAGCGAGTCGGCCGTCGCGGCTCCACGTATTGTCCCCGCGTCGCTGGCGGCGATGAGCGCTCCGGGGCCTCCGTGCAGCACCGTCTCTGCCGCCGTGACGATCACCACGAGGTCGGTCTCGACGAGATCGGGATGGATGCGATTCCGTTGCCCGAGATCGACCAGTGCTTCGTGTTCCGCGTCGTGTACCACGACGCGTCCGCGGAACTCGCGTGCCTGCGTCGGAGGAAGGAGCCGCTCGAGATCGCGCCGGCCCAGGCGGCGGCCGAGGCCTCCTGCCACGAGGATCGTCTGGCGCTCGTCCGGCACGCCGCAACGCTCCAGCTCCTCGATCGTCGCCGCGATCGCCGACTTCCGGGCGTCCAGTGGTGCTCCCGGCAGCGGCAGGGCGGGGGGCTCGACCAGGATCGTCGCGCGTCCGCCGCGCGTTGCAAGCGTCTCCAGTGGCGGGCCGGACAGAGGAAACCGAAGCGCGTCCCGAACCGCAGCCGGGACGTCGACAACTCGCTCAGGCGGGGGCGGAGGCCGAAGAACGACGTCGTCGTCACCGGCAGGCACCAGGACGATGCGCGAGCCGGAGAGCAGCGGAACGCGGCGCACGGTTGCTATCCAACCAAGAGCGGCGTACGTTCACCGATCGTTCAGACGCAAAGGAGGCGCACGATGGCCGAGACGTATACGAATGGCATTTGGGTCGTGAAGCCGGGTGAGGAAGACGACTTCATTGCGGCGTGGAAGGAATTCGCTGCCACTGGACGTGCGGCGCCGGGTTCCATCGGCCCGCTCCGGCTCGTTCGAGACATCCGCGAACCGAGCCGATTCATGAGCTTCGGGCCCTGGGAGAGCTTCGACGCGCAACAGAACTGGAAGGCGACAGAGGACTTCCGCGAAGGGATGACGCGTACGCGTCGCCACGTCGAGGACTTCACGCCTTCCGTTTTCGAGGTCGTCGCGTCTCTCGATTGAGTTTCTAGAGTGCGGGAATGCCGAGGACCCTGACCGGCGAGGAGCTCCAGCTCGACGCGGCGGGTCAGGCTTCAGCCTGACCCCCGTATTGGGTTGAAGATCTCGAACCGGGGTCAGGCTGAAGCCTGACCCCCGACGTAGAGTTGTGTCATGCCGAAGACCCTGACCGGCGAGGAGCTGCAGCTCGACGACGGGCCCGCGCGTGACTCCGAGCTGTTCCTCGTCGACGGCAACAACCTCGCCTACCGGGCTTTCTTCGCGCTTCCCGAAGAGCTGCAGACGACGGACGGGCAGCCGACGAATGCGCTGCTCGGGTTCACGAACATGCTCTTCAAGCTCCTGTCCGACTACGCGCCGCGGGGCGTCGCCGTCGCCTGGGACACGCGGCCGGTGCACAGGACGGAGATCTCGGCCGAGTACAAGTCCGAGCGCCGCCCGATGCCCGACCTGCTCCGCGAGCAGTTCATCCACTTCCGTCCCATCGTCGAGGCGTTCGGCTACCGCAACCTCGAGTTCGAAGGCTGGGAGGCGGACGACGTCATCGCGACGCTCGCCACACGCTCAGACGAAGCAGGCATCAAGACGTGCGTCGTCTCCACCGACCGCGATGCGTTCCAGCTCGTCTCGGAGAACGTGTGCCTGATGATGACGCCGCGCGGGGTCGCGGACGTCCACGTGTACACGCCCGAGCGCGTCGAGCTGCGCTACGGAATCCGTCCCGATCAGATCCCTGACTTCATCGGGCTGAAGGGAGACACGAGCGACAACATCCCCGGCGTCCCCGGGATCGGAGACAAGACCGCAGGCCAGCTCATAGCGCAGTACGGCTCGGTGGAAGGCGTGCTCGAGCACGCAGGTGAGCTCTCGCCCGCGCGGTCGCGGGCGGTCTCCGAGCACGCCGAGCAGACGCGCGCGTCGAAGCTCCTGGCGACGATGCGGCGGGACCTCGAGCTCGACATCGACCTCGAAGACGTCGTCTCTCGACCGCCGGACCGCTCGCAGCTGAAAGAGATCTTCCGCCGCTTCGAGTTCCGGGCGCTTCTCGGCAGGGTCGACACGCTGGACGAAGCGCTCCCCGCGGCGGAGCGGCCGAAGGCGGAGTCGCAGTCGGTCGCCTGGCGCGAGGGCACGCTGCCGAAGCTCCGCGGCCGTGTGGGCTATGCAGCCGACGCGGACCGCAGCGCCATTGCCACGGGAGACGAGGTCGTGGTGACCAGCACTCCCAGTCACAAGGGGTTACAAGGCGTCGATCTCGCGGTGCACGACGCAAAGGCACTCCGCGTCGAAGCCGCCGACGACACGCTGATCGCGGCGTACCTGGTCGATCCGGGTCGCGCGGAGTACCTGCTGGACGACCTTGCCGCGGAGTACGGGTTCGAGCTGGAGCCGGAGCCGGCAGCGGAGGAGGAGACCGCGACGCTCGTCCGCCACGCAGAAGCGTCACTTCGGCTGGCACCGCTCCTACGCGAGAAGGTACGGGAGCGCGGTATCGAGCGACTCTACGACGAGATCGAGCTTCCGCTGTCGTCGGTGCTCGCGGCGATGGAGGACGCCGGAGTCCGGATCGACACGTACCGGATGGGTGAGATCACGGCCCGTCTCTCCGACCGGGTCGAGGAACTGGAGTCACGCGCCTACGAGCTCGCGGGCGAGGAGTTCGTGATCGGCTCACCGATGCAGCTCGGCCGGATCCTCTTCGAGAAGCTCGAGCTGACCCCCGGACGCAAGGGCAAGACCGGCTATTCGACCGACGGCAAGGTGCTCCGCGCGATCCGCGCAGATCACGAGATCGTTCCGATCGTCGAGGAGTGGCGCGAGCTGACGAAGCTCGTGAACACCTACCTCGGGCCGCTTCCGACCCTGATCGGCGAAGACGGGCGTCTGCATACGACGATCAACCAGCACGTCGCCGCGACGGGGCGCCTCTCGACCTCGAACCCGAACCTGCAGGCGATCCCCATCCGTACCGAGCTCGGGCGCGAGATCCGCTCCGCCTTCGTCGCGGAGGCCGGTTACCGGCTTCTGTCGGCGGACTACTCGCAGATCGAGCTCAGGATCCTCGCTCACGTCTCGGGGGAGCCGAAGCTGCGCGAGGCATTCCTCCGCGGCGAGGACATCCACACGGCGACGGCCGCGGAGGTCCTGGGCAAGGATCCGGCGAAGCTGACGAAGAACGAGCGGGCGGTGGCCAAGATGATCAACTTCGGGATCGTCTACGGGATCTCGGCCTTCGGTCTCTCCGAGAACCTGGACATCCCGAAGGAGCAGGCCCAGGCGTACATCGACGCGTACCTCGCGCGCTTCCCGAAGGTGCAGGCGTTCATCGCCCGGACGATCGCGCAGGCCAGTGAAGACGGCTACGCCACGAGCCTCCTCGGGCGGCGCCGTCCCGTGCCCGAGCTTCGTGCCTCGAACCGGCAGACCCGAGGCTTCGGTGAGCGCGCCGCAGTGAACTTCTGCATGCAGGGCTCGAACGCCGACATCATCAAGGTCGCGATGGTGGCGATCCACTCGCGCTTGCGCGCGGAGGGCCGCGGCGCGCGCTTGGTGCTACAGGTGCACGACGAGCTCTTGCTCGAGGTCCCGGAGACCGAGGTGTCGGCGGTCCGCGAGCTCGTGCGGGAGGAGATGGTCGGCGCGTACCCGCTGGATCCGCCACTGGCCGTGGACGTCGGCGTCGGCGACGACTGGGCGGAGGCGAAATCGTGACGTCATCTGGGATGCCGGACGGATACCCGACGCTCAGCCCGTACCTCGTCGTCTCCGACCTGGAGCCCGCAATCGCGTTCGTAAAGGACGTCTTCGGAGGTGTCGAGCGGCAGAGGACGACGGGGGAGGCCGGAGGCACTCACTGCGAGATCGAGATCGGCGACTCCTTGCTGATGATCGGGGCGGGAGGAGAGAGCACGTTTCCTGCGATGCTCCACGTGTACGTCGAGGATTCCGATGCCGTGTACGAGCGGGCTCTTGCGGCCGGTGCAACATCCGTCCACGAGCCACACGACACCAGCTTCGGCGATCACCGGGCGGCATTCGACGATGCATGGGGGAATCAGTGGTGGGTCTCGACCCGCCGAGGGTGACTTTTCCACAAGCTGGCTATACTCCGCGCTCCGAATGGCCAACGACACCGTGGAGAAGCCGGCAGCCGTCGAGGAAGGTGTCTGGATCGCGGGCCCCGATGGGGAGCTCGTCCCGGACTACGAATCGTCGTTTCCCGAGATCAACGAGGGCGAGGTCGTGCACGGCACGGTCGTGCGCGTGGACAAGGACGAGGTGCTCGTCGACATCGGCTACAAGTCGGAGGGCGTCATTCCCGTCGCCGAGCTCACGATCCGGCGCTCGGTCAACCCGGCAGACGAGGTCGCGCTCGGTGAGGAGATCGATGCTCTCGTCCTCACCAAGGAGGACGCAGAGGGCCGGCTGATCCTCTCGAAGAAGCGCGCTCGCTTCGAGCTCGCCTGGAAGAAGATCGAGGCTGCAGCCGAGTCCGGCGAGGCCGTGAACGGAAAGGTCATCGAGGTCGTCAAGGGCGGCCTGATTCTCGACCTGGGCGTGCGGGGCTTCCTGCCGGCGTCGTTGGTCGACATCAGACGTGTCCAGGATCTCGACGAGTTCCTGGGGCGCGAGCTCCGCTGCAAGGTCATCGAGCTCAATCGCTCGCGGAACAATGTCGTCCTTTCCCGACGCGCAGTGCTCGAGGACGAGCGCAAGGAGATGCGGCAGGCCATCCTCGATCGGTTGAGCCCAGGCGACGTCATCGAGGGTCAGATCTCGAACATCGTCGACTTCGGCGCCTTCGTCGACCTGGACGGAATGGACGGGCTGATCCACATCTCGGAGCTCTCGTGGAGCCACGTCAACCATCCGTCCGAGGTGCTCGACATCGGTCAGACCGTCAAGGTGAAGGTGCTCGACATCGACCGCGACCGCCAGCGGATCTCGCTCGGGCTCAAGCAGACGCAGAGCGATCCCTGGCAGCAGGTTCTCGACTCCTACCGCGAGGACGACGTCGTCGAGGGTCGCGTTGCAAAGGTCGTCACGTTTGGCGCCTTCGTCGAAATCCTCCCCGGCGTCGAGGGTCTGGTTCACATCTCCGAGCTCGCCGCGCACCACGTCGAGAACCCGCGCGAGGTCGTGGCGCAAGGGCAGGCCGTGAACGTGCGCATACTCGAGATCGACGGCGACCGTCGCCGGCTCTCGCTCTCGCTGAAGCGCGTCGAGGAAGGTGAGCAGCCCGTCCCGCGTGCGGACGGAGCGGAGTCCGTCCACGAGACGCCGAATCTGGTGCTCTCCGAGGAGGCGTTCCCTGCAACTGGTGCGGTCGCAATGACCGAGACCGAGGCCGAAGCGCCCGAGACGGAGGCAGGCAACGAGGTAGCCGAGTCCGAGACTCCTTCCGAGCCCATCGAGATCCCCGAGGCCGCCGCGGAGCCGCTCGACGAGCCCGAGCTCGGCGAGGAGCCCGAGACGCAGCCGGAGGTCGAAGAGCACCCCGAGCCGCAGCCCGAGCTCGAAGAAGAGCCCAGCTAGAGGCGTTCTTGCAGCGTCCGGTCGCGGTCGCGATCACCGGCGGCATCGGTGCCGGAAAGTCGAGCGCGCTCCAGAGCTTTCGCCATCACGGTGCTGCGACGGTCTCGAGCGACGAGATCGTCCACCACCTCCTCGCCACCGATCCCGAGGTCAAGCGCGCGCTGGTCGAGCGACTGGGGGAGGAGATCCTCGGGCCGGACGGGGCCCCCGACCGGGAGCGCATCGCCCTGCGTGTCTTCAAGGATCGCGAGGCGCTCGACTTTCTCGAGAAGCTTCTCCATCCGCTCGTCTCGCGTGAGTACCTGGAATGGCGCGAGCAGCTCGCCGTGCTCCCGACCCCGCCGCGCGTTTGCGTGACCGAGGTGCCGCTCCTGTACGAGGTCGGAGCGGAGACCCGGTTCGACAAGGTCGTTGTGATCACGGCCCCGGCGAAGCTCCGCGAGGCCCGTCGCGGAGGACGCAAGGACGACCGCGAAGCGCGCTTGCTCCCGGACAAGGAGAAGGCCAAGCGTGGGGACTTCGTCTACGTCAACACCGGCACGCCCGAGGAGCTGGATGCTTGGGTGGGAGAGGTGATGGCTACTCTGACTTCTGAAGAAGGTGATTGCGGATCGTCGTAGGGGCGAGGCTTGCCTCGCCCTGCATGCGCCGCCGAAGAACGAGGGCGAGGCAAGCCTCGCCCCTACGAGTCGATGCGGTTCCTGACACTCATAGCCGTCGCCGTCTTGGCCGTGGCCGCAGTAGCTGCCTGGGTCGTCGAGACGGAGCCGGACGTCTATCTCCGCGCTCGCTATCCACTCGAGTACGAGCAGATCGTCCGTGCCCATGCGCGGAACTACGACCTCGATCCGGCGCTCCTCGCCGCGGTGGTCTACGTCGAGAGCCGGTTCGACCCGGACGCGGAGTCCGGAGCGGGAGCGATCGGCCTCATGCAGCTCTTGCCGGACACCGCGAAAGGGATTGCTCTCCGCACCGGCGGCGATCGCTTCGTCGTCTCCGACCTGCGCAACCCCGAGATCAACGTCCGCTACGGATCCTGGTACCTCGATCATTTGCGCGAGCGCTACCGGGACACGAAGTTCGTCCTCGCCGCCTACCACGCGGGTCAGGGGAACGTCGATCGCTGGCGGGAGGACGGCATGGGGATCGCCTTCCCCGAGACTCGCCGCTATGTCGACGAAGTCATGCGGATGAGAGACGCGTACGCGGACGCGTACCCGTCCGAGCTCGGCCTCCGATAGCGTCGTTCAGCAGGTCGACGACGAGCTCCACCCGCGGCGGCTCGTCTCCTTGCGCCCGCTGCAGCGCGAGCCCGTTGAGCACCAGGTTCACGAACATTCCGATCTCACGCGGCTCGAGATCGTCGCGAAACTCGCCCGAGCGTTGCCCCTCCTCCACCCGGGCGCGGTTGACGGGGATGACGTCCTCCTGCCGCTCCTCGATCCGGCGGCAGAACTCCGGGTCCGTCCGGACGCGCTGGATCAGCTCGAGGTAGACGCCGAGCCAGTCGGGGTCGAGCTCGACGATTTCGCGCACGACTGCCTCGAGGCCCTCGTTGATCCAGAGCTCCGACATGCGCGCCGTGTCCTCCACCGCGAGCTCGATGAAGAGCTCCTCCTTCGAGCCGAAGTAGTTGAAGATCGCGCCGCGAGAGAGGCCGGTGGCCTCCTCGAGGCGGACGACGGTCGCTCCCTCGTAGCCGTGCTCGGCGAAGCAGCTTCGCGCGGACGCGAGGATCTGCTCCCGCCGCTCGGTCTTGCGTTCAGCGGAGATCTTGGGCATGTCGCTTCGTACTTTACAAAACCGTACGGACGTTTTATATTGTCGGTTCGATGATCGCCGAGCCGCAGAGGGTCGAGAAGCGCGCCGTCGGGGCCCTCATTGCCGCCGAGTTGATCTCGGTGCTCGGAACGCGGATGACGTATCTCGCGCTGCCGTGGTTCGTGCTCGTGACGACGGGGTCGCCGGGGAAGATGGCGCTCGTCCTCGCCGCGGAGATCGCGCCGATGGCGATCCTCGGGATTCCGAGCGGGGCAGTGGTCCAGCGCCTCGGTTCCCGCACGACGATGCTCGTGGCGGACTTCGCGCGTGCACCGATCCTCGCGTCGATCCCGTTGCTCCACGCGCTGGAGCTGCTCAGCTTCGGGCTCCTGCTGGCTCTGGTCGCCCTGCTCGGCTGCTTCATGGCACCGTACTTCGCGTCGCAGCGGACGATCCTCCCCGAGCTCGTCGGCGAGGACGAGCGGCTGATGTCCCAGGGCAACAGCCTGATCGAGGGTGGCGCCGCTCTGGCCGCGCTGATCGGGCCTGCGCTAGCCGGGCTTCTCATCCCGTTTCTCGGAGCGCCGAACGTCCTCTATGTCGATGCCGCGACATACCTGGTTGCCTTCCTGCTCGTCCTCCTCTTCGTGCCGAAGCGGAAGCCGATCGCGGCCGCGGCGCGGCAGAAAGTTCTCGCGGGCCTTCGCTTCCTGCGGAGCGACCGGCTGCTCGGCCCGCTTGCCGCGGCGGTCGTGGCCTTTGGCTTCCTCGGCGCAGGGCTGACCGCAGGGCTTCCGTTCTACGCCTACGAGGAGTTCTCGGGGAACGCTCGAATCGCCGGTCTTTTCTACGCCGCCCTGGGCGCCGGCGCGCTCGTCGGCAGCCTTGTTGCGGTCGCCGCCGTCAACAGGGTCACGCCGCTCCGCCTTTCCGGATTCGCGATGCTCGCATTCGTCGTCCCGCTCTGGGTGCTGCCGTTTCTTCCGCCCTGGCCGGTCGTGTTCGTCGCACTCTTCGCGGCCACGTTCTTCACACCCCTGATCAACGGGCCGATCGTCGCGGTGCTGACCGCGAGGACGCCGGAGGGGCTGCGGGCGATGGTGATGACCTCCGTGATCTCCATCAATACGCTCGCAGCCCCGCTGGGGTTCCTCGTCGCCGGACAGGTGCTCGAGCATTGGGGCGTCGTGCCGCTCTTCACCGCTGTCGTTGCAGGGACGACCTGGATGGCGATCGTGTTCGCCGCGATCGTGCTACGCCATCGCGACATCGACGCCGAGGTTGCAGTCGCAGAGCCCGTCGTTTCGTAGAGAGCTACGGCTCCACGCGGAGCTGGAACGAATGCGGCGGCCGGCACAGTGAGCACGTGCCGGCCGCCGCGCGAAGCGAACAGACTTACCGCTACCGAAGGCAGACCGCGTACAGCGCGCCGGTCTGGTTTCCGGGAGCTTCCTGATCCATGGTCATGTAGACCTTCCAGGCAGAGCCGTCGGGCGTCGGCCGGTCGTCCCAGCCATGTCCGAAGCCGCCCGGATCCTCCCAACCGCCTCCGATCGCCTTCTGACCGGCGTCGCAGGCGATGGTGAAGTCGGACTCCCCGTTGCGGGCCGAGCGACCAGCTGCTCCTCTTCACGGTGACGAGGCCGGCTGCGCTGCTCGCCGGTCCCGGTGCCCGGGCCGCCTGCGAGGCGATCTGTGCAGAGGTCATCCCGCCGAGCTTCTTTGCGTTGTCTGCGACGAGGGCGCGCTTCGCCAGCGGGACCGCCGCGTTGACGACCGCGCCCGCAGTTCCGCCGAGCGCGACGAACAGTGCAACGGTCGCCACGATCAGAGCGGGGCTCGGGCGACCGATCTCTCGTGCGTTCATCTCTCCTCCTTCGTGCCGGCTTCCGCGCCGGCAGTCGACTTGATTTCGACCTGAGCCTGCGTCGAGGCGCTCAAGAAACCCTCAAAGCGGAGCTGGGAACCGGGAAGAGGCCCGTCCCCCCAAGACGGGCCTCTTCACGCCCTCTCCCTGGCTTCGGGCTAGGCCGGCGGCGATGCAGACCAGGAGATCTCGCCGGTCGTGCAGTTGACGACGCCGCCGGGCACGTTCACCTTGAGGTCGACCCGAAGCGTTCCAGACGCAGGCCCGGCCACAGAGAGCCCGCCGTCGAAGCGCACCGCGAACGACCCATCGGAGTCGGCGAACGAGTCGGTGAAGCTGAATCTCCAGTCGGGACCCAGTGAAATGCTCACCGGGAGATCGATCCGCTCGTTGGCGAACGTCAACCTGACCTCCTTGCAGTCGAGGTCGAAGATCATCGTGACGTTGGACACTCGCGTCGCGGCGGCGTCCACGTCGAAGGAGATCGACCGCGTCTGCGACGAGGTCCCGTTGTAGCGTCCTGCCTTCGGCTTCGGGACGTCCTCGTTCTTGATCGTCGCGGCAGCAGCCGCCCTGCCGAGCGAGGCGTTCACCGGCTTGGACAGCTCGACGCTGAACGTCTCGTCTGCCTCGACGACGGTGTCGCCCATGATCGACACCGCGACCGACTTCGTCGTCTCCCCCGGTGCGAATACGAGGTTTCCGCTCATAGCGACGTAGTCCGTGCCTGCCGCGGCAGAGCCGTCCTTCGTCGCGAACGCGACGGTCGCCTTCAACGGGCTCGCCTTAGCCAGCGAGACCGAGAACTGCACGGCCGTGACGACCGTTGTTTCCTTCGTTGGCTGAAATGTCGGCGATGGAGAGATCGGGCTTCGGCAGCCCCTTGATGGTCTCGCAGTCGGCCGCCGGCTTGTCCAGGACGTCGGCGAGGACCGTGTCCCGACCCGGCCCGCACGCGAGCTTGTCGGAGCCAGGCCCGCCCACGAGCAGATCGTTCCCCGGCCCGCCGCTCAGCGCGTCCGCGCCTCCGAGCCCGTAGAGCTTGTCGTTCCCGGCCTGGCCGAGGAGCCTGTCGGCCTTGGCGGTCCCGCGCAGTGTGTCGTTCTTCGCCGTGCCGACGATGTTCGCTGCAAAGGCCGACCCGACGACGATGCTTGCAAGGGTCGCGACGAGCGCCGAGACGACGACGCTGCGCGGCCTCATGTACTGGGACATCGTTGCCACCTCCTTGAAGGGTCGGCAGACGCCGTACCCCGATCGATTGCCCGCAGCGTGGGGTGGCGTGCTCAAGAAATGCTCAACGACGCCTAGCTCTCAGCGCTCGACGAACTCGATCGACCGGTCGCTTGAGAGGACGAGCTTGCCCGCGACGTACCAGCGTCCCCGGAAGCAGTGCCAGCCTGCCGGAAGGCCGGTGGCGAAGGTTGCGACGCTGACTTTCCGTATGGTGCGACCGTCGGCGCTCTCGAGCTCCGTGACGAGATCGACGTGTTTCCCGTCCAGGGCGAGCTCGAAGCGCGTGTCGGGCTCGAGCGCTCGCTCATCTCCATTCGCCGCGGGCTCGGGAATGAAGCCGTAGCCGATCCAGAATGCGGCACCGGCCCGGAACACCGATGGTGAGGCGGCGCCGGGAAAGATGCCGAGCCGCGTCCCTGTCAAGGGCACGCCGGAGCTCGCAGGGGGATCGACGACGACGAATGCAGCCATGAAGGTCTCCTTTCGCACAGAGGTTCCGCATGGCCGAAGCGTCGAGCGCGATGCTCAAGAGATGCTCAAACCGGGCGTGGACACCCGGACGGCTCCGTGCGAAGCTCCGACCGGAATGGGCAGGGCCGGCCGGACCGGGAACGCGGAGATCGAGCTCAAGCTCCTCGGACCGCTCGAGGCGTTGAAGAACGGAGATCCAGTAGCGCTGGGCGGGCAGAAGCCTCGCGGGCTCCTCGCCGTGCTCGCGCTCGAGCCCGGACGGGTCGTCTCGGTCGACCAGCTCGTCGAGAGTCTCTGGCCCGGCGATCCTCCTGAGACTGCGGCGCACGCTGTCCAGGTCTACGTGTCCCAGCTTCGCAAGGCACTCGGAGCCGAGACGCTCGTGACGCGCGCCCCTGGGTATGTCCTCCAGCTCGAGTCCGAGCGCGTCGACATTCATCGGTTCGTCCGCCTCGCGGCCGAGGGTCGCTCGGCGCTCGCGGGCGGCGATGCGGGAGCGGCCGAGAGCGCGCTCCGCGAGGCGCTCGGGCTATGGCGAGGGCCGGCGCTCGCGGACTTCCTCTACGAGCCGTTCGCGCAGACCGAGATCGCCCGACTCGACGAGCTCCGGCTCGTCGCGGTCGAGGAGCGGATCGAGGCGGACTTCGCTCTCGGTCGTCACGACGAGCTCGTGCTCCGAGCTCGAGGCCCTCGTCGCAGCTCAGCCATTGCGCGAGCGACCTCGCGCCCAGCTCATGCTTGCGCTCTACCGCTCGGGGCGCCAGGCCGACGCGCTCGCGGCCTATCGGGCCGCACGCGAGACGCTCGTCGAGGAGCTCGGGATCGACCCCGGCCCGGAGCTCAAGGCGCTCGAGGCCGCAATCCTGCGCCAGGACGAGTCGCTGCTCCTGCCCGAGACCGCGCCGGTCAAGCCCGCGATGCAGTTCCGCCGGCTCGCCACGATCCTCTTCGTCGACGTCGTCGAGTCGATGGCGCTCGCCGAGGCGCTCGACGCGGAGGCGCTCAGCCGGGTGCTCCAGCGCTACTTCGAGACCGTCTCCGCCGTGCTGAGTCATCACGGCGGAACGGTCGAGAAGTTCGCCGGCGATGCGGTCATGGCCGTCTTCGGCACACCGATCTCGCACGAGGACGACCCTCTGCGCGCCGCCCGAGCGGCGCTCGACATCCGTTCGAGTGTCGCCGCGCTCAACGCACAGCTCGTCGAGGAGCATGGAATCGGGCTCGAGATACGGATCGGCTTCGAGACCGGCGAGGTCGTCGCCACCGCGACGGAGGCGCGCCAGAGGCTCGTCACGGGCGAAGTCGTCGGAGTCGCGGCGCGGCTCGAGCAGTCAGCCGGAACAGACGAGATCGTGGTGGGCGAGCTCGCCGGACGGCTGATCGACCACGCGGCGAGTCTGGAGCAGCTCGACGAGCTCGACATCAAGGGAAGGAAGGAGCCGGTTCGCGCGTACCGGCTGATCGAGCTCGTGGACACGTCACCGGCGTTCGAGCGGCGGCTGGACGCGTCTCTCGTTGGTCGGAAGCGCGAGCTGGCCGCGCTGCGGCGAGGGTTGAAACGCGCGATCGACTCGGCTCTGTGAGCGTCGCGGTCGTCTCCGGTCCACCCGGTGTGGGCAAGTCCCGCCTCGCCGCCGAGCTCGCCAGGCGTGTGAAGAACGTCACCGTGCTCTGGGGGCGCTGCCTCTCCTACGGAGACGGCATCACGTACTGGCCGCTTCGAGAGGTCGTGCATCAGGCGCCGCCGGGCGCGCAGCGGGACGAGATTCTGGCCGCCCTCGACGCCGAAACGCCTCCGTCGGCGCTCGAGATCGCCTGGCTTTTCCGGCAGTTCTGCGAGGCGCTGGCGCGCGGACAAGCCGTCTGGTTCTCGTCTTCGACGACGTTCACTGGGCGGAGCCGACATTTCTCGAGCTCATCGAGCTACTCGCAGACCGAGGCCAAGGGCGAATCCTCGTGGTCTGCCTGGCGAGGGAAGAGCTGCTCGAAAGCAGCCCGTCGTTCCTCGAGGATCGGTCGAACGTCGAGCGCACGGTGCTCGACGCACTCTCCGCCGAGGACACCGATGCTCTCTTGGACGGGCTCGGCGGCGCGATTCTCGAGTCGGATCAGCGGGCGCGTATCTCCGAGACGGCGGAAGGGAACCCGTTCTTCGTCGAGCAGCTCCTCGCGCTCGCGCTCGAAGGAGGTCTGGCGGAGCAGACCTTGCCCGAGACCGTGCAGGCGCTGCTGGCAGCGCGTCTCGACCGGCTGGGACCGGGGGAGCGCGCTGTTCTCGAGCGCGGCTCGATCGTGCTCCGAGGATTCACGCTGGACGACTTGGCAGCGCTCCTAGAGCCCGACGCCGCTCCAACCGTCACCACGCATCTCGGGACGCTCGTCGCGCGCGGCTTCCTCCGCCCAGCCGGAGAGAACGCGTTCCGCTTCCGCCACGTCATCGTCCAGGAGGCCGTCTACCGCTCGGCGCCGAAGCGGCTTCGCGCGGAGCTGCACGAGCGCTTCGCCGATCGTCTCGATCAGACTGCGCCGGACCTCGTCGAGCTGGACGAATTCGTCGGCTATCACCTCGAGCGGGCCTATCGCCTCCGGATCGACCTCGGCGGTTGGACCGCGCGGCGAGAGACTGGCGGAGGACGCCGGCGGCCGCCTTGGTTCGGCAGGCGTCCGAGCCCTCATGCGGGGCGACATGCCCGCCACCGTGAGTTTCCTGGAACGGGCAACCGACCTTCTCCCGTTTGAGAACAGCAAGCGCATCAGGCTGATGCCAGAGCTTGCGATCGCACAGCGTGCGACTGGCGATACCGGCAGAGCCGAAGAGACGCTCGGGGCCACCATCGAACTGGCGAAGGCCGCAAAGGACGAAGGGGCGACCCTGCGCGCCCGAATAGAGGCGGCGTATCTCCGACTGCTCAGTGACCCGGAGGGCGCGGCAGGCGAGCTTCTCGAGCTCGTCGAAGCTGCGGTTCCCACCTTCGAGGCACTGGCAGACGATCGGGCACTCTCTCGAGCGTGGCTGCTCTCCGGGTACGTCCATGGAGGGCTTCGTGGCCACCACCTCGCGTGGGAGCGAGACGAGGAACGTGCGCTACACCACTATCGACGCACCGGGTTTCCGCTGGCAACGTGCATCGGACAGATCGCTGCAGCGGTCTACTGGGGACCGACAGTCGTACCGAAGGCGATCGAGAGATGCGCCGGCCTGTTGACCAGACGATTGGGCACTCTGGCCGCGCGGCGGTGATCCATTCATCGGCGGGCTCGAAGCGCAGGTTGGCCGCTTTGCGCGAGCGCGCGAGCTGTAGCGGAAGCGGAGCAGATCTACGAGGAGCTTGGCTCTCCGACGTCAGCAATGAGCATCTGCGGCACGGTGCTCGCCGACATCGAGCTTCTCGCCGCCGACTACCCGGCTGCCGAGCGCACGCTGCGTGAGCAGTGTGCGTTCTTCGAACGTATCAGTGACCGTACTCATCTCGCGGTACGCGCGGCGAAGCTCTCCGAGTCGCTCTACCGGCAAGGACGACTCGAAGATGCGGAGCACTGGGCGCGCGTATCACGGGGTAACGCCGCGACCGACGACCGGAGTGTCCATCTGACCGTGGGGCCGGTCGAGGCGAAGCTTCTCGCAAGAAGAGGGGCGGTATCGGAGGCTCGCCGACTGGCAGAGGAGATCGTCCGCATCGCCGATCAGACGGATGGCTTGAACCAGATAGCCAACGCGAGACTCGGTCTCGCCGAGGTACTTCGCGTCATGGAGCTCTTCGCCGACGCGGACAGCGTGATCCAGGAAGCGATCGACCACTACGTACGGAAGGGCAACGTCGTCGGAGCGTCCCAGGCTCGTGTCCTCCTCGAGCTCGAGATTCCGGCGTAGCGAGAGGCCCGCAGCACGGGCCTCTCGTTGACGTGTGATCACGGTGCTTAGTGTCCGACAGGGCCGCCGTCGGCGTACGCGACGAGCGGAGCCGCGAGCGCGAACAGGCCGACTGCGAGCACGACGAGCGTGCGGTGCATGCGCTTGACCTGGTGCATCGTGTCCTCCTTTCCGGGTGATCGAGTTCCTGCCGATCACGCTCGGGGAGGGCACAAATCACGCAGTCACAATTCGCCAACCAATCGCTAACGGAGCTCGTCTCGCGATCGGTAATTCGGACGAGTACGAGGGCGCCGCTTCTCCAGAACGTTTTCGGCGCCCAGCGCCGAAAGCCGAAGGAATGCGTAGCCGCGCGGGCTAGTGGAGGTGCTGGCCGGACGCCAGTGAGCTTGAGCTGAGAGCCAACGCCTGGCTATCTGCGGCTCGAATCGACGAGCTCAGGCAGCCACATCGGCTCACAACTCTCGGCCCGGAAGACATCCACCGCCGCGAGGTAGCGCGTCACCTCGAGCATCAACGCTTCGGAGTCGATGTGTGCTTGCTCATCCATGAGGAGAAGCTCGCGCATGTCCCTCAAGATCCGCTCAACGTCGGCCGCCGGCATCAGATGGACCATCGCTTCCACTCGACGGCCCCCTGCGCGGCGACGTTGTCGCCCCAGATCACGCTGCGATTGACGCCGCTCAGGTCGAACCACTCGGGTTGCGGATGGGAGCCGTCCTCCATCTCGTACGTCTGGACGCTCGTCCCGACGTGAGCGAATCCGTAGTCGTGGGCGCGCTTCTCGCAGGATGCCTGCCGCTCGCGCACCTCGGCGGGAGCCCAGCGGTTGTCGCGGGGCAGGATCTGGAGGAGCATCGCGTAGCGATTGAGCGGGACCCAGTTGATGTCGTAGAGCCAGGCCTCGGTCGAGATCCCGGCCTCGTCCATCCCGGCACGCTCGAGCTCGCGGGCGACCTCCTCGGGCGTGATCACGCCACCGAGGTGGGCCGGCTTGATCTCCGTCTCGACGTTCACGATCGGCCGCGTCGTCTGCCACGCCTTGGCGGTGTCGAGGAGCAGCTCGAGCTTGCGCAGGCAGTCCTCGCGCGTCTCGCCGAGATGAGGATGGCCGAGCCGTGCCCACGGGACGACCTCGAGGCCGGCCGCGTCGGCCCGCGCTCGCACGTCGTCCCAGCGCCCGGGGTCGTGATCGCCGATGTTCAGCGCGACCCAGCTGCTGCCCTGCAGGCGCTCCTCTCTTGCGGAGAGCAGTTCTGTGCGGAGGAACTGGAAGCGGTCCGCGCGAACGCTCGGTCAGCGCGCGGCAGGCACCGCTCGCAGGCCGCGCTCGTGCACTGCTTGCGATCCAATTGCCGCGACGCGTGCGGCCACGGCGGCAGTAAGCCGGATGCGTCGCCCGGTGACGGCGGAGGTGGCGCCGGCGGTGCCGCGCACGACGCCGGAGCGGGAGGCGAACGTGACGCTTCGACCGGGGGAGCTCCGGGCGGCGGGAAAGACCATCGAGGACGGCGGCGCGCCGGACACCGGCCCGGGTGGCGCGGGCCCGGCGACTCGGGTTCCATCCCGGATTGTGCGGACGCCGGTCCGGACCCTGGCGAGAAGGGCTGCGAGAGACATGCCGATTGTCCGAGCCTCGTCTGCGACGTGTACGCGTCCGGTGGACGGGGCGAGTGCATCGCGCCAGAGTGAGTGCTGTACGTGGACGGCTAGCGCTGTGCACGTCCCGGCGGGGGCACGGGTGCCGGACGATCCGTTCTGCCAGATTCGCGACGCGGTCTCTGCGGCCGGCGCCGAAGGACGTCATCCGGGTGATGCCCGGCGGGTACTTGCCGTTCGGCGTGGTCGGAAAGCGGCTCGACCTTCTCGGGCCAGCGGGGGAAGACGGGATCGCCCAGGTGTTCGAGGAGGACCGGGGTGCCGCACGAGTCGGCGCGGGGGCGGACGTGCTGATCGACGGGTTCGCGCTCGGAGGGCCCGACCGCTGCCGCTCTCCGCTGCGAGTCACACGCGGGCGACGCGCGTGCAGAGGTCGGCGGAGCACGCTGCGCACCGACGTCGGGATCGCGGTCGCCACGTTCACTGCGACTTGCGCCTGGATGGAACCGACATCCGGAGCAGCCTTGGGGCGCTCCAGCTCGAGGACTCTCGGTACCGCGTCACGAACACCTTCATCGGCGGAGCGTCGGAGCGCGTCGCGATCGTGCTGATCGGCGGCGAGGGCATGTTCCGGTTCGTGACGGTGTCCGGCAATTTCCGCGAGACCGCCGCCGAAGGACCCATCGATTGCGGCGACTCCGCTGCCACGTTCCAGGAGTCCATCGTCTTCGGCAACAGCACGTTCGGCGTGAGCGGCTCGCAGTTCCGCGGGACGTGCAGCCTCGACCGGGTCGTCGTCGGCGCTGACTCGATTGCTTCCCCGGGGGCGATCGACGCGACGCCGGTGCTGGAGGACGACTATCGCCTGCCCGACGTCGCCGCCAATCGGGAGTGTTGCATCGACCGCGCCACCTCCGGCGCCGACGTCCTCCGCGACATCGAAGGGACTCGCCGCCCGGTCGGGCCGGCGAGCGACCTCGGCGCCTTCGAGGTGAACTGACGTGTGACGGACGGGTGCGTGTCATGCTGGATCCGCTGAATGGAAGCGACAATCAGTGGCTTTCACCAGGACACCGAGGGCGACTGGGTCGCGGAGCTCGCCTGCGGCCACGGGCAGCACATGCGGCACCGGCCCCCGTGGACGGAGCGAGCCTGGGTGGTGACGCCCGGCGGGCGGGCCGAAAAGGTCGGGGCCCCCATCGACTGCCCGCTCTGCGACCGCATCGCGATGCCGCCCGGCGCGGCCGAGGATTGCAAACGAACCGCCGCGTTCACGGAGGAGACGCTACCTGCCGCCCTCCGCGCCGATCACCGAACCAAGGCCGGAACCTGGGCCCGCATCGTGGTCGAGAGCGGCGAGCTGGACTACCACGTGAGGGGGCGCGTCCATCACCTCTTCCCGGACCGCCCCGGCCTGGTCGAGCCGGAAGTGCCGCACCACGTGACGCCGATCGGCGCCGTGCGCGTCCACGTGGAGTTCTACCGGGTGCCGTGATCGCCCTTCGCCGAACTGGGCACCCGCGTGCGCGTCACGTGCGTCTCGACCGAAGCGGCCTCCGCTGCGCGAGGCCACACTCTTTGGTTGCGGCTGACGGAATCGTGCGCAGGTTGCAGGTGCGGATCGCTCCGTCACATCAGGAGGTGAGCGATGCTCAGCGTGAAAGCAGGGCTCGCCCTGGGATTCGCGATAGTCGGCGCCTCGACGTTCGGTGTGCGTAGCTACGTGGTATCCGTCCGCACGCCGACGCCGGCGGTCCGCGCCGTTGCAGGAGCCCCGCTCGAATCAGCGTCCTCCCCGGACAGACCCGAGCGGGTCGCCGTTTCTGGACAGAACGACGTGGTGACGCTCGAGGCCGTGGTCGTCTACGGCTTGGTCCCCGTGCCGACGGCGCCGGAAGCGGTTCCCGAAGCGAAGTAACCGCTACCCCCTCGTCACAGGTGAATACGTATGTCAGCCAAAGCAATCGTTTATACGCATGCGGCTCGCAATCACGTCCTCGCGGGCGTCAACACGCTCGCCGACGTCGTGAAGGTCACGCTCGGTCCGCAAGGGACGCAACGTCGTGCTCGACAAGAGCTTCGGCTCGCCGACAATCACCAAGGACGGCGTCACCGTCGCGAAGGAGATGAAGTCGACAATCCCTTCGAGAACATGGGCGCGCAATGGTCAAGGAGGTACCTCGAAGACCGGCCGACGACGCCGGAGACGGCACCACCACCGCGACCGTCCTCGCTCAGGCCATCTACCGGGAGGGCGCGAAGCTCGTCGCGGCCGGCCACAACCCCATGGACATCAAGCGCGGCATCGACAAGGCGGTGGTGCTGTGGTCGATAGCCTGAAGAAGACCGCCAAGCCGACGAAGGATCGCAAGGGAATCACCCAGGTCGGGACGGTCAGCGCGAACGGCGACGAGGCAATCGGGGTCAAGCTCCTCGCCGACGCCATGGAGAAGAGTCGGCAAGGAAGGCGTCATCACCGTCGAGGAAGCGAAAAGCTCGGAGACGACGCTCGAGGTCGTCGAGGGCATGCAGTTCAATCGCGGCTATCTGTCGCCGTACTTCGTCACCGACCCGCGACGCATGGAGGATCGTGCTCGAGGACGCTTACATGCTGCTCTGCGAGAAGAAGGTGGCGGTCATGAACGACCTCCTCCCGCTTCTGGAGGCGATGGCCAAGGACCGGAAAGCCGCTACCTCATCATCTCGGAGGATGTCGAGGGCGACGCGCTCGCCGCCTGGTGGTCGACGAACCTCCGCGGCAACCTGAAGTGCGCGGCGGTCAAGGCGCCGGGCTACGGGGATCGGCGCAAGGACATGCTCGGGGACATCGCGGTGGTCGTCGGCGGGAGCGTCATCGCGGAGGAGCTCGGCTCGCTGGCGTGACCCCCGCCAATCCGGTCACGCCAAGCGGGTCACGATCGACAAGGACTCCACCACCCTCGTCGATGGTCGCGGCAAGAAGGAGCTAATCGAGGGCCGCATCGGGGAGATCCGCACGCAGCTCGACGCCACCACCTCGGACTACGACCGCGACAAGCTGCAGGAGCGGCTCGCGAAGCTCGTGGGCGGCGTCGCGCTCATCCAGGTCGGCGCTGCCACGGAGACCGAGATGAAGGAGCGGAAGGCTCGCGTCGAGGACGCCCTCCACGCCACGCGCGCGGCCGTGGAGGAGGGCGTCGTGCCCGGCGGCGGGGTCGCGCTCATCCGCGCTCAGAAGTCGCTCGACCGGCTCGAGGTTCCCGAGGAGCAGAAGTTCGGCGTCGCCATCATCCGTCGCGCCGTCGAGGAGCCCATACGGCAGATCGCGCGAACGCCGGCGTCGAGGGTGCCGTCGTGGTGGCCAAGGTCCGCGAGGGCAAGGGCAGCTTCGGTTACAACGCCGCCACCGACGAGTACGGGGATCTCCTCGAGCAAGGGGTCATCGATCCCGTGAAGGTCGTGCGTACGGCGCTTCAGAACGCGGCGAGCGTCGCAGGCCTTCTGCTCACCACCGACGCGCTCGTCGCCGAGCGGTCCACCGCCGCCGCGCCGCGGCTGCCGGGTGCAGCGTAGGGCTCCACCGCGGTTTCCACGCGCCCGACTGGCTAGACTGGCTATGCAGCTAGCTGCGTAGCCGCTCGAGCTCGTCACGCCCGCCCAGACCGAGACCATCACGAACGCGCTCGCGCCGCTGATGCCCGCGGCCGCAGCTCTTCGATGAACAAGAACGGCCACCAGTTCTTCATCGGCGCGCCGCTTTCGTCGAACGCGGCGTTCTGGTAGCCGGGCATGCTCTGGCGCATGTACGTCTGCCAACCGCCGTCGCAGTCCGGGAAACGGCGTTCGTACTCGGCCATCTTCGTGTCCGCGAGCGAGCCCGACTGGCTGTAGAGCGTGGTGAGGTCGGTAGCCGTTCGGCCCGTCTCTCATCGCCGTAGTGCTCGCAGGCCTGAGCCGCGACGACGCCCGTGCCGTAGATGTTGGGCTTGTGGTGCACGTCGCCGCAGCCCTGGCCGAAATCGTCGAACGTGAACGACTGCCCCGAAGTGGCGGCGTACTCAAGCGTCGTCGGTGACGGAAAGCTGCACTTTCTCTCGCGCAGCCGGCTGACCCAGGAAACAGTCGAAGTCGTAGAGGCGGTCGTAGGGCAGGCCGTAGCGCTGGCGCATGCCGAAGTAGAAAAAGCGGTTTCCGTTGTCGCGGATGTAGGGAATCGCGTCGCGCATGTTCTCGAGCGCGTGCCCCGCGGCGTGGGTGAAACAGCCGGGACCGCGGCCCTTGTTCAGCTCCTGCATGCGCACGCTGACGCTGCAGTTCACGCGGTTCTGCGGGTCGTTGTAGCAGCCGTTGGTGCACTCCTGGAAGCTGCCGGCGATCTTGTTCAGGTTGGCGTCGTAGCGCTGCATCCGGCTCTGATTCTCGTACACGGCGCGAACTCCCGCTTCGGCCGCGATCCAGAGCTCGTGAATGATCCCGCGCTCGAAGAGCTCGCACATCGTGAGATAGCTGCCGGGTCGATCCGGATTCTCGAAGCCGTAGCGAGCCGCGAACGCCGCGGTGAACAGCTCACCGACGTCGAAGTTCGGTCCCGGCGGCCAGAAGCTCGGGTACGCGGCCGAGGGATCGCGGAGATCGACGATCTTTTCGATCTGGTACTCGAAGAACACGGGCGCGGAAGCGTTGGAGTAACCGTGATAGCGGCTGCCCTCGGCGATCGCCTCGATCACTCGCTGGACGACGGTTTCGACGGGCTGACCGACGCGCTGCACGTCGAGCACCAGCACTCGAGGGCGCATCACCCGGATGTCGTGCGTGATTGTCGCGAATCCACGTGTGGGAGTTGGTGGGCGCGTCCGGATTCGGCCAATAGTCGTAGCCGCCGGCACCGCCCGCTCGCGGCGCCGCCGCTGCCGTCGGAGCCGCCGCTGCCGTCGGAGCCGCCGCTACCGTCGAAGCCGCCGCTGCCGTCGGAGCCGCCGCTGCCGTCGGAGCCGCCGCTGCCGTCGGAGCCGCCGCTGCCCGGAGCCGCCGCTGCCGCCGAACCACCGCTCGCCGAGCGCCGCCGCTCGCCGAGGCGCCACCGCTCGACGACGCGCCGCCGCTCCCCGCCGCGCCGCCGCTGGCCGACGCGCCACCGCTGCCGGCAGCGCCGCCGCTGCCGGGCGCACCGCTGAAGCCGACACCGCCCCCGCTCCCGTTCGCGCCGGAAGAGCTCGAATCGTCGCCGCAGCCCGCGATCAAGCACGCGACGAATACTGTGGAATACGTGGAATGCCGCATGATCCGACCAACCGCTCCGGGTACGTACCAGGTGCGCTTCCCCCTCCGGATGGGTCGAGAAAATGTGCCGTCCGACGACGAGCGCGACGCAGAAATCGCACGGGCGGTCGGTTTCGAGACGGTGGGCGTGGCCGCTTCAGGCGAACAGCCCGGGAATTGGCCCCGTGTAGTCGGTCTCTAAGCTCGTGACGCCTGGCATGCCGAACATCGATGCGATCGAGAGCCAGAGATCGTTCGAGGTGGTGCCGCCGACGTCGGCCACGCGTCCTCGGTCGACGAGGCCCACGGCGTCGCCGCCGAACAGGAGGAACGGCATGTCGTCGAGGGCGTGGTTCCAGCCCTCGGAGTTCTCGTTGATGTACCAGACCAGGGTCCGATCGATGAGCTTGCCGCCTGCGGGGTCGTCGGTGTCGGCGAGGCTCTGGATGAACGGCGCCGTGCGCTCGGAGAAGAAGCGCTCGGCGCTCGGAGAGCGCCGGGCGGTCGTTCTCGTGAGAAACGCCGTGGTGATCGCCGATGCCGAACTCCGGGAAGGACAGCGCGCTCGCCCCGGTGCCCCACATGAAGGTCACCATGCGCGTCAGGTCGCAGACGAACGCCGCGCGGAGCAGGGCGAAGTGCGCGTCGCCGACGCGAGCGACGTCCTGGTAGTGAGTGTTGCCCACCGGGTAGATCGCCCGCGAGCGGAGGGCGGAACACAGACCACGGGGTCCGGAGAGACCATGCCGTCGAGCTGCGCCTCGAGCTCGCGGATCGCGTTCTCGTGGATGTCCAGGTCCGCCCGTGTCTCGGCCGGGAATTGCGCGCGCACGCGGGAAAGGTCGGAGCGAACGAAGGCGAGCACGCTCTCGCGCTTCCGCCGCAGCTTCTCCACCGCGTCGAGGTTCGAGGGTGTACCGCCGCCGGGACCACGCTCGACGAGAAGACGCGGGCGTACACGTCGTGGGGATCGACGACGGGATAGAGCGGCTGCTCGGCGCCGGAGTAGGAGAGCGTGCGGTTCTGAGGTTCCTGCAGCCCCGACATCTTGCCGTTGGCGCCGACCTGCAGCGACCTGACGGGGACGGCGTTGAAGTTCGCCGACTCGCGCGCCCAGGTCTGATCGATCGATTCCGTGGTGTTCCAGCGCCCGTCGTCGCTCCCCGGAGGAATGTCCGGCGACATGCCGGCGCCGGTCATGATCGTCACCAGGGATCTGCCGTGCGGATCGCCGTTGCCGTTCGCTCCGGGCCGGATGCTCATCCCCTGGAGTGCCACGGTGTGTTCCCACACCGGCGCGAACGGCTCGCAGGATCGGCCCGCGCTGGCCTTCCCTGAGCCAGTCCTCGAGGATGCATCCGTTCGGCCGATGCAGGATCATCAGGCGCTTCGGTCCCGGCTGCCCCTCGGCGCGCCCTACGCCCTTCGCGAGCCAGTAAGCGAGCGCGAGCGAGCCTCCGGCCGCCTGCAAGAACCACCGCCGCCCGCGGCGCGCAGCGAACCCCTTCGAGTCGCCCGATCGGCTCATGGCGCCTTCTCCTCGCGGCGGGTGCGCAGCGCGGGCCACGTCGCGACGTCGCGGAGGAGCGCCCGGAGATTGCCGCCGGACGCCTCGAACCGCCGCGTGAGTTCGCCCGCCGCGCACGTGTCCGCCGGCGGGATGCGCTCCCCCACGGCGTAGGACGCGATCTGCTGCACCATGCACTCGCGGGCCGCGCGGCTCTCGGCGAGCTTCTCCGAGAGATCGACCGCGTCCTCCACCCGCACCTGGAGGTCCGGGACCGTGAGCTCGTAGGCCGCGTCGACCGGAACGTCCCCCTCGTCGGTGGGGATGACGGTCCGGAATTCCCCCAGCGGGCCGTAGGTCTCGAAGGTGATACCCACCGGATCGAAGAAGCCGGTGGCAGTTCTTGCACGCCATCTCGAGGCGCGCCTCCGCGCGGCCGCGCTCGGTGGGGATGACCTTCGGAGCTTCCTCACCCGTGGCGATGAACGCCGGATCGGGCGGCGGCGGATTCGCGCACAGCAGCCCGCGCGCGACCATCAACCCCCGAAACACGACCGACGTGTCCTCGTCGTGCGCCTTGATCGCCATGATCCCGGCTCGCGTCAGGATCCCCGCCCGCTCCTGTGAAGGCAGCGTGACCTCGGCGAAGCCGTCTCCGGTCGGATGCGTCACGCCGTAGAGCGCCGCCGCCACCGGATCCACCCGCGCCGCGCGCGACGTAGCAGCTCGCCGAGCGTCCCGATTGCTTCCACAGCACCTGATCGATGAACCAGGTGGCTTCGTCGTACAGCGCGCCCGGCAGCTCCGGAGAGAACCCGGGAAGCGTCTCGTCCTTCTTCACGTCCGGCAAGCTCTCCAGGTCGAAGAACCTGTAGAGCGCGCTCGACAGGTTCGACCGCACCTCCGGAAGCTCGAGGAGGCGATCCACCTCGGCGGCGATGCCGGGCTCGGTGTCGAGGTCGCCGCGCTCGGCCGCGTCCCAGAGCTCGTCGTCCGGCAGCGTATCGGTCAGGAAGAGAGCGAGCTTCGCCGCCAGCTCGTGCGCCCGTCAGTCGGTGCAGACCGTCAGCGCCTTTCACGCCGAGCTCCGCCAGGTACACGAACGACGGCGATTGCAGGACCGCCTCGATCACGAGCCCGATTCCGCCCGCGTGGCTGCCGTCGATCTCCTTGCCGGTTTCGTACACGCCGAGGAGCTCCGTGCGCTCCGTCGCGGTGAGGGCCCGGCGGAAGGCGCGGCCCGCGAAGCGCTCCGCAAACGCCCGGGCGCACTCCGTCTCGTCGCCGGAACAGGCGACCGCGGCGGCGTTCGAATCGCACCACCTCGGCCGCGGCTTCCTCCGCGACCTCACGAAGCTTCACCGCCACACCGCCGTTCACGGCGGCAGCTTTTGCCGGCAGGAACGCGGCATGCTCGAGCGAGCCCGTCTCGATCGCGGGCCGCCGGATCCCGAGGAGATCGCCGACCGCGTGCGACAGGTGGCGGTCCGACATCCGACGTCACGCGCTGCGGTAGCACCGGTGCGCACGGAGTCACCGGCTCGAAGGTCGCCCCCGGAATCTTCGACGGATTTCCGCCACTCCCCGCCGAGCCGCCCGCCGGCATTCCGCCGTAGCCCCCGGTGCCGGGCGACACGCCGGGCTGCGCCGGATCCCCCGAAGGCAGCGCCTCGATCGTACCCGTGCACGCCACCGAGAGCAGCGCAAAGGCCCCGAAGGCCTGGAATCGAGCAAGGCTATGCACCGTACGCGCCATGCGAGGGCTCTCTCGGAGTCGCGAGCCCTCCTACGTACCGCGACCGTGCAGAACGGCTCCACACGTGGGGCACGGCGGCTTCAGGTCGGCGCGAGCCTTGCACCGGGACGAGACATGCTTTCCTCTCGCCTGGCGCTGGCCGCGATCCCCCTCGCCCTGGGGTGCCGATCGGTGGTGCAGGTTCCGTTTCCAGGGAACGAGACGCTCGCCGCCGAGTGTCCCGGCACCACGCCACACTACGCGAACGTGCCCCGGTTCGTGGTGATAGGCCACCGGGGCGCCGCCGGGCTCGCGGTGGAGAACACGCTGCCGTCGATGACGCGGCGATGCGCGCCGGCGCCACCGGTGTGGAGGTCAATCTCTCGATGACGGCGGATGGAGAGGTGGTGCTGTGGCACGACTGGAACCCCGACAGCACCGTCGCGCTCGCACGGCAGGCGGGCCGCGAGCCGCACGTGAAGTACCGGCCGCGAGTGCCGGACGTCGGCAGCAATCTGCGGCGGTCCGTCCACCGGCTCACGCTGGAGGAGCTTCGCCGGCACTACGGCTACGCGGCGGTCGAGGACAGGGAAGCGAGTGGACGCACACATCCCGACCTTCGCCGAGTTCGCCGCCTGGGCGGCGAAGCAAGAGTCGCTCACTCACGTCTTCCTCGACGTCAAGATACCGAAGGAGCAAGCGGCGCTCGCCGAGCGACTCCTGGAGGTCACCGAGCGACACCTTCCGAGCAGCGGGCGGATCGCGGTCGTGTACACGTCGCCGCAGGAAGCGGTGTGGAAGCGCCTGCTCGCCCGCCTGCCCGAGCGCAACGTCGCGTTCGACGTCGACCCGGGTGCCATCGTCATCGACGCGGAGACCTGCGGGGATTCGTCCGGGCGACGTTCGCGTGAGGGTGCGACCGCCTACGCGAGCACCGTCTCGCCCACGAGCTGGGGCAACGAGAACTGGAAGGCGCTGAAGGCTCTGCTGCTCTGCAATCTGAAGGAGCGGGACGCCCCCGGCAGCCCACTCCAGGAAGTCTTCGCCTCGACCCTCGACAATCCGGAGCAGATGAACTGCCTCGTCCGCATGGGAGTCGACGGAGTCGTCACCGACGACCCCTCCGCCCTCGCGAACGTGATGGCCGCGCACGCCGCAGGACAGCGTCGCACAGAAGCGCTAGCTTTCTACCCGAGCGGACTCACTCTCGCAACAGCGTGTCGAGCTTCTGCCGCGCTTCGGCCGCGCGCTCGCTCTGGCCGGCGTCGCGCAGGTAGCCGGCGAGGGCTTGCAGGGCGTTGGCGTCGTTCGGGCGATGCTCGAGCGTCGTCTCGAGGACGCGGATCGCTTCGTCGCGCTCGCCGCTCCCGGCGAGCGCCACCGCGAGCACGTAGCTGAAGCGCGGATCGGCGGGCGCGAGCTCGACGGCCTTCTTCAAGCTGGCAATCGCGGCCTTCGATTGACGCGCACGCACCTGCCAGAGACCGAGCGCGTGGTGGGCGGCGGCGTTTTGCGGGCTGCACGCGAGCGCCGCGCGGATGGCGCGCTCTGCCGCGGCTTCGTCGCCGCGCTGGCGCGCCAGATCGGCGAGGTTCAGGTGGGCTTCGGCGAGGCACGGCTGGAGCCGGAGCGCCGTCTCGCAGCGAAGCTTCGGCCTCGGAGAGCTTGCCGCGAGCGAGCTCGAACGCGCTTCGTTCGACGTGCGTTTCGGCCCGCGACGCGCTCACGTCGAAGCTCTGCTCCACCTCGACGAAGGCGCGCTCGAGCGCGGCACGCGCGCTCGCCGGCAGCTCCGCGACGGGCACGCCCGCGAGCGCCTTGGCCGCGGCGATGCGCACCGCGCGGACGCGGTGCTCGAGCGCGGGCAAGAGCAAGGGCGCGCGCTGCTGCGGCGGGAGCTGCGCCGCGCCGAGCACGGCTCCGTAGACCACGAGCGGCTCGGGACTGGCGAGCGCCGCACGCAGCGCCTGGAGCGTTTTCTCGCGCGGGGTAGTGCCCGAGACGTTCGAGCGCCGTGGCGCGCGCGATGGCGGGAACCGCGACGTCCTCGACGAGCTTCCGAAGCGCGCGGGGCGCATCGAGCGCGCCTTTGCGATCCTTGCCGAGCGCATCGACGAAATGCGTTCGCGTCGTGCGACGCCGGAAACCACTTGGCGACCCAATCGCGCGCCCAGGTCGCGGACTCTTTCGCGTGGCAGCCGTTGCACGCGTTCGGCGTGCCGAACGCGACGCTGTGATCGGGGCGCGGAATGCGGATCGAGTGATCGCGCCGCTCGTCGATTTGCATGAACGTGGCGGGCGGCATGTGGCAGTCGATGCAGAGCGGCGCCTTCCGCTCCGGCGTGATGCGAGTGGGCTTCCACGTCGAAGCGCGCGGGCTCGTGGCAGCGGACGCAGAGCGCGTTGCCCGCGCGTGGAGCTTGCCGGAGTGCGGATCGTGGCAATCGGAGCACCTGACGCCCGCCTGGTACATGCGGCTCTGCAGGAACGAGCCCCATTCGTAGACCTCGCCCTCGACCTGACCGTCGGCGTGGTAGCGACCGGGCACAGAGAGCTCGGGCTCGAACGAGTCCAGGAACGGATCGCTCGCGACGAAGCCTTCCTTCAGCGGCTCGCGACGGCTGTGGCACGGCGCGCAGACCTCGACCTCCACGCCGTCTTGGGCGCGCGGCGTGGGGCTGCCCGTCGCGGACGGCGTCCACGGCTCGGACGGCTTCAGGCGCACGGCAACGGCGCGATCGGAGCGCCGCGGCTTCGCCGCCTTGGCGGAGCGAACGTGCTCGGCGCCGGGGCCGTGGCAAGCCTCGCAGCCGACGGACAGCTCCGCCCAGCGCGTGTCGAAGCTATCGGCCTCGGGATCGTAGCGGCGCTCGACCCACGTCGAGTGGCAATCCGCGCACACGTGATTCCAGTTCTGCGCGGCCGACGTGAAGAACAGCGGATCGTTCGGCGCGATGCCGCCCGGTCCGTAGACGTGAAACCAGCGGTTTCCGCCTTCGGCCGCCGTGCGGCTGTCCCACACCACGCCGAGCGACTGCAGCTTGCCGCGTTCGGTCGCCACCACGTACTGCTCGAGCGGCCAGACACCGGAAACGTAGCGTGATCGGGAAGGTTGCGGTCTTTCCGCCTGCGACGGGCGTGGTCACGACGGGGGCGCCTTCGCGCAGCGCGAACTTCGTCGTGCCTCCGAGCTTCGACGTGAAGTGACTCGCCGTCGAAGCGCGCCTTGGCCATTTCGGGACTCGGCGTCACGAGCGCCTTGGCGTGGTGCGAGCCGAAGTAGGCGTCGCTCTGCGCTCGGTGGCAGGGCGCGCAGGCGGCCGAACCGACGAACTCTTCGCGCCCGAGTGCGCGCGCGGCTTCGAAGACGCGGGCGGCGCCGGCGGCACGAGCGGCGGCGACGGTCGCGCCGCCGGGTTCGGCGGTCGGACATCGTCGGCGCGCCGGCTGACGACCGACCGCCAGAGCGCCGCGACGGCGACGACGCCAACGACGATGAGCCAGTTTCGCATTCGCTGAGTTTCGCGTTCCGACAGTTCGCGATGCGCGAACGCCGCCCCCGCCACGAACGGGCGGGAGCGGCGCGCATCACGATCGGCTCGAGGCTTACGGGAAGTAGCCGGCGGCGCGTCGGCCTTCAGCGCCGCGATCTCGGCCTGGAGGCTGGCGCGCACCGCCGCGTGCGGCGCGCTTTCGTACAGGTTGGTCGTCTCCTTCGGATCGGCGACGAGGTCGTACAACTCCCACTGCCCGAGGTTGTTGATCAGCTTGTAGCGCTTGTCCTTGAGCGCGTAGCGGCGCTGGTTCGTGCCGTTCGAAACCTCCGAGAAGGAGTGCGTGCGTCCGTTCGTGGCGGCCTCGTCGCTGAGCACCGGCTTCAAGCTGTAGCTGTTGTTGACGTGGCTCACGGGGATCCCGGTGAGCTCCAGAACGGTCGCGTAGATATCGGTCGTCACGAAGAGCTCGTCCTCGCGGCCTCGGCGCGTCACGCCGGCACCCGCGACGATGAGCGGCACTCGCACGCCGCCCTCGTACACGCTTCCCTTGGCAGTCGCGGAGCCCGTGTCCGTATCCTTCACCGGGGGCGGCACTCCGTTGTCGCCGACGAAGATGACCATCGTCTTGTCGAGGTCGACCTCGGCGAGCAATCTGCCGAGCTCGGTGTCCAGGCTCTGGATGTCGGCCTGGTAGATCGGAATGTTGGTCGCGTACGCGCCCGGCGCAGGGTTGCCGACCGAGCTGAGATCGACGCTGTGGAGCTCGGGTGGGGGCACCTGGTACGGACTGTTCCCGCCGTTGGCGGCGTGCGGCGCGTTGTACGCCTGATAGACGAACCACGGCTCGTCGGGCTTCGTCGCCTCGTGCTGGTGAATGTAGTCGATCGCGTAGTCCGTGAGGGCGGTCGTCGCGTACGTCGTGTTGGCCACCGCGGGCCCGTTGATGTCGTAGGTCGTCCAGTTGAAGTAGTCGACGACCCCGCCGCCGAGGATCCCGCGGAAGGTCGTGATGCCGAGGTCACGCACGTGCTGGAGAATCGTCGGGACGTGCGGGAACGCGCCGCCCGGACGGGGATCGATGCTCCCACCGCCGACGTGGTACTTGCCGAAGAAGGCCTGCGCGTAGGCTGGGGCTCTCGGCCGTGAGGCGGTCGAAGAGCGTGACGGTCGAGGTCGGCAGCACGTTGCCCACCGTCGTCACGCCGGTGCGATGGCCGTACTGGCCGCTCACGATGGTGCCGCGGGTCGGCGAGCACACGGGGCTCGCCCAGGCGTTGTCGAACACGAGGCCGTTCTGTGCGAGCGCCTCGATGTTCGGGATCGGCACCTGGCCGCTGTCGCCCGCGATGTCGGGATAGAGGCTGGTCGATTCGGCCCCCAGGTCGTCGGCGATGATCAACAAGACGTTGGGCCGCTCCGGACCCCTCGCCGCTGCCCGCCGCCGTCCGCCGCTTCGCGGATTCGACGAAGGTCACGGTCGTGGTGGCGGTGGTCGGTGGCGTCCCCGTCCGAGACGGTCAGCTTGACCGTGAAGGTGCCGGGCGTCGCGCTGGTCAGCGTCGCGTTCGGTGCGATCGGATTGTCGATGACTCCGCCGGTGGTCGCCCAGTAGTAGCTCAGGGGTGACGGCCCGTCGTCGGGGTCGCTGCCGACTGCCGTCAGCGTGACGGTGCTGCCGACGAACACCGTCAGGGGTGTCACGGTCAGCTCGTCGATCACCGGGTGCCACGTTGATGAGTGCCGTTCACGGTCACGCTGCCGTTGCCGCTCTGCTCGATGCCCCTGCAGGTGGATCGTCACCGACGTCGTCTGCCCCGGCGGTCACGTCGAACTTGGCCGAGCCGGTGAAGGTCGTGTCGCCCTCGGTCGACGTCGCCGTCAGCGTGATGGTGTAGCCGTTGCCGGCGGGAATGCCGCCGATCGTCCCGCTGATGGTCGGCGAGCCGCTGGTGTCGATGGTGCCGGTCTTGGTGAAGCCGTTGCCGGTGATGCTGTACGTGACCGAGTTCAGCGTCACGCCCGGAGCCACGTCCAAGTTGATGCCGAGCGAACCGACCTGCTCGATCACCACCGTTGACTGAGCGGCTCGCTCGAGCAACCCGCGATCGGCGCGCTCGCGCCGAGCGCCAACGACCAGATGAGAGGAACCCTGCCGAGCCTCGTGACGAGCCCGGTACTTCCGTGCCAATGTTTCATCGATTCGAACCCTTTCGCTGGATGTCGTCCGGGCCGCCCGCTCGGGCGGGCTCGGACGACTAACGACAGGCTCGAGGGTCACGGTGCGTCTTCATAGTGGAGGCCTTTCTATCATACAAGACAAAATGCGTCGCTCAGCTGCCGTCGCCGCGCGAGCACACGTCCGCGCACTTTGCCCGGGTGCACTCGGCGACCTGCTGGGAGGGGCCGACGCCCGAGGAGTGTTCCTCGATCACCGGCTCGCAGTCGCCGCCGCTCGTGGTGCAACTCACGATGGGACCGCAGTCCGCGTCGGTGAAGCAGGCGACCAGGGTCGACGCGCAGGCGTTGCAGCTGCACTGGGTGCAGGGGTCGCTGGCCGCTTCGCCCGCGCCTCCGAGGCAGAGGTTCACGTCCGCCTCGGGGGGCGAGGGAAACGCGCCGTCGTAGTCTGCGGGGTGGCCGACGCCCGCCTCGTCGACCCACGTGACCATGCATTCCTGCTCGGGCGGCAGGTACGCGCCCTCGGCGTCCCAGATGGATCCGAAGAGGATGCACATCTCGTCGGTCGCCTTCACGCCGAAGCGGAGACGGCTCGAGAGCGTGTTCTCGAAGGCGCAGCTGAACTTGAAGCCTTCGCCGGCGCGCACGAGCACCGGCTCTTCGAAGCGGTAATCGGTTGCCGTCTCGTAGTCGGGGGTCGACCAGATCTTCTCGCCGTCGCGCGCGCCCCCGGCGAACCACGTCGTGAAATCCCGGCCGAGCTTGTGGGTGTGCCGGGTGAGGCTCCCACGATCGCGTCGGTCTGGAAGCGGCAATCGGCCGTGAACGTGCGCGTCTCGCCCGGCGGCGTGTCGATCGTCCAGTTGAAGAACCCGATCCCGCCCACGAGCTGCTTCACCGTGTCGCCGTCGACGAGGTGGAAGTTGAACGCGCTCCGCGCCTCGATGGGGCAATCGGTCGTGTTGTAGTAGTGGTAGTCGAACACCACTCGCTGCCCGCCGAAGTACTTCTGGGCGAGCCCCTCGAGATGGCGGATCTCCCCCCGCGGCGTTTGCACGCCGCCAATCCCGACGAGATCGGTCCCGAAGGCCATCTCCGCCGCGACGCACGGCACGCGCTCGCCGATGTCCATCTCGCGCAGCTTCGCGTCGGCGGTCCCGCCGGGCGGCGCCGCGTTCAGGATCAGGTGATGGCTCCCCTCCCCGTTCGCGATGTCGATGCCGCCCACGAAGTACGTGGTCGACGGATCGCCCGGCAGCTCCGCGACCTCACAGAACTCCTGATCGGCCCCGGGAGGGATCGTCGCCCCCACGTTCCGGACCTGGAAGCCGTCAGCGGGCACTTCGAGACCCAGGTACGTCTCGGGCGTCGTGTCGCCGCCATCCGGCTCGCCCGGGGGTCCCGACTTCGAGTCGGACGATGAGCAGCCGACGAGAGCGAATGCAGCGAGGAGCGGGAGCGAGAGCGAGAGCGAACGAACCGACATGTTTCCGATGTTTCCGGCTGGGGGCACCCGCAAGCAACGCAGGGCCCGAGTGGATTCACTGAGTCGATCCGCCTACCCCCCTCGATGAATCGCGCCAGCCATTGGCCGGCACGGTCCCTCCGGATGGCCGATATGCCCGCCAACCCTCTCGAGGAACTCGTTGAGCGAGTGCCGGGTCGACGCGGCCGACGATCCTCGTCCCGACGAACGCAAACAGGAAGCTGGACGGAACGTGGCGGAACGGCAGATTCGTGCCGCGCTTCTGCTCCGCGAGCACCACGAGGTAGTCGCGAAACCGCATGTCATCGGAATAGTAGTGCAGGAAGTACGGGACCTCCGGTGAGGTAGCTCTGTGAGCGCACAGGAACGCCTGCTCGTCGTCCTCCGTCGGAAACCGAAGCGTCAGCCGGTCGTGTGGATTAAGCTCGATCAGGCCGTAGGTGATCCCGACGTCGAAGGCGAGGCCGCAGGCGGAGCAGCTCTTCGTGAGGCCCTCAGGGTGCGTCGAGATCATGGCGGCGGCGCAGCGCGGACAGTGCCACCCAGGGGCTGGCGCCCCGGCAATCGGGACTGGACGTTGAGCTTCATCACACACGCGCGACAGACGTTCCGTCATGTCGCGCGACAGTCGCATCTGACCCGGGATACAGGTCAGCTCACCTGCCTGCTCAATCATCTCCGTGGCGCAGCGCGGACAAACGCGACGACCCGAGTCGGCCAACGTCAGCACGCTAGCGACGAATTCCTACTCGGAGAAGGCGAACGGCACGCTGCGCATCGCCGTTCCTTCTCGGAGTAGCCGCGACGGGACGCCGCGCATCGATTTTCCTTCAGGAAGAAGCCGGGACGCCACGGCGAGCATCGGGGCGGCTACTCGAGAAGCGGCGCTGATGCGGCAGGCATCGCGGGAGCTTCTCGAAGAAGGGCGAATCGCACGCCGCGCATCGAATTTTCTTTTGCGTGAAGGAAAAACGATGCGGCGAGCATCGCGGCGGCTTCTCCGTGAAGGAAAAACGATGCGAAACGCATCGAGGCGGCTTCTCCGAAAAGCCTGGTCGATGCGGCGAGCATCGCGGCGGCTTCTCCGTGAAGGAAAAACGATGCGATCGATGCCGCGCCGACTTCCCGGAGAAGGAAACGCGATGGAAGCGATGGCGCGCCGACTTCTCGGAGAAGGAAGAGCGATGCGCACGATGCCGTGGCGCTACTCCGAGAAGACCACGACGGAGACGGACACCGCGACCGGGCGGCCTGCAATCCGCTTCCTGGCGGGAACCTACTCGGGCGGCGGGAACCCTTCCACGCCCTCTTCCAGCTGGACCCCGAGCGTGTTCAGCACCATCGAGACCAGCGTGTACTGGCCCACGGTGAACACGAGGTCGTACATTTGCTTCAGATCGAGCTCTTCGCCGAGCGCTTTCCAGGTGGCGTCGCCGATCGCGTGATCGTCGTGGAGCTCGTCCGCGGCACGGAGCAGCAGCGCGTCCGGCGGATCCCACCCGGCGCGTCGGGCCGTGGACGATTCGACGAAGCTCTTCGTCCGTGATGCCCACCATCCTCCCGATGCGCGCGTGCTGGCCCCACTCGTATTCGCTCTTGCAGCGGTAGCCCGTGCGCAGGATGACGAGCTCGCGGGCGCGCGGCGGGAGCGTCGACGAGCCCAGGATGTAGCTCCCGAACACGAGCCAGCTCTTCATGAGCTGCGGGTGGCGAGCGAGCGTCGTGTAGATGTTGAGGAGCCGCCCGGACATCGTGCGAGGGCCGAGCGCCTCGCGCATCTCCTCGGTGAGCTCGGAGGGGATCCAGCGGGGGTACGCGGGGTGTTTGAAGGCCATGATGCTCATCGTTCGAGGGTTTCGAAGAGTACTCAAGGCTGAACGGTGGCCGCCATGCTCGCGCTCGATTTCGCGAGGTGCCCCCGTGCCCGCGCGTCGCTGGAAGTGGCTTCGCGAGCGCGTAAAGCCAATCGTTCAGACGGCGCATCGCGCGCTCGTAGATGAAGCCGAATTTTCGCTGGAACCAGTGCGCGACGCGCGTGTCGTTCGACGTGAACACCAGGTACTCGCCGCGCTTCACGCCGCGCAGGATCGCTCGCGCCGCTTTCTCCGGCGTCACGGCGCGCGGCGGAAGCCCGCCTTGAGCTCGCGGAACTCCTCCGGCGACAGCCCGGCACCGACAATCTGCACGGTGTCCACGAGCCCCGTGTTCACTGCCCCGGGACACACGAGGCTCACCTGGATGCCATGGCGCTCAGGAATCGAAGCGGAGCACCTCGGAGACCCGCGGAGCCCGAACTTCGCCCCGCTGTATGCCGCGTGGAACGGCAACCCGAAGAGCCCCGCCGCCGAGGACACGTTGACGATGTTGCCGCCGCGGCCCGCGCGGATCATGTCCGGGACGAAGCTCTCGATGACGTGGATGGGACCCATCAGGTTCACGTCGATCACCTGCCGCCAGTGCCGGTGTTCGAGCGTGTCCACCGCACCCAGACGGAGATCCCGGCGATGTTCATCACGATGTCCATGCTCCCGGACTGTTCGTGGATGGCCTCCGCAAAGGCCCGAACGGCCTCGTAGTCGGAGACATCGAGCGCGCGGTGCGCCGCGACCTTGCCTCCCGCCGCGCGCACGTCACGCACCGTGTCTTCGAGCCAATCTCGGTCCACGTCCGTCAGGAACAGGACAGCGCCTTCCGCCGCGGCGGCGAGCGCCGTGGCGCGCCCGATCCCGCTGGCTGCGCCAGTCAGGAAGCACTGCTTGTCTCGCAAGGTCACCATCGGCTTGCCTCCGCGTGATGTAGACGAAGCGTCTACCTTGGTCATGGTAGACGGCCCGTATACCACGTCAAGCGTGCCTTTTCGCCCAGGTATGTCGGGCATCGCGTGGTATACGCGACATATTCCAGCCGCGCGCAAATCCAAGGGGGTGACCGGCGTCCAACTCGGCGAGGACGTCGTGCGCGCGATGGTGCTGCAGGGAGCCCGGAAGGTGTTCGCGGCGCGAGGGATTCGCGATCCGGGCATCGACGACATCCTCCTCGCGTCCCGCGTCTCCCGGCGCACGTTCTACCGGGTCTTCAAGAACAAGGAGGAGGTGCTCCTCGGGCTGTACCGCATCGGGACGGAGCTGCTCGTCGATCGGTGCCGGGCCGCGCTCGAGGAAGAGGCGGATCCCCTGCGCCAGGTCGAGCGCTGCATCGACGCGCACCTCCAGACTGCCCGCGAGCAACCGCGGCTCGTCTTCGTCTTCGGAGGAGAGGCGCAGCACCACGAGTCCCTGCTCCATGCGCGCCGCGCCGAGGTGCACGAAGTGCTGGCCAACATGATGGCGTCGCGTGCCCGGGCGAGCCTCCCCGTCGCGCCGGACGTCCTGCTCTTTCGCGCCATCCTGCTCGCGCTCGAGGGCGTCACGCGCCTGGTGCTCCAGGACGGGGACGAAGGCCGCAAGGTCCCCGAGGAGGACTTCGAGCGCGCCCGCAACGTCATGCTCCGCATCGCGACCGCCGCGCTCGCAGGCGCCGGCCCTGGTGTCACGCCGGTACCGGTGGGGTAAGCCGAGCTTCGCGGGGCTCCCGTCAGGGGAGCGAGTGCCGGGCGAGGAACTGCGCCGAGAGGTCGATGCCGTCGATGTCGTCGTTGGGCATGCCGAGCGGGATGAGATTCTTGGTGAGGCAGTTCGTCGGCGGATTCCGTCTTCATCCCGGGCATGCAGTGGCCCATGCCTTCCACGGAGCACAGCGTGACCTCGGCGCCCGCTGCCGCACTGCGTGTAAGTCCGGCAGGTGGCCTTGCCTTGCTGGAGGGTCGATCTGCGGGCAGCCGGTGCAGCCGTTCGATCGGCCCAGGTCTTGAAGCTATGCCTGAACGGTGAGCGCCACCGGAGAGGCTCGCGGCGGAGTAGCCGACGAGCGGATCCGCCGTGCCGTTGATCATGAACATCGGGACGGGGCGCGATGGGTTGCACTCGCCCGGCGGGATCGTGAGCGTGCTCGCCATCGGCGCCGCGGCGGCGAACACGTCCGCCATCTTGCAGGCGAGCATCTGCGAGATCATGCCGCCGTTGGAGAAGCCCGAGGTGTAGACGCGGCGCGTGTCCACGCACACCTTCGACTTCGATGTCCGCGAGGAGCTCCCGTGACGAACACCGTCTCGTCGCGCCGCTTTCCGAGGACGTAGCTCGTGCAGCAGGTCCCGACGTCCCAGGATTGATCGGGACTCCGCGGGTGAACGCTGATGGTCCCGTTCGTGGCCATCGTCGCGTCGATGTGGGTGAGGCCCGCGCGTCTCTTCCGGACTCGACCAGAGCGCGTGCCACACGAGCGCGAGCGGCGCCTCGCTTCCCGGCAACGACGCTGTTCGGCATGACGAGCGTGTAGCGGTACGTGAGGCCGTTCGCGCTCGTGATGGTGAAGTCGTGATCACCGGGAGGAAGGGTCTGCGACGGTTCGCAGTCCATGCCGGACGGCGCAGCGCCCGCGCCGCCAACGCCTGCGGCACCGCCCGCGCCGCCCACGCCGCTTTCGAGCCCGCCGGTGCCGACAGCGGCGCCGCTCCCACCGCTGGACGAGCCGCCTCACCCACCAGCCCCCCCAGCCGCGAAGCCGCCCACGCCGACCGCACCGCCGGAGAAGACGCCTGCGCCCCCGTTCGCACCGCCGGATCCCGCCTGCACGCCGCCGCTTCCAGTGGAAGCCGCGCTTCCACCCGCGCCGACGTCCGGAAAGGCCGTCTCCGAGCCGGGTTCCGCTCCCGCGTCCCCGCCGCATGCGGCCACGCCGAGGAGCGCGACCGCCGCGGCGCACGCAACGAAAATGCCGGACGCGGTCGTGGCGGTCATCGTGATGCCTCCCAGGGCGTGGTTACCCCGCCCAGCCATGGTATACGCTGCGTCTACCATGCCTGTCAAGTGGCCGCCCCTTCTGTCGCCCGGTACATCGAACGATGCGGAGTCGCGGACGAGGTTTCGGTGCCGTCGCGCTCGTCGCCCTGGCCGGCGCTACGGGGTGTTCGACGAGCGACAGCGGGGAAGATCGCACTCCCGGCTACCAGATGGTGAAGGAGTGGGTTTGCTGCGTCCCGAGAGACGGCGTCGTCGCCCCCGGAGGCTGGTGCGAGTGCGCGGCTCGTCGCGACGGACTCGCCGTCGATTGCTCCGAACAGATCGTGAACGCCTGCCCCACGACGCCTCACTGCGTGGTCCAGGGCGCCGGTGAAGACTGGTCCTGCGCCTGTTCCGACGACGGCGGCGAGCTCCCAACGGGCACCGACGTGTACCCGGTGGAACAGTGTCCACCGTAGGGATCCGCTCTCAGCTCATTGAACTACGGTCAGCGACGGTTTGCAGAGGCGAACCTCGCTCCAACGTGGGCGTCGAAGGTTGCCCTGCGCCTCGAGTATTCCCGATGCGACCAAGCCGGCTACGCGCCGCACGTGGAGATCGATGACGTCGTCATCCAAGGCAAAGCCGCCGGACGTCATGGCGTCGGCAACCACTCGCGCGACCTTGAGCCACGAAGCCTTGGCGTAGCGCGCGAGTGTGGCGTCTATCGCCTGCAAGCCATCAGGCCCAGCCGTGCCGCCAGCTCGATTTCTTCTGGTCCCGGCGTCGTCGGCAATTCGTCGTCGTCGTCCAGCAGCAACATTTTAGCCGGCCAGCTCGCCACGCGAGCGGAACTCCCTCAGTATCACGAGGGCGCGGTGGACGCAGGCCGCGCAGGTCGGCCTCCCGGCGGCGCGAACATGCAGGCGCAACGGCATTGCGGAGGAGGTCGAGCGGCCACTCGCGTCGGCGTCAGCCAAGGGCTGCGAGGTGGCCGACGAGCTCAATTCGAAGGATTCTTTTTCGCTGTAGAGCATGTCATCCGGCGCGAGCTGGCGGCCGGCGAGCGCCGGAAGAATGACGCCTGCTGGCAGCCGACGCCCGGCCGAACGCCTGGGAGGTATTGCGCAGACGCGGCACGTGGATTGCTCCCGGATCGGTCGTGGCCTATTCACAGAGAGAAAACCGGCCGTCTGGTGGATCGTCACTGGCTCCTTTCTCGTCGCCGTGTCGCTGCTGCTGTTCATGGTCTCCACGGCGCTCGTCGCCTTCGCGCAGATTTTCCCGGCGATTCTCGTCTTTGCCATGGCGCTCGCAGCGGGGATGTCCGGAGTGTCGTCTTTGCGCGGGCGCCCGTTCGCAGAGCCGCCCAACGACACTGCCGCTCGAGAATGGGGCGAAGAAGCCCCGAGCGCGCCGCTCGGTGCCGTCTGGTTCGTGAGCACGCTCCTCGCCGTCGTCTTCGGCTTCTCGGCCCTCGTCCACCTCCTCGGCGCGCAGTTCCTCGTCGAAGCGTACGAGGCCTGGCAATACCCCGAGGCCCTCCGGGTGACGGTCGGGGCACTCCAGCTCGTCGCCGCGATCGCCATCCTCGAGTCCCCGGCACGCGACGACCGCCGCCGCGGTGCTGACCACGCTCATGGCCGGGGCGGTCTACACGCACCTGGCACTGGGGCGCCCATACGTTGCCGTCTTTCCGCTCGTGTTGCTGATCGCCGCGCTCTACGTGGGCTGGGAGCGAAGCGCGACTCACCGTGCGCATCCCGGCCCCGTAGGCGCCCAGGGCAAGGCGTGACCGACAATCGAACGGCGAGCCGCTAGGCGCTCAGCCCGCCTCCGACACGCCCGGCCGTCGGACGAGACCGCCGAGTCTTGCCGGACAGCCGCAGCAGAAGCATCCCGAGCGCCGCGAAACCGCAGCCCGCGAAGTCCAGCCCCGCTGGGCGGCCCGTGGACGCGGCCGCAGTCACGGTGCAGCCGCCGCCGCCCGCAGCGCGCGGGCGCTGAGGCACGCACACGTCGTCTCCCGATACGGTCTTGCACGTCCACGCCGGCGGGCACTCCGGGTCTTCCTCCTTGCCGCACGACCGCGAGCAGACCGGCTCGGGCGGCCTGCCGGAGAGGCAGAGGCCGCTCGTGCAGTCGTCGGCGCTGCTGCAGGATTCGCCCAGCGCGCCAACCCCTGCGCCCACGCAGACGTGCTGCTCCTCGTCGCATCGCCCCTTGCCGCACTCGTCGTCCGACGCGCACGAGCGACTGCACTGGCCGCCCGCGCACACCCCCGACGAGCAATCGAGGTAGTTCGAGCACGGGTCGCCCAGCGCGCCGCCGGGCGGAGACGCCGCCCGGCGTCCGGCTCGGGATCGGGTTCGGCTGGACCGTCGTACGCCCCACCGTCACACGTCGCGAGTGAAGTGCAGTTGCAGCGGACGGCCTCGCGCCGGTTGCTGCACGCCGACTCGCAGATCTCCGCGCACTCGGCAGTCGGATAGAGGTAGCAGGCCCCGCCGACGTCGTCCTCCTCGAGCGACGCAGCGGGGCCCCGGTACAGGGGGTACATCACGCGCCCTGCGTACGACGGATCGGTGTCGCAACGGGGAGCGCCGTCGACGGGCACCGATTCGCAGGGGTGGAGCAATCCGATGACGTGCCCGAGCTCGTGCGTCGCGACCGCGAGGAGATCGCGCTCGGTCTCGGGCGTATCCGACGGCGACCACTGGAAGAACTCCGCGTTCAGGTAAAGGTCCGCTTCGACGATGCCGAACGCCCCGTCCTCGCCGCTCTCGTACTGCACGTCGGTGACGGCCGCGGCGTCGTAGGGGAAGTTGCGCTCCCCCTCCCACCCCGCGAACACCCACTGCACCGTGTTCCGGCCGTCGCCGGGAGCCGCAGGCGCGTCGACCGTCCCTTCGGCGATGTCGAGGCGCGGCGTCGAGCACTCGAGACTCATCCAGGCGCCGGCCGCTTCGCGCAACGTGCCGACCACCGCGGGCGCGTCGAGTCCGTCGGGGAGCTCGCCGTGCACCTCGAGCCCGATCTCCGGAGCTCGCCACGCGGTCGGGCCGGTGACGCCGATCAAGGTCGAGTCCGAAGCTGTCCGGAACGCGTGCGCCGTCCCGGGCGAAAGACCGGCGACGAGCATCACCGCGGTCGCCAAGGAGGTGATGGGGATGTGCCGGAATCGAGCAGTGTGATGCTTCGCCGTGGCCTCTGCTCCGTCAATTGAAGCGGGTCCAGTAGCGATACCGGAGCACGATCTGCGCGTCCTCCATCGCGTCGAACGACACACCCTCCTCGTCCCACACCCGGAGCGCGTAGTTGCCGTCGAGCGGGCGGCCCTGGAACTCGGTGCGCATGTACTGCTCGATGAGGTTCGTGTCCGTCTCCGACAGCGGGTTCGTCAGGTACCGCTCGGTCGCGAGCCCGCGCGCGTGCTCGATGTTCCCGGTGAAGAGGCTCGCCTTGAAATCCGCCGATGTGGTTGCGGACGTAGTACGGGCCGTGATGGCTCAGCGAGTAGGGGAAGAACCCGCCGCCGTAGCAGGTGGAGGGCGTCTCCGACGCGGAGCAATCCTTCGTGCCGGAGCCGACGAAGTTCACGCCGACGCTCTCGATGCGATAGTTGAAGTTCCCGGTGGCGAAGCCGCTCCCCTGGAGAATGTTCCCGCGTTCAATCGCCCACTGGCTGAGGTTGAACGAAGTCTCCCAGAAGCAGCGCGTGACGCCCGCAGTACTCCCGCAGTCCGTCGAGAGCCCGTTGGCGCAGGTCCGGACGCACTTGTACTCCCAGGCTCGCCGGAAATTGTCGCCGTTCGAGTCCTCGCAGATGGGCAGCATGCGGGTCGTCGTGTCGAGCGTCTCGACGTAGGGTCTCGGCACGAGCGCGTCGTTCACCGGCACGCTGGACACGTCCTCGAGCATGAAGGCCCCGACGATTCGCGACTGGGGCGTATCCGTGCGTTGCAGGATCCGGAACGTGACGGTCTCCGGCACCGAGACGACGAACGAGAATCTGATAGCGAACCCAGGTCCCGGCGGGCGGCGCCGGGCTCGGGCTCGGCGGTGTCGTGACCTCCTCCGTTCCGTCCTGGTGCCGGACAGCGATGGCGGCTCCCGCGCTCGCTTTTTCGTACCACGAGAACAGGTACTTGCCCGGAACCAGGGCTACCGACTGCGCCAGCGACGAGCTCGCGGGGATGCCGACCACCGCGCGGCTCCGGAAGCCGCAGGTGGCGCTCGGCAACGCACCGCAATCGGCACCGGGGTTTGCCCGCCGTTGCCGAAGCGAAGCTCATAACCGCGCGCTCCGCCGCGCTCGGGGTTGACGGACGTGAAGGGCGCCTCGTTCAGTGGAGTAACCGCCACGCAATCCCGGAGGGATTGCCCGCCGCGTCGTTGGTGCAGTTGTGCAGGAACCAGCCCGGTTTGGCGCCGGCCTTGGACATCGCGTCGAGCTTGCCCGAGTACGCGAGCCGATTGCCGGTCTCCTGCGGGCAATCGGCGCGCTCGTTGCGGATGTCGTCGCGCAGCGAGATCGCTGCGGTGTCGAAGCCTTCGTGGAAGGCGAACGTCATCCGGTACGACTCGAGCAGGTTGTCGAGCTTCTTCACGTAGTCGCCCACGTAGGCTCCGGCGGCGGTGGCGTCGATGTCGGGGCCGTCCGCCTCCGCGAGCCTCGAGTAGTCGAGCCCGCTGGACGAACAGATCCCCGCCTCCCACGTCGCCGGAGCGTCCACGAGCGGCAGGGGGTCGCGCAGCTCGGACAGATGAACCCCGAGGCGCTGCTCGACGGCCCGCTTCGCGATGAACGCGAGCTTCACCGCGTTCTTGCGAGCGCGATGGTCGCGGAGCTTCGTGACGTCGCGCCGGCCACGCATCACCGCGCTGATCTCTTCCTGGTTCTGCGCCTGGAACGAGTCCATGAAGAGGGCACGGTTGATCACCCGGCGGGCTTTCTGCCGCAGGCGATCGATCTCCGTCAGGCTGCCGTCGATGCTCTC
>CAWBLH010000008.1:0-316008 GCA_963789655.1 uncultured Actinomycetes bacterium
CGATGGAGTCTTGCTGACGCCGCGCCAAGCCCTCGCCGAGAGCCTGCTGTTGTCGATGGCGGCTGGAGGCCTCGGGTTGGCTCTGGCCCCGCTCGCCTCGCGCGCCCTGCTGGCCCTCGTGCCGGACGGCCAGCTTCCGTGGCTGCGCGTTTCCGCCGACCGCACGGTGCTGATGGCCCTCGCCGGCCTGCTGTCGGTGGTCACGGTGCTGGCCGGCGTGCTGCCGGCCCTTCGCGGCACCGCGCTCGACCTGACCGCCGCCCTCGGCCGCGGCGCCCGCCGCTCCACGGCCGCCCCCGGAAGCCGCCGCCTGCGCCACGCTTCGGTGGTTGCGCAAATGGCGCTGTCCCTCGCCCTGGTTGCCGGGGCCGCGCTGCTCATTCGCAGCTTCGTGCGGCTCCAGGGTGTCGATCCCGGGTTCGGCGTGGACGGTCGCATGACCCTCTCCTACACCGCCCCGCGCGCCCGATATGGCGACGGCCCGCGCCTCGCCGCCCTCGCCACCCGGGTGCGCGACGAGGTGGCGCAGGCCCCCGGCATCCAGGCGGCCGGCGTGTCGCAGGCCCTGCCCTTCGCGCCCGGTGCGGTCTGGCTGCAGGCGCTCACGCGTACCGATCCCCGCGCGGTGCCGAACCTGGCCGAGCTGCCTCACGTCCACTACAACGTGGTGAGCGCGGGCTACGCCGAGGCGCTCGGGGTTCCGCTGGCGGCCGGCCGCACCTTCGACGCCCACGACACGGCCGCGAGCGCGCCCGTGGTGGTGGTCAACCGTGCACTGGCCGCGCGGTTCTTTCCGGGCGAGGATCCGATCGGCCAGCGCCTGTGGGTGGGCCACGCGCAGGCGTTGCCTGACGCGCCGGCGAGAACCGTGGTCGGGGTGGTCGGCGACGCGCGCTGGAGCGCGCTCGACACGCCCGCGGGGCCCGAGGCCTGGGTGCCCTTCAGCCAACAGGCCGGAGGCGAGGACGTCTTCCGCACCATGTTCGTGCTGTACCGCGCGTCGGGCGATCCTACCGCCGCCGTACCCGGCGTGCGGGCCCGGATCCGCGGCGTCGATGCCGACCTGGCCGTGACGTCGATTCGGACGCTGGAGAGCCGGCTCGACGAGGCCGTGTGGCGCCACCGGCTCGCCGCCGCGGCCATCGGCGCGCTCGGGGCGGCCGCCGTCGCCATCGCCCTGCTCGGCGTCTTCGGCGTGACGGCCTACCTGGTGGGCCGCCGCGAGCAGGAGATGGGCGTGCGCCTGGCCGTCGGCGCCACGCCGCGGGACGTGGTGCGCCTGGTCATGGGGGAGAGCGGGCGGCTGGTGCTGGGGGGACTGCTGCTCGGCGCGGCCGGGGCCGTCGCGGTCAGCCGCTCGTTGTCCGGCTTCCTCTTCGGCGTGGATACGACGGACGTGGGTGCGGTCGTGGCGCTCGGCGCGGCCCTCGCCGCCTGCGCGCTCGCGGCCTGCTACATCCCCGCGCGGCGGGCGGCCCGCGTCGACCCGCTGACCGCCCTGCGCGCTGAGTAGGGCCTCAGGCCGCCGGCCTTCAGACCTTGCTGGTCACCTCGAAGCCCTTGCGGTATTCGCGGGTGAGCAGACCGTCGGCTTCGGCGTCGCCCACGCACTTCTCCGTTTTGTTGTCGAACACCAGGGCGCGGCCGACTCGATAGGAGACGTTCGCGAGCTGGGGGAGCGCCGAGGAGAGGTGCCCCTCGAGGATGTCGCAGTTGAGCTTGCCGGCATCGTTGGCGCGCAGCGCGTCCACGAAGTTCGCGTAGTGCGGCGACTCGATGCTGGTGAGCACGTTGGGGTCGCCGCCGCCCTGGTCGGGCGGCGCGTCGGAGCCGGGGCCCTTCTCTTCCTTGCGGCCCAGGTACGACTGCCACTTGCGCCCGTCGCCGTCGATCCACAGCCAGCCCTTGGTTCCGTAGAAGAGGTTGCCGATGCGCTGCGTTCCTTCCGCGTTCGTATAGCCGCCGCGGGTGGCGAACTCCATGACCTTGCCGTCGGCGTACTCGAAAACGGTGGTCTGGAGGTTCGGGGTCTCCTGCGACGAGGGGTCGCCGTAGTAGCCACCCACCGAGCGGATGCGCGCGGGGTGCTCGTTCTTGGTCAGCCCCCAGCGGGCGATGTCGAACTGGTGCGGGCCCTGGTTCCCGGTGTCGCCGTCGCCGTAGTCCCAGTGCCAGTGCCAGTTGTAGTGGAAGTAGTTGCGGTTGAAGGGACGGCTCGGGGCGGGTCCCAGCCAGAGGTCGTAGTTCACCTTGGCCAGGTAGGCCGAGTCGTAGGTCGGCTCGTAGTTCGAGGTCTCGACGTTCAGGCGGTACTTCTCGCCCGGGGCCATGGCCCCGTCGGCGTAGCGGCCGATGGCCGGCCGCGCCTTGAAGCACAGTCCCCGCGCCATGAAGACCTCGCCGATGCCCCCGTCGTGGATGAACTTGATGGCCGTGCGCACGGCGGGCCGGCTGCGGTTCATGGTGCCCACCTGGACGATGCGCTTGTGGGCGCGCGCGGCCTCGACCATCTGCCGGCCCTCGAACACGGTGTGCGAGGCCGGCTTCTCCACGAACACGTGCTTGCCCGCCTGCATGGCCCAGATGCTGGCCAGCGCGTGCCAGTGGTTCGGCGTAGCCACGATGACGGCGTCGATGTCCTTGTCGTCGAGCACCCGCCGCAGGTCCTGCTGGAACCCGGGCTTGAAGGTACTCACGTCCTTCAAGGCGGGGTCGGCCGCGCGCGAGGCAAAGAGGTTCTCGTCGATGTCGCACAGGGTCTTGACCTCGACCCCGGGGAGCTTGGCAAACCCGCGCTTGAGCGAGTCGCCCTGGCCGCGGATGCCGATGCTGGCCACCACCACGCGGTCGTTGGCCCCCAGCACGCGGTTGCTGACCAGCGGAGACGCTTCGCCGCGGGCGGATCCGACGGTGGCCTTTCCGGCGGCCACGGCGGCGGCGGTCAGGATCGACCGGGACGCGAACTCACGGCGGGAGATGTCATTGTCTTTCGCGGTCATTGGACTCCTCCGGGAGGGGCGGGTCGGCGCGCGCCGACTCCGGAGGTAGAGCCTACCGCAAACGGTGGGGCGGCGGGAGGCCCCTACTCGTAGCGCAGGGCGACCATGGGGTCGACCCGGGTGGCCCGCGCCGGGCGGGGATGTAGCCGGCCAGGAAAGCGGCCAGGAGCAAGCGTGGCCGTGGCCACCGCGAAGGTGGCGGGATCGGTGGCCTTCAGGCCGAAGAGCTGCGACTCGATGAGCCGCCCGAGACCGTAGCCGCTGGGCAGCCCGAGGGCCACGCCGAGCCCGGCCAGGAGGGCGACGTCCTTCAGCACCATGAGCAGCACCGTGCGCCGCTTCGGCGCCCAGGGCCACCCGGATCGCCGATCTCCCGGGTGCGCAGGGAGACCGCGTAGCTCATCACTCCGTAGAGGCCGAGCGCGGCCAGGGCGGTGGCCAGGAAGCCGAAGGCGGCGGACAGGGTCGCCACCATGCGCTCCACGAACAGCGACTCGCCGATCTGGGTCTCCATGCGTCTTGAGGTCGGTGACGGGCAAGGTGCGGTCGACGGCCGCGACGAGCTGGCGCAGCCGCGGCCCCGAGGGTCGACGCGGCATCGGCCCGCGGAGCGGACGTAGAAGGTCATGCTGCCGATGGTCGTCGTCCTGGGTGTAGGGCACGTAGACAAAGCGCGTGGTCTCCTCGCGCAGGAGGCCACCTTGCCGTCCTTCACCAGGCCGACGATCTCGATCGGTGGCCGCCGTCCTTGTTGCGCCTCGAGCCCGAAGCGGCCGGCCGACCGGGTCCTGGTCGCCGAAGAAGTACTTGGCGAAGACCTCGTTGACTACGGCCACCTGCGGCGCGCCCTTGCCGTCGGCCTCGCGTCGAAGTCGCGCCCGCGCACCAGGGGGATGCCGAGGGTCGCGAAGAACCCGGGCGCCACCCGGTTGAAGTTCGGGTTCATGTTCTCGCCGTCCTTGGCCTCGTAGCCCTCCACACGCACCGTGCTGCTGGAGTTGCTGTCGGTCAGGAGGCGCATCTCGGCCAGGGAGACCGCGCGCACCCCCGGCTCGGCGGCGATCTCGTCCTGCAGCTCTCGAAGAGGGCCCAGCGCTTGCTCGATCGTCGTAGCCGTTCAGCGAGGGGTCGACGGAGAAGGCGAGCAGCCGCTCCGACTCGAAGCCCGGGTCGAGGGCGCGCAGGTTCGATGAGGCTGCGGGTGAACAGGCCGGCTCCGATCGAGCAGGAGCAGCGAGAGCGCCACCTGGGCCACCACCAGGCCCTTGCGGAAGCGGAAGGGAGCGCGTCCGCCGGGACACGCCGCTCGACTCGTTCTTCAGGGTGGAGGCCAGACGTCGGGACGCGTGGACTGAAGCGCGGGGACCAGGCCGAACACGATACCGGTGAGCAGCGGCGAGGGCCAGCGGCGAAGACGGCCACGCGCGGGTCGGGCTCGACGGCGAACACCCGCGCCGTGCCGTCGCCGGGAACGGAAGCGCAGCAGAAGGTCGCCCGTCCAGACGGCGACGAAGACGCCCAGGACGCCCGCCGATCAGGAGCGAGCAGGACCAGGCTCTCGACCAGGAACTGGCGCACCAGCCGCGCCCGGCTCGCGCCCAGGGCCAGGCGCACCGCGATCTCCTCTCTGCCGCGACGAGGCGCGGGCCAGGAGGAGGTTCGCCACGTTCGCGCAGGCGATGAGGAGGACGAGGCCCACCATGCCCATCAGCACGAGCAGAGGCTGGTCTGCGACTGGGCGCGCAGGTCCGAGGTGCCGCGGCCGCCGGGCAGCAGCACGAGCTTCTTCTGCAGGAACTCGTTCCGGAAGCGCTCCGACCGCGTCTCGATCTGGGCCAGGTCGTCCTGGAGGAGCTGCGAGTAGAGGACGTTCGACGCTGGCCTGCGCCTGCTCCAGGGTCACGCCCTCCTTCAGGCGCGCCATGACCAGGATGAAGCGGCGCGCCAGTCGTCGAGGACCGTCGGCCAGGTGGGCAGCACCTGCGGCTGCATGGCGAGGGGGACGTAGACGTCGATCGACGCGCCCACCTCGACGCCGTGGAAGCCGGGCGGGGCGACGCCCACCACGGTCATCGGGTGGCCGTTGACGCCGACGCTCTGGCCCACGACCTTCGGGTCGGCCGCGAAGCGCCGCGTCCAGAAGCCGTGGCCGAGCACCACCACCGGATGGCCACCGGCCAGGCGGTCGTCGTCGGGCGAGAGCAGCCGCCCCGCGCGGGGTTGACGCCGAGCACGTGGAAGATGCTGCCGGAGACGAGGTCGGCGTTGGCGTTCTCGGTCTCGCGTCCCGACGTGAGATGCACGGTGGCCCGGTAGTGGCCGAACACGCCCGAGAACACGGTGTTCTTGTCTCGAGGCCGCGCAGCATCGGGTGCGAGACCGGGGTGTGCATCTCGCTCTGGTTGCTGCTCATCCCCGAGAACGGCCCCGGAGCGTCCAGCACGACGAGCCGCTCCGGCTCCTTCACCGGAAGGAGGCGCACCAGCACCTGGTCCATCAGGGTGAAGATCGCGGTGTTGGCGCCGATGCCGAGGGCGAGGGTGAAGACCACGACCAGGGTGAAGGCCGGGTTCTTGGCCAAGGTTCGAAACGCGAAGCGCAGGTCCCGCCCGATGTCCTTCATGCTCCCCCTGCCTTCAATGACGGCCTGCCCGGCCGATGTCCATCCTCATGACTGGCGAGGCCCGTGCCAGCAGGCCTTGGCGCGCAAGCGAATAGGCTGCAACAAGATCGGCGCGGGCGAAGCCCCTGGCGGCGTCCGGAACCGGACGAAGCCCGTCCCGCGAGCGGACGCGCGGCTCACGGCCCCGGCTCGGCCGTGCGGACGGACAGCGGCTCCTGCCGCGCCTTCTCGTAGTCGTCCGACGTGAGTGCGCCCGTCGAATGGACCTTGGCCAGGAGGTCGTCGACCAGCGGGCGGAACCCGGGCGACAGCGAGCCGCTGGCAAAGGACCGCTGGTACTTCACCGGCCCGGGAATGAGCGCGACCAGGAACGCCATCTCGGCGGGGGCGAGGTCCTTTGGCTCCTTGTCGAAGTAGCGGCGGGCCGCCGGGCGAAGTCCGTACAGATCGGGTCCCCACTCGATGACGTTCAGGTAGATCTCGAGCAGCCGCTCCTTCGACAGGGTGGATTCGAGGAGCAAGGCGAGGCTCAGCTCGTGGAGCTTGCGCGCGAGGCGCTTGTCGCGCGCGAGGAAGAGGTTCTTGGCCAGCTGCTGGGTGATGGTGGAGGCCCCTCGGGCCGCCCCGCCGCGCTGCCAGTTCGTGACCAGGGCGCCGGGGATCTCCGAAAGGTCGATGCCGCGGTGCCCGAAGAATGCCGAGTCTTCCCCGAGCAGCAGCGTGCTCACGAACAGCGGAGGCACGTCGGTGAGGGCCACGAAGTCGGGGGAGGACGCTCCGACGAAGAGCGTACGCCGGCCACCGGCGGCGCTCGTCACGACGTGCTCGAAGTCGCCGCGCAACCGTTCCAGGGCCGGGATCGGCCGGGCCGGGGGAGAGAAGTCGAGCCGCTGGTTCACGGCGAAGGAGCGAGCCTCGCGCAACCGTCCGCGAACGCGGACGTGGAGCGAGGCCGCACCCAGGCTGCCCGCGTCGGCGGGCCCTTGCGCCAGGACCAGGCCCGGGGGTGGCTCGAGGCCCGAGGCACCGAACAGGCGCGCGAAATCGACCTTCCCCACCGCGAGGGTCAGGTCGATCCGCGGGTCTTTCGGTAGCTCGTCGAGGGTGAGCTGGCCCGACACGTCGGCGCCGCCGGCCGCGGCTTGAAAGGAGGGCACCTCCAGACGGCCCTCCACGGGGCTGAAGCGGCCGTCGAGACGCAAGGCTCCGTCGGAGGGCTCGCCGAACGTGGGCTCCAGTGAATCGAGAACCGACACCTCCGAGAGCGACCCGAGGCGGAACCCGGAAGCCCGCAGGTCGAGGACGAGGGTCGCCTCGCCATCCGCCGCCAGCATCGCCTTCAGGCTTCCATCGAGCGTGCCGGGGTCGAGGAGCGCGCGCCCTTCCCGCCGGAGCGCCAGGACGCCGCTCGCCGCGAAGTCGGCCGTCTGGACGGCCATCTGCCGGCCCGGGCCATCGCTCCACTCGGCCCGCAGGCCGCGCGCGGGGGCCGCCATTTCCGCCTCGCCGGAGGCCTCGCCCGACCAGACGTTCCACCGGCTCGGCGCAAGCTCGAGCTCGAGGCCGGAGGCGTGCAGCAGCTGCACGCGGCCCAATGCGATTCCGTAGCCACGCAAGGACAGCCGCGGCGTGAGGGCCACGGATTCGACCGCGAGCGTCCACTGGCCCGCCTTGACCAGCGACACCTCGTTCAGCTTCAGGGGCGGCCAGAGCCCGAGGCGCAACGAGCCCAGGCTGGAGGTGGCGCCCAGCCGGGTGGCCACCCGGGCCAGGCGTTCGCCGACCCGACGCTCGAGATACGGACGGGACGCTACCGCGGCCAGGCCCGCACCCATGGCCAGCAGAACGACGACTCCCAGGATGCGGAGCTTGCCGTGCACGCCCGTAGCCTAACCGCTCGGCGGGCGGGCTCTAACCGCACGGCCGGTTCGGGCCACAATACGGCCATGGAGCCTTGGACCACGGCCACCGTCCTGCGCACCGTGGCCGCCACGCAGATGGCCTGGACCGCGGCCATCGTGGCCCGCGATCATTGGCGCGACCGCAGCGCGCGTGCCACCGTGGCCTTCCTCCTCTGCTGCGTCGCCCATTCGATCCTGCCGCCCGTCCTCCGGGGCGGCGCCCCGCTGGCCGTCGTGGATTTCGTGGCCCTGGTCAGCCTGCTCCTTCCGTTCTCGTTCTGGGTGCTGGCCAAGGTGCACTTCGAGGACGAGTTCCGCTTCGGCGCGGGCCATCACATCGCTCTGGCCGCGATCCTGGCGGGTGGCTACGTCTCCTGGCTCGGATGCAATGGCCGGCTCGGCGCCGATCTCACGGGCGAGGCCGAGGTGGTGGTCTTCCGGTTGGCACCGCGCCTTCTCGGGATCGGGCTGCTCGTTCACGCTTTTGTCACCCTCTACGTGGGAAGGCGATTCGACCTCGACGTGTCTCGCCTTCGCCTCCGCTACGCGGTGCTCTGGCTCGCGGGGAGCTACATCCTGCTGGAGCTGCTCGGCGAGGCGCTGCTCATCGGCTCGCCGGCGGAGGCGACGGCCGACCTGGTGAACGCCGCGACCCTGGTCGTGGTGGTCTTCGTGCTCACCGCGGCCAGCGCCCGCATCCAGCCCCAGGTGCTTCGTCCGCCGCGTCTCGTTTCCGACGGGCCCTCCCTGGATCCGCGCCTGGCCGACGCGCTGCGCGCGCTGCTGGAGCGGGACGAGGTCTATCGCCAGGAAGGCCTGACCATCGGCGGGGTGGCCGATCGTCTGGGCGCCCCGGAGTACAAGGTGCGCCAGCTCATCAACGACCAGCTCGGCTTTCGCAACTTCAACGCCTTTCTCAACCACTACCGCGTGCGCGAGGCCCAGCGGCTGCTGGCCGACCCCGCCCAGCGTCATCGAAGCGTGGCCGAGATCGCGTTCGAGGTGGGGTACCGGTCGCTCGGCCCCTTCAACAAGGCCTTCAAGGACGCGACCGGCGTCACGCCCACCGAGTTTCGCGCGCGGCCCCGGCCGCCGGCGATCGGTCCTCGGCCCTCTCCCCTGGAAGAGCCGGGGGCGTAGGCCGGTTCCCCATGCCCGACGTAACCTCCCTGCTTCGCGACGCGTCTCGAGGACTGAGGCGACGCGCGGGGCTGAACGCGACGGCCGTGGCCATCCTGGCCCTCGGCATCGGACTCTCCACCGCGGCCTTCAGCGTGGTGAATCGCGTGCTGATCCGTCCCCTCCCGGTGGCCGGGCTCGACCGCCTGGTCGTGGCCTGGGAGACGGATCCGTCCCGGGCGGACCTGATCGAGGTGTCCTACCCTTACTTCCTCGAGTGGCGTGCACAGAGCCGGTCGTTCGCCGACCTCGCCGCCTTCGGCTCGGTCAACTGGAGCCAGGAGATCGAGGGCGCCCCCCGCCGCGAGACGGTCCCCGCGGCCGCGGTGTCCGCCTCCTTCTTCGAGACGCTCGGCGCGCGGCCGCTGATCGGCCGCACGTTGTCCCCGCGCGACGAGGAGCCGGGCGCGGAAGCGGTTCTCCTCCTCAGTTACGGGCTGTGGCAGCGACGGTTCGGCGGCGATCCGGGAGTGGTGGGGACGAAGGGCTCGGGGGGCGGCCAGGTCTTCTCGATCGTTGGGGTGATGCCCCGGGACTTCGACTTCCCGCGAGGCGCACAGGTGTGGACGGCTCTGGCCCAGAATCTGGAGCCCGCCCGGCGTTCGATGTCGGCGGAGGCCTTTCGTTCGCTGGGGGTGCTCTACGTCCTCGGCCGGCTGAAGGTTGGCGTGTCGCCGGCAGAAGCGCAGTCCGATCTCTCGGCGATCTCCGAGCGCCTTTCGCTCGCCGACCGCCAGCCGGTAGGCTGGCAGGCTCGTCTCCGGCCGCTGGTCGACCACCACCTCGGTCCGAACACGAGGGGTGCGCTCCTGGCGGTGGCGGGCGCCAGTGCGCTCGTCCTCCTGCTGGCCTGCACGAATGCGGCCGTCCTCGTCCTCATCCAGGCGATCGCGCGGCGCGGCGACCTGGCCGTCCGCAAGGCCGTGGGGGCGAGCGCGGCGCAGCTGGCCGCCTCGGTCCTCGCCGAGGCCGCGATTCTCGGCGCCGCCGGGGGAGTGCTCGGGCTGCTTCTGGCAGGGGCGGCGGTGCACGTGGTCGTGGCGAAGGGGCCGGCGGGCATGCCCGGCCTGGCCGACGTCACCCTCGATGCGGGCGCGGCGGCGTTCGCGGTCGTGCTGTCCTCCCTGGTCGCCGTGGCCGTGGCCCTCGCTCCCTTGTGGCTCGCCTGGCGGGCGGACGTGGCGCCGGTGCTCAGGACCCGGAGCGGCAGCGTGGGTCCGGAACGCCGAGGCTGGACGCTGAGCCGGCTACTCGTCGCCGGCGAGATAGCCCTCTCGGTCGTGCTGCTGGTGGGCTCCGGGTTGATGGTGCGCAGTCTCCACGCCCTTCTTCGCGTGGACCTGGGCTTCGTGCCCGAGCAGGCGCTCAGCTTTTCGGTCGGGCTCGACGACGACAAGTATCCTTCCCGAGCGGCGGCGATCTCCTTCCGTCGCGAGCTGCTGGGGCGGCTGCGCGCCCTTCCGGGGGTGGAGGCCGCGGGCGCGGTGCATCTGCGCCCGCTGGAGCACGGGGCGATCGGCTCCGACAACTGGGTCCTCTTCGAGGGCCAGTCGCTCGAGCTCTCGTCGGTGATGGCCAACTCCGTGTCGGTCACCTGGCAGTCGGCGACGTCCGGCTACTTTGCCGCGGTGGGCACGAGGCTCCTCGAAGGCCGGGACTTCACCGACCACGACGCCGAGGACGCGCCCAAGGTCGCGGTGATCAGTGCAAGCCTCGCCCGGCGCGGATGGCCGGACGAGTCTCCCCTCGGCAAGCGGATCCATACCGCGGACGCGAAGGCCGAACTGAGAGACGGCGTGCTGGTCGACGTCGAATGGCAGACGGTGGTGGGCGTGGTGGAGGACGCGCGGTATCGGGGTATCCAGAACCCGAGGCACGACGTGTACGTGCCCGAAGCGCAAACCGCCACCGGCGCGCCCGCCTACTTCGTGCTGCGGGTCTCGGGCGATCCCGCGGCCCTGGCCGCGGCGGCGAGCGAGCAAGTCAGAGCGCTCGATCCCGACGCGAACGTGGGTGGAGTCACGACACTCTCGGGGCTCGTGGACCGCGCGCTCGTCCCCTGGCGCTTCACCCGCGGTTTGCTGATCGCCTACGCCCTGGCCGCGCTCGCCTTGACCGCCTCGGGACTCTTCGCGGTGCTCCAGCACTTCGTGTCCATGCGCACTCGCGAGATCGCCATTCGAATGGCCGTCGGCGCCCGGCCGCGCGAGGTGATGGGCCTCGTGATGGGGCGCGGTCTGGGGGTGGCCCTCGTCGGGGTGGCGGGCGGCCTGGGGCTGTCACTGGCCGGCAAACACGCTCTCGGAGCCCTCGTCTACGGCGTGAGCGACACCGACGCCTTCACGTACCTCGCGGCGGCCGGGTTCATCGGCCTGACCGCCGTCCTGGCCTGCTTCCTGCCCGCGCGCCGCGCCGCGCGCGTCGACGCGATGACCGCCTTGCGCTCCGAGTAGGGCTTGCGGACCGCGCCCTCGTCTACGGACGCGGGTAGCGGATCTGGGTGTTGACGATGCCGAGCTCGACGCGCCGGTTCTTGGCCCGGGCCGCGTCGGTGGTGCCGCGGACGAGGGGGAGCGACTTGCCGTGCCCTTCGACGCTCAGGATCTCTTCCGAGAGGCCCGCCTTCGCCAGGTAGTCCCGGACCGCCTGGGCGCGGCGCTCGGAGAGCGTCTTGTTGTACCCATCCGAGCCGACGTCGTCGGTGTGCCCGTTCACCGAGATCGTGTAGTCGTGCGCGGTGACCATGATCCCGGCGATGCGGCTCAAGAGCTCCTTGTCCCCCGGCCGCAGCTCGGCCTTGTCGAACTCGAACTTGAGGTGATCGCTGCCCAGGTTCATGACCAGGCCGAGCGCGGTGCGCCGGGTCTCCGCGATCTTCCCCAGGGCCTCCTCCAGGCGGTTGACGTCGGCCTCCGCTTTCGCGCGGATCCGATCGGCTTCGGCCTGGGCCACCGCGGCCGTCTCGCGGGCGGTGTCCGCTTCCTTCTGGGCCACGTCGGCCTCTTGGCGGGCGACGCCGGCCTGAGCGTCCGCCAGCTGGCGGCCAAAGGCCGCGGCTCGCGCCGCGGTTTCCGCGGCCGCGCCCTGATCACTGGCCTCACGCGCCATGAGCAACGCTTGCGCCGACTTCGCCGACAGCTCGGCGACCTGGCGCTCGAGCGCGTCGACCCGCTGCTGGCTCTGGTGCGCGGTGAACCCCAGGAAGGCCAGGGCCACCAGCAGCAGGACGATGATGGCGGTCGGGCTCGTTCCGCGATCGCGCTCGCGGCCGCGTACTTCGGTCCGGCCCGTATCGGAATTGAGATGAAGGCTCGTCATGGGCGCTCCTCTCTCCTTCCATTATCGCGCCGCTCGGGCCACCGGGTTTTGTCGAAAGTGAGTAAGATCACGCACCCACCGGAGGAACATGCGCAACGCCCCCAGGCTCGTCCCGTTGCTCGTCGCGACACTTCCCTGGTGTGGCGCCGCCGCGGCCCAGGACGCGCACTACTGGAACTACGGCTACGGCCCGATCGGACAGCTCACCGAGGGTGTGCTGGTCGGGGGAGTCAGCGACATTTCCGCGGTGTACTACAACCCGGGTGCCTTGGCCCTCCTCGACAACCCGCGCTTCCTGCTGGGATTGACCTCCGTCGAGATCGCCAGCCTCGAGGTGCCCGGGGCCGCCGGTGAGCACCTCGACGTCGACCAGCTCATCTTCGACATCGTGCCGTCGATGGTCGGCGGGGCCATCGGCGAAGGGGGCGGCGCCAACCGTTTCGCGGTGGCCCTGCTCTCCCGGAGCGACTCCGACTGGGACCTCGGCTACACCGACGTGCGCATCCCTGGCGAGGCCAGCGACGCAGGCGCCGGCTTCGGCCGCTCGCGGCAGCGCCTCGTGGAGTACTGGTTGGGCGGCACCTGGTCGCATCGGTTCAGCGAGCGGCTCTCCATCGGCGTGTCGCCGTTCATCGCCTACCGGGAGCAGCGCAGCCGCCGCTCGTTGAGCCTGCAGGGAGTCGCGGGCGCTGCCTCGAGTGCGCTCTTCGTCGGCTACGAGCACGAGTACACCCACGTGCGGGCCCTGGCCAAGGCCGGGCTCGCCTGGCGTCCCGGAAGCTGGGAGCTGGGGATGACCGTCACCTCGACCGGCTTCGGCATCTACGACACGGGAAAGGCCATCCTCAATACGTCGCTGACCGGCGACGTGGGGCAGCCGTTCGTATCCGCTTCCACGCAGGACGGTCTCGACGCCAACTATCACGCTGCGTGGTCCACGGCCGCCGGCGCCACCTGGCGACGTGGCCCGTGGGCCCTCCATACCACCGCCGAATGGTTCTCGTCGGTGGACCAATACGTCATCCTCGCGCCCGAGCCGGCGCCGGTCTCCGGCTCGTCCAATACGATTCCCTTTCCCTATCAAGGGGAATCCGCGAGCGTCCTCAACTACGGAGCGGGGATCGAGCGCCGTCTCGGCCGGAAGGTCGTCCTTTACGGCGGGGTCGCTCACAACGAGTCCGCCTACGTGGCGGGGCGCGACACCTTCGCGGGCTGGGACTTGACCGACGTCACCTTCGGCCTCACCCACGACAACGGGCGGGTTACGCTCGCACTGGGCGTCGGCTACGCATGGGGCGGAGGCGCCATCCGCCAGGCGGTGGTGCCGCCGGTGGAGACCGAGCCCATCCCCCTGCGCGACGCCAACTTCGGACGGTGGACGATCTCGGCCGGGGCTTCCTTCCGCCGCTGATCAGCCTTTCAGGCGAAAGGCCGAGAGCCGGACCGTGAAGTCGAAGTCCTTGGCCCCGCGGCGCTCGATCTCGATCCGATCCACGACCACAAGGCGGGCCAGGCGGGGCAGCCGCTCCACGAAGGCCTGGAATGCGGCCGGCGTTCCCAGCAGGCGCAGCTCGAACCGGATCCGCCCGTCGTCCTCCGGGAGCGGCTTCTCTTCGACGAGATTGACGCCCGAAGAGGTGGCGGCCGAGCGCAGACGCTCCAGCAGGGGAGTGAGCTGCGCTTCGCGAGGTCGGATCTGCTCCAGGGCCGACAGCCGCCCATCGAGCTCGTCGCTCGCCCGCTTGAACTCGTCGAGCTTGTTCGCCGTGACCTCGAGCGCGTGAAGCGTTTTGTTGCCGACGTCGAGCCGAGCCTGCCGGGTCTCGAGGGCGCGCTCGGTCCCGGGGCGGACCAGCAGCCAGTAGGCGGCGACCGGCAACGCCGCGCAGGCCGCGGCCACGACCGCGGCGCGAAGGCGGGTTCCCGGTGGTTTCATTCCGCCGCCTCTGCGGGGAGGCACCGCGGGGCCTCGACATGGGCGAACAGGCCAAAGGCCGACGCCGGCGGCGGGCCGGCCAGGCCGGCCTGGACTTCGCGGGCCCACGGCGCCTTGCGCACCACCTCTTCCAGCCGTTCCTTGGCTTCGAGCGTGGGCACCGCACCCGCCAGGACGAGGGACGACCCCTCCAGAACGAGGCCATCGATGCGTGCTCCGGACGCGGCCAGGAGATCGAGCCCCGGGAGCGGCCAGGGACACCGCCGCTTGCTTCGCTCGCGCTCGACCCAGGCGATCTGCTGGTCGAGACGATCGCGGCGACGTTGGTAGTCATCCACCTGCTTGCGCACCGGGACCAGCCGTGCGAGCTCGGTGTCCTGCTGCGCCTTCAGGCGATCGAGCTCGGCCTGCCGCCGGCGAAGGGGAACCTCGAGGGCCGCGATCGCCACTGCCGCGGCGAGGAGTCCGAGAAGCGCTGCGCGCCCGGTGGTCATCGCTCCTCCAGGCGGTAGGCCACGGTGGCTTCGCGATCCGCGAAGGGGTTGTTGTCGAGGTGAATCGCCGTGTCGCCCGCGGGGCGTCGTTCGACGACCCAGCGCCGTCCCGCGCACACTCGGGATTCCGGCGGCGAGCCTCCCTCGGCTCCGGCGCGGGCCTCGAGCACGAGGGCGGTCAGCTCGGCCTCCACGCCCAGCACCGCGCTCCGGCGCGCGAGCCGATCGAGGGAGATCGCGCCGTCGCCCACGATGTTCCAGGGTGCGAGGCGAAGGGTCTGGCCGCGCGGGCCGGTTTCGGGAACGGCGGCACAACGGTCCGCGTTGGCCAGGGTCCTCGCGCACTCTGCCGCGAGGGCGGTCGCGTAGTCGGCGGCGCACAGGCGCAGGTAGGGCTTCTCGATCGGACCCTGCAGCCACCGGTAGCTGGCCTCGCGCGCCCGCGCCCGCTCCGCGTCCACCGCCTCCATGAGCGAGTTGGAGCGCACCGCGCCGCCGCTCGCGGCGAGGAACAGCGAGCCCAGCCTCCCCGGTCCCTTCTCGCCGAGCATGGCAAGGGGCTCGTTGGTCTCGAGAAAGGCGCCGCGTACGGTGGTGCGCGGGCCGCGCGCATCCTCGAGGAACGAGAGTGCCACGACCGACTGGGCGCCCAGGACGGAATCCGGGGCTCCCAGGTCTCGCAGACGCGCCGGCCACTCGGAGCTCGCGGTGCGGCTGGCCCGCAGCGCACCGAGGGTGCGCCGGTCCTGGGCCAGCGCGTTGAGGCGAGCCGCGGTGTTGGGTTGGTCGCGAAGGGAAGCGGTCACGCGCCAGGCGGACTCCACCAGGGATTCACTCCCGGCCGGATCCTGGTGCAACTCGGCGAGGGCCGCGGCGATAAGGGCCGCGTGAAGGTCGATGAGGCCGAAGCGCGGTGCCGACTGCCAGGCCAGGGGGTCGCTTTCCCAGACGATCGGTTCGCTCTCGCGGAGATGTTTCGCGACGGCACGCAGCCCCGGATCGCACATGGCGAGCCAGGCCCTCACCTCGAGGGGTGGGGCGTCCGGCCGGCCCTCGCTGCGGCTCGTTGCGCGCGTCACGTAGGCCCCGATCGCGTCCTTCACGCGGGCGTGGAAGGCTGGCCCGCGCAGGCCGGACGACTCGCGGCCGCTGATGGCAATGCCCACCTCGGCGGCCAGCCGCTCCAACTCCAGCCCGGCCGGGTTGGTCGCCGTCTTCGGGTACCGGGCGACCACCGACTCCAGCGGTTGGCCCGCGGCCCGCCACGCCGCCGCCGCCTGGCTCTCCCGCCACGCCGCCGCGAGGTTGCCGCCTCCGACCGCGAGCACCAGCAGGCCCGCCTGCACCAGGAGGATCCCCGGCAACGAGAGGGTGGGCGGCCGCTGCGCCCAGGCCCAGAGGAACGTCGGCAGCCGGTGGCGGCGAAGCCAGCGCAGGGCCAGGAAGGCCGGAAGAACGGGAGGAAGGAGGACGAGCACCGCTGCCGCCGCGGCCGAGAGCTCGAGACCGCCCGCGCGCAGCCGCTCCTCGATGCCCGAGAATGCGAGCAGCCAGAGCCAGACAAACGCCGACGGCAGCCAGATGACGACGACGACCACCGCCGCGGCGAGCCGGAACAGGGGAGCCCGGCCCAGGGCGAGGCCGACGGCGAGCAACAAGGCGGCGGCCAGCGCGAGGCTCAGCACGGGGGCCAAGTCTACCTGCTTGTCACTCGAAGTAGCCCGCCACGTCCACGATCACGTGCAAGGAGCCCCCGGCCTGCACGGGGCGAAGGCCGATGCGCCCGCCGTCCCCGAGCCGCGCGACCGCCTGGCTGGCGCGGGTCTGGCCCGGTCCGTGGTTGAGGACCGACGCCGTCGGCGGCACATGCCCCGCGGGATACTGGGTCGCATGCCCCCGTGCCGTGGGCGACGTGACGGTGACGTTGACCGCCACCGCTCGCGCCCCCGCCGGCACCCCGCAGACCCCGTCCATGGGCACCTCGATCCGCGCGTTGGCGGCGATGGGGGCCGGCCCTCCGCGCGCCGGGTCTCGTGAATCGAAAGCGCGGCAAGGGGCGACGGTGTAGAAACGGATGTCCCGCGGAGGCGGATCGTCGCGGAGGGCGAGGGTCAGCACGTCGAAGTCCGTACTCCCCCCGTGCACGGTGCCCGCCGCCACGACATTGCCCAGCGCGTCGGCGTCGAGATCGTAGACCGCGCTGGCGTCGCCGCGTATCCCCGGCAGCGTCCGGGTCCAAAGGACGCGCCCATCGGTGTCGAGCGCGGCCACGAGGGCTTCCTCCTTGAAGTCCACGAAGTCCAGATAGGAGCCGCCCGCGAAGACCCCGCCCGTCGGCTGGTAGCGAAGGGCCCAACAGCGCGCCACGTCTCCGACGCCCTGGGACCAGAGACGCGCGCCGCTTTGCGAAACCATCTCGACGAGGCATCCGGTCCGGGCGCCGGTGTAGGCCACCCCCACCGTTCCGGCAGGTCCGGTGGCCAAGGCGTTGACCCAGGCGGGGAATTCCTCGGGCTTCGGTTCGAGCGACCAGGCGACGACTCCCCCGGGGTCGATCGGCATGGACTCCGGCGTACCCGGCGCCCACGAAAACCCGCCCCGATTCGCCCACGGCCAGCGCTGAGGCCATGGTCTGGTGGTCGAGCTGAACGGCCCAGGCCTCGGTCCCCGCGGCGTCTGTGGCGCAGACCCGCAGAACGTCCCGCGACAGGCTCCGGTTGTAGACGTGGCCGGCCACGACCGCGCCGCCCCCAGGAAGGAGAGCGAGGCGAACCGGCTCACCGACGAACCCGCTCGGACGCGAGTCGACGAAGGCCCAGAGCAAGTCCCCGTTCGGTGAGTACTTCACCGCGACGAGCTGCCCGGTGCCAAAGTCACTCGCCCAGCCGGCGACGTAGACTTCACCCGCCGGAACTCACCGCGACCGCGGTGGCATTGCCGATCAGGGCAAGAGCCACCGGGTACGAACGGGTCCACACCTCGTTTCCCGCCGCATCGAACTTGGCGACGGACAGGACCGGAGTCGGGTCGAAGGGGTCGTCCTGGGCGGCCACGACTGACTCGCCCGATGGTCCCACCGCGAGCCCGGCCGGGGAATGTCCCGGGAAGGCTGAGCGGCTCCACGCCACAGCGCCGGCCTTGTCGTACTTCAAGACGCGGAGCACGGGGAGACCGTCGGCCATCCCCGTCCCGAGCACGATGGAATTGCCGAACGGGTCGAGCCGGGTGGCCACGGCCCACTCGGCTAAGGAAATGAAAGGGCTCTCGCCTCGCCATTCCACCGCGCCACTGGGACCATGGGCGACGACCGACTGTGCGCTCGAGGGGGGCGAGGTGGGGCGCGCGGCCTGCCGAACGCGGCCTGACTCGTCGATGGCGACGCCGAACACGGTGACGGAGGTTTCGTCGCGCGTCCACGCGATGGCGCCGGAGGGTTCGTAAACGGTGAGCCTGGCCGCCCCCGAGGCCAGCGTGAGCGCGACGACGGTCCATCCATTCCTGGCATTCGCCAGGTATCCCGTCTGGGGCACGAGGACCGTCGGACCATAGTCAGACCAGGCCGTCACCCCGGCACGGTCGACGCGCAGCGTCCTGCTCGCGCCGCTGAGCGAAGGCGTTGCCAGGGCCACCACGGCCCCGTCCGCGAACGTGGCCAGGCCGGCGGGCTGGAGGTCGCCGCCGAGGCTCGCGAACCGTTCCCAGGACTCGTCCGTCGGCCTCAAACCGGAAGACAGACCAGTCACCCAACACGACGGTGGCGGCCGAGAGGTAGAGCCCGCCTTGGGGATCCGCCGAAAGCAGCGCGCCCTTCCAGTGGTAGTACATCCCTTCGACCAGGGTGGACCACAGACGTGTCCCCGAGGAATGGTAGGTGAGGAGGCGGTAGCCGAACGTTTCCGGGATCGTCCCCATCGCCACTTCTCCGCCTACGTAGACGCGCCCCGTTTCGTCCGCGTCGATAGAGAGGTTCTGCTCGGGCAGGCCGGCGCCCGCACCCGACGCCTGCCACCCGACGAGTCCGTCAGCGTTGAACGAGACGATCGCCGGAACTTCACCCTCGTCACCCCGAGACGTGCCCGCGATAACGAGCCGTCCCTGCCCGCCGTTCGCGCAGGTCGTGGCGGCGACCCAGCCGCCGTTGGTCAGATGCGCCGTGCGCGCCAGCGGACGCCCGTCCGCGTCGAACCGAACCGTGGCCCACCTGGTGCACAGGATCGGCTGGTCCTGCTCGTCCAGGTGAAGGGCGATCGGCGGGCCGTCGGGGATCGTTCGTGACCAGAGGACCTTCCCGGCTGGCGCGTGCTTTGTGATCGTGCCCACGTTGACCCAGCCGTTGTACGCCCAACCGGCGACATAGGTGTTGCCCTTACCATCCAGTTGCAAGCCCCGAAGCGCCGGCGAGCCCGGCGTACGGGCCACGCCGCCGTCGAACGTGGCGCTCCAGCGAACTGACTGGGCGTGAGCCGCAGTGGGGATCAGCGTGCAAACGAGCAGAGTCGTCCAGAGCGCGACGCATCGAGCGCGCATGAGAGTCTCCTTCTCTACCGACGAGAGGGACGCCGGAGATTCGATTGAGGGACGCTCGATGATTGAGCAAACACGATGCCAGCTCGGAGAGGCACCGCGTTTCAGGTCACAAGCAATGTGATTGCGATCACTTGCGCCGATGACGCGACTCGGCGAGAGGGCGCGCGAAGCGACAAAAACTGGCGCGGCGGACGAATCGTGTCGTGCGCGGCTGCCGCTTCGCGCGCGCCTGGTCTACTTGGACGCGCTCTCCTGGCCGTCGCCGCCCACGGAGATCGTCACCGGGTTGGAGCGCACGACACCGTCGGGCAGGCGGTACTCCAGCCGAAGCCGGGTCTTGCCCGGCCGTTCGACCTTCAGCTCGCAGGAGGTCACCACGGCCTTGTCGGGGGTCAGGTCGGAAGGCGATGCGGCCTCGCCCGCGCAAGCCAGCTCGGGGCCGCTCGCGGAAGCCCTCGCCTTCGTCCACGGACAGCACCGGGCGGCAGACGAAGGGTGCGTGTGGAAACGGCGGTCAGGGTCAGGCGGACGCGCTGGTCCGGGGCAACGGTCTCCTTGTCGGCTTTCAGCTTCAGATAGGGCCCGGCGGCTTCGGCTGCGGTCAGCGCAAAGAGCAGGGAAGTGGCGACGGTCACGACGGAAACGGCGAAACGGCTGCGGTTCACGAAGGCCTCCTTGGCACCGGTTCGAACGGCCCCCAGCCATTCGATGGATGCGTGGCCCAGAACTTCAGCCGCCGGCCTCTTCCAGTCTGCCGGACTCCCCCCGAACGCTCGCCGTTTTCGGAATCAGCCAGCGATAGGCCCGTTCTCAGCCCAGCAGGTCGGAGGGAAACGGACACTCCAGGCGGAGCGACTGACCGGTGGCGGGATGGAGGAACGACAGGCGGTGGGCGTGAAGGCGGTAGCCGATGTCCCCGGGCCGGCCGGTCGGGTCGGGCCCACCTCCCACCTTATATAAAGGATCGCCGGCCAGGGGATGGCCCGCCGCGGCGAGGTGGATGCGGATCTGGTGCGGCCGCCCGGTGGGGATCGTGACCTCGACGAGCGAGTGCGGGCCCCGAAGCCCGAGCACCCGGACGTGGCTGGTCGCCGCGCGGCCCGACGCCGTGGCGGCATGTACGGAGCCGAGCAGCGGATGGTCGACGCGCCCGATGGGAACCGTCACCGAGAACGCGTCGCGGTCGGGCCGACCGCTCACGAGCGCCCGATAGACCTTCTGGACCTCGCCTCGGCGCCAGGCCGCGGTGAGGCCGCGCCGTGCCTCACCGGTGCGCGCGAAGAGGACGAGGCCCGACGTTCCCCGTCCGAGGCGGTGCAGCGGCGAAGCCTCGGGGTAGCGTCTTTGGACCTGGTGCAGGAGGGTGTGGTTGAGATAGCCGCCGCTGGGGACGGTGGGGAGGCCCGCCGGCTTGGCCACGGCGAGAAGATCGGCATCGCGATAGAGGAGGGCGAAGCCGAGCGGCACGTCGGGCTCCGACCACGGGGGGCGGTGCCAGGTGAGCCAGCTCCCCCCGCGCGGACCTGTGGGGCCGACGCCGGCGAGCCGTCGACCAGCACCTCACCGCGGGCGATCCGATCGCTCCAGACGGCCACGCTCGAGTGGCGGTAGCGATTGGACAGGTAGTCGAGCACCGTAAGGCCCGCGCCTTTCGGCCCGATCTGCTCTCGGTACTCGAAGCCGGAGTTCAACGCCTCCCGTGCGCGCTGGCGCCGGTGAGCAGGAAGACGAGGGGCGCGTTCCAGTTGATGGCGTTCTCGTTGCGGCGTACGAGGCTTCGTCGTCGGCGTACATCCGGGCGGGGGGCGGTCGGCAGCTCCTCGAGCACCGCGTCCTGGCGTTGCCGGTTCGGACCGCCCGAGAGCAGGCCCGGCCAGGGCACCGCGTTCTGATCGGCCCCGCTCGGGCGATGGTGGGGCTTCTTGAACGGGTTGGCGCCCAGCGCGTGACCCACGAGAGGAGAACGCGTTGCGGCCCAGCAGGTAGTGCAGGTTGTCGAGCGGCCGCGTCCACGTACCCGGGGATCGGCGCCAGGGCGTTGGCCACCAGGAGTTGAAGGCCGTAGTTCGCGGCCACGCCGTTCGAGCCCCAGACGTAGTCGGAAGGCGTCATGCTGATGCGGTAGCCGTTGGCCGCGCTGCGCGCGACGATTCTCGGCCGCGGCCTTCACCACGTCCTGTCGGATGATTCGCCACCGTCGCCTTGTCCTTGCCCGGGGCCGAGCGCGTAGGTCCACATGGCGAGGGCGCACCTGCGGCCAGGCCTGCGGCCCCACCGCGCGAACCGTCGAGCGGTACCCGGCCGTACCCGCTCGACGAACACGCGGTGCGCTTCCTCGTCGCCCGTCGTCCGCCACAGCTCGGCCGCCGCCCACAGGCGCTCGTCCCCGCAGTCGCCATCACCGTACTCGCCCGGTGACCACCCCCTGCGGGTTTCGGAAGACGACGTCGGGATGCTTCTCCAGCCAGGCCCAGCCGCGCGCGCGCGGCGCGCAGGCACTTCCCGGCGAAGGCAGCGTCGAACGGGCCGGTACACGCGCGCGGCGATGGCCATCACCGCGGTGAAGTCGGCGGTGGCGCAGGAGCTCTTGAACGGCTCGCGGCCGGTGCCGATGACCAAGCGCTGGAGCGTCGTCCTTCTCGGGCATCACGAAGCCGCAGAAGCGCTCGCTGGTCTGCTTGTGCCAGACACCGCCGTCGGCGTCCTGCATGGTGAGCATCCACTCGAGGTTCCAGCGGACCTCGTCGAGGAGGTCGGGGACGTCGTTCGCCGATTCGGGGATGTCGAGGCGCAGATCCTCGAGGCGAGGGCCGTGCAGCTCGTAGGCCCACAGCAGCGTGCCGGTGGTGATGCCGGAGTTCACGACGTAGCGGCCGTAGTCGCCGGCGTCGTGCCAGCCCGCGGAGGGGCCGCCGGTTCCGCTGCTTGCCCGACGACGGCGTGGGGCCGGCGTGCGGTGACAGGCTTCGTAGCGGTAGCCGGGGAACTCGGGGCCGAGGTCGACCGCGGTGCCGCAGCGCTGGCCGTAGTAGGACCGCATCGCGAGGAGTAAAGCGCGCGGTCGTAGGCGTCCCGGCCCACCGCGAAGTCGACGCTGCGGGCGACCCCGGGAATCTCGACGAAGTACGGCCTTCCTTCTGGAGAGCGGTGAAGTCCGCGGTCCTCGTGGTGTCGCCGCTGGCCTCGTCATCGATCGGCGCGCCGAGATTGCCCTGGAAGGCCACCGACCCGTCGGCCTGGCTCTTGACCGTAAAGGCCGTCGCCGAGGCCTTCGCGACCACGATGGCCACCTTGGGTGCCGCCGGCAGATAGCCGGCCTGGTCCACGTGGATGGCGACGGTCTCCGGCTCGGGCGAAGCGCTGCTCGAGGCCTGCTTGCAGGCCATCACGCTCGGCACCAACAGCAGCAGCGCGCTGCCCACGCGTCTCCGCATCCGACCTGTGGTCATGGCCCCTCCCGGGCCGGCATTCTAAGCCAGCGAAAGCTAGAATCTCGCCACAATCGAGGAGGCCGCATGGTCAGGGTCGGACCCGCTCTCGCCGTCGCGACGTTTCTAGCCGCTCTGGCCTCGGCGCAAGAGCCGGTCCCCGGGCCCGACTCGCTTCCCCAGGAGGGAGTCCCCGGGGCGAGGTGGTCAAGGGCACCTTCGAGAACAGCCGCATCTACCCCGGGACCTGGCGCGAGTACTGGGTCTACGTGCCGCCCGGCCTCGACCGGGCGAAGCAAGCACCGGTGATGGTGTTCCAGGACGGCCTTCAGTACGACGCACCCGTGGTCTTCGACAACCTGATCCGCAAGGGGGAGATCCCCCGGATGGTGGGCGTGTTCGTGATGCACGGGCGGGTCAAGGCCTCGTCGGAGGCCGCACTCGACCGCATGAACCGCAGCTACGAGTACGACAGCATCACCGGCGAGTACCCGCGGTTCCTCCTCGACGAGCTGCTGCCCCACGTGGCCGCGACCCACGGCCTCACCCTGTCCGCGGACGGAAACGACCGTGCCATCGCGGGAAACAGCAGCGGCGCCATCTGCGCGTGGAACGCGGCCTGGCAGCGGCCCGACGCCTTCCGGCGGGTCTTCAGCGCCATCGGCACCTACGTCGGCATCCGGGGCGGCGACAGCATCCCCACCAGCGTGCGCAAGTCCGAGCCCAAGCCCATTCGCGTGTTCCTCCAGGACGGGAAGAACGACCTCGACAACCCGCACGGGAGCTGGTGGGTCGCGAACCAGGACATGCTGTCCGCCCTGCTCTACGCGGGCTACGACGTGCGGCACGAGTGGGGAGATCGGCGAGCACAACTCGCGGCACGCGAAGGTCCTCTTCCCCGACGTGCTGCGCTTCTTGTGGCGCGACTGGCCGCGGCCGGTGGAAGCCAACCCGGAGAAGAAGTCGAAGCAGCCCTTCCTGGACCTGCTGGTGCCGGGCGAGGGCTGGCGGCTGGTGAGCGAGGGGCATGGGCTCACCGAAGGACCGGCGGTCAATGCGAAGGGCGAGTTCTTCTTCGTGGACATGGAGAGTAGCCGCATCCACAAGGTGGGGCCCGACGGCCAGGTCGCGGTCTTCGCCGAGAACACGGGCCGTGCCTCGGGGCTGATGTTCGGGCCGGACGGGCGTCTTTACGCCTGCGCCAACGAGCGGAAGGAAGTCGCGGTCTACGACGATGCGGGCAAGGCCACGGTGCTGGCCAAAGACGCACCCTGCAACGACCTCGCGGTCACCCGTACGGGCGATATCTACTTCACCGATCCCGGAGGGAAGCGCGTGCGGCTCCTTCCCAAGGGCGGCGCGCCGCGGGTGGTGGACGAAGGGATCGCCAGCCCCAACGGCGTGCGGCTGTCGGCCGACCAGTCACTGCTCTTCGTCACCGACTACGCCGGGACCCGCGCCTACTCCTTCCAGGTGCAGGCCGACGGCTCGCTGGCCCATCGCGAGCCGTATTTCCACCTGCACGTCCCCGACGCCTGAATTCGCCCCAACGGCGATGGCATGACCGTGGACAGCGAAGGCCGCCTCTACATGGCCACGTCCCTGGGCGTCCAGATCTTCGACCAGCTCGGCGGGTGATCGGCATCCTGCCCCGGCCCCAGGAAGCCGCGCTCACCAACGTGGCTTTCGGCGGCCCCGATCTCGACATCCTCTATGCGACCTGCGGCGACAAGGTCTACGCCCGGAAGACGAAGGCCAAGGGTGCCTTGTCCTGGCGCGATCCCATCAAGCCGCCGGCTCCCCGGCTCTAGGAGGCCCCTGGTGACGGACGAGAAGGCTCTTCGCATCGACGGCCGCATCGGCTTCATCGGCACCGGCAACATGGCCGAGGCGCTGATCCGCGGCCTCATCCGCGCCCAGGTGGCGGACCCCGCGCAGATCCTGGGCAGCGAGCCGCGCCAGGAGCGGCGCGATGAGATGGCGCAGAAAGTACGGCATCGAGTCGGTCGCGGACAACCTGGCGGTGGCCCGGGCCGCGTCGATCCTGGTCCTTTCGGTCGATCGAGATCTACGACTCCCCGCTCTCCGAGTACGCGGCGCTCGCCTTCGAGGTACGGCTACTCGATTGCCGCGCCGGACGCGTTGGTGCTCTGGGAAGCCCAGTTCGGCGACTTCATGAACGGCGCACCAGACGTCGTCGACGACTCCATCGTCGCCGGCCGCTCGAAATGGGGCCAGACCTCACGTCTCGGGCTCCTGCTCCCGCACGGGTACGAGGGCAACGGTCCCGAGCACTCGAGCGCGCGCCTCGAGCGGTTCCTGCAGCTCGCCGCGCAGGAGAACATCCGCCGTCGCCAACTGCACGACTGCCGCGCAGTTCTTCCGATCTCCTGCGACGCGCCAGGCGCTCGACGCGACCGCGAGACCGCTCGTCGTGATGACTCCGAAGGGCCTGCTTCGCCTGCGCCAGGCGACGTCGACGATCGAGGACCTGTTCGCCGGCTCGTTCGAGGCGGTGATCGACGATCCGGAGCCCGGGGACCGTCGCGGCATCCGTCGTCTCGTCCTCTGCAGCGGGAAGATCTACTACGACGTCACGGCCCACGAGCTGCGGAGCGTGGCCCTACGGCCGCAGATCGCGCGCGTCGAGCTCCTCTACCCGTTCCCGGTCGACGCTCTCGCGCGCGTCGTCGAGTCGTATCCCGAGCTCCGCGAGATCGTGTGGGCGCAGGAGGAACCGCAGAACATGGGCGCCTGGCGGTCATTGCGCCACCGGCTCGAGGAGGCGGCGCTCGCGACGCGCCGTTCGTCGAGCGCGTCGACTACGTCGGCAGGCCGTGGCGCGCGAGCCCCAGCGAGGGGTACCCGACCCTGCACCAGCACGAGCAGGACCGGATCGTCCGCGAGGCGCTGGGGTTCAAAGCGGGGCAGCGCCCTAGCGGCTCTTGCGCGCGTTGCGCGCGGCCGAGGCGATCCGCGGCCCGTGTCGCTGCACGGCCTCGCGCAGCTGTCGCCGCTGCGAGCTCGGCAGCCGGCGGTACATGCGGTAGAGCAGGAACGCGAGCGTGAAGAACCGGAAGATCACGCGCGCACCATACCCGCGCGCTGGGGTCTGGCTTCGGCCAGACTCCTGGTCTGTCGCGCCGAGGGTTCCGCTAGACTCCCACCCCTCAGAGGACGTCATGTCGGATCTCGAAGAACCACCAGTCGAGACGGAGTCCCTCTTCGCTGCGGCGATCCGGGAGCACCTCGACCTCAAGGAACGCAACTCCGAGCTCGCGGGAGAGATGCCCCTCGAGTCGTACCTGAACGGCGATCCCCTCGAGAACCACCCGCTCTTCAAGAGCGAGGAGCAGGCCCGCATCGAGGAGACGATGGACGGCGAGGCCGCACCCGAGCAGATGAGCTCCGAGCGCCTCCCCTGGCCCGGGGAGGAGACCGTCGAGAGCGTCGAGGGCGCCGCGCTCGACGAGACCTTGTGGACGGGCCGGCCGCGCGACTTCGACTGGGGCGACTGACCCTCTGAGCCCGGAAGAACGACTGCGGCGCTACGCCGAGCTGGCTGTCCGCGTGGGAGCGAACGTCCAGGAGGGCCAGGACGTCATCGTCACCGGGCTGGTCGAGCATGCCGAGATCGCGCGCGCGGTCGTGCGAGAGGCCTACCGCGCCGGCGCCAAGCACGTGATCCTGGTCTACGGCGATCTCCATCTCCGGCGGGCGCAGATCGAGCTCGGCCCGGAGGAGGAGCTGGGCTGGTCGGCGCCGCACGTGCTCGACCTCTACCAGCGCGCGTACGACGAGCGTCCGGCGCTCGTCTCGCTCACGGGAAATCCCGATCCCGATCTCCTCGGCGATCTCGACGCCGCACTCGTCGGCCGCTCGGAGCCGAAGGAGCTCAGAGCCGCCTCGCTCGCGCTCACGGGCGCGCGGCGGATCAACTGGACGATCGTCTCGGCGCCGAACGAGGGCTGGGCGACGCAGGTCTTCGGCGAGCCGGACCTCGAGCGCCTGTGGGATGCGGTCGCGACCGCGACCCGGCTCGACGCGGACGATGTCGTCGCCGCCTGGGAGGAGCACGCCGCGATGCTCGAGGCGAGGGCCGAAGCACTCAACGCGCGAGGGTTCGACGCGATTCGCTTCCGCGGGCCGGGGACGGACCTCACGATCGGGCTCAACGAGGCCGGCGTCTGGGTGTCCGCGACCAACAGGACCGAGGCGGGATTCCGCACATTCCGAACCTCCCCACCGAGGAGGTCTTCACCAGCCCGGACTGGCGACGGGCGGAGGGGACCGTGCGCTCGACCGCGCCGCTCCTCGCGGCCGGCACGCGGGTCGACGACCTCGAGGTGCGCTTCGAGGGAGGGAAGATCGTCGAGGTGAACGCGTCCTCGGGCGCCGACATCATCCGCACCCAGCTCGCGGTCGACGAGCAGGCGCCCTCGCTCGGCGAGGTCGCGCTCGTCGACGGCTCCTCGGCCGTGAAGAAGACGGGCCTCGTCTTCCACGACACGCTCTTCGACGAGAACCAGGCGTGCCACGTCGCCTTCGGAAGCGGCTTCCCGCACGCGCTCGGTGACGTGGACGACCTCGAGCCGGACGAGCTGCTCGCCCGCGGCATCAACGTCTCGGGGGTGCACACCGACTTCATGATCGGCGGCCCGGACGTCGAGGTCGACGGCCTGGATCGAGACGGCGCCGCGACGCCGATCCTCCGCGACGACGTCTGGCAACTCCCTTAGGCGTAGGGGAGGGATCCGGGGTCAGGCTTTAGCCTGACCTCGTTCTTAAGGTTCGGCCCTCCAAACCGCACAACCAAGCGGAATGTCACGACGCTGCAAATCCGCACTTGACAGACAGCGTTCATGATGTCACTATGATGTCATCATGCAGCTGGACAGTCATATCCAGGCGATCCAGGGAGACCTCGCCGGCACCGCCGGCCTCGGCGACGAAGCCACCGCCCAGGCCGCGCAAAGGCTGAGCGAGGCTCTCGGCTCGACCCTCCACTTCCGGCTCCTCGACCTCCTCGGTGAAGCAGCCCTCGAGATCGGGGGCCAGCTCGACTCAGGACGGGTCGAGGTTCGGCTCGCAGGTCGCGAGCCCGAGCTCGTGGTCGTCATGGACGACGCTCCCGATGCCGTTCAGGCAGCGGCCGGGGAGGAGCTGAGCGGGCGCATCTCGCTCCGTCTCCCCGAGTCGCTGAAGGCCGGTATCGAGGTGGCTGCAGCACAGGAAGGCGTCTCGATCAACGCATGGCTCGTGCGCGCCATCGCGCACACGCTCCACTCGCGTTCGCAGTCGCGCCCGCGGCGCGGACGCAACCGCATCCAGGGCTACGCCCAGGGCTGAAAGGAGAACACCATGTTTCTTGCCCCGATCCCCTTCGACTACGCCACGCTTCTCGACCCCGGCGACCGCGTTCGCAAGACGCGGAAGCGCACGCGGCCGCCGCGTGCGACGGCTCGCCGACCTCCACGTCGAGCCGCAGGACTAGGTGACGCAGATGCAGACCTTCGACACTCCGGGAGACGTCACCCTCCAGATCCGGCTCCCGAGCGGACGCGTGCGGGTGACGACCGCCGACGAACCGCGCACCAGCGTCGAGCTCGTCTCGAAGCGCGGCCGTGGCGCCGACGCGCACGAGGACATCATCGTCCGCGCCGACGAGCGCAACGGCAGGCACGTGATCACGTCGAGCAACGGGACAAGATCCGCTGGGGCCCGATCCAGATCAACTGGGGCGGAGAGCTCGAGGTGCGGATCACGTGCCCGCCCGGCTCGGATCTCGACCTCGCCGGCGGCTCCACCGATCTCGACGTCGAGGGCGAGCTCGGCGAGGTCTCCGCGAAGAGCGCCTCGGGCGACATCAAGCTCGACGACGTGCGCAAGAGGCTCGAGGTCAAGACCGCGAGCGGCGACATCTCGGTCGGGCACGATCCCCGAGGGCGGCACGATCGTGACCGTGTCCGGCGACCTCGAGATCGGTCGCGTGCAGGGCCCGCTGACCGCGCGCTCGGTCTCGGGCGACGTGAAGATCGGCGCGATCGAGGCGGGCGAGCTGCACGCTGCAGACGGTCTCGGGCGACGCCCGGATCGGCGTGGCACGCGGCACCCGCGGTCTGGATCGACGCGACCTCGGTCTCGGGCGATCTCAGCTCCGAGCTCGGGTTGTCGGACAACGCTGCCCGTCGAGGAACGAGGACGCCGGACGAGAAGCGGCGAGGTCGTGCCGCTGCAGCGTGAAGACGGTCAGCGGCGACGTGAAGATCGTCCGCGCCGCCGAGACCCTTTCGACCTGACGGCGCCGTGCGCCCTTTTCGACCTGACGGCGTAGGGGCGAGGCAAGCCTCGCCCTCGTCCTACCCCGCGCGCACGAGCTCGACCACGTCGTCCTCGCGACCCTCGAGCCAGATCTCGTACACGCGCTTCTCGCCGCCGAGCCCGAGCGGCGCGGTCAGGACGGTGTACAGCCGCGTCTCGTCGAGACCTGCCTGCCGCGCGGCGCGGACGATCCTCTCGATCCCGTGGCGCGGCGCGTTCCCGTCGAACTGCCAGGCGGGGTAGAGCCACTCGGTCGAGCCGGGTCGGCGAATACGCGATGAGCTCGCCGTCCCGCCGCATCGCCTCGATCAGCAACGGGTCGTAGGCAAGTCGCGCCGCGAGCCAGGTGCCCGGAAGGCAGTCGTCGTACGAGGTCATGCTCATGCCGGGAGCTTAGCACCGCGTGGGGTCAGGCTTCAGGGAACGCGCAGGGGTCAGGCCTTCAGCCTGACCCCGGTCTAGGGAAGTTGCGCTACCAGCGACTCCCAGATCTCCGCATTCCCGCCCCCTTCGTAACTCGCAACCACCCGACCCTCCGCATCGACCACGAACACGTGCGGCTGGTACGTCGCGCCGAGCGTCCGTGCTCGCTTCCGATCGGGATCGGAGATGGACGGCCAATTCCAGCCGTACTCGCTCGACGAACGCGCGACCTTCGTCCGGCGTGTCAGCGACGTCGAGCCCGAGAAACGCGAGCTCGGGATGACCCTCCTGGAACTCTGCGAAGGCGACCGCCTCGCTCTGGCACGTGCTTCACCAGGACGACCAGACGTTGACGAACACCTGCTTGCCGCGCAGAGCGGCGAGCGAGGCCTGCTCTCCGTCGAGGGTGGTTCCCTCGATCGCGGGCGCGAGCGGGCGCATGGCGGCGTCCTCGGGAGCCGCGGTCTCGGTGGCAGTCGGGAGGCGCCGCCGCGTCCTCGCCTGAACCGCCTCCGCACCCCGCAGACGACGAGCGCACGACAGCGCGAGCAGCAACGTCAACCTCCGCATCGACCCAGCGTAGCCCCGCGCCGTCCGGGCAGCCGCCGTTCAGGATTTCGTAAGGGGGTCTTGACCTCTTCAGGCCGGGCCGATACCTCGTTCACATGCGGCGTATCGCCCTCCTGCTCGCCTTCGCATTCCTCGCGGCGACCGCCACCGCGGGCGCGCAGCCGCCGCCTGTCCGCTCGTGGGCGGCGCCGCAGATCGAGGCGGTCGTCGAGCGCGGGCCTGCTGGCGCCCAGCGTGACCGACTTCCGCCCGGACGACCTCCTGACCGCCTCCGAGCTCGCCGCTGCGCTCTCCGCCCTCGGCGCGGAGGCCACCGTGGCCGCCGACCCCTATCGCCTCGTCACCGTGCGCGAGCTCGACGCGCAGCTCGTCTCGATCGCCGGTCTCCGCCCACAGGCGCGCGCGCTGCGACTCGCCGCCGAGAGCGCCGGGCTGATGCCCCGACCGTGGCTCGGGACCGAGACCGTCGCGCGCATGCTCGGGCTCCGCATCAACCACGTGCAGACCGAGGAGGAGCTCGAGCTCCAGGTCACCCAGCCGGTGACGCGCGCCGAGGCCGCGTACTCGATCGCGCGCGTGCTCACGATCCAGCCGTACGCGCTGGACTCGGTGCGACTCGCGCTCGACGCCTTCGTCTTCGAGCCGCTCACCGTCTGGCAGCAGAACGTCCTCCGCCGCGCGCTTCGCCTGGTCGGGTCGCCGTACGTGTGGGCCGGAACCTCGGAGCGGCCGCAGTCGCTCTTCGGCCGCATCCTCCCGGGCGGCTTCGACTGCAGCGGCTTCGTCTGGCGCGTGTACAAGCTCGAGCCCTACGCGGGCGCACGCTCGCTCGCCTCGGTGCTCAAGGGGCGGACGACCTACGACATGAGCGCCGAGGTGCCCCGCGCGGCCCGAATCACGCGCGCCGCCCTGCAGCCGGGCGACGTCGTCTTCTTCGGCCCGAGCGGCCCTCGCTCGAAGCCGAGCGAGGTCTACCACACGGGGATTTACGTGGGGTCGGGCTGGATGGTCCACTCCTCCGACCGCGGCACGACCTTGACGCCGATGTCCGGCTGGTACGAGACCCGTTTCGCCTGGGGCCGCCGCCCCCTCGCCGAAGCCGGACTCGTGTAGCAGTCGGGGTCTGGCTTCAACCAGACCCCGGTCTCAGCGTTGACAGCAGAGTTACACAACTGTCACACTAGTTGTGTAACCATGGCCAGGATGCGCCGACTACAGATTATGATCGAGCCCGAGCTCGACGACTGGCTCGAGCGGGAGTCCGCCGCCCGCGGCATCTCGAAGGGCGCGCTCGTTCGGCAGTGCGTCCGTGGTGAAGCCGACGGGAAACCGTTCGACAACGGGCTCTGGAAGCTCGCCGGCATGTTCCCCGACGTCGAACCCATCGAGAACATCGATGAGTTCCTCTATGGCCCGATCTCGGAGGAGGCGTGGCCTTCGTTGACACGTCGTTCTGGATCGCCGAAGCGATAACACGCGAGAGCCGGCACGCTGACGCGGTACTGCTTGCGAATCGACTTCGGGGGCGCCTGCGGTCACGTCGAACCTCGTACTCGGTGAGGTCTGGACGCTCCTCATTCGCAGGCTCGGGCACTTTCACACAGTCAGCTGGGTCGACCGGGTTCGAAACGAGCTCAACATTCGGCTCGAGCGGGTCGAGCCGGTGCTCGAGGCCGAGGCCTGGGAGTGGCTGCGCGCCCATGACGAGCGCCCCTACTCCTTCGTCGACGCAACGAGCTTCGCCCTCATGCGCAAACTCCGCATCCGGGAGGCGCTCGCCTTCGACGGCGACTTCGCCGCCGCCGGGTTCGTCGAGCTCCGCCCCTGACTATCCTCGCCGCGTGACGTACGTCGCCTCGGATGATCGCTACGACCGCATGACCTACCGCCGCTCGGGCCGCAGCGGGCTCCTGCTTCCGGCCATCTCGCTCGGTCTCTGGTGGAACTTCGGCAGCGTCGACCCGTTCGAGAGGAACCGCGCGATCGCCCGCCGCGCCTTCGACCTCGGGATCACGCACTTCGACCTCGCGAACAACTACGGCCCGCCCTACGGGTCGGCCGAGGAGACGTTCGGGCGCCTGCTCCGCGAGGATCTCGGCCCCTACCGCGACGAGCTCGTCATCTCGACGAAGGCCGGCTACGACATGTGGCCGGGGCCGTACGGCGAGTGGGGCTCGCGCAAGTACCTGCTCGCGAGCCTCGACCAGAGCCTCGGCGCGGATGGGCCTCGACTACGTCGACATCTTCTACTCGCACCGCTTCGACCCCGAGACGCCGCTCGAGGAGACGATGGGCGCGCTCGACTCGGCCGTGCGCGCGGGGAAGGCGCTGTACGTCGGGATCTCGTCCTACTCGGCGGAGCAGACCCGCGAGGCCGCGGCGATCCTCCGCGACCTCGGGACGCCGCTCCTCATCCACCAGCCCTCGTATTCGATGCTGAACCGCTGGATCGAGCCGGACCTGCTCGACGCCCTCGGCGAGCTCGGCGTCGGCTGCATCGTCTTCTCGCCGCTCGCCCAGGGGATGCTCACGGACAAGTACCTGGACGGGATCCCGGACGGCTCGCGCGCCAGCCGGCCGAGCTCGCTCTCGCCCGCCCTGATCTCGGACGACGCACTGGCACGCATCCGCGCGCTGAACGAGATCGCCGTCGCGCCGCGGCCAGACGCTCGCGCAGCTGGCGCTCGCCTGGGCGCTCCGCGACCCGCGCGTGACCTCGGCGCTCATCGGCGCCTCGAGCGTGGCCCAGCTCGAGGACAACGTCGCCGCGCTCGACCGCCTCGACCTCGGCGAGGACGAGCTGGCCGAGATCGACCGCTACGCGACGGACGCGGGCATCAACATCTGGTGATCTAGGCTCTCGCCCTTCGCCCCGAGCTCCTGCGAGAAGAACTCGAGCGCGGCCTTCGTCTTCGTCTGCTGCTCGCCGGAGAGGTCGACCCCTTTCGATGTCAGGAAGGCGCGCGACTCCGCGGCGACCTGGAACGCATCCGACGCGAGGCACTTCGTCGACAGCTCGAGGATCCGAGAGCCATCGGGATAGAGCCACATCTCGGCCACGTGTCGCCGGCCGAGCTCCGCGGGCGTGAAGTTCAGCTTCAGAACGAAGATCGGCCCGAGTACGGCAAGCCCGTCCAGCTCGAGTCCCTCAGGAGCATGATCCGCGAAGAAGGCGCGCTGCTCCTTCGAGAAGAGCTTCCGAATCGGATGCTCTCCCGCCGCCGTTTTCCTGACGGCAGCGGCGCCGGCCTTCCCCTTCAGGGTGGCGGAGCAGACGTAGCCCCCCGGCATCGCGTCGACTTCGACCACGAGGTTCGGTGACTTGCGCAGATCGGCGGGAAGGTCGTCGGGAACGACCGGGCGCAGCTTGACGACCGTATCGCCATTCTTTCCCTGGACCCTCCGCGCCCGCACGACGATTCCCGCTCCGTTGAGCGCGAGGTCGGGCGTGTCGAAGAAGAACACCTGCCGGATCTGCGCCTCGAGCGGATCGAGCGCGAGCGCCGCGACGGCGGCCCGCTGGCCCGACGCAGGCACGGTCAACTTGAGCTCGACGCTGTCCGACTTCTTCGCCAGCTCGAGCAGGTGGACGAGATCTTCGTCGGACAGTCTCTTGGACTTGCTCGCGGTGGTCGCCACGGTCACTCCCGTCGTCGGTGGTGTTCTTTCCGACGATAGTGCGGATCCGTGGGGCGTGGGTCGAGCTGTCCTGGGCCAGAGGCCGTTCGGCGACCGCGCACAGTGCGACGCCGGGCAGCACGTACCCGCCGTCAGCCGAAGGGAGCGAACCCCTCCTCGAGCTGCGCCGCGATCGATCGCGAGCTCGTCCCCGGACAACCCACGAAGCACCATCGCGAGCGGTCCCGCCATGTCGATCGCCCACTGCACGTAGTCGTCGACGTCGTCGAACCGGAACAGCACCTCGACCTCGTCGGTGCCGGATCTCGTCGAACCCGCGCTCCTGCGAGCAGTGCGCGAGTCCGCTCCTCGGCCGCCATGCTGAAGACGCCGGGCCTTCCCGGCTCGGGCGGAGGCATGTGGCCTCGCTCGACGAGGATGCGCGCGCCGATCGACGCCCACGGGTTTCGCTCGGGAGCGCCCCAGACCGACATCGCGAGCCGCCTGCCCGGACGAAGCACGCGACGAGTCTCCGCGAGCGCTGCCTCGACATCGGCCATCAGCATGTAGCCGCTCTGGCAGAGCACGCCGTCGACCGAGTCGTTCTCGAGGTCGATCTGCTCGGCATCCATCACGCGGAACTCGACGTTCTCGACTCCGCGCTCAGCGCCGTACCGGCGGGCGACCTCGATCATGTCTGGGGAGAAGTCGGTCGAGATCAGCCGACCGTCGTCTCCGATGATCCCGGCGACCTTGAAGCCGAGCTCGCCGGTGCCGCTCGCGAGCTCGAGCACGGTGTCGCCGGGTCGCGGCTCGAGCTCGCCGGAGCAGCCAGTCGTGCACCGGCGCGACGGCCTGCTCGAGATGCACCGCGCCACCGCTCCCAGCCCGGGAGCCATGGCTTCCCAGACCTTGCAGGCTCGCCTGACGGTACATCCTCAGGCTGCATGGCAAGAATCGTAGAACGGTGATGACCACCGGTCCGTAAGATCCGGCGCTCGTGAGCCCGGCGCGAGCTCCCGAGCGGCACCGTCACCTTCCTCTTCACCGACGTCGAGGGCTCGACGCGACTCCTCCAGGAGCACGGGGCCGGATACGCCGACTCTGCTCGCCGAGCATCGGCGAGCGCTGAGGGACGCGTTCGCGAGGCACTCGGGCGTCGAGGTCGACACCCAGGGCGATGCCTTCTTCGTCGCGTTTCCGAGCGCCGCCGACGCCGTTGCCGCCGCCGCCGAGGCGCGGAGCGCGCTCGAGAGCGGCCCGATCCGCGTACGCATGGGGCTCCACACCGGCGAGCCGATCGTGACGGACGAGGGCTACGTCGGCATCGACGTCCACCGCGCTGCGCGCATCGCCGCCGCCGCGCACGGAGGGCAGATCGTCCTCTCCGAGACGACGCGCGGCCTCCTCGAGAGCGATACGCGACGTACGCGACCTCGGAGAGCACCGGCTCAAGGACCTGATCGGCGCCGAGCGCCTGTACCAGCTCGGCGACGGCGACTTCCCGCCGCTTCGGACGCTCGACGCCACGAACCTGCCCGATCGCCGCGAGCCCGCTCGTCGGGCGCGAGCGCGAGCTCGGAGGAGCTCGTCGCGCTGCTCTCGAACGGCACGCGCCTCCTCACGCTCACCGGGCCCGGCGGCACCGGGAAGACCCGCCTGGCGCTCCAGGTCGCGGCCGAGCTCGTCGGGCACGCTCCGCGACGGTGTCTTCTGGGTGCCGCTCGCGGGCCTCTCCGATCCCGAGCTCGTGCCCTCGGAGGTCGCGCAGGCGATCGGCGCGCGCGACGACCTCGCGGGATTCCTCCGCGGAAAGGAGCTCCTCATCCTGCTCGACAACTTCGAGCACCTCCTCGACGCCGCGCCCGCGGTCAGCGCGGTCCTCGCGGACGTCGGGTGGTCTCCGCGTGCTCGTCACGAGCCGGGCGCCGCTGCACGTGTCGGGCGAGCGGGAGTACCGGCTGGAGCCGCTCCCCGCGAGCGATGCGGCCGCGCTCTTCGTCGAGCGGGCCCGTGCGGTCGGGCGGGAGCTCGCGCCCGACTCGACCGTCGAGGCGATCTGCCGCCGGCTCGACGGACTCCCGCTCGCGGTCGAGCTCGCCGCCGCGCGTACGAAGCTTCTCGCTCCCGAGCGGCTCCTCGAGCGCCTCGACTCGACGCTCCCGCTGCTGACGGGCGGCGCGCGTGACGCCCCCGAGCGCCAGCGCACGCTGCGCGCCACGATCGAGTGGAGCTACGACCTGCTCGACGACGACGCCCGAGCAGCTCTTCGCCGCGCTCTCGGTCTTCGCGGGCAGCTTCCCGCTCGACGCCGCCGAGGAGGTCTGCGAGCGCCGATCTCGACGGCCTCGCCGTCGCTCGTCGACTCGAGCCTTCTGAAGCCGATCGGCGACGACCGCTTCCTGATGCTGGAGACGATCCGCGAGTACGCGCGTCGAGCGGCTCGAGCAGCTCGGACGACGCGACGGCTCCGACAGCGGCACGCGACCTTCTTCTCCGCGCTCGCCGAGCAGGCGTACGAGCACCGGTTCGACGCCGAGGCGGAGTGGTCGGCGCGACTCGAGCTCGACCACGACGACCTCCGTGCCGCGCTCGACTGGCTCTCTGCGAACGATCCGGATCGCGCGCTCGAGCTCGCCGGCGCGCTCGGCTGGTTCTGGCTCTCACGCGGCCTTCTCGTCGAGGGGTGCGGCAGGCTCGCCGACGCGCTCGCCGAGTCGCCGCGCAACCGGTCGTCCTCGGGCGCGGGCGCTGGCCGCGTCGGCGCGCTGGTCGCCCGGCGCGGTGACGCCGAGAGAGGGGTCGGCCCAGCTCGAAGAGGCGATCGCGCTCTGGCGCGATCTCGGCGACCGGGACGAGCTCGCCTCGGCGCTCGACTCGCTCGGCTGGCTCCTCGTCTACGACGCCGGCGACGAGGCCGGCGCGCTCGCGGCGTTCGAGCAGAGCCTCGAGCTCCGCCGCGAGCTCGGCGACACCGCGGGAGAGACCCGCGCGCTCGTCGGCGTCTGCCAGGTGCTCGTCGCGCTCGGCGACGTCGAGCGTGCCGAGTCGCTGTCACGCGAGCTGCTCGAGAGGGCCGACGGCGACCCGCGCACCGAGCACTTCGCCTACCACTTCCTCGCCGACTGCGCGCTGATCCGCGGCGACACGGAGGAAGCCGAGAAGCGCTACCGCGAGAGCCTGCGAGGCAGCGCTTCCGCTCGGCGACGTCATCGAGACGAGCTTCGAGGTCCAGGGCGTCGCGATGGCCGTCGCCGGCAAGCGACCCCGAGCGCGCCCTGCGCCTGGCTGGGTCGGTCGAGGCGCTGTGGGAGTCGCTCGGCATCTCGTTCTCCATCGCGTTCTGGGACGCGCTTCTCGAGCGCTACATCGGCCCGGCGCGCGAGCAGCTGGGCGAGCGACGCCGATGCCGTGTGGGCGGAGGGCCGCGCGATGGCGTTCGACGACGCGGTCGAGCTCGCACTCGACGGCGCCCTAGCGAGAGCTAGACGCTAGGCAGGACTTCTCGCGGCGCTTCGCCTCGAGCTCGGCCTTGATCCTCTCGACGTGATCGCGAAGCTCCTTGATCCGAGCCTCTCGCGCGGCCTTCCAGGCGCGGAATTCCTCAGGAGTCCACTTCTTCATCGTCGTCGTCCTCCTTCGTCATCTCCACCGCAGAGTTGCCAGGATGTCGAAGTCGTGTCGCTCGAATGTCCGCGAGCGCACCGCATGATCGCCAGGACTTCGTCGCGGTAGATCCCCTCGTCTTCGTCCACGTCGCCAGGGTGCCTGGGTCATGTGCCTCGGTCACAGCCGCACGGTCCCCAAAGGAGTCCGCGTGGGCACGGTCGACAAGTTCCAGGGCCAGGAGGCGCCGGTCGTGCTCGTCTCGCTCGCGAGCTCGAGCGGGGAGGAGGCGCCGCGCGGGCTCTCGTTCGTCTTCAACCGGAACCGGATCAACGTCGCCACCTCGCGCGCGCAGTGCCGCGTCGAGCTCGTCTGCTCGCCGCGGCTCCTCGAGGCCGACTGCAAGACGGTGCAAGAGATGCAACTCGTGAACGTGCTCTGCCGCCTTGTCGAGCTGGCGCGCAAGAGCTGAGACGAAGTCGACACGCAGCCGACATCAGCTTCTGTCATGCTTTTTGTATGACGAGTCTTGATACATTTTCGGCCATGCCCGAGCGAGCCGTCTCGGTCCGCCTCGACGAGCGAGCGCAGCAAGCGCTCGACGCCCTCCTCGAGACTGGTCTGTCGCAGTCCGAAGCGATCCGACAGGCGCTCATCGAAGCCGCATCGCTTCGGCGTGACGAGCAGCTCAGAGAGGAAGTGCGGCGTGTGATGGCCGATCCTGAGGACCGAGCCGAAAGCGCAGCCGTGCTGGCGTTCATGGAGGAGCTCGGTACGCCGTGGCCTGACGATGCAGAAAGGTGAGGTCTTCTGGGCACGACTCTCGAAGGACACGACCGGCCACGAGCAATTCGGTTCGCGGTATGCGGTCGTTCTCCAGGCGAGCGTGCTGGAGCTCTCGACCGTGATCGTTGCGCCGACATCAATGCGCGCTCTGGCGACGGTGTTTCGGCCCGAGGTTGAAGTCGGTGGCAGTCGCACGCGTGTGCTGACGGAGCAGATTCGAGCCGTCGATCGCCGGCGTCTCGGCGAGCAGGCCGGACGTCTGACGTCGGACGGCTCGACCGAGGTGGACCGCGCGCTCGAGCTCGTTCTCGGCCTCGCGCGTTAGGCCGAGACGAACGTGTGCACCGGATAGACCTCCGGCTGGCCCTGCACGCCGATGTCCTGGAGGATCGGCATCAGCTGCTCGCCGAAGGCGTTGAACGCCTCCTCCGACTCCCACACGTCCACAACGCGAAACCCGTTCTCCCCCTGGCCGGTGATGTGGGCGAGCAGGCCCTCGACCGGCCAGTCGGCGGGTGTGTCCACGCGGTCCTTCTCGCCGTTGGTCAGCCGGCGGATCGACTCCTCGTACTGCTCCTGCGTAATTCCCTCGAACACCGCGGTCACGGGCACTGCATCCTCCTCAGCCTCGGGAACGGCGGCAGCATACTGCGCGGTAGGAGACATCTGGCACGAGATGTGTAAGGCTCTCGGGCTGAGCCGCCAGGCCCGTCGTGGAGAGCCACGGGGCAAGGAGGCGGCAGGACAGGAGGTCGCATGCACGGACGCATGGCGAAGTACACGTTCACGGGGGACGCGCAGGAGATCGCGCGCACCGCGGAAGAGGGCATGCTGCCGATCTTCCAGGGGATCCCGGGCTTCAAGGCCTACTCGATCCTGGCGAACGACAGCGCGATCATCTCGTTCAGCGCGTGGGAGTCCGCGGAGGAAGCCGAGGAGGCGAGCAAGACCATCGCCTCGTGGGTCGCAGAGAACCTCGCGGACAAGATTCAGCTCATCGAGGCGCAGATCGGCGAGGTCCTCGTCTCGACCACGCTCGGCGTGAGCACGACAGCCGGCATCAGGGCGTAGAGCTGCGCGTGTTTGGAGTCGAAAGGCCCCGGGGAGACCGGGGCCTTTCTCTTGCTCGCGACTAGAGCCGGCACGTTCGGGGTATGAGTTCCGCAACGACGAAAGGAGACGTGCGATGCACGCACGGATGGCGCGGTACACGTTCATCGGCAACCCGCAGGAGCTCGCGCAGAAGGCGGAGGAGGGGATGCTTCCGCTGTTCGAGGCCGAGCCGGGGTTCAAGGGCTACTCGATCACCTCCAGCCAGGGCGAGATCCTCTCGTTCTCGATCTGGGAGACCGCCGAGCAGGCGGAGGCGGCGAACGCCATCTCGCGGGACTGGGTCCAGGACAACTTCGAGATGGGCCAGATCAAGCTCAAGGAGACGCGTGTCGGCGAGGTCCTGCTGAGCACGGCGCTCGGGGTCGCTGCGGGGTCGCGCGCGTAGTCGGGTGACTCAACGCCTCTACGCGGCGACCGGCGACTCCGTCGCGAGGCTCGACGAGACCGACGGGTCGTGGAGCGTTCGGGTGTCGCTCGGCGGGAGCGGTGCACAGTGTCTGGCGGTCGACCCGTCCGACCCGGACACGGTCTACGTCGGGCTCGGTGACGGCGGAGTCAGGCGGTCGTCCGACGGGGGCGGGACCTGGGTCGACTGCGAGCTTCCTGCGCCTCAGGTGTTCTCGGTCGCGGTCAGCGCGGCCGACGGCGCGGTGTACGCCGGAACCGAGCCGAGCGCGCTCTACCGAAGCGACGACCGCGGAGAGAGCTGGCGTGAGCTCGAGGGCCTCCTCGAGCTCCCCTCGCGGCCGACGTGGAGCTTCCCTCCACGGCCCTGGACATCACATGTGCGCTGGGTCGCGCCGAGCCCGCACGACGCGGACGTCGTGCTGGCCGGCATCGAGCTCGGTGGGCTGATGCGGTCGACCGATGGAGGCGAGACCTGGCAGGACCAGCGCCCCGGCTCACAGCTGGACGTCCACTCCCTCGCCTGGCATCCGCAGGTCGAGGGTCGTGCGTACGAAGCGGGCGGCGGCGGGGCGGCGTGGAGCGAGGACGCGGGCGACACATGGCGCGCGGCGGACGACGGCCGCGATCGCCACTACACGTGGTCGGTGGCCGTCGATCCAAACGATCCCGACCTCTGGTACGTGTCCGCGAGCACGGGCCCGTTCGCGGCCCACGGAATGCGAGGCGGCGACCCGCAGGCGCACATCTACCGGCGGAGAGACGGAGGCTGGGACACTCTTGCCGGCGGTCTTCCGGATCCACTTCCCTCGATGCCGTACGCGCTCGTCGCGACAGAAAGCCGGCTCTTCGCCGGGCTCGCAAACGGCGTGCTCTGGGAGAGCGCCGATCGCGGGGACACCTGGACGGCGTGTGAGCTCGACGAGCGACTTTCCCGGCTCGTTGCGCTCGCAGACGCGTCGTAGCGGACTTAGTGGTTCTGGCTCTCGTGGTTCGTGCCGACATCCGTGCCCCAGGAACGGAGCAGGAAGACCACGGCGATGTTGAGCAGCAGAACCACGACCGCAATCGCGAGAACGATGTAAATCCAGCTCATCAGGGAGTCGCCTACGACGCCGGTAGACGGACCCCTGCAACATAACGCACTACCGGCCGTCCCGAGGGGACGCGTCGTACAGTTCACGCATGGAGCGTGTGGCGGAGTCGCAGCTTCGGCTCCCCGAGCTGATCGCCGCGCTCTCGCTCGGCATCGACCTCGGGCTGGGCCAGCCGACAGAGCACGTGCTGCGCTCGTGCCTCATCGCGATGCGTCTCGGCGAGCGGATCGACGCGTCGCCTTCCGAGCGCGAGGCCGCGTACTACGTCGCGCTGCTCTCCTCGGTCGGCTGCACCGTCGGACGCGAGCGAGCTCGCGGAGTTCTTCGGCGACGACAACGCCTTCCGGCGCGACACGTACGGCGTCGACCTCGCCGGCCTGCCGCTGTTCGGCTTCATGCTTCGGCGTGCCGGAGCGGGAGGCTCGCCGTGGCACCGGGTGCGCATCACCGCCGCGCTCCTCGCGGAGGGAAACAAGCGGCGGCGCCGGAGTCGATGGCCGGCCCACTGCGACGTCGCGGCGACGCTGGCCGAGCGCCTGGGGCTCGGGGCCGTCCCTGCACGAGCCGATGCGCCAGCTCTTCGCCCGCTGGGACGGCAAGGGCGAGCCCGCGGATCCGCGGCGAGGAGATCGCGCTCTCGGTCCGGCTCGTCCAGCTCGCCGACATCGTCGAGGCGCACCGCAGCGCGGGCGGGCCGGAGGCGGCGCTCGCGGTCGCGCGAAAGCGCGCCGGCACGCAGTTCGACCCGGCGCTCGTGGCGCGAGCTCGAGCGCCATGCGGACGACGTGTTCGCCGGGCTCGACGGCGAGACGACCTGGGACGAAGTCGTGGCCGCCGAGCCGACTCCCTCCGCGCCGATCGCCGAGGAGGAGCTCGACGAAGCGTTCGGCCGTCGTCGCCGACTTCGCGGACCTCAAGTCCCCGTACTTCCGCGGCCACTCGCGCGGCGTTGCAGCGCTCGCGGCGGACGCGGCGGCGCAGCTCGGTCTCCCGGAGAGCGACAGGACTTCGGTGCGGCGCGCGGGGCTGCTCCACGACCTCGGCCGCACGGGCGTGCCGAACTCGATCTGGGACAAGCCGGGCGCGCTCACGGAAGGCGAGCGCGAGCGCGTCCGCCTGCACCCGTACTACACCGAGCGCGCGCTCGCGCGGCCGGCGGCGCTCGCCCGGCTGGGCGCGATCGCGGGCGCCCACCACGAGCGCCTCGACGGCTCCGGGTATCACCGCGGGCTCACGGGCGGGTCGGTCTCCGCCGCCGTGCGCGCGTGCTCGCCGCCGCCGACGCGTACCACGCGATGACCGAGCCGCGGCCGCATCGCCCCGCGCTCGCAGCCGCCGGCGGCGGCGGACGAGCTGCCGGCGGGATGTCCGCGCCGGCCGCTTCGACGGCGACGTCGCCGAGGCCGTGCTCGCGGCGGCGGGCCATCGGACGAGCCCTCGACGGCGCAGCGACGCCCAGGCGGGCTCACGCCTCGGGAGCTCGAGGTGCTCGTGCTGCTGGCGCGCGGGGCGCCTCGAACCGCGAGATCGCGAAGACGCTCGTGATCGCCGAGAAGACGGCAGCGAACCACGTCGAGCACATCTACGCCAAGATCGACGTCTCGACGCGGGCGGCGGCGGCGCTCTACGCCATGCGGCAGGGGCTGCTCGACACGCTCGAGCCGCTCGCAAGATGAGGCGAATGCCCCATGAATGCCCCGACTCGTCGGAGTAACGTCGGCTCGATGAGTTCCAGCGGCTCGAACGGTCTACCTGACATGGCTGCGGACGACGCTCCGAAAGCTGGGCGCCGCGAGTGGATCGGGCTCGCCGTGCTCGCCCTGGCCTGCGTGGTCTACGCGATGGACCTGACCGTGCTGCACCTCGCGGTTCCGTCGCTGAGCGAGGATCTGCAGCCGACGAGCGCGCAGCTGCTCTGGATCGTCGACATCTACGGCTTCATGGTCGCGGGAGCGCTCATCACGATGGGGACGCTCGGCGACCGGATCGGCCGCCGCCGGCTGCTGCTGATCGGCGCTGTCGCGTTCGGGCTGGCCTCGATCCTGTGCGCGTTCTCGACGAGCCCGGAGATGCTGATCGCGTCGCGCGCGCTGCTCGGAATCGCGGGAGCGACCATCGCGCCGTCGACGCTGTCGCTGATCCGGAACATGTTCTACGACGCACATCAGCGCACGGTCGCGATCGGCGTCTGGATCACCGCGCTACTCGCTCGGCGGCGCGATCGGGCCGCTGCTCGGCGGCGCGCTGCTCGAGTTCTTCTGGTGGGGCTCGGTGTTCCTCCTGGCCGTGCCCGTGATGGCGCTGCTGCTCGTGCTCGGGCCGATCCTGCTCCCGGAGTTCCGCGATCCGGACGCCGGCCGGCTCGACATCCTCAGCGCGGCGCTCTCGCTCGTCGCCGTGCTTTCGGTCGTCTACGGCCTCAAGCAGATCGCCCAGGACGGTCTCGGGTGGGTCGCGATCGCGTCGATGCTCGTCGGGGTCGCGCTCGGTGTTGCGTTCGTGTACCGCCAGAAGAAGCTCGCGGATCCGCTCATCGACCTGAAGCTCTTCCGCGTGCCTGCCTTCAGCGCGTCGTTGGCTGTGTACACGCTCGGCATCCTCGTGCTGTTCGGCGCGTTCCTCTTCATCTTCCAGTATCTGCAGCTGGTGGCCGGGCTGTCGCCGTTCCGTGCGGGCCTGTGGACGCTTCCTTCGTTCGGCGCGTTCATCGTCGGCTCGATGCTGGCGCCGGCGATCGTGCGCCGCGTTCCTCACGCATACGTCATGGCTGCGGGTCTGGGAATCGCCGCCGTCGGCTTCGCGTTGATGACGCAGGTGCAAGTGGACTCCGGGCTCGGCGTGCTCGTGACCTCCACGGTCATCTTCTCGCTCGGGCTCGCGCCGCTGTTCACGTTGGCCAATGACTTGATCCTCGGGACGGCGCCGCCCGAGCGCGCCGGAGCCGCGTCCGCGATCTCCGAGACCGGCGCCGAGCTCGGTGGGGCGCTCTCGATCGCGCTCCTCGGCACCCTCGGCACCGCGGTGTACCGAAGCCAGGTCGCCGACGGCATCCCCGCGGGAGTCCCTCCCGACGAGGCTGAGACGGCGCGCGACACGCTCGGCGGCGCGGTGGCGGTGAGCGAGGAGCTCCCGCCGCGACGGGCCGCGGACCTGCTCGACGCCGCCCAGGAGGCATTCACCCAAGGCCTGCAGGTCGCCGCCTTCGCGAGTGCGGTGATCGCCGCTGCGACTGCGGTGGTCGCCGTGATCTGGATGAGGAACGTGCGTCCGGCACCCGCGGAGGAGAGCGCCGCGTCGACGAGCGGAGCGCCAGCCGCCGGTGCCCGTCGCCGGGCTCGAGTAGTTCTTACGACGCCCTCACAAACGGCGGCTATCACTCGCCCATGCGTCGCCTGCGCCCGTGGGGAGTCTCCCTCGCTCTTGCCGTTGCGCTGGCAGCTGCGGTCGGCAGCGCAGGTGCCGGCACCGCTCCCGGACGTGTCACCGAGCCCGCCCCGGTCGCCTCGCTCGAGCCGGACGAAGACGAACGAGCTCTGGCGCCGGCTCGTCGCGACGCGTCCGCTCCCGGTCCAGGGCCGCAGGCCGAGTGCCGGCCGCTGCGCGCCGTCTTCTACGCGGCCACGGACTTCCTCCGCCTCGCGACGAAGCTCGCGGCGACGCCGTCGCCGTGCGCGCGAGTACTACATCTCGGTTCCGCCGCTCGTCTCGGACAAGACGCTGCCGCGTCCGAACGCGGCCCCGCGCATCCGCGCGCTCGGGCCGAACTTCCACGCGATGGCCGAGATCCACTTCGCGACGTGGACGAGGTGGGTCGCGAGCACCGGCTCGAGCTGGCACACGGCCGGCGTCACCGCGCGGGAGCGCATGGCCGCCGCCGGCTACGACGTCGCGCACGGCGACACGTGGGTGTTGAACGAGCTGACCACGGCCGTCCGACGCGGCACCGGGAACGCGCGCGCCAACGTCCGCGAGTTCCTGCGCGGGCTGTACGAGGGCGACGGGACTCGGCCGACTCGCGGGGCGGTGTTCGTCGTCGGCGTTCGGCCAGCGGTCGAGCGACGTCTCCCTCTACCAGACGAACCTCCAGAACTGGCTCGCGGACTCCGCGTTCTGGACCGACATGGCCACGTACGTCAGCGACTGGACGCAGGAGGTGTACGGCGACGTCCGCAGCTACGCGGTCCCGGGCGTGCCGACGTCGGACCGCCGCGACTACCTGAACGACTACCTCCAGCACAAGCTCGTGCTCGCGGGCGCGCGGCCCGCCGACGATCGAGACGGCGCGCTCGTTCCTGCGGACGACCTACAGCCCGCTCGCGAACGCGGCGTGGGAGCGGGACACGGGCTACGGCTGGACGATGGTCTCGCCGGAGCAGATGGCGGCGTACGTCTCGGCGCAGGTCCACGCGCTTCGCTACTTCAGCGCGACGACCGGGCAGGCGCGCGATCACTGGGGCTTCGCGTGGGCGCCGAGGAACGCGACGGGCATGTCCGCCGCCGACTTCGCGGCGCAGACGAGCCTCGTCCTCGATCGGCTCGCCGCCGCCGTGCGCGACTCCGGCGCAGACGCCCGATCCGGCCGATCCGGGAAGCGCCGCGTGCGGGCCGCCGGGTCAGAACGTCTGGTGCGTCGGCGACCTCGAGGGCGCCGACGCCTGGCCGAGGCGTGGAAGTCGTTCCGGGCCTGGACGCAGTCGGTGCTCGCGTTCGCGCACGCCGCCGCAGACGATCGCCGCCGGGTCGCCGTCGGCGCGCGATGAGCCTGACGCTCGTCACGAGCTCGGGGCTCCCGGTGACGACTCCCACGCCGCTCGCGGTGACGCTGAGCTCGAGCTCGCCGCAGGGCGAGTTCTCGACGAGCCCGGCCGGCCCCTGGACGACCGACGCTGTCGCTCACGATCGCCGCCGGCACGGGAACGCAGCGCCGTCTTCTACTACCGCGACACGCGTGCGGGCAGCCACGTGCTGACGGCGTCGGCGCGGGGTCGACGAGCGCGCACGCAGGCCGTGACGGTGACGCCCGGGCCGGTCGTCGCGCTCACGGTCACGCCCGCGTCCGCGACCGTCCGCGCTCGAGTCCTCGCAGCGATTCGCGGCAGCGGGAGCCGACGCCTTCGGCAACGCGGTTCCGGTGTCCGCGGACGTGGTCGTTGCAGCCGCCGGCCCTCGGGACGGTCGACGCCGAGCGCGGCAGTGCGACGACCTTCACCGCCGGCCGCACGCTCGGCAGCGGCACGGTCGTCGCGTCCGTCGCGACCGAGGCGGGCACGATCTCGGCCGCCGCTCCGCTCGCGTGTGACGCCCGGCCGGCTCAGGATCGGGTCGATTCGGTACCGGGGCCGCAAGGACGCCGTGCTCGTCACGGCGACCGCGGTCGACGCCGCCGGCAGGCCTGTCTCGCGCGCCGTCGTCTCGATCGCCGTCCGGCGGAACGGACGGAGGCACGTCTCCGCACGCGCGGCGACGGGAGCCGCGGGCCGGACCGTCTATCGCGTGCCGGCGCGCCGCGGCGGCTGCTTCACGACCGTGATCAGGCGGGTCTCGGCGGCCGGCTTCGTCTGGGACGGCCGCACGCCTCGCAACCGCTACTGCATGCGGCCTTCGAGCTGGTAGCTCACTTGCCGAAGAACGCCCGCTGAAGCTGCCGGGCTTGCGAGGACGAGAGCCGGGGCTTCTCGAGCACCTCGAGGACCTCGTCCACGAGCTCCGTCTGGTCCGCCGGAAGCGTGGGCGGGTCGTGCGACCAGTTGAGGCGGGCGCGAACAGTCGCGTGGATCCTCGCGCTCGAGTGGGTCAGCTCGTCGGCGAGTTGATGCAACTCGCGCACCTGCTCGAGCAGCGCCTCGAACTCCACGTCGTCGAGTGGCACAACCCCTGGACGGTAGCTGCGTCCCAGGACGAGTCCGCCCTGATCGGGCTCCGGCGAGAGATGTAAAGAACTTCTGAACGAAATTCGCGTCTTACATTCACGTGTCCCCCGTCCACGAGTGTCAGGGAGGCGTCTCTCGTCGTGGAGCGATGGCTGTCGAGTGTGCCGTCTGGGAATCGGTGATCGGCGGCATATCGAGGAGCGAAATTGGCTGAGCCGAGTTCTCGTCCCTGGCACGGTCTAGAGCTGCGACATCTCGCAGCGTTGATTGCCGTCATCGAGGAGGGCTCGTTTCACGGCGCGGCGAGACAACTCGGATATTCCCAGTCGGCGGTAAGTCAGCAGGTCGCTGCGCTCGAGCGGGCGATAAGCCACCGCCTCATCGATCGCGGCTCCGGCGAGCGCGTCCGACTCACGGAGATCGGCTCGATAATCCTGCACCACGCGAAAGCCATCAACGACCACCTTTCTGCCGCCCAGGCGGACGTCGCTCGACTGACCTCGAAGGCCGCCGAGAGCCTGCTCCTCGGCGTGTATCAGAGCGTGAGCGCGCACCTCTTTCCGCAGATCCTCACCGAATTCGTCTCGTCGTCGTCAGTCGAGGTCGTGCTCACCGAGACCGTCGGCGACGTCGAGCTGTTCGGGTTATTGGAACGTGGAGAGCTCGAGCTCGCATTCGTCGTGCTTCCGACTGTGCCCGGGCCATTCGGCTGGGTCGACCTTCTCCGCGACCAGTACGTGCTCGTCGTTCGGAACGACTCGCCGCTGGCGGCGGTCAATCGATCGCTGACGCCCGAGGAGGTCGCGACGCTGCCGTTGATCTGCTTCCGCGACTGTCGCAGCAGCGAATATGCGCTCGCGAGCTTGCGCTCCACCGGAGCGGAGCCTCGGGTCGTCTTTCGCTCCGACGACAACGAGATCGTCCAGGGAATGGTCGTCGCGGGGCTCGGAGCGGCGCTCATACCGAGCCTCGCGGTCTCCCCGCGCGAGGACCTGGTCGCGCTCGATCTGAACGGGTTTCCGCCCCGGGTCACAAGCATCGCCTGGCACCGTGAGCGCTCGCTCTCGCCTGCCGCCAACGCGTTCATCGAGGTTGCGCGCCGCGTCTCGAGCACGATGGTGGGATCTGCGGTCAACGAAGCAGCCGCCTGAGCTGCACCCGAGATCGTCGCTTGGCCCAGGTTGCCCCTCTCACGCTGGGGCGACACGGACGTGAAGTCGGTTCGCCGTCCGCAACGTCCATCGCCCGGATGAGAGGGGCCTCTGGGAGTTCCTCCACACGGAATGGAGATACGCCACGAGCGTAGCTTCGCGAGGAGTCACTGCCGATCAGAGGTTCGAATGGGGGCATCAAGATTCCACACAGACATATGAGACGTGTTCCGCAGAAAATAGTGTCTTCGAAAAGTTGATTTCAGAACATGCACGGCTGATAAGCGAGGCGAATCACCCGCTTCTGATTCGCTCCGTCTAAGTAGTGGCAGGGTGGAATCGGAGGGATTATCCGGGTTCCGTCTTGCGCATTTCGAGAATCCAACTCGGACGGAGGCCCCATGAGGAAAACTTCGCTTCTGCTCGTGTGCGTCGCGCTCGTGATCTTTGCGAGCCTCGCACTCGGGCCGGCCGCGACAGCGACCACGGAAGGCACGTCCGCCGGCACCGTCGTGATCGTTCACGACCAGGAGCCGGGCGGGACGCTGAACAACTTCATCTCGGAAGGAAATGGCTATACCAACTCGCTGGTCATGAACCTGGTCCTGGCCGGCGGCGTGATCTACGACAACAAGGTCAACCTGAAGCCGTACCTGCTGGAGGCGCTCCCGAAGATCCTCCAGAAGGAGCCGCTGAAGGCGACCATGACGTACAGGTCGAATGCGGTCTGGAGTGACGGCAAGCCCGTTACGGGCGCGGACTTCATGGCCCTGTACCGCACGACCATGAACCCGAACTGGGACATCACCTCCCGCGAGGGCTTCGAGGACATCGCCAAGATCCAGGTGAAGGGCAAGACCGTCACCGTCACGTTCAAGCCGAAGAGGGCCTACGCGGCCTGGGACGTCCTGATGGGAACCTCCCCGCTGCCCGCTCACAAGGTGGCAGCAGGCCAGGACTTCAACAAGCTCTGGGCGGACTCGGTCGACATCTCGAGCGGGCCCTTCAAGTTCCAGAGCTGGCAGAGGGCATCCAGCTCATTCTCGTGAAGAACCCGGCCTTCAAGGCCCGTCCGGCGGCCAAGCTCGACCGCGTTGTCTTCCGCTACATCTCAGGGCCTTCGCAGTATCAGGCGCTGAAAAGCGGTGAGGGCGACGTCATCGATGCGGTCTCGCCGCAGATCCAGATCGTCGACTTCTACAAGGACTCGAAGTTCAAGGTGCAGGGCGGAGCGAGCTACTCCTGGGAGCATCTCGACTTCCAGCAGGGCGCCAAGGCGCATCCGGCGCTCAAGCAGAAGTTCGTTCGCCAGGCGATCATCCAGGGCATCAACCGGGCGCAGATCCGCGAGGTGCTGTACGTGAAGACCGGCCTCGTGCCGTCGAAGAAGGACCTGCCGGTCCTGCAGAGCCACATCTTCAAGCCGTTCGAGGCGGCGTACGCAACGCCGTACGCGCGCTGGGCTTCAGCCAGACGAACACGATCGCGCTCTTGAAGAAGAACGGATGCACCGGTGGCCCTGACAGCCCGAGCTCGGGCAACTCGAAGATCTTCAGCTGTCCCGGGGTCGGTGAGTTGACGTTCGCATTCACCACGACGTCGGGCAACCCGCTTCGCGCCCTGACGTTCGAGATCATCCAGCGGCAGTTGAAGAGTGTCGGCATCAACTTCACGCCGCGGTTCCTCTCGCCGTCCGTGCTCTTCGGTGGGCGAACGCTCACCTCCGGCGACTGGCAGTCGGTGATGTTCACGTTCACCGGCGGGCCGACGAGTGGAGGCACCTTCTTCAGCATCGGCGGGTGTGCCGGTGACCAGAACTACGGTGCCGCCTGCAACAAGAAGGCGTCTGCGCTGCTCCGAGAAGGCGCAGTTCACTCCCGAGGAGGCAGCTCGCAACAAGCTGCTCCATTCCGCCGAGACCATCCTGGCGGAGGAGGTCTTCTCGGTCCCGCTGTTCGCTCGACCGCAGCACCTGCTGCACTCGAACAAGGTCAGAGGCGCGCTCAGGAACCCGACCCTGCAGGGCGGAACCTGGAACGCCGAGACCTGGAGCGTCGCCTCCTAGAGAGCTACCTCCAACCTCGGCCTCGACTGCCGAGACCGACGCCGGCAGGACGCTCCCGCCTCCGTCTCCCGGAGGCGGGAGCGTCACGTCGGTGAGCGCGTGCGGCCGAGCGGCGGGTTGCGGTAGTTTCGGCGGCGGGATGACCAGATTCGTCGTCGACTGCGGCGTTGTCCTCCAGCTCGCGAGTGAGGAGTTCGAGGTCCCGGACGAGCACGAGCTCTCGCGCCGACGCTCCTGCGCTCTCAGACGCTGTCCGCGTTGCACGAGGCCGTGCAACGGGGCGAGGTCGCGCCGGACGTCGCGCGTGATCGCCTCGCCACTATCGGGCGGATGCCCATCAGGCTCCTCGGCGACGCCGTGCTCCGGCGCCGTGCCTGGGACCTGGCGGATCGGCTGGGGTCGGCCGAGACCTACGACGCCGAGTACGTGGCGCTCACCCAGCTGCAGGCAGACGCGCTCGTGACCCTGGACGGGGAGCTCGCGCGGCGGGTGGAGGGCGTCGTCACGACCGCATCGATCGACGCGCTGCGAACGGCTTCAGTCTTTCCGGGACCGTCCGTCCCGAGCTGGTGCGTGGCTCGAGGTGCCTGTGCGCTCTCGCGATTCACGAGCCGTATCGTCGACGCGCACGCCAGATGTGCGTTGACGCTGCTCCCACGCCGGTCGTGGTGCTCACGGACGAGCCAGGAGACTTCGCCCGGTCTGGAAGTCCGCGCGGTCGCGCATACGCCGACACGGGGGAGGCCGCCTACCACGACAAGCGGTTCGCGCTTCAGGCCGCGCTCGAGACCTTCGACACGGCGATCTTCGGTCCACGCGGATTCGCAGGTGAGCGGACTTCCTGCACTTGATCGGTTCCCACCCGGGCTGGCCGTGCGGCCGACGGCGCCGGAGACCGTGAACGAGCATCTCCTTCTCTATGGGCCGCAGCGCCGTCCCTTCTTCGTGCGGCTCGCAGTGTAGTTGTTCGGGTCGCGGACACTCTGACCATCGCACCGTGGGTCCGTGCGTGAGGATTGCTTCGCGGTCACACCCGACGGCCGGGAGACGAGATTCTTCGAGGCATGGGAGCTCGGCGCCAACCTCTTCCAGCGTGAACGCGTGTTTTTGGGTGAGGGCGGGGTCATTGGCTTGGCCGCGGCGTTCGCAGGCTGGTCGGTCGACTATGAGGCACTCGCCACGGCCGCTCGAGCGATTCGCCACGAGGGCGGCGGGCCGAAGGAGGTCCCAAGCGCTCCGGGCTCCTCGTACGGTCGCTGGCGTCAGCCGTTCGCGAGCAGCGACTCGATCTCACGAAAGCCGCGCCGGTCCGCGTGCTCGAGCGGCGTCACGCCCTCACTGTCGGCGATCCCCGGATCGGCACCGGCCGCGAGCAAGAGCCGGACGATCTCGATGTGATCTGCCCCACCGTCTCCGAGGATCACCGCCTCGAGGAGAGCGGTCCAACCGAGGTCGTTGACGTGGTCGACGGCCACGTCCGATCGTTCGAGGAGCGCGCGGACCATCGACGACGTGCCCTCGATCCGCCGCCGGGATGAGCGCCGTTCCGCCGAATCTGTTCGTCTTGGCCACGTCCGGATCGGCGCGCAGGACCTCGTCGAGCACTGCCACGTTCCCGGTCTCGCCGAGCGCGAGGAAGGCATTCGCGCGCATCTCGTGCTGGAGGTCGGCGTCAGCGCCCGCGTCGACGAGGACGCGGACCGTCTCTGCGCTGCCCGCGTAGACGGCCGCCGTCACTGCGGTGCGACCTGTCGCATCGCGCTCGTTCACATCCGCACCTCGCTCGAGCAGGTCGCGCACGGCGGTGACGTCGCCGCGAGACGCCGCCTCGACCAGTGCGGCGTTCATCTCAGCCGGCTTCTCACCGTCGCTCGGGTGGAGGGAACGATGACGTGATCTCGACTACGTGGCCCGCCTTTGCGGACGTCCCGATCGCGTCGAGGATCTCGACGATGTGCGCGGCGTGTGCGCCGGTCGCGCGATGCGGCCGGCCCGGTCGCGATCGCGTCGCTCAGCTCGCCGAGCGCGCGTCCCCAGTCGGTTCCGCGGAACGCGTGCGCGACGGGCACGGGCTCGTACGACCCGCCCCACGGGGCGAGCTCGACGGCGGCGTCGAACTCCTGCCAGCTCGAGAGGAAGAGGGAGCCCGTGTCACCGTGCAGCTCGATGCCGCTCTGCTTGCTGTGTGCTCCGACGTAGAAGTTCGCCGTGAGGCGTACGACGGTTCCGCTCGCCAGCTCGACCACGGCGACGCCGAAGTCCGGCGCTCCAGGTGAGAACGGCTTGCCGGACGTCGTGATTCGGTCGGGAAACACGACTTTCCCGAACGCGGTGACACGCCGGGCCGGGCCGAACATGGCCGTGAGGATGGTCAGCGGATAGACGCCCACGTCTGCGAACGGCCCGATGCGGTAGAAGGGCTCGGGCTGCGGGTGCCAGCTCTCGATGCGGCTCCAGTTCACCTCCGCGTACGCGACCCGGACGGTGCCGATTGCACCTTCCTCGACGAGCCGCCACATCGTCTCCTGGGCTTCGCCCATGAACGTGATCGGAGAGCACGAGAGCCGGAGCCCTCGGTCGTCCGCGAGCTCGACGAGCGTGCGTGCGCTCGCGTAGTCGCCGGCGAGCGGCTTCTCGCTGTGCACGTGCTTTCCGGCTTCGAGGGCGGCTGTCGTCACCTCGGCGTGGACCGCCGGGTACGTGAGGTTCACGATCGCGTCGACGGCCGAGTCGTCGAGGACGTCTGCGAGCGACGGGTAGTCGACTCCTCCGAAGCGGTCGACGAAGGCTGCGCTGAGCGCCCGGTCGACGTCGGTCGCGCCGGCGATCCGTACCGTCGGGTAGGCGCCCATGGTCTCGCCGTACGCGCCGGAGATGTTTCCGCAGCCGACGACGGCGACGCGAAGCGCGTTCTCAGACATGGTCGGCCACTTCTGTCGCTGCGAGCTGCTCACGGATTCGCGCGAGCATGCGAGCGCACTCGTCGGTGGGGTCGCGGTCGTATGGCTCGTGCTCGATGCTCACGGGGCCCGTGTAGCCGATCTCGAGCAGCTTCTCGACGCAGCCGGCGATGTTCGCGCAGCCCTCGCCGTGCATGCACGAGATGTGCGTACCGGGCGCCTCGACGTCCTTCAGGTGCACATGGAAGAGGCGGTCCGAGAGCTCGCCGATCGCGGCGACCGGGTCGTACGACTGCGTTGCCCACCAGCCGGTGTCGACCGCAGCTCCGAGCACGTCGGCGTCGTCGCCGATCGCGTCGAGCACCTCCCGCGGCGTCTTCTCCGGGTGGTTCTCGAGTCCGAAGCGAACGCGATGGTCCCGAAGCACGTCCGCGGCGCCTGCGCGATCACGACGAACGACTTCACCGACGCCCGCGATGAGATCGACGTCGAGGTCGTTCGCGAGGCGGCAGGCAGCGGCTCAGCTCGTCGGTCGTCGCGCCGATGCTGCCGGCGAGGGAGGCGACGCGAAGGCCGTAACGACCGAGAGCCTCGCGTGCATGCGCGACGTGATCGGGTGTCGCCCAGTGCCAGTTGAGGTGCCCGAACCAGAGATCGATCGTGTCGAAGTCGAGGCCGGCGATCGTCGCGAGCAGCTCGTCGAAGCGTGCCGGAAAGCTGTCGAGCGGCTCGAACGCCTCGTTCGTCGCGAGGTCGAACGGGCCCCATTCGTCCGCGGCGCCGTAGCCGAGCTCCTTGGCGACGTAGTTCGCGCTCATGAACGAGAGAGCGAATGGACTTGTCGTCTGCACTGGTGTCGTCACCTCTCCACGTAGTGGTCGTCGTCGACGAGCTGCAGCGTCATCGGCGCGGCGGCCTCGTCAAAGTTGCGCGGCGTCTCCTCCCACTTCGAGGTGAGCTGCGGCACGCAGGCCAGAAGCATTTGCGTATACGGGTGCACGGGGTTCGCGAAGACCTTCGGCGTCGGCCCCATCTCGACGATCCGGCCGCGCTGGAGGATGACGACGCGGTCCGAGATGTAGTTGCCGAGCGCGAGGTCATGCGTCACGAACAGGACGCCGAGGCCGCGGTCCTTGAGGTCGCCGAGGATGTTGAGGACGTCGATCCGCGTCGACGCGTCGAGCATGCTGATGATCTCGTCGGCGACGAGGATCTCGATGTCGAGGATCAGCGCGCGCGAGATCAGCAGGCGCTGGAGCTGGCCGCCGCTCAACTGATGCGGGTACTTGCCGAGGACGTCGGCGGGCTCGAGCCCGACGTCCTCGAGAGCACGCTGCCTCCGCTCGTTCCACTCGGCTCGCGTCAGCCCCGGAAGGTAGGCGCTGCGAACCATCTCGAACACGCGGTCGATCTTGAAGACCGGGTTGTACGAGCTGAACGGATCCTGGAAGACCCCCTGGACGCGACCGTAGTACCCGCGCAGATCGCGGCGACCGAGCGCCGAGACGTCCTTCCCGTCGAAGGAGATCGAGCCGTCGGTGACGGGCGTCAGGCGCAGGATCATCTTGCCGACCGTCGTCTTGCCGCTCCCGCTCTCGCCGATGAGCGACACGATCTCGCCTGGCTGGACATCGAAGCTCACGTCGGAGACTGCGGTCACCGCCGCCCCTCCGAACGTGCCCGTCTTGAACACTTTCGTGACATTCTCGAGCCTGATCATCAGGCGGCTGCCTTCCAGCATGCGGCGTAGCGGCCGGGTGCGATCTCGACGAAGGGCGGCTCCTCCACGCATTTCTCGAACGCGAGCGGACAGCGGTCGCGGAACCGGCAGCCCGACGGTGGGTGGAGAAGCGACGGCGGCCTGCCCGCGATGCCTCGAAGGCGCTTCTCGGAGATCCGAACGCCCACTTCGGGGAGCGAGCCGATGAGGAGCTTCGTGTACGGATGCCGTGGGTCTTCCGTGAGCTCGCCGGCAGGTGCTTTCTCGACGAGCTTGCCGGCGTACATCACGAGGATCGTGTCGGCGATCTGGTACAGGATCGAGAGGTCGTGGGTGATCACGATCGTGCTCTTCACGAACGCGCGGTCCCGGAACTCGACGAGCATCTCTGCGACCGCCTTCTGCGTCGAGACGTCGAGTGCCGAGGTGAGCTCGTCGGCGATCAGGAGCGACGGGTTCAGGAGCGTGGACAGCACCATGACGACGCGTTGCTTCTGGCCTCCCGAGAGCTCGATCGGGTAGCGGTCGAGCACTGCGTCGTCGAGCCCGACGAGAGCCAGCCGCCGCGAGAGCTCCGTCCGCGTCGCGTCGTAGGAGACCCCGCGCGAGTCGAGGACCTCGGAGATCATCCGGCCGATCCTCCGGATCGGGTTGAGCGCGCTCATCGCGTACTGCGGGACGATCGACACGTCCCGGAAGCGGAAGACGTTCATCGCGGAGTCGTCGGCGATCGGGAGCTCCACGCCGTCGAGCGTGACCGTCCCGCCCACGTGCTGCATGCGGCCGTCGAGCCGGATCAGGCTCTTGCCGAGCGTCGTCTTCCCGCAGCCCGACTCCCCCGCGAGGCCCATGATCTCCCCGTCTGCGACCGAGAACGTCACGCCGTCGAGCGCCTGCACGTCCCCTTTCAACGTGCGGTAGTAGACACGGAGGTTGTCGACGGCGAGGGTCACGTTCTGCGCAGCCTCGGGTTGAAGACCTCGTCGAGCCCGACGTTCATCACGTAGAGGCCACCGACGATCGCCGTGATCCCGACTCCGGGCGGGATGAACCACCACCACATGCCGAGCTGCAGAGCGGCGTTCGAGACGGCCGTGTTCATCATCAGCCCGAGCGACATGACCTGCGACGGGCCGAGGCCGAGGAAGTCGAGCGTCGCCGCCGTGAGGACCGCCCCGCCGAACAGCAGGATGAACGTGAGAAACAGGTACGAGCTCATGTTCGGTGCGATCTCCCTGAGGATCACCTTGGTGGTGCCCTGACCCGAGAGCCGTGCGAGGCTGACGAAGTCCCGGGACGCGAGCGAGAACGTCTGGGCACGGATCGCGCGGGCGGCCCACGGCCACGAGGTCAACCCGATCAGGATCGCCTCCGAGCGCAGGCTGCCGACCGAGAGGTATGCCGAGACGATGATGAGCACGGCGAGCGTCGGGATCACGAGGACAATGTTCGTGAGCATGCTGAGGACGTCGTCGACGAAGCCTCCGCGGTAGCCGCCGACGAACCCGACGGCCATCCCGATCGCAGATGCGATGACGGCCGCGAGCGCACCCACGATGAAGCTCGAGCGCAGGCCGTAGACGAACTGCGCGTACACGTCCTGCCCGGGAGACGTCGTGCCGAGCCAGTACTCCGACGAGGGCGGCTCGCCAAGGGGGTATCCGAACTCGAACGGTGTCGCGTCGGTGAGCCACGGGCCGACGATCGCGAGCGCGAGGAACGCCAGCACGACGCAGGAGCCGATCACGAGTTTCGTGTTGCGAAGGGCGAAGTGGAGCGTCTCGAAGCGCTTCCCACGCGGGCCGAGCTCGATCTCGTCAGCACCCTGACCGGTGAGTGCGACCTCCGGCGTCGCGACGAGGTCTGCGTGGGGCTCGGCGCTCGACATTTACGACCCCTGGAGGCCCGTTCGCGTTCGGGGATCGACCATCACGTAGAGGATGTCCACGATGAAGTTGGCGATCAGGACGCCCGTGATGATGAGCAGGAACAGCCCCTGCAACAGGAAGTAGTCGCGGTTCTGGAGCGCGGCGAGGATGAGGGTGCCGACTCCGGGATAGCCGAAGACGATTTCCGTCACGAGAGCGCCGCCCACGACCGCGCCGAGTGCGAGTGCGAGCCCCGACATCTGCGGCAGCACCGCGTTGCCGTATGCGTACTTCCGGACGAGCTTCCCGGGGGCGCCGAGCGACTGCAGGTAGTTGGCGTAGTCGGCCTCGAGCTCGTAGATGATGAGGTTCCGCATGCCGATGGCCCAGCCGCCGAACGCCACGAGAAAGAGCGTGAGGAACGGAAGGAACCAGTGGCTGAGGAAGCTGCGGGCGAACTCCCACGTCCATGCGGGCTGCAGCGAGAAGCCGTAGGCGCCGGAGACGGGGAGGAGCTCGAAGCGGAACGAGACGACGTAGACGAGGACGATTGCGAGCCACATGTAGGGCATCGCGGTGAGGACGTACGCCGACGGGAGCACGGTGTTGTCGAGGACCTTCCTGCGAGCGGCCATCGCTCCGACGCGGTTCCCCGCGATGTAACTCAGGACGATGGCTGGGACGAGCAGCGCGAGCGTGTACGGGATCGCTGCCCACATGAGCTCGCTGACGGTCGACCCGACGTACGTGATGCTCGGACCGAGATCGCCCTGAATCAGCCCACGCCAGAAGTTCACGTACTGCCTCCACAACGGCTGGTCGAGCTCAAAAGACTCGGTGAAGTAGCCGTGGAGCTCCTGGGACGCGGTCGAGTCGGCCTGGATCCGACCGATGAGCCCGTCGATCGGGTCTCCCGGCATGAGGCGCGGGATCAGCCAGTCGATCGTCACCGCGAACCAGAAGGTGAGGAGATACAGCACGGTCTTGCGGGCCAGGTATCGGGTCACGTCGTCTCGGTCCGCCGCCCAGGGCAGGTTGATACAGGGCAGGTCGTGTCATACAGGACGGGAGCCGAGGAGCACACCCTTCTCGAATGTGCTCCCCGGCTCCGGGATGTGGACAATCGACGTCGAGCTAGCGGCCTCGCGGCTTCAGCTTCGCGAGCGCGTCGATGCCCGTCATGTTGAGGTAGCCGTTCCAGACGCTGGGCGTGTTCTGCAGTCCCTTGCCGCCGGCAGTCGGGAAGTTCGTCCAGTACGTCGTGTTGTACTGGGCCCACATGCCGTTGTACCAGAGGGGGATCGCAGGCAGGTCCTCGAGGACGTAGCGCTGGATTTTCGAGTGGATCGCCTTCGCCTTCTTCACGTTCGACGGGTGCACCTTGTTGAGGTCGAGCGTGAGCGCCCACGGCGTCGCGCCCGCCCCGGTGAACCGCGCGAAATTCGCAAACGTCTGCGACTCGGCGACCGGCAGGTGGAAGAGGTAGTCGTAGAACGTGTACGGCGTCGGGCCGAGCTGCTTGTCGTTGTTGATGACGAGGTCGAACTTGCCCGAGTTCCGCTCGTCCACCAGCCCGTTGTAGTCGGGGAACGCAGGAGTGAGGCGAATGCCTGCGTTCTTCGCACTCGCAGCGATGATCTGGATCGCCGTCATCCAGTCCGACCAGCCGTTCGGGACGATGATCCGGAGGTTGATGTTCGACCCGTCCTTGTTCTCGACGTAGTCGTCGTTATTCGTGTCCCGGTAGCCGTTCGCGGCGAGCAGTGCTCGGGCGCCCTGGACGTTGAACTTGAAGCCCAGCTTGGCCACCTGAGCCTTGTCGATCCACTTGCCCCACGTCGGCAACAGCCCCGTGGGATTCGCCTTCGCGACGATGTTCCCGTACCCCGCCGAGACGATCTGATCGAGGTTGATCGACATCGCGAGCGCGCGTCGGAAGGCCTTGTCGTTGAGCGGCTTCTTCGTCGTGTTCGGAACCAGCCACGCCGTGTTCGCCGACAGCATGAACGGGGCCTTCTTGTAGTACGTCTGGACCTTCCCGCCGATCTGCTTCTCGATGCCGGGGAAGAAGTTGTTGCTGAGGTCGATGTCGTTCTGCAGGAAGTTCTGCAGCGACGCGGTGTTCTGGGTGTTGTGGATGTCGACGATGTACTGCATCGGCATCTTCACGCCGAGGGCCTTCGTCGCCCACCAGTCGTTCCGGCGGTTCCACTGCAGCGTTCCGGATGTTCCCTTGCCGGCGCCGTACCGGAACGGTCCGGTGCCGACCATCTTGGACACCGTGTCGGTGTTTCCTGTCGTGATCTCGGTCGCGCTGTAGCTCGACCAGATGTGCCTCGGCACGATCGGGATCGAGAACATGTTCGTGTCCCAGTCGAGGTAGTTCGGCCTCGCCGCGAACACGAAAGTGACGGTATTGCCCTTGACGTTGATCCTCGAGAGGCCCGTCTTCCACATCGTCGAGTACTGCGAGCCCTCGAGCTTCCCCGTCTCGAATGTGAACTTCACGTCTGCGCCCGTGAACGCCTTGCCGTCGTTCCACTTCACGCCCGGGCGCAAAGTCATCACGAAGTTCCGGCCGACCCATTTGCCGCTGGTCGCGAGCCACGGGATGTACTTGTCCGCGAGCGGGTCGTAGCGGAAGAGCGTCTCGTACAGCAGTCCGACCGTGCCCGTCGAGCGCTCGGTGCGGAGTGGGTTGAAGCTTGCGAACGGGCCCCAGGCCGTGCCCGACGTAAACAGCGTGCTTTGGCGCGGGAGAGCCAACGGGGACTGCGAGCCCGCGCTCGCTCCGCCCGCCATGAGCGCGACGGCGCCGATCGCGGCCATGAGGACAACGGCTGCGACCGCTCTCCGTGTTCTGTGTATCGAGCTCATTGCATTTCCTCCTCGTCCTGTCTTTCTGTGTCGTGTCCCGTCTGGACTCCCGTGCCGTCACTCGTACGACGCACGGCATGGACGTTCGGTTCCATGACTTGCGAGCGCCGCAACGCTCTCAGGCCCGGGCATCCCCCCTTTCGGGTGTACGCACCAGGTGCGCCTCCCGTCCGGTGTCCGCGACGAGGACTGTGCTCGTGAGTTCCGGAGCATGTACTACGCCGTACGGCTCGAGCGCGAGCTCGCCTGCGGCCGCGACCTCTCGAGCTCCCTTCGGTGGGTCCGAGTGTGTCTGCATCGACGGCTGTAGTCCATCACTTATCCGGTTAAGTGTCAACCCCGAAAAGCGACGATCGCTTCATGACGGCCTGCCGGCCGCTCGTCGAGGTCGGCCCGTACTCCCGCGTATCGTGAGCTCGCCGCGCGCCGTCTGCATGTCACCGGTTGCGTCCCCGTGTATGGCCGCGAGCAGGTGCCGAGCGGCCGTAGCGCCGAAGCCCGTGATGTCGCGCGTGATCGCCGTGAGTGGAGGGTTGACCACCTGGCTGATCAGCGAGTCGTCCCACCCGACGATCGAGACGTCGTCGGGCACCGCGAAGCCCATTCGCTGCGCGACTCCGAGTCCGGTTACCGCGAGCAGATCGCTATCGAACACGATCGCTGTCGGGGGGTCGGGGAGGGACAGAAGCTTTCGCGTCGCGCGCGCTCCGCTCTCGGCGCTGTAGTCGGTCTCGATGATGTCCGCCTCGAGACCGAGCTCGCCGGTCGCGCGTTCGAACGCCGTGCTCCGTTGCCCGGTGTGGACGAAATCGCTCACGCCCGTGACGTGCGCGACACGCGTGTGTCCGAGCGCCGCCAGATATTGCACTGCTTCGACCACGACGCTCCCTTCGTCGTGGAAAACCGCTGGTAGAGCGTGATTGCCGAGCGGTCCCCCGACGACGACGGCAGGCAGTCCGAGCCGGACGAGCTCCTGGATGCGCGGGTCATGAACCCTGAGGTCGACCATCAGCACGCCGTCGACGCGATGCTCGCCGAACCACCGCCGGTAAACCTCGATCTCCTGCTGGATGTCCTCGACCAACTGGATCGTCAGCGCGACGGAGCGAGAGGAGAGCTCGACCTCGACGCCGGAAATGAACTCCATGAAGAACGGCTCGAGCGCGAGCGACCGGGCGGGACGTGCGAGCACGAGACCGCACGCATCTACCCGCGCCCCCGAGAGCGCCCGCGCCGCCCGATTCGGATACCAACCGAGCTCGTCCGCGATCGAGAGGATGCGGTCGCGCGTGGAGTCGGACACACCGGGGCGGCCGTTCAAGGCATACGAAACTGCGCCCTTCGATACGCCTGCGCGCTCGGCGATATCCCGGATCGTGGCTCTGCTCGTTTTCTGCTCGGACACTGGTCGTTGTTCTCCTTGCGCGGGACGATGCACCGCGTGTATCGTCCTGAACCGGTTCAGTGATAGAGCGTACACACAACGGCGGCCCCCAACGCGTCTTCCCTCCGGACTTCGTTTGGGGGTCTGCCGTGTCCGCGTACCAGGTCGAGGGCGCCGTCGACACCGATGGTCGAGGCGAGAGCATCTGGGATCGCTTCAGCGCGGCCCCCGGCAAGGTCGTCAACGGGGACAGCGGCGCGGTCGCCTGCGACTCGTACCACCGCTACCGCGAGGACGTGAAGCTCGTCAAAGAGCTCGGGCTGAACGCGTTCCGCTTCTCGATCGCGTGGCCGCGGATCTTCGCGGAAGGACGTGGTCGGCCGAACGGCGCAGGTCTCGACTTCTACGACCGGCTCGTCGACGAGCTGCTGGCGTCGGGCGTCGAGCCGTTCGTGACGCTCTACCACTGGGATCTCCCGCAGGCGCTCGAGGAGCGCGGCGGCTGGCCCCTCCGTGAGACGGCCGAGCTGTTCGCCGAGTACGTCGAGGTCGTGAGCGACCGTCTCGGCGACCGTGTGAGGCACTGGATCACGCAGTGCGAGCCGTGGGTGGTCTCGTGGCTCGGCTACGGCCTCGGGGTGCACGCTCCCGGCCGCAAGAGCGAGGCCGACGCACTGGCTGCCGCGCACCACGTGCTGCTCGGTCACGGGCTCGCGGCCGAGGTGATTCGCCGGCGTAGTGCCGAGGCGAGAGTGGGGGTAACGATCGACCTCGTCGCGTTCCATCCGCTCACCGACTCTGCCGCAGACCTCGCTGCGGTGACCCGCTCGGACGGATTTCGGAACCGATGGATTCTCGATCCAGTGCTTCGGGGCACGTATCCCCAGGACATGCTCGAGGAGTACGCGCCGATCCTCCCGGATATCCGCGAGGGAGACCTCCAGACGATCGCTGCGCCACTCGACTTCCTCGGCATCAACTACTACACGCGCACCGTCGTACGGGCGGATCCTGCGGGCGGCCCCCCTGTTACCGTCGACGCCGACGACGTCGAGCGCACGGAGATGGGCTGGGAGGTGTATCCCGACGGCCTCTACGAGCTGCTCGTCCGGCTGCGCGACGACTACGAGCTTCCGCCCCTCTACGTCACCGAGAACGGCGCGGCCTACGCAGATCAGCGGCAGAACGGCACGGTCGACGACCCCCGCCGCATTTCGTACGTCGACCGCCATCTCGCGGCGATCCGACGCGCGCTGGACGACGGTGTCCCCGTCCGCGGGTACTTCCTGTGGTCACTGCTCGACAACTTCGAGTGGGCGTTCGGGTACTCCCGCAGGTTCGGGATCGTGTACGTCGACTACGAGACGCTCGAACGCGTCCCGAAGGCGAGCTACCACTGGTACAAGGACGTCATCGCCGCAAGCCGGGCCGGCCAGCACGCTTAGCGGTGACGACTGCCGTGGTCAGGTGCCGCGAAGACTGCAGATCAGGGTGATCTGACACGAAACCAGCCCGCCTGTAGTCACGAGATCGTAAGAGCGATCACTCACTTAGGATCGCCCAGCTGTGCGGCGCCGCGTTCGTCTCTGCCATCCGCTCGTACTCGCGGCTGCGCTCGTCGCAGTCCTCGGCGGCGGCGCCGTGCCCGCGTCACCGGCCGACGGTCTGCGGGTGCCGGACGACGTGCGTTCGATCAGCTACTTCCCTGCGCGCGGGGGCTGGACGTTGATGTGGACGCGTTTCGACGCCGACGCAATCGATCGCGACATGGCTCGGGTCGCCTCTCTCGGAGCAAACACGGTGCGGGTCATCGTTCCTGCCAGCGTCTTCGGCTACCCGGAACCTACAGCCTCGATGATCACGCGCCTCGAGGAGGCTGTCGACCTTGCTGCGCGCCACGGTCTACACGTCGAATTGACGCTGTTCGACTGGTGGCATCAATACACGGACGTCGCAGGATCCCGCCGGTGGGCGTCCGCGGTGCTCTCCCGGTATTCAGGCGACGCGCGGATCGCGTTCATCGAGCTGAAGAACGAGCTCCGGCCGCAGGACACGGGCGCCGTTGAATGGGCCGCTGCGCTCATTCCGCATGTGCGGGACGTGGTCCGAAGGCCGGTCGCCATCTCTGTGCCCGCGCTCGATGCGGCGCGCGACCTCCGGCTTCTGCGCACCGCCCTCGGCTCGGCGCAGCCCGACTTCTACTCCGCGCACTTCTACTGGCGGCCGGAGCTCGCCGCCGGGCAGCTCGAGGCGGCTAGGGCCGCGGTCGCGCCGCTGCCGCTGCGGCTAGGCGAGACTGGCTACTCGACTGCGGTCTCGTACGATGTCGTTCCGGGCTTGCCCGCGTCGCGGTCCGCGCGCGAGGCACAGCAGGCGTACTACCTGCGCTCGATCGCGCTCGTGGCGCGCCGGCTCGGTCTGCCGCCGATCGAGCCCTGGGTCTTGACCGACTTTGCGCGGGACGCGATTCCGCCCGACGACCCCGGCGTCTTCGGCAACCCGCGCGAGTACAGCTTCGGTCTCTTCCGCGTTTCCGGCGGGGCGAAGCCCGCGGCCGCCGAGCTGCGGACGATCTTCTCGGGCAGCGTCGCCGAGGGCTTCAACGGCGGGTTCGAAGACGCGGTTCGCGACGAGCGTGGCCGTCCCGTGCCCGCGTTCTGGCGGATCCGGGTGGCACCGAATGCGACTTTCACGCGTGACCCGCGCGTCGCGCGCTCAGGTCGGGCCTCCGGACGGATCGACGGGGCGGCCACCGGCACGGGGCTGGACGCCGCCTTCGCGATCGCCCCACCCGATCCAGCTGTGCGCCCAGGAGCCCGTTCGACGGTCACCGCGTTTGCCCGGGCGAGGTCGCACTGCGGCGAGGTTCGCGTCGCGCTCCGCTGGTTCTCGGCCGAAGGACGCGTGGTCGGGGGCGCGCAGTCAGAGCCGCTGCGTTGCGGCACTCGCGGTTGGCGGCTGCTGCGCGCGAGCGGAGCAGCACCCTCGGGCGCGGCCTACGTGAGCCTCTATCTGCGCGCAGCGGGCACGCTCGGACCAGCGTGGTTCGACGATGTCGCGTACTCGGCGGGCCGAGCCCGATGATCGTCTTGGCCGTGGACCAACGACGGCTGTTGCGATGCAGCTCGACGACTTCCACACGAGTCCCACTCCCGCACACTCGCGCACTCGGCTGACCTCTCGTTCGGAGCGAAGTCTCTGCTGCCTGGTTGATCGAGAGCGTCGCCCGGAGCTAGTCCTCGCCTTCCCAGTACTCAGCCGTGGGGCCGGGCTTCGCGAACATGATGTCTTCGTCCTCGACGCCCTTGGCAAGAACCTTTCCGGTATCGAGGTACTCGATGACCTCCCCGCGGATCATCGAGGACAGCATCAGTACGCGGACAAGAGAGTCTGTTCGGTTGATGATCTGATGCGCACCGTCCTTGCCGCGCCGAAAGCAGACGACGTCACCCTCCTTCAACACTTCCTCGCCTTCGGGCGTGCGTAGTGTCGGCTCGCCGCGGAGCACGATCACCCATTCCTCGTTCAGATAGTGCGTGTGGTACGGCCAGAGCTTGCTGCCAGGCTCGACCTCGGACATGGTCGCGCCGATTAGCTCACCGCCGATGTGTTGGGCGACGAGCGCGCCCTTGGCGCGCCAGCCCTCGCGATCCCTCGTCCCGTCCCACTCGTTGCTATTGAGGTTGAACGTCTTCATTCGACAACGGGTAACCATGTCACACCGCAATTCCCGATGCCCGCCAGACGCACCTAGACTCCAGTGGTCAGCTGGCCAAGCCGGGTGAACGGAGGGCGCATGAGCGAATACGCGATCAAGCCGCTTGAGGCCACGTCTTGGGATGCCTACGCCCGTCTCCTCGACAAGCACAACGGGTGTGGGTTCGGTGGTTGCTGGTGCACGTGGTTCCATTCGCGAGAAGGCAGGCCGGAGGGCGAAATGGGCCGCCCCTGGAAGGAGCGTCTCGTTCGCGAGGGGAAGGCTCACGCGGCCCTGGTCTTCGACGGAGACGACGCGGTGGCGTGGTGTCAATACGGCACTCCCGAGGAGCTTCCGAACATCCACCACCAGAAGGACTACGAGGCGAAGCGAACGGAAGAGCTTCCTGACTATCGCGTCACGTGCATCTTCGTGGACAGGGACTATCGACGGAAAGGCGTCGCGGGTGTGGCGCTTCGTGGTGCCCTCGACCTCATCGCGGAGGCGGGCGGTGGTGTGGTGGAGGGCTATCCGCAGGACACGCAGGGCAAGAAGATCTCGGCCAAGTTTCTCTACAACACCACGCGCAGCCTCTATGAGCAGACCGGCTTCAGCTATGAGCGGCCCAAGGGCAAGAACCATTGCGTCATGCGCATGACGGTTGAACCTGTCGCAGCGTCTCGACGCGCTCGCGTCGGGTGACATCGCGGTGACCTCCTACTTGGTGAGTAGGCGGTCGCCAAGATCCCCCATGAACACAGGGACTGCGGAGGCGATGGAGCGTGCCGGGATCGAACCGGCGACCTCCGGCTTGCAAAGCCGGCGCTCTCCCAGCTGAGCTAACGCCCCGTCACGCGTGAGTGTAGCCAGGGGTCTGGCTGAAGCCAGACCCCGTTCTCACGTCTGCGTTCCGCTGACTCCCCTGCGCTCGAGCGTGCGCAGACCGTCGCCGAAGGAGCGCTCCGCGGACGCGGTGCGCGTTGCGTGCTCCAGGCGACGGAGGCGCTCGTCGAGCTCGTCGAGCTCCGCCCGGCTCATGCCTGCGGCGACCGCGGTCGTTCCTTCGACGCCTGTCCCCGCGACCGCCTGCTCGATCGCGCGACCGTGCTCGAGGAGCGCGAGCTCACGGCGGGCGAGGTCGTCGCTCTGCGAGGCGAGCTCGGCCTGCGTGCGCGCGAATTCCTTCTCCGCGGCCTGCAGAGCAAGGAGGCGTTTCTCGATCTGGGCGAGACGTGCCTCCGCGTCAGGCGCTCCGCTCTTGCGGGCGAGCTCGGCTTCCTCCTGAATGATCGTGCGCTCCCGCGTCGCAAGCTCGTTCTCGCGCCTGCTCAGCTCCTGCGCTCGCGCGGCGAGGCCGACCTGAGCGTGGACGAGCGCCTCGTCGGCACCCGCCGGGAGAGCCGACATTCCCCCGCGACTCGCCTTCGCGATCGTGTCCGCGAGCTGGCGCTCCTTCTTCTCGACGGAGGCGACCCGCTCGGTCAGCTCCTTGCGCAGGCGGCCGAGCTCCTCCTCGGCGGCGATGCGGATCGCTCGCAGCCGATCGAGCTCGGCGTCGATCGAAACCGGCTGCTCTGCTACCTCGCGACGACCAAAAAGGGGCACTCGTCGATGATATGCGGGAGTCGCCCGTTCTCCTGCAAACGGAGGGCTACGCGGCGCGCTCGAGGCGCTCTTCGGCGCGGGCGCGGCGGACGATGTCCTCACGCTCGCCGAAGCGGAGCCGCGCCTTCTCCATGCGGAGTGCCTGCCAGAGCTCCTGCAGGCGGGCGTCGAGCTCGGCGATCTCTTCCTTCACGGCAGGGTCGAGCCCACCGGAGAGCGTCTGCCAGAGGTCCTGGCGCTCCTCCGAGATGCGCTCGATCTCGTCGTGGATCTGGTCTGGCGTCATGCTCTTGGAAACGACTGCCACGCGCGCTTCATTCCCACCGTCAGGCGCGCTCAAACCTCATTCGTAGCCCAGTTCTGCAATCCGATCTTCGTCGAGGCCGAAGTAGTGCGCGAGCTCGTGCAGAACGGTGATTCTGATCTCGTCGCGGAGCTCGTCGGGGTCGGGGAAGCTCTCCTCGAGAGGGATCCGGTAGATCGAGATCTTGTCCGGGAGCTGACCGCCCATGTCGCCGCGCTCGGGCAGCGGCACACCGTGGTAGAGGCCGAAGAGGTCGGGGTCCTCCGGGTGCTCGTCCTCGACGACGACGGCGATGTTCTCGAGCGCGCGAGCGAGATCGGGCGGGAGCTCGTCGAGCGCGGCCCGGACGTGATCCTCGAACGTCATCCCGCTAGCGGATGACGAGCGCCATCAGCGCCTTCTGGGTGTGGAGCCGATTCTCGGCCTGCTCCCAGGCGAGGCAACGGGGCCCATAGAGCACGTCCGCGGTGATCTCCTCACCGACATGCGCCGGGAGGCAGTGGAGCGCCACCGCATCGGGATCGGCGAGGGCGAGAAGGCGTGCGTCGACGCGGTACGGCTCGAGGTCGAGCCGTCGTTGGTCGCGCTCGCCGTTGCCCATGCTCGTCCAGACGTCCGTGTAGACGGCGTGTGCTCCCCGCACGGCCTCCTCCGCGTCGACGCCGAGCGTGACGCTGCCTCCGTTCGAGCCGGCGTCCTCGGCTGCGGCGGCAGCGAAGCCCTGATCGGGCTCGTATCCGGGCGGCGTCGCTGCTCGGAACTCCATCCCGAACCGGCCGGCGAGGCGCATCAGCGAGTGGCAGACGTTGTTTCCATCCCCGACGTAGGCCAGGCGAACTCCGGAGAGCGTGCCGAAGCGCTCGCGCAGCGTCATCGCGTCGGCAAGCGCCTGGAGCGGGTGGCTCTCGTCGGTGAGGCCGTTGATCACGGGGATGGAGGCGTGCTCGGCGAACTCCTCGACTTCCGCCTGCTCGAAGGTGCGGATCATCAAGCGCCGAGAGGAAGCGGGAGAGCACGAGCGCCGTGTCGCGGTACGACTCGCCGCGGGCGAGCTGGAGCTCGGCGGCAGGCAGGAACAGGGCCATCCCGCCGAGCTCGGCGATTCCCACCTCGAACGCGACGCGCGTCCTCGTCGATGGCTTGTGGAAGATGAGGCCGATCGTCCGGCCGGGGAGAACCCGGAGCTCGCGGCGCCGCGCGCGCTCGGCCTTCAGCTCGTCGGCCAGGTCGAGCAGCGTCTCGAGCTCGTCCCGGCTCCAGCTGGCGACCCGCGTGAAGTTGCGGCCCTTGAGGATCTGGGGGACGCCCGCCACCGGCTCAAGGTACAAGGCAGTTGGACTAGAGTCGCGCCATGTCCACGTTCGGAGACGCCCTCAACACGCAGATCGGCCACGAATTCGGCGCGTCGCAGCAGTACATCGCGATCGCGGCGTACTACGACGACGAGACGCTCCGCGAGCTCGCCGCGCACTTCTACCGGCAAGCGGTCGAGGAGCGGAATCACGCGATGATGATCGTCCAGTACCTGCTGGACGCGGACGAGAAGGTGGTGGTTCCTGGCGTCGAGGCGCCGAAGACCGAGTTTTCCGACGCCGTCGCGCCGGTCGCGCTCGCCCTCGAACAGGAAAAGCGCGTCACCGACCTCATCGTCGAGCTGGTGAAGCTCGCGCGCGAGGAGGGCGAGCTCGTCGGGGAGCAGTTCCTGCACTGGTTCCTGCAGGAGCAGCGCGAGGAGGTTGCGTCGATGACCGAGCTCCTGGCGATCGTGGAGCGTGGGCGGGACAACCTCCTGCACGTCGAGGAGTACCTTGCTCGCTCGTCGGGCGGCGAGAACGCGCTCGAGGCGGGGGCGCCTCCTGCCGCGGGCGGCGCTCTGTAGCGGCGAACGTGCACGAGATTCGGCTTCGGACCGAGCGGCGGAGCCAGCTCGTCGACATCACTCGCGACGTGCGCGAGGCCGTGTCCGGTTCCGACGGGGCCGCGGTCGTCGTCTACGTGCCGCACACAACGGCTGGGGTGACGATCAACGAGCACGCCGACCCCGCGGTCGCGCGCGACCACGAGACGGCGCTCGATCGGATCGTCGAGGACGGCTGGTCCTGGCAGCACCACGAACCGGGCGAGGAGAACGCCCCCACGCACGTGCGGGCGTCGCTGATGGGGCCGAGCGTCGTCGTCCCGCTGCGCGACGGCGGCGAGCTCGCGCTCGGGACGTGGCAGGGGATCTTCTTCTGCGAGTTCGACGGGCCGCGCGAGCGGTCGGTCTACGTCTCGGTTCTCCAGTAGCGCCAGACCATCGTCCTCCTCCTCGACCGCCGCCCGCGCCAGCCCACCGGCGATCCTTAACAGTGCCTGGCACTGTAGGTGTGACGAGTTCGCGCCAATCGTTCCACGGCTACCCTGGCCGGAATGGCCGCGCCTGTTCGGAGAGGGGAGGAGCTCGAGCTCCAGATCGACTCGCTCGCGTACGGCGGCAACGGCGTCGCGCGGCTGAACGGATTCGTGGTGTTCGTTCGCGGAGGGCTGCCAGGAGATCGAGTCCGCGCCCGGGTGACGAAGACGAAGCGCGGCTTCGCGGAAGCGACCGCCGAGAGCGTGCTCGAAGCGAGCGCCGCACGCGTCGAGGCTCCCTGCCCGCACTTCGGCGTGTGCGGCGGATGTCGTTTCCAGGATCTCGCGTACGAGGCGCAGGCAGCTCAGAAGGAGCAGCAGGTGCTCGACTCGCTCGTGCGAATCGGAAGGATTCCCGACCCGCCCGTCGAGCCGATCGTGCCGGCGGCGTCGCTCTACCACTACCGAAACAAGCTCGAGTACTCGTTCACGGCGAGTGAGGACGGGGTCGACCTCGGATTCCATCGCGCCGGGCGCTGGGACGAGGTGATCGGGATCGACGTTTGCCTGCTGACGACGGATCTCGGGAACGCCGTCCGCGAGGCGGTGCGCGGGTGGGCGCGCGAGGAGAAGCTCGTGCCGTACGACCAGGCGACCGGCGAGGGCTACCTCCGCCACCTCGTCTTTCGCGAGGGGCGAAACACCGGCCAGGCGCTCGTCGTGCTCGTCACCGCACCCGGCGAGCGGTTCGAGACCGGCTACTTCGTCGACGTCCTCCGACGCTTCCCCGAGGTTCGCTCGATCCACTGGGCGGTGAACGACACGCCGGCCGAGCAGACCAACGTCCCGACGAAGCTGCTCTGGGGCGACGACGCGATCGAGGAGGAGATCCTGGGGTTGCGGGTGCGCCTCCGGCCGAATGCCTTCCTCCAGACGAACACCGAGATGGCCGAGCAGCTGTACGCGATCGCGCGCGAGTTCGCCGGCCTGACGGGAGTGGAGAACGTCTTCGACCTGTACTGCGGCACGGGCACGATCGGGCTGTCGCTGGCAGCGGACGCACGGACGGTCTGGGGCCTCGAGATCTCCGAGGAAGCCGTCGCCTGCGCGATCGAGAACGCCGAGCTGAACGGGATCGAGAACGCGAAGTTCTACGCGGGGAACGTCGGGCAGACGGTCGAGCAGCTGGTGGAAGAGGCCGGCCCGGCGGACGTCGCCGTGGTCGATCCGCCGCGCGCCGGCCTCGCGGGAAAGGCCCTCCGGCGGATGGGAGAGCTCGGCGCGCCGAAGCTCGTCTACGTCTCGTGCAACCCGACGACGCTCGCGTCCGACGTCAAGGTGCTACGCGAGGAGTACGGCTACGAGCTCGTCCGCTGCCGCCCGGTCGACATGTTCCCGCACACGCCGCACGTCGAGTCGGTGTCGCTGCTGGAGAAGACCTTGTGACACTGTGTCACTTGGCTTCCTCGCCCCTCGCCGCATAGGCGTCGCGCACGTCGCGCCAGAGAAGGTCGAGGTTCGGGAGGAGGAAGCCCCAGCAGACCGCCGGCAGCGCCGGCAGCCCGTCCGTGTCCCAGAAGTAGACGAGGAGCAGGGTCAGGGACAGGAACGCCGTCATCGAGATCCACGTGAGGGCGACCCGCAGCCGGAACTGCTGGGCGGCGGCGAGGAAGAGCGCGAAGAAGACGATGTCCGGCGGCCCGATGTTCGCGGTCGACGTCTCGCCGGGAACGTGCAGCGCGACGGAGATACCGTCGAAGATCTCGGGACGCTCCTCGGTCACGTACTCGGTCGGCCCGGCTGCTACCGACCAGATGTCGACCCACGGCACCAGGAGCGCGACGAGCCCAAGCCACCAGAGGGCCTCGAACAGGGACAGGAACCAGAAGCCGAAGAGGATGTACGCCATCAGCTTCGCCGCGTTCGCGAGCTCTCCGAAGCCGAGGAGCTGGAAGCCGATCCAGGCGAGCGCCACGACGACCGCGGCCCCGAGCAGGTACCACTCGCCCGTCCGCGCCAACGGCAGCGCCAACCAGATGACCGCCGCGAACGCCGGCAGGACGACGAGGCTCGCGAACACGATCGCGCCGTCGCGGGACAGCCCGGGCAGGCTCGAGGCGCCCGCGCCGAAGACGACGAGTAGCGCGAGAAGGGCGCCGAGCGCGACGGCGCGACGCCGGTCCAAGCTCAGTACGGAGGCTGCGCCGACCACCAGGGGCCGAGCGTCTTGAAGGCGTTCCAGAAGCCGGTCTTCGCGGATTGATCGTCGAGCGACTCGTCGATGTCCGGAGTGACGAGGGCCTCGATCGTCGGCGTGAACCGCTGCAGCTGCCCGAGCGTGCCCGCGTCGAGAGGGTCGGAGAGCGGGAAGCGAAGCTCGTTCACGAACTCGACCGAGCGCTCGCCCATGACGATCATGAGCTTCGGCTGGACGATGTGGATCTCGCGCGTCAGCCACGCGGCCGCGTCGGCGGGATCCTCGGTCCCGAACTTGAGGCAGTTCGTCCCGTAGACGGCCAGCGGGTCGACGTGCAGGCGCTGGAGCGACTTCAGCACCGCCTGTCCCGAGCGGCCGAAGAACGCGACTCCTTCCTGGATCTCCGGGGCCAGCGGCAGGTACTTCAGCAGGAGGACGTCAGCAAGCGGGTGGCCCGAGCCGACGACCGGGACGCGGAGCTCGTCGCCGGTCCGCGCGAGCTCGTCGCCGAGCTCGTTGATCTCGGCAATGGCCTTCTTCAGGTAGCGCTCGTAGATCTCGTCGGTGGGCAAGGCCGCTGGCACGGGGTCCGGACAACCCTTCTCGCTTACAGGACCTTTTCCTTGACCTGGGCCACCCACTTGAGCGACTGGAGGTACGCGAGCGACTTCGGCCGGCGTAGCACCTCGGCGGTGCGGAGCGAGAGCACGAACTCCTCGGCTCCTTCGAAGCGGCGCATCCTGAGGGCTCCCGTCCCGACGCCTTGCAGGACGTGGGCATCGGAGCCCGCACCCTGGAGCAGCCGATACTTGCGCGCGAAGCGGAGCGCCTCGTCGTTGAACGAATCGCGCAGGAGGCGTGCGTTGAAGACCTCGAAGACGTCGATCTCCGCGAGATGTCGATGCAGGGTCGCCGGGTCGGGAATCGCGTGCAAGCGGTCGAAGGGGTGTGGGAGGTAGACGAGCCCGCCCTGCTCTCGGATGGCCTCGATCGTGTCCCCGAACGACATGCCGCGCGGGATCTCCTCTTCGAGGAAGAGCCCGATCACCTCTCCCTGGCCGTCGGTCTTCACCTCCTCGCCGGGGATGACGACGAGCTCTCTGTCTCGCGCGAGCTCGACGGCCTCGAGCGCGCCGCCGAAGGCGTTGTGGTCGGTGATCGCGATTCCGCCGAGCCCGATCTCCTCGGCGTGGTCGAGGAGGTCCGCCACCGGAATCGAGCAGTCGTGGGACCAGTCCGTGTGCATGTGCAGGTCGACGACGATCCAGTCGCGTCCCTCGAGCGGATCGTCGGTGGCGCTCGCATGCTTTCGGTCTCGCCGCTTTCGGGACAGCCGCGTGTAGAGCGCGGCGAGCTCCTTCGCGACGAGGTCGAAGCTCTCGCGCTCTGCGCGTTGCCTGCCTTTTGCAGCGGCGCGCTCACGAAGTCCCTTGTCCGCGGCGAGCCGAGAAACCTCGAGCGCGACGTGGTCGGCATCGTCGCCGCCGTCGGCGATTGCGACTCCGGAAGCAGCTGCCTCCAGCGTCAGCCGGGCCTCGCCGTCGGGCGCCGGCACGAAGATGGCCGCCTCCGCCAGTGCCGCGGCACGTTGCTCGGGTCGCCGCACGAGGCGAACGTGCGACCGCTTGCGAACGGAACGCGGAATCGCGGGCCGGAATCCGAGCGGTTTCGTGTGGAGCAGCGTCAGCTCCCAGTCGGGGAGGTCGCGAAGGAGGCGGGCGACCGCACGAGTCACGCCGCGTCCCGCAGGCTCGAGCTCGACCGCGATCGTGTTCCGTTTCTCACCGGGACGGAAGAGCGTCGTGTCGACGCCGATCGGAATCAGCGAGTAGTCGCCCTCGAAGCGCTCTGCGGCCGCGTCGGCGGTCGCCTGCGAGGTCGCGAGGAGTGCGTCGACTCGCGCACGCAACCGGTCGCGCCGGGACCGTCGCGGGGGGTATGCGAGTCGATCCTGGGAGAAGAAGGTCGCCGCGGTCAGCGCGTGCGTCGACGTCAGCGCGAGGTAGGAGAGGCTCGGAAGCCCGGGCTCGAAGCCGTGCACGACGTCGTAGCGGCCGCGGGAGAGCGCGAGGCGCAGATTTGCGCGCACGGCCACCGGGACGCCCATGTTCGTGCGACGCGAGATCGGGATCGACGGTCCGACCGCGATCACCTCTCTGTCGGTGCCTCGCTGGAGCGCCCGCCGTCCCGCGAGCAGGTCGCGCGCGCGGGAGGAAGGAGCGAGCACCGTCACCTCGTGCCCGAGCCGCCGCAGGGCGGCGGCGGTCCCCTCGACGTGCGCGTTCACCTCGTGCGGCTGCGACCACGCGAACGGCGTGACGAAGCAGATGCGGAGTCCCATTCCTCGCCAAGTTACAACTTGTAACTTGGCTTCATGACCGAGGTCACGATCAAGGCGCGCGCCAACGGCCCGTACAAGATCGAGGGGCCGGTGCGCGTGATCGACGCGGACGGGCGAGAGTTCGTGCTCCCCGAGGGAGAAGGCATCGTGCTCTGCCGGTGCGGGCACTCGCGGACGAAGCCGTTCTGCGACAAGAGCCACCGGCGCGTCGGGTTCGTCGCGGACGACTCTTCGCCACGCGGAGGCTGACCGGTGGGGTCAGGCTTCAGCCTGACCTCGGTGTGAGGTCGGGCGCTCCAACCCAAAGACGGGGTCAGGCTCAAGCCTGACCCCGGACCCCGGGTGAAACTCGCTACGCCTTCGCGGCGGCCTTCGCCTTCTTGACCGCGTTCTTCGCGATGAAGCGCTCGCTCTGCTCGTGCGCCTCGTCGTCTCGGATCTGCTTCGGCGGCGACTTCATCAGGTAGGCGCTCGGCGCCTCGAGCGCGCCGGAGATGCCGTTGTTCAGCGCGAGCTTCGCGAGGCGGACGGCGTCGATCACGATGCCGGCCGAGTTCGGCGAGTCCCAGACCTCGAGCTTGAGCTCGAGGTTCAGCGGCACGTCGCCGAAGGACGAGCCCTCCATGCGGATGTACGCCCACTTGCGGTCGGTCAGCCACGGCACGAAGTCCGACGGTCCGACGTGGACGTTGTCCGCGCCGATGTCGTAGTCGAGCATCGACGTGACAGCGTTCGTCTTCGAGATCTTCTTCGACTCGAGCCGTTCGCGCTCGAGCATGTTCCGGAAGTCGGAGTTGCCGCCGACGTTGAGCTGCATCGTGCGATCGAGATGGACTCCGCGGTCCTGGAAGAGCGTGGTCAGAACGCGGTGCGTGATCGTCGCGCCGACCTGCGACTTGATGTCGTCGCCGATGATCGGCACGCCGGCGTCCTCGAAGCGCTTCTGCCAGTACGCCTCGCGCGCGATGAAGACAGGCATGCAGTTCACCATCGCGACGCCGGCCTCGAGGATCTGCTCCGTGTACCACTTCGCCGCCGATTCGGATCCGACCGGAAGGTAGTTGACGACGACGTCCGTTCCGGTCTCCTTGAGGATCCCGACGACGTCGTCGGTCTGCCCCGGGGACTTCTCGACGACCTGCGCCAGGTACTTGCCGATGCCGTCGTGCGTCATTCCGCGCGAGACCTTGATGCCGGTCTTCGGGACGGTCGCGAACTTGATCGTGTCGTTCGGCTTCGCCCAGATCGCGTCGGCGAGGTCGACACCGACCTTGCCCTTGACGACGTCGAAGGCCGCGGTGAACTCGATGTCCGAGATGTGGTAGCCGCCGAGGTCGACGTGCATGAGGCCGGGGACCGCGTCCTCGGGCGAAGCGTCCTTGTAGTACTCGATTCCCTGGAGGAGCGAGTTGGCGCAGTTGCCCACGCCGATGATCGCGACACGCACCTTGTCCTTTGCGCGCGCGCCGTTCTTCGAGCCGTTCGTGCTGGCCATCGTTTCCTTTCCTTTGCTTTTGCGATTGCTCGCTGACGGGACGCCGAGCCCGTCGGCGAGCGCGGCGAGGATGACGTCGTTCGCGTTGGAGCCGCGGCGCGACGCCTCCGCATGGATCTCGTCCTTCAGCTCCTGCGGAACGCGGAGGAGGAGGACGGGGCTGGAGCCTGCTAGCACTTTGCGGCGGCGACCACTCGGTTCGTAGGAGATACCGAACTCATCGGCGAGAATGCCGGCCGCGACGTCGTTGACATTGGATTGCCGACGCGCGGTTTCTCGGACGAGCGCCCCCTTCAACGAGGCGGGCATCCTGACCAGGATGCCCGCTCTGTTCTCTTTGCTAGCAGTCAAAGTGCTAGCAGATTACACATCCCTCTCAGCAGCGCCAGCCCGCGAAGCAGCTCGCAAGACGCGAGCCTCGATCGATCGAATCGTAGGATCGGCTCTGCCGGCCGTCGTCGCCGGAGCTACGTGACGGGCTGCTCGGCGAGCTCGCGGAGCTGGCGGCGGACGAAGAGCATCCGCTGCAAGACGGTGATCCAGGCCATCGCGGCCAGCGCGTAGATCGGCCACTGGAGCAAGCCCCACGGCGCGAGCCCGAGCCCGACGGAGATGAGCACGACGCGCTCGACGCGCGACCCGAAGCCGACGTCTCCTCGGAGCCCGAGCGCCTCCGCCTTCGCCCGCGTGTACGAGACGAGGAACGAGCCGATGACGGCTGCGAACGCGGCCACCAGCGCGACCTCGTTCCCGTCCCGCATGAACGCGAGACCGATCGCGGCGACCATCGCCGCCTCGCCGAGCCGGTCGAAGGTCGAGTCGAGGAAGGCGCCGAAGACCGTCCCCTTGCTCGCCGCCCGGGCGAGCGCACCGTCGAGGATGTCGGCGACCGAGCCGACGACGAACAGCGCGCCGCCGAGCCAGAAGAAGAGCTTCTCGTTTCGCTCCTCGAAGCCGACGAGCACGGCTCCCGCGAGGCAGAGGGTCACGCCTGCGAGCGTGAGCATGTCCGGCGTCAGCTTCGTCTTCGCGACGCCGCGCATCGAGCGCGCGAGGATCTCGCGCGCGGCTTGCGTGTACTCCGACTTGACCCGATCGAGCTGGTTGACGCGCGCCGGCTCGTGCCGGACGCGAGTCGTCTTCCGTCATGCGCGGCGAAGGTGGCGGCGCACGCTGGGCACGCGCCGAAGCGCGAATCCCGTGACGATCGCGAGCAGGACCCCGGCGACGACGTCGAGCCAGTAGTGGTTCCCGGTCGAGATCACCGCGAACGAGACCCACGCCGGCCAGGCGAGCCAGAGCGCCTTGGCGAGCCGCGAGCGGACGAGGCCGAACATGACGACTCCGACGATGAAGGCGTCCATCGCGTGCAGGCTCGGCATCGCGGCGTACGGGTTGGCGCCCCACGCGATCACGCCGCTGTCGTGGTTCACCGACGAGTACTGCGCGAGGGTGTCGACGAAGCCCCACTCCGGGAACATGCGAGGCGGCGCGGTCGGCATGAGGATGTAGCCGACGAGCCCGACCAGGTTCGCGGTGATGATCCAGTTTCGGAAGCCGGCGAAGCGCTCGTGGTGCTTGAAGTACACCCAGAGCAGCGTGATGCCGACGACCGCGAACTGCGAGAGCCAGTACGTGTACGAGGTCAGCGTCACGAGGAGCGAGGACGTGTCGACGACTCGCTGGACGGCCGGCTCGAAGAGCGCACCGAGCTCCCGCTCCTGGCGGAGCACCCACTCGCCGTTCTGGAACGCGTCGGCGACGCTGCGATCCGCCGCGCCGCGCGCGATCTGGTAGACGACGTAGAAGCCCATCCAGATCACGAACTGGAAGGCGAGATGCGCCCACCCCCGGGGGAGGCGCCGTGAGGTCTGCTCGGCGAAGCTCGACACGGCCGTGGGATTCTAAACGAGCGGGTCAGCGCACATAGTCCGCACGGCCGGACGTCAGGCGTTCGGGCCGACGCTCGCACGCATAGATAAGCGCTCTGATCGCTCGCGGGCCGAACTCGACTTGAGCTGATCGTCCCGCGACGCGGCATCCTGGCTCGCATGGCGACGCGTCGCGACGCGCGGGTCTGGCTCGCCCTGGTCACGGTCTACCTCGTGTGGGGCTCGACGTTCATCGCGCTCGCGATCGTCGTGCGCGACCTCCCGCCGTACCTCGCGATGGCCATGCGGCACCTCGTCGCCGGCGCAGCGCTGCTCGTCGTTCGCGCTTCCGCGGGGCGACCGCGAGGAGGATCCGATCGGACGGAAGCAGGTGCGCGCCGGCCTCGTCTTCGGCGGCCTCCTGTTCCTTCTCGGCCACGGGTCGCTCGCGTGGGCGCAGCAGACCGTTCCCGCCGGCGTCGCGGCGCTGCTCGTCGGCAGCATCCCGATCTGGATGGCGCTGCTCGACCGGGTCGCCTTCGGGCGCCGCCTGCACGCGTCCGCGTACGTCGGCTTCGCGCTGGGATTCGCCGGGCTCGCGTTCCTGTTCGACCCGTTCGGCGAGGGCTCGGTCGACCGGCTGGGTGCGCTCGTCATCGTCCTGAGCGCGCTCTGCTGGGCCGCCGGATCCCTGTACTCCCGCGGCGCCTCGCTTCCCGAGGCGCCCGCTCGTCTCGGCCGGGCTCGCCTCGCTCTGTGGTGGCGCCCTCCTCTTCGCCACGTCTGTCGTGCTGGGCGAGCTCGGCCGGGTGCACTTCTCGCTCGACGCGCTGCTCGCGCTCGGCTACCTCGTCGTCGCCGGAACCTTCGTCGGCTTCACGGCCTACGTCTGGCTGCTGCGGGTCGCGCCGATCTCGCTCGTCGCGACGTACGCCTACGTGAACCCGATCGTCGCCGTCTTCCTGGGCTGGGCGCTGCTCGGGGAGGAGATCACGGTGCAGATGGCGGTCGCGGGATCTGCGGTCGTCGTCGCGGTCGCGCTCATCGTGCGTGCGAGCGCGACGGCGCTCGAGCCCGGGCGCGGGGTCCTCAGGCGGGGACGGCCGGTGCCCGTCGAGTCGAGCGCGTAGCCAGACATGCGGGGTCAGGCTTCAGCCTGACCCCGGTTCGAGATTGGCGCGTTCGCCGTGGCAACGAAAACCTAAGACCGAGGTCAGGCTAAAGCCTGACCCCAGCGCGCTGCGTCAGCCGCCGATGTAGGACATCTCGACCTTGCGCAGCGCGCCGGTCTCCGCCGTGCGCAGCTCCGAGTAGCGGTCCGTGCGGCGCGTCCAGACCGCGCGGATCGCGTCCTCGAGCTCCTCGTCCTCGGCGCCCGAGCGCAGGACCGCGCGCAGGTCGTGCCCGCGCAGGGCGAAGAGGCAGGTGTAGAGCTTCCCGTCGGCGGAGATCCGTGCGCGCGTGCAGTCGCCGCAGAACGGCTGGGTGACCGAGGCGATGACGCCGATCTCGCCGGCTCCGTCGAGGTAGCGGTAGCGCTCTGCGACCTCGCCGCGGTACGCGGCCTCGACCGGCTCGAGCGGGAACTCGGCGCCGATCGCGGCGACGATCTCGGCAGCGGGAACGACGTCGTCCAGCCGCCAGCCGTTGGTCGCGCCGACGTCCATGTACTCGATGAAGCGCACGGGATGGCCGGTCCCGCGGAAGCGCCTGGCGATGTCCAGGATCGAGCCCTCGTTCAGGCCGCGCTGGACGACGACGTTCACCTTCACGGGCAGCCCGGCCTCCGCGGCCGCGTCGATGCCGGCGAGCACGCGCGCGACCGGGAAGTCGACGTCGTTCATCTTGCGGAAGACCTCGTCGTCGAGCGAGTCGAGGCTCACCGTGACGCGCGTCAGCCCGGCATCCGCGAGCGCCTGCGCCTTCTGCGCGAGGAGCGCGGCGTTCGTCGTCAGCGTGAGGTCGAGGTCGCCGAGCGCCGCGAGCCGCGCGATCAGGACTTCGAGGTCGCGGCGAAGCAGCGGCTCGCCGCCGGTGATCCGGAGCTTGTGCACGCCGAGCCCGACGAAGACGCGCGCGACGCGCTCGATCTCCTCGAACGTCAGGAGCTCGCGCCGCGGGAGGAAGCGGTAGTCGCGGCCGAAGACCTCCTTCGGCATGCAGTAGACGCAGCGGAAGTTGCAGCGGTCGGTGACCGAGATGCGCAGGTCGCGGAGCGGCCGCGAGAGGGTGTCGAGCACTTCCACGGGAACAGCGTAGAGAATCGCCACGTGACCCAGACCCGCGCGCTGCCGCTCGTCGCGCTCGTCGGCGTGACGGCGATCTGGGGACTCACCTTCGTCCAGGTGCAGGACGCGCTCGCGCTGTATCCGCTCTTCGCGTTCCTGGCCGTGCGCTTCTTCATCTCGACGCTGGTGCTGGCGCCGTTCGCGCTCGGGTCGTTGCGCAGCCTGCCGCGATGCCGGATACGTCGCAGGCGTCGGCGTCGGAGCGCTGCTTGCGGCCGCGTACGGCTTCCAGACCGCGGGGCTCGAGCTCACGACCGTCACGAGCACGGGCTTCATCACCGGGCTCTACGTCGTCTTCACGCCGTTGCTCGCGCTCGCGCTCTTCGGGACGCGCGTGCCGCCGTCGCTGTGGGTCGGAGTCGCGCTGCGCGGTCGTCGGCCTCCTGCTCCTGAACGGCGTCCCCGGCGGATCCACGCTCGGAAACGCGCTCGTGCTCGCGAACGCGATCTTCCAGGCCTTCCAGATCACGGCGATGGAGCGCTTCGCGCCGCGCTACGACCCGCGCGCGCTCACGTTCCTGCAGATGGCGACGGCGTTCGTCGGCTTCACGGTCATCGCGGTCGCTCTCGGCGAGCTCGAGGTACCGCGCGGCGCCACGGTCTGGGGCGCGCTCCTCGTCACCGGCATCTTCGCCGGCGCGCTCGGCTACCTCATCGCGACGTGGGTGCAGGCGCGCACGACGGCGGCCCGTGCGGCGCTCGTCTTCACGCTCGAGGCGCCGTTCGCGGCGCTGTTCGGCGTGCTGCTCGCGGACGAGATCCTCGGCTGGGCGGGCTGGCTCGGCTGCGCGGTGATGATGGCCGGCATCGTCCTCGCGGAGCCCGCTGCTGCGCGAGCGCTCCGGCGGTTCGCCGGTCGGGCGCGGGCCTGAACGATGGACGCCGTCCTGCTCGCGCTCGCGTCGGCGATCCTCTTCGGGGCGACGACGGTCGCGATGCGGGTCGCGTTCCGAGCCGGCGCGCTCGCGGAGGGCGGCGCGCTGTTCACGGTGCTCGTCGCACTCGGCGTCGTGTTGCCGTTCGCCGTCGTGGAGGGCGGGCCGACCTCGGATGTCTGGCCGTTCCTGCTCGCCGGGCTGCTCGGCCCCGGGCTCTCGCAGTTCCTGTTCACGTTCGCCGTCCGCGAGGCTGGTGCCGCAAGGACGTCGGTCGTCGTCGGCACGGGGCCGCTCTTCTCGGTCGCCATCGCCTTCGTCCTCCTCGGCGAGCCGCTCGAGGCGGCCCTCGTCGCCGGCGCGTTCCTGATCGTCGCCGGCGGACTTCTTCTCGTCGGCGAGCGAGACCGGCCGGAGCACGTTCGCGTCGCTCGGTCTCGTGCTCGCACTCCTCGCGACGATCGTCTTCGCGGCTCGTGACAACCTCATCCGCTGGCTGGCGGTCGACACCGACGTGTCGCCCGGTGTCGCCGCGGCCGCCACGCTCGCCGCCGGAGCCGCGCTGATGACCGTGTTCGTCCTCGTCGGCCGCGCGCCGCTGCGGGCGCACGACGCGCGCGCGTTCGCACCCGCCGGCGTCCTCTTCGGGCTGTCGTACGTCTGCCTGTTCGAGGCGTACTACCGCGGCCTCGTCACGGTCGTCTCGCCGCTCGTCGGGACGGAGTCGCTCTGGGGCGTCGCGCTCGCCGCGATCGTTCTCGGGCGCTCGGAGCGGGTCGGGCTGCGCTTGGTCGCCGGGGCGCTCCTCGTCGTCATCGGCGGGGTCCTGATCGCCGTGTTTCGCTACGAGCGGGCTAAGTGCAATCTGCTACGGTCAGACTCAGATTTTCTGTAGCTCATCACTAGTCAAGGAGACTGATCCATGGCCAAGACCATCGGAATCGACCTCGGCACGACCAACTCCTGCATGGCCGTGCTCGAGGGATCCGAGCCGACCGTCATCCCGAACGCCGAGGGCGGGCGCACGACCCCGTCCGTCGTCGCCTTCGGTCGTGACGGCCAGCGGCTCGTCGGCGCACCCGCGAAGCGCCAGCAGGTGACCAACCCGACCAACACGATCTTCTCGATCAAGCGCTTCATGGGCCGCAAGCACGAGGAGGTCTCGGAGGAGATGACGATCGTCCCCTACGAGGTCGTCAAGGGCCCGAACGAGGACGTCCGCGTCAAGGCGGAGGGCAAGGAGTACGCGCCGCCGGAGATCTCGGCGATGATCCTCCAGAAGCTGAAGTCCGACGCCGAGGCGTACCTCGGCGAGACGGTCACCGATGCGGTCGTGACCGTCCCCGCGTACTTCAACAACGCGCAGCGCGAGGCGACGAAGGACGCCGGCAAGATCGCCGGGCTCAACGTCCTGCGGATCATCAACGAGCCGACCGCTGCCGCGCTCGCGTACGGCCTCGACAAGGAGGGGACCGAGCAGACGATCCTCGTCTTCGACCTCGGCGGCGGCACGTTCGACGTGTCGGTGCTCGAGCTCGGCGAGGGCGTCTTCGAGGTCAAGGCCACGAACGGCGACAACCACCTGGGCGGCGACAACTTCGACAAGGCGGTCGTCGACTGGATGATCGCGGAGTTCAAGCGCGACCAGGGGATCGACCTCGGCCAGGATCCGATGGCGCTCCAGCGGCTGTACGAGGCCGGCGAGAAGGCGAAGATCGAGCTGTCGTCCACGATGACGACGCAGATCAACCTGCCGTTCATCACCGCGACGCCCGAAGGCCCGAAGCACCTCGACCTCCAGCTCACGCGCGCGAAGCTGAACGAGCTCGCGCACGATCTGCTCGAGCGCACCGTCGAGCCGACGAAGAAGGCGATCGCCGACGCGGGTCTCACGGCCTCGGACATCGAGCACGTGATCCTCGTCGGCGGCATGACCCGCATGCCGGCGGTGCAGGAGAAGGTCAAGGAGCTGATCGGGAAGGACCCGCACAAGGGCGTCAACCCGGACGAGGTCGTCGCCGTCGGCGCCGCGATCCAGGCCGGCGTCCTCAAGGGCGACGTCAAGGACGTGCTCCTGCTCGACGTGACTCCGCTCTCGCTCGGGATCGAGACGAAGGGCGGCGTGTTCACGAAGCTGATCGACCGGAACACGACCATCCCGACGCGGAAGTCCGAGACGTTCACGACGGCCGAGGACAACCAGCCGTCCGTCGAGATCCACGTCGGCCAGGGCGAGTCCGAGATGATCGGCTTCAACAAGACGCTCGGCAAGTTCCAGCTCGTCGGGATTCCGCCGGCGATGCGAGGGATGCCGCAGATCGAGGTCTCGTTCGACATCGACGCGAACGGGATCATCAACGTGTCGGCGAAGGACCTCGGCACGGGCAACGAGCAGCAGATCCGCATCGAGGGCGGCTCGGGGCTCAGCGAGACCGACGTCGAGCAGATGATCAAGGACGCCGAGGCACACGCAGGCGAGGCGCACCAGCTGCGCGAGCTCGCGGACGCGCGGAACGCCGGCGAGCAGCTCGCGTACCAGGCCGAGCGCACGCTCGCGGAGCACCGCGACAAGGTCGACGAGTCCACCGCCTCGACGATCGAAGGGCGGATCATGGAGCTTCGCCAGGCCGTCGAGGGCTCGGACGTCGCCGACATCCAGGCGAAGTCCGCTGCGCTCGACGAGGCCTCGCGCTGCGCTCGCGGATGCGATCTACGCGGAGGCGTCGGCGGCGCAGACCGCGTCGCAGTCGCAGCCGTCCGGGAACGGCGGCCCGGCCGAGGACGAGGTCGTCGAGGACGCCGACTTCGAGGTCATCGACGAAGAGGAAGAGGCGAAGACCTCGTGACGCGGACGCCGAGAGAGGCCGCTCCAACTCAGACGGGGTCAGACCAGGGGTCAGACCCCACGGGTCTGACCCCTGACGAGGTCGCGACCGTCGAGGCGCAGCGGGACGAGTATCTCGACCTTCTCCAGCGGACGAAGGCCGACTTCGAGAACTACCGCAAGCGCGCGGCGCGCGACCAGGAACGCCTGGTCGCACACGCGCACGAGCGGCTCGTGCGGGAGCTTCTCCCCGTGCTCGACGACCTCGAGCGCACGCTCGAGGCCGCGGAGCGCCATGAGGAGGCGGCGCTGGTCGACGGGGTCCGTCTCGTCGAGCGATCGCTCCGAAAGGCGCTCGAGAAGGAGGGGCTCACGGAGATCGAGACCGAGGGGCGCTTCGACCCGCACGTGCACGAGGCGGTGCTCGCCCAGCCGGCCGACGATGCCGAGCATGGCGCCGTCCTCGAGGTCATGCAGCGCGGTTACCGCATCGGGGACAAGGTCGTGCGTCCCGCCAAGGTGATCGTCGCAGAATGAAGTCGTTCTTCTCCGCTCGTACGGGCGAGGCTTGCCTCGCCCTCGTACCGGCGGGGGCGTGTAGATGCCCAGCCCATACGAGGTCCTCGGAGTCGCGAAGAACGCGTCCGACGACGAGATCAAGAAGGCCTACCGCAAGCTTGCGCGCGAGTACCACCCGGACCGAAACCCGGGCGACAACGGCGCCGAGGAGAAGTTCAAGGAGGTTCAGACCGCCTACGACCTCCTCTCCGATCCCGAGAAGCGCCGCACCTACGACACGTTCGGCGCCTCCGGCGGACGCGGGTTCCCCGGCGCCGACGGCGCTGGACAGGGCGGCGCCACGCTTCGAGGAGTTCGACCTCGGCAACCTGAGCGATCTCTTCGGCGGCATGTTCGGCGGCGGCGTCGCGACGCGGTCAGGCACGGCGGCCGACGCGGGGCGACGACCTCGAGACGCGTGTCCGCATCTCGTTCGAGGACTCGCTCGAGGGCGTGCAGGTCCGCGTCCCCGTGGAGGTCGAGGACGTCTGCTCCACTGTCACGGCACCGGTGCCGAGCCGGGAACCGCCCCGGTTGTCTGCCCGCAGTGCGGAGGACGCGGGGTCGTGTCGGACTCGCAGGGGCTCTTCGCGTTCTCGCAGCCGTGCCCGCGCTGTCAGGGAAACGGCACGATCGTCGAGAAGCCGTGCAGGAACTGTCGCGGCTCGGGCCGCGAGCGCCGCAGGAAGCGGTACGCGCGTCAAGATCCCGGCGGGCGCGAAGTCCGGAACCCGCGTGCGGCTGAAGGGCAAGGGCGAGGCCGGGCTCAACGGCGGGCCCCCGGGCGACCTGCACGTCGTCGTCGAGGTCGAGCCGTCGCCTCTGTACGAGCGGCGCGGCGCCGACCTCGTGCTCGAGGTTCCCGTCACGTTCGCCGAGGCCGCCCTCGGCGCGTCGGTCGAGATCCCGACCCCGGACGGCCCGGTGTCTCTGAAGATCCCGGCTGGAACCGAGAGCGGAAAGCTGCTTCGCGTCAAGGGCCGCGGCGCGCCGCATCTCAAGGGCAAGGGACGCGGCGACCTGCTCGCCCGCGTGAAGGTCTCGATTCCGAAGAAGCTCACGAAGGCCGAGAAGGAAGCGCTCGAGGGCTACCAGAAGGTGTCGCGCGAGAACCCGCGCGAGCGCTTCGTCGAGGTCGGCTGATGGACCGCCCGCGCTACATGATCTCCGTCGCCGCCGAGCTGGTCGGCATGCACCCGCAGACGCTGCAGGCTGTACGAGGCCAAGGGCCTCGTCCGACCTGGCCGAACCCCAGGCGGCACGCGCCTCTACTCCGAGAACGATCTCGAGCGGCTGCGGCTCATCCAGCGGTTGACCACCGAGCTCGGGCTCAACCTCGCCGGGGTCGAGCAGGTGCTCCGCATGCAGGACGAGCTCAACCGGACGCGCGCGCGGATGGAGCGAATCGAGCGCGAGCTGCGCGCCGAGATCGCCGAGGTCCACCGCTCGTACAGGCGCGACCTCGTCGTCTATCAGCCGGCGCAGTCACCGGCGACCGTCGGCCGAAGGGCACGAACATGAGCTTGCAACAGTCTGTTGCAATCTTGACGACTGCTCGGAGACCGCATCTCCGAGCGGGATATCACCCCGCCTTGCAACAGACTGTTGCAAGCGAACGATCGGACGCTCGGTGGACTTCAATCGCCTGACCCTCAAGTCGCAGGAGGCCGTCGCCGCAGCGCAGGAGCTCGCGCGCCGATCGGGCAATCCCGAGCTGACGCCAGATCACTTGACCGTGGCGTTGCTCGAGCAGGAGCTGCCGCGAACGCTCGTCGACCGCGCGGGCTACGGCGCCGCGGAGCTGCGCGCTGAGGCGGAGGCGCGTCTGCGCAACCAGCCCACGATCTCGGGCGGAGCCGCGCAGCCGCAGGCTTCGCCGGCGTTCAGCCGCGTGCTCGACAAGGCCTTCGAGGAGATGCGCGCTCTCGGCGACGAGTACGCCTCGGTCGAGCATCTTCTGCTCGCGCTCGACGTCGTTCCCCGCGACGCGCTGCTCGAGGCGCTCCAGGACGTGCGAGGCGGCCAGCAGGTCACGACGCCAGGATCCCGAGGGCACCTACCAGGCGCTCGAGAAGTACGGGCGCGACCTGACTGCGCTCGCCGAGGCGGGCAAGCTCGACCCGGTCATCGGCCGCGACGAGGAGGTTCGCCGCGTGATCCAGGTCCTGTCGCGACGGACGAAGAACAACCCCGTCCTGATCGGCGAGCCGGGCGTCGGCAAGACCGCGATCGTCGAGGGGCTCGCGCAGCGGATCGTCGCCGGCGACGTTCCCGAGGGACTCAAGGGCAAGCGAGTGTGGGCGCTCGACGTCGGCGCGCTCCTCGCGGGGGCGAAGTACCGCGGCGAGTTCGAGGAGCGTCTGAAGGCCGTCCTCGCGGAGATCCAGAACGCGGCCGGCGACATCGTCCTCTTCATCGACGAGCTGCACACGATCGTCGGCGCGGGCGCGGCGGAGGGCGCCGTCGACGCGGCCAACCTGCTGAAGCCGATGCTCGCGCGCGGGGAGCTGCGCGCTGTCGGCGCGACGACGCTCGACGAGTACCGCAAGCACATCGAGAAGGACGCAGCGCTCGAGCGGCGCTTCCAGCCGGTCTTCGTCGGCGAGCCGTCCGTCGCGGACACGATCGCGATCCTGCGCGGGCTCAAGGAGCGCTACGAGGCGCACCACGGCGTGGAGATCCGCGACTCGGCGCTCGTCGCGGCTGCGGTGCTGTCGGAGAGGTACGTCAGCGACCGCTTCCTCCCCGACAAGGCGATCGACCTCGTCGACGAGTCCGCGTCCCGCCTGCGCATGCAGATCGACTCCTCTCCGGTCGAGCTCGACGAGGCGGAGCGCCGCGTGCGTCAGCTCGAGATCGAGCTCGCCGCAATGGCCAACGAGCAGCAGTCGGTGAAGGAGCCCGTCGAGCGCGAGCTCGCCGACGCGAAGGCGCGACGTGACGAGCTGGCTGCGCGCTGGTCGCGCGAGAAGGAAGGGCTGCAGCGCGTCGCCGAGATCAAGAAGCAGATCGACGAGCTCCGGATGGAGGCCGAGCGCGAGGAGCGCCTCGGAAATCTCGGCCGCGTCGCCGAGATCCGCTACGGCGTGCTCCCCGAGCTCGAGAAGGAGCTCGCGGAGCGCGAGCAGCCGTCCGAGGCGCCGATGGTGAAGGAGGAGGTCGACGAGGACGACATCGCCGCGGTCGTCGCGTCGTGGACCGGGATTCCCGCCTCGCGCTTGCTCGAGGGCGAGGTCGAGAAGCTGATCCACATGGAGGAGCGCCTCCATCAGCGCGTCGTCGGACAGGAGGAGGCGGTCGAAGCCGTGTCGAACGCCCTTCGTCGCGCTCGCTCCGGTCTCCAGGACCCCAACCGCCCGATCGGCTCGTTCGTCTTCCTCGGCCCGACCGGTGTCGGCAAGACCGAGCTCGCGCGCGCTCTCGCCGAGTTCATGTTCGACGACGAGCGGGCGATGGTGCGGCTCGACATGTCGGAGTACCAGGAGCGGCACACGGTCGCGCGGCTCGTCGGCGCGCCGCCCGGCTACGTCGGCTACGAGGAAGGCGGGCAGCTGACCGAAGCGGTGCGCCGCCGCCCGTACGCGGTGCTCCTGCTCGACGAGATCGAGAAGGCGCACGCAGAAGTGTTCAACGTTCTGTTGCAGCTGCTCGATGACGGGCGCCTGACCGACGGCCAGGGCCGAACGGTCGACTTCCGGAACACCGTCGTGATCATGACCTCGAATATCCGCTCGCCGGAGGCGCTCCAGGAGCAGTTCCGGCCGGAGTTCCTGAACCGGATCGACGAGATCGTCGTGTTCGAGCCGTTGACGCGGGAGCAGCTCACGGAGATCGTCGAGCTTCAGCTCGGCCGGCTACGGGAACGGCTCGCCGAGCGCAGGATCGAGCTCGATCTCACCGACGCGGCGAAGGAGCACCTCGCCGAGGCGGGCTGGGATCCCGCGTACGGCGCCCGCCCCCTGAAGCGCGCGATCCAGCGAATGCTGGAGAACCCGCTCGCCCTCGAGCTGCTCGAGGGGCGCTTCTCCGAGGGCGACGTCGTGCACGTGGACGTGCAGGACGGCGAGCTCGTGTTCGAGCGCGCCGAGATCGCCGTGCAGGCAACGGCCTAGCCAGAGCCCGTTTCGACTCAGGGCTCGGGCCGCGAGATCGAGTGGACGCAGACCGGGATCGGATTCGGGCACGGCGTCCTGCTCGCGATCGGTCTCTTCCTGGGGATGCGCTTCACGCGGATCCGCCAGCTCGCTCAGTGAAGCGGGTCATCGCGCCCGCCGAGCACGGCCGCCCTCGGATGAGGGCGGCCGTCGCCCTGTGGCGGTTTACTTCACGCCTTGGACCGGGCAGCGAAGCCGTATCGGAAGAGCTGGTGGAGGCGGGGGTTGAACGCGCTCGTCCGCCCGCTCGCACGGCTGGGGCTCACCGGGCCGCGCACGCATCTCCTCACGGTCCGCGGTCGCAAGACCGGCAAGCCGTGGTCGACTCCTGTCTCGATCGTCGAGGAAGGCGACGAGCGCTGGCTTGTGGCGCCCTACGGCGATCGGAACTGGGTGAAGAACGCGCGCGCAGCCGGGTGGGTCGAGCTCAGACGCGGTCGCAGGCAGGAGCGGCGTGGCCATCGTGGAGCTCTCTTCCGCCGAGGCCATTCCCGTGCTCAGGCGCTACTACGAGCTCGGTCGGGTGACGCGGCCGTTCTTCGACGTAAGCCTGGAGTCGAGCGACGAGGAGTGGCTCGCGGAGGCTCCGCGCCATCCGGTCTTCCACTTGGCGCGAACAACCCGTACTCTGTAGGCAGCTGGGAACGCACGATCGTCGGAGGGGGCCGAATGACATTGTTGCTGGAACACGAGGTTTTGCTGGTAGCTGCGACCGAGCTCGAGCTTTGCGGCCAGCGAGGGCATCGTCTGCGGTGTGGGGCCGGTCGAGGCCGCCGCGGCGATCTCGCGCGAGCTTGCCCTGCATCAGCCGCGTGCCGTCGTCAACGTCGGAATTGGCGGCAGCAAAGGACTGACGCCCGGCACGATCGTCATCGGCTCCGAGGCGTTCTACTGCGACCTGGGTGCGGAGATCGCGATCGTCGATCGCGTCCAGGCCGATCCCGACCTGGTCGCTGAGCTCCAGGCCACGCTTCCCGAGGCGGTCGTCCTCCCGATCGCGACGAGCGCGTATGTGACGGGCTCCCAGCGAGCGCGCGAGACGTTCCGGGTCGAGGGGATGGAGGGGTTCGGCGTGCTGCGCGCCTGCGAGCTCGCCGGCGTCCCCGGTGTCGAGCTGCGCGTGATCTCGAACGACATCGGCGAGGGAAACCGCGCTCACTGGATGATGCGGCGGGCCCTCGAGGTGCTCGACGGAGTCATGCCGCGGCTGCTCGGCGGCGTCGTCGCACATCGCTAGTCGAGGTCCGCGTAGATGGCGCGGGTAGCGTCGACGCGCCGCGAGCTCCCGCCCCCGCTTCCCCCGGAGTCGCGAACGGTCGGGCAACTCGTCGGCGAGGCGATCCGGATCTACGGGAGGAACGTCTGGAAGGCGCTTGCCATCGGCCTCCCGATCGCTTTGGTGAACGCGCTCGTGTGGGCGGCCCCCGACTCGAACCCGATCTTCGTCGCCGCGGTCGGAGCGCTCCTGGCGACGCTGAGCTACGTCGTCGCGTGCTCGATCGTCACCGGGTTGTCGTTGAGAAGCAGGCGCACCATCGTCGCCTACTGCATCGGGGTGCTCGTCTTCGTTCCTTTCCCGCTGCTCGCAACGCTCTTCATCCTTCCGGGCCTCATCTGGCTGTCGCTCTTCGGCCTCGCGGTCCCGGTCGCGTTCGTCGAGGGTCTCGGGGTGCGCAGGTCACTGGTCCGAGCGGTGCGGCTCGCCCGGGTGGACTTCGTCCACGTCCTCGGAGGCCTGGCCACGCTGGCGATTCTGGTGTTTCTCACCCAGGCATCGCTCTTCTTCGTCCTCCGCGAGTTCGCAGAGAACACGAGGGTCGCCGCCGCGACGCTGGCCTCGATCGTCGTGTCTCCGCTCGCGTTTCTCGGAGCGGCGCTCCTGTACGTCGACCAGGACGCTCGACTAGGCTCCTCCCGCGACCGACGAAAGGAGCCAGATGCCGACGTACCTGATGCTCACCACGCTGACCGAGAAGGGAATCCAGACATTGCACGCGAACCCCGCCCGGCTCCGTGAAGTGAACCGCGACGTCGAGGAGATGGGGGCGAAGGTGCTGCATCAGTGGGCCGCGCTCGGTGGATACGACTTCGTCAACATCGTGGAGGCTCCCGACGACGTCACCATCGCGAAGGTGTCGGTCGCGTTGGGCGCGCGCGGCAGCGCGAAGCTCGAGTCTCTGCCGCTGATCTCGGTCGACGACTTCCTCGGCACCCTCACGTAGGGGCGGTGCGCGCGCCTACAGCGCCAGAAATCCCGTCTGGCGCGGTTTCACGTGAAGCGGGCTCGCAGGCAGTCCCGCCTGCGGCTCGAGGTTGAACTCACGCGGGGCCACGTCGTTCGGCGTGTCGGGATGAAACAGCGCCGCGAGCACCTGGATCTGGCCCCGTCCCGGCCCGAGCTCCCACTGACCGCCTCCGTACGCGCCGATCCCGTGCGCCTCGCAGTAGTCGTACGCCGCGAAGAGCCGTTCCACGGAGCCGAAGCGGGATGGCTTCACGTTCACGGTCTTCGGTGCCCACGGCAGGTTCTCGATGTCCTCGACCGAGTGGATGATCGCGTCCCAGGTCACGCGATCGCGGTGCGGCTCGAGCACTTTCTCGGTCTCGGGCGTCAGGCCCGGATCCTCGAGCCATGCGCTCGGTAGCCCCTCTGCGACCCGCTGGTAGAGCGCCGGGTCTGCCGGCGTGTCGACCGTCGTGCCGCGGTACTGGCCCTTGAGGTCGACCGAGTCGACGGCCCCTGTCGCGGCGAGCTCCTCGATGAGCGCTTCGCTCCAGTCGGCGTTCGCGTCGAGCTTGAACCTGAGCCCCGGATAGAGGCGAATCCACGAGTCGAAACGCTCGGTCGAGGGCGGAGAGCCGAGTCCCATGGAGACGACGAACTCGACCGCTGCCGCCTTGCGCCCGGCTGCGTCTCCGAGTGAGACGCCTGCCTGCCGGAGCGCGAGGTCGAGGGCGGCGCTCTCGTAGGCCCACCGCCTGTAGTCGTGGTACGCGTGCTGGGCGGGCTCCTCCTCGAAGAGCGACAGCGTCGCCAGGTGCTCGGAGAAGGTGTGCAGAGTCCAGGAGCCGGCGAGCGGCAGCACCGGCCCGCGCGCCTGGGCACTGTCGTGCTCCTCTCCGTGGTAGGTGACGTCCTCGCCGATCCCCTCCTCGCCTCCGCCCTGCAGGTGGACCACGGTGGTCTTGCGGAGGAAGTCGGCGCGGGCCTGCAGCTCGAGCCCTTGCAAGGCGTACTCGTCGATCTCGAGCGGGAGGTCGCGGACGGCGTCGTACAGGCTCACAGGGCCGCGTACGCTACCGCCGTCTCGGCAGCCAAGCGCGCGTTCGAGACGATCAGCGCCCGGTTGACCTCGCGCGTCCGTCCGCCCGAGTGCTCGTGCAGGAACGAGAGCACGAACGGTGTCACGGCCTGTCCTGAGACGCTCGCGGCGGCCGCAGCGGACACGGCTGATTCGATCATGTCCTCGACGTCAAGGCTCTCGGGCGGCGGTTGCGCGAGCACGATGCCGGCGCCTCCGAGCTCCCAGTGGGCTTGCGCGATGCGAGCCGCCTCGCCGGCTTCTTCGACCCGCTGCGGCACGAGCGGGCCTCCTTCGGCGGCGTAGAAGAGCGGGAGAGTGCTCGTTCGGAAGCCGAGAACGGGTATCCCGAGCGTTTCCAGGAGCTCGGCGGTCGCGGGCACGTCGAGGAGAGACTTCACGCCCGAGGAGACGACGAGGGCCCGGGCTCGCGCGAGCGCGGGGATGTCCGCGGAGACATCGGGAGGCGACGGGAAGCCGCGATGGACGCCGCCGATGCCTCCGGTGCCGAGAAACGGAATCCCCAACCAGTCGGCGACCGTGAGCGCTCCTCCGACCGTCGTCGCCCCGACCGCGCCCTGAACCGCGCACGCCGCGAGGTCTCGAGGACCGGTTTTGCGCGCGTCCGGCGTGAACCGCTCGAGCTCGGACTGCTCGAGGCCCACGCGGATGACGCCGTCGAGCACGCCGATCGTCGCCGGCACCGCCCCGACTTCCCGTACCGCCGCTTCGCTCGCGAGACCGACTTCGACTCCCTCCGGCGTCGGGAACCCGTGCGCGACGAGCGTGGTCTCGAGCGCGACGACCGCACCGCCGGCGTCGAGGGTCGCACGCACCTCCTCGCCGACGACGATGAGCTCGCTCACTCGCGCTCCCATACGAGGGGATCGCGCCCGCTCCTGAAGCCGGCGCGCTCGTAGAACGCCAAGCTCTCTTCGCTCGGCCAGACGACGAGCAGCTCCACGTCTTCTTCGGTGGCCCAGCCGGTGACGCGCTCGAGGAGCGCGGCTCCTACACCCTCTCCTCGGTGCTCCGGCCGGGTGTACACGTTCGTCAGGTATCCGATCCACCGGTCCTCGCGCGTCGGCCGGGGGATCTTCTCGATCAGCCCCACGTACGCGTGCGAGACGATCTCGCCTTCGGCTTCCGCCAGCCAGATCGTCCAGCGGCCGCTCGCGATCCCTTCGCCGACGATCTCCTCGAACGCCTGCTCGAAGTCTTCGCGCGACGTTGCCAACGGTTCGGGGTCCTCGAACGTGAACGCCCGCCGAAGTTCTGCAAGCGCCGGCAAGTCGGCGGCGGTTGCCGTGCGGATCGTGGCAGTCATGAGCGGCCGAGCCTAGCCTCGGGCATCGCGCCGATCCGCTGCACGCAGCGCGCGGCTGCTTCCAGGGCGAGATCCGGCCCTCCGACGATCCACCCCGCTGCGAGCGCGTCTCCCGCACCGGTCGTGTCGATCACCCGTGAGACCGGGAGGGCGGCGCGCTCGTCCCCGTCGAAGGAGCACCCTCGCGCTCCCCGCTTCGCGATCCACTGCACACCAGGCAGCGGACCGCCGAAGATCTCTTCCTCTCGCTCGGTGGCGAAGACGACGTCCGGCGCAAGCTGCGTGACGATCTCGCGGAGCTGGACTGGGCCTGCGTCCCGGATGGCGCTCCAGGTCGCAAGGTCGACGCTCACGGCGGATCCCTGAGCTCTCGCGATCTCGACGGCGCGTCGCGCGGCGCTCCGGGTGGGCTCTTTCAAGAGCGCGTACCCCGAGACGAACAGGTGGTCGCAGCCTTCGAGCCACGCTGGATCGAGCTCGTCCTCGCGAAATTCGCCCGCGGTTCCTCTGTCCGATGCCATCGAGCGCTCGCCGTCCGAAGACACCAGCGCGCAGATCACGCCGTTCCGGCCCTCGACCGGCCCGAGGACATCGACACCCGTTGCTGCGAGCTTGGCGAATGCGAGGCGTCCCGCGTCGTCGTCTCCCCGCTTCGCGACGAGCCGTGAGCTCGCACCGAGTGCCGCGGCCCAGGCTGCCACGTTTGCCGCCTGGCCGCCCGGGCTGAGATGGATCTCGGCGTTCGTGTCCCCTCCTGGCGCGAGAGGATCTCGCAGCCGGGCGATCACGTCGAGCGTAAGGTCTCCGAAGGCGCAGACAATCACCTGCCGGATCGTAAGATCAGTTCATGGACGGCGACGAGCGACGCGGCTGGTTTCGCACCTTCGTGCTCGGCAGCGTGGTGGGCGCATCCGCAGCGCTCGCCGCCAACTCGCGCCGTCGCCGCGTCCAACGCCGCCGCGGCCGTCCGCGCGGGCTCGCCGCCTTCGAGAGCGCGCCTTGCTATCTCGAGCTCATCGACGCGGAGCGCGAGCAGTCTGCGGTCCAGGACGAGCGCTAGCCTCTCTCGGTGCCCATCTACGAGTACCGTTGCCCGAACGGGCACACGTTCGAGGTCTTCCAGAAGATGACCGATCCGGTGCCTGAGGGATGTGTCACCTGCGGCGCGGGGCCGGTCGAGAAGATCCTCTTTCCTGTCGCGGTGCACTTCAAGGGCTCGGGGTTCTACTCGACCGACTACGGCCGCGGCGGGCGGAAGCCAAAGGACGGGGACGCCGCACCGGCCGAAAAGGCGAAGGACAAGCCGGCCGAGAAAGCACCCGCGGCCGACAAGAAGAGCACGCCTCCGCCTAGCGATTAGGCTGTTCTTGCGCGCGAACCACCCCTAAAGGCGTCCGCTTCGCGGCCGCTGCGCGTCTTGACTCGAGTTAGCGCCGCGTACACCCGGCGCCGTAGAGATCCCCCTTCGCAGGCGGAAGCGCGGCCGAGCGGCGCAGGAACATCGAGATCACTTCGGCGTTGTCCTCCGAGCCGAGGATTACCGACTCGTTCCCGTCGAACGACGGCGTGCCGCCGAGCCGGCAGTGGAGCGACCGGCCGGAGTCCGCACGGAAGCGCACCCAGCCGAGCTGGGAGATCTCCCACGCCGAGAGGTCGGTCACGAGGGGCGCGGCCAGCGAGTCCCCGATGAAGGGGAGGCGGACGAACGTCCCCAGGCTCGCGATCTTGTCGCCGACGGCGTCTGCGACGGCCTGCTGGCGGCTGCCTCGCGTCAGATCGTTGTCCGAGGCGTCGTTCTGGTTCGAGCGAATGCGGGCGTAGACGAGAGCGCGCCTGCCGTCCAGATGCTGCTTGCCTTTCTCGAAGCGCCAGCCCTCCCACGTGTCGCAGCGCGCGGGCTTGTAGGGGCAGTCGAACTTGTTCGAGAGGATCCGCTTCGGGACGTTCACGTCGACGCCGCCGAGCGCATCGATCAGTTCGCGGAAGCCGTCGAAGTCGAAGACGACGACGTGATGGATCGGCAGCCCGGTCAGCGCTCGAACGGTCGCGATCGTGAGCGCTGGGCCGCCGACCTGATTCGCAGCGTTGATCTTCCCGGATCCGTAGCCCGGGATGTCGACGCGCAGGTCGCGAGGGATCGACAGGTACGAGAGCCGGTGCTTCTCCGGATCGGTGCGAAGCAGGAGGAGTGAGTCCGCACGTCGCGCATCGCCACGGCCGGGCGCCTTCCCGCCGTCGGTTCCGATCACGAGAATCGTCGCGGGCTTCGAGAGCAGCGAGCCGTCGAGATCGGCAAGGCGGCCCTCGGCGCGGCGCGGAAGACGCTCGTTCGCCTCGTCGACACCGCTCGAGAACGAGAGGTAGCCGAGAATGCCCCAGACCACGGTGAGCAGCAGCAGGCCGACGATGGCGAGCACGATCCAACGACCCCAGCGGCGGCGACCGCGGGTCTTCTCCTCACCGGCGGCGGGCTGCGCCGCGGCCTGATTGCGCCTTTCGAGAGGGACTCTGCCCTTGACACGGCCACCTCGATAGCGCCGGTAGGGCTTGTCTCCCTCGGCCATTCGGGGCGCTATGGTAGCCCGCGGCCGTGGCCGCTCCCCTCGTGATCGGAGTTGACGTTGGCGGGACGAAGATCCGCTCCGGTGTCGTCGATCGGGAGGGAGTCGTCCATCATCGTCACGAGCAGGAGAGTCCGGAAACCTCCGAGGAAGCCCTTCTGCAGGCGCTCGACGAAGCCGTCGACGCGGTTCTCGGAGACACGATCGGGGCGATCGGCTTCGGCATTCCCTCGAATCTCGAACGGGGCACCGGTCGCGTTCTCCGCTCGACGAACCTCCCGTTCGACGACTTCGACCTCTCCGGGCATGTTCGTGAGCGCTTCGGCCTCCCCGTCGGCGTAGAGAACGACGCCAACGTCGCGGCGCTGGCGGAGTGGAAGCTCGGGGCGGCGCGAGGGCTCTCGAGCCTCGTCCTGCTCACTCTCGGGACCGGTGTGGGCGGCGGTATCGTCCTCGACGACCGGATCTACCGGGGGTGGGCCGAGGTCGGGCACATGGTCCTCGTCGCGAACGGGCTCCCGTGCCAGGGGAACTGTCACGGCCGAGGGCACGTGGAGGCGTACGTCTCCGGCACGGCGGCCGATCGGGCCGCGCAGGAGCTCTGGGGATCGGACGCGGACGCGCACGTCCTCGTAGAGCGAGCTCGGGCGGGAGACGAGGCCGCGCGCGCTCGTCTTGCCGAGATCGGCGGACTGCTCGGGTCGGCAATCGGCTCCCTCGTAAACCTCTTCGACCCAGAGGTGGTGTCTGATCGGAGGCGGCTTTGGCGAGGCAGCCGGAGAGTTCCTTCTCGAGCCTGCGCAGGATGCTGCTCGTCGGGAGGCCCTGTCACCCGCCGACGAGACGCTTCGTGTGCTGCCCGCCGAGCTCGGCGGAGAGGCCGGGCTCGTCGGAGCCGCGCTCGTCGGCTTCCAGGCACTCGACGGAGCCTGGTAGAGGCGGCTGAACGGTGCCGCTCGCGGTCTGCGCCACCCCGATCGGCAACCTCGACGACGTCACGCTCCGCGTACTCGCGGAGCTGCGCGAGGCCGATCTGGTGCTCTGCGAGGACACGCGCCGCTCCCGGATCCTCCTCGACCACTTTGGGATCGACTCGCGGCTTCTGAGCTTCCACGGCCACAACGAGGCGAGGCGAACGCAGGATGTGATCGCGCGGCTCGAGCGCGACGAGCGAGTCGCGCTTGATCTCCGACGCGGGGCTTCCCGGAGTCAACGATCCTGGGGGCCGACTCATCTGTGCTGCGATCGAGGCGGGAGTCCCCGTCACCGTGCTCCCCGGCCCCTCGGCGGTGGAGACGGCGCTCGTTGCGAGTGGGCTCGTCTCCGGCAGGTACCAGTTCATCGGCTATCTGCCCCGGCGCAAAGGGGAGCTCGACCGAGTCGCCGAGGAGCTCTCCCGTTGGCCGCACTCCGTGGTCGCATTCGAGTCTCCCCGGCGTCTTCCGGCGTCGCTCCCGGCGCTCGCGGCCGTCATGCCGGCCCGGCGAGCCGCGGTGTGTCGCGAGCTGACCAAGCGGTTCGAAGAGCTCGCTCGGGGGACGCTAGGCGAGCTCGCCGAGCGTTTCGTCGAGCCGCCCAAGGGCGAGATCACGGTCGTCATCGGCCCGGAGGCGGGTGGAGGCCGGGCCGCGGTTGCGCCGGATTCCCTTGCCGCAGTTGCAGAGCTCGTGGCGGCGGGCATAACGCGACGCCAGGCGGTCGACCTCGTAGCCAGGCTCGCCGGAGAGCCGCGCAACGCGCTCTACCGCGCGTCTCTGTAACAAGACAGCAAAACGCTCTTGCTCTCGCGCGGTCAGCACCGCTAGTCTCGGTCCATGTTGGCTTCAAAGACAACGAGGCTTGTCGTGTGCGCGGCGCTGGCCATGTCCTGGGTGCTGGTCACCGCCTCGAATGCGCACGCATGGGCATGGCCGGCGGACGGTGAGGTGCTCCGCGAGTTTTCGCTCGGCGACAACCCGTACGCCGGCGGACAGCATCGGGGTGTCGATATCGCGCTCGACGATGCGCGCACCGTTCGCGCCCCGGCCTCGGGGGAGGTGGTGTTCGCGGGCCAGGTGCCGACGCACGGGCTCACGATCACGGTTGCCGCCGATGGTGGGTACAAAGTCTCGCTCACTCATCTCGGCACGCTCCTCGTGAAGCGCGGCGCGAGCGTCGGAGAGGGGACGCTCGTCGCCGAGGCCGGCCCGTCGGGCGATCCCGAGCACGATGTTCCCTACGTCCACCTCGGCATCCGGATCGGAGACGACGAGGCCTACGTCGATCCGCTGTCGCTGCTTCCGCCGCGGGCTGCCCCCATACCTCCGCAGGCGCCCGCGGCGCCGCCCGCACCTGCTCCCCCGGCTCCGGCTCCGGCGCCCGAGCCGCCGATCGGGGCGTCGCCTCCAGTCTCCGATTCGGCGCCGTCCGCGCCGGAGCCCGCACCGACACCGGCGCCGACACCTGCGCCGGCGCACGAGCTACCGACGGTTGAGGCGCCCACGTCGCTCGGCGAGCATTCCGCGACCCGAGACGTGCTCGTCACCGAGGCGGACGCCGTCGGGTCGAAACGCGGCGACCGGACGACATCGCCGAGGCGGTCTGCCGTGGACCAACCGACGGCACGCGACCTCGAGCGCGCGGATGACGCACCTGATGCTCGCGTCGAGGCCGTCGGCACGGCTCAGGTGGGCGGCACCGGGGCCGCGCGCCGCCGGGCTTCGATTGCGACCGGGCTCGCGGCGATTGTCGATCGGGCGGATGCGCTCGCGGTTGGGGGCGCACCCCTCGGTGCGGAGATTCACGACCCGGCCGCGACGTCTTACCCCGCGGCAGATCCGGTCCGAGCGAACACGCCCGACCGCGGTTCGGCTCGGCGCGTAGCGGTGATCGGCGCGCTCGCGTTCCTCGCTCTTCTCGTCGGAGTGAGGGTCGCCGTCGCCAGGGGTGCTCGAAAGCCACTCCATATCATTCGCGCCCATGAGCCATCCGAGCCCTCCGCGAAAGATTCTCGTTGCGGTCGCTTGGCCATATGCGAGTGGCCACCGCCACATCGGGCACGTGGCGGGCTTCGGAGTTCCCTCGGACACCTTCGCCCGGTATCACCGACTGCGCGGCAACGACGTCCTCATGGTGAGCGGCACGGACGAGCACGGCACGCCCGTCATGGTGGCCGCGGACGCCGCCGGCGAGTCGCCGCATGAGACCGCAGAGCGATTCAACCAGGTCATACGCGAGGACCTCCGTGCCCTCGGGCTCTCGTACGACCTCTTCACCCGGACGACCACCGCCAATCACTACCGCGTCACGCAGGATCTCTTTCGGACCCTCTATCGCAAGGGATACATCTTCGAAAAGGAGACACTCGGGGCGTTCTCCGCCTCGACCGGGCACACGCTCCCCGATCGCTACATCGAGGGCACGTGCCCGATCTGCGGCTTCGAGAGCGCGCGCGGGGATCAGTGCGACAACTGCGGGAACCAGCTCGATCCGACCGACCTGGTCGACCCGCGCTCGCGGATCGACGGGACTGCGCCGGTGTTCAAGTCGACGAAGCACCTCTTTCTCGACCTGCCCGCTTTCAAGGAGCAGCTGACCACCTGGATCGAGTCGCAGGATCACTGGCGTCAGAACGTCAAGCGGTTCTCGCTCAACTTCGTCAAGGAGCTGAAGCCGCGCGCGATCACGCGCGACCTCGACTGGGGAGTGCCGATCCCGCTCGAGGGCTACGAGGATCTAAACGACAAGCGGATCTATGTCTGGTTCGACGCAGTGATCGGATACCTCTCCGCGTCGATCGAGTGGGCGGAGAACCGCGGCACGCCCGATGCCTGGCGCGAGTGGTGGCAGAGCCCCGAGGCCGAGCACGCGTACTTCATGGGGAAGGACAACATCGTCTTTCACACCGTGATCTGGCCGAGCAGCCTGCTCGGCTACGAGGACGACGGCGAGTACGGCGCGGGGCGAGGAGCGTTGGAGCTGCCCGGAAACATCGTCTCGAGCGAGTTCCTGACGATGGAGGGCAAGCAGTTCAGCTCCAGCCGAGGGATCGTGATCCTGATCCGCGACTTCCTGAGCCGCTACGACGCGGACGCGTTGCGCTACTTCCTCTCGATCGCAGGCCCTGAGACGCAGGACACGGACTTCACGTGGTCCGAGTTCGTGCGACGTAACAACGACGAGCTGGTCGCGACCTGGGGGAATCTCGTAAACCGCACGCTGCAGAGCGCGTTCAAGAACTTCGGCGCCGTGCCCGATCCTGGCGCGCTCACCGAGTCCGACGAGCGACTTCTCGCGGAGGTAGCGAGTGGCTTCGAGTCCGTCGGCTCGCTGATCGAGGCAGCTCGGTTCAAGAACGCTCTCCAGGAGGTCATGCGGCTCGCCGGGCTCGGAAACCAGTACGTCACCGAGCAAGCGCCATGGACGCTGCTGGAGACGGATCGCGAGCGGGCCGCAACGATTCTCTACGTTGCGCTGAAGGCGATCGACAGCCTGAAGATCCTGCTCACGCCGTTCCTGCCCTTCTCCTCGCAGCGACTGCACGAGCAGCTCGGCTACGACGGTGCGATCGCCGGGCCGCTCGAGTTTCGAACGGTGCACGAAGAGGGCGGAACGGAGCACGTCGTGCTGACCGGCGAGTACCAGGAATGGGTCGGCCACTGGGAACCGAGCGCGCTTCCGCCCGGGCAAGCGCTCCGCGATCCGCAGCCGCTGTTCGTGAAGCTGGACGCAGAGAAGGTCGTGGCCGAAGAGCTCGAGCGGATGCAAGACGACGCCGACGCGGACGCCGCGTGACCGATTCGCACGCGCACCTCGACGCCTGCGAGGTGCCGTCGGCCGTCATCGAGCGGGCAGCAGCTGCCGGGGTCAGCCGAGTCGTCACGATCGGAACCGGAATCGACTCGTGCCGGTCGGCGCTCTCCCTCGCGGAGGACAACGACGGGGTCTACGCCGCGCTCGGAATCGATCCACACCAGGCGGCGACGGCCGAAGCCACCCGGCTGGACGAGCTGCGTGAGCTCTTGAGACATCCGAAGGCGGTCGCCGTCGGCGAGACCGGCCTCGACAACGCAAAGCGCTACGCGACGCCCGCCGAGCAGCGGCGCCTGTTCGATGCGCAACTCGCACTCGCAGACGAGCTCGGGCTTCCGGTCGTCGTTCACAGCCGCGAGGCCGCGGTGGACACGGCCGCTGCGCTCGCAAGCTTTGCGGGCGACGTGATCCTCCACTGCTTCTCGTCGCCCGATCTGCTGCCGGCTGCACTGGAGCGCGGGTACTACGTCTCCTTCGCGGGCAATGCCACGTATCCGAAGGCGGAGGATCTTCGGCAGGCCGCCGCGGTCGTACCCGAGAATCGCATCCTCGTCGAGACGGACAGTCCGTACCTCGCCCCGCAGCCGGTGCGCGGACGACGAAACGAGCCTGCGCACGTCATCCACACCATCGGCGCGCTCGCGAACGCCCGCGACGAGGAGGAATCGCGGCTTGCCGCCGCGACGCACGCGAACGCGGCCGCTGTCTTCCGGTTGCCATGACCGTGACGCCGAAGAAGGCGCTGGGCCAGCACTTCCTCGTCGACCAGAACATCCTCGGCGTCATCGGGCGTCTCGCCGTCCTCCACGCGGAGGACGTCGTGCTCGAAGTCGGACCGGGACTCGGCGTGCTGACTCGCTATCTCGCCGAGCGGGTCGCGATCGTGCACGCGATCGAGCTCGATCGGTCGCTCGCGGAGCCGCTCGAATCGGCGCTCGAAGGAACGGACAATGTCCGGCTGGCCTTCGGTGATGCGCTCGCGCTCGATCTCGCGTCACTCGAGCCTCGGCCGACGAAGCTCGTCGCAAACCTCCCGTACTCGATCGCCACGCCACTCGTGGTCGAGAGCCTCGACGGCATCCCCTCGCTCGTTCGCTGGTGCGTGATGGTGCAGCGCGAGGTCGCGGATCGCTTCTTTGCTTCGCCGCGGACGAAAGCGTACGGCGCCGTCTCCGTGCTGATGCAGCTCGGGACGCGCAAGGTGGGCTTCCACCCGGTCGCGCCCACCGTGTTCCGGCCGCAGCCGCGCGTGGAGTCCGCGCTCGTCGCGTTCGAGCGGATCGACGGTCCGTCGCTCGACGATGTGCGACCGGTCGTGGACGCTGCCTTTGCCCACCGCCGGAAGATGCTCGCCAACTCTCTCGCGCTCGCCGGCTTCGCCTCGCGTACGGCCGCGGAGGCTGCCTTGCGGCAGCTCGGCAAGCCGTCAGGCGCTCGGGCCGAGGAGCTCGCGCCGCACGAGTTCGTCGAGCTCGCCGACGCCCTCCGATGACGCGAGCGCGCGCCTTCGCGAAGATCAATCTCGCGCTCGTCGTCGGCCCGCTCCGTTCCGACGGAAAGCACGAGGTCGTCACTGTCTTGCAGGCCGTCGACCTCTGGGACGACATCGAGCTGACGCCTGCCGACCGACTGGTCGTCGCGGGATTCCCCGACGACACGCTCGTCCGGCAGGCGCTCGAGGGACTCGCGAATGTTGCGGGCGTCGCCCCGGCATGGCACGTACGGATCGAGAAACGGATCCCGGTCGCTGCTGGTCTCGGCGGAGGGAGCTCGGACGCCGCCGCCGCGCTCGACCTGGCCAACTCGTCTCTTCCAGCACCTCTTCCACGCTCAGAGCTGCACGCGCTTGCGGCCTCGGTCGGCGCAGACGTGCCGTTCTTCCTTTGCGACGGCCCGCAACTCGGAACCGGTGACGGAACGGATCTCGCCGCGGCTCGAGCTCCCCGCGGACTACGTCGTCCTGCTGCTCGAGCCAGAGGGGGTGAGCAAGGACTCGACGGCGGCGATCTACGGCCGGTTCGACGAGCGCGGTGCCGCCGCCGGGTTCGAGGAGCGCCGTTCGCAGCTCCTTCGACGCGCTCGAGCACATGGAGGAGGCGCCAGATCTCGCGACGCTTCCCGAGAACGATCTCGCCTCGTCTCCGCTCCGGCAGCGAGCTGCGAGGCGCTCGGAGCCTTCCGCGCCGACGTCACCGGTGCCGGGCCGGTCGTCTACGGGCTCTTCGACGACCAGAACGCCGCCGAGCGTGCCGCCTCGAGCCTCCGTAGCGCCGGACGCACGTGGGTCGTCCGTCCGGTCCGACAGCGAATGGCAAGATGAGCGAGCTCTGGGGCGTGGCCAAGTGGTAAGGCAACGGGTTTTGGTCCCGTGATCCCAGGTTCGAATCCTGGCGCCCCAGCCACGATGCCCGGAACGAGACGAAGAGCCTCGGCGCCGTCGTCATGGCCGCCGGTCTCGGGACGCGCATGCGCTCGGCGGTTCCGAAGCACCTGCACCCGTTGCTCGGGAAGCGGATGGTCGACTGGGTGCTCGAGATCGCTCGCGAGCTCGGTGCCGAGCCGGTCGTCGTGGTCGCCGCGCCCGCCACCGCCGACGCGTTCGACGGGGTCACGGTCGAGGTGCAGGATGCGCCGCTCGGAACGGGGGACGCGGTCCGTCGTGCGCGCGGCGCGCTCGACGGCGTCGACGACGTGCTCGTGCTCTCGGGCGACACGCCGCTCCTCACTCCCCAGCTCCTTCGAGATCTCGTGGAGACGCACCGGCGAGAAGCGTCGTGGGCCACGGTTCTCTCGTTCGAGCCCGACGATCCTCGCCAGTACGGGCGGGTCGTCCGGAACGGCGCCGGTGGCGTGGCGGAGATCGTCGAAGCGGCAGATGCGACTCCGGAGCAGCTCGCCATCGGCGAGGTCAACTCCTCGATCTACGTCTTCCAGTCGGCGCGGCTCTGGCCGGTGCTCGAACGTCTCTCACCGCACAATGCGCAGGGAGAGCTCTACCTGACCGACTCGATCGAGCTTCTCGTCGCCGAGGGCGGGCAGGTCGCGGTACACAAGGGAGGAGATGCGATGGAGGCCGAAGGCGTGAACACGCGTTTGGAGCTTGCGGCGGCCGCCGCGGAGCTCCGCGATCGGATCAACGACGCGCACATGCTCGCGGGCGTGACGATCGTGGATCCGCAATCCACCTGGATCGACGACGAGGTCGCCCTCGAAGCCGACGCGGTCATCCACCCGTTCACCGTCATCCGCGGTGCTTCGCGCGTCGCGGCCGGAGCCGAGATCGGGCCGCACGCGGTCCTCGACGACGCGGTCGTGGGGGAAGGCGCCCTTGTGGGCCCCTTCTGTTACCTTCGCCCCGGCACCGTCCTCGAAGCGGGCGCGAAGGCCGGCACGTTCGTGGAGATCAAGAACTCCCTCATCGGCGAGCGGACGAAGGTGCCGCATCTCTCGTACATCGGCGACGCCGACATCGGCGCGAACACGAACATCGCTGCGGGGAACATCACGGTCAATCAGGATCACGCCACTCGGGCAAAGGAGCGGACCGTCATCGGGAGCAACGTCAGGACCGGGGTCGACAATGCGTTTGTTGCCCCTGTCTCGATCGGCGACGACGCATGGATTGCAGCCGGCTCCGTCATCACAGAGGATGTACCTCCGGGTGCGCTCGCGATCGCCCGGGCGGAGCAGGTCAACAAGGAGGGGCGGGGTGGAAAGCGGAACGATTGAGCAGACGCTGCCCGGCCTCGAGGCCGAGATCCCGCGGGTCGAGATGAACGCCGGCCACGCGATCCCCCTGACTCCCCAGAAGCGATTGATGGTGTTTGCGGGCCGCTCGCATCCGGAGCTCGCGTCGAAGATCGCGGAGCAGCTCAACGTCGAGCTCGGCGAGATCGAGCTTCTGACGTTCGCGAACGGCGAGACGTACTGTCGCTACTGCGAGTCGATCCGGGGTGCCGACATCTTTCTCGTGCAGACGGGGTGCCATCCCGTCGACCAGAACATCATGGAGCTGCTCTTCATGATCCAGGCGGCGAGGCTCGCGTCCGCCAAGCGCATCACGGCCGTCCTCCCCTGGTTCCCCTACTCACGGCAGGATCGGAAGGCGAAGCCGCGCGAGCCCATCTCGAGCCGCCTGCTCGCCGACATGCTGCAGCTGGCCGGGGCCGATCGCCTGCTGACGATGGACCTCCACGCGGGTCAGGTCCAGGGCTTCTTCACGATTCCGGTCGACCACATGACGGCGCTGCCGCTGTTCGCGCAGTACTTCCGCGATCTCGACCTCATCGGAGATCGCGTCGTGTCGGTCGCGCCCGACGCAGGACGAGCGAAGCACGCCGTGCGTTTTGCAGAGATGATCGGCGCCGAGTTCGCGATCATGCACAAGACGCGTCCGTCGCACGACATCGCCTCGGTGATGGAGATCACGGGCAAGGTCGAGGGGAAGGTCGCGATCGTCGGCGACGACAACATCTCGAGCGGCAACACGCTGCTCGAGGGCGCGCGGGCGCTCAAGGCGGCCGGCGCTCGCGACGTCTGGGTCTTCGCCACGCACGGGCTCTTCTCCGGAGACGCGCTCGAGCGCTTCGCCGATGCCGATCTCGGAGGGATCGTCGTCACGGACACGGTTCCGGTCGACCCGCTCCGCCGCCCATCGGGCATGACCGTGCTCACGGTCTCCGGCCTGCTCGCGGAGACGATCATGAACGTCTTCGCCGACGAGTCGGTCTCGGCGATCTTCGGCGGCGAGAACCAGCTCTTCTAGGAGGAACGGCCGAGGTTCGAGGCTGGGCCGTTCGAGAAGCGAAACTCGAGGCGCGCAGGGCCGCCAGTACTCGCTCAGGCGGCCTCGCGGTATCGGTCAGCGCCGACTTCGTCGGTTCCACTGTTCAGCGGACGAACGTGGCTCAGGAGCAACGCTCGCAGTTCCGCGTCCAGTTCCTCAACGGGGGGTTCAGCGTGGGCGTGCCGCGCCGCAACGGTGACCACGACCACGATAAGCGCGTTCAGCGCTACCAAGATGCCGACCCCAAGGGCGATGTACATCCACACGCGCGTCACAGCCTGCCGATCGCTGCGGACGGGGTCCCCAGGCCCTCACGCACACGCAGATACGTAGCAGTCCGATCTCGAGCGGGTGCTGCCAGGCTTCGAACGTCATGGATGCCGTTCCAGGTCGCTGGGCGGCTTGGCTACAATCCGCCGCCGATGTCTGGAGACAGGTTCAAGCTCGAGGTGCGCGAGCGTGAGGAGGGCGAACGAGGCTCGCGCCACTCTCGGCGCCTCCGGAGCGACGGCGTCATACCGGGCGTGCTCTACGGAAAGGGGCACGCGCGGGCGATCTCGGTCCCGGAGAAGGATCTGCGAACGGCGATGACCGGGCCGTCAGGCCTGCACGCGATTCTCGACGTCGTGCTCGAGGGTCAGACGACCGTGCACCCGTCGATCCTCGCCGAGTACCAGCAGGATCCCCTGCGTGGGACGATCTCCCATATCGATCTCCGTGAAGTGCGGCTCGATCAGCCGATCCAGGCGTCGGTGGTCGTTCACCTCATCGGTGAGTCCGTCGGAGCCAAAGCGGGCGGCGTCGTTTCGCTGGTCTCACGCGAGCTCCAGGTCGAGGCGCTCCCGATGGAGGTTCCCGAGCACATCGACGTCGACGTGACCGCCATGGACATCGGCGACGTTCTGCGCCTCGAGGACGTGCGGGCGCCAGAAGGTGTCACGTTCCTCGACGACCCACACGAGACGGTCATCGTGAGCGTCACGATGTCTCGCGCGTTCGCCGAGCTCGAAGAGGCCGAGGCCGCAGCGGCTGCCGAGGCCGAGGCGGAAGCCCTCGAGGAGGGTGAGGAGCCCGCCGAGGGCGAGCCCGACGCCGAAGCGGACGAGGCCGGCGAGGCCGGCGAGTCCTCGGAAGCCTCTTCCGACGAAGAGGAGTAACCGCGGATGCGGTTGTTCCGTCGGGGCGAGCGGGCCTCGACGCTCGACCTGCTCATCGCGGGTCTCGGAAATCCTGGACGCGAGCACGCCCACGATCGCCACAACGTCGGCTGGATGGTCGTCGACGAGCTCGCGCGACGCCACGACGGCTCGTTCCGCTCGAAGTTCAACGGGCGAGTGGCGGAGACGCGCGTCGCTGAGGCGCGGGTGGCGTTACTGCAGCCCGAGACATACATGAACGAGTCCGGGCGCTCGATCTCCTCGGCTGCCCGCTTCTTCAAGGTCGCGCCCGAGGACGTTCTGGTCGTCCACGACGACGTCGATCTGGACGTGGGGCGGTTGCAGGCCCGACTCGGAGGCGGGCTCGCTGGGCACAACGGCCTGCGGTCGATCGCCCAGGTACTCGGCACGCCGGAGTTCATCCGTCTCCGGGTCGGAGTGGGGCGGCCCGAACGTGGTGATCGACGTCCGGTTGCCGACTACGTGCTCTCGCCGTTCGAGGCGGACGAGGACGTGGAGGGGATCGTGTCGCGGTCGGCCGACGCCGTCGAGAGCGTGTTGGTCGATGGCTTGACGGTCACCCAGCAGCGCTTCAACTGATCGGATCAAAGACACGGAATCGGCTCGAAGCCGTGACCCCTCCGTGATCAGCTCCCGGCTAGCGTGTATGTAGGGACACGGGAGTGCCCCTGGGGGCGCTTGTCGTGGTCTCGACCGGCTGCCGGGACCTATGCAGGCCGCGAGGTGAGCGGCTGGAGCCGGTGCGCCCCCGGCTACGATGGGCGCGCGGGACGCAGTTCCCGCCAGACGTATGGACCCGGCGCCTTCCCCGCTTCACGCACTTGTCAGTGAGCTCTCGGAGAGCGACGAGTTCCGTGCCTTCGCGGAGGCTTTTCCAGCCCCCGCACGCGTCTCCGAGCCTGCCCTTCCGCTCGTCCTTGCGTCCCTCCACGAGACGCTCGGCCGGCAGTTGCTCTGCCTGCTCCCCGAGGAGGAGCAGGCACGGGACGCCGCAGAGGCCGTCGCCTGGTACGTCGACCCCTCTCGCGTCGCGCTTCTACCGAGCCGCGGCGTTGGCGTGGGTTCTGGGCTCGATCCTCCTGCGCACCTCGTCGGTGAGCGCGCGCGGGCCCTCGACGTCCTCGCTCGAGGCGGTCTGGTCTGCGCCTCGGCGCGGGCGCTGGCCGAAGGCCTTCCTCCCGATGAGGAACGTCCCGCTCCGATCGAGCTCCGCGTCGGCGACGAGATCGGCCTCGACGGTCTGGTGGAGGCGCTTGCCCTGGCCGGGTACGAACGCGCCGAGCGGGTCGACGCTCGCGGCCAGATCGCGGTGCGGGGCGGGCTGGTCGACGTCTTTCCGAGCACGGGCCGCGAGCCGTTGCGCTTCGAGCTCTTCGGGGACGAGATCGAGCAGATTCGGGCGTTCTCGCCCTTCACGCAGCGCGCCCTCCGTCCGGTCGAGCATGCAGTCGTCTATCCGGCTGCCGAGCGGCGTCAGGACGGGCTCGAGCCGACGCTCGCTGATGACGAACCTCGAATCCCGGACGACCTCGTGCCGCCCCTCGACCGCCCACCCGACCTCGTCTGGCAGCCCGCCGACGTGCGGCACCTATGGGAGGAGGAGGGTCTCGAGCCCCTGAAGCTCGAGAACGCAGCCGAGCTCGACCCGTTCCCGCACGCACAGCTCCATTCCTTCGAGGCGCAGCGTCCTGCCATTGCCGCGCGAGGGCTTGCCGAGGCGGAGACCGAGCTCGACGGGATGCTTCGTCAGGGGCGCCGCGTCGTGGTCGCCTTCCCGCACCGCGGCGAGGCTCAGCGCACGCAGCGGTTGCTCCGGAAGGTCGACGCGGATGTCGTGGAGGAAGTCGCCACCCTCCCCGACGACCCGTCTCTCCACTTCGTCGTCAGCGCAGCCCGCCGGGGTTTCGTCTGGCGCGACCTCGGCATCGCGCTGCTTCCCGACGTCCAGGTCTTCCGCAAGCGGCCGCCGCGCGCCGACGCGAGGCTGGGCCGCGCGCTCCAGTCGTTCGCGGACCTGCGCACCGGTGACTACGTGGTTCACGAGGATCACGGGGTCGGGCGCCTGCTCGGATTCGAGACGAAGGAGGTCGCAGGCGTAACGCGCGACTACCTCTACCTCGCGTTCAAAGGCGAGGACCGCCTGTACGTGCCGCACGAGCAGCTCCCGAAGGTGAGCCGCTACATCGGCGCGGACGCAGGATCGCCCGCGCTGTCGAAGCTCGGCGGCAAGGCCTGGCAGAACCTGAAGAGCCGAGCGCGGGCATCGGTCCGCGAGCTCGCGGGAGAGCTCCTCGCTCTCTACGCCCGGCGCCAGCAGGCTCCCGGGATCGCCTTCGACCTGAGCCAGGATTGGCTCGAGCGCCTCGAGGCTTCGTTCCCGTATCGCGAGACGGACGATCAGATGCGAGCGATCGAAGCCGTCAAGGAGGACCTCGAGGCGCCGAGGCCGATGGATCGGCTCGTCTGCGGCGACGTCGGCTTCGGCAAGACCGAGGTCGCGGTGCGTGCGGCCTTCGCGGCTGCCCTGAACGGCAAGCAGACCCTCGTCCTCTGCCCGACGACGATCCTCGCGGAGCAGCACTGGAACACGTTCAGGGAGCGCTACCGCGACTTCCCCGTGCGCGTGGAGATGGTGTCGCGCTTCCGCACCCGCGCCGATCAGAAGCGGATTCTCGACGAGTTCCGCGACGGCAAGGTCGAGGTTCTCATCGGGACGCACCGGATCCTCTCGCGCGACGTGATCCCGAAGGAGCTCGGGCTCGTCATCCTGGACGAGGAGCAGCGCTTCGGGGTCGCGCAGAAGGAGCTGATCCGCTCGCTGAGGCTCGAGGTCGACGTGCTCGCACTGTCGGCGACGCCAATTCCGCGGACGCTGCACATGTCGCTCTCCGGCCTGCGCGACATCTCGATCATCGAGACGCCGCCTGCGGGCCGGCGCCCCATCCGCACCACCGTCGGCGAGTACGACGAGGAGCTTGTCCGCACCGCGCTCGAACGCGAGCACGCGCGCGGCGGTCAGTCCTTCTATCTCCACAATCGCGTGGAGTCGATCGACGAGGCGGCCGAGAAGCTCCAGCAGCTATGCCCCTCGCTTCGGTTGCTCGTCGCCCACGGGCAGATGTCCGAGCGCGACCTCGAGGAGCGCATGCACGCCTTTCTCGCCGGTGACGCCGACGTGCTCGTCTCGACCACCATCATCGAGTCGGGGATCGACATCCCACAGGCGAATACCCTCGTCGTCGAGCGGGCGGATGCGCTGGGGCTGGCCCAGCTCTACCAGATTCGAGGCCGCGTGGGCCGTTCGGACGTCCTGGCGTACGCCTACCTCTTCTATCCAGAGGCGTCCGAGCTGACCCCGGACGCACGAGCCCGGCTGGCGACGCTCGCCGACCACACCGAGCTCGGCGCCGGCTTCCAGATCGCGATGCGCGATCTCGAGATCCGCGGAGCGGGCGATCTGCTCGGCCCTGAGCAGTCCGGGCACGTTGCCGCGCTCGGGTTCGAGCTCTACGTCGAGATGCTGAACGAGGCCGTCGCGGAGCTTTCGGGCGAGCGTCGCGTTGCTGCGCGTCCGGTCCGTGTGGATGCGCGCGTGGATGCCTACGTCCCCGCGTCGTATGTCGCTGCGGAGGCCCTGAAGATCGACCTGCACCGTCGCATCGCGCTCGTCGAGGACGAGGACGAGCTGCGGGAGCTCGTCTCGTTCACCGAGGACCGATACGGCCCCATACCGGAGCCGGTGCAGAATCTGTTCGCGATTCAGGAGGCGAAGCTGAAGCTCGCCCGGCTCGGTGCGGACTACCTCGTCTACCGTGGGGGCCGCGCGACCGTAGGCCCGCTCATGCTCGGATCGGTCGAGGTTCAGCTTCTCAGGACCGCTGCGCCGACCGCGATCTACTCGACGCAGAAGCGCGAAGTGTCGCTCCGGGTGGAGACGCTGGAAGCGGCCCTGGAGCTGCCGGATGCTATAGTCGAGGCTCGCTTGGCCGCCTGACCCGCGGCCTTTTTCTTGTCGAGAACCGATTTCCTCCGACCGTCGAAACACTCCCGCAACGTCTGCCTAATACCGCCTTGGCTATAACAGACCGCCCATGCTGAAACGCCTCGCTCTGGTCCTCGCCGGGCTCGTTCTCGTCGTCGCCGCACCTGCCTGCGGCGGTGGCAGCGGAGACGTTCCGGACGACGCGGTGGCTGTCGTCGACGGCACCGAGATCTCCCGCGCCGAGCTCGACGAGCTGGTCGCGCGCGCGAAGAAGGCATACGACGCGCAAAAGCAGGAGTTCCCGAAGGTCGGGACACCCGAGTACCAGAACGTCCAGACGCAGTACGTGGCCTTCCTCGTCCAGCGGGAGGAGTTCGAGAAGGAGGCCGCCGAGCTCGGCATCGAGGTGACCGAGAAGGACGTCGACAAGGAAGTCCAGGAATTCATCAAGAGTCGATACGAAGGCGACCGGAAAGCGGCCGAGAAGGCACTCGACGACCAGGGGTTCACGTTCGAGGCGTTCGAGGAGACGATCCGCACCTCGATCCTCGCGCAGAGGCTCTTCGACGCCGTGACCAAGGATCTCAAGGTCGAGGAGGCGGAGATCGTCGCCTACTACCAGCAGAACCTGCAGACGTCGTACCAGACGCCCGAGTCACGGGACATTCGCCACATCCTCATCTCCGAGAAGAAGGAGGGCGACGCGGTCGACTTCCCGAAGAGCAAGGCCGAAGCGGAGCGGATCTACGCGACGCTGCAGAACGGCGGCGACTTCGAAGCCCTCGCGCGGGAGAACTCCGACGATCCAGGCTCGAAAGACGTCGGCGGGAAGTTGACGATCACGAGGGGTCAGACCGTGCCCGAGTTCGACAAGACCTCGTTCGAGCTCGAGGAGGGAGCGATCTCCCGGCCGGTGAAGACGACCTTCGGCTACCACGTGATCGAGGCGCTCTCCCCGGTGCGAGAGTCGAAGACGACGCCTCTCGCCAAAGCCCGAGCAACGATCAAGACGACGCTTCTCCAGGAGAAGAAGACGGCCTACATGACGGACTGGGTCGAGGACCTGACCGATAAGTACAAGGGCAAGGTCAGCTACGCGGCCGGTTTCGAGCCACCCGACATCCCGGACGCGACGTCGACCGAGACGGAGACCGAGACGGATCCGAGCTAGCTAGCTAGGGTCCGCCAGTGGGCCTGGCTGAAGCACTTCTGGATCTCCAGGAGCTGACCGTGAGGCTCCGTCGCGAGTGCCCCTGGGATCGCGAGCAGACAACGCGGACAATCGTTCCGCACACGCTCGAGGAAGCGTACGAGGTCGCGGACGCCGCTGTCTCGGGCGACGATGCCGACCTCCACGGCGAGCTCGGCGATCTCCTCTTCCAGGTCTACTTCCTGTCGATCCTGCTCGAGGAGCGGGGTGCCGGAGACCTCGAGTCCGTCGCGCGAGACGTGCACGAGAAGCTTGTCCGCCGGCATCCGCACGTCTTCGCAGACGCCGAGGCCGACACCCCTGGCCGCGTGCGCGAGCGCTGGGAGGAGATCAAGACCGAGCAGGAGGGCCGACAAGGCATCTTCCACGACATCCCCGAGTCGCTGCCGGCTCTGCTCGATGCCCGGAAGGCCCAACGCCGGGCAGCAGCCACCGGCTTCGACTGGCCGAGCCTGACGGGCCCTCTCGACAAGGTCAGCGAGGAGATCGACGAGCTCGCACGAGCCATCGAGCGCGCGGGAGATCCGCTTCCCGAGACCGAGCCGGACCCGGAGGTCTTCGCGGAGGTCGGTGACCTCCTCTTCACGATCGTGAACGTCGCGCGCAGGCTGAACGTCGACCCCGAGCTCGCGTTGCGCTCGACCTCGCACCGCTTCAGGGCGCGGGTGGAGCGCGCAGCCGAGCTCGCCGGTGAAGGGAACGACGAGTGGAGCACACTCGACCTCGAGGCGCAGGACGCGTACTACGAACGAGCGAAGAGCGAGTTGCTGTGAGCGCCATCGTCGACGTCCACGGCCGTCAGATCCTCGACTCGCGCGGGAACCCGACGGTGGAGGTCGAGATCCGCCTCGCGTCGGGCGCCTTCGGGCGGGCGGCGGTTCCCTCGGGCGCGTCGACCGGAGAGCACGAGGCGGTCGAGCTCCGGGACGGCGACTCGGCTGCGTTCCTCGGCAAGGGCGTGCTGAAGGCCGTTGCGAGCGTGAACGGGGAGATCGCACGCGCTCTCGACGGTCTCGATCCCGCTGACCAGGCGGCGCTCGACCGCGTCTTGATCGACCTCGACGGAACGCGTGGGAAGAGCAGGCTCGGCGCGAACGCGGTTCTCGGCTGCTCGCTGGCCGCCGCGAAAGCCGCCGCGAATGAGGCCGAGCTTCCTCTCTACCGCTGGCTGGGCGGCGACGCGGCCCGGACTCTGCCGGTTCCGATGCTGAACGTGATCAACGGTGGAGCTCACGCCGACAACCGTCTCGACCTCCAGGAGTTCATGGTCGTCCCGGCCGGGGCCGAGACGTTCTCGCAGGGTCTGCGCATCGGGACCGAGGTCTTCCACCACCTGAAGGCAGTCCTCCACGAGCGCGGGCTTTCGACCGCTGTCGGCGACGAGGGTGGGTTCGCGCCAGACCTGGAGTCGACCGAGAAGGCGATCGAGACGATTCTCGAGGCCGCGGAGCGCGCGGGTCATCGCGAGCGCGTGGGAATCGCTCTCGACCCGGCCGCGAGCGAGGTCTACGACGACGGCAGGTATCGGCTACCCGGCGAGGGGCGTGTCCTCGAGCCGGAGGCCATGATCGACTTCTACGCTGATCTCGCAGAGCGCTACCCGCTCGTCTCGGTCGAGGATGGCCTCGACGAGAACGCATGGGCCGACTGGCGCGCGCTGACGGAGAAGCTCGGCAGCGGCCTTCAGCTCGTCGGCGACGATCTCTTCGTCACGAACGTCGAGTTCCTGCGCAAGGGGATCGCCGAGGGCGTCGGAAACGCGATCCTCGTCAAGGTCAACCAGATCGGCACGCTGACCGAGGCGCTCGAGACGATCGAGGTTGCGCGCGCCGCGGGCTATGCGACGGTCATCTCGCACCGCTCGGGTGAGACGGAGGACACGACCATCGCCGACCTGGCGGTGGCGGTCAACGCGGGCCAGATCAAGACGGGAGCGCCCTCGCGCACCGACCGCGTCGCGAAGTACAACCAGCTGCTCCGAATCGAGGAGGAGCTCGGCTCGAAGGCCGAGTACCCCGGCTGGTCCGCGTTCCGCCGCGGGAAGTAGCCTGCGCGGCATGCCAGCGTTCGACCGCAGGACGAAGATCGTCGCCACGATCGGGCCGGCCTCGGCCGATGCCGGCGTGTTGTCGCAGCTGATCGAAGCCGGGATGGACGGTGCCCGCCTCAACTTCTCGCACGGGACGCATGAGGACCACGGGAGAAGCGCAGAGTGCGTACGAGACGCGCAGGCCGAGTTCGGTCGGCCGCTGGCGTTGATCGCCGACCTCCAGGGCCCGAAGCTTCGCGTGGGGGAACTCACGGAGCGATGTCGAGCTCGAGGTCGGCGACGAGATCGCGGTCGCCGACCAGGACTCGGCGCGGGATGGCGACATCCCGGTCGCGCCGAACGTTCTCGGCTCCGTCCTTCAACCCGAGCAGGACGTCCTCATCGACGACGGCCATGTACGGCTGCGCGTGGAGCGGGTCGAGGGCGACCGCGCCTTCTGTCGCGTCGTGACGGGCGGTGTCGTCTCGCCGCACAAGGGCGTCAACGTGCCGGGTGTGCCGCTGCCCGTCCCCTCGCTCACCGACAAGGATCTCGCGGATCTCGACTTCGCCCTCGAGCTCGGAGTCGACTACGTCGCACAGTCGTTCGTCCGCTCGCGGGCGGATGTCGCTGCTCTCAAGGCGAAGATCGAGGCGGCCAGCTCGCAGGCGTGGGTGATCGCCAAGATCGAGCTGCAGGAGGCGGTCGGAGCGATCGGAGACATCCTCGACGAGACAGACGCGGTGATGATCGCGCGCGGCGACCTCGGGGTCGAGGTCGGCGCCGCGGACGTGCCGCTTCTGCAGAAGCAGATAATCCTCGCCGCGCTCGAGCGCGGAAAGCCGGCCATCACTGCGACTCAGATGCTCGAGTCGATGGTGCACCGGCCCGAGCCGACGCGAGCCGAGGCCTCGGACGTCGCCAACGCGATCCTGGACGGAACCTCTGCGGTGATGCTCTCAGCCGAGACGGCCATCGGCGAGTACCCCCTGGAGGCTGTCGAGACGATGGCCGAGATCGCGCGTGCGGTAGAGCCCAGCCTCGGGTATCGGCACCAGCTGCCGGGGGCGGCAGAGGCGCCAACCGTAGGACGGGCGATGTCGAACGCGGCCTGCGACCTCGCCGAGGCGCTCGGCGCGAAGGCGATCCTCGTGCCGACGTTCACGGGACGGACGGCCTCGGCCGTCGCTCGGCTGCGGCCGCGAAGGCCGATCGTCGCACTGACGCACGTCGTCACGTCGCTCCAGCACATGGCGATCGAGTGGGGGGTGACGCCACTCGAGATCCCCGAGTCGAGCGACGTCGACGACCTGTGGCGTCAGTCGATCGACGCCGCGCGCGATGCGGGGATCGTGGAAACGGGAGACCGTGTCGTCCTGACCGCGGGGACGGCCGTCAACATCCCCGGCTCGACCAACGTGATCAAGGTGGATACGGCCTAGCAGGGGCGGCACGGCTCGTGTTGAACCAGAGGTCGTGGCGGGGACTGTCTCGACGAGGGGTCGCGCGAAGCGACCCAAGAAGCGGACGCCGCGGTCGCGTCGGCGACTGCGGCTCGTCTGGCTGACGGCTCTCGTCGGTCTCGCTGCCTATCTCTACTACCAGCCGCTGGCGTCCTACTTCGAGACCCGGAACGATCTCGCCGCCCGGCGTGCAGAGGTGGAGACTCTTCGCATCGCCAAGGCGAGCCTCGAGCTGCGTCTGACGAACTCGACGAGCCTGGCGGCGACGCAACGAGAGGCCCGGCGCCTCGGCTACGTCCTTCCCGGAGAGCAGCTCTTCGTCGTCAAGGGCATTCCTGAGTGGCGGCGTGTACAGCGGGCAAAGCTCGACGGGAACTAGGGCGATCTACGCGCGATCAGAATCCGCGTTAGCGGATTCTGATCTTGCGCAAGACCCCCGCGAAGCGGCTTCAGGGACTTACGCGCGATCAGAATCCGCGTTAGCGGATTCTGATCTTGCGCAAGACTGAGGTGATGGATGACCGTGCGATCGTGGCGCGCCAGCTGGGCCGGACGCCGCGTGCTCTGCGGCGCGTAGTCGTCCGCTGCCCCTACGGCCGGCCGGCGGTAACCGAGCAGGACCCCTACGACGCGAACGGCGCTCCGTTCCCGACGACGTACTACCTCACGTGCCCACACATGGTGGCGTCTATCGCGCGCGTCGAGGCGGCGGGCGGAGTCGAGCGCTGGAGCCAGAGCGTGGCGGAGGACGCCGACCTCCGCGGCTCGCTCTTACGGGCGACTGACGAGCAGCGGGCGGTGCGACGTGAGCTCGCAGCCGGCACGTTTGGACAGGACGAGGGCTCGTCGCTCGACCTCGGGATCGGGGGCTCGCACTCGCCGGAGCGCCTCAAGTGCCTCCACGCGCACGCCGCGTTCGCCCTCGCCCGGCCCGGCTACGAGCTCGGCGACCGGATCCTCGCCGAGCTCGATCCGCTCTGGCCTTCGGATCGTTGCTGCAGCGAAGGCGACTAGCATGCCGTCTCCGTGAGCGCGGACCTCGAGAGCGCCAGACGCGACTGGGAGGATGGTTACCGCCGGTTCCGCGAGGAGTCGCGCGATCCCGTGCGCGCCGACCGCCTGCATCTCGAGCTCGAGGCGGTGACGGACGAGCTGCGAAAGCGGCTCGGCTCCACTTTCACGCTGCAGGAGCTGTCGACCGAGTACCGACAGGCCGATGCCTGGGCGCATGCCGCCGTCGCCGAGCGTGCCCCGGCGCCCGGTTGGCCGGCAACGCTCTCGATCGTGGAGGGCGCTGCGTTCTTCCTCTACTCCCGCGGCGCGCTCGACTACGAGCCGTAAACGCATGCTCGAGCGACCCAGCCGAGACCGGCGCTCCAAGCCGCAGCGCCGCGCGGTCGTCGTCCGGGTCGTCCTGATCGTGCTGTTGCTTGCGGTGGCGTTCGTCTTCGGGATGGCCTTCGCGCGGACGCTCGACGAGCAGTCCGACAAGGGCGGCGTCGTGACCAACGAGCGGACGCTCACGCCGCTCCCGCAGGATCCGCCTGCGCGTACGGTCACAGTCACGGTCACCTCGCCGTAGGGCGAGGCGAGCCCCACCCCTACAACTCCTCGGAGGCCTCCAGCAGCCCGGCGACGATGATGCCGATCGCGCAGACGAGGCTGACCCAGATCCCGATACCACGGCTCGCAAAGAAGAACGTGTCCGGGATCGAGATCAGCCGGACGAGCACCAGCACCGTGGCGATCGAGCCGATCGCGATCGCGATCAGGCTCTCGGGGACAGCAGCCGGCATGTCGACGCCGACCTCGCGCAGGACGACGAGAAGCACGGCAACCAGTCCGAGCCCGAGGACGATCTTGCCGATCGTCCCGGTGTGCCAGCCGATGACGGAGACGGTGGTGCCTTCGCCTTCGCCCGTGTACCAACCCGTCAGGGCCGATACGGCCAGCAGGATGCCGAACACGAACGCGAGCTGGCCTCCCAGCCCCGGCATGCTGCCGACCTCGCCGAACGAGAGCCTCCTACGTCCGCGGGGTGCCTCCGTGCCCTCCATGGCGAGAAGAATATGGCCTTGTGGGACCACACGCGCGCGCTCCCGTTCGCGTACGAGTTTCTATGCTTCGTGCGTGGCCAAGGTCGGGACCAGCAATGTCGGGACCAGCAACGCCGAGACCAGCAACGCCGAGACCCGGACCGCTGTGGGCGAGGAGGAGCCGCCGCTCGACCCGCCGCTTGATCCCCAGGCGGTCGAGCGCAACTACCGTCTCCACCGGGCGCGGCGTGCGGCTCGCAAGCGGTGGCATCGGCAGAAGCGGTGGGCCGGCGTCCGTTTCTGGCTCGTCCTGGCTCTCGCAGTCGTCGGCGCGGTTCTGCTCGGCGCGCGAACGCTCGGCGAGATCGAACGGATCTTCGGCCTCTAATTGCCGAGTGCGGACGCGGTGAACGGAAGGCCGGACCGCCTCGCCCTCGGCGCGCTCGTGTTCGGCGCAGGTATCGGAGCGCTCGCGACGGAGATCACGGCGTCGCGCCTGCTCGCGCCGTACTTCGGATCGTCGACGATCGTGTGGGCGAACCTCATCGGGATCGTCCTGGCCGCCCTCGCGCTCGGCTACTGGCTCGGTGGGCGACTCGCCGACCGCCGCCCGCAAGCGATGTTGCTCGGCTGGATCGTCCTCGGGGCGGCGGTGTTCGTCGCCGCCATTCCGTTCGTCGCGGAGCCCTTCCTGGACCTCACCGTCGAAGGGCTGGACGACGCCTCGGCGGGCGCGGTGGTCGGAAGCTTCGTCGCGGTGCTGCTGCTCTGTGCGCCTCCGGTCGTGCTCCTCGGAATGGTGTCGCCGTTTGCGATCCGCCTTGCGGTTTCGAGCATCGAGACGGCGGGCGCGGTCGCCGGGCGGCTGTACGCGCTTTCGACTGCCGGGTCGCTGCTCGGGACCTTTCTTCCCGCGCTCGTACTGATCCCGGCGCTCGGAACGCAGCGGACGTTTCTCGTCGTCGCCGCCCTGCTGGCCGTCTCGTCCTGCTTCCTGCTCGGCGCGCGCTACCTGATCCTGGCGGGGGTGCTTGCGGCGCTGATCCTCCTCCCGCCCGGCGCCGTGAAGGGCCAGGAGGGCCTCTTGCACGAGGAGACCTCGTACCACCAGTACATCCAGGTCGTCGAGCGGGACGACGGTCGGCGGCTGCTGTACTTGAACGAGGGCGTCGCCGTGCACTCGGTGTGGCGGCCCGGGGGAGAGGTGCTCACCGGCGGCGTCTGGGATGCGTTCCTCGCGCTGCCTCCGCTCCTCGGCCGGCCGCTCGAGCGCGTCGCGATCCTCGGGAACGCGGCCGGGACGACCGCTCGCGCGCTCGGGGTCTACTACCCGGACGCCGAGATCGACGGCGTCGAGCTCGACCCGGCGGTGAGCCGCGTCGGCCGCCGCTACTTCGGGCTCACGGACAACCCGCGCCTCACCGTTCACGACGCGGATGCGCGTCCGTTCCTTCGCCGCACCGATCGGCGCTACGACCTGATCGTGGTCGACGCGTACCACCAGCCGTACGTGCCGTTCTATCTCGCCACCCGCGAGTTCTTCGACCTCGTACGAGAGCGGCTGGCCCCAGGCGGGCTGGTTGCCCTGAACGTCGCAGCGGTGCCCGACGACGAACGCCTCGTACGCGCGATCGGGAGAACCCTCGGCTCCGAGCTTCCGCAGGTGCTGGAGTGGCCCGCCCTTCGTTTCAACACGATCGTGGTCGGCCTCACGCAGCCCCTTGCACGCGGGGAGCTGGTCCGTCGTTTGGAGAGCGGGCCTGCTGATCTCGAGCCGCTGCGCGAACTGCTCGCCCGTGACGTCCGCCCGCTCGCCGTGACCGGAGACCCGTGGACGGACGACCATGCGCCCGTCGAGTGGCTCACGGACCGGATGATCATCTCGTACGCCGCCGAGGGCGGGCGACTGGACGAGGACTACCTGCCCACACGACCCGTGCCGTGATCTCGCTCGAGCGCCGCGACGGCCGCCCGCTCGTGATCGGCCACAAGGGCGCAGCCTCGCTCGCGCCCGAGAACACGCTCGCCGGATTTCGGGCAGCCGTCGCGGCCGGCGTCGATCTCGTCGAGTTCGACGTGCTCGCGCTCGCAGGCGGAGAGCTCGTGATAGGCCACTCGCATGACCTGTACGAGCTGAGCCACGGCGCCGAGACGGGAACCGCCGCCTCGATGTCGCTCGGCGACTTGCAGGCGCTCTGCCCCCAACTGCCGACACTCGACGAGGCGCTGACGTTCTTCAAGGACGAGGCGCCGCGAGTCGGCGTGCATCTCGATCTCAAGTCGCCGGCTGCGCTCGCGGAGGTGGCACGCACGCTCGCACAGCACGGACTCGTGGAGCGAAGCCTGGTGAGCTCGTTTCATCTCGGCGCGCTGCGCGATCTCGCGCGCCTCGAACCTGGCATACGGGTCGGAGCTTCCTTCCCGCGTGACCGGCTCGGGATCGACCGCAGGCGCGGCTTCGGTCACGCCGTGACCGGAGGTCTCCGAGTGCTACGCCCACTCACGCCGGTGCTCGTGGGAGCCCTTCTCGCACGGGCTCAGGCGACCGTTCTCGTGCTTCACCATGCGCTCGTCAGCGCGTCGGCGGTTCAGCGGGCACACGCGCGCGGTGCCGCGGTGGTCGCGTGGACGGTCGACGACCGCAACGACTTCGACCGCGTCGAGGAGGCAGGCGTCGACGCCGTCGTGACGAACAATCCGTCGATATTCGTATCTACACTGACGACATGAAAATGGGGGGACGCGCCATCGTCGTGGGGCTGTTCGCAGCCTGTGCGCTCGTCGGCTTTTCGGCGGCGTTCGCGCTTGCGGCCGGGGCCGACTCTGGTCCCGCACAGTCGAGACGACGACTCCCGAGCCTCCTCCGCCGACCGAACCGCCGCCGACGACGCCACCGGTCGAGACGACGCCACCGCCGCGGCAACTCGGCATCCCGGGAGGCGTCACGATTGCCCACGTCGATGTCGGAGGGCTGCTTCCGTATCAGGCGGCCGACGTCATGAGGAAGGCGTTCGCCCGTCCACTGGTGCTGGCAACCCCGACGGGGAACGTGCGAATCACACCGGCCGCGCTCGGTGCCAAGCCTGCGATCAAGAAAGCCGTCAGCCGCGCGCGGTTCGCGCGGCCGGGAGCTGTGGTCCCGTTGCACGTCTGGGTCTCCCGAGAGCGAATTCGCGGATACGTCGAGAGCCTCGGCCGTGAGCTCGACCGTGCACCCGTCAGCTCGCGGCTCATCCTGCGCGGGGCGACCGTTCGCGCGACTCGGTCCGTCGACGGACGTCGGCTCGAGCGCCTCGCGGGAGCCCGCGCGATCCGCGTCGCTCTCAAGACCAACGCTCGCGCCCCGATCTCGCTCTCGTTCGGAGTGCTGAAGCCGCCGGTCGCCGAAGACAAGCTCGGCGCGGCAGTCGTGATCCTCCGCGGTACGAACAGGCTCCGCCTGTACGCAGGCACCAAGCTCGTGCGGACGTTCGGTGTCGCAACGGGACAGGCGGCCTTCCCGACCCCCACGGGCAGCTTCCAGATCGTGACCATGCAGCGAAACCCGTGGTGGTATCCGCCTCCGTCCGACTGGGCTGCGGACTCCGATCCCGTTCCGCCCGGTCCTGGGAACCCGCTCGGAACGCGCTGGATGGGGATCTCCGCCCCGTACGTCGGCATCCACGGCACTCCCGACGCGGCGTCGATCGGCTACTCGGCGTCCCACGGCTGCATCCGCATGCGGATCTCGGACGCCGAATGGCTGTTCCAGCATGTGAAGGTCGGAACGCCGGTCTTCATCGTGTCCAGCTGACGGTGGCCCGGCGCGCGCGGCTGGTCGCCCAGGGCGTCGCCCTCGGTCTCGTGGCCTTGCTGTTCGCGCTCCTCGTGTGGTCACTTGTCACGGAGGAGGGAGGTGACCTTGCAGCCAAGGCGGCGCGTGGCGAGCGTCCGGAGGCGCCGGACTTCACGCTCGAGCGCCTCGACCAGGACGGAACCCTCACGCTCTCGTCGCTTCGGGGCAAGGCCGTCGTGCTGAACACTTGGGCGTCGTGGTGCCTCCCGTGCAAGGAGGAGGCGCCGATCCTGGAGCAGGTCTGGCAGGAGGATCGCGCTCGCGGACTCGTGGTCGTGGGGCTGGACGCGAAGGACTTTCGCAAGGACGCGCGGAGGTTCGTCCGCCGCTTCGACCTGACATTCCCGATCGTCTACGACGGGCCCGGCGACGTAGCGGGGCGCTACGGCGTGACGGGGTTCCCCGAGACCTTCGTCCTCGACCGCTCCGGCAAGGTCGTCGATGCTTTCGCCGGCGCGGTCGACTCCGAAGAGGATCAGAGTCGCCTCCGCGCCGCAATCGATCGCGCGCTCGAGTCGTGAGAGGCGGCCTCGCGCTCCTCGTTCTGATTGCGCTCGTCGCAGCTCCGGCGGCGGGAGGAGCAGGACCACCGAATGCCGCCGATCTCGAGGCGGAGCTCGTGTGTCCCGTCTGCGAGACGACGCTCGACCAGTCGGACGCACCGGTCGCCCAGAGGATGAAGACGTTCATCCGCGAGCGCATCGCGGCTGGCGACACGGAGCAAGAGATCAAGGACGCGCTGGTTCGAGAGTTCGGACGTGGTGTTCTCGCCACGCCGCCGAAGAGCGGCTTCGGGCTCCTCGCCTGGCTCCTCCCGTTGGGTGCGCTCGTTGCCGGCGGGCTCGCGGTCGGCGTGTTGGTCTACGGATGGAGCCGCCGCCGTGGAGTGCCGGAGGCCGTCCCCCCGCTCGACCCCGAGCTCGAGCGCCGGGTCGACGAAGAGCTCGCCCGGTTCGAGGGCTGACAACGTCATGAGCCTCTCGTCGATCCCGGTCGCGTTCCTGGCCGGGCTCGTCTCTTTCCTCGCGCCGTGTGTGCTTCCACTCGTCCCCGGGTATCTCTCGGCGGTCTCTGCGGTGGACGCCGACAAGCTCGGCCAGCCCGGTAACGCGAGGCGCGTAGTCGTCGCCAGCGTTCCCTTCGTTCTCGGCTTCACGGCGGTGTTCGTGCTGCTCGGCGTCGGGGCCGCGCTCGTCGGAGGCCGTCTCCTCTCCGACCAGTTCCTGCTCGAGCGGATCGCCGGGTTCGTGCTCGTCGTGTTCGGCTTCGCGTTCATGGGGCTTCTGCCCTGGCCCGAGCGGCTGCTCGGCGCCGGGCTGGTGCAGGGCGCGCGCAGTCGTGGCTATCGCTTTCTGCTGGGAGGCGCCTTCGCCGTGTGTGCGGCCCCGTGCATCGGCCCGGTGCTCGCAGCGACGCTGGTGCTCGCGGGATCGTCGGACACGGTGGTGGAAGGCGCGCTTCTGCTCGCCGTCTACTCGCTCGGGCTCGCCGTGCCCTTCGTGCTCGCGGGCGCGATCTTCTCACGCGCGATGGGTGCCTTCCGCTGGGTCCGCGACCACTATCGCGCGATCCAGGTAGTCGGGGGCGCGATCATGGTCGCGCTCGGGCTCCTCCTCTTCTTCGAGCGCTTCTACGTGCTCAGGGTGTACTTGAACCGCTTCCTGGAATGGCTCGGCGTGGAACCGGCTTTCTGAGCTCGTCAGGGGTCGGGCTTCAGCCCGACCTCCGTGTGAGGTTCGGCTGCCGATCGCCCAAGAACGGGGTCAGGCTGAAGCCTGACCCCACGTCGGTCTCATAGCGGCGGGCGCGGCAGAGTCAGTGATCCGGACTCGACGATCTTCCGTGCGCCCTCGACACCTCGAAGCACGGTGTCCACGTCGACACCGCGATGCGAGGGGCGATACGCCTCGAGCCGTCGTGCAGCCTTCTCCAGCTGCCGTTCGCAACCATTTCGGTTGCCCCGTTCGGCGTGGAGCCAGGCGACGGCGACGTGGACGAGCCCCTGGAGGAAGTCGCGCTCCGCGGCGGGCGCTTCGCGCCATTCGTCCTCGAGCTCCTCGTGGGCCTCGAAGTACTCGCCGGCCCGGATCAGCTCGAGCCCGCGTTCGAGTCCCATATCTCGAGTATCCACGGTCCCTGTCGAGTGCTAGTGTCGGGCACGTGGCGACGATCCTGCTTGCAGGGGTCGACCTCTTCTTCCGGAGCAAGCTGGAAGGGCTTCTCCCGGAGCACCACTTCGTCACCATCAACAGCGTCGATCCCCCGGATCTCGTGATCGCGGACATCTCTCGCGTCGAGCCGGAAGAGGTCGCCGACGAGTGGCCCGACGTGCCGCTCATGGGCTTCACGAACCACACCGATCGCACGGGCCTGCAGCGAGCACACACGGCCGGTTTCGACCAGGTGATCGTGAAGTCGGCGCTCGTCGAGCGCGCGCCCGAGCTCGTCGCGGAGCTCACGCGGAGTGCATCTAGACTCGACGTCGTGACGTACATCATCGCCGAGCCCTGCATCGACATCAAAGACCTCTCGTGCGTCGATGTCTGCCCGGTCGATTGCATCCACGTGTTCGAGCGGATGCTGATCATCGACCCCGAGGAGTGCATAGATTGCGGCGCGTGCGAACCGGAGTGCCCGGTGGAGGCGATCTTCCCCGAGGACGCCCTGCCGGACAAGTGGAACGCCTTCGTCGAGATCAACTACGCGTTCCCTGATCCAGGCGAAGATCAACTCGCTCGTCGACGCCTACGCGACCGAGCACAACGTCCAGAACGAACCGATCGAGTAGGGGCGAGGCTTGCCTCGCGCTCGTCCCTAGACCGGCAGCAAGTACACGCAGATCCGGCGATCGCCGGGAAGCGGCGAGGGCGCGATCTTCGCCACCCGAAAGCGCTTGTCGCCGTCTTCGACCTGCTCCCCCGCAGCGGGCGGATCGCCGGGTCGCTCCTCGAGCGTGTAGCCGGCGGTCGACCAGCGGAAGACGAGGTAGCCCCCTCTGCCGTTCGCGTCCATGCCTTCGAAACTCTAACGGCGGGCTGCCGAGGGGGGCAGCTCGACTCGTATGGTCGAGCCGCGCGGGTAGCGCACTTCCGAGCTGAAGCGCGCGTTCAACGTGGCGGCCCGTTCCGCGAGCGCCTCGAGCACGGCACTGCGGCGCTCCGGCGGGCCGTCGTCCGAGACGACGAGCTCGGCGCCGCCTCCCGTGGTCTCGCGGATCGACACGTCGATCCTGGTCGGTGCGCCGCGGCGCACGGCCTGGTCGATCGCCTCGCGCACGATCTGGTACAGCGCCGTCTGCGCGTGCTCCCCGAGCTCCTCGGCGTGCTCGATCTCGAGGTCGATCTCGACGTCGTGGCGGGCGGCGAACCGGCGGACGAGCGCCTCGACGGCAGTCGTGAAGCCGAGCTCGCTGAGCGCCTGCGGCTCGAGGTCGTCGCAGAGCGCGCGGAGCTCCCGGCTCGCGTCGCGGGCGAGCTTCGAGGCCGCGGCTCAGAAGCTCGTCAGTCCGCTCTCGTTCACCGCTCCGAAGCGTCGCGAGCGCGGCGTCGACGATCTGCGCGATCGCGGACAGATGCTGCACCGGGCCGTCATGGAGGAGCTCTCCGAGCCGTCGGCGCTCTTCCTGCTCGGCGAGAACTCGCTCCGCGAGTCGCGCTCGCTCGGGGTCGTCGGTCAATCGATCATCGCCTCGCGCAGCGCGATGGCGACCGCCTGGGTGCGCGTGTCCGCCTCGAGCTTCGCGAGGATGTGACGCACGTGGCTCTTCACGGTCTCCTGGCTGATGAAGAGCTTGTCCGCGACGTCCACGTTCGACATGCCGTCGGCGAGCAGCTGGAGGATCTCGCGCTCGCGCGGCGTGAGGATGTCGGCCGCGCCCTTGCCGGCCACGAACTCGGCCATGAGGCCCGGATCGACGAAGGTCTCGCCGGCCGCGACCTTCTCGATCGCGCGGATCAGCGTCTCGTGCGGCGTCTCCTTGAGGATGTATCCGCGCGCGCCGGATTCGAGCCCTCGCTGCAGAAGCGACTTCTCACCGTAGGCGGTGAAGATCAGCACGGCTGTGCCCGGCACTTTCTCCGCGATGACCTCGGTCGCCTCGAGCCCGTCCATGTCGGGCATGCGGAGGTCCATGATCACGACGTCGGGCCGTCGCCGTTCGGTCAGCGCCACGGCGGACGCGCCGTCGGTCGCCTCGCCGATGACGCGGATGCGCGGCGAGCGCGAGAGGGCGAGACGGAGCCCCTCGCGAACGACCTCGTGGTCGTCCGCGATCAGACAGGTGATCTCATCGGCCACTGTCGGATTCTACGAGGCGGTGCGGGTGGTTCCTGCTAGACCGCCAGCGCGAGCTGCTGCGGCTCCGGGCGCGCAACGGGCTTGCGGCGAGGCGAGAGCCCGTATGTCTTCGCCTTCCTCACCGGCTCCGTGATCGACTTCGCCGTCTCCGACGGAAGGTAGGCACGGTGTGCATAGAGCTGTTCGTACCGTTCGACCTCTTCGGGCCAGTCCGCGGCGAGCGCTGCGAGAAAGTGCTCGCGCGTGCCCGGACGGAGGTAGAGGACATTCGCCCAGATGCTGCGCGCTCCCGCTGCCCGCGCCTCGCGGACGACCTCCTCGAGCTGCTCGGGCCGATCCGAGAGCCCGGGGAGGATCGGCGCCATGCCGACGCCGACGTCGATGCCGGCGTCGGCCAGCCGTCGAACCGCCTCGAGCCGGCTGCGCGGAGGCGCGGTCCCGGGCTCGGTCGTCCGCCAGACGCGCTCGTCGAGGGTCGGGATCGAGAAGTAGACGCCGACCTCGGCGCGCTCGGATGCCTCCTGGAGGACGTCGATGTCGCGGACGACCAGCGGCCCGCGGGTGATGATCGAGAACGGCGTTCGAGCGTGTGACAGCTCCACCAGGCAAGCGCGGGTGAGCCTGAACCGTCCTTCTGCCGGCTGGTACGGGTCGGTGGCAGCGCCGATCGAGACGGTCTCCCGCTGCCACGACGGCCGCCCGAGCTCCTGCCGGAGTACCTCGGCGACGTTCGTCTTGACCCGGATCGAGCGGCCGTAGCGATCGTCCGAAGGTCGATCCGCTCGCTGCTCGAAGTGGCGGACGTAGCAGAAGGTGCAGCGGTGGACGCAGCCCATGTAGGGGTTCAGCGACCACTTGAAAGGCATCCCTCGGACCGAGTTGAGAGCCGAGCGGCAGGGTTCGAGCCGGTACTCGGCGCGCATCTGTCGAGTATAGAACATACGTTCGTGTCGAGGAGCGGCTGTAGCGTTCCGCGCCATGGATGCAGCTCGTCGCCGGGATCCGCCGCGTCACGCTTCCGCTGCCGACGCGGCCTGGACACGTGCACGCATATCTGCTCCCTGGCGACGACGGCTGGGTCGTCGTCGACACCGGAGTCGGGACTCCCGACGCCAAGGAGACCTGGCGCGCGGCGCTCGACGAGGCGGGCGGCCAGGTTGCTGTCCATCTTCGTCACGCACTTTCATCCCGACCACGTAGGAGCGGCCGCCGATCTCCACGAGCTGACGGGAGCCCCCGTGTATCAGGGCACGCTCGACTACGCGCAGTGCGAGCTCGTGTGGGGGAACCCGAACTGGTCCGAGCGGATCCGGGATTGGTTCCAGCTGCACGGCGTCCCCGACGACGTCACGGCAGAGCTCGTGGGGCAGAGCTCGATCTACCGGCCGTTCATCCGCTACCAGCGCGATCCCGTTCTCGTCGAGTCGGGCGAGCACCTCGACGGCTGGGAGCTCGTCGCGGCGCCCGGCCACGCCGACGGCCAGCTCTGCCTGCTCAAGGACGGCGTCCTCATCGCCGCCGATCACCTGCTGCCCAGGATTACGCCCACCGTCGGGCTCTGGCCGGCGAGCCGGGCGGACCCCCTCGGCGACTTTCTCGGGGCGCTCGAGCGCACCGCCGAGCTCGGAGCGCGGATCGCGCTGCCAGGGCACGGTGACCCCATCGAGGACCCGACCGCGCGGGCGCGGGAGCTCCAGGAGCACCACCGCTTGCGGTTGGAGGAGGCGGTCGCCGCGCTCGGCGACGAGCCGAGGACGGGCTACGAGCTCTCCTTCGCGCTCTTCGGGGACGACCTGAAGCCCGCGAGCCGTCGCTTCGCCGTCGCGGAGACGCTGTCCCACGCCGAGCGGCTCGTGAACGAGGGAGCGGCCCGCCGGCACGAGGACGACAGCACCGTTTCCTATACTGCGGCCTGATCGATGGTGGACGACCACCCGCCTAGTACCTGCGCCCCTTCGGGGGCGTTTCCCACCTTTGGGCTCGATGCAGCGAGTCAAGTGCCCGCGTGAGCACTCCGCTCCGCATCGCCATCGTCTTCCTGCTCGTCATGGCGAACGCGATCTTCGTGGCCGCGGAGTACGCGCTCGTCACGGCGAGACGCAGCCGGCTCGAGGAGCGGGCGCTGCGCGGCGGCCGTGGGGCGAGAACCGCGCTGCGGCTGATGGACGATCCCGTGCGCTTCATCTCGACGGTGCAGGTCGGGATCACGATCTCGGCGATCCTGCTCGGCGCCATCGGCGAGCCGTTGCTCTCCGGGTTGATCGACCCGCCGCTCTCGAACACGGTCGCGTTCCTGATCGCGTTCGCGATCCTGACGTACCTCTCAGTCGTCGTCGGGGAGCTCGTGCCGAAGGCGGTGGCTCTCCAGAAGGCAGAGGTGCTCGCGATCGCGCTCGCCGTGCCACTCGACTGGCTCGCCAAGCTCACGCACCCGGTCGTCTGGGCCTTGCAGAAGTCGGCGAACGTCTTGCTCCGAGTCCTCAGGGTGAAACCCGCCCCCGCGGGGATGATCGCCTACACCCGCGAGGACATCCGGCACAGCGTTGCCGCGGCTGAGGACGTGGGCGAGCTCCAGGAGGCCGAGGAGGAGATGCTGTACAAGGTCTTCGACTTCGCCTCGAAGGAGGTCTCCGCGGTGTTGGTGCCGCGACCCGATGTGGTGGCCATCTCCGCCGACATGGCGCCGGAGGAGGCACTGGCGACGGTCGTCGATTCGCCGTACACGCGCTACCCGGTGTACCGGAACTCGCTCGACGAGATCATCGGCATCCTGCACGTGCGCGATCTCTTCGCCGCGATGCACGACCTCGGGATCGCGGCCGTGCGCCTCGAGACAGTCGCCCGACCCGCGTTCGTCGTTCCCGAGACGAAGGATCTCGCCGCGCTGCTCGCCGACTTCCGGAGGGAGAAGCAGCACATGGCGATCGTCGTCGACGAGTACGGCGTCGTGGACGGGATCGTCACGCTCGAGGACCTCCTCGAGGAGATCGTCGGCGAGATCGAGGACGAGTTCGACCTGCCCGACACGTCGGTCGAGCGCCTGGATGAGAAGCGGGTCAGCGTGGACGGCTCGTACACGATCGACGACTTCAACGAGTCGTTCGGGACCGAGCTCGACAAGGAGGACTACCACACGTTGGCCGGGCTGGTCTTCGGCGCGCTCGGACGCGCCGCCGAGGTCGGGGACGAGGTGTTCGCGGACGGACTCCGCCTGACCGTGCTCGAGGTCGATGGGTCGAGAATCTCGCGGCTCGAGGTGGAGTTCGACTCGGACGGGAAGCCGAAGCCCGCGGGCGAGTCCGAAGCCGCATAGCTACGCCGGTGGCGCGCCCATCCGCGTTCCGCCACCGCGACTTCGCGTTCTTCTGGGTCGCGCTTCTCACCTCGTCGTTCGCGTCGCAGATGGCGACTGTCGCCATCGGCTGGCAGGTGTACGAGGTTCGCGGGAATCCGCTCGACTTGGGGCTGGTCGGGCTCGCAGAGTTCCTCCCGCTCCCCCTGCTCGCGCTGCCGGCGGGGCAGCTTGCGGACCGCGTCTCGCGGCGAGCCATCTACGCGTTCGCCGTCGTGATGGAGATCGGCGTCCTCATCTGCCTGCTGCTCGTGACCCTGAGTGGGGCGGACGAGGTCTGGCCGTTCTTCGCGCTCGCGTTTGCCGCGGGTGTCGCAGGTGCGGTAGGTGCTCCTGCCGGCCGCGCGCTGACGCCCTCGCTCGTTCCCCAGGAGATCCTGGTCAGCGCGCTCGCCCAGCGATCCGTCGCCTTCCAGCTCGCGCTCGTCGCAGGTCCCGCGACCGGTGGGATCCTGTTCGCGATTCGACCAGAGCTGGTCTACGCGGTGGCCGTCGTCATCGCGCTGGCCGCGCTCGTGTGCGTGCTGGCGCTCCGGAGCGGGCGTGAGCCCGCGGTCGCCGGTGCGGCGGGACTCGAGGAGGTCCTTGCGGGGGTGCGGCTCATTCGGAGGACGAAGGTCCTGCTCGGCGCCATCTCGCTCGACCTCTTCGCGGTCCTCCTCGGAGGCGCGGTCGCGCTGCTCCCGATCTTCGCGAAGGACATCCTGGAGGTCGGGCCGACGGGACTCGGGCTCCTCCGTACGGCACCCGCGGTGGGATCCTTCGCCGCCGCGCTCTTCCTCGCCCGCAGGCCGATCCGGCGGCGAGCGGGGAGAACGCTGTTCCTCGTCGTCGCGGCGTTCGGCGCTTGCATGGTCGTGTTCGGGCTCTCGCGCGAGATGTGGCTTTCGATGCTCGCGCTGGCGCTCGCCGGGGGCTTCGATCTCGTCAGCGTCGTCCTCCGTTCCACGATCCTGCCGCTCGTGACGCCCGACGAGCTGCGCGGCCGGGTGAACGCCGTCGAGATGGTCTTCATCAGCGCATCGAACGAGCTGGGGGCGTTCGAGTCCGGAGTCGCGGCCGCGCTCGTCGGAGCCGTTCCGGCGGTCGTCGTCGGCGGCGTGGCGACGATTGCGGTCGCGCTCGTGTGGTGGCGCCTGTTCCCATCGCTCGCGCGGGTCGACCGGCTGGAGGAGCTGCGGCCGGTGGAAGTACCTAGCGCCGCGCCCGGCTGAGCAGCTGGCCTGCGCCCACGTTCCGGATCGACGCGTCGACCAGCTCTATCGGGTGCAGGGCTGGAAGCGGTCGCCTCACCCGCCTGAGCGCGAGCGAGACCTGGACGAGGCAGCCGGGATTGGCGCTCGCGTAGGCCTGCGCCCCGGTCGCCAGGACGTGCTTCGCCTTGCGATCGCCGAGCTCGCGAGCCGCGTCGGGCTGCACGATGTTGTAGATCCCGGCGGAGCCGCAGCAGATGTCCTGTTCGGCGGGCTCGACGACGTCCAGCGCGGTGATTCGGCCGAGAGCGCCGAGCGATGAAAGCGGTAATCCCTGCGCGTGCCGGACGTGGCACGGGTCCTGCAGGGCGACCTTCATCGGGAGCGGATGCCGCCGCGCGCGCGGCCGGGCGTCTGCGAGGAACTCGCCGACGTCACGCACCTTCGCGGCGAACGTTGTCGCAGGCTCGTTTCCGAGCAACCACCCGAGCTCCTTCAGGTGTGACCCGCAGCCCGAGGAGTTGACCACGACGGCGTCGACGTTCTCGAACGCACCCACGAGCTTCCGGGCGAACGCCTTGCCTTCCTCGAGACGCCCGGCGTGCACCGAGAGCGCGCCGCAGCAGCCCTGTGGCGGAGCGACCACCTCGTAGCCGTCCGCCGCCAGCACGCGGGCGGTGGCTGCGTTGACGTCGGGGAACACCGCGCTCTGGACGCAGCCCGTGAGCAGGCCGACGCGGCCTCGGCGCACGCCCTCCGCCCGCGTGATCGTCGGTACTTCGCCTCGGCCTCGCCAGGGAGGCGCCACCTCGACGAGCGGGCGGAGCCGTCGCGGCAGCGGGATCGCGCGCCCGAGCGGCGCGAGAGTGAGCGCCGTCCGCATGCGGCCCGAGTACGGGAGCACGCGAAAGAGCAGCCCTCGCACGAAGCGCTCACCGAGCGGTCGGTCGTACTCCTCCTCCACCGCCGCGCGTGTCGTCTCGATCAACCGGTCGTAGCGCACCCCGGAGGGGCACGACGAGACGCAGGCCATGCAACCGAGGCAGCGGTCGAAGTGCGTCGTCACGGTTCTGTTCAGGGAGACGGTTCCGTCGAGGCGCGCGTCCATCAGGTGGATGCGACCGCGCGGGGAGTCCATCTCCTCGCTCCAGAGGACGAAGGTCGGGCACGTGGGCAGGCAGAAGCCGCAGTGAACGCAGTCGGCCGTGAGCTCGCGAATCACGCCGCGAGGACACCGTTCGGGTCGAGCTCGCGCCGGATGCGCTCGACCAGAAGCGCGAGCGCAGAACCTTGTGACACCGTGTCACTTGGCTGCTCTTCGCTCGTGTAGGCGACACCTGCGGCGGGGCGGACGACGGCTTCATCGAGCGCGGCGAGCGCCTCGGCGAGGCGTCCGGGATCGAAGCGGATCCGTCCTCGCGCGACGTCCTGTCGTCGACGCGACGCGTCCCACTCCTCTGTGCCGATCTCGTCGCCTCCCACGAGAGCCTGGGCGTCTGCGACCTGCGCGTCGACAGCACGGGGAGACCCCTCGAAGAGGACGAGGATGCCTCCAGGGTGGAGGATGTCGAGCGCGCTCGGTTGCAGCTGGGAGCGAAGGAGGTGGGAGACGAGCGACCGGGACATCGTCTGTCTCGACTGCGAGAGAGCGCGCCGCCTTCGGGAGCGGATGCAGGCGGAAGCTCGCGCGGGCGATGAGCGCGAGCCGTCCCTCCGAGCCGCACACGAGTCGTGCGAGGTCGTAGCCCGCGACGTTCTTGACGACCTTGCCGCCCGCGTTCGCGACCGTTCCGTCCGCGAGCACGAGCGTAACTCCGAGGACGAGATCGCGGGGCGCGCCGAAGCGGTGCCGCAACGGCCCGGAGAGGTTGCGCGCGAGCAGCGCCCCGACGGTCGGGTCGCCCGGCGGATCGAGCGAGAGGCGCTGGCCGTGCTCGCCGAGGGCGTCCTGCAGGGTGGAGAGGCGCACGCCTGCCTCCACCGTGCACGTCAGGTCGCCGGCCTCGTGCTCGAGGATCCGGTCGAGCCCTTCGGTCGTCAGGTCGTCCGCCGATCGTGAGCCGCCGGCCTTCCGCGTGCGCCGCGGCGAGTGCCGCGGAGGCTTCCGCGAGGCTAGAGACGCTCGGCAACGCCGATCCTCTCGAGCGCATGCACCCGGTGCGGCCCCGGTACCTCGCCGCAGAGCCTCGGGGTCGGGATCACCTTGCCGGGGTTGCAGAGCCCGTCGGGATCGAACGCGCGCCGCAAGCGCGCGAAGACCTCGAGATCGCGCTCGGAGAACATCCGCGGCATCGAGCACGCCTTGTCCATGCCAACCCCGTGCTCGCCGGTCAACGAGCCTCCCGCGTCGAGGCACGCGTCGAGGATCGCCTCGGCCAGGATTCGCGCGCGCTCCGTCTCGCCCTCGGCGGCGTCGTACAGGACCAGCGGATGGAGGTTCCCGTCGCCTGCGTGAAAGACGTTGCCGACCCTGAGCCCGTGTGTCACCGACAGCTCCTCGATGTGACGCAGGACCTCGGGGAGTCGCGTCCGCGGCACCACGCCGTCCTGGACGTAGTAGTCGGTTGCCACCCGGCCCATCGCCGCGAACGCGGACTTGCGCCCTTTCCAGAGCAGCGCGCGAGCGACGTCGTTCGTCGCGGTCCGAAGCTCGAACGCGCCGCACTCGGTGCAGATCCGCTCGACGTCGGCGGCATCCTCCTCCACCTGGGCGGAGACGCCGTCGAGCTCCACGAGCAGCACGGCTCCGGCTCCGGCCGGGTATCCCGGCCTGACGGCGAGCTCAGCCGCTTCGATCGTCAGCCGGTCCATCATCTCGAGCGCAGACGGCAGGATTCCGGCCGCGACGATCCCGGACACTGCCGCACCCGCGGCGTCCGTCGTCACGAAGCCGGCGAGCAGCGTCTGGACGACTTCGGGGGCGCGGATGACCCGGAGCGTGATCCTCGTGACGATGCCGAGCGTCCCTTCGGAGCCGACGACGACCCCGAGCAGGTCGGGGCCGTCCGGGTCGAGGGCTTTCCCCCCGAGCTCGGCGACCTCGCCGTCTGGCAGCACGATCGTGAGCCCGGTGACGTGGTGCACGGTGAAGCCGTTCTTCAGGCAGTGCGCGCCGCCGGAGTTCTCGGCGACGTTGCCCCCGATCGTGCAGACCTGCTGGCTCGAGGGGTCCGGCGCGTAGAAGAAGCCGTGCTCGGCGACCGCACGGGTGACGTCGAGGTTGGTCACGCCGGGCTCGACGACGACGCGCTGGCTGTCGAGGTCGATCTCGAGAACCTGGTTCATCCGGGTGAGCGAGACGACGACCCCCCCTGCGACCGGAGTCGCTCCTCCCGAAAGCCCGGTTCCGGCGCCTCGCGCCACGAACGGCAGACCAGCGTGGTTGCAGGCGCGCACGACGACCTGCACGTCCTCGGTCGAGGAAGGGAGTGCGACAAGCTCCGGAACCGCTCGGTGCCCCGTGAGCCCGTCGCACTCGTAGACGCAGAGTTGCTCGGGCTCGGTGATGACGTGCTCCTCTCCCAACGCGCTCCGGAGCTCCTTCGCGAATGAGGCTGGAAGAGCCACTTCGGTCGAGTCTACGAGGCCCAGAATGCGTCGAATGCTTCCGGGTCGCTCGGGAGTGCGAGCACCTCCCGCACGAGACCAGCCTCGATTCGAAAGAGAAGCACCTGCTCGAGGTCGAGGACGCGCCCGTTTCGCCTCCCCCGCGCCGTGTACACCGCTGCGGCCCGGTCCTCGCTCGCGAGGACGTCGCGAAGCGACGAGTCGTACGTCCCGTTCGTCTCCTTCGGCAGTCGCGCGAGGAAGCGGAAGATCGCCTCCCGTCCACGATACGCGCCCGCCATGATCCCGCTGCCAGGCACCGTCCAGGTCGCGTCCTCCGCGAAGACGCCCCGCAGTGCGAAGCCCTCCTTGCGCGCGAACGCCGCGAAGATCGCGCGGACGAGAGCTTCGTTGTCAGCCGCGGTCGTCACGTTCCTCGTCCCAGCGGGCGATCAGACCTTCGACGTGCCGACGCTGGGCGTCGGTGAAGGGGATTCTCGAAATCAGGCGCCGTGCCTCGGCAGGGTCGTCGTTCTCGACCGCGGCCTCCAGATGCTCGCGCAAAGGGGTCGGCTGTCTGAGCTGACGCCGCAGCCAGCGAAGCAAGCTCACCGTGGCCTGGTCGGTGGTCACGGTGCGGACGCTACAAGTCCTTGGCGTTCTCCTCCTCGGTGTTCCCTTCTTCGGCCGGGTCGCCGTTCCCCGCGGGTGTGTCCTGAGCGGCGGACTCGTCGGCGAGGCTGTACGCGCTCAAGCGCGACGACAGGCCGTCCATCCAGTCGACCGCCTCGGGCTCGTCTCCCGGTTCTTTGGAGGACCTATCTCGTCGTCCTCTTCGGCTCGAGGCCGGGGCTTGCCTCGGGCGCGCCTGCCTGGGAGGCGGCTCGGAGTCGGCTATGGCCGCGTCGCTCTCCTCCTCGGGCTCCTTGCGCGCGGAAGGGAAGTCGGTCAGCGGGGGGAGGCCGAGCCCGGCCAGCGACGACTCCTTGGGTGTCGGGATCGGTGTCGATGATGACTTCCGGTTCCAACCTGAGCGTGAGGGACGGCTCCGGTTTCGGTTCCTCCCGCACTGGTGGGCGAGGATTCGTCGGATCGACGACGTAGTCCGGCAGGGGACCGGGGTCTGGCTCGGGCTCGAGCGCGGAGAGGGGCTCTGCTACCGGGGCGACCGGCTCCGGTGTGACCGTCGGATCCACGACGTACTCGGGAAGCGGCTCAGGCTCGCCGGGAACGAGCCCTGCTTCGACTCCTGGGCTGAACTCGGGCACGTGCTTCGGCTCGAACGCTTCGAGCGGCTCCGGTTCCGGCGCGGGCTCCGGCTCGGGAAGAGGTTCCGGTTCCGGCTCCGGCTCGGGAGGAGGCTCCACGACGGGCTCGAGGACCGGTGCGGCTTCGGCGACAGGCTCCGGCTCCACAACGGGCTCCGGCTCCATAACGGGCTCCGGCTCCACAACGGGCTCCGGCTCCACGACGGGCTCCAATATCGGCTCTGGCTCCGGCTCCAGTACGGGCTCTGGCTCCGGCTTCAGTACGGGCTCCGGCCGTACGATGAGGAGCGGAGGGAGCTCGAGCTCCGGCTCGAGGTCTCGTGCGACCTCGCCGAACGCCTCCCACTCTGGCTCCGGGTCCGGGTCCAAATCGGGCGCGAGCGCGGGCTCTGGATCCGGTTCCAGAACGGGCTGCTGCACGGGAGCGGCCTCGGCGAGGGGAACCGGCCGGACCCGCGGCTCCTGCTCCACCGCAGGCTCGAGCTCCGTCTCGGGAAGCGGCGCCTCGGGCTCGGGCAGTGTGACGGCTTCGGCTTCGGCTTCGACCTCGGCCTCGACCTCGACCTCGACCTCGACCGGATCTTCGAAAGGAGCCGGCTCCGGTTCCGGCTCGGGTTCCGGGACGACGATGTAGTCGGGCAGCCCATCCTCTCGAGCCGGGGGTGATGCCGTCTCCGTGCCAGGCACCGTCCATCCCCCGACCGCGTCGTCCCACGCAGGCTGCGCCTGGAGAGGCTCGAGGAACTCGGGCTCGAGCTCGGTCGTCGTCGGGATCTCCCACAGGGGTCGGCCGACGACGAGTCGCTCGCGGAGCTCGAGGCGCCGCACCTTGCCTCCCTGCGCCGTCGGGAGCTCGTCCACGAACTCGATCTCACGCGGGATTTCGTGCTCGGGGAGCGTCTGGGTCGCGTCCTGGCGGAGCTCGGCTTCCAGCCCTTCCGAGCCCTCGATCCCGGGCGCGAGCACGACGAACGCTCGCAGGAACTGGCCGCCTCGCTGAAGGTCCCGCACGCCGACGACGGCACTCGCTGCGACGGCGTCGTGGAGGCGAAGCGCACGCTCGGTCGGGTACGGGCCGAACCGCTCGCCGCGGCTCGTGAGCATGTCGGCCGCGCGTCCCTCGAACCAGAAGAAGCCGTCCGCGTCCATCGTTGCGATGTCGCCCGTGACGTACCAATCGCCGCGCTGCGCGCTCTTCGTCTCCTCCGGGGACTCCCAGTACCCCGCAAACAGGGTCGGAGGCCGGCCGCGCACCGCTAGCTCGCCGTCCACTCCGGGCGGAAGCTCGTTGCCGCCCTCGTCGACGACCGCGACGTGATGGCCCGGCAGCGCGAGACCGAGCGATCCCGGCTTGAAGCCGGCATCGGCGCCATTGGCGACGACGATGTTGGTCTCCGCCTGACCGTAGCCGTCGTGGATCACGAGCCCCCAGGTCTCCTCGAAGATCTTGCTCACCTCGGGATCGAGGTAGTCCCCGGTGGAGACCAGTCGGCGCAGTTGCGGTGACCTGAAGCGCGCGAGCTCCGGGCGAGCGGCGAGCTCCGCGTACTCGGCCGGCGTCTGGCAGAGGATCGTCACACCGAGGCGGTGGATCAGATCCAGGCGTTCGAGGGGGTCGAAGTCGCCCTCGTGCAAGAGCGTCGCCGCACCGCGGGACCAGGGGCCGAGAAGCGTGTGCCAGACCGTGTTCGCCGAGCCCGCCATCGCGGTGCACCACACCGCGTCACCCCTGCCGGCGTCGAGCCAGTGCTCCGCCGCTACGCGCGCAGCGAAGACGGAGTCGTTCGAATGCCCGATCAACCTCGGGCCTTCGGAGGCTCCCGCGCTCGTCAGAACGAACGCGAGGTCACGCGACGAGGACTCGTGGGTCGCCGCCTGCTCCGGAGCCGCTGGAAGGAGCTCCCGTGCCTCGTCGACGTACAGCACCTGAGGGCGCTCGATCATCCGGACGATCGCGGTCTCCACCGCGCGGGCCGCGACGACGAGCCGCGCGCCGAGCGTAATGGTGCGATCCTCGATGGTCTCGGTCGACATGGTGACCGGCCCGGGGACCATGACCGCGCCAACCTTCAGGCAGGCCAGGGCGACTTCGAGCCAGTCCACGGTCATGCCCATCAGCACGAGGACGCGATCGCCCGGCCCCACGCCCCGTTCACGGAGGAGCCACGCCCAGCGTGCGCTCTTGTCGGCGAGCTGGAGGAACGACCGCGGCTCGATCACGCCGTCTCTGCCGAGGGCCATCACCGCGTGCCGCTTGGGATCGAGAGCGAGCGCTTCGACCACGTCGCGTGTGAAGTTGAAGCGGTCCGGGACCTGCCAGCGTCCATCCTCGAGCGCGGGATAGAGCGCGAGCTCGACGGGCGAGATCGGAAGCGCGTCTCGTTGCACGCGGCGGCGGCCCATGCGAAGCTTTTTCACGGCAGATCCATTATCGACCCGAAATGCCCGGTCATTGAATCTCTTTCACCCTTTCGTCTACACGAGACCTTGCTCGATGCCGAAGGGCTCGTCGGCCGGGAGCTGCTCCGGCAGGCGAAAGCCGCCCGCCTCCTCGAGGGCCGCGATGCGTGCCTGCACTGGTGGATGGGTGTTGAACAGGCTCGAGAGTGCGAGCACGCCGGTACGCTCGGAGTCGAGCCGGTCGGTCGGGCTCTCCACCCAGAGGTGCGCGGTCGAGGCTTCCGCGTACTTGATCGTCGTCGGATCCCGCTCGAGGCGGCGAAGCGCGAGGGCCATCGCCTCTGGGTCGTTCAGGATCTCGGCGGCTCCCGCATCGGCGAGGAACTCCCGACGTCGCGAGAGGCTCAGACGCAGGAGGAGTGCGGCGTAGGGGGCGAGCAGGAAGCCCACGATCGCTAGCACGAGCACCAGCACGCCGCCTCGACGCGAGCGGCCGCCGTACGCGATCGAGCGAAAGCCGATGTCCGCGATCAGCGCGATCACGCCGGCGAAGACGAGCGCCATCGTCATCAGGTAGGTGTCGCGGTTCCGAATGTGCGAGACCTCGTGCGCCAGGACTGCCTCGAGCTCGCGCTGCGGCATCGTCGCCAGGAGACCGGTCGTAACGCCGACGTAGCTCGTCTGGGGACGCAGGCCCGCTGCGTAGGCGTTCGGCGCGGCGTCCTCGACGATGCGGACCTCCGGCGTCACCGGCAGGCCTGCCGCGATCGAGACGTTCTCGACGAGCCGCCGCAGCGGCTTGATCGCCTCGGGAGCCACTTCCTGCGCCCCGGTCAGCCGCGCGGTCACGCTGCGGGAGCGGACGAGCGCGAAGATTCCGTACAGCACCGCGCCCACGATCGCGATCACTCCGAGCGAGATGTCGAACGCGAACCCGATCAGCCCTGCGAGGATCAGCAGGAGGAGCACGAACCCGAAGACGACGATCGAGCTGCGCAGGCGATTCGCCCGGATCTGCTCCTGGAGCGTCACGTCGCTGGATCGAACGAGACTTGCGGGAGAGACGTGTCGCCGCGCGCGGAGAAGAACTCGCGAGCGCCGAAGCCGAGCGGCGTCGCGACCAGGACCCACGGAATGCTCTGGACCGCCGTGTTGAATCGCATGACCGTCGCGTTGTAGTAGCGGCGCGCAGCCGAGATCTTGTCCTCCGTGTCGGTCAGGTCGTCCTGGAGCTGGAGGAAGTTCTCGGATGCCTTGAGCTCGGGGTACGCCTCGGCGACGGCGAACAGGCGGCCGATCGCCGCGGTGAGGCCCTTCGTTCGCCTCCGCCGCGCTCCCGGGCGAGCCTGCCTGCTGGAGCGCGGCGCGTGCGCGCGTGACCTCCTCGAACACCCCACGTTCGTGTGCCGCGTAGGCGCGTGACGGTCTCGACGAGGTTCGGGATCAGGTCGGCGCGCCGCTGCAGCTGCACGTCGATGTTCGCCCAGCCCGTGTCGACCTCGTTCCGTAGGCGGACGAGCCGGTTGTAGCCGACGACCGCGAAGATCGCGACGACGACGAGGACGCCGATCAGGATCCAGAGCCAGAGCACCGCTGGACGTCAGTCTACGGGCCGCACGCGAGCTGCGTCCCGTCCATTCTCGAGGACAGGCTCACCGTGCGAGACGAGGATGCGGCGTACCGGAAGCTCGAGCAGGGGGCGCAGCGACTCGGCGAGCTCGCGGTGACCCGTCTTCTCAGGTAGCCACGACTCGGGGCACATGCGAACGCCACCCGCTCCGTCCCCGAGCAGGACGTCGCCGGGCACGAGCGCCTGGTGCGCCGGAATCCAGAAGACCACTTCGGTGCGCCGGGCGGAGCGGAACGCCTCGATTCCACCCGGAAGCGTCTCTCCCGGCCGAAACACGTCGGTGACGACACCCGATCGTCGCTCGACTGCCGCTCGGGACGTGCTCGGAGCCCAGACCCTCGCCGAGTAGCGTGCGACGATCACGGCCGTGCTGCGGACGTGCCAGAACACGGTGACGAGGACGTGCAGCTCGCCCCCGATTCGTGCGACGTCCTGGTCGAGCGCACGCCAGAAGCGCTCCTCGTCCTCCGCGTGGCACCAGCGGATCGACGAGGACGACGCCGTCGGCCGTCTCGCAGAAGACCGACCCGACGTCTTCCTTCCACTCCTCGTGGTACCCCGTCCAGCGCCACAGGCCGACGTCGATGCGTGTGACTTCCACGCGGCGAACGGTAGAGAGAATCCGAAGGCGTACGCGTTGCGTATCGTCGTCATCAGTAGCTGTCGACGGAGGAGAGACCGCATGAAGCTCTTGCGCCTTGTGCTGATCACCAGCCTCGCCGTCTTCGCGCTCGCAGCAGCAGGCTGCGGAGGTGACGACGACGAGGCGATCGACGAGACGACGACGCTCACCGAGACGACCGAAACCGACACCACGGACGCGGGCGGAAGCACGATCAACGGCACCGTCGGCCCAGAGTTCGACATCAGCGTCGACCAGACCGCGGTCGCTCCAGGGAGCTACTCGCTGGAGATCGAGGATCTGTCCAACATCCACAACTTCCATCTCACGGGGCCGGGTGGTGTCGATGTGGGCACCGACGTCGCCGCAGAGGGCACCGAGACCTTCACGGTCGAGCTCGAGGCCGGGACCTACACCTTCGTCTGCGATCCGCACGCCGCGCAGATGACGGGGACGATCGAGGTGTCCGGCTAGCCTCCCGCGAGTCGCCGCGTCAGCGCGAGAGCCACGTTCGCGCCGGTCTCGGCGGAGCGGTGGAGCGCCTCGAGCGTCCGCGCTTGCGCCACCGCGTCCTCGCGACCGAGCAGGAGCGGAGCCTCGCCGCGGATGGCGTCGGCGAGGTTCTCGAGCTCGAGGCGATATGAATCGGCGGGGTCGAGCTCGATGCGCTCGACCTCGCCGTCACGGCGCAGCTCGATCACCGGCACGCGACAGTGCCAGGGGTCGTCGAGGAACAGCGATCCCTCGGTGCCGATGGCTTCGAGCTCGTCGCGTTCGGGCAGGGACGTGCCGCAGTCGAAGAGCGAAACGACATCTCTCGGAAAGCGCATGCTGCCCGTGAAGACCCAGTCGGTGCCGCTCGGGCCCGTGTAGGCGCGACCGAGCACGTCGTCCGGCTCGCCTGCGAGGAGCCGCGATCCGCTGACGCAGTAGCAGCCGACGTCCATCAGGCTGCCCCCCTCGACGTCGGTGCGGAGCCGGATGTTGCTCGTGTCGTACAGGCTGTAGCTGAAGACCGCACGGACGAGACGTAGCTCGCCGATCGCGCCTTCGCGCACCAGCTCGCTCAGCCGTCTCGTCTGCGGGTTGTGTCGATACATGAACGCCTCGCTGAGGAGGCGGCCGGCTCGCTCCGCGGCGTCGAACGCCTTCTCGACATCCTTCGGGTGACGGCTGAAGGGCTTCTCGCAGAGAACGTGCTTGCCCGCCTCGACCGCTCTGATCGACCAGTCGACGTGCATGGTGTTGGGCAAGGAGATGTACACGGCGTCGACGTCCTGATCCTCGAGCAGCGCGTCGTACGAGCCGTACGCGCGCTCGATGTTCCACTCGCGCGCATACGTCTCCGCCCGGCTCGTCTCGCGACTCGCGACCGCGACCAGCTCGACCTTCTCCGACGCGTGGGCGCCGGGAATCAAGAGCCGGTTGATGTGCGCCGTCGAGATGATGCCGAACCGAACCTTGCCCTCCGTGTTCGTCATGCCTCCTCCACTCCTCGCAGGGCCGGGTACAGCGCGCGGAAGCGAGCGTAACCCTCCTCGTACGCCGCCGCCCAGGCAAGGTTCGGCTCCACGGTCTCGCGGGGTCGTACGCAGGCCGCGACTGCTTCGCGTGCGTCGGTGAAGACGCCGCCCGCCACACCGGCAAGGAGTGCGGCCCCGTACGCCGAGCCTTCCTCGACGACGGTGCGCTCGAGAGGCAGACCGAGCACGGAGGAGACGATCTCGAGCCAGATGCGGCTACGTGCTCCGCCGCCGGAGACGCGGCCCCGCTCGGGAGCGACGCCCAGTTCTCGCAGAAGCTCGAGCGAGTCACGCAGGCCGAAGGCGACGCCTTCCAGGACGGCACGGACCAGGGCGGCTCGGTCATGACGGAGAGAGAGCCCCGTGAAGGCGCCGCGGGCATCAGGATCGGCGTGCGGTGTTCGCTCACCCTGGAGATAGGGGAGGAACAGAAGCCCCTCGACTCCCGGTCCCCAGCGTTCGGCATCCGTCGTCAGCTCCTCGAAGGGTGAACCCGGGGCGAGCGTGTCACGAAACCACTGCAGCGAGCCTGCAGCGTTCAGCATCACGCCCATCGCCTCCCACATGTCTGGGAGCGCATGGCAGAACGCGTGCACGCGCGCGTCGCGGTCGTGGGCATATTCCGGGAGCGAGGCGAGAACGACCCCCGATGTGCCGAGGACGACGGAGACGGTGCCCGCCTCGATCGCGCCGACGCCGAGCGCCGCTGCCTGCTGGTCGCCTGCGCCGGCGACCTCGGTGGACTCCATGACAGGGGGCAGCCATTCGCGTCGTATGTCGAGGGCGGAGAGCACGTCGTCGCTCCAGCGCCTCTGCGCGACATCGAAGAGGAGCGTTCCGGAAGCGTCGGCGGCATCGAGCACCCACTCACCCGTCAAGCGAAGACGCACGTAGTCCTTCGGCAGCGTGATGCGGCGGATCCGCTCGTAGACGTCAGCCTCGTGTCGGCGCAGCCAGAGCAACTTCGGCGCCGTGAACCCGGGGAGCGCCCGGTTGCCCGTGAGCGAGATCAGGCGCTCGAGGCCGACCAGCTCCTCGATCTCGGCGCATTCGGCGCCGGTGCGCTGGTCGTTCCAGAGCATCGCGGGTCGCAGGACGCGGTCCTCGGCGTCGAGGCAGACGAGCCCGTGCATCTGCCCAGAGAAGCCGACTCGAAGCGGCTCGACGTCGAGGCGCGCGAGCGCACTCTCGCTCGCGCGGACCCAGTCGTCGGGGTCCTGCTCGGACCAGCCAGGCTTCGGTGTCGAGAGCGAGTAGGTCTCCTCCGCGGACGAGACCACCTTGCCTTCGGGCGTGATCGCGATCGCCTTGACGCCCGTCGTTCCGACGTCCAGGCCGATGAGCGCGGTCACTATGCGCCGAGCGCGGCGTAGACGAGCTCGTACGCGCGTACCGCGTCCTTGCGCATCTGCGCCTCGCGCAAGGCCGCGTCGTCGATCCTCGCGGCGACGGAGTCGATGAACCGCCATTGCAGGACGCTGCGCTTCACCGCGGAAACGGCGTCCTCCGTGTACGGGTAGAGGTCGAACCCGAGCCGTTCGCCGTTGTCGCCGTAGCCCGCTCGACGCAGCTCCACGGCGAGCTCGAGCGTCTCCATGAACGCCGTGGCGCCCACCATGTTGTCGTCGTCGAACGTTCCCCAGCCCGAGTTCGCATGCTGATGCCCGAGCACGCCCTCCGCCGCCAGCAGCGCCGCGTACTCGGCCAGGTTCTCGCCGTTCATCAGCAAGTGCTGCCAGTCCATGTTGACCTTGACGTTGTCGAGGCCCTGAGCGCGGAGCTTGTGGATCACGTGCAGCGTCATCCCGACGTTGCGCATGAGGATCTTCATCGCCGGCTCGGAGTTCTTGTGCTCGAGGAAGAGCAGGATCCCGTGGTCCCTGCACCGCTCCGCCGCCTGCCCGATGCCGTCCACGAGCCACGCCCACGACTCGGCGTACGGCGTTTGGAACGGGTAGTTGTAGCCCTCGATCCCCGGCCAGATGATGAAGTGGGCGCCGAGCTCGCCGGAGAAGTCGATCGCGTCGAGTGTCCGCTTGACGGCTTCTTCCCGTGTCGTCGGGTCCGGCGACACGAGGCCACCCTTGCCGAAGCGCGGGTCGAGATGGAGCCCGGTCGCCATGCAGTAGATGTCGTGGCCGTCGAGCGCCTCACGCACCTCGTCGAGATTGTCCGCGCTCAGCTCCTGCGGGTAGTGGAACTCGTAGTCGTCGATCAGGTCACCGAGCCCCTCGACGGCGCGGCGCACGCGTTCGGCGGTCGTCTCGCCCGCCCTCTGCGGTTGGTAGCCACCGGGCACGAAGCGGGTGACCATGGGGCCGAGCGCCCAGATTCCGAGTGAGGTCTTCACGAGCGCCGTAGTATCTCGCGCGGAGTGAGTGCGAGCGAGCCCCTCGAGATCGGCGTCGGAGTCCTCGGCTATGCGTTCATGGGCAAGGCGCACTCGAACGCCTTCCGCAAGATCGACTACCTGACGTGGCCGCCGCCACTCAAGCCCCGGCTCGTCTCGATCGCCGGGCGGAACGAGGAGGCGGTATCCGAGGCTGCCGGCCGCTACGGCTACCAGCGCTGGACGAGCGACTGGCGGGAGTTGATCGACGATCCCGAGATCGGGCTCTTCGACAACCTCGGCCCGAACGACCTGCACGCCGAACCGACGATCCTCGCCGCCGAGGCCGGCAAGCACGTCGTCTGCGAGAAGCCGCTCGGGCGCGACGCGGACGAGAGCTACGAGATCTGGAGCCGCGTGGCCGCGACCGGCGTGAAGCACATGTGCGCCTTCAACTACCGCTTCGTCCCGGCGGTCCGTCTGGCGCGCGAGTTGATCGACGCGGGTGAGCTCGGCGACCTCCGTCACTTCCGCGGTCGGTACCTGCAGGACTGGGGCGACACCGACGCGGAGGTCTGGCGCTTCGACCGCGGTGCGGCGGGCTCGGGCGCACTCGGTGATCTCGCCGCCCATGTCGTCGACCTGGCGCGCTACCTCGTCGGTGAGATCGAGACCGTCGGAGGCTTCCTGCGCACGTTCATCGAGGGTCGCGAGGTCGACGATGCGGTGGAGGCGACGGTCGAGTTCGACGGCGGCGCCGTCGGGACGCTCGAGGCAACGCGGCTCGCGCTCGGCCGCCGCAACGCGTTCCAGTGGGAGATCAACGGGACGAAGGGCTCGCTCGCGTTCGACATGGAGCGACTCAACGAGCTGCAGGTCTTCCGCGCGGACGGGGACCGGGCGCGCGGCTTCAAGACCGTGCTCGTGTCCGAGGCGAACCACCCGTACTGGGAGCACTGGTGGCCGCCGGGCCACATCATCGGCTGGGGCGACACGTTCGTGCACGAGCTCCATCACTTCCTCGCAGCCATCGCGGGCGAGACCGAGGTCGCGCCGCACGGGGCGACGTTCGAGGACGGCTACCGCGCGGCCGAGGTCTGCGACGCGATCGTCCGCTCGAGCGAGAGCGGACGTCGCGAGACGCTCGACTATCGGACGCTCACGTAGATCGACCGTTTGCGCGAGCGCTGTTCCGTAATAGAGTCCATCCGCAGGCAATTGCCAAGCAAGGAGGGTGCAGTGAAGTCAGGTCTCAGGAGGTCCTCGGCGTTCCTCGTCGGAGTCGCCGCGGCCGCCGTCGCCGTCGCCGTCGTCGCGAGTGGCGCGACCGCGCGCACGGCTCAGACGGGTTCGGTGTGCGTCCTCTTGCCGGACACGAAGTCCTCGGTCCGGTGGGAGCAGTTCGACAGGCCGGCGTTCGTCAACGCCTTCAAGAAGGCGAAGCGTGCCGGCGACGATCGTGAACGCGCTGAACGACCCGCAGAAGCAGCTCGCGCAGGCCGAGCAGTGCATCGGCGCGGGCTCGAAGGTCGGCATCATCACGTCGCTCGACACCGGCACCTCGATCGCGATCCAGAAGAAGTTCACGGCGGCGGGTGGCAAGACGATCGACTACGACCGCCAGATCGTCGGCGGTACCGGCTCCGTCTACGTCTCGTTCGACGGAAACCTGGTGGGACGCCAGCAGGCGCTCGGCGTCATCGCGGGCGATGAAGGCGAAGGGCACGTACAACGAGAACGGCGTTCTTGCCCAGCTCTGGGGCGGCCCGACCGACGCGAACGCGTTCTGGTTCAAGAGCGGCAACGACGACATCCTGAACCCGCTCTTCAGGACGAGGAAGGTCACGAAGGGCCCCGCGAGGTTCGTTCCCGAGTGGGACTCGAAGAACGCCCAGACGATCTTCGAGCAGATGCTCGTCCAGACGAACAACAACATCCAGGGCGTCATCGGGGCGAACGACAACATCGCGGGCGCCGTCGTCGCAACGCTGAAGGCCAAGGGCCTCGAGCCCATCGCGCTGTCGGGTCAGGACGCGACGGTGCAGGGCGTCCAGAACATCATCTCGGGCTGGCAGACGAACACCGTCTACAAGTACGTGCCCGACGAGGCGAACGCTGCTGCTGCTGCCGCGATCGCCCTGTACAGGGGCACGAAGCCGACGTCGAACACGACGCGGCCGAACGGCAAGAAGAAGCAGCCGACGTTCGTCATCCCGGTGATCTCGATCACCAAGGCGAACTACACGCGGCTCTTCAGGGACAGGTTCCTCAAGCGGAGTGAGGTCTGCTCCGGGGAGTACAGGAAGTTCTGCAGGTAGTCGGATGAGCACGCGATGGAGGCGCGCGTCGCGCGCCTCCATCGCTTCTCTCGTAGGACCCGTCACTCGTGAGCGACACGCCACTCCTCGAGATCCGCGACCTCTCGAAGACGTTCGGCTCGGTGCAGGCTCTGACCGACGTCGACTTCGAGGTGCGGCACGGGCGAGGTCATGGCGCTCGTCGGGGACAACGGCGCGGGCAAGTCGACGCTCATCAAGTGCGTCGCCGGGATCCACGGCTACGACTCGGGCGAGATCCTCTTCGACGGCGAGCCGGTCACGATCCACGGCCCGAAGGACGCGGCCAAGCTCGGGATCGAGGTCGTGTACCAGGACCTCGCGCTGTGCGACAACCTCGACGTCGTCCAGAACATGTATCTCGGGCGCGAGGTGCGCGACTTCCTCTTCCGGCTCAGGGAGCCGGTCATGGAGCAGCGGACGGCCGAGACGCTCAGAGTCTCTCGCTGTCACGACGATCAGGTCGATCCGCCAGCCGGTCGCCTCGCTCTCGGGTGGGCAGAGGCAGTCCGTCGCCGTCGCGAAGGCCGTGCAGTGGAACTCGAAGCTCGTCATCCTCGACGAGCCGACCGCGGCGCTCGGCGTCGCGCAGACCCGTCAGGTGCTCGAGCTCGTCAAGCGGCTCGCCGAGCAGGGTCTGGCCGTCGTTCTCATCTCGCACAACCTGCACGACATCTTCGAGGTGGCCACACGGATCACCGTCCTCCGTCTCGGTCGGGACGTCGGTGTGTACGAACGCGCGTCGACGACGCAACAGGAGGTCGTCCACGCGATCACCGCGGGCATCCCGACGAAGGTCGCAGGCATCGCCGAGAACGCGCCGGAGATCGTGTCGTGAGCACCGACGCCGAGATCGTCGCGCCCGGCATCGGGCTACCCGAAGGGGACGAGGCAGACGAGCGCCGGGGGCTCTGGCAGCGCGCGATCGACAACCTGAAGTCCGGCAATCTCGGCGTCTTGCCGGTCGTCGTCGGCGAGATCCTGATCGTCACGTACTTCAGCTTCACGGCCACGAACTTCTTCACCGCGTCGAACTTCGTGAACGTCATCCTTCAGATGGCAGGCGTGACGATGATCGCCTTCGGCGTCGTCTTCGTCCTCCTGATCGCGGAGATCGACCTGTCGATCGGGTACCTGAGCGGCATCGCGGCGCTCACCGCGGCGACGCTGCAGCTTCCGGACGGTCGGAACTATCCCGGCTGGTTGTGCATTCTCCTCGCGCTCGGCGTCGTGGCCATCATCGGGGCGGCGCAGGGCACGGTCGTGGCCAAGATCGGCGTGCCGTCGTTCGTCGTGACACTTGCCGGCTTACTCATCTGGCAGGGCGTGATCCTGCGCGAGCTCCAGGTCCGCGGCGTGATCCAGATCGAGGAGGACTGGATCAACAAGACGGCGACGTACTACTTCTCCGCGACGGTGAGCTGGATCATCGCCGCGGTCATCACCGGGCTGTACGCGCTCGTCGCGCTGAGCGCGCTGCTCGGCCAGCGACGTGCCGGCCTGAAGGTCCGCCCGCTGCCGGCGCTCGCAAAGCTCGTCGGCGTTGCGGTGGCGGCATTCGGCGTCGTCGCGATCTGTACGCACGCGACGAGGCCGAAGGCATGCCCGGAGGGGACGCCGCTGACGGTGTCGTGCACGCAGCCGCTGGGTCTGCCGCTCGCCGCGGTCCTCATGCTCGTGTTCCTCGTCGGGCTGACGTTCCTCGCGAAGCGCACGACCTTCGGCCGCCACGTGTACGCCGTCGGCGGCAACGCGGAGGCTGCGCGTCGGGCAGGCATCAACGTCGCGCGCGTCCGGATCCTCGTCTTCATGATCTCGGGGATCATGGCCGGCGTCGGCGGGCTCATCCTCGCCGCCCGCCTGCAGTCGGTGAACCTGAACGTCGGCGGCGGAACCCTCCTGCTCGACTCGATCTCGGCCGCCGTCATCGGCGGCGTGAGCCTGTTCGGCGGCAGGGGCGAGGTGCGCGGCGCCCTCTTCGGCTCGCTGATCATCGCGACGATCGCGAACGGCCTCAACATCGGCGGCTACAAGACGGGGACGATCTACATCGTCACCGGCGCCATCCTGCTCGCCGCAGTGACGCTCGACACCGTCGCCCGCCGGTTGCAGGAGCGCTCCGGCCGCTGAGCGCGGGCTCGCTACTTCGCGGGCCTGCCGACATCGACGATCCGGTCGACCGCCACGTTCCGCGAGGCGCGTCGTCGTGCCGTCCGGGTACCGGACTGTGAGCTGCGCGACGAGCGACGCCTTGCCGAGCCCGAAGTGCACGCGGGGATCCTCGGACGAGAGGTAGCTGCTGCCCGCCTGCACCTCGCGGACGAGCCGACGCCCGTCGGGGAGCACGGCCGTCACGACGGCGCCGGGAGCGAACGTGCGCAGCTCGACCTCGAGCCAGTGGCCGTGCGCGCCGTCGTTTCGGAGCAGCAGGAGCCGTCCGCCGATCGCGTTGACGGCGACGTCGACGTCGCCGTCGTTGTCGTAGTCGCGCCGTCGCGAGGCCGCGGCCGTTGACGCGCGGTGTGCGTCGCGAGCCCCGCGCCGACGTCTGCTGCCACGAAGCGGGTGGCGCCCGCCTGGCCCTGCGACGTTCTCCAGCACGCGCACCCTCTGCGCGTCCCGGGCGAGGTTCGCGACGGGGATCGCGCCGTTGGCGACCACGAGATCGAGGTCGCCGTCGAGGTCGAGGTCGGCCCACGACGTGCCCCAGCCCGTCGAGCGCGTGCCGAGGACGGCGGCGAGCTCCGGCCGGACGTCGGCGAACGAGGGCCCTTGTGCGCCTGCCGGCCGACTCCGATACGCGGCGTGCAGCTGCTGCGCGGGAGTTCGTGACGAACAGGTCGGTCCTCCCGTCGAGGCTGTAGTCGGCGGCGGCGATCCCCATGCCGGCGTTCGGGTCGTCGACCGCCTCTCGCTTCGCGACCTCCTCGAGGCGGAAACCGAGAGCCCCGGACCGCGGGAGCGTTCCGGTACAGCTGGTTCGGGTCGGCGTCGTTGGCCACGTACAGGTCGAGGCGGCCGTCGCGGTCGTAGTCCGTGAACACCGCTCCGAGGCCGTGCGCGACCGCCGTCGCTCTCGATGCCGACCTGCTTCGCGACCTCGCGAAAGCGCGTGCGTCCGTTCTCGTCGCTGCCCTCGTTGAGGTAGAGGAGATCGCGCACGGCGAGGTGGTTCGTCGGGAAGCCCGAGGCCGACGGGACGGTGACGTTCGGGTCCGTGTACCCCGCGACGAACAGGTCCGGGCGCCCGTCTGCGTTCACGTCGCCGACCGCGGCTCCCGCGTGCCAGCCGGCTGCGGTCAGCCCGGCCCGTCGCGCGCCCTCGGTGAACGTCCCGTCTCCGTCGTTCCACAGGCAGCGCGTCGTATCCGTCGGCGGCGACGTTGTAGCCCGCGCGTCGTCACGTAGAGGTCGGTGTGGCCGTCGAGGTCGAAGTCGGCCGCAACGCATCCGTTTCCTCGCAGCGGCAGACGCGGCACCCGAGTCGCGGCTGACGTCTTCGAACGTCCCGTTGACGTTCCGGAAGAGTGCCGTCCGCGGTGGGCCTCCGCGCTCGTCCCACGCGGCGAATGTCGGTGTCCGCGTACGAGTTGACGACGAAGAGGTCGAGCCAGCCGTCCTCGTCGTAGTCGAGCCAGCAGAGGCCGCCGCCCATCATCGCGGTCGTGTCGTTCGACATGCCGAAGCGGAATGCGCCGTGCCGGAAGCTCAGGCCGACCGCCGGCGCGACGTTCGTCAGCGACGTGCCGTTGAGCGTGCCTCCGACGCCGGGCGGCACGGTCGCGCTCACGAGCAGCGGGCCGCCCTCCGAGCGCACGATGCGATAGCGCCCGTCCTCGAGCGCGAGCTCCACCCTCCTCGAGGGGGCATCCGCACCCTCGAGGCGCGCGACGACGGTCGGAGGCCCCTGATCGTCGCCCGGGCTGAGGCTGAGCTCCATGCTCTCGACGTCGTACGCGGTGACGTCGAGCTCGCGTGCCGGCGACGCGCGGATCTGCCCCCACAGAGTCGCGAGCCACTCACCCGATGCGCCGTCGGCCGCTCGATCCAGATCCCGGCTCTTCAGAGCTTCGGCCTCGATGCGGATGATCGGTGACGACGTCGCGCGCGATGCGTCGAGCGGTGGCGTCGTCGATCCGCGCGACGCTCTCGGAGTCGACCACCGTGACCTCTGGCAGCGCCTCGAGGTCGCCGACCGCGGCCACCGCGGGCTCCGCGTCCGGGCGCGCCGGGACGCCGGCCGCGACGACGAGCCCGATGAACGTCACCGTTCCGGCGAGGGCGAGCGCGCCCGCGACGAACGCGGGCGGGCGGGAGAGGCGCGTCGTTCCGGATGCAAGCCGGGTCTCGCTGAGCAGCACGAGCACCGGTCGCGCGGCGCAGACGAGGAAGAGCGCGCCGAGCACGGCGACCTTGGTCGCGAACTCGGTCGTGAACGGCGCGATGAGAAGCGTCGCCAGCAACCCGACCCCCACTGCATAGGCGCGGCGCCCGGCGGGGCTCGTCGGGATCGTCCGCGGGTCGGTGATCATGAAGAAGAGGAAGACCAGGATCTCGGGCGAGGAGACGAGCGTCCACCAGAACTCCGCGCCCTCGATCGGCCCGACGTGCCAGGCCGCCGTCATCTGGTGCCCGCTCGCCGCGAGCACGCCGATCCCGGCGGCGAACGCGAGCCAGAAGCCGACTGCGATCTGGGTCAGATGCAGCCGCCCGAGGATGGCGAACCCGCCGGCGACGATGAGCACCAGCGCGATCACCAGCGCGGGCGAGAGCGGGCCCCACCAGAACTCGAGCGGATCCGCGCGCTCGGGGCCGAGCAAGCAGGAAGCACGGCACGAGGCCGAAGTTCGAGGGGTTGAAGACGTGGCGCCCCCGAAAGGTGATCAGGTACTTCGAGAGCAGCGCGACGGCGGACGTCGCCGCGAAGATCCACCAACCGTTCATGCTCCACCAGTCGCCGTGCTCGGTGCCCGGCACGCGCAGGATGAAAGCGACGCCGTTGCCGGTCAGCAGCGCACTGGCGGGCCACATGAGCACGCGCTGGCGCCGGAAGGCGATCCCGACCTCGAGGACCGCCGACGTGAGCAGCGCCACGAGGATCTGGGCGATCGAGAGCCGAAAGTCGAACGCGACTTGCCCGAGGACTTGCAACGAGATGATCACCGCTGCGAGGTGCAGGCGAGGATCGCGCAGCGTCGGAAGCAGGACCGGATACGCCGTGCCCCGGATCCGTAGTGTCGGCCTGTCGACCCCGACGGCAGGCGCGCTCATCGGCCGCTCATGCTACTGCGGCCCGCGGCATCGAGCGGGCTCCCGCCGGATACTTCGCTGATGCGTGCAGAGCCCTTGCTGCCGAACCGCGTGTACCGCTTCTACCGCGGCGGACAGCTCCTCGGGCGGCTGCGCGGCGAGCCCGAGGAGGACGCCTCTTTCCCCGAGGACTGGATCGGGTCCGTGACGCCGGCCAGGAATCCCGGGCGAGACGATCCCGAGGAGGGTCTCTCGCGCCTCGCCGACGGCCGCGTTCTCCGCGATGTGATCGCCGAGGACCCGACTTTCTGGCTCGGGGCCGAGCACGTGGCCCGATTCGGCAGCTCCACGGGCTTGCTCGTCAAGTTGCTCGACGCCGCAGAGCGGCTCCCCGTGCATGCACATCCCGACCGCGCCTTCGCGTTCGAGGCGTTCGACTCGCCTTTCGGGAAGACCGAGGCATGGATCGTGCTCGACACACGCGGCGGCGAGGCCGAGGTCTGGGTCGGCCTCCGAGAAACCGTCGAGCCCGCGCGCTACCTCGAGTGGATCGAGGGGCAGGACACGGAGCGATTGCTGCACTCGCTGAACAGAATTTCGGTGACGCCTGGCGACGTCGTCTACGTTCCGGCCGGGGTGCCGCATGCGCTCGGCGCAGGACTGCTCATCGCCGAGCTACAAGAGCCGACGGACTTCTCGTTCCTTTGCGAGTGGCGGGACTTCCCGATCCGAGCGGAGGACAGCCACCTCGGGCTCGGCTGGGATGTGGCCGTGCACGCGCTCGACCTGAAGGCGCACGAGCCGCTCCGCGAACTGCCGCCCGAGGCTGCGTCCTTCTTTTCGGCCGATCGGCTGGTCGAACCGGCCGGGCGGTTCGTGGTCTTGCTCGTCGTCGAGGGCGAAGGGACGATTGACGGCGTTCCCGCACGTCCCGGATCTGCCTTCGCGGTTCCTGCCGCAGTCGAACGCATTCGGGTCGAAGGCGACGTCGGAGTACTCCGTTGCCTCGGTCCCGACCCGAGAGGCTAGGAGACCGCAGCATCGCCGAAGAACGGCTCACCCGGTCTGGCGTAGCGGCGGCACGCATCGAGATCGAGCTCCGCACCGATCCCCGGGCCGTCCGGCAGCACGATGTACCCGTCGGCGATCACCGGCTGGTCGAGGGTCACGAGCTCGTCGAAAAACGGGACCGATGCAGCGTGCCATTCGAGCGCCAGGAAGTTGGGTATCGACGCGCAGAGGTGCGCGGAGGCGAGCGTGCCGATCGGCCCGGCGATGTTGTGCGGGGCGAGGGGACGCGAGTGGACGTCGGCGTACGCGGCGATCCGCCGCGTGTCGCTGAGCCCGCCGACCTTTTGAATGTCAGGAGCCAGGATGTCGACGCCGCCCCGGTCGATCAATGCCGCGAAGCCGTCGAGGCGGTAGAGGTTCTCGCCGGTGCAGATGGGAGTCGTGGTGCGTTCCGAGATCCGCGCAATCGATTCGAGATCCTGAGGCGGAGTCGGGTCCTCGAGCCAGAGCAGCGGTAGGTGCTCGAGCGCGCGAGCGAGCCGGAGCGCGTCCGCGGGCGCGTAGCGCCAGTGCAGGTCGAACGCGACGTCCGCGCGGCCCGCGACCGCGGCGACCGTCGCCTCCGCGAGTGCGACCTGCCTCTCCAGCTGGGCCGCCGAGATCGTTCGTGCGTACAGGTCCTCGTGTGGGAGCAGCGGGAGGTCGAGGTCGAACTTCAGCGCGGTGAAGCCGCGATCGGCCATCTCGAGCGCACGCTTGACGTAGGCGTCGGGCGTGTAGACCTCGGCCGCCTCTGCGGGCGCCCAATGCACCTCCGGGGCTGCGTCCTCGAGCTGCTCTGCGGAGCTCTCCATCCACGGCAGCCGCCGTGAGACGAGGATCGAGCTGTAACTGGTCAGAGCCTCGCCCGCATGGCAGTCGGCGTAGATGCGCACCCGCTCGCGAAAGCAGCCGCCGAAGAGCCTCCAGAGCGGGAGTTCGAGCGAACGCGCGGCCAGATCCCAGAGTGCCGCCTCGATCCCGGAGATCGCGTGGTAGACGGTGCCGCCGCTCGACACGTGGGCAGTTGCGAGATGGAGCTTGCGCACGAGCGGTTCGATCTGGCGCGCATCCTCTCCCTCGAGCAAGGACGAAAGCTCGCGAATGGTCTGCGCGAGCCCAGGCCCGCAGAAGGCCTCGCCCCAGCCGCACAGGCCCTGGTCGCTCTCGACGCGGACGATCGTCCAGTCGTAGTTCGCCTCGATCACGGCGGTGGTGATGCTCTCGATCCGCATCAGACGGCGTGCTCGAGGACGATCTTGGCGACGACGCCACGGCGGTCGTCCATCAGTGCAAAGGCATCTTCGAACCGCTCGAGGGGGAACCGATGAGTGATGATCGCATCGAGATCGACGAGCCGATCGCGGAGGAGAGCGACCATCCGCGCCCAGTCCGCGGTCCGGTATCCGACGCTGCCGAAGACCGAGAGATCGCGTAGTGCGATGCGATCGGCGGGAAGTGTCAGCTCGTGACCGTGTCCGGCGATACCCAGCGTCACGATGCGGCCACCCTCACGCGCGAGCCTGGTCGAGAGCTCCGCGGCAGCGACCGCCCCCGCCGTCTCGACGACGACGTCGAGCCCGCCACCGGCCAGTCGCGTGGTTTCGACCTCGGCATCGACCTCCGCGACGTTCACCACGGCATCGGCCCCGAGCGCGAGTGCCAGCTCCAACTCCTCGTCGCGCAGGCCGTACGCGATGACCGTCCCGGGGGAGCGCAGGCGGACGAGCCGGATCGCGATCCCACCGAGAGCGCCGATGCCGACGACTCCGACGGTCTCACCGGGCTCGATTCGCGCGCGCTCGAGGGCTTTCACCACGACAGCGCCTGGCTCCACGAGCACCGCAGCTTCGAACGACACGTGGTCGGGGAGCGGATGCACGATTCGCTCGGGGACGACGACGTACTCTCCCCAGCCTCCGCCTCGAGTGAAGCCCACCGCGTCGTAGTTCGCGCAGAGGTGCGTGTCGCCTGTGCGGCAGCGCGGGCAGGTGAGGCAGGGGATGTTCCCTTCGCACACGACGCGCTCGCCCGGCGCGATACCGGTGACGCCGTCCCCGACGGAGTCGACGACGCCGCTCCATTCGTGACCCGGGACGACTGGAAAGCGCACCCACCGCGGGTCGAGCGCGCCTGCCGCGATGTCGAGATCGGTGCGGCAGACGCCGGCCCGCACGCTGCGGACTCGTACCTCACCCGCTCCAGGTTCGGGCGTCTCGACTTCACGGAGGGCGATTGCGTTCGGCTCCTCGATGACGATCGCGCGCATGCGGGCGTCAGCCTACGATAGGCACCGTGAAGCACGAGCAGGCCCTCGCGGTCGTCGCGTTCGTCGTCGAGAGCGCAACGACGCCCGTCTCGGTCTTCGTCGCCGACGACCACGGGGAGCTCGTCGCCGCCGCCACGATGGACGGCGTCGCTCCCGATACGCGTCTCAACGCCCAGCGGAAGGCGTACACGGCTGCGCGGAGTGACGCTTCCTCCACCGCCGAGCTCGCAGCCAAGGCGCGCGAGGACGCGGCCGAGCGCGCGAGCTTCGATCCCTTCTTCACGTTCTTCCAGGGAGGCGTCGCTGCCTTCGAGGACGGGCGGCGTGTCGGCGCAGTCGGCGTCAGTGGCCTGCCGGGACCCGAGGACGACGCGCTCGCCCGGCGCGCGATCGAGGCTTCGGGCCTTTCGACCGGCTAGTTGCGGCGAACCAGCGCGCGCAGGTCCTCGATCAGACTCGGCTTCTTCGAGGGCTGCGCGACGAAATCCGCCAGTCGCGTTGCTTCGTCCTCGTCGATCGAGACTGCGGCGCGAGCCGTGCCGGTCTCGTCCCACACGCTGAACCGCACTCGTCTTTCGGGCACATAGCGAGAGACGCGCAGAGCTCGCTTGCTGTCTGCGTCGACGCCTCGGAAGAACTCGACGAGCTTTCTCCTTTGAGGCGCTGCGCACCAGGGGCAGTAGCGATAGTTCTCCGCCGTCTTGCTGCCGCACTCCCGGCACTGCGCCATGCCACAGAATACGACGGAATCAGCTTCCTGAAGTTGAATCTGAACGCGTCTCCGCAAACCCCTTCCACGTCAGCGGGAGTGGCTCGATCGTGCCGTTTTCGATCCGCCAGGCTGCGAGCTCGCCCGTGCGCAGGGTGTAGATCAGGTACGGCCGTCCGGCCCAGAGACCGATGTTCTCCACGTCTGTCCGTGACGGGCGCGGCGGGGAGGACAGGTGCGAGTGGAAGACGGCGAGCTCGTAGCCCTCGTCCTCGAGGAACCACGACTCGGGGTCGACGTCGAGCTCGAAGCGATACGGGGACTCGGCGGCATTGCGGCCTGCGACATAGCGCTCCGCAATGCCGTCACGAAACGCGACGAGGCCGCAGGCTTCGTTCGGCGCCTCCGCCTCGGCGTGGTCGGCGAGCTGCCGGAGCACCTCGTCCGGGACTACCACCAGACCGAGCGTTCCATCGCGCGGCCGACGTCGTCCGAGTCCCAGAACGCGGCGGAGAGGTACTTCCAACCCGCATCTGCGAGCACGCAGACGACTACGCCGTCCTCGAGCTCGGCTCGCCACCCTGAGCGCCGCATGGATGACCGCTCCCGACGAGACGCCCGCGAACACTCCCTCGCGCTCGAGGAGCAGCCGGAGCCCGGCGACGGACTCCTCGTTCGAGACGAGGAGCTTCCGGTCGAGCTTCGACACGTCGAGGATCGGAGGCACGTACCCGTCGGCGAGCGAGCGCAGCCCCATCACCTCGTCACCGGGAAGCGGCTCTGCCGCGGCGACGACGAGCTCGGGGAACGACTCCCGCAGCCGCTCGCCGGCGCCCATCAGCGTGCCGCCTGTTCCCAGCCCTGCGACGAGCACGTCCACGCGGTCGAGTGTTTCTGCGATCTCGGCACCCGTACCCTCGTAGTGCGCGCGTGGGTTGGCGAGATTGCCGTACTGGAACGGCATGAAGTACGAGGGCTCGCGCTCTGCGAGCTCGAGGGCGAGCCGCACTGCGCCGTTCGATCCTTCCTCCCCGGGCGAGTCGACGATCTCCGCCCCGTACAGGGAAAGCAGACGCCGTCGTTCCTCCGTCACGTTCGCGGGCATGACGCAGGTCAGCGGGTAGCCGCGCAGCCTCGCCACGAGCGCGAGCGAGATGCCGGTGTTCCCACTCGTCGGCTCGAGCAGACGCCGTCCGGGCTCGAGCTCTCCCGACGCCTCAGCGGCTTCGATCATCGCCTTCGCGACGCGATCCTTGATCGAACCGGTCGGGTTCTGGCCCTCGAGCTTCGCGTACAGGCGGACGGACGGCTTCGGCGAGAGGCGGGGGAGCTCGACGAGCGGCGTCGAGCCGATCAGGTCGAGGAGGGAAGGCGCGAGAGCTTTGGAGCTCTCAGACACCGCCGGCCATGGCCGGCAGAAGGATGACGGTCTCGCCGTCGTAGACCGGCGTCTCGAGCCCGTCGAGCGTGCGAATGTCCTCGCCGCCCAGGTACACGTTCACGAACGACGCGAGCTCGCCGTCCGAGTAGAGCTGTCCGGCGAGCGGCGGATAGCGCTCCACGAGATCCTCGATCACCGCGCCGACGGTTTCCCCTCGGGCCTCGAGCTCTCGCTGTCCGCCTACTTCCGCGCGGAGCGTGGGCGGTATGCGGACGGCTGCCATCAGCCTCGCGCCACCGGGGCAGCGCAGAACTCGACGTAGTCGACATATTCCGTGATCGTTGGACTGTCGCCGCAAACGGGGCAGTCCGGATCGCGGCGGACGGTCACCTCGTCGAGCGTCGTGCCGAGCGCGTCGAACAGCAGAAGCCGACCTGCGAGCGTCTCGCCTCGGTCGAGGATCAGCTTCAGCGTCTCGCTCGCCTGCAGCGAGCCGATGATTCCGGGCAGGACGCCGAGAACGCCGCCTTCGGCGCAGCTCGGGGCGAGCTCGGGAGGGGGCGGCTGGGGGAAGAGGCAGCGGTAGCAGGGCCCGGCGCCAGGGGCGAACACCGTGACCTGTCCCTCGAAGCGGAAGATCGAGCCGTGTACGACAGGGATCCCGTGCCAGATCGACGCGTCGTTCACGAGGTAGCGCGTCGGGAAGTTGTCTGCGCCGTCGACGATCACGTCCCAGCCTTCGCCGAGGATGCGATCGACGTTCTCGGAGGTCAGGCGCTCCTCGTAAGGCTGGACGCGAACGTCCGGATTCAGTGCTTCGATCGTCCGCTTCGCCGAGAGCACCTTTGGCTCGCCCAGGCGGTCGGTGGCATGGACGATCTGACGCTGGAGGTTCGACGCGTCGACGACGTCCGCATCGACGATGCCGAGCGTCCCGACGCCCGCGGCCGCGAGATAGAGCGACGCGGGCGAGCCGAGCCCCCCTGCGCCGACGAGGAGCACGCGCGCGTCCAGGATGCGCTGCTGCCCGTCCTCGCCGACCTCGGGGATGAGGAGGTGGCGGCTGTAGCGGGCGCGCTGCTCGGAGGAGAGGGCACGGGGGATCGTGACGTCGAAGCCGTTTCGCTTCCAGTCCGTGAACCCGCCGGCGAGATTGACGACATCTTCATAGCCGAGGTCGGTCAGTGACTTGGCGGCGAACGCCGATCGCGCCCCGACGGCGCAGTACACGAGCAGCGGCCGCGTCTTGTCGGGCACGAGCCCTTCGATCTGCTGCTCGAGCCGTCCGCGCGGGACGAAGATCGCGCCCGGGATGTGGCCCTCCTCCCATTCGTCGAGCTCACGGACGTCGACGACGAGCGGTGCGTCCGGCGAGGCCAGCGCACTCTGCGCCTCGATGGTGGAGATCTCGTCGATCTCCTCCTTGACGCGCGCGAGCAGGTCTCGGTAGCCAGCCATTACTTTCCGAACTGTAGCGAACTCGCCCAAAGGCATAGGGTCAGGCTTCAGCCAGACCCCCGTTCGACGCTGCGCGGCTATCGTCGCTCGAGTGAGCGCCAGGCGTCGTGTCGTCCTCCTTGTCGTTCTGGCGGCGACCGCGGCAGTCGCCGTCGTCGCTGCCGCCGTCCTCTCGTCGGATGGCGGTTCGGCCACGTACGACAGCCGCAGAGGTGAAGCCGCGGCCGGGACGACCGCCGCTATCTCTCGCTCTGGGGTTCCGCGACGATCCCGAGGCGCGCGACCTCGTCCGAGGCGGCTCTCTCTACACACAGGGACAGCTCGAGGAGGCCGCCGCTCTCTTCGACCGACACGATTCGCTCGAGGCGAAGGTCGGGTCGGCGTTCGCATCCTGGCCGCAAGGCACGCTCGACCGAGTCGAGCAGCTGGCGAAGCTCTACCCGGAGAACGCCGCAGTTCAGTTCCACCTCGGCCTCGCTCGCCTGTGGGCGCAGCGTGGCGACCCGGAATCCGCGTGGCGGGCGGCGATCGAAGCCGAGCCCGACACGCCCTACGCGGTCCTCGCCGGCAATCTCCTCCACCCGAAGCTCCCGCGCGGTCTTCCGGGCTTCATCCCATCGTTCGCCGCGCCTGCGGAAATCGTGCAGCTTCCGGCGCGCCGCCAGCTCGAGGCGCTTCGCAGGCGCGCGCAGGGCGGTGGCGTCCGCGAGCTGCTCCTGTACGGCGTCGGGCTCCAGCGCGTTGGAAGACCGGTCTCGGCTCGGGAGACCTTCGAGCAGGCCGCGCGGCGGGCACCCGCGAACCCAGAGGCGCAGGTCGCGGCGGCCGTCGGGGAGTTCGACAAGGACGCGCCCGAGCGAGCGTTCGGCAGGCTCGGCCCGCTGACCCGGAGGTTCTCCGGCGAGCCCACCGTCCGCTTCCATCTGGGCGTACTCCTGCTCTGGACGGGCCGCGTCGGTGCCGCCGAGCGCCAGTTCCGCCTCGCGTCGCGCACGCAGCCGGGCTCACCACTCGCGCGAGAGGCTGCCCGCTACCTCGAGACCATCCGCCACGCACGGTCCTGAACCCGCACGAGCGGCCGTTTTGACGCCGACCGTTCGTGTGACTACGGTGTGATCCGCCGACGAGGAATGGGGGCGGTCTGGCAGGGAAAGCGGAGGGCACGGCGGTTCGAGCACCGGTCGAGGACGTCCTCGCGACCGATGAGGCACAGCGCCTGCTCGAGATGGGTGCCCAGACCGGGCAGCTCGACGCCGACGAGGTCGCTCTAGCCCTCGACGAGCTCGATCTCGAGCCGAGCCAGCTCGACGAGTTCTACGCTGCGCTCGACGAGGCCCAGATCTCGGTCGTCCACGCCGAGGAAGAGGTCGAGAGCGAGCCCGAGGCGGCAGATGCAGAGATCACGACGGACGCGCTCCAGCTCTTCCTGAAGGACATCGGACGCGTCCCGCTGCTGACTGCTGCGCAGGAGGTCGAGCTCGCGAAGCGCATCGAGCGAGGCGACCACGGCGCGAAGCAGGCGATGGTGGAGGCGAACCTCCGGCTCGTCGTCTCGATCGCCAAGCGGTATCGGAACCAGGGTCTTCCTTTCCTCGATCTGATCCAGGAAGGCACGATCGGGCTGGTCCGCGCTGCGGAGAAGTTCGACCATCGCAAGGGGTTCAAGTTCTCGACGTACGCCACCTGGTGGATCCGGCAGGCCGTTGCGCGCGCGATCGCGGACAAGGGCCGGACGATCCGGATGCCGGTGCACGTCGTCGAGAAGCTCAACCGCATCCTTCGCGCAGAGCGCAAGCTGCGCGCCGAGCGCGGCCGTGAGCCGACCGTGGAAGAAGTCGCGCGGGACGTCGAGATGACGCCCGACGAGGTCGAGCACATCAGGCGGAGCGCCCAGACTCCTGTGTCGCTCGAGAAACCGGTCGGCGACGACGACGAGTCCGAGTTCGGCCATTTTCTCGCCGACGACTCCACCCCGCTTCCCGACGAGCTCGCGGAGACCGCGCTCCAGCGCGAGGCGCTGCGCGCGATCCTGGGCGCGCTCTCGGAGCGGGAGCGCCGCGTGCTCGAGCTCCGCTACGGCCTCGACGGCCAGCAGCCGCGGACGCTCGACGAAGTCGGTCGCGCGTTCAACGTGACCCGCGAGCGCATCCGCCAGATCGAGCACCAGGGCTTGAAGAAGCTCCGCGCCTTGGCAGACGCGCAGCGCGTCCGCGACGTCGCCTGAGGCAAGCCCGGCTTATCGCCGGTCTCGCCTAGAGTCACGACGTGCTCTACCGCCCCGAGGCGTTCGAGCCCCTGACCGACGAGCCGTGGCACGACGATCGCGTTCGCGCGGGGATCCGCGAGATCGTCGCGGACACCGACGCCGCGCTTCGCGGCCCGAAGCTTCTCTGGCGGGCGGACGACTGGGATCGCTGGCAGGCGACGAGCCCGTTGAAGAACCTGTTCGCCGGCGCGGCCGGAGTTCTGTGGGCGCTCGACGAGCTCCGTCGGAACGGCCACGCGGAGACGCAGCTCGATCTCGGCGACCTCTCCCGTCGCAATCTCGAGCTCTTCCGTGCGAGACCCGACTTCATGAAGATCGACAGGGCAGAGCTGCGGGAGTCGTCTCTCATCTTCGGTGAGACCGGGATCCTGCTCGTCGCGTACCGGCTTGCGCCGAGCCGTGAGCTGGCCGACGCGTTGCTCGAGCGCGTCCGCGCCAACATCTCGAACGATGCAGACGAGGTGATGTGGGGGACGCCGGGAACGATGATCGCCGCGCGGGCGATGCTCGAATGGACCGACGACGAGCGCTGGCGCACGGCGTGGAATGAGAGCGCAGATGCGCTGTGGTCGAGGCGCGGCGACGACGGCTACTGGGTGCAACGACTCCACGGTCGCACGTTCACCTACCTCGGTCCGGCGCACGGGCTCGTGGGGAACGTGCAGGCGCTCCTGCCGCTGCTCGACGACGAGCGCCGGGGCGCTCTCGAGCGGGAGACGGCGGCAATCCTCGAGCGGGCAGCGCATCGTCGCTGACGGGCTTGCGAACTGGCCACCCGCGGAACGCCCAGAGCTGCCACGGGCCGGATGGTCAGATCCGCGTTCAGTGGTGCCACGGCGCACCCGGGATCATCTCCTCGGCGGCCACCTATCTCGACGAGGCGTTGTTGCTCGCAGGCGCCGAGCTGACGTGGCGTGCGGGACCGCCCCGTGCGAACGAGAAAGGCCCAGGTATCTGTCACGGCACTGCCGGGAACGGGTTCGCGTTCCTGAAGGCCTTCGCGCGCACCGGTGACGAGCGCTGGCTCGAACGGGCGCGGCGCTTCGCAGTCCACGCGCTCGGGCAGGTGCGGCGGCTCCGTGCCGAGCGCGGTCGTGGCCGCTACTCGCTCTGGACGGGCGACCTCGGGGTCGCGCTCTACGCGGCCGAGTGCCTCGACGGCGGTAGCGTGTACCCGTTCTTCGACCTACGGGATTGAGAGGAGACGACATGCACGCACGCATCGCCAAGTTCGAAGGAGGCGACCCGGCTCGCATCGACCAGGAGATGGAGGAGATGCGGAAGCAGATGGCGGACGCGAGAGAGAACGGTCTGCCTGCCGACGCGCCGGAGGGAATGCAGACGCTGATGGAGACCGTGACTCGCTTCGTCAGTCTCGTCGACCGCAAGACCGGCGCCTCCGTCGGGATCTCGTTCTGCGAGACCGAGGAGGACATGCGCCGGGCCGACGAGGCGTTGAACCAGATGTCGCCCCCGGACGACAGCGGCGGCAAGCGGACGGGCGTCGAGATCTACGAGGTCGTGCTCGACGAGAGCTTTTCGCTAACGCATGAAGCTCGAGTCGAGGCAAGCCTCGCCGCCTACGGTGTAATCGCTACGGCCAGCGCGGTCGAGCCACTACACTCCGCGCCCGTGACGCCGACGTACGAGGAGCTCCGCGACCAGCTCGCCGAGCTGATCGCCATCCCCTCGGTGAGCGCCGACCCTGACCACGCTGACGACGTCGTCGACGCAGCCGAGTGGGTTGCGGGAAGGATTCGCGAGGCGGGAGGAGAGGCCGACACCGTCTCCTCGAACGGAGGCCGGCCGCTCGTCATCGGCGAGGTTCGCGCGAGCTCGAGCCCGGAGTCCGCGCCCACGGTCATCTGCTACGCGCACTTCGACGTCCAGCCGCCCGACCCGCTCGACCTCTGGGAGTCTCCGCCTTTCGAGCTGACCGAGCGTGACGGTTGGCTCTTCGCCCGCGGGGTCGCGGACGACAAGGCCCAGCTGCTCATGCTCGTGAGCGCGGCGCACCAGCTCGCCTCGGCCGGGGACCTTCCGGTCAACGTCCGCTTCGCTCTCGACTCCGAGGAGGAGGTCGGCGGCCAGTCGATCATCGACTGGGTGGCGGCCGACGAGCGCGGGGCGGACGCCGCGATCGTCTTCGACGGCAGCATGGAACAACCCGGGATCCCGACCTTCAACACCGCGCTGCGCGGGCTCTGCTACTTCCATGTCACGGTTCGGACCGGCGACCGCGACCTGCACTCGGGGCTGTACGGCGGCGTCGCCATGAACGCGATGCATGCGCTGATGCAGGCGCTCTCGGCGGTGGTCGCGAAGGACGGGCGCGTGCCGGAGCCGTTGCGTGTCGGCGTCGTTCCGCCCACAGCCGAGGAGCTCGACGGGTGGAAGTCGCTCCCTGCCGGCGAAGGCCGCTTCGCGGAGGTCGGCGCACGACCGTCGGACGCCCGCGCGATGCAGGACTACTACGTCCGCACCTGGGGCGAGCCTTCCGTCGACGTGCACGGTCTCGCAGGCGGTTCCGCCGGACCTCGTCAAGACGGTCCTGCCCGTAGAGGCCCGAGCGAACGTCTCGATCAGGATCGCGCCCGGCCAGAACGTCGCCGATGTCAGCGCAGCCTTCGAGCGCCTCGTCCGCGAGGCGGCCCCCGAGGGCGCGGACGTCGACGTGAGGCTTCAATCGGTGGCCGAGCCGGGCCTCGTGTCGCCCGATGCGCCCGCTCTCGGTCTCGCGCGCGGCGCGTTCGAACAGGTCTTCGGCCAGCCGTCGCTCCTCGTGCGCGTGGGCGGATCGGTACCCGTTGTCGCGAGCCTCGCCGCCCGGGGAATCCCGACGATCTCGACCGGCATCGCCTCGAACGACGCCAATGCGCACTCGCCGAACGAGAAGTTTCCCGCGGAGTACCTGACGCTCGGAGTCGCCGCAGTTGGCGAGACGTACAGGCGTCTCGGGGAGCTTGGCTAGCCCTCGAGCTCCGTTCACGAGCGCGCTCGCGGAGGAGCTCGCGGGCGACGTGCTCGAGCGCTTCCTCCGCTACGTGCGGGTCGACACCCAGGCCGCGTACCGCGTGCCCGAGCGGCCGAGCACGGACAAGCAGCTCGAGCTGTCGCGGCTGCTCGTGCAGGAGCTTCGCGACCTCGGCCTGGAGGCCGAGCTGACGAGCGGCGCCGCGGTCTTCTCCGGGCTCCCCGGAACGAACGGGGCTCCAGTCGTCGGATTGATCGCGCACGTGGACACGACCCCTGACGTGAGCGGCGCGGGCGTGTCGCCGCTGGTGCACGAGGCCTGGGACGGCACGCCGATCCAGCTCCCGGGAGACGCTCGCCAGGTGCTCGACCCAGAGCAACTTCCCGAGCTCGCCGCGCGGGTCGGCCACGACATCGTCACCAGCGACGGCACGACGCTCCTCGGTGCCGACGACAAGGCCGGGATCGCGGAGATCATGGCCGCGGTCTCGTATCTCGCCCGGCACCCGGAGCGGTCTCGCGCACCGATCCGCGTTGCGTTCACGGTCGACGAGGAAGTAGGTCGTGGCGCGGAGGACTTCGACCTCGAGGCGTTCGGCGCGGACGTCGCCTACACCCTGGACGGGTCGGCGCTCGGGGAGCTCGAGACCGAGACCTTCTCTGCGACGTCGCTTCGCGTGACCATCCGCGGGCTCTCGGTTCACCCGGGCACCGCGAAGGGCAAGCTGGTGAATGCGGTCAAGCTGGCCGCCGAGCTCGTCGCGTCGCTTCCGGCTGACCGCCTCTCGCCGGAGACGACCGAGGATCGTGAGGGCTACGTCCACCCGCACCGCATCTCCGGAGGCGCGGAGGAGGCGATCGTCGACTTCATCGCGCGGGATCACGACGACGACCTGCTCGAGCGGCACGTTCAGCTGGTGCGCGAGCTCGCGGAGCGGATCGGTGAGCGCGAGCCGCGTGCGCACGTCGAGATCGAACGTCGCGACTCCTACCGCAACATGCGCCCCTATATCGAGAAGGACCCGCGGGTCGTCGAGGCCGCGCTCGAAGCCATCCGGCGTGCCGGGGTCGAGCCCAAGCTCGCGATCACGCGCGGCGGGACGGACGGCGCCGTTCTCTCCTCACGGGGGCTACCGACCCCGAATCTCTTCACCGGCGGTCAGGAGTACCACTCCGTTCGCGAGTGGGCGAGTGTGCAGGACATGGGCGCGGCGGCCGCGACGATCGTCGAGCTCGCGGGAGTCTGGGCGGAATCTGAGTAGACGTACGGTCTGACCCCTTTAGGGGTCTGACCGCGCCCGTCGACGCGTTACCCTGGGTCCGTGCCCAGGCTGGTCGGGATCAACCACATCGCCGTCGAGGTAGGCGACCTCGACGAGGCGCTGGCGTTCTTCGGGCGGATCTTCGACGGCATGCAGTTGCGCGGACGCGGTGCGACCATGGCGTTCGTCGACATGGGGGACCAGTTCATCGCGCTCGCGAAGGGCGTGACGCATGTCGCCGACAAGGAGCGCCACATCGGACTCGTCGTCGACGATATCGACGAGACCGTGCGGCGCCTGCGTGCGTCGGGGGTCGAGGTCATCGGGTCGCACGACTTCCGGGACCCTGGGGGAACCGCTTCCAGCTCGTCGACTACCGCGAGATCCAGTTCACGAAGATGCCCCGCGTGCTCGCCGGCATGGGGCTGGACGGGCTCGAGAAGTCGGAGCATGCAGTCGAGGAGCTCCGCGCTAAAGGTCTCGCGGACTAGCGCTCGTACCGTTCTAGGCACGTCTGTTCGTTCAAGACGCGCCGCCTGCGCTCGCCCTAGCTTCGACTCAACCGAAGCAGGAGGTGGCGAGTGAGGATCAGGCTGATGGCGGTGGTGAGCATCGCCGTGCTGGTGACGGCTGCATCCGCGTTTGCGGGCGGCAAGGGCGTCGTCGCGTCGGCGAACGGCGACTACGGGTTCACGGGCGAGGCAGCGGGGAGCGTCTTCGACGTCGGCCCGTTCACGTGGAACGTCAAGATCAAGGCTGACGGGAGCGTGAAGGGCGAGTTCGACTACACCCAGGTACGCGACGGTGTCTCCTTGACGGTGAGCGGCTCGTTGACGTGTGCCGTCATCGAGAACGACCACGTCTGGGTCGGCGGGATCATCGAGGCGAGCTCGCGGGCGAGCCTCGTCGGTCTCGACATGTGGTTTCAGGGGCACGACTACGGTGAGGGCTCGAAGGCGGAGCCGGACATGTCGTCGACCATCGGCGCCGCAGCCGCCCCGGCCGGGCAGCAGTACTGCGACGATCACCCGCCGGTGCGGTTCCCGTTCCTCGTGAGCGAGGGGAATCTTCAGGTCCGCAGCCGCTGACGGAACGCGTAGGGGCCGGGTGCTTCGCCCGGCCCCGCCCTAGATCACGCTCGGACGACCTCGCGGTACCGACCCGGAGTGACGCCGTGGTGGCGTCGGAACGCCCTCGTGAAGTGGCTCTGGTCCGCGAAGCCGGCGTCCAGCGCGATCCGCGCGAGCGCGACGTCGGTCGAGACGATCTGCGCGGTCGCCCACTCGAGCCTCCGCAGGCGGGCGTAGTCGGCGACGGAGACTCCGTACTCTCGGCGGAACACCCGCGCGACGTGTGCCGGGTGTCGTCCGACGGACCCGGCGAGCTCCTGGAGGCACGGATCGCCGGGAATAGACGCGTCGAGCAGCTCTCGAACGGTGTGCACCCATGCCGCGTCGCGGTTTACACGAGGCGCGGCAGCCCGTCCGGCGCTTGCGATCAGCTCGAGCGCAAGGCCCTCGAGCGCGAGCGCCGAGCACGGGTCTTTGGCGTCGAGCTCGCCGGCGATCCTCCTGCCGAGATGCACCGCCGCCGCTGCGTCGACACGCCGAAGCTCGAGGAAGAGCCGGCCGAACAGCTTCGCGCCGTCGTCGTTCGCAGGGCGAATGACCAGAATCTCGCAGCCGGCTGCAGCGAACACGCTCGAGTGTGCCGCTCCGGCCGGGATGGACGCGAAGCTGCCACGGTCGAGGGTGGACATCGTCTGTCGGAAGCTCTTGCACACGGCACCTTCGAGGACGACGGCAAGGTAGCCGTGAGGCGGGTCGATCACGCCGTGGCGGAACGCAGGTGGGAAGAGAAGCCGGTACAGCTCCAGGCCGCCGACCGCGGCGCGCGTTACGCGACGCCCGTCTTCGCCGGTCTCGGTCGTCGCCGTCACTACCGGCTCAGACGCGGGAGTGGCAACCTTCGTTAGGTCGTGTCGTGCACGCCGCAGCCGAGCCACTCGTGGCCGAAGCGGCGCATCTCCTGGACGACTGGCAGCAGCGCCTTGCCCTTCGGGGTCAGCGCGTACTCGACGCGAGGCGGTGACTCCGGGTAGCTCTGACGGAGCACGATCTCCTCGGACTCGAGCCAGCGGAGGCGCTCGGCGAGCGTCCGCGGGCTGATCCCGGCGCACGAGCGCTCGAGCTCGGTGAAGCGCCTCGGGCCCTCGGACAGGTCGTGGACGATCAGCACCGTCCACTTCGAGCCCACGATCTCGGCTGCGCCCGCGACGGAGCACGTCGGCGCCTCGTGAACGGGGAGCATCGTGCGGCTGGACACGATCTGATTGTAGGGCGTGTCCGTGCTGTGCCTACTCCGGGCGACGCGCGGTGTACAGGGAAGTGACCAGCGTGCGCTCGACATGGCCGCCGAAGTCGCGCTCGGCGATAGCGGCGATGCCGTCGAGGATCTCGTTCCGTTGTGCCTCGTCGAGCCGCGCGATCGGCGAGAACGTCGCGTACAGAGCACGAATGCCGCTCGGTGTCCCAACGTGCCTTCCAGCGCACGATCTCGTGCTCGGTGTGCTCGAATCCCGCCCTTCTCAAGGCGTCCTTCTTCGCGACCGCGTCGAGCGCAGGTGCGCGGCCGCTCCGGCGTTGTGGCGTGCGTCGGGCTCGCATCCAGGTTGTCCAGCAGCGGGCTCGTCGCCCGTATGAACGCGTCGGGCTTTCCAGGCTCCCCGAAGAGCGTCCACCAGAGCGCGACCCATCCTCCTGGTCGCAGCGCGTCGAAAAGCTTCGCCAGCCCGAGCTGCTCATCGACCCAGTGGAACGACGAGGCTGCGACCGCAAGATCGAAACGGGCGGCCTCGAGCTCTGTGTCCTCGAGCGCGACCACCCGCACTTCGATGCGCGTGCCCAGCGTGTTCTCGAGATAGGCGGCAAGTGCCGGATCGGGCTCGATGGCACGAAGAGGTCGTGCGCCGAGATCCAGCAGGCGCCGGGTCGCCTGTCCAGTTCCTGGCCCCACTTCGAGCACGCTCGAGCCGTATTCGAGCCCGCAGCGCTCCACCAGGATCTCGTATACCCGCTCCGCGTGACCTGGTCGAGCGAAGTCGTACGCCGCCGGATCGAGCCCGAAGAGCTTGCGCCCCTCCTTGCGGTCGATGCGGCGGCCGCTCACCAGGGTGGGGGGTTGTGGACCCAGCGGCCGCCCACCATCGTCGCCACGACCTCGACCGACTCGAGCTCGTCCCGAGGGCATTCGACCGGGTCGCGGGAGAGGACGACCAGGTCGGCGAGATAGCCGGGGAGGAGTTTCCCACGCACTCGTTCGTCGCCCGCGAGCCAGGCCGGGGCGACCGTCGTCGCGTGCAGCGCCTCCTCGACCGTCAGCGCCTCCTCGATCCGCCACCCCGGCCGCTCGTCGATCGTGCGGACGCGCGGCCGCGCGGATACCCGCCAGAGGATCGAGCGCCTCGATCGGCGCGTCGGATCCGTTCGACAGGACGGCGCCCGACTCGCGCAAGGAGCGAAAGGCATAAGCGCCTCCGAGCAAGTCGGGCCAGAAGCGCTCCGCAAGATCGCGGTCCGAAGGAGCGTGCGAGAACTGCACCGAGCACGTGACACCAAGCTCGGCAAAGCGCGGGAGGTCTTCGAGCGCAAGGCACTGCGCATGCTCGACTCGCTGCCGCAAGCCGCTCGGCGCCCATTCCTCCTTCGTCGCCTCGAACGCATCGAGCGCCTCGCGGTTGGCGCGGTCGCCGATCGCGTGCACTCCCACCGGCCAGCCGGCTCGAGCCGCGTCCCGCACGATCTCGGCCAGCTCGTCGCCGCTCGTGATCCGTACTCCCGAGCCGTCCAGCATCCAGGCGGTCTGCGAGCCGAGCGTGCCGTCCATGAACACCTTCAGGTAGCCGAGGCGCAGGAAGTCGTCGCCGAAGCGGGAGCGGATCCCGAGCGCTTCGAGCTCCGGCAGCTTCTTGTATGGGAGCGACTGCCACACGCGGAGGGTCAGCCCTCCATGCTCGCGCAGTCGCTGGAAGATCGCCGGCGCGCCAACCCAGCCGTCCTTGTCGTGGATGGCTGTCACTCCGCGACTGTGCGCGAGCTTGACGCCCGCCCGCGTCACGTCGAGCCACTCGTCCTCCGACACCGACGGAAACCGCTCGCGGAACCGCCACGCGGCTTCTTCTCGCAAGACTCCGGTCGGCTCGCCCGCCTCGTCGCGCTCCACGACGCCGCCTTCGATCTCGAGGTCTCCTCGTGCGAGAGCGAGCGCCGCCGAGTTCAGCCACAGCGAGTGGAGGTCCTTCGCCCACAGCGCGGCCGGGGTGTCGCCGGTGATCTCGTCCAGGGCCTCCTTCGTGGGCTGCGCTTCCCAGTCCGCAGATCGCCAACCCTGGCCACGGACCCAGCCAGCTCGCGGCGCGGCAGCTCGTGCCCGGTCGAGGGCCTCGGCTAGCGAACCGACCCCGTCCAGGCTCACGTCGCGCTGGCCCAGAGACCAGGTGGGGAAGTGGACGTGCGAATCCGTGAAGCCGGGGACGACGCATCGCCCGCCGAGGTCGACGACCTCTGGAGTGGGAAGAGCCGACTCGTGCGTTCCGACGCCACCCGCAACTCGCTCGCCGGCGATCGCGAGCGCTCGCGCCACGGGAAGCGACGAGTCCATCGTGCGAACGATCCCGTTGTCGAGGATCATGGACGGCGACTGTAACGACGGTCCGGCCAAGCCCCGATGTAGCGGCGAGGCTTGCCTCGCCCTCGTCGACCTCGTCCTACAATCCGCGCATGCCCTGGGAGCAGCTGAGCGACGAGCAGCTCGAGATCCGCGACCTCGTCAGGACGATCGCGCGCGAGCGCATCGCCCCCCGCGCAGCGGAGATCGACGCATCGCACGAGTTTCCCTGGGACGTCGTCGAGCTCTTCCGCGAGCACGGCATCTTCGGGCTCCTCTTCGACGACGAGCACGGCGGCACGGGCACCGGGACGCTGCTCGCCCTGGTCGCGATCGAGGAGGTCTCGAAGGTGTGCGCCACGAGCGGGCTGATCCTCGCCGTACAGGAGCTCGGATCGCTTGCGGTCAAGTTGGCCGGCGACGCAGACCAGAAGGCTCGCTTCCTCCCGACCCTCGCCTCGGGCGAGTGGCTCGCCGCCTATGCGCTCACCGAAGCCGGATCGGGCTCCGACTCCGCTGCGATGCGGACGACCGCGCGTCTGGACGGTGACGAGTACGTCCTCGACGGCTCGAAGCGCTTCATCACCAATGCCTCCGTCGCGCACGTGTACACGGTCTTCGCGAAGACCGATCCGAATGCCGGGCATGACGGCATCTCCGCGTTCGTCGTCGAGGCCGGGACTCCGGGCTTCGAGGTCGCCAGGCTCGAGCCGAAGATGGGCATCTCCGGCTCGACGACCGGCGAGCTCGTGTTCGAAGGCGCGCGTATTCCGGCCGCGAACCTCCTGGGAGAGGAGGGTGAGGGGTTCAAGATCGCGATGCGCGTCCTCGACCGCTCTCGGCCAGGAGTCGCGGCTCAGGGTCTCGGAATCGCCCAGGGCGCGACCGACTACGCGCTCGACTACGCCCGAACACGCGAGACGATGGGCAAAGCAATTGCCGACCATCAGCTGGTTGCAGCAAAACTGGCGGACATGGAGACCGCCTGCGAGGCCGCCCGTGGGCTCCTCTACCGCTTCGGGCGCATGGTCGACGAGGACGCAGCGAGCGCCGAGCTCACCAAGGCCTCCGCGATGGCGAAGCTCTACTGCACCGACACCGCGATGTGGGTGGCGACCGAGGCCGTCCAGATCCTCGGCGGCTACGGGTACATCAAGGAGTACCCGGTCGAGCGGATGATGCGCGACGCGAAGATCACGCAGATCTACGAGGGGACGAACGAGATCCAGCGGCTCGTGATCGCGCGCGAGATGCTGAAGGAGAACCGCGCCTTCCTGCTCGCGGGCGTCGGGTGAGCGGGTCCGGCGCACGCCGGGACGAGGCGCTGAGGCGCCGGCCTGCGGAGCACCGGCGCCTCAGTTACGGCCGCACCCCGCACCGCCGGGGCACGCCGATGGGAGCTACCTCGCGCGCCCGCAGTGGACGAGTGCGTTCAGGCACTCGTCGACCAACCGCTGGAGCTCCGCGGGCCGCCACGAGTTGACGAAGTCGGCGTGCGCGCTGAACTGGCCGCCCGACGCGAGTGTGAACTCCGCGCCGCCGATCGCCGTCTGCCGGAAGCTCGGGTAGCGGTAGATCTGCGTGATCGCGGGCACGGGGACGGGATGCGTCGACGGGCAGCGCCTGCCCATGGCGTAGGCCATGTGGCTCTTGTGGTCGGCGCTGTCGAGCCGTCGCCCGTCCCAGCAGCTCGGGAAGCGAACGTGCAGCCGGAGGAACGACCCACGACCCTGCGGGCAGGTCGGCACCGTGCTCGAGGGCGGGATACCCGACATCGCTCCGCAACTCCAGAACGTGACGCGTCCACCTTGCGGGCTGGTGGCGGTGGCGTCGCCCGCGATCATGCGTAGGTTGTTCGGGAACGTCGTCACGGGCGCGAGCGTCCCGCGCCGGTAGTAGATCGTCGCTGCCTGCGGGAGGACCTGCGACGACCCGTGATAGAGCGCCGGCACCCAGTAGGCGGCGGTGTCTGCACGGCGCGCACACGACGTTCCGCCGGCACGAAGCGAGTCGTAGGTCGACGATGCGTCGGTCGTGCGGTTGCCGACGAACGTGTGCTGATGCGATGCCCCGGCCTTCCCGGGGAAGACGATCGGATCGTCCGGCGCCTGGTGGCTGAGAGTGCAGTTCTCGATGAAGTTGACGCCCTGGAGGTCGGCTCGCGAGGCGTCGTCACCCATGGGCTTCTCGCCCGCCAACGCGGCTGGGCCGAGCAACGCGGCGACGACTGTCAGGACGCCGGCCGCGGCGATCAGGATCAGTGCTCTCACGTTCGAACCTCCCCAGGAAGGACGACAAAACGGTTCCGGGCGAAGTCGAACACCGAACCGTGCGGTTTCCTTGAGCGATATGTGACGTGGAGGTAAGCATTCCGTTCGGAGTGCGCCTTCACCGCTGGGTTTCGCCGGGAACGGTTGCAGGCGGATAGCGCCCGCGGAGCTCGTCGACGTAGGCAGCTAGCCGGTCTGCGATCGTCGCGTCGCGGATCTCGAGCACGTTCTCTGCATTCAGCTCGCCCGAGCGCGAGAAGTTGAAGCTGCCGACGAAGGTCGTGTCGTCGGCGACCACGAGCTTCGCGTGCATGAAGTTGTGGAGCGAGTCGGGAGTCCACGGAATCGACTCCTTGCCGCTGAGCCTCGCTCCCTCGACGATGCGTTGCAGGAGCGGGACCTTCCACGCGCTGACCCCGTTCGTCCGCCACTGGTGGAACACCTGGTCGACCTGCGTGTCGTCGACGATGCCGCCGACATCGCAGCGCTGCTCGTTCACGACCTCCACGAGCGTGGCGAGAATCGGGCCCGGACGTCAGCACCGGCGAGGCGATCCGCACGCGACTCTTTGCCTTCCCGATGTGCTTCGCGACCCGGTGCGAGAGCGCCTCGCCGTGCTTCGGGCAGAACCACGGACGCACCTGTACGCCGTCCACCTGCACGGGCCGCGGGTCGCTGCCCGTGTGCGCGACCGTCCCGCTCTTCCAGAGCTCGTCGAAGGTGAGCGTGAAGGCGTACGCGATCTCTGGCGAGCGCAGCGGTCACGATGACGTTCTCCTGACGGGTCCACGAGTCGTCCGTCCAGTTGGTCGACCCCGTCCAGACGGCCTCGCGGTCGCGGACGACGTACTTGTGGTGCATGAGGTCCGGAATGCCCGCGATGCCCCGGGTCTCGATCGGCAGCCTCTCGATCGCGTCGGGCGTCGTCTCGGGTGGCGGCGGCACCGGGATCGGACCGGGGTGGGCGACGTTGTAGAGGAGGCGGACCGCGACCCCGCGCTGGGCGGCGGAGAGGAGCGAGGCGAGAACGAGTCCGCCGGCGTCGGTCTCGAAGCGGACGTCGTAGACCGCGAGATCGAGGGTCTTCTTCGCCTCCGAGAGAAAGCCGGCGAGCAGCCGCGCGATGTCCGCGGCGCGTTGCCCTCCGTCGGTCAGCGTCGTCAGCTCGATGGCGGACCCGGCCGCGCCGGCCTGCGTCACGCGGTCGCGGTGGGGGCTTCGGCTGCTCTGAGCGAAGCCTTGTGCGCGCGCTTCTGCGCCTGGTAGTCGGCGAGAGCCTGCGCCGAGTCGACGCCTCCGAGACAGGGGTGATCGGGCACCAGCTCGGACGCCACCTCGACCCCGAAACGGAGGGCGAGCACCGAGCCGAGGCCGGTGATCTTCATCTTCCCGAAGCCGGGGAGCGATCCGATGCGCTTGCGTAGGTCGCCTGCGTCGCCCGCTTCGGTCCAGATGCGCTCGGCGTGACCGCCGTACTCCTCCGCGACGACCGCGCAGAGCTCCTGCACGCGGTGCGCCATCGCCCGCGGGAAGCGGTGGATTGCAGGCCGCTCGCGGAAGGCGTCCTCGAGTTTCTCCGGATCCATCGCCGCGATCTCGGCGGCGTCGAGCGTGCCGATCCGCTGCATCAGCCTGAGCGGGCCCTGGAATGCCTGCTGAACGGTTACCTGCTGATCTATCGCGAACCCGATCAGGAGTGCGAGCGGCTCCCGAGCGATCAGCTCGTTGGCCTCGTCCGAGTCGGTGAAGTAGAGCGCCTCGGGCATGCCTCGAGTGTAAAGGGCGTCGGTACGCTGAGGAAATGGACCCGCTCGACGTCTTCTCGCCGGGGACGCGGAAGTGGTTCGAGCGCGCTTTCGCAGATCCGACTCCTGCGCAGGCGCTCGGTTGGCCCGCGATCGCGACGGGCGGGCACGTGCTGATCCAGGCACCGACCGGCTCCGGAAAGACGCTCGCGGCCTTTCTGATCGGCATCGACCGGCTGAACGCGTCGCCGGGCGAGGGGCTTCGGCTCCTCTACGTCTCGCCGCTGAAGGCGCTCAACTACGACATCGAGCGGAACCTGCGGAGCCCGCTCGCAGGGCTCGGCTCGGAGCTGTCCGTCGGCGTCCGTACCGGTGACACGCCGGCCGACGAGCGGCGGCGGATGCTGAAGACGCCGCCGGACATCCTGATCACCACGCCTGAGTCTCTTTTCCTGCTCCTCACCTCGCAGGCGCGCGAGACCCTGCGCGGCGTCGAGACGGTGATCCTGGACGAGGTGCACGCGGTCGCCGGGACGAAGCGGGGGTCGCACCTGGCGCTCTCGCTGGAACGTCTCGACGTTCTCCTGGACAAACCGATGCAGCGCATCGGTTTGTCTGCCACCCAGCGCCCGCTCGCCGAGATCGGCCGCTTCGTCGCGGGCTCCGAACGTGAGATCGAGCTCGTCGACGCGGGGACACGCAAGGAGCTCGATCTCGAGGTCGTGATCCCGCTCGAGGACATGCGCGAGCTCGGTTCGACGGCGGACCTGTCCGTGCCGCCGCTCGCCGACGGAGTGCAGATGGGCTCGGGCGTAGAGCAGTCGAGCCGCTCGATCTGGCCGTCGATCTATCCGGCGATTCTCGAGCTCGTCCGGCAGCACACGTCGACGATCGTCTTCGTGAACAACCGCCGCCTCGCGGAGCGGCTCGCGCTGCGTCTGAACGAGCTCGCGGAGGAGGAGATCGCCCGCGCGCACCACGGCTCGCTCGCGCGAGAGCAGCGACTCGTCGTCGAGGAGCTCCTGAAAGCCGGCCAGATCCCGTGCCTGGTGGCGACGTCCTCGCTCGAGCTCGGGATCGACATGGGCGCCGTCGACCTCGTCATCCAGGTCGAGAGCCCGAAGTCGGTCGCACGCGGGCTGCAACGTGTCGGGCGAGCAGGGCACGACCTGCAATCCGTCTCCCGGGGCCGGATCTTCCCCAAGTTCCGGGCTGACCTGCTGGAGTCGGCGGTCGTCGCGCGGGCGATGCGCGAAGGTGCGATCGAGGAGACGCGCATCCCGCGGAACCCGCTCGACGTCCTCGCCCAGCAGATCGTCGCCATCTGCGCCGACGAGGAGGTCTCGGTCGACGACCTGCACGCGCTCGTCCGGCGTGCGTATCCCTTCTCCGACCTCTCTCGCGCCCAGCTCGAGAACGTCCTCGACATGCTGGCTGGTCGCTACCCGTCCGACGAGTTCGCCGAGCTCCGGCCGCGTGTGATCTGGGACCGGACGGCAGGCGTCGTGCGCGGGCGCACCGGCGCGAGGCGGCTGGCAGTCACGAACGCGGGCACGATCCCGGATCGCGGCCTCTTCGGCGTCCACCTCGTCGACGGTGGCGGGCGGGTCGGCGAGCTCGACGAGGAGATGGTGTACGAGGCGCGCGAGGGCCAGACGTTCCTCCTCGGCGCATCGACCTGGCGAATCGAGGACATCACGCGCGACCGGGTGCTCGTCTCTCCTGCGCCGGGGGTTCCCGGGGTTGCTCCGTTCTGGAAGGGCGAGGGTGTCGGGCGGCCGGCCGAGCTCGGGGAGAAGATCGGGCGCGCCTCACGCGAGCTCGTGGCGCTCTCGGACGAGCGGGCGGAAAGCACCCTGGCGGGCGAATACCACCTCGACCAGCGAGCGGCTCGAAACCTCGTCACCTTCCTGCGCGAGCAGGAGGCCGCCACCGGTGTCGTCCCCTCGGACCGCTCGGTCGTCGTGGAGCGGTTCCGAGACGAGATCGGCGACTGGCGCGTGTGCGTCCTGACCCCGTTCGGCGGACGGGTGCACGCGCCCTGGTCGATGGCGCTGGCGGCCCGCCTCCGCGACTCGCTCGACATCGACGCGCAGTCGATCTGGTCGGACGACGGCATCGCGCTCCACTTCCCCGACGCAGATCAGCCGCCTCCGCTCTCCGATCTCCTGCTCGACCCGGACGAGATCGAGGAGCTCGTCCTGCTGGAGCTCGCGCAGTCGGCGCTGTTCGGCTCGCGTTTCCGCGAGAACGCCTCGCGCGCGCTCCTCATCCCGCGCCGCCGTCCCGGCCAGCGGACGCCGCTCTGGCAGCAGCGCCTGAAGGCGCAGAGCCTGCTCCAGGTCGCCCGTCGGTATCCACAGTTCCCGATCGTGCTCGAGACCTACCGCGAGTGCCTGCAGGACGTCTTCGACCTGCCTGCGCTCCGCAAGATCCTGAAGGGGATCCAGACGCGCGAGCTCGACCTCGTCGAGGTGGAGACCGCCTCGGCCTCCCCGTTCGCGTCCTCGCTCCTCTTCGACTACGTCGCCACGTACATGTACGAGGACGACACGCCTCCCGAGGAGCGACGGGCACAGGCGCTCTCACTCGATCGCGGCCTCCTGCGGGAGCTGATGGGCGTGGAGGAGCTTCGGGAGCTGCTCGATCTGGGGGCGATCGAACAGGTCGAGTCCTCGCTGCGGCCCACTCCGCGCAACGCGGACGAGCTGCACGATCTCCTCCGTCGAGCGGGCCCGCTGCTCGACGGGGAGTACGACCGCGGGTTCGCGGAGACGCTCGTTCGCGAGCGGCGTGCCCTCCGGGCTCGGCTCGGCGAAAGTGAGCTCTTCGCCGCGGTCGAGGACGCGGGGCTCGTCCGCGACGCGTTCGGCGTGATGCTGCCCGGCGGTGTCCCGAACGTGTTCCTGGAGCCGGTTCCGGACGCCCTGGCTTCGGTGGCGAGGCGGTACGCACGCACCCACGGCCCGTTCACGACGACCGAGCTCGCAGGGCGCTTCGGGCTCGAGCCGGCTGCTGTCGAACCGGTGCTGCAGGGGCTCGAGCGGGACGAGAAGCTCGTCCGCGGTGAGCTCAGGCCGGGCGGGACCGAGCGCGAATGGTGCGATCCGGACGTCTTGCGCCGGATTCGCCGGGCGACGCTCGCAGTCCTTCGGCGCGAGGTCGAACCGGCTGAGCAGGCTGCGCTCGGCCTCTTTCTCCCGGCCTGGCACGGGATCGGCCGCAGGCAGACGCTGCGCGAGGCGCTCGTGCCGTTGCAGGCGCTGCCGCTGCCCGTCTCGCTCTGGGAGAGCGAGGTGCTGCCGCGCCGCGTGCCGAACTATCGCCCTGCCGACCTCGATGCGCTCTGCGCGTCGGGAGACGTCGTCTGGGTCGGAGCCGGCCTCGACCGCGTGGCCGTGTACTTCCGCGACGACGCCGTGCTGCTCGGACCGCCCGCGGCCGAGGCGTTGCCCGAAGGTGTTGCTCACGTTGCCGTCCGGGCGGCGCTCGCCCAGAGTGCGCTCTTCTGGAGCGACCTGCTCGCAGCGACCGAGCTCGACCCGGCCGAGGCGCTCGCAGCTCTCTGGGATCTCGTCTGGGCGGGAGAGGTGACGAACGACTCGTGGGCTCCCCTTCGAGCGGCGCGCCGTTACGAGGCTCCTCGTCCCGAGCGCGGGAGACGCCGCTTCATGCGCTCCCGTGTGAGCGCCCCGTCACCGACGCAGGGCAGGTGGGCGCTCGCGCGGTCGCTCTTCCCGGAGGCGCCCGAGCGCCGCGCGCTGGCGGAGCTCCTGCTCGAGCGGCAGGGCATCGTCACTCGCGACGGCGTCCGCGGGGAGGGAGTGAAGGGCGGGTACGGCGCCGTGTATGCGGAGCTTCGAGCGCTCGAGACGCTCGGCGTGTGCCGCCGCGGCTATTTCGTCGAAGGCCTCGGCGGCGCGCAGTTCGCGCTGCCCGGAGCCGTCGAGCGGCTGCGCGAGCTGCGCACCGACAGGAGGGCCGACGAGCAGGACGTGCTGGTGCTGGCCGCCGCCGATCCGGCGCAACCGTACGGCGCGTCGGTTCCCTGGCCGAGGCGAGCCGGTGCCCGCGCTGCTCGGGTCGCCGGTGCGTGGGTCGTTCTCCTCGGCGGCGAGGCGGTGCTCTTCGTCGAGCGCGGAGGTCGCTCGCTCGTCCCGCTCCGCGACCCTGATCCCGACTGGCTGCGACCCGCGCTCGCGGCTCTGGTCGCGCACGTCAGGTCGGGGGGAGCGAAGCGGCTCGCAGTCGAGCGCTTCGACAGCGTCCCGGTGGTCGAGTCGGAGGCGATGGAGCTCCTCGTGGAATCCGGCTTCCTCGCCGGCCCGCGGCGCGCCGTTTTGAGGCCGTAGAAAGGAGAGGTGCGGCCGGTCACGTAAGGGAAGACGTGCCCGTGCGCGCGTCGCATCTGTACCCGCTCCTGCGTGGATTCGCGCTCGGAGCGTTCGTCGTCCTCGGGCGAGAGCTCGAGGAGGGCGCCGAGCTGCCGTTCTCGTTCGAGGAGCACGTCCAGCGGAAGGGTCCCGCGCTGTACGAGCTCCGTCCCCTCGTCCGTGCGTTCATCGAGGAGCGGGAGCCCGTCTTGCGCAACCGCGAGGACGCGCGCCTCGCTCTCGACGAGCTCGCCCGCGAGCCCGCGGCATCGATCTTCGCCCGAGCGCATGCCGGGCCGCACGCAACCGAGGACGACGCGCTGTTCCGCACGGTGCTGCTCGGTCTCGTCATCTCGACCGCCGAGTCGTGCGGGGGATTCGACTGGGACGACGAGGCATTCGAGCATGCGTACGGCACGCTCGAGGCGACGCTCTACGGGGAACGGCGGCAGTACGCGGCACTCGTGCCACTCCTCGGCCTCTCGGTGGCGCGGCCGGTGGATCTCGCTCCGGGTCTCGCGATCCGGCACTTCGTGTCCGGCGAGCTCTCGACGCACTGGCCGGAGTCGCGAGGCTTGCTGCCGGCGGGGTTCGGTCGCGAGCCGGATCGCTGCTGCGTCCTCGAGCTCCACGTCGACCTCGACGCGGGCTCCGACGTCCCCGATGCGCCGGCCGAGATCGCCGACGCCGTCAGCGCGATCCGTCTGACGACGTCGGCGGCGCTCGCGGCAGGCCCGGTGCTCTTCGAGACTCTCGACGGCCGGCCGTTCGGTGTCAGGCCCGTGCTTCCGATCGCTGCGACGCAGCCGCCTGGCGAGCCGTCGCGGCTCGATGCTTTCCGAACGCCGATCGCGGTAGAGGTGCTCAGCACCCTCGGTCGCGCCGACGGCGACCCAGAGCTCGCCGAGGCGCTCGATCGCTGGGAGCTCTCGCTGTTCCAGAACGAGCCGTTCCGGGCCGAGCAGCTGCGCGCCTCTCTGGACCGCGCTCCTCGGTGAGACCTGGCCCTTGCGCTGCGCGGTGCTGCTCGAGCTCGACGGGTCTGCGCGGGAGGAGCTGCACGGCCACCTCGTTGGACTGGCAGGGGGTGACAGCGCGAGCACGGCCGTGATCGACGCCGCGCGCCGGGCGTTGGTCGCAGCGCTCCGCGCGCCCGATCGAGTCGAGCTCGTGCACGAGCTCGATCGCGAGCTGCTCGGCCTGCCGCGGCGATCCGTCGGCTGGGCGGCTGCCGCAGCGCAGTCTGACACGCTCTCGTCGCAAAGACGTTTCCCATTCGGGAAACAGGCAGAGCTATCTTGCCTGAGTGGACGAGGCAGAGGCGGTGCTCGAGCGGTTGGCGCGGATCGAGGCTCTCGACCGGGCCGGCGCGGGACGTGGGGAGTTGCTGACCGAGCTACGGGCACTGCTCGGAGAGGCGGAGCAGTGGTCGCGGACGGAAGGAGGTGATGCCGGGGAGGATGCCGTGGACGGCCTACGCGCAGCACTGGCCGGGACCGCACCGGAACCGACCTCGCGTGACATGATCGTCGTGTGATCTCGCACTGGGACGACGTGCGCACCTGGCGCGGCGAACGCGGCCACATCGCCGGCACCTGGCACAGCCTGACGGGGCAGGCGTCGCGGACCGTCGGCGTGAAGCGCATCCAGGTCGATCCCGGCATGTGGGCGACGCCGCTCCACCTCGAGGGCGCTGAGGAGGAGATCTTCTACGTCCTCGCGGGAGCGGGCATCTCCGTCCAGTGGGAGGGCGAGGACACGCTCGGGTACGACGTGGGTGCGGGCGACTGCATCGTCCACCTGGCGCTCGAGAACGCCCATACGCTGCAAGGAGGCGACGACGGGATCGACGTCCTGGCGTTCGGCCAGCGGGCGTACGCGGGCGCGACCTGGCTGCCGCGCGCCGGCGTCGCGTGGCTTGGTGAGACCTGGGCTCCGGTGGGCGCCGAAGAAGACCATCCATGGGCGCGTGAGGCCGCGGCCGGGCCGGCGGAGATCGCCGAGACGTCGCCGAGGCCCGCGAACATCGTCAACGTCGACGACGTCGACTCCGTCGAGCGCGACGGCGCCACGGTCGGCCGGCGCGTTCGCAACCTCGGGCAGGCGGCCGGCTCGCAGCGGACGGGACTCCGTCATGCGGAGGTCCTGCCGGGCAAGCTGAACGCTCGCACCGCACTGCCACTCGGCCGAGGAGGAGATCTTCGTCGTGCTCGAGGGGGACGGCGAGCTGCTCCTCTGGGAGCCGGACGGGGTCGTCGAGCACCCGGTCCGCGCGGGATCCGTCGTCGCGAGGCCTGCCGGCACCGGCGTCGCCCACGCGTTCCGGGGAGGCGCGGCGGGCATGACGGTGCTGATGTACGGCACCCGCGACCCGAACGACATCTGTTTCTACCCGCGCTCGGGCAAGGTCTACCTCACGGGCGTCGGCGTGATCGCCCGGCTCGGGGAGTCACTCGACTACTGGGACGGCGAGGACTGACTGACCCTTGAAGGAGTTTCGGCCGGAGACGGGAAGGTGAGACGGTCATGGGGCTCTCACGACTCCTGCCACGGACTCAGCCGCGACCGGAAACGGTCGACGCCGAGCCCGCCGACGAGCCCGAGGTCGCGACCGAGCTCGAGCCTGCGCCGCATCTCCACGCCGTTCCCTCTCCCGAACGCGCGCCCGACTCCGAGGAGGACGTGATGGCGAAGGTGATCGCCTTCGCCAACCAGAAGGGCGGCGTCGCGAAGACGACGACCACGCTGAACCTCGGTGTCGCGCTCAGGGAGATGGGCCACCGCGTCCTCGTCGTCGACCTCGACCCGCAGGGGAACCTGACGATGAGCCAGGGGATGAACCCCGACGCGATCGAGCGGTCGATGTTCGACGTGCTCGTCCACCGGGTTCCGATCTCCGACGTGATCCATACGGTCGAGGTGGACATCGCGGTCGCGTCCATCGACCTTGCCGGCGCGGAGCTCGCGCTGTCCGCGCTCATCGGACGGGAGCGGGCGCTCGAGAAGGCGCTCGTCGAGGTCCGCGACAAGTACGACTTCATCCTGCTCGACACGCCGCCTTCGCTCGGCCTGCTGACGATCAACGCGTTCGTCGCGGCCTACGGGAGTGATCGTCCCGGTGCAGTGCGAGTATCTGTCGCTGCGCGGGCTCGTCCAGCTCGAGAACACGCTTGCGATGGTGCGTGAGAACCTCAACCCGAACGTTCGCGTCCAGGGGATCGTTCCCACGATGTACGACGGTCGCACCTTGCATGCCCGCGAGGCGATCGAGATCCTGGAGGAGAACTTCGGCGATCTCGTCTTCGAGACTCGGATCCGCAAGACCGTTCGCTACGCCGAGGCGCCGGTGAAGGGGAGCTCGGTCCTTCGCTACGACCCGACGGGCCCCGCGGCACAGGCGTACCGCGATCTCGCAAAGGAGGTGCTCGATGGCGCGGAAGCGCGCGAGCATGCGTGAGGGCCCGCTCGCGGAGCTCTTCCGCAAGACCGAGGCGGCGCAGCGCGGTCAAGACGTGTCCGCCGAGACGGAGCCGCCGGCAGCCCCCGCCGAAGAGCCGGAGGAGAAGCTGAGCCCGCGGGCGCGAGCCGCCCTCGAAGCGACGGTCGAGCACGTTCAGGACTTCGAAGAGGAGGAAGAGCCCCGGGCGCGAGCCACCGGTCTCGCCTCCGCTCACCGTGGCGCCTGCGCCTTCGTCCGAGCCTTCGACCGGGCCCTCGACCGAGGCCGAAGCCTCGCGTGCTGCCGCACGCTACTTCCAGACGATGCTCGAGCCCGCGCCTCGCCTCCACCGAGTGGCTCCACCCAAGGGCACCGCCTATCTCGCCGCGATCCGTGTCGTCGGAGTCGGCGGAGCAGGGCTGAACGCCCTCCACCGCATGATCGACGCGGGCATCGCGCAGGTCGACTTCATCGCCGTCAACACGGATATGCAGGCGCTGGCCGTCTCGGACGCGCCCGTGAAGATCGCCATCGGTGAGGGCGTGACCCACGGGCTCGGTTCCGGCGCCGACCCCGGTGTCGGCCGCGCCGCCGCCGAGGATGCCGCGGACCAGCTCCGAGCGACGCTTCGTGGCTCCGACATGGTCTTCGTCACCGCCGGAGAAGGTGGAGGGACCGGCACGGGGGCCGCTCCGGTCGTGGCGAGAGTCGCGCGCGAGGTCGGTGCGCTCACGGTCGGAATCGTCACTACGCCGTTTCGCTTCGAGGGCACGCGCCGCCGGACTGCGGCAGATCGCGGCGTCGAAGAGCTGCGCGCAGCGTGTGACACCGTCATCGTCATCCCGAACGACCGGTTGCTCGAGGTGCTCGACCGCTCGACCTCGATGGTCGACGCCTTCAAGATCGCCGACGACGTCCTGCGCCAGGGTGTGCAGGGGATCTGCGACCTGATCACGACGCCTGGCCTGATCAACCTCGACTTCGCCGACGTGCGCACCGTGATGCAGGACGCCGGCTCGGCGCTCATGGGGATCGGGTACGCGACGGGGCCGAACCGCGCGAAAGAGGCGGCCGAGCGGGCTCTCGGCTCGCCGCTCATCGACGGCGAGATCGTGAGCGCACGCGGGATCCTGCTCTCGATCGCGGGAGGTGACGACCTCTCGCTGATGGAGGTCAACGACGCGGCGGAGGTCGTGCGCGCGACGGCGACGGACGACACGAACATCATCTTCGGGGCCAATGTCGACTCTCGCCTCACCGGCCAGGTGTGGGTGACCGTCGTCGCCACCGGTCTCGGCGGCAGCCGGCGCCGAGCCGCCAGAGCGAGCTTCGACACCGGAACGACAACGCGACGCGACTCTGACTCGGAACTCCCTGCGTTCCTGAATTCCGGCTGACCTCCACCGCCCTGCGGCGCCGTCAGCTCTCAACGCCGGTACCGTCGTCCGATGCGCGGTGCGATCGCAGCCGGCCACCCACTGACTGCGGAGGCGGGCGCTCGCGTGTTGCGCGAAGGCGGCAATGCGGTGGACGCGCTACTCGCCGCGGCGTTCACGGCCTTCGTCACGGAGGGCCCGCTCACCGGGCCGGCGGGAGGCGGGCTCCTGCTCGTGCACGAGCCGGGCGGCGAGACGACGCTCCTCGACTGCTTCTTCGCGGTGCCCGAGACCCGGCTCGGGGACATGGAAGAGGAGGTGGTCGACTTCGCAGACGCAGGCACTCAGGTCTTTCACGTGGGAGCGGGCTCCGTCGCTGTGCCGGGCCTGCTCGCGGGCCTCGAGGAAGCCCATCGCCGCTTTGCGACTCGTGACTGGGCCGACCTCGTGCGAGCCGCATGTGAGCTCGCTCGTCAAGGCGTCGAGTGCGACGAGCCACGCGCGTTCCTGCACGGGATCCTCTCGGCGATCCTGCTCCGCGAGGAAGGTGGACGGCGTGTGTACGGAGACCCCGCTCGCGTGGTGACCGAGGATCTCTGCGGAACACTCGAGCGGGTTCGCGATGTAGGCGCACGGGCAGCGGCCGAGCTTCTCCCGGAGTACGCCCAGGACCTTGCGGACTACCGCGTCCTCCCTCGGGTGCCGCTCGAGGCCACGTTCCTCGGTCGTCACGTCCTCGCAGCGCCTACGCCGTCGCGCGGCGGGGCGATCGTCGTGGCCATCCTCGAGGAGCTCGATTCGATCACCGCTCCGTCGGCCGGAGAAGTGGCAAGCGCACTCGGCGACGCCTACCGGGCGTCCGGCAGCGGCAAGCTCACGGGCACCACCCACATCTCCGTCGTCGATGATTCCGGCACGGCTGCGGCGCTCTCGTCGACCCTCGGCTCGGGCTCGGGCGTGTTTCGTAGCGGAGCGCAGATGAACAACATGCTCGGGGAGCTCGACGTCATCGGCCACGAGCCTCGCGCGCCAGGCACGCGTCTTCCGACGATGCTGACGCCGACGCTCGTGCTCGAGGAGGATCGCCCGCGGCTCGTCCTCGGGAGCGCCGGATCGGTGCGACTCGCAGGCGCGATCGCGCAGGTCGTCTGGCAGGTCGTCGGCGGCTTGCTGCCGGTTCAAGACGCGATCGCCGCTCCTCGACTGCATGCGGAAGGTGGGCCCCTGCACCTCGAGGGAGGATGGCCTGCCGCGGAGATCGCGGAGCTCGAAGCGGATTGGGACGTCGTGCGCTGGGGTGCGCGCAATCTCTACTTCGGGGGCGTGCAGGCTGTCGAGCTCAGCGCGAAGGGAGTGCTCACTGCGGCCGGCGACCCACGTCGAGGCGGAGCCGGGGTGGTCGTCGCGTGATTCGTATCCGTCGCGCCGAGCCCGCTGATGCCGTGTCGCTCGTCGAGCTGGCCGAGGCGGTGGGTGGCGAGGAGGGCCGCTGGATCCTCGCGACGGACACGTGGCGGACCGTGAGCGAGGAGCGGAGGTACCTGAAGACGGTGCTTCGCCATCCGGACGCGACCGTGATGGTCGCGCTCGACGGAGAGCGCGTCGTCGGACGGCTCTCGCTGTCCCGCGACCCGCACCCCGCTAGCCACCACGTCGCCGATCTGGGGTTGATGGTCGCCGAGAGCCACCGCCGCCAGGGAATCGGCACGCAGCTCCTCGAGGAAGCCGTCGCCTGGGCCCGCGGAGTCGGGATACGGAAGCTCGAGCTTCACGTCTTTCCCTGGAACGAGAGCGCGCTCCGCCTGTACGAGTCGTTCGGGTTCGAGCGAGAGGGCTACCGCAAGCGGCACTACGTCCGCGGCGACGAGCTCGTCGACGCGATCCTGATGGCGTACGAGATCGAGCTGTAGGGGCGAGGCTTGCCTCGCCCTCGACTGCGCCACCGACGACGGTGGGCGAGGCAAGCCTCGCCCCTACGGAGCGGCGCGCACAGCACCGGCGATCGTGAAGACGCTCCTGAGCAGCCGGTACGTCAAGTGGCTGCGTGCCCAGGAGTTGCGCACGCGGAGGAAGAGCATCAGATCGGCTAACCGCATCATCATCTCGTTATGACCCGATTTCCGGGGAATTACACCTCTGCCCCGCGGAAAGGAACGACCTCGGCACCGGCCGGCAAGGCGGCTCCGAGGGCCGGATCCTCGCCCTCCACCTCGTCACGTACCGGCCGGAGCTCGCCCTGCGACGCCATTCGCGCGAGCTGACCGAGTACGGCATCGCGACCTTCGAGCGCGGCGATCTCCGCTTGCTCGAGCCGAAGCTCGAGGGCGCGAAGCTCGAGTCGGAAGCGACCGTCGCCCGCGATCGGCCCGTCCGCGGAAGAGAAGACACCGTGTGGACCGTGTTCGACGACCTCCAGACGGCGGGAGAGATCGTCGAGCTCGTCGGTCCGAGTCAGTCGGCGTTCGAGCTCTTCGAAGCGGGCCTCGAGTGACGAGCGGTCCGACGCCCAGGTGTCCAGGACCCGGCTGAGATCGCCCTCGGCCACATAGCGGCCGCGCTCGGCGGCGAGCTTCTCTGCGATCTCGGCGGCGAGGCGCTCGAGGCTCTCGCGTGTGCCGGCGCGATCTGAGTCTCGTGCGTCCGTCAGCTCGCTCACGCGTGCTGTCAGGTCGTCGAGCATGTCGCCACGGGTCGACTCGCCTCGCTCCACGGCCTCGAGTCGAGTGGCGAACGCAGAGAGCCCCTCGACCATGCCGTCGACGATTGCCTCGAGCTCGGCATGGTGGGTTGTGGTGTCAGGGCGCTCCTCCATCGCTGCAACCTGCGCCGAGAGGCCGACGACTGCACGCTGGATGTCCGCGATGACCGCGCCGATCTTGTCGTACGCCTCGTCGATCCTCGTCCGGACAGCTGCGAGCTCGGCATCCTTCCCCGCGAGCTCGCTCGCCGTCGTCGCAACGCCGTGCTCGAGGAGGTCGACGCGCGCTCCGAGGCCGTCCCGGTGCGGCTCACGCAGCCCGGACAGCGCCTTGCCGATCTGTGCGGCCTCCTCGTCCAGCCGGTGGCGAAGAGCAGCGAGCTCACCCTCTCGCCCGGCGAGGCCGGCGGCAGTCGTCGCAACGGTGGTGGCAAGCGTGTCGACGCGCTCGGCGAGCCACTCGACCTTGCCGCCAAAGCGGTCGAGCCGATCGTTGCTCGGCTCGGGTCGCTGGGTGGAGAGCGTCGCCAGGGTCGCGCGGATCTTCTCCAGCTCACCGGCGCTGCCCGTGCGGACGAGCTCGGCCTTCAGCGCATCGATCTGCGCACCGCTCTCCTCGAGCTCTCGACGTAGTGTTGCGACATCTCCGTCCTTGCGCGCGAGCGATGCGGACGTGATGGACACCGTCGAGGCAAGGGTGGCGAGACGATCTGCGAGGACGTCGACCCGGTTCGTGAGGCGGCTCTCGAGCTTGGGATCGTGCTTCGTCGCCGCCTCGATCGCGCGACGAAGCTCTTTCGCAGTCTTCTCGTCGCCGGTGAGAAGCTCGGCGGCGCGAACACGCACGTCGATCTCGTCGACCCAGGCCGCAAGGGCCTGGACGCGCTCCTCGAGCCCGCCGCCGACGCTGCCGCGAGCGCCGTCAGGCGAGCTCGACACGAGCCGATCCGGCGAGGCGGCTGTGGAGATGCGCGGGCGCAGCGGCGGCGAAGGCAGCGTCTCTAGAGGCCGCGCATAGCTCGATGCACGCCGACCGCGCGTTCGCCGAGCGTCCCCTCGACGCACGTTGCGCGGAGAACACGGGGCCGGCGCACATGCTCACGAGGCCTATCGGAGCTTTCGACTCGCGGCTCGCTCACTCGTTCCAGGGAGAGCGAAGAAGGGTCCGGGGCCTGGCTTCAGCCAGACCCCGGGTTCGTCCGACCGTAGACCGGGGTCAGGCTGAAGCCTGACCCCGACCGCATGTCAGCGGCCTCGCTCCCAGCCGAGAACGACGAGGCGCTGTTCGAGCGTCTGCGGGCAGCCGAGACCACGAGCCTTCGCAATCTGATCGAGCGCCTTACGAGGCTCGTGGCCGTGCCGAACGAGCCAGGACCCGACGACGACGCCGGTTCGGCCGCAGCCGGCCCAGCAGTGGACGTAGACGACGCCGCCGGCGGCCAGCTCCGCGTCGATCACGTCGAGCGTCGCGACGAGATCGTCCTCGGTCGGCACGGAGAAGTCGCGAATCGGCATCCGGACATGTCGGGCGGAGGTCGAGACGAGATGTGCATACGGCTCGAGCTCGCCCTCCTGCGTCAGGTCGACGAACAGAGTGACGCCCTGGTCGAGCAGGTGCCGCACCTCAGCAGGCGCGTCCGCCGGGCTCCAGGCGCACGGGTGCCGACCGGCGAGGAGGCGACCTTTGACGATGACGGATGGGCGGCGCATTGCTGGCGTTCGGGAGTCTGCCCGTAGACGGTTCCCCCTTCTGAGGGGACCATCTCATTCGGTCCGTCGCGACTGCCGATAGCTCCGGCATGGTTCCTCCCGGCCCGTCGCCTGAAGCCTTGCGCGACCGCGCGCTCCTGCTGTCGGCGGAGTTCGGGGTCGACCCGGCGTCCTGGTACCTGCGCGTGCTCGAGGCGGGGCAGCGGGAGGGCGAGCAGCCTGATCTCGGCGCGCTCATCCGCGTGTACTGGGAGCTCCAGCGCGTCACTGGCCGCGCCGATCTGCGAGACGACTGGAGGCGGTTGGCCGACGTTTTCTGGCAAGGCGACGCGGCATAGAGAGCAGAATTCGCGTCGCGGGGGTCAGCCGGAACCCGTACTAAGCTTGCCGTCCCGTGAGTCGCCCCGACGCACCGCCCTTCGTCCATCTGCACGTCCACTCCGAGTATTCGATCCTCGACGGCGCGTGCCGGATTCCGGCGCTCGTGGAGAAGGCGAAGCGGCTCGAGATGCCGGCGGTCGCAGCTCACCGACCACGGCTCGCTCGCCGGCGCGGTCGAGCTCTACCGCGAGGCCCGCAAGGAGGGCGTGAAGCCGATCGTCGGCTGCGAGGTGTACGTCGCCGACGACCGGCGCGCGCAGACGAAAGGGTACGCCCATCTCACGCTTCTCGCGGAGACGAACGAGGGTTACGCGAATCTGATCAAGCTGTGCTCGCTCGGGTATCTCGAGGGCTACTACTACAAGCCGCGGGTCGACTGGGAGCTGCTCGAGAGCCACGCCAAGGGACTCGTCGCGCTCTCTGGGTGCCTCTCTGGGCGGGTCTCGCGGGCGCTCGCCGAGGAGCGTCAGCAGGATGCGCGAGAGGATCTCGACCGGCTCGCGCAGATCTTCGGGCGCGACTCGACGTACGTCGAGCTGCAGAACGCCGGGCTCGAGGAGCAGAAGCAGATCAACCCCAGGCTCGTCGCGCTCGCGGAGGAGACGGGCCTTCCGCTCGTCGCTACGGGCGACGTCCACTACCTCGATGCGGATGACGCCTACGCGCACGAGGCGCTCCTCTGCATCCAGTCGGGCGACACGCTGAAGAACCCGGCGCACTGGCGGTTCGACACCAACGAGTTCTTCTTCAAGACGCCGGAGGAGATGGCGGCGGACTTCACCGGATACGAGCATGCGCTCGCCCGCACGCTCGAGGTGGCGGAACGCTGCTCGGTGGAGATCGACCTCGGCAAGATTCTGCTCCCGAAGTACCCGGTTCCCGAGGGACGCGACGCATTCGACTACCTCGTCGAGCTGTGCGAGAAGGGACTCGCGAAGAGGTACGGGACGGCGACGCCCGAGCTGCACGAGCGGCTCCGCTTCGAGCTGAAGACGGTGCGCGAGATGGGCTTTGCGGACTACTTCCTCATCGTCTGGGACTTCATCCACTTCGCGAAGCAGAACGGGATCAGCGTCGGGCCCGGCCGCGGCTCGTCGGCAGGCTCGCTGGCGGCCTACTGCCTCGAGGTCACCGACGTCGACCCGATCCGCTACGGCCTGCTCTTCGAGCGCTTTCTGAACCCCGCGCGGAAAGACCTGCCCGACATGGACATCGACTTCTCGGTTGCCGGGCGCGACCAGGTCATCAACTACGTCGCCGAGAAGTACGGGCGCGACCGCGTCGCCCAGATCATCACGTTCTCGACCATGGCCGCGCGCGCGGCGATCCGGGACGCAGGTCGCGTGCTCGACATCCCCTACGGTGTCGTCGACCGGATCGCCAAGCTCGTGCCGGAAGGGCCCGGCCAGACGCTCGCCGATTCGCTCCGCCCCGGGGCCGAGCTCCGACAGGCGGTCGACGCCGACCCCGTCGCGAAGGAGATCCTCGATCTCGCGCAACCGCTCGAGGGGTTGACGCGTGCGGATTCGATCCACGCGGCCGGCGTCGTCATCGGTGCAGGGCCCCTGATCGACGTCGTTCCGCTTCAGCAGAAGGGCTCCGACCAGGAGGTCGTGACCCAGCTCGGGATGCACGACGTCGTCGAGCTCGGCCTGCTGAAGATGGATTTCCTCGGCCTGCGCAACCTCGACGTGATCGACAAGGCCGTGGAGCTGGCCGGAGGCCTCGACGTCGGCACGCTCCCGCTCGACGACGGTCCGACCTACGCGATGCTCGCCGCCGGTGAGTCGACCGGCGTCTTCCAGTTCGAGTCGTCCGGCATGCGCGAGGCGCTCCGGCTGGTCAAGCCGACAGAGTTCGAAGACCTGATCGCGCTCGTCGCCCTGTACCGGCCGGGGCCGATGGGGTACATCCCGACCTACGCCGCCCGCAAGCACGGCAAGGAGCAGGTCACGTTCCCCGACGCACGGCTCGAGGCGATCACGGGCGGCACGTACGCGATCTGCATCTACCAGGAGCAGTACATGGAGATCGCGAAGCAACTCGGCGGGTTCGCTCCGGCGGAAGCCGAGACCCTGCGGAAAGCGATCGGCAAGAAGATCCACTCGCTGATGGCGTCCTTGAAGGACAAGTTCCTCGAGGGATGTGCCCAGAACGACGTGGCCGCGGGGGTCGCTCAGCAGCTCTGGAAGGACATGGAGTCCTCGCAGGACTACTCGTTCAACAAGGCGCACGCAGCCTGCTATGCGCTGATCGCGTACCGCACGGCCTGGCTCAAGGCGAATCACCCGCGCGAGTACATGGCCGCGCTCATCTCGTCGGTGATGAACACGAAAGACCGTGTCCCGTTCTACGTCAACGCCTGCCGCGAGATGGGGATCGAGGTGCGGCCACCGGATGTGAACTCCTCCCAGCACGACTTCGCGATCGTGGAGGGAACCATCCATTTCGGGCTGAACGCGGTGAAGAACGTCGGAGAGTCGGCCGCACAGGCGATCGTCACTGCTCGGGAGGCAGGCAGCTTCAGCTCGCTTTTCGAGTTCACAGAGCGGGTCGATCCTCGTGCGCTGAACCGGCGGGCGCTGGAATCGCTGATCAAGTGTGGAGCGCTGGACTCGGTCGGCGCGACGAGGATGGGAATGCTCAGCGAGGAGATCCTCGACTCGGCGCTCAGCCTCGGTCAGCGGCTCGCTGCGGATCGCCTCGCCGGCCAAGCCTCGATCTTCGACGGGGGGATCGGCGAAGCCGAGGCTTCCGTCGAAAGGCACCACCCGACGATCTCGTCCGCCGAGTTCGACGAGCGCGAGCTCCTCCGGCTCGAGAAGGAGACGCTCGGCTTGTACGTCTCCGAGCATCCGCTCGAGAAGGTGAAGTCCGAGCTCAGGCGCAAGACCGACTGCACGCTGTCGGACATCGAGCGGCGCCGCGACGGAGAGATCGTCGTCGTAGGCGGGATCGTCGCCGGGGTCAAGCAGCTGACGACGAAGCGCGGCGAGCCGATGGTCTTCGCGACGCTCGACGACCCGACCGGAAGCGCCGAGGTGGTCGTCTTCAACTCCACGTACGCCGCTGCGCGGGAGCACCTGGAAGCGGATCGGATGTTGATCGTCAAGGGGCGGGTCGACCACAAGCAGGCGGGGGAGACCAAGCTCGTCGCGCTCGAGGTGACGCCCTTCGAGTCGACCCCGGTGCGGCGTGAAGTTCGGCTCCGCATCGACGCTCGACAAGCACCGGCCGGCCTCATCCGCGAGCTCGCGGCGCTCGTCAAGGACTTTCCCGGCGAGGCTCCTGTCTACGTCGCGCTCGAGACCTCTCTCGGCGAGCGCACGCTGGCGCTCGGCCCGGAGTACCGCGTGAAGCCCGACGCAGATTTCTTCGCCGAGGCGCGAGTGCTCCTCGGCGAGGCCGCGCTCGCCTGACTCGCCTCAGCTTCTGGCGTCGTGATCGAGGCGTTGACCCACGCTGGCGAGGACCTTGAGCGCGATCCTCGGCATCGTTTCGACGACGCGTCGAAACGCGCGATCCGTCACCACGAGCACGCGCACCGGCGAGGTGGCGGTCACGGTGGCCGTGCGCGGGCACGTGGGTGAGTAGTGCGATCTCGCCGAACCAGTCGCCGGCCCTGAGATCGGCGATGGTCTTCCGGCCCTTCGTGACGCGCGCGGTGCCGTCGACCAGGACGAAGAACTCGCGCCCCGGCTTGCCTTCCTGCGTAAGCACGTGCCCGTCTCGAAGGTCGATCTCGTCGGCGCTCAAGGCGACCTCGCGGAGCTCCGCTTTCGAGCACCCCGCGAAGAGCGGGACACGCTTCAAGAGCTCGATCTTCGCGTTCTTGCCGAGAGCCACGAGGCGATCGTAATACTGCCTCGTTGGGAGGCAAGGGATTGAGAACACCGATCCACCATTGACGTGGCGCCTGGACTCTGATTCGATCTCGTGCACGTCTGCGGGTGCGGCGGACCGATTCGGGAAGACTGGGGGGGCTAGATGAGGACTCGTCGTGGGACAAGGTTGGCCTCGATCGCCGTGTCGTGCGGGCTCGCTTTCATGGCGCTGGGGATGCTGGTGGCCAACGCGCTCGCCGGCAACCGTGATCCGCGTCGTCACCTTGGTTGCGTTTCCTGGCCCGGGTGAGGTCACGTACAAGCAGAACGTCGCCTACACTGCGACGCTCCAGAACGCCGGGTCCAGCAACTTCACACACCTCCAGTTCCACAACCCGATCCCGACGACAATCGTCAACGGGTCGCCGGTCAAGGCCGTCCTCAGGTATGCGAGCTGTCCGGGCTCGCTGAGCGCAACGACGTTCTCGTGCAACGAGATAACGCTCACGTCTGGGCAGACGGCGAAGGTCACGATCGTGTGGGAGACGCCTGCAGCAGGCTCGTCGTCCAACTGCCCGAGCGCGACTCCTGTCTGCATGACCAACACGAGCTTCTGGACGATCAAGGAAGGCACTGGAAATCCGGGGTCCAGCGGCCCTGACACGTTTCCGTCGGGCACGACCGCGACCGGATTGCTTGTCGTGCCGAAGGAGGACGAGGCCGGCGGCTACGCCTTGAACGCCTGCTCGAACGCCGCGAGCCAGACGACGCTCGCGACGAATCCGAGCGTCAGCTCTGCGAATCCGCTCGCGACGAAGGTATGCGCGTCCACTGTGCCGGGGCAGCTGCACAACCCGGGCCTCCCAGTCGAGATCGACGAAGGCACCGGGCCGTTCAACCTCAACGTTACGCAGTCCGCGTTCATCTGCATCCCCGGCCCCGGCCAGAGCTGCGCGACGCCGGGCTACGTCGCCTGGGTCTTTTCGCCGCGGGCGACGTTCACGTTCACGATCGACAACACGACGTTGCCCAAGGGCGAGAAGATCGACGTCGTCACGGCCGATGGCGTTACGGTCACGAGCGACTGCACGATTACGGTCGACAAAAAGGCAAAGACGACGACCGTCGCTTGCCTCGCCTCGGACAACGGGTGGTGGGACTTCGGCTAGCTGACGGCTGTGCCGATGGCGTCTGCATTCCGAAGCGCCTCCACTTGACGACGCATCGTGATGCTGTCCTTGGTCTCCGCGAGGGCGAGGGCGGCCGACAGCGCTGACTGGAGCGTGTCGTGGTCAGTCGCGAGCCGAGCAACCTCGGCGAGATCCAGGTAGGCGCCGTGCTGGAACAGGACAGCGTCGGTGGGGTCGAGGATGTCGATCGCCTCTTTGACGAGCGATTCCGCTTGGGCAAACGAGCCCTCGTGTGCCAGGAGCTTTCCCCGCAGACATCGCCAGAGCGCCTGGCTGTCGACGTCTGCGGGAGGCGCTAGCTCCTGGGCTTGCGTCGCGAACGCATCGACGTCGTCGAAGCGCCCGAGGGCGTAGAGCGTCTGACCGAGGAGTCCTGCCACCGTGCAGAGCATGTACTTCTCCCCGATCTCGACGAACGTCTCGTGCGCGCGACGTAGCTCGCCCTCGGCCTCGAGCGGAGCGTTCGCTGCCATCTCGACGCGCCAGGCTTCGAGCGAGGTCCTCGCCGCTCGAACGCCCAGCCCGAGCTCCTCGAGCAGCGGCCCGGCTCCGCCTGACGAGATCGCGAGCCTTCTCGAATCGAGCCGTTGCAGCGCCTGCAGCGACTCGCGAGGAGGCCCAGGAGCACTGCCTTCTGCCTGTCGGTCGCCCGAGACCTCGTCGACGCGCGTTCTCACAACGCTCGATCGCCGGTCCGATCGGGATGGGGCCTGACGACGGCCGAGGCTGCATACGCCGTCGCGGCGAGCGTCTGCTGTCTACGATCACCGGCCGCGCGCGCGTGAGTCACGGCTAGCTCCGATGCTTCCGCTGCAAGCCCGAAGTGGCAGGCGGTGCCGTGCGTCCAGGCGAGGAGCCGCCAGGCCTTCGCGATGCCGGCGTCGTCGCCGGCCTCCTCGAAGACCGCCATCGCCTCCGCGATCGTCACGGCAGCTTCGTCGCGCCAGTCTTTCGAGGTCGCCCGATCGCAGGCGAACGAGAAGGCGAACGAGCGATGCGTGGGCCGCGCGCCGCGGCTCGGCCGTCGCTCAGCCATCGCCTCGTCGAGCACGCTCTCGCCTCCTCGAACCGACCGATCTGCAGCAGAGCCTCACCGTACTCGGGGAGCAGATCGAGCCGCTTGTCGTCGTCCTCGGCTGGCAGGAGCGCGACCGCGCGTCCCGAGGAGGTTCGCCGCGGCCGGCACGTCGCCTCGCGCGAACGCGCGGCGTCCGGCCGCAGCGAGCCGTCGGGACCCGTCCGCGCCGAGCTCACGAGCCCGTGCTCGTCGAGCGGGCCGAGCTCGGAGAGGTACCGGTACGCCTGCTCGAGGTGGTAGCCGAGGATCTCCTCGTACTCGGTCGCGCCTTCGCGGTTGACGCTGTCCGCCCACTCGACGAACTGCTCGTGAAACGTCGCGCGGCACCGCTTGAGGATCCCCTCGTAGGCCGTGTCGCGGATGAGGATGTGGTGGAAGCGGAACGCGTCCTCCTCGAGCGATCGCGACACGTCCGGATGCACGAGCTGCTTGTCGGTCAGCGCGCCGAGGCGAGCGTCCAGCTCGTCGCGGAGTGCGTCTCGGGAGCGAGGTAGCTGCACCGCATCCTTGACGAACACCTGGCCGATGACGGCCGCGGGCTCGATCACGGCTCGCTCGTCGTGCTCGAGGTAGTCGAGCCGCGCGGCGAGCAGCGCCTGGATCGTCGGCGGCACGACGGCGCCGTCGATGTCGGCGCCCGCGCGCCAGCGCCCGTCCTCGAAGCGAATCAGGCCTTCGTCGATCAGCATCGAGAGCAACTGCTCGACGAACAGCGGGTTCCCCTCGGCGGCGTCGACGATGCGGGCGCGGATCCGCTCGTCCAGACCGGCCATGCCGAGCAGGTGCTCGGCGACCGCGCTCGTCTCGTCCTCGCGTGAGCCGCTCGAGCTCGATCCGCGCCGCGCCTGAGGAGGTCGACCAGTCGGGACGTCGTTCGAGAAGCTCGTGACGCGTCGTGCACACGATGAGGAGCCGCGTCACTCGACGGTCTCGACCAGATGCTCGATCAGCTCGAGGAACGTCGCCTCGGCCCAGTGGACGTCCTCGAACAGCACGACGAGCGGGCCGGGCGCGCGCGAGTGCCTCGAGCAGCTTGCGAGCGCCCCAGACGAGCTCCTCGCCCGGGAACGCGGTCGGCGACAGCCCGATCGCGGACGCGACACGCGCTTCGACCTCGGCGTCCGCCGACAGCGCGGAGAGCTTCTGTAGCGCCGACATCGGTCGAGTCCCGCTCGAGGATCCCCGCTGCCTGGCGCACGGCCTCGGCGAGCGGCCAGAACGTGATGCCGTCGCCGTACGGGAGGCAGCGGCCGCGGAGGAACGACACGCCGTCGTCCGTATGCGAGCCGATGAACTCGTCGATGAGCCGTGACTTGCCCGACGCCGGCCTCGCCGATCACCGTGACGAGCCGACAGCGCCCGCTCCTCGACCGCCTCGGCGAGCGCGCCTGCGAAAGCCGGTCGAGCTCGCGCTCACGACCGACCATCGGCGCATCGAGGCGCCGCGGGCGCTCGGCGTCCTCGCGCACGCCGACGAGGCGGTAGGCGGGCACGGGCTCGGACTTGCCCTTGAGCTCGAGCGGCTCGACCTCCTCGACGTCGACGTAGTCGCGAACGAGCCGGTACGTGAGGTCGCCGAGCAGGACCTCCTGGGCACCGGCAGCCTGCTCGAGGCGGGCGGCGACGTTGACGGCGTCGCCCGTCACGAGCCGCTGGCCCGCCGGTCGGGTCGCCGGCGACGACCTCGCCCGTGTTCACGCCCGTGCGGACCGTCAGGCGCACGCCCCAGACTGGCGCTCGAGCTCGTCGTTCAGCGTCCTCTAGCGCCCGCTGCATGTCGGCGGCAGCGCGAACAGCTCGGAGCGCGTCGTCCTCGTGCAGCTTCGGCAACCCGAACACGGCCATGATCGCGTCGCCGATGAACTTCTCGACGACGCCGCCGTGCCGCTCGAGCTCGGCGCGCATCGCGTCGAAGTAGCGCGTCATCACTCGCGCAGCGACTCCGGGTCGAGCTTCTCGCCCATGCTCGTCGAGCCCTTGAGGTCCGAGAACACGATCGTCACGATCTTCCGGTACTCCTGCGCCGGAGGCGCGGCGGCGAGCGGCGATCCGCACGCGAGGCAGAACTTGGCGACGTCCGGGTTCTCGGTACCGCACTGGGCGCAGACCGGCACGCGACGAGTCTGCCTCAATCGTCGCGCGCCGCGGAGCGGCGGGGGACCGTTCATCGAACGTTTACGGACTCTGAACCGCAATCCCCCCAGAAAGGGGACGACCGGTACGTCTTATTGGACGAATAGGCGAGTGACGACAATCCCTTACTGCGGAAGGGCGGCAAGAAATGTCTGCGGCTGAACTCGATGTGCTGTACGTCTCCGAGGCGGATCGGATCGAGCAGTGGCGTCACGCCGAGCTCGAGCGGGCCGGGTACGACCCCGAGAGCGCGCTCGTTCTCGCAGCCAGTCACGACGTCGACCTGCACAAGGCCGTCTCCTTGCTCGACCGAGGCTGCTCGGTCGATCTCGCGCTTCAGATTCTCCTGTAGCACTCATGTAGCACCGGATCAGGCTCTGGACGTCATTGTTCAGGGCCTGATCCACTGGTTTTGCGCGGGTGAACCCATGGTTCCCCCGCGAGCCCCCTCCTTCCGAGCAACGCACCGAGCTTGCGGCGCCAGGCCTCCCGGCCGGCAAAGCCGGCCTCCGGCCCGACTGACGCTCGGGCTGAGTTCAGCGGCTCTATCGGTGGTTCCCGCGCTTCTGGCGCTTCGAAGGTCGGCAGAATGCGCGCCGATGCTCCCGCTCCTCTCCATCCCCTCGCCCGAGTCGAGCACGGTCGAGCTCGGCCCGCTCTCGATCCACTTCTACGGGCTGACGCTGCTCGTCGCGATCGCGGCGGCGGTCGTGATCACCGGGATTCGCTGGACACGCCGCGGTGGAGACTGGGACCTCATCTTCCGGCTCGCCGTCTGGGGCGTCGCCTCAGGGATCATCGGCGCGCGGCTCTACCACGTCATCACGAGCTGGGACGAGCTGCCTGACGAGTGGTGGGGCGCGTTTGCGATCTGGAAGGGCGGGCTCGGCGTCTGGGGCGGGATCGGGCTCGGAGTGATCGTCGGAGCCATCGTCGCCAAGCGCTCGGGGGCGGATGTCCCGAAGCTCATGGACTGCGTCGCCCCCGGGCTGCTCGTCGCGCAGGGAATCGGTCGCTTCGGGAACTGGTGGAACCAGGAGCTCTTCGGCGGGCCTACTGACCTCCCCTGGGGGCTCGAGATCTCGCCTGCGAACCGGCCGATCGAGCACGTCGAGGCGGAGACCTTCCATCCGACGTTCCTGTACGAAGCTCTCTGGAGCTTCAGCGCAGCCGGGGTGCTGCTCGTGATCGAGCGGGTCTTCCGTATACGCCCCGGCGGCCTGTTCGCGCTCTACGTGCTGCTCTACAGCATCGGCCGCTTCTGGATCGAGATGCTCAGGGTCGATCCGTCGCACGAGCTCGCCGGCGTTCGCCTGAATGCGTACGTCGCGGCCGTCGCGATCGTCCTCTCCGCCGCCTTCTTCGTCTTCTGGCAGAAGACGTGGCAGCGCGGCACCGGGCCGCCGCCTCGCAAGGTCGAGGCGATGGCAGTTCCCAGAGATCGCTGACGCGGGACCTTTCTCGCCGCCTGCGGTGTATCTCCCGCAGACGACCAAAGGAGGAGTCATGCGTTACCTCATCGTGCTCTCTGCGCTCGTCGCCGCTCTCGCCACCGCAAGCGCAGCAGCGGGCGGCGGTTGGGCGACCGTCGGCTTCGCTCCGCTTCCTGACGGGACCGCGGCCGGCGAGACGTGGTCGCCCGAGATCACAATCCTTCAGCACGGCCGGACGCCGTTGGGCGGGCTCACGCCCAGCGTCACGATCAGCGGCGACAGCGACACGCAAACGTTCACCGCGGTCGAGACGCCGGAGGTCGGCGTGTACGAGGCGGACGTCGTGTTCCCGACCAACGGCGAGTGGCGGATCGTCATCGACAGCGGGTTCGGCGAGAGCACGGTGACGTACGGACCGGTGACTATCGGGTCGCCCGCCGGTGCGCCGAGCTCGTTCCCGCTCGCACCAGTGCTCGTCGTCCTCGGCGCGGTCGCACTCGGAGCAGCCGCGGCCTTCGCCCTCGTGCGCCAGCGGAGGTTGACGCCCGCGAGCTGAGCGGCGGAGCAGGCGCGACGGAACCTCCACCGCCTGTTCGGTGTAGAACAGGCAGGTGGAGGGCCGGCCGCCCGACGACGTCGCGCTCGCGGAGCGCGCAAAGCGCGGTGACGAACGCGCTTTCGAGGAGCTCGTGCGCATGTACCAGGGCATCGCCTTCCGAACGGCCTACCTGCTCACCGGGTCGGCCGAGGACGCAGAGGATGCGGCGCAGACCGGGTTCGTGAAGGCGTGGCGCGCGCTGCCGCGGTTTCGCGCGAGCTCGCCGTTCAAGCCCTGGCTTCTGCGCATCGTGGCGAACGAGGCGCACAACCGGCGGCGATCGGCCGGCCGTGTGCACGCCCTCGCGTTGCGCGCGACCGCGGCAGAGCCCTCGGGAGACGCGGTCCCGTCTCCCGAGGGAGCCGCGCTCGGGCGCGAGGAGCGGGAGGCCCTGCTAGCGGCTGTTCAGCATCTGGACGAGCGAGACCGCGACGTGCTGACGTGCCGGTACCTGCTCGAGCTCTCCGAGGACGAGACCGCAACCGTGCTCGATCTCCGGCGCGGCACGGTCAAGTCCCGGACTGCGCGTGCACTTGCGCGCCTCCGTTCCGAGGTGGAGTCGTGAATCTCGAGCACGCACTGGCAGCGATCGGCCGCGATCTCGAGGTCCCCGAGGCTCCCGACCTCGTCCCGGCCGTTCTCGCCCAGATCGGCCCGCGCTCGGCGCCTGACCGCCCGGCCCGGCGCCGCTGGGTGCTCGCGGTCGCGGTGATCGTCGTGGCTGCGCTCGCAGCGACGCTCGCGATCCCGGACGCGCGTTCCGCGCTCTTCCGGTTCCTCTCGATCGGCGGCGAGCGCATCGAGGTCGTCGACTCACTGCCGGAAGTCCGCGTCCAAGAGGATCTCGCCTTGACCCTCGGCGAGGAGATCACCCTCGACGAGGCGAGAGAAGCGAGCGAGCTTCCGCTCCGCGAGCTCGACGACCCGCCTGACCGCGTGTTCCTCGGCGATCGGGGGACCATCTGGTTCCTGTATGGCTCGGAGGAGGAGCCTCGTCTCCTTGTCGCGCAGTCGTCTCTCCGTCTGCCGTCCGACGAAGAGATCCTCCTCAAGAAGCTCGCCGGGCCCGGGACTCGGGTCGAGCGCGTCGATGTCCACGGGTCGCCCGGCGTCTTCCTGAGCGGCGAGTCGCATTTCTTGTACCTGCTCGACGAGTACGGTCTGGTTGTGGAGGACAGTGCGCGCCTCGCCCGCGACGTCCTTATCTGGGAGCGCGACGGCGTCGGCTATCGCTTGGAGGGCGAGTTCGAGCTCGAAGAAGCACTACGTATCGCCGAGGCTCTGCGCTGAAGCTCATCCGGCCGCGTGGCTAGCCTCCGCGGCGATGGCCGCAATGCCCGTGCGGGAGCTCGACCTCGACCTCGAGGCGTTCGAGGGGCCGTTCGACCTGCTGCTCACGCTCCTGCTCAAGGACGAGATCGAGCCGGGCGAAGTTGATGTCGCGGCGATCGTCCTCGCGTTCGTCGAAGTCCTGGCGGAGAAGGACGAGCTCGATCTCGAGGCGTGCGGTGAGTTCCTCGTCCTCGTGTCCGCGCTGCTCGAGCTGAAAGCCCGGCTGCTCTTCCCGGACGAGGCCGCAGAGCTCGACGCGCTCGAGCCCGAGGAGGCCGCGGAGGAGCTCGCCAGGAGATTGGCCGAGTACCGTCGGATGAAGGAGGCGGCCGTCTGGCTCGCCGAACGCCTCGGGAGCGAGCGCGACCGCTGGTTCCGCCTCGGCCCGGCTCCCTGCGCGCCGCGGCCGGAGCGGCGACTCGCCACTCAGGACCCGACCGTTCTCGCTCTTGCGGTCCGAGGGCTCGCGGTGCCGCCGCCCGCGGTCTCGCTCAACCACATGGCGCTCCGCTTCCCGCCCGTCTCGCAGTTCCTCGAGCGCTTTCGTTCGCTCCTCTCCCGGAGACGCGTATTCGACTTCGACACCGAGGTGACCGGTCTCTCTCGTGTCGAGCAGGCGGTCGCGTTCCTCGCCCTGCTCGAGCTCCGCAAGTCCGGCGAGATCGCGCTCGGACAGGCCGCCCCCTTCGCCCCGATAAGGGTTTCCCGCTCGCGCCCCTGGCCGGCCACGGCTCCCGCCGGGCAGAGCCCGGCTCCGCCGCGGCCTGACGCCGCGGCGTCCCAGGAACGCGAGGAAGGTTTTGAGACACTCGACGAAGAAAGGACAGCTACGTGGACAGCACGCTCCGCCTGATCGCCACCAACCCCGTCGACCACCTCGCCCGGACGCTGGAGGCGCTCCTCGTCGTCGCTTCGTCGCCGCTTTCCGTCGCCGAGTTGGCCGAAGCCGCGCAGGACGACCCCGAGCGGGTCGAGACTGCACTCGGACTTCTCCAGGAGCGCTACGGCGAGCGTCGCAGCGGGATCGTGCTCGAGCAGGTCGCGGGCGGGTACGCGTTTCGGGCGAGCCGCGACGCTTCCGAGGCGTGCGCTCGACTGTTCGAGCGCCCGGTCGAGCGCGGGCTGTCGCAGGCCGCCCTCGAGACCCTTGCCGTGGTCGCGTACCTCGGGCCGTGCTCGCGGCCGGAGGTCGCCCGCATCCGCGGCGTGGCCGCTGACTCAGCCGTCGCGAGCCTCGTCGAGCGCGGGCTCATCACCGAGGCCGGCCGGGAGAGCGGCGGGGCGGTCCGCTACCGGACGACGCCGCTCTTCGAGCGGGTCTTCGGGCTCGAGAGCCTCGCCGCGTTGCCGCGGCTCGACGACCTCGGCGCGGACGCCGGCGAGATCCGCGAGCGGCTGCTCGAAGTCGCAAGCGCGCGCGCGTCGTAAGAAGGGATCTGGCTAAAGCCAGGGCCCCGGTAATAGTGGTTGGGGTCTGGCTTCAGCAAGACCCCGGCCTTCAGATCTGCCAGCTCCCGTTGCGGAGAACGGGAACGACGTCACCATCGAGCCCCATCCCGTCGACGTCGAGCTCCGGGCTTCCGATCATGAAGTCGATGTGGACGCGACTCTGGTTGATCCGCTTCTTGTCGGCTTCGTCCTCCACGGGGTGGTCGTAACCGTTCCCGAGCGCGATGTGCGAGGCCGCGTTCTCGTCGATCAGCGTGTCGAAGAAGGTGGTCTCGAGCGCGCCGATGCGACCCAGTCCGTCGACGAGGGCGATCTCGCCCAGGCGGGAGGCACCTTCGTCCGACGACGCGGCGGCACGTAGCGCTTCGGCGCCCTGGTCGGCGTCGATGGCGACCGCGCGGCCGCCCTGGAACTCCACTCGGATGCCCGAGACGACGGACCCGGCGAGCTCGAGCGGCATCGTCGCGCTTGCGTAGCCATCGACCCGCTCCGGGTCCGGCGTCGTGAACGTCTCCTCGGTCGGAAGGTTCGGAAGGTGGTGCAAGCCGTCCACCGTGACGAAGTCGCCCGCCTGCCACTCGGAAGAAGGGAGGAGGCCGATGGTGAGGTCGGTACCCGGCCCATGCAGCCGAAGAGCGTCGAAACGTCTCTCCGTCAGGCGATCTGCACTCGACTTCAACGCTGTGGCTCGCTCGGTCCAGGCCGCCTCGGGATCGTCCGTGTCGAGGCGGCAAACGTGCGCCACTGCTTCCCAGAGCCGTTCGTACGCGTCGTCGCGCGGAAGGTCCGGATACACCACCTCCGCCCAGTCCCGCGTCGGAACCGGGACGATCGTCCAGTTGGTCGTGCGGCGGTTGACGACCTCACCGGTCTCCGGCAGATACGGCAGCAGGTCGCGACCGGCGCGGGCGGGGTCGAGCCCTTCCATCGCAGTCGGCGCGTGCGGGCCGGAGAGCGTGATTCGGGCGGCGTGCTCGTCGGAGAGGTGCAGGAGGCGCTGGGACATCCACGGAGGTGAGTAGCCGAGGGTGTCCTCCGCCGCGTGCGCGATTCGCTCGCGTTTCACCCACTGGTCGAACGTCACGACGTCGACGTACTTCGCTCCGCGCTTATAGGCCACGCGGGCGATCTCGCGGGCGACGTACTCCTTGCCGACGAAACTCGTCACCGCGACCAGCTGTCCCGGCTGGACGTTCGCTCCGAAGACGGCGAGCTCGGCGAGCTTCGTCGTCCACTCCTCGATCTGACTCACGGCGGGAGCCAGCCTATCTAGTGCGCAAGAACGGAATGCGCGAGCGCGCATTCCGGTCGCGCCGAAGACCCGAAGTCGGCGCTACGCGCCGAGGCCGGGTGAAAATGAGCGCGTGCGTCTGAACGCATACCTCGCTCGCGCCGGAGTCGCCTCGCGGCGGCGCGCGGACGAGCTCATCGTCGCCGGGCGGGTTGTCGTCAACGGGATGCGCGGCGAGCTGAACACGGTCGTCGGCGCGAGGGACGTCGTCGAGGTCGACGGCAAGCGCGTCGAGGCGCAGCCCCTCGCATACGTGTTGCTGCACAAGCCCGCCGGCGTGGTGACGACGGCTCGTGACCCGCAGGGACGGAAAACCGTCCTCCAGCTCGTCCAGCACACGCCGCGCGTCGTTCCGGTCGGGCGTCTCGACGTGGATACGACAGGAGTGATCTTGCTCACCAACGACGGCCCACTCGCGCACCGGCTCGCGCATCCCAGGTACGGCGTCGAGAAGGTCTACGAGGCCGAGGTCGACGGTCTCCCAGGGGAGGCGGCGTTGCGCGAGTTGCGGGAAGGTGTGGTCCTCGAGGACGGCCGCACCGCACCCGCCGAAGCGCGCCTGCTCAGAGGCGGCTCGCGCTCCTCCGTTCTCGAGCTGACGCTGCACGAGGGGCGGAAGCACCAGGTGAAGCGGATGTGCGAGGCCGTCGGGCACCCGGTTCGACGATTGCATCGAAGCCGCTACGCCGGGCTCGTCCTCGGCGACCTCGCGCAGGGAGAGTGGCGCGAGCTGACCAGCACCGAAGTCGACGCGCTGCGCCGGGCTCCTACGGCCTGACGAACCCCATCCGCTCGTACATGGCTTCCAGCGTCGGCGCGGAGGCCTCGCGCGCCTTCTCCGCGCCCGCCGCCAGCAGGCGCCGAAGGCTGTCCTCGTCGGCCCGCAGCTCGCGATAGCGCTCCTGGATCGGTGCGAACAGGGCGACCACGGCCTCGCCGACGTCCTCCTTGAACTGTCCGTAGCCCGAGCCGTCGTAGCGTGCCTCGACCCCCGCTGGCGACTCGCCGGTCGCGACCGAGAGGATCTCGATGAGGTTGGAGACTCCGGGCTTCTCTGCCGGATCGTGTCGCACGTCCCGCCCCGAGTCGGTCACCGCAGACTTGAACTTCTTCCTGATCACGTCGGGCGCGTCGACGATCCGGACCACGCCCTGCGGGTTGCCCGCCGAGGTGGACATCAGGCGCTCCGGCTCCTGGAGGTTCTTGATCCGGGCTCCCTCCTCGGGGTAGACGCCCCTCGGCACCGTGAACGTCTCGCCGTAGCGCCCGTTGAACCGCTCGGCGATATCGCGGGTCAGCTCGACGTGCTGTCGCTGGTCGTCGCCCACGGGGACGATGTCGGTCTGGTAGAGCAGGATGTCGCCAGCCATCAGCACGGGATACGTGAAGAGCCCGGCGGATACGAACTCCTGATCCTCGGACTTGTCCTTGAACTGCGTCATGCGCCTGAGCTCGCCGAAGCTGGTCACCGAGCTGAGCAGCCATGCGGCCTCCGCGTGCGCCTGGACGTGGCTCTGGCAGAACACGATCGAGCGCTCGGCGTCGATGCCGGTGGCGAAGAGCATGGCAGCGCCTGCCAGCGTCGCCTCGTGGAGACCCTCTGGCTCGTAGGCGGTCGTGATCGAGTGCAGGTCGACGATGCAGAAGACGGCGTCACCCTGCTCCTGCGTCGCTGCGTACTGGCGGTAGCCGCCCGAGTAGTTGCCGAGCGTCTTGTCGCCCGATGCCCTGATGCCGGAAAAGATCTTCACGTTGGACATTGTCGCTCACGATGCGCAAGATCGGAATCCGCTCGCGCGGAGTCCGATCGCGCGAGAAGTTCTGGATACGGCCGCTTCGCGGCCGCGGCGGCTGCGAGAACCGCCAGCGTAGACTGACCTCGATGGAGATCGCCGACTCCTCCGAGCTTCTCGCCTACCGGCTCGTCGGCCGTGAGCTCACCCCCGACTCGACGGTCATCGAGGTTCGCGGGCGCCGGATCGGCGACGGCTTCTTCGGGCTCATCGCGGGCCCGTGCACGGTCGAGACACGGGAGCAGACCCTGGAGACGGCGCGCGCGGTCGCGGCCGCCGGCGCGACCGTGCTGCGCGGCGGCGCGTTCAAGCCCCGCACGTCCCCCTACGCGTTCCAGGGCCTCGGCCGGAAGGGCCTCGAGATCCTCGCCGAAGCGCGCGAAGAGACGGGCCTGCCCATCGTGACCGAGCTCCTCGACCCGCGGGACGTGGAGAAGGTCGTCGAGGTCACCGACGTCATCCAGATCGGCGCTCGCAACATGCAGAACTTCAACCTGCTCGCCGAGGTGGGGCGCGTGCCGAAGCCGGTGTTGTTGAAGCGGTCGCCTGCTGCGACGGTCGAGGAGCTCCTGATGGCCGCGGAGTACGTCGCCAAAGAGGGGAATGAACGCGTGCTCCTTTGCGAGCGCGGAATCAAGACCTTCGAGCGCTCGACGCGCTACACGCTCGATCTCTCAGCGGTGCCCGTTCTCAAGCGCGAGACGCACCTGCCAGTGATCGTCGACCCGTCGCATGCAGCCGGTCGCAGCGATCTCGTGCTCCCGCTAGCGCGGGCCGCCGTCGCCGCCGGCGCGGACGGCGTCATGATCGAGGTGCATCCCCAGCCCGAGGACGCACTCTGCGACGGCCCGCAGCAAGTCCGCGTTGGTGAGTTCGCCCGCATGGCCGACGAGATCCGCACGCTCGTCGCCCTCATGGGCAAGACCGTCGGGTAGCCGCCATGCGGTTCGAGCCGGTGCCCGCCCTCGTCGGGCACGTCGCTGTACCCGGCGACAAGTCGATCTCTCACCGGGCCGTCCTCATAGGCGCGATCGGCGAGGGAGAGGCGCGGATCGCGGGATTCGGTCGCTCAGCCGACACGGAGTCGACGATTGCCGCCGTCCGGGCGCTGGGCGTGCGCGTGGACGAGCACGACGACGACACGCTCACGGTGCAAGGGGTTGGCCTGCGCGGGCTGGAGATGCCCCCGGAGCCCATCGTCTGCGGGAACGCAGGGACGCTGATGCGCCTCCTCATCGGGATCCTCGCAGGACAGTCCGGGCGGTTCGAGCTGATCGGCGACGACTCGCTCTCCAAACGCCCAATGGAGCGTGTTGCGGAGCCGCTCCGGCGCATGGGGGCACAGGTCGCGACCCTCGACGGCCACGCGCCTGTCACCGTTGAAGGCGGCCCGATGCAGGCCATCGACTACGAGCTCCCGGTGGCCTCGGCGCAGGTGAAGTCGGCGGTGCTCCTCGCGGGCCTGCTCGCAGAGGGCGAGACCACGGTCGTCGAGCCCGTCCCGACACGCGACCACACCGAGCGCCTGCTCGAGCGTGCCGGAGCAACCGTTCGACGCCGCCCACAGAGCGTCTCCGTCAAAGGGGCAGACAGCGTTTCGTTAGGCGAGCTCGAGATCCCGGGGGACTTCTCCTCGGCAGCGGCGCTGCTCGTCGCCGCGCTCACGGTGCCGGGATCCGACGTCACCGTGCACGGCGTCGGCCTCAATCCGCGGCGTACCGGCCTCGTCGACGTTCTGGAGCGGATGGGGGCCCGCGTTGCCGTCTACAACCGGCGCCCAATCGGCGGGGAGCCGGCCGGCGACGTCCAGGTGCGCGCATCCGAGCTCGTGGGGGCGACGGTGGCTGCGACCGAGGTTCCCAGCCTCGTGGACGAGCTTCCGCTGCTCGCGCTCGCTGCCTGCCATGCGCGAGGCGAGACCGTCGTCACGGGTGCCGCCGAGCTGCGACTCAAGGAATCCGACCGGATCGAAGGGGTGGTCGAGGAGCTACGCAGACTCGGAGCCCACATTCGCGCGACTCCGGATGGCTTTCGGATCCGCGGGGTCCCTGCCCGGTTGCGCGGCGGAACGTTCGATGCGCGCGGCGATCACAGGCTCGCGATGGTCGGGGCAGTGGCGGGGTTCTCCTCTCGCGAAGGAGTAGACCTCCGAGGCGCCGAGGCAGTGGAGACGAGCTTTCCCGGCTTCTACCAGGTGCTGGAACAGCTAGGAGATGCTTGATCGGGAATTCACGGCGGGCCGGATGACGGCCACGACACGGCACCGGATCGCCATCCTCCCTCGCCGTCCAGGCTTTCGAGCCTGCACGACGAGTGAGTGCGTCGCCCGGCTTGGTCGTGACCGCCCCCGGCGGCACGTCAATTCCCAATCAAGCATCTTCACGGTATGAATCGCGCCATGATCGTCGCGATCGACGGGCCGGCGGGCTCGGGGAAGAGCACGGTCGCGCTCGCACTTGCGCGTCAGCTCGGCTTCGTCCATCTCGACACCGGGGCGATGTATCGCGCTGTGACGTGGTTGGCGGTGCGAGACGGCGTCGACCTCGAGGACGGGACGGCGCTCGCGCGTCTCGCGCGCGAGAACCCGGTCTCGTTCGACGCCGAGAGCCGAGTCGAGATCGTGGGCGAGGACGTCTCGAGCGCGATTCGCGAGGCGGAGATCGACCGTCTCGTGCCGGGCGTCGCGCGTCATCCGGAGGTGCGCGAGGTGATGCGCGAGAGGCAGCGGCTGCTGGGCACCGTCGGTGATGCGGTGATCGAGGGTCGCGACATCGGCTCCGTCGTGGCGCCCGGCGCCGAAGTGAAGGTCTTTCTGGTCGCCGATGCCGAGGAGCGCGCCCGTCGCCGCTCACGCGACCGCGAAGGAGATGACGGCGAGGAGCTTGCGGCCGAGCTTCGGCGACGGGACGAGCGAGATGCCCCGAACACGCAGCCCGCGGAAGACGCCGTCCTGCTCGATACGACCGATCTCACCGTCGACGAGGTCGTGCTCCGCATCGCGGAGCTCGTGGAGGCGCGGCGGTGACCGGGACCGACCTCGTCTGGGCCGTCGGGCGCGCCACGATCGGCACGGCAGTCAAGATCGTGACGCCGCTCCGGGTCTACGGAGCCGAGCGGATGCCGGCGCAGGGCGGGCTCGTGGTTGCGGCGAATCACTTCAGCTGGCTCGATCCCCCGGCGCTGGGCTCGGCGAGCCCGCGCACGCTGTACTTCATGGCCAAGGTGGAGGCGCACCGCGTTCCGGGCCTCGGCCAGCTGATGCGGTCGTTCGGGGCGTTCCCCGTCCGCCGGGGCGAGTCCGATCGCGACGCCGTGCGGATGATGCGCCAGATCGTGCGCGACGGGAACGCGCTCGGCATGTTCGCCGAGGGAACCCGGCAGCGCGAAGGGGTGCCAGGCCCGGTACAGCCCGGCGCCGCAATGGTCGCGATCAACGAATCCGCTCCGCTGATACCGGCGGCGATCCACGGAAGCCACACCTGGCGGATCGGGAACTTCGCCCCGGTATCCGTCGCATGGGGTGAGCCGATGACCTTCGACGGGCTCCCGCGCGGGGGTAAGGGCTACAAGGAGGCCTCGGTCGAGGTCGAGCGCAAGCTCCACGAGCTCTGGCAGTGGCTCGTCGAGCTCCACGAGCTCGGGCGCCCTCGAGACGCAACCCCGCCGCGATGACGAGACCCCGCGGCAGAGGAGGTGTGCGCACTTCATCTAGCCACTTCGGGGACGAAGTCACCGAAGTGGCTGGGACGGTCGCGATCGTCGGCTTCCCGAATGTCGGCAAGTCGACGCTCGTCAACCGGCTCACCGAATCGCGCGCTGCGGTCGTTCACGAGACTCCCGGCGTCACTCGAGATCGGAAGGAGCTCTTCTGCGACTGGAACGGCGTCACGTTTCGGGTGATCGACACCGGGGGCGTCGACCGCGAGGACGAGGGCCCGTTCGGATCGAAGGTGGCCGAGCAGGCGCGCCAGGCGGTCGACGAGGCCGATCTGGTGCTCCTCGTCGTCGACGCGAAAGCTGGAGTCACCCCCGGCGACGAGGAGCTCGCGGAGATCCTGCGTTCCTCTCGACGCGACGTGCTCGTGATCGCGAACAAGCTCGACGATCCACGCCGCGACGCCGAGGCGCTCGAGTTTCACCGCCTCGGGCTCGGTGACCCGATCCCGCTCTCGGCGCTGCACGGCCACGGCACCGGCGACCTACTCGACGACATCGTCGGCCGGCTTCCGGGCGGAGGCGAACGCCCGGTCGGCGAAGAGGCGATCCGTGTCGCGATCCTGGGCCGCCCGAACGTCGGCAAGTCCTCGCTCCTGAACGCCCTCCTCGGCCGCGAGCGTGTGATCGTCTCCGAGGTCCCGGGCACGACGCGCGACGCGATCGACACGGTGCTCAGGCGCGGAGAGACCACGTTCGTGCTCGTGGACACCGCCGGACTTCGCAGAAAGCGCAGGCAGCGCCAGGGGATCGAGTACTACTCGGAGCTGCGGGCGCTCGAGGCCGCGGAGCGTGCCGATGTCGCGCTCGTCGTCGTGGACGCCAGCGAGGGTGTGGTCGACCAGGATCTCGCGGTCGCCGATGCGGCGCGCAAGGCGCAGTGCGCGACGGTCGTCGTCCTCTCGAAGTGGGACGTGACCGAGGTGCGGATCGAGGACGTGCGACCGCATCTCGAGACGCGTTTACGACAGCGTCCTCCGATCCTCGCCGTGTCGTCGCTGACAGGCCGCGGGCTGGAGCGGTTGCTGGACACGGTCGAGGATGTGTTCTCGCGCTACGCGGGCCGCATCCCGACCGCCGAGCTGAACCGTGCGCTGCAGGAGCTCCGCGAGGCGCGGCAGCCGCCCGGACGGCGCGGGCGCCGACTCAACATCCTGTACGGCACGCAGGTCAGCTCACGCCCGCCTCGGTTCCGGATCTTCGTGAACGACCGCCGGCTCGTGACGCGCGACTACGGCTACTGGGTCGAGAACGAGCTGCGCCGGCGGTTTAGGCTCGAGGGCGTGCCCGTCTCGATCGACTTCGTCACGTCGGAATGAACACCGCCGTGCGAGGCATGGGAACGCCTTGTAACAGTCTGTTGCATGCAGCATCACGACGCGCAGGAGAACGGGACATCGGCCCCTTGAACGCGCTTGCAACAGACTGTTGCAAGCGGCTCATGGCGGCGTGCGCGTAGTCGTCGTCGGTGCGGGCTCGTGGGGGACCGCGTTCGCGTGCCTGCTTCGCGATCGCGGTCACGACGTGACGCTCGCTGCGCGCGACGTCGCGCAGGTCGAAGCCATTCGTGAGAGCGGACGCAATCCTCGGTACGCGCGAGAGGCCGATCTGCGTGGCATCGGCGCCGCCCTGGTCGAGGACGCGCCGGTCGAAAACGCCGAACTGGTCGTCGTCGCCGTCCCGTCGCGCGTCTTCGGCGAGGTGGTCGCAGCGCTTCCAGGCACCGGACCCGTCCTCAGCCTCACGAAAGGGCTCGACCCGAGCACCGGCGAGCGGTTGTCGTCACTGGTCACGGGTCGCCCCGTGGCAGTTCTCTCGGGCCCGAACATCGCCGAGGAGGTCGCCAGGGGGCTGCCGGCGGCCGCGGTCGTCGCGAGCGCAGACCTCGAGCTCGCGGTCCGGCTCCAGCTCGCGCTGAACTCGGCGATCTTCCGTGTGTACGTGAACGAGGACATCGTGGGAGTGGAGTTGTGCGCCGCGGCCAAGAACGTGATCGCGCTCGCCGCGGGCGGCGCCGACGGGCTCAGGCTCGGAGACAACGCGAAGGCGGCGCTCGTCTCTCGCGGGGTCGCCGAGATGCGACGGCTCGCCGAGGCAGCGGGAGCTCGCCCGGACACGTTCGCAGGTCTGGCTGGGATGGGCGACCTGATCGTCACGTGCTGGTCGCCCGCGGGCCGAAACCGGCGCGCGGGCGAGCTCATCGCCCAGGGTGCGACCGCAGAGGAGGCCCGCGCCGAGATCGGGATGGTCGTGGAGGGGCTGACGACGGCGCCGGTGCTCCGCGATCTTTCGCGAAGGCTCGACATCGAGCTGCCGATCACCGATGGTGTGTGTGCCGTGCTCGAAGGCGTCGCACTCACCGACCTCGTCCAGCAGCTCATGCGACGCGAGCCGACGACGGAATAACGCCAGGTACCAGTACCCTTCCGCACCATGTCGAAAGCCCGCTCATTCTCGTTCACCTCGGAGTCGGTCACCGAGGGGCACCCGGACAAGATCGCCGACCAGATCTCCGACTCCGTCCTCGACGCGGTCCTGAAGGACGACATGAACGCGAGGGTCGCGTGCGAGACGCTGATCACGACGGGCCTCGTCGTCGTCGCCGGCGAGATCACGACCGAGACCTGGGTCGACGTCCGCGCGGTCGTTCGCGAGCGCATCGCCGAGATCGGCTACACGCGGGCGAAGTACGGCTTCGACTACGAGACCTGCGGGGTCATGGTCGCGATCGACGAGCAGTCGAGCGACATCGCGCAGGGAGTGGACGAGTCCTACGAGGCGCAGCACGGCGACACGGACCCGCTCGACCTGCTCGGCGCCGGGGACCAGGGAATGATGTTCGGGTACGCGACGCGCGAGACCGAGGAGCTGATGCCGCTTCCGATCTCACTCGCGCACAAGCTCTCGAAGCGGCTCGCCGAGGTACGGAAGGCGAACGTGCTGCCGTACCTTCGGCCCGACGGCAAGACGCAGGTCACGGTGCGCTACGAGCTCGACGAGCACGGGATCCAGCGCGCGGTCGAGATCGAGCGCGTGCTCATCTCCACGCAGCACCGCGACGGGCTCGACATCGAGAGCCTGATGAAGCCCGACCTCCGCGAGCACGTCGTCGAGCCGATCCTGCACTCGGACTACGGCGGCCTCTACGACCCCGCGCGGCTCAGTGCGAAGGACTTCCTGTACGTGAACCCGACCGGGAAGTTCGTCATCGGCGGCCCGATGGGCGACACGGGCCTCACCGGCCGCAAGATCGTGGTCGACACCTATGGCGGCGCCGCGCCGCACGGCGGAGGCGCCTTCTCGGGCAAGGATCCGACGAAGGTCGACCGCTCGGCCGCGTACGCGGCGCGCTATGTCGCGAAGAACGTCGTCGCCGCCGGCCTCGCGGATCGCTGCCAGCTCCAGGTCGCGTACGCGATCGGCGTCGCGCACCCGATGAGCGTGAACGTCGACTGCTTCGGCACCGAGGCGATTCCGCTCACCCGGATCGAGGAGCTCGTCACCGAGCACTTCGACCTGCGCCCGGGCGCGATCATTCGCGACCTCGACCTGCTGCGGCCGATCTACGCGAAGACGGCGTCGTACGGCCACTTCGGCCGCGACGACCGCGACTTCACCTGGGAGCGCACGGACAAGGCGGACGCACTGCGCGCCGCGGCCGGGCTGCTCTCGGAGCCGGCAACCGCGTAGGGGTCAGACCCCACGGGTCTACCCGTTCAGTCGACGTCCGCCTGCCTGTACCGCCACGTCGCAACGAGCCAGCCGGCAACTGCAACGGCGGGGAGCACCACGAATGCAGCCCCAGCGGATCCGGCCGAGCGCGACACCTCGATGTCGGGAGCGGTCGACGAGGACGGACCTCGCCCAGCCGACGATCGTGAACCGGGCGGAGCCCTCGGCGAGCTGTGCGACCGCGTTCTCCCAGAGAAGGACGAACGCGAGCCCCCACCAGGCCGCCCGCCGGAACCAGAGGCCTGCGGCCACGAACACGCCGGCGTAGGCGAGGCCCGCCAGCGACGCGGCGAGCAGCGCGGCGGGCGCGACCTCGGGGGCGCCCGCCGCCAGCGCCGTCGCGGCAACCGGAAGTGCTGTCAGGGGGACGAGAACGCTCGCCGTCGCAAGGATCGCAGCCGCCGGAAGTTGCCACCGCGGCACGGGCTTCAGCCAGAGGTATACGAGCAGACGGTCTTCCACGAGGTCACCGATCGCAGCTGTTCCGAGCCAGAGCGTCGCCAGGGGGACGACGAGCCCAAGGCCGTAGGCGGCGGTTGCGTCCGTCGCTGCCTGCGCGGGATCGGAGTCCCAGCGTGAGAAGAGGCCGAGGAGGACTGAGAGCCCGCTGAGCGCGGCGATGCCGAGGACTCGGGCGCAGAGTTATCTGCGTGCGCAGCAGCAGGCGGTACAGCGCCCCGAGCGATGAAAGGGTGCGCGGGCGCTGCATCGTCGGCGAGGCTGGAGTTACGACGCTCATCGCTGCACCACGTAGCGAAAGACGCCCTCGAGGTCGGCGTCGAGGGACCTGACCTCGAACAGCCGCGCTCCCTTTTCCCGCGCGACCGGGGCGAGCGCATGCGTGAGGGCCCGGGCATCGCTCGTGTCGAGCTCGAGCACGTCGTCGCCGTGGAGCCGCGCACCGACGGCCGTGCCTGACTCGAGCAACGCACCGGCGAGCTCGCGGGGACGGTCGGTCCGCACGCGCACTCGCAGAGGCCGGTCATCCATGAGTGCGCGGAGCTCGTGGAAGTCCCCCGCCGCAGCGAGTCTGCCCTGTGACATCACGAGGATCTGCGACCCGAGCCGCTCGACCTCGTCGAGCACGTGGCTGGACACGATCACGCAGCGCCCCTCGCTCCCGAGTCGCCGGAAGAGCACGACCATGTCCACTCGCTGTCGAGGATCGAGGCCGGTGAGAGGCTCATCGAGAACGAGCACGGCAGGGTCGTGGACGATCGCCTGCGCGACCTTGACGCGCTGTCGCATGCCCTTGGAGTAGGTCGGCAGCTTGCGCGTGTCGGCCGGATCGAGGTCGACCGTGTCGAGAGCAGCGGCGGCGGCATCGTCTGGCTCGGGAAGGCCGTGCAGCGTGGCGGCCAGCCGAACGAACTCGCGGGCTGTCAGCGGCTCGAAGACGCTCTCCTGCTGGGGCACGAGGCCGATGCGACGAGTGACGTCCGTGTCTGCGCGCGGGTCGCGCCCGAGTACCCGAACAACCCCCTGCGACGGTCGCGCGAGACCGCAGAGCATGCGGAGCATGGTCGACTTGCCGGCGCCATTCGGCCCGAGCAGCGCCGTCACGCCGGGGCCGATGTCGAAGCTGACTTCCGATACGGCGACGAGCGCGCCGAACCACTTCGACACCTGGTCGGCGACGACACGGGGCTCGTTCTGAGCGACGGAGCTCAGCGGAACGCTTCCAGGCGCCGGTACCGGAGCCAGCAGATCGCGAAGCCCGCCACGATTGCAGCCACGACGCCGCTCGTGATGACGAGCGTCGAGAGCTCGGTGACCGGCTCGCTGTCGTCGGGCGTCTCGCCGAAGATCCGGTACGAGAGCTCCGCGACCACGAACGGGAAGCTGAGCAGGTCGAGCTCGTTGGGGGCGTCGGCGCTCTCGATGGCCGATCGCGCCACGGTCACCGGGACGAAGAACAGGAGCACCGTGGCAACGGCAGCCGCCGCGCGGCGGGTCGTGAAGCTCGAGACCGCCATCGACAGGGCTGCGTAGAGAAGGGCCGTGACGACGCCAGACGCGAGAATGCGAAGAAGGAGGATCGGCGTGTCGGCCGCCTCCGGCCCGTGCCCGGCCAGGACGAACGCCGAGAGCATGAAGAGCAGGGGGCCGAGCGTGATCAGCAGCATGACCGCGACGACCGCGACACTCTTGCCCAAGAGATAGCGATTGCGGTCGAGCGGCCCCGCGAGGTAGAGGCCGAGCATCCCGGACCGGCGATCGGGGCAAAGCGCCTCGGGGGCGATCAGCGACGCGAACAGCGCGAGCGCGCTTCCGATGATGAACATGTAGTCGCCGTAGGAGATGAGGTCGTCGACGGGCAAGTCCTCGAGGATCACCGCGAACGCAACCGAGACGAGCGCGGGCAGGAACGCGATCGCGAGCGTGATCGCAGGGAGGACCTTGTGGCGCCCGCCGCGCCCGAGACCGAGCACCCGCCGGGCCGTGAAGACCGCGAGAGTGCCGATCGCCCGCACCGGCTGTGCGCGGCGGCCGTCGTAGCTGCGGTAGCCGAGGTCGAAGAGCCGCGCGTCGGTCATTCGCCTGCCCCCAGAGGCTTGGTGCGGGTTAGGGGTGCATGCGGGGAGGGTCTGCGCCAAGCAGCGCGGCTGGATCGGCGCTCGCCGACACTGGAAGGTATCGCTGAGTGCCGCGACGGGCGCGATGCGCAGTGCGCAGGCCCCCATCGGCATGTGCCCATAACCCGCATCAAGCCTCTAGGTAGACGTCCTCGAGAGTGCGCCCTCGCGGCCCGAGACGTCGCAAACCGATCGCGAGGTCGGCGACGGCGTCCCGCACGGCGTCGTGCGCCCCGTCAGAGTCGTCGAGCAGGAGAACACCACCGTCGACGGTCACGGCGAAGCCGGCCGCGATGATCAGTGCCGCGAGCTCCTCGACGCGGTCGTCCACCTCGACGATCAGCCCTTCTGGACCTTGGCGCACGTCCGCGAGCGTTCCGGCGTGGACGACCTCGCCCCCCTCGACGATGACCACCGAGTCGCAGATCCGCTCCACCTCTTCGAGGTGGTGTGACGAGACCAGGATGTGCATGCCGAACTCGGTGCCGATCCGCCGGATGAGATCCAGCATCTCGGTTCGTTGCATCGGGTCGAGCCCGTCGGTCGGCTCGTCGAGGAGGACGAGCTCAGGGTCGTGGGCGATCGCGGCTGCAAGCTTCACGCGCTGCCTTTGCCCTGTCGACATCGTGCCGACCGGACGGAAGCGCTCCTCGCCGAGCCCGACGAGCCAGAGCGCGTCGTTCGCGCGCTGAACCGCCGCGCGGCGGGGGAGAAGGTGCATCTCCGCGAGGTGCCGTACGAGGTCGGTCGCTGCGAGCTCCGCCGGGAGATCGTGGTGCTCCGGTGCGTATCCGATGCGCGCCCTCGTCTCGATCCCCGCAGTCGCGGGATCGCGGCCGAGGACGGTCAGCTCGCCGTCGTCGCGCGAGCGGAGACCGAGGACGACGGAGATGAACGTCGTCTTGCCCGCACCGTTCGAGCCCAGCAGCCCCGTGATTCCGGGGCCGATCTCGGCGTCGAGGCCCGCGAGCGCGACGGTTCGGCCGAAGCGCTTGACGATCCCACGAGCCGAGATGACGCTGAGCGTTTCGGGCTCAGCCACGGGTGAGAGCGGGGCGCCGGGGCTTCACGGCCTCGCACGATACTCGCGGCCTGAACCGTCCCTCGCCCCAGAAACACAGAAGGCCCGCGGGCGGGGCCTTCTGATGTGCAATCGGAGGGAATGCGCTTTCGTAGCCAATCGCAGTTTCCTGAGACGATTGTGTGAGTTCCCTAAGAACCGCCTAAGAGTCTTTTGCGGGGAAAGTCCTCGCCACGAGTCGGTCGACGCGCTTCGAGATTCGCTCGAGGAGCCGCTCGGCTCTCGCTTCCGTGATGCGGTTCGCCTCCACTGCCTTGGCGAGCTTCGCCTCGACGGGATCGAGCATGGCGGCCTCGAGGGCGTCGACGCTCTTGCCCTGCTTCGCCGCCAGCGCGGCGAGCGACGTCCCCGGAAGGGCAGCGCGAAGCTCCGCCTTGTCCATGCCGAGGAACTTGCCAGCGGCCGCGAGCAGCCCGCGAGTCGCGAGCTTGGCCCGCACGTGTGTCCCCTTGCAGAGCTCGCCAGCCGCGATTCGCTGCTCGAGCTTGGCAGCCCGCTCGGGGCCGATCCGGCCCGCGTTCAAAGCAGCTTCGACTCGCGCCGTCAGGCGCGCCTTGATCTGAGCCTCGAGCTCGGCGACCGAAACGCCTCGCAGCTCGGCGATCTTCGCGACTCGAGCCTCGCAGCGAGCTCCTCTGTCCCCGCCGCCGGGACCCGCGAAGGCGGCTCCCGCGCCGACGAGCACGGCAGCGGTCCCCGCGACAAGTGCGCCAACAGTCCGATTCATCCTCATGTCCCGATCTCCCTTTCCCAGATGGCGATGCAAAAGCGGTGCTCGCGCATGCTGTCAGCCGTCCTTGAAGAGGATTTGAACGATTAGTAAGCAGCGGGGTCAGGCAGCGCGGACGTAGATGCCGTCCGCGGCCTTCTCCGAGAGCGCGCGGTCCGAGCCTTCGACCGTCACGGTCAGCTGGTCGGCGGCGGGTTGCGAGCCTCGCACCGACACTCGCGTCCCAGGGATCAGGCCTTCCTCGTAGAACCAGTGCAGGAGGTCGCCGTCGTGCTCCGCGAGCCGCACGATCTCTGCATCCCGTCCGACACCGAGGTCACCGAGCGGAACGAGCTCGGCGTTCTCGGCCTGCTCTGCCTCCGGCTCCACCGGCCAGCCGTGCGGACAGCGGTCTGGGTGGCCGAGCCGGTCGTTGATCCGCTCGATCATCTCGTCTGTGAACGTGTCGCCGAGCTCGTCCGCGTGGACATGCGACTCGGCTGCCGTGTAACCCATGAAGTCGGTGAGAAAGCGCTCGATGATGCGGTGCTTGCGCACGACGCCCTTCGCGCGCTCGGTCCCGCTCGGGGTGAGGATCGCCTCTTTGTTGTCGCCCCGCTCGACGAGACCGTCCGCTTCGAGGCGCTTCAACATCTCCCCGGCCGAGGCTCGCGAGACGCCGAGCATCTCGGCAACCCGAGCCGCGATGGCGGTCGATCCCGTCGAGGGTCGGTATTCGCCGATCGGGAAGGCGAGGAAGTAGATCGTCTCCAGGTACTCGTCGACCGAGTGGCCGTGCGGCTGAGCCATGGGAGACATCCTAGAGGCCGGTGGCGCATCGGCCGCGAAGCGAACGGCCAAGTAGCAACTTGTAACTTGGCGCAGTGCCGCTCGCGGAGGTCTATCCGCTGGTCACCGCCCGCACGCTCGCGCGGCTCTTCACGTACGAGGTGGAAGACGGGGTCGACGCGGGCGCCATAGTCTCGGTCAACCTCGGGCGGCGTCGAGTACGCGGCGTGGTCGTCGACGTCGGCGTGGAACCCCCGGTCGGGGTTCAGATCGCCTCGGCAGGCCCGGTGGTGGACCGCATCCCCGCGCCGCTCGTCGAGCTCGCGCTCTGGGTCGCCGACTACTACGGATCGACGCCCGCCCGTGCGCTTGCACTGGTCGCGCCTCATGCACGTGCGCGGCGCGGCGAGCGGCGACCGCCGGCGCTCGGCAACGTGCTCGAAGGAGAGCCCGAGCCCGCGACGCTCACGGACGCCCAGCGGGAGGCCGTCGACCGCATCGTGGCTGCGCTCGACGGCGGGAGTGAGCACGTCCTGCTGCACGGCCCGACCGGGAGCGGCAAGACCGAGGTCTATCTCCAGGCGTGCGCCGTTGCGCTCTCCCGCGACCGGGGCGCGATCGTGCTCGTGCCGGAGATCGCACTCACTCCTCAGACGGTCGGACGGTTCGCCGCGCGCTTCGGCGATCGGGTCGCGGTCGTCCACTCCGCTCTCAGCGATGCCGAGCGTCGAGACGAGCGGGAGCGGATCGCAAGCGGCGAGGCACGCGTCGTGGTGGGGGCGCGCTCGGCGATCTTCGCTCCGGTGCGCAAGCTCGGCCTAATCGTCGTCGACGAGGAGCACGACGCCTCGTTCAAGCAGGAGTCGGATCCCCGCTACGACGCGCGCACGGTTGCGGCGAAACGTGCGGCACTGGAAGGGGCGGTCGCGGTCTACGGGAGCGCGACGCCGCGTGCGGAGAGCTGGGCGCGTCTCGAGCGGCTCGCTCTACCCTCTCGGATCGGCGCGCCGATGCCGTCGGTACGTGTGGTCGATCTCAGACGCGAGGCCGGGTACCCGCTCTCGGCGCCGCTGCTCGCCGAGCTCGCCGCGGTCGAGGAGAAGGGTGGGCGAGCGATACTGCTCCTCAATCGACGCGGCGTCTCGGGCGCGCTCCACTGTCGCGCCTGTGGGGTCTCGCGCCGCTGCCGAAGCTGCGATGTCACGCTGACCCTGCATCGCGACGGGCGACTCCACTGCCACCACTGCGGATTCTCCGAGAAGCTTCCGGAGCAGTGCCCGGAGTGCGGATCGGTCGACCTGGCGCGCATCGGGGCCGGAACCCAACGGCTCGAGACCGAGCTGGAGCGCCGGCTGCCGGGGCTCGAGCGAATCCGGCTCGATGCTGACACCGCCGTGAAGCAGGGCTCGCTGCGGGACGCGCTACAACGGTTCGGACAGGCGCACCGGGCCGTTCTGATCGGGACGCAGATGGTGGCGAAGGGCCATCACTTTCCCGGCGTCTCGGTCGCTGCAGTCGTGGATGCCGACACGGGGCTTGCCTTTCCCGACTTCCGCGCCGAGGAGCGGACCTTCCAGCTCGTGACGCAGCTCGCCGGGCGGAGCGGCCGGGACGCGCCGGGGAAGGTGCTCGTGCAGACCTTCGAGCCCGATGCGACCCCCTTCACGTTCGCCGTCCGGCACGACGTCGGCGGCTTTCTCGCGCAGGAGCTCGCGCGACGGGAGCAGCTCGCGTACCCGCCTTTCAGCCACCTCGTGTCCATCCTCGTCTCGGGCGCCGAGTCGTCCGCGCCGCTGCGCGCGCTTCGAGAGCTGCGCGAAGCGCTTCAGGGAGCGGACGTTCAACTCATCGGCCCGGCGCCGTTGCTCCGTCTGCGAGGCCGCCATCGCGCGCAGCTCGTGGCGAAGACGACCCGTCCGAGAGCCTTCGCCAGCCGCGCCGCGGCATTGCTGGCGACCGCCGCCCCGGCGATGCGCCGGGACGGCCTCTCGGTCGTCGTGGACGTCGATCCGCAGTCCTTCTGAGCATCTACACTCGCCGCGCGATGGCTCACGACCACACGCACGAGCACGATCACGGCGACGATCACGAGCACGACCACGCCGCGGACGAGCACGAGCTGGAGCTCGAGCTCGAGGCCAGGCGCATGCTCGCGCTGGCTCGGATCCGCCAGTACGGCGACCCCGTGCTACGCATGAAGGCCCGCGAGGTCGAAGAGGTCGACGACGACGTTCGCCGGCTCGCCGAGCGGATGACGGCGCTCATGCACGAGGCGCAGGGCGTGGGGCTTGCGGCCACGCAGGTCGGCGTCCTCCGCCGCATCTTCGTCTTCTCCGATGCGGGCGAGGATCGCGTGCTCGTCAACCCGGTGCTCACGAAGCGCTCCGACAACCTGGAGACGGACGACGAGGGGTGTCTCTCGCTGCGCGACGTGCTCGTCCCCGTCGAGCGTCCCGGCGCCGTCACGATCGAGGGCCTCGACGCGGACGGCCAGCCGGTGACACTCGATCTCGAGCTGCCCTCTGCGAGAGTCGTCCAGCACGAGCTCGATCATCTGGACGGCGTGCTCATAGTCGATCGCACCGACGACGAGTCGCGCAAGGCCGCGCTGGGGAAGCTTCGCCCACAGCCCGTGCTCGGCACGCGTTGACGGCGCCGATCGCGGTCGCGGCCACCGCGCCCTTCGGCGCCGACGTCCTCGAGCGCCTGGCGGAAGCGCGCGAGATCAGCGCGTTGCTGACCCGGCCGGACGCTCCCGCAGGGCGGGGCCGGAAGTCTTCTCCGCCGCCCGCGAAGGAAGTGGCGGAGCGACTCGGGATCCCCGTCTTTCAGCCGGACGAGCTGCGGGCCGGCATGGAGCTCGGCGCGCCGACGGTGGTCGCGGTCGCGTACGGGCGAATCGTGCCCGACGAGCTGCTCGAGGAACGGCTCTGGCTGAACGTTCACCCCTCGCTGCTCCCGCGCTGGCGGGGCGCTGCCCCGGTCGAGCGCGCGCTCATGGGCGGGGACGAGGAGACGGGTGTGACGATCATCGAGCTCGTGAAGGAACTCGACGCGGGGCCGATCGCAGCGCAGCAGTCGTTTCCGATCGAGCCCGAGGACGATGCGGGAGCCATCTACGCGAAATCTGCGTCGGTGGCAGTCGACCTCCTCGACGACGTCCTCGACCAGCCTGAACGTGAGTACCGGCCCCAGGCCGACGAGGGCGTCACGTATGCCGACAAGATCGCGGCAGCCGACCGCGTGCTCGACCTCTCCCGTCCCCCGGCGGAGCTCGTGAACAGAGTCCGCGCGCTTTCACCGCACATCGGAGCGCGGGCGGAGCTCGAGGGTCGAGACGTCACGGTCTGGCGCGCGCGGGTCGGAGAAGACGGATCGTTCGAGCCGTTGGACGTGCAGCCGGCAGGAGGTCGTCGCATGGACTACGAAGCATGGCTCCGCGGGCTGAGATAAGCCCCGCACGCAAGGCGGCCTACCGGGCGCTCCTGCGCGTCTTCGAGGACGACGCGTATGCGGACCACACATTCCGCACCGAGGCGGCCGGGCTGGACGAGCGTGACCGCGCGCTCGCGCAGCGACTTGCCTTCGGGGCCGTCCAGCGTGTGCGGACCCTGGATCACGCGATACAGGCGCTCGGACGACGCAAGGTGCATCGCCTCGACCCGCCCGTGCGGGCCGCGCTGAGGCTCGGGGCTTACCAGCTCGGTTACGTCGACGGGGTGCCGCGGTACGCCGCGGTGAACGAGTCGGTGGAGCTGGTGCGCGCGGCCGGCCTCACGCGAGCGGTCGCGTTCACGAACGCGGTCTTACGCAGGCTCGCAGACGGGATGCGGGAACTGGTGGAGTCGCTTCCGGAGTCGAACGCGCGCGAGGCGGCCCTGAGGCACTCCTACCCCGACTGGATCGCCGAGACGTGGTGGCGCGAGCTCGGTGAGTCGGCGGCACTCGCGCTCATGCGGGCGCAGAACGAGCCCGCAGAGATCGCCGTTCGCCTCGTGCGCGGAGAGATCGACGGCCGGCCGGATCCCGACATTCCCGGCGCGTGGGTCGTGGATCGAGTCGACGAGCGCGCTCTCGCCGAGGGCAGGATCTGGCCGCAGAGCCGCGCCTCGCAGCTCGTCGGGCTGGCGGTCGGGGCGCGGGACGGCGAGCGCACGCTCGACGTCTGCGCCGCTCCTGGTGGCAAGGCGACCATGCTTGCCGGCGAGGTCGTCGCAGTGGATGTGAACGAGGCACGAGCGCGCGAGCTCGAGGAGATGGTTCAGCGCCTCGGTGCCACGAACGTCCGCGTAGTCGTCGCGGACGGCCGCTCGCTTCCGCCCGAGCTCGACGGCTTCGATCGAGCGCTCGTCGACGCGCCTTGCTCGGGCCTCGGAGTCCTCAACCGGCGCCCCGATCTCCGCTGGCGGGCCGAGCAGCTTCCCGAGCTCCAGCTCGAGCTCCTGCGAGCAACCGCTGAGCGCGTCAAGCCTGGCGGCACCATCGTCTACTCCGTGTGCACGATCAACGCGGTCGAGGCGGAGGCCGTCGTCGACGCGGCGGGGCTGGAAGTCGATGCTTCGCTCGCCGAGGAATGGCCGCAGTTCCGCCACCCGTCGAGGCCCGAGTTCCTCCAAACGCTGCCGCATGTCCACGGAACGGCGGGCTTCTTCGTCGCGAGGATGCGCGTGACCGCCGGCGCTGCCGCCTAGGATCAGGCCCGTGGCTGCCGAGTATCTCGAGCACGCCCTGGAGCTCGCCGAACGCGGGCGGGGGATGACCCATCCCAATCCGGTCGTCGGCGCGGTCGTCGTCGCAGACGGCGAGATCGTCGGCGAGGGCTGGCATGCAGAAGCAGGGCGGTCCGCATGCCGAGGTTGCCGCACTCGCAGATGCCGGCGACGAAAGCTCGCGGCGCGACGGTCTACGTGACGCTCGAGCCGTGCGCGCACCACGGCGAGACGCCTCCCTGCGTGGACGCTCTCGTCGAGGCGGGCGTCGCCCGCGTCGTGGTGGGGCAGACCGATCCGCACCCGGAGCACGGTGGCGGCCTCGATCGTCTCCGCGAGGCCGGGATCCAGGTCGAGCTCGTGGACGACGACCTTGGCTTCCGCTGCCGCCAGCAGATCGAGGAGTGGCGTACATGGGTCGTGGACAAGAGACCGTTCGTGACCTACAAGGTTGCGATCTCGCTCGACGGGAGGATCGCCATGCCCGACTCGCGCTGGGTCAGCGGAGAGGACTCGCGGAAGCTCGTGCACATGATGCGGGCCGCTTCTGACGCCGTCGCGGTTGGGATGGGGACCGTGCGCTGGGAGAATCCCCGGCTCGACGCTCGCGGCGTCCCCGTGACTCGCCAGCCGCGCCGGCTCGCATTCGGGAAGGGCCCGCTGCCGGAGGACTCTGGGCTCGAGCTGCGATCCGGTGCGCTTCGCGAGGAGCTGGAGCTCCTCGCCGAGGACGGCGTTCAGTCGTTTCTCCTGGAGGGCGGCCCGACGCTCGCGGCAGCGTTTCTCGAGCAGGACCTCGTCGACAAGATGCTCGTCTTCGTGGCGCCGAAGCTCTCAGGTGAGGGCACGGGGATGATCGTCGGGCTCCCTGCACCGGTCGCGCTCACCCGGTTCCAGTCCCGACCGATCGGTGACGACGTGGTGATCCAGGGCTACATCCACGAGCCGTAAACCGACAGACGGGGGTCAGGCTGAAGCCTGACCCCCGTCCACTGAACACTGGGGTCAGGCTTCAGCCTGACCCGGTTTCGAGGGGTACGGTTGTCCCGTGTTCACCGGAATCGTGCGCGAGCTCGGCCGGGTCGTGTCCGCCGCGGGTGGCGCAGCCGGGCGGGCGCTCGTTGTCGAGGCGTCCGAAGACGGCTGCCCGGCTCGCAGTGGGAGACTCGATCTCGATCAACGGGTGCTGCCTCACGGCCGAGTCCATCGAAGGAGCGCGGGTCTCGATGCACGCGGTGCCGGAGACGCTGGCGCGCGTCGACGCTCGGCGCGCCTTTCCGCCGGCGACGCGGTGAACGTCGAGCCCGCGCTCCGCGCCGGAGAGCCGCTCGGCGGCCATTACGTCCAGGGCCACGTGGACGCGGTTGGCCGCGTGCAGTCGGTCGAGGCAGAGGGAGACGGGCTGAGGGTGTTCGTCGAGGCATCAGCGGACGTCCTCCGCTACTGCGTCGAGAAGGGCTCGGTCACGGTCGACGGCGTCTCGCTCACCGTGGCCGAGGTCGGCACTGAGGAGTTCGCCGTCGCGCTCGTTCCGCACACGCTCGAGGCGACGACGCTCTCCGCGCTCGCGCCAGGCCAGGAAGTCAACCTCGAGGTCGACGTGCTCGCGAAGTACGTGGAACGACTGCTCGGAGCACGCGGGCTACGATCCGAGGAGTGAGCGCGGTCAAAGCCCCCGAAGCGATCTCCCCGTTCTCCACGATCGATGCGGCGATCGAGGATTTCCGCTCCGGGAAGTTCGTCATCGTCGTCGACGACGCCGACCGCGAGAACGAGGGCGACCTGACGATCGCCGCCCAGTTCGTCACTCCTGACGCGATCAACTTCATGGCGACGCACGCCCGCGGGCTCATCTGCCTTTGCCTCACACCGGAGCGCTGCGACGAGCTCGCACTGCGCCCGATGACCGAGCACAACGAGACACCGCTCGGAACGGCGTTCACCGTCTCCATCGAGGCGCGAGAAGGTGTCTCGACCGGGATCTCCGCCCACGACCGCGCTCGCACGATCCAGGTGGCGATCGACCCGAGCTCGACGCCGCACGATCTCGTCCAGCCCGGCCACGTGTTCCCTCTTCGTGCCAAGCCGGGCGGCGTGCTCCAGCGCTCCGGGCAGACCGAGGCCGCGGTCGACCTCGCCCGCCTTGCCGGCCTCATTCCCGCCGGGATCGTCTGCGAGATCATGAACGAGGACGGGACGATGGCTCGCGTCCCGGATCTCACGGCGTTCAGCGAGCGCCACGACCTCAAGATGATCACCGTCGCCGATCTCATCGAGCACCGGCGACGGATGGAGAAGCTCGTGGAGCGCGTGGTCTCTGTTCGGCTCCCGACCGATTACGGGGACTTCCAGGCCATCGCGTATCGCGAGGTGCTCAGCCGACAAGCAGCACGTCGCTCTGGTGAAGGGTGAGGTCGAGGGCGCCGAGAACGTCCTCGTCCGCGTGCACTCGGAGTGCCTGACCGGAGACGTCTTCCACTCGCTCCGCTGCGACTGCGGCGAGCAGCTCGAGCAGGCGCTCGCGCGGATCGAAGTCGAAGGCACCGGTGTCCTTCTCTACATGGCGCAGGAGGGGCGCGGGATCGGTCTCCTGAACAAGCTCAAGGCCTACGAGCTCCAGGAGGCTGGGCTCGACACTGTCGAGGCCAACCTCGAGCTCGGTTTCCCTGCTGACGCGCGAGAGTGGGGGATCGGGAACCAGATCCTGGCCGACCTCGGCCTGACGACCATCCGGATCCTCACCAACAACCCACGCAAGCTCACGGGGCTCGACGGCTTCGGTCTGACCGTCGTCGAGCAGGTGCCGATCGAGGTCGAGCCGCAAGCGGAGAACGCGCGCTACCTCGCCGCCAAACGTGAGAAGCTCGGGCATACGATCACGAGGCTCCATCACCAGGGCGCCCGCCTGGAGCCGGCGCCCGAATCCGAAAGCGAGACATGAGCCGAGACTCAGGCGACTTCGACATCGACGACTCGAGCGAAAACGTGCTCTCCGAATGGCCCCGCGCGGCCGACGAGCCGCAGGACGGCGACAGCGAAGGTGACCGTGGGACCGAGACCTGGTCGATAGCGGCCCCGGCGGAAGAGACGGAGCTCGAGGCCGCGCCGTTCGAGCCGGAGCCGGACGAGCCCGAGCTTCCCGACGTCGAGCCGGAGCTCGAGCCCGAACCGGAGCCTCCCGAGCCCGAGGTCGCGACGGCAATCGCCGTGGAGCCGTCGCTCGAGCACGCCGCAGGTGAGCTCGAGATCCCTGAGGGCTACGCCGTTCTCGAAGGCGTCCCGGACGGCGGCCGGCGGGCGGTCGGGATCGTCGTCGCCCGCTTCAACGGCGGCGTCACGTCGCAGCTCCTCGACCGCGCACTCGCAGAGCTCGAGACGACAGGCGTCCGTCGTGACGCGATCACGATCATGGTCGTACCGGGAGCGTTCGAGCTCCCGATCGCCGCGACAGCCCTGGCGAAGACGCGTCGTTTTGCGTGCATCGTGGCCCTCGGATGCGTCATCCGCGGCGACACTCCGCACTTCGACTACGTGGCGGGCGAGGCGGCGAGCGGGCTCCAGCTGGCGGCGCTCGAGACGGGCGTCCCGGTGTCGTTCGGCGTCCTCACGCTCGAACGCGTGGAGCAGGCCGAGCCGCGCATCGAGAAGGGCGCCGAGGCTGTGCGCAGCGCGCTCGAGATGGCGGACGTGTTCTCGCATCTGCGAGCAGCGGCGTCCCGGTAGCTCGACCGAGGCACGGCTCGCCCTCACAGAAACCGTTGCCGCTACCATGCGCAGCCGCATGTCCAAGGTCTGCGCGATCTGCGGGAAGAAGCCCGGTTTCGGAAACAGCCGAAGCCACTCGATGGTGGCGACGCGCCGCCGCTTCAACCCGAACCTGCAGCGGGTTCGCGTCCTGCTCGAAGGCCGCGCAACCCGCGCGTACGTCTGCACGCGCTGCCTCAAGGCCGGCAAGGTCCAAAAGGCCCTCTGACCTCGCTCGGCACGGGGCGGGGGTTCAAGAGCCTCTAACACAATGAAGCTCTGAGTCGCCGGCACGCGCTCAGCCCAAGAAAGTGCTTCGCACTTTCTGGGTGCCCGAAAACATTGGCGGCGCGATGCGGCGTCCTCAGTCGGGCCAATATGCCTGCATATTGGCCCTCCCTGCGTCCTTGCCTCGCACCATCCATCACGCACCGGCGACGAGGCCTCATTGTGTTAGAAGCTCTAAGCTCGCGCCGTGAACCTGGAGCCCGTCCGAGCCCTCGCCAGAGCGGCTCTCCAGAACCTCGAGGCGAATCGACAGCGGATCGACGACCTCAACGTCTATCCGGTTCCAGACGGCGACACTGGGACGAATCTCGTCCTCACGCTGCGCCGGATCGTCGAAGCGCTCGAGGAGTCCCGGGCAGAGACGCCATCCGACCTGGCGGCCGAGATCTCGCGGGTTGCGCTCAGGGCGGGAAAAGGAAACTCCGGGGTCATCTTCTCGCAGATCGTTCGCGGAGTGGCAGCTGCGCTCGGGCCGCGGGACCAAGTCGGCGCGCAGGAGCTGGGCGACGCGCTCCGCGCCGGAAGCGACGCCGCGTACAGGGCGGTGAGCAGCGTGGGCGCCGTTGAAGGGACGATCCTGACCGTGGTCCGCGAGATGGCAGAGGAGGCGGAAGAAGCCGCCGGTCGCGAGATGACGTTCGCCGAGCGCATGAGCATCGTGCTCGCTCGAGGCGAAGACGCGCTCGCACGGACGCCGGAGATGCTGGAGCTCCTTCGCACGGCCGGCGTCGTCGACGCGGGCGGCGCCGGCCTGGTCGAGATCGTCCGGGGCGTGACGCTCGCCGCGAACGGCCAGCCGCTGCCGGACGCACCCGTGGCGCAGGAGAAGCTCGGCTCGGACGCGATCCATCAGGAGCTCTCCAGGTACCGCTACTGCACCGGATTCGTCGTCGAAGGACACCACCTCGATGCCGCCGCTCTCACCGAGGCGCTGACGCGGCTCGGCGACTCGCTCCTCGTCGTCGGGGAAGAGCAGGCGCTGAAGGTGCATGTACACACCGACGATCCAGGCGCAGCGCTCTCGGCAGCGACGGCAGTGGGGGTGATCGACGAGGTCGAGATTGCGGACATGTACGCGCAGACGGCGGCCCGCGAGGCGCGGCTGCAGGAAGTCCCGCGCGCGCGCCCGGCTTTGCCGGCGTTCGAGACCGGCGTGGTCGCGGTAGCGGACGGTGCAGGCAGCCGAGAGCTCTTCGAGGCGGAGCATGCGACCGTCGTCGAGGGAGGGCAGACGACGAATCCGTCGGTCGGAGAGATCGTCGAGGCGATCGACGCAACCCCGGCCGAAGGGGTCATCGTCCTGCCGAACAACTCGAACGTGCTCCTCGCCGCGGAGGAGGCTGCCAAGCTCGCGTCCAAGCCGGTGCGCGTCGTCCCCTCGCGCTCGGTGCAGGCCGGCCTGGCGGCGATCATGACGTACCTGTCGACGAGCTCGCTCGACGACAACGAGACGCAGATGCTCGACGCGCTCCGCTCAGTCTCGACGGGAGAGGTGACCGTTGCGTCGCGCGACGTTCAGCTCGACGGGATCTCGATCCGGAAGGGCGCCTATCTCGGGCTCGTGGACGGAACTGCCGTTGCCTCGGCCGACGATTTCGAACAGGTCGCCATCGAGGTCGTCGAGCGGGTGCTCGAGGGAGAGCGGACGCACCTCGATCTCGTCGTCGGGGAGGATGCGCCGCCGGTCGAGCCCGTCTTGGAGGCGCTCCGCCGCTCGCACCCAGAGGTCGAGATCGCTCCTCCCCACAAGGGAGGGCAGGCGCACTACCCGCTCCTCGTCGTCGCCGAGTGACCGGTGGCGACGCAATCCGGGTGCTGCTCGTGGAGGACTCGGACGTCTATCGCGACTCTCTGGTCTTCCTGCTCGGCCGCGCGCCGGGAATCGAGGTCGTCGGGGCCGTTGCCACCGGCGCCGCCGCCGCCGGTGCCTCCGCAGAGCTTCGAGCGGACGTGGTCGTGATCGACTACCGGCTTCCCGACGTCGACGGCTCCGCGGCTGCGGACGATGTCCGTGAGCGCTCCCCGGATGCCGCCGTCGTCTTCCTGAGCGCCTCCGCGGGTCAGGAGGAGCTCGACGCCGCCCGCGGGCAGGGAGTCGCGCTCGTGCGCAAGGACGAGGGGATCGACATACTCGTCGGCGCGGTACGTGCAGCGTCGTCTGGAAGGAGTCTTCGATGAACCTCACCAGGGAGAACACTGCGGTCGTCCTCGACTCGACGTCCGACTACCCCGAGGCGCCATCTCGCTTTCCGAACATGCGCTTCGTCCCGCTGTACGTGCGCTTCGGCGACGACACGTATCGTGACTACGAAGAGCTCGGCCCGGCCGACTTCTATTCGAAGTTGCGCACCTCGCCGGTGTTGCCGGCGACCGCCCAGCCGACGCCCCAGGACTTCCTCACGGCCTACGAGAGCCTCGCGGGGTACGAGCGGATCTACTCGCTGCACGTCTCCGCCAAGGTCTCCGGGACCTTCCAGAGCGCCGAGCTGGCGGCAGCCGAGCTCGGGGGAGAGCGCGTACTGGTCGTCGACTCGAAGACCGCGTCACTCGCGATCGCGATGCTCGCTCACGCGATCCAGCGCCGCCTCGCCCGCGGGACGACCGACGTCGAGATCGCAGCGCTCATCGAACGCTTCCACCGCGAGTGCGAGGTCGTTTTCACCGTCGAGACCCTCGAGTACCTGCAGCGAGGCGGGCGAATCGGGCGCGCCGCGGCCCTCGCCGGGTCGCTCCTGAACGTGCGGCCGATCCTGGGCGTGCAGGACGGCGAGGTTGTCGCGGTCGCGCGCGTCCGGGGGCGGGGCAAGGCGGTCGCCGAGTTCGAGCGTCGCTTCTCCGAGGCGACCGAGGATCGGCCGGGCCTGCGCGTCGCGATCGCGCACGCGGACGCACCTGAGTGGGTGGGAACGCTGAGCGAGCTCGTGTGGCGACTCCGCCCCAAGGCCGAGATCGAGTTCACCGCGACGCTCGGCGCGGTCGTCAGCACGCATACGGGCCCGGGTGCCGTCGGCTTCTTCTGGTTCCAAGATGAGTGATCCGCACGCATGGGGTCAGGCTTAAGCCTGACCCCGGTCTCACGGTGGTCGACAACCGCACACCGAGGTCAGGCTGAAGCCTGACCCCAGCGCAGTGGTCCGGGTTCCCGTCGGCTTCGCCGGCGCAGACCCACCTGACTCGTGGCCGCGTCCGCGGAGCATCTCCAGGCCGGAGCGCCTCGAGGCGCCCGTCGAAAGCCTGCACGGAGTCGGCCCGACACTCGCACGCCGGCTTGCGCGAAAGTCGGCATCGAGCACGTAGGCGATCTGCTCTGGCAGCGGCCGCGGCGCTACGAGGAGCCCGTCCCGGCGAAGCGGATCAACGAGCTCTTCGGCGACGAGGAGGCGGTAATCGAGGTCGTCGTGAAGTCCGCATCGAGCCGTCGCCGGGGCAGGCTGAAGATCCTGACCGCCCGTGTCGCCGACGACAGCGGCGAGATCCAGGCCACCTGGTTCAACCAGCCCTGGCTCGAGGCGCGGCTCGAGCCTGGAGCGAGCATTCGGCTGCGAGGTCGCGCGAACAAGTTCGGCTTCGCCGTCTCGAGCTACGACCTCGACGGCGAGGTCGAGACAGCCGACTTCGCCCCCGTGTATCCCGCGACCGAGGACCTGTCGCAGAAGAAGCTTCGCGATCTCCGCCTCCAGGCGCTCGAGCTCGTCCGCGACGTCGGTGAGCCGCTGCCGGCCGAGCTCCGCTCGAGCGCGCGCCTCCCGCTCCGCGCCGACGCGATCGTCGCGCTTCACCGGCCACGATCGCTGGAGGAGGCCGAGGTCGCTCGTGCTCGGCTTGCGTTCGAGGAGCTCGTGGTGCTCCGGCTCGCTCTCGCGCGAACGGATGCCGCGCGTGAGGTCGCCTCGGCGGTGCCGCTGCCAGCACCGACTGAGCTGATGAAGCGCTACCGCGATTCGCTCCCGTTCGAGCTCACGCCGCACCAGGAGCGCGCGATCTCGGAGATCGACGGCGATCTCGCCCGCACGACTCCGATGCAACGCCTGCTGCAAGGAGAGGTGGGCTCGGGCAAGACCGTCGTTGCGCTGTACGCGCTCCTGCGCGCGGTCGAAGCTGGACGGCAGGGGGCGCTCATGGCGCCAACCGAGACACTCGCCGAGCAGCACTTCATCACGCTCGACGAGCTCTGCACCCCGCTCGGCGTCCGCGTCTCGCTGCTGACGAGCGCGCTCCGCGCGCGCGAGCACGCCGCGGTTCGCCAGCTCATCGCATCGGGCGACGCGGCCGTCGTCGTCGGAACGCACGCGCTCATCCAGAAGGAGGTCGACTTCCACGACCTCGCCGTCGCCGTCGTCGACGAGCAGCACCGGTTCGGCGTCGGTCAGCGAAGCGCGCTCGTCGAGGGTCGCAGCCCACACGTCCTCCATCTGAGCGCGACGCCGATCCCGCGCACGCTCGCGCTGACCGTGTACGGCGACCTCGACGTCAGCGAGCTCACGCTTCCGCCGGCCGACCGGAAGCCCGTCGTGACGGGCTGGGTCACCGAGGAGCGAAGCTCCGAGGCGTACACGCGGCTTCGCCGTCACCTGGACGACGGAAAACAGGCGTATGTGGTCTGCCCGCTGATCGAGGAGTCGGCCACGACCGTCGCGCGAGCGGCCGAGGCGGAGGCCGAACGGCTGCGAGGGGCCGAGCTGAAGGGCTACCGCGTCGGCTGCCTCCACGGCCGGCTCAAGACCGCCGAGCGCCGATCGGTGATGGCCGCGTTCAAGGCGCGTGAGCTCGACGTCCTCGTCGCGACGACCGTGATCGAGGTCGGCGTCGACGTCCCGAACGCGACGATCATGATCGTGCAGGAGGCCGATCGCTTCGGGCTCGCGCAACTCCACCAGCTCCGAGGGCGTGTGGGACGTGGCGCCGACCAGTCCTACTGCCTACTCGTATCGCGGTCGCGCGATGAGCTGACGGAGGGTGCCGCGGAGCGGCTCGAGGCGATGGTGGAGACGACCGACGGCTTCGAGCTCGCTGAGCGCGACCTCGAGATTCGCGGCGAAGGGCAGCTCCTCGGCGCGCGCCAGTCCGGGTTCTCTGATCTGCGGTTCGTCCGGTTGAGGAGGGATACCGCATTGCTCGAGCGCGCGCGCGAGGCTGCGGAGGCGGTTTCCGACGAGGGCTTGATCGCCGAGGAAGTCGACCGCCTCCTCGGCGAGTCCGAGCATCTGGGCGAGTCGTGAGGATCGTCGCCGGCTCGCGCAAGGGCCATCGGATCGACGCGCCCAAGGGCGTCGTCACGCGGCCCACTGGCGATCGCGTGCGCGAGGCGGCCTTCGCGCTCGTCGGCCCGGTCGACGGGGCGGCGGTGCTGGACGTCTTCGCCGGGTCGGGTGCGATGGGACTCGAGGCGCTTTCGCGCGGTGCGACGCGCTGCGTCTTCGTGGAGCGAGACCGTGCAGCTTGCCGGGTGATCGAGCGCAATCTGGAGAAGCTTCGGCTGACGGGCGCGGTCGTCCTCTGCCAGGACGCGGCTCGAGCACTCGGCGAAGAGCGTGCCCGCGCGCATCGCTACGACCTCGTTCTCGTCGACGCCCCCTACGAGGACTGGGAACGCCAGCAGGCGTCGCTCGCCGGGCTCTTTCCGGATCTCGTCGCCGACGACGGCCTGGTGGTGGTCGAAACCTCGTCCCGCATCGAGCCCGAGCTTCCGCTCGCCCTCGTCACGACGCGCCGCTACGGTTCCGCACGCATCACGGTCTTCTCGCGATGATCACCGCAATCTGCCCAGGCTCCTACGACCCGGTGACCAACGGTCACGTCGACGTCATCCGGCGCGCGGCCGCGATCTTCGACCGGGTCGTCGTCGGTGTCATTCGCGACCCCCTCCACAAGCAGACGCTGTTCACCGTCGAGGACCGTGTCGCGTTCCTCGAAGGGGCTCTCGCCGAGCTCGACAACGTGGTCGTGGACGTCTTCTCCGAGCTCGTCGTCGACTTCGCGCGCAAGCACTCCGCGCAGACGATGGTTAAGGGGCTGCGGGTGATCTCGGACTTCGAGTGGGAGTTCCAGATGAACCACCTGAACCGCCAGCTCGCTCCCGAGATCGAGACCGTGTACGTGATGGCGAGCCCGCTGTTCAGCTTCGTCTCCTCGAGTGGCGTGAAGGAGATCGCCTCGTTCGGCGGCACCGTCGACGAGCTCGTGCCGAAGGCCGTGTCGGAGCGCTTCCGGGAGCTCTATCCCGACGGTCGGCCCGGAGCACCGGTCTCGCCGCAGGAGTAAAGACGCGCGCGGGGTCTGGCTTCAGCCAGACCCCGTCTTAGGGTCGAGCGCTCCGTCCAACACAACGCCTACACCGAAAACCGAGGTCAGGCTGAAGCCTGACCCCCAACCGTGGCGCTGTCCGGCCGCCTCGTCTCACCCCGGCAGTAGACTTTTCGCCCCATGGACGTACTCGTTCTCATCGACAAGCTGGACGACCTCGTGCACAACGCGAAGGCCGTTCCCCTCACCGACCAGGTGCGACTCGACCGCGAGGAGATCTACGAGATTCTCGACCAGATGCGCGCGACGATCCCCGAGGAGATCAAGCAGGCCCGCTGGATCGTCAAGGAGCGCCAGGAGATGCTCGCGGAGGCAAAGCGCGAGTGCGACCGGATCGTCCAGGAGGCCCGCGAGCAGGCCGTGCGCGAAGCGTCTCAGACGGAGATCGTCAAGCTCGCCGAGCGCCAGGCGGACGACATCGTCGACGACGCTCGCCGTAAGGCGCGCGAGACCCGGCTCGAGATGGAGGACTGGGCCGATTCGATCCTCTCGACCCTCGAGGTGAACCTCGACAAGTTCCTCGGCGCGGTGAAGCGGGGACGCGAGAGGCTCCACGAGCGCTCCCAGGAGACCGTCGTCGCCGGGATCGGCCCCGAGCCGCTCGAGTCGGAAGAGCTCGAGCGCTTCGTGCCCTAGTGCGCAAGGCCGGAATCCGCTAACGCGGATCCCGGCCGCGCGGAAGCAGACCCCTTCATGGGGAGCCCGGGACGCAACGCTTCGGGGTGTGAAGTCGCACGGTTACCGACCCGCCCTAGTGCGCCAGACCAGAATCCGCTAACGCGGATTCCGGTCGCGCCAAGCAAACCCCTTCATGGGGAGCCCGGGACGCAACGCTTCGGGGTGTGAAGTCGCACGGTTGCCGACCCAGGAAGGGACGCTGCCGCTGCTTCGCCTTCTGGCCTAGCTCGCCCCTCGTTACGCGGCTGCCGACTCCGCCGCGAGGTCGCCGCAGACCACGCGCGCAGTCTCGACGAAGGCCTCGGCCGCCGGGCTGCGATGGCGATCGCGATGCCAGACGAGGCCGATGACGCGAGGTGGAATCCGTCCCTGGAGGTCGATGACGACGACATCCGGGTCGTCGGCCTCGACCGTGAGGAGCGGGGACACGCTGACTCCGACACCGGCGCCGACGAGACCCTGGACGGTGCCGTTGTTGTCGGAGCGAAAGACGATGTTGGGAGACCGGCCGCTCGACGCGAGCTGCGACTCGACGTGGTTCATCGCCGTGCAGTAGCTGAACCCGACGAGCGGCTGTAGCGCGATCTCCCTCAGCGTCGGCGTGCGCTCGAGTGCTGCGAGCGGCGATCCGGCCGGGACGACGAGGACGTAGGGATCGCTCAGGAGCTCGACCGACTCGTACGGACCTTCGGCCGCGGGCAGCGTCCAGAAGGTCACGTCGAGCTCGCCGCGCTCGACCATCTCGAGCAATTCTTCTTCATTCACGGATTCGCGCAGCACGACCTCGACACCGGGATGCGTCTCCGAGAACCGGCGCACGAGGGTGGGGAGGACGCGTGCGCCGACGCTCTGAAACGTGCCGACGCGGAGCCGTCCGGCGTCTCCGGCCTCGAGGGCCTTCATGTCGGCCTTCGCTGCGAGCAGCCGGGCATGGATGACGTCCGCGTGGCGAAGGAGGATCTGGCCGGCCTCCGTGAGGGAGATTGGCCGTGGCCCTCCAGGACGTTCGATCAGCCGCAGGCCGACGATCCGTTCCAGCGCCGCGATCTGCTGCGAGACCGCGGATTGCGTGTAGCCGAGAGTCTGCGCAGCCTTGCCGAAAGAGCCCTCGTCCGCGATCGTCTTCAGCGCGACGAGGTGGCGGAGATCGAGGCCGAGCCAGCGATCAGCTTCCATGATCGAAGGCTACCAGCGCACCAGGCCAGCTAATGACCCTTCGGAGAGCGGCGGCGGCGCTACGCTGCGCGCATGAGCTCCATCGATCTTCGCCGACTGGGGCTCCGGCCGGGGGAGGTCCGGCACGAACGAGTCGAGGTCGTCCTCGACCCGTTCCTGCTCGGCGGCCAGCGCTACGAGGCCCACCCCCCCGAGTCGCTCCCCGTCGACGTGCAGATCACGCAGGCCTCGGGCGCGACGGTCTTCGACCTGCAGCTGCACGTGCGCCTGGCGGGTCCGTGCATGCGCTGCCTCGGCTTCGCGGAGGTGGAGGTCGACGCGAAGGCGCGTGAGTTCTACGACCCGTCGGCGCCGCCCGCAGACGCGCTCCGTTCCGACTATGTCGTAGAGGACAGGCTCGAGGTCGGCGCCTGGGCGCGAGACGCCGTAGCCCTCGCCATCCCCGAGCAGATCCTCTGTCGCGCGGACTGTGCCGGCCTCTGTCCCGTGTGCGGCAAGGACCTGAACGTCGAGCCGCACGAGCACACCGAGCGCGACGTCGATCCGCGCTGGGCTCCGCTCGAGGAGCTGCGCGACCGTTTGTGAGACGCGCGGGCGAGGCAAGCCTCGCCCCTACGAAAACCCGACCCTGTAGGGGCAAGCTCGCCTCGCCCTGATCGACCTCAGACCCTGGCGGTCCGCACCTGCACGAGCCGATACCCAGCGACGCCACCGAGCGGGGGGTCGCCCGAGCGGTACGCCTTGACGAAGAACTGGACGTTCCCCTGTTTCTTGAGCGGGAACGTCTTCAGCGGTTGGAGCTGGAACGTCAGCCAGCCGTCGACCGCCGTCAGGAGCCGCCCGCCCGCAGTGACCCGCGGCGTCGAGCGAACGAAGACGACTGCATCCCGAACGACGTAGCTCCTCGAATCGGAGACACGGACACGCACCGTTATCGGACGAGAGATGCTCGCGACCGGGTTCGGCGAGAAGGCGACCCGCGAGACGATCAGGCGCTGGTCGCTCGGCACGCTCGACGCGGGGATCGAGATCTCTCCGGTCGGGAGCCGGATCGCGCCCGCCGGCAAGGGGACGCTCACCACCGCCGACTCGCTGGAGAGCACGGTCACAGAGGCGATCGCATTCCGGGCGGTGACGTTCACGCGCAGCTTGTGATTGACGTCGGCCGACGTCAGCCGATAGCTCCGGCCGGTTGCGCCGCCGATGCCGAGACACTCCCCGCCTGCGTTGTTGCAGCGAAGCCACCCGTAGGTGAACCCGATCGGCTGACGGCCGATCCAGCTACCCGGGTGCACCGTGATGACCGATCCCACCAGTGCCGTTCCGCTCACCAGCGGGAGCGAGGCGTTCACAGGAGGCCCAACCACCGTCGCCGTCGGGTTTGACGCAACCGTCGCAGAGCCCTCGGCGTTCGAGCCCGTCACGCGGACGCGTAGGCGGTAGCCGAGGTCGGCGCTCACGAGCTCGTAGCTCGACCGCGTCGCTCCGGGGATCGATCCGCAGTTGCTGGCGTCCGGGCGCCCACCCTCGGGCCCGCACCGCACCCAGCGATACGCGTACGAGATGGATCCCGTTCCCGTCCACCTGCCGCGTGAGGCCGAGAGAGTGCGACCTTGCTCCGCCTGTCCGCTGATGGTGGGCTCTGCGGTGTTGCTCGGTTTGGCGGTCGGCGCCGCAAGGCCGACTGCGGAGGGCAGGAACAGCGCTCCGAGGCTCAGGATCACCGCGACTGTGCCGAGTGGAAACATCACGTCCCTCCTTCGGTTGCTTCCGTCCTCTCGATTTAGACGCCTTCGCACGCTCGTGGCTACCGCTACTTGCGGACCCCTTACATGGCGCAGACGAATCGCTCAAAAGGCGAAAGCGGCCACAGGGCCGCCTTCGCCTAGATGTGCTCGATGGTGCTGGTACCTAGCCGGCGAGCCTGACCTGTACGAGCCGGTAGCCGGCGATTCCGCCGAGCCCAGGATCGCCCGGGCGGGACGCCTTGATGAAGAACTGCACGTTGAACCCGCTTCGCGGCTGCGGGAACGCCTGGTTCGGCACGAGCGTGAGCGTGACGAAGCCGTCGACCCCCGTCGTCTGCGTCTGACCCTGGACGACCCTTGGCGTCGCACGCATGAACACCTGCGCGCCGCTGACCGCTCGTCCGCCCCTGGCCGTGATCTTCACGCGCGCGGTGATCGGAGCGGTGCGGCTCGTCACCGGGTTCGGGCTGAAGTTCACCGACGCGATGACGAGGCGATCGCCTGCTGCTCTCAGGTCTCCGACCGGGAGAGTCCCGGTGGGGGGCGGAGTTGGCTGCCCGCCGCCGACGACGCCGGTCGGGTTCGAGAGCGCGGAGTTCTGGCCGCGATCGTTCCTCGCCGTGACGCGAACGCGGAGCGTCCGGCCGGCATCGGCGTCGCGAACCTCGTACGACGTGTCGTTCGCACCAGGGATCTCGCTGCAGTTGTCGCCCTGGGCGCTGCAGCGCTGCCAGGCGTACGCGTAGGTGATCGGCTGCTGGCCCGACCACTCGCCCCGGCTGGCCTGCAAGGTGCTACCGACTGTCGCCGTGCCCGAGATCGAGGGCTCCCTGGTGTTGGTCGGGCCCGCCGACGAGATCGCCGCCGTCGGATTCGAGGTTGCGGTGTCCTGGCCGTCGGCGTTTCGGCCGATGACCTGGACGCGCAGCCGGAAGCCGGAATCGCCCTGGCGTGCGACGTACGTGTTGTCGCTCGCGTTCGAGATCCTCGTGCAGTCGGACGCGTCAGCCGCGCCGCGACCCTGGCAGCGATACCAGCGGTACTCGTAGGTGATCGGAGGTGTTCCGGTCCACGTGCCTCTGCTCGCGCGCTGCACCTGGCCGACTCGCGGCGTGCCCGTGATCCGAGGCTCCGCGGTGTTCTCCGGGGCGACCTTGACCGCCGCGGACGAGGCTCCGGCGAGCGCCGCTGCAAAGGCAGCGGCCAGTGCCGCTACCAGAGCTGCACCGCCGAGAACTGCCATGTACGCACGCTGAACGCCTCGGTGTTGGGTAGTCCTGCGCATTTTCGAGCTCCCTTCCCTCTGTGTGCATGGTTCGCACACCTCGATTGCAGGGTGCGGGTACCCTTCGACCACCGCCTCGAATCGGCCCTTACGCAAGGCTTACGACAGCCACACAGAACGCGTACGGTGTCTCCCTCGGACGGGTGACTGCCAAGAGCCGCTGTATACTGCTCAGCCGCTCATGGCCGTCCCGAAGCGAAAAACGTCGAAGTCCAGGCGCGACAAGCGCCGTGCACAGCACGGAATCTCAGTTCCGCGCGTGCAGGTCTGTCCGACGTGCCGGCAGCCGAAGCGCCCGCACCACGTCTGCCCGAACTGCAAGACGTACAAGGGCCGGGACGTCGAGCCGCTGCGGCTCTCGTAGCCTCCGGAATACTCCGCCGATGATTCGTGTTGCCGTCGACGCGATGGGCGGCGATCGCGCGCCGGACGAGATCGTCGCGGGTGCTGCTGACGCAGCGTCTTCCGAGCTGCAACCGGTGCTGTACGGCTCATCGTCGCTCGATTCGAACGGGCTGCCGCTCGTCGAGACGACCGGTGTCATCGAGATGGAGGAGTCGCCGGTCGAGGCGGTGCGCGCGAAACCGGAGTCGTCGCTCGTCAAGGCCGTACGTGCCGTGGCCGACCGCGAGGCCGACGCCGTCGTCTCCGCGGGAAGCACCGGCGCGGCATTGGCCGCCTCCCTGCTGCACATCAGGCGTCTACCCGGGGTGCATCGGCCCGCGATCGCCGTCGTCATTCCCGCTCGTGAAGGGCCCACCGTGCTGATCGACTCGGGCGCTAACGCAGACGCTCGACCGGAGCATCTCCTCCAGTTCGCGCACATGGGAGTGGTGTTCGCGGAGGAGATACTCGGCATCGAAAACCCGAGTGTTCGACTTCTCTCGATCGGAGAGGAGGACGAGAAGGGGAATCAGCTCACGCTCGAGACGCATGCGCTGCTCGGCGAGAGCGACCTTCGATTCCTCGGCAACACGGAGAGCAGGCGCTTGCTCGAGGGGGACTCGGACGTCGTCGTGACCGACGGGTTCACGGGCAACATTGCCTTGAAGGCGCTCGAGGGAACGATCAGGAGCGTGCTCGACTTCCTGCGCGAGGAGCTCGGCTCGACGACTCGCGGCAAGCTCGGCGGCCTGCTCATTCGCCCCGCCGCGAGGCGCGTGCACGGGAGGCTCGATCCCGAGACGTACGGAGGCGCGTACCTGCTCGGCCTGCGCGGTCTCGTGGTGATCGCGCACGGCTCGAGCTCGCGGGTCGCGATCGCGAACGCAATCCGCCTGGCCGCCCGCGGCGTCGAGCACGACGTCGTCAAACGACTCGAAGAGCATCTTGATGCTTGATCGGAGATTCCCGCGGGCCGGATGACGGCCACGACACGGCGCCGGATCGCCACCCTCGCGCGTCGCACAGGCTTGTAGCCTGCACGACGCGTGAGTGCGGCGCCCGGCTTGGTCGTGACCGCCCCCGGCTGCGCGCCAATCTCCAATCAAGCATCGATCTGCCGGCGTGTTAGCATCGGCGCGCTCCACGACCCCGACGGCAGAGAAGTGAGGTTCTAGGTGGCTAACTCGCGTGAGGAGATTCTCGAGCAGGTCAAGGGCGCGCTCTCGGAGAAGCTCGGTATCGAGGAGAGCGAGATCACGGAAGAAGCGTCCTTCGAGGAAGACCTGGGCGCGGACTCACTCGACCTCGTAGAGGTCGTCATGGACCTCGAGGATCAGTTCGGGCTCAAGATCCCGGACGACGACGCCCGCGGGCTGACAACCGTCGGCAAGGCGATCGACTACGTCATCGCACACCAGGAGTAGTTCGACTCCGGAGTACGGATCCGGCCCTGCCGAGCTCGGTCGGCTGATCCGCGAGCTCCCTCCCGAGCGGCTCGAGCAGGTTTTCACCCACTCTTCGTGGGCCGAGGTACGCGCCGAGTCCTACGAGCGCCTCGAGTTCCTCGGAGACAGCGTCCTCGAGCTCGCGATCGCGCGCTCGGTCTTCGATCGGTTCGAGGACGCCTCCGAAGGGCGCCTCGCGAAGATCCGCGCGCACGTCGTGTCCCGGCAGACCTGCGCGGTAGTCGCGAAGGAGCTCGGCCTCGGCGAGCGCCTCGCGGAGTACGCGGGCGACATCGCGCCGGACGAGCTCCAGCGCATCTCTCGGAGCCGGAACGTCCTCGCCGCGCTACTCGAAGCGGCGATGGCGGCGCTCTACCTGGAGCACGGGTTCGAGGCGATCGAGCCTGCGATCGTCGCTGCGTTCTCCGAGAAGATCGAGTACGCCCGCTCGAGCCATGTCGACTACAAGACCGAGCTCCAGGAGGCGCTGGCCCGGTCGGGTCGGCAGGTGCACTACACCGTCCTCGAGGTCGAAGGGCCGCCGCACGACCGCCGCTTCGTCTGCGCCGCACACGTCGCGGGCGTCCAGCTCGGCGTCGGCCGTGGTTCGACGAAGAAAGCCGCAGAGCAGGAGGCCGCGCGGCAGGCGCTCGACGCGCTAGGCGTCACGCCCGATCAGATCTGACGCTCTCGCGAAGTCGTCGGCAGGCCGAGCGCCGCGGCCTCGACGGGGAATCCTTCTCTCGAAGGCCGCGAGCGGGAAGGCGACGTTCAAGATCGTCCTCTCCACGAACGGGCGTCCGACGACGGAAACCCGAAGCGTGACGGTGGCGTCGAGGTAGCGAGTCGTCGGCGGAGGGTCGTCGACGCAAGTAGGCGCGCCGCGGAGGTCGGACCCTCCTGACCTCCGCGGCGCGTCACGGCTGTCCGGGGCGGCAGTGAGAATGCGGCTCCGGTGCACCTGCGCACGCTCCGCATCCGCGGCTTCAAATCCTTCCCGGAACCGCTCGAGATAGCGCTCGAGCCGGGAGTAGCCGTTGTCGTCGGCCCGAACGGATCCGGCAAGTCGAACATCGCGGACGCCGTGGTGTGGGCGGCGGGCTCGCTGACGCCGTCCGAGCTCCGCGCCGAGAAGCCCGACGACGTCCTCTTCGCGGGCGGAGGAGACCGGAAGGCGGCAGGGCACTGCGAGGTCGAGCTGGTGTTCGACAACGAGGACGGCAGCTTTCCGGAGCTCGACTTCAGCGAGGTCTCGATCGCGCGGCGGCTCGTCCGCGGCGCCGAGGGTCAGTACCTCGTGAACAAGGCACCCGTGCGGAGGACCGACCTCGTCGAGCTCCTCTCCGATGTGGGTCTCGGCGCGGCGATGCACTCGATCGTCGGCCAGGGCAAGGTGGAGCAGGTCCTCGCGTCGAAGCCGGAGGAGCGGCGGGCGCTCGTCGAGGAGGCCGCCGGCCTCGGGAAGTTCAAGCGTCGGAAACACCGCGCGGAGCTCAAGCTGGCGCGCGTCGCGCTCCAGGTCGAGCGCGCACGCGACGTCGAGGAGGAAGTGCGGAAGCGGCTCCGACCGCTCGCGCTCCAGGCCACCGCGGCCGAACGGGCGGACAAGCTTGCGATCGAGATCGCGTCGTTGCAGGCGCGGGTAGCCGAGATCGACCTGGAGGATGCAGAACAGCGTCGGAGCGAGATCGAGGGTCGACGAGACGACGCCGGACTCTCCCGGCGCGGCTCGCAGTCACGGCTCGAAGGACTGCTGGCGGACCGGACACGCGCCGAGGACGAGCTCTCGGACGCCGCCGGACGACGCGAGGCGGCCGTAGCCGCGCTCTATCGACTCCAGGGCGGAAGCGAGCGCCTGGCGCTGCGGAACGAGACGGCCTGCGCGCTGCGAGACCGGCTCGCGCAGGAAATCGAGGCACTCGAGCCGGCCTCGGCGGGCGAGACGGACAGTCGGCGGGCCCTCGAGCGCGCGGCCGCCGAGTCCGCCGCTGCCGCACACCACGCCGCCGGGGAGCGGGATCGACTCGCCGAGCAGGCACGACTGGTCGAGGAGCGGTTGCGCTCGCTCGAACGCGTTCTCGCCGAGCAGGAGGGCCTTCCGCCTGCCGCTCGTGCGTTGGCAGAGCAGGGGGCGCGGCTTGCGCTCGGAGCTCTCGAGATCGAGCCCGGATCGGAACGCGCTGTCGCTGCGGCTCTTCGCTCACGCGCATCTGCCGTTCTCGCCGAAAACCCTGCGGCTGCGCTCGAATTGCTCGAGCGCGCCCACCAGGAGGGTCTCGGAAGCCTCATCGTCCTTGCCGGCGCGGAGCCGCAGGAGCTCGTCCGCGAGTTTCCGGTCGTGCCCAAGGAAGCCCTGCTCGGTGTCTCCGTTCCTTCGGTGACACCTGAAGGGTTCGGCTACGACCCTGCGCGGCGGGAGCTGTGGTTTGCAGGCGAGACCGCCGAGGCGGTCCTGCTCGAGCTCGAGGCGCGGCGCCGTGAGCTTTCAGCGGAGGTCGTGGAGCTCCGACGCCAGGCACTCGAGGCGGTGCCCCTCGCCGATGAGACGGCAATCAGGGCGGAGGCTTCGGCCGCGGCCCTCGGTGGGCTGCCGGTGCGGCCGCTCGTCCCGACCGTCGATCCCGAGCTCTTGGCCGCGATCCATGCCCGCGCAGCGCAACTGGCCACGAGCCTCGAAGCTGCGCAGGCGGCAACTGCCCGCTTCGATGCTCCCTTGCGGGCCCGTGTCGATGCGGGCGCGCTGAGAACAGGTGAGCTCGGGGAGGAGCTCCGCCGCCTCGGGGCTGCCGAGGTCGGCTTGCGACAAGAGCTCGAGGAGGCGACTGAGCGGGTGACCACCGCCGAGATCGAGCTCGCCCGGCTCGACGCGGAGACGCGAGAGGCGACGCGCAGGCTCGAGATAGCGGCGGCCGACCCCGCCGAGGGTGACGATCGCGACGAGCTCGCGACTCGGGCGGAGCGTCTCGAGACGCGCCGAGCGGCGCTCGGCCAGGTGAATCCGCTCGCGCGCGAGGAGTACGACGCCGAGAAGGAGCGACTCACCGACCTGCAGACCCAGCGGCAGGATCTCGAGCGGAGTCTGGAGGAGCTCGAGCGCTTGCGTGTGGAGCTCGCCGAGACCGTCGAGCGCAGGTTCTCGGAGACTTTCGCATCCGTTGCGGAGAACTTCGAGGAAGTGGCCGCGACCCTGTTTCCCGGCGGGGAAGGCCGTCTGCGGCTCGTGGAACCGGACGAGGACGAGGCCGAGCACGGGATCGAGGTCGAGCTTCGCCCGGCCGGGAAGCGGATCACGCGCCTCTCGCTCCTGTCAGGCGGCGAGAAGGCACTCGGCGCGATCTCGTTCCTCTTCGCGCTCTTCCTCGCCCGCCCGTGTGCGTTCTACCTGCTGGACGAGGTCGAGGCCGCGCTCGACGACACCAACATCGCGCGTTTCGTCGAGTTGCTTCGGCGCTATTCCGACCGCGCGCAGTTCGTCGTCGTGACACACCAGAAGCGGACGATGGAAGCGGCCGACGTTCTCTACGGCGTCACGATGGGACCGGATGGCGTTTCGCAGGTCGTGTCGCGCCGGCTGCCGCAGCGCGAGCACGCGGCCGCGTGAGAAGCCAGCGCCATGTCCGGGGTCTGGCTTCAGCCAGACCTGCGTCAACAGCTGCCGCGTGCGGCAAGCACTAGGCTCGCGCGCATGAGCCGGACCTGGGCAGAGCTGCTCGGCGACGAGCCGACCGCAGCGGACGAGCCTGAACGCACCGGTGTCTTCGCGCGCATGCGCGAGTCGCTCGCGAAGAGCCGCCGCGCGCTCACCGCCGAGATCGCCTCCGCGGCGTTCGATCCGTCCGACAGCGAGGCGTGGGAGCGGCTCGAGGAGGCGCTGATCCGAAGCGATGTCGGCGTTCCCGCCACCGCCGAGCTCGTACGTCGACTGGAGGCGCGCGGGGAGGTCGGGCAGCTCGAGGACGCGCTCACGGAGGAGGTCGACGGAGCTCTTCGGCGAGCCGCCGACGCTCGGGCTCGACGGCAGCCCGAGCGTCGTCCTCGTCGTCGGGGTCAACGGGACCGGCAAGACGACGACGATCGGAAAGCTCGCCCAGAAGCTGCGTGAGCACGACCGCTCGGTTCTCGTCGGGGCGGCGGACACGTTTCGCGCAGCGGCCGAGGAGCAGCTAGAGATCTGGGCCGAGCGAGCGGGAGCGGACTTCGTCGGCTCCCCACGCGGCGCCGATCCGGCCGCCGTCGCGTACGACGCGGTTGAGGCCGCCCGTGCTCGCGGCCACGACGTCGTCATCGTCGACACTGCCGGGCGCCTGCACACGCAGTCCAACCTGATGTCCGAGCTCGAGAAGCTGAACCGCGTGATCGCGGGTCGCATCGAGGGCGCGCCGCACGAGACCCTCCTGGTGATCGACGCCACGACCGGCCAGAACGGGCTTCAGCAGGCCCGGCTGTTCGGGGAATCGGTGGGCGTGACCGGGATCGCGCTCACGAAGCTCGACGGAAGCGCACGCGGGGGAGTGGCGATCGCGATCGCGGTCGAGCTCGGGCTTCCCGTGAAGCTCGTCGGTGTCGGCGAGGGAGTCGACGACCTGCGCCCGTTCGACGCGGCGGACTACGCGCGCGCGCTCTTTGGTTGAGCGTTGCTTCTGACCGCACTCGCGCGTACGCTGTGGTTGCATCCCTGAACGCGACCGGGGAAGGAGGACTGGGATGGCTGTCGCGATGTTCATGCGCTGGTCGGGGGTTACATCCGAGCAGTACGACACCGTCATGTCGAGGCTCGAGCTCGACTCGAATCCTGCTGCAGGCGGTGTGCTCCACGTGGCGGCCCTGACCGAGGAGGGCCTCGAGGTGTGTGACGTCTGGCAAACCGAGCAAGCCTTCCGCGGGTTTTTCGAGAACCGCTTCTTGCCGGTCGCCAGGGAGCTCCAGTTCGTGGGAGAGCCTTCGATCGAGCTGGTGCCGCTGCAGAACCTCTACGCGGCCGACCCGGACATGATCGACCGGATCGGCATGATGTCCGTCCCTGCCTCGGTAGCGAGCTGGGCCGTCTGATTCGCTCGCTGGCGCGGCCCTCTGGCCGCGCCAGCGTTACGATCGGCTGGTGGAACGAGAGCCGAGACCTGAAGATTGCGCTCGGTCCGGTCGGCCTCGCCGGGAGCGCCGTCCTCCTGCTCGGAATCCTCACGCGCAGCCGCCTCCTCGCCGTGCTCGGCCTGGGCGGGATCGTCGCCGACGTGACCGTCGCCGAGCTCGGCGGGTTCAAGGCGATGAATGAGCGGTAGTCGACCGCTAGTCAGTCCCGTCCGAAGCGATCACTCGATACGTCTTTACCCACTGGTTGTGCTCTGCGGGAACCAGCTCCACCTGGACCTGGAACGTCGTTCCCGCGTATCCCGCCTTTGAGGCCTTCTCGGCCGCCCGCTCCAAGGCCTTCTTGAGGCTCGGCGGTTCGTCGCGGACGCCCTCCTCGGGCGATTCGCCCACGAACGGTGGTCCGTCGCTCTGAGCCAAGTCGCTCATTTCCCGCTCCCTTCCTGCCGCTGACTCGCGGCTACCCTACTACTCGATGCCCGACGAGACAATCGCGCGGGCCTCGGCGGGCTGGCGGTAGCGAGCGCCATCCGCCTTCAGCTCTGAGAGCCTGCGATCCCCGAGCTCACGCTCGAGCACCGGAAGGTAGCGCTCGAGAACCGGCAGCTCGAATGCGTCTAGCGCTTCCTCGCCTCGCAGCGCCTCCGCAGCTCCGACGAGACGAGCCGCGTTCTCGAAGGAGCCTGCAGCCGCAGCGGCGCCGGCGAGAACGAGCAAGCAGCGTGCGCGAGAGCGGTGGTCGTCCACTTCGGTGTAGAAGTCGAGGCTCTCGCGAATGCGTTCGGCCGCGTGTGCATCTCCGGCGAGCACATCGAGTTGCGCGAGCATGAACTGCGCAGCCGCGACGTGTGGGCGCTCGTGGAGCTCTCGTGCGAGCCCGAGCGCGTCTTCGAAAGCCCGTCGAGCGCTCGCCTTGTCGCCTCCCTGCAGCGCCGCGATTCCGAGGTTGTAAGTCGCGTCGGCGACGAGCAGCGGATCGCCGAGCGCTCTCCGCAGCTCGACCGACTTCCTCGTAGCGCGCGAGGGCGGTGTCGTGGTCGCCCTGCGCGGACGAGACGTCACCGAGAGCCATCAGCGCCGCCGAGGTCGCCCGCGGATTTCCGAGCTCTCGTGCGACTCTCGAGCGCCGACTCCGCGAGCGCCAGGGCACGGTCGGGATCGTCGCGCCTGAGAGCGACGAAGCTGAGATTCGCGAGCGCAGACACCTCTTCGCGCCCGCGCCCGCGCACCCGGAAGAGCGCCCGCGCTTCCTCGAGCAGCGGCTCCGCGGACTCCCAGTCGCTCTGCGCTGTCGCCTGTTGCGCAGCGGTCCACAGCGCATCGGCCTTCACGTCCGGCGGGACGTCCGTCGCCGAGAGCGAGCGCGAGCGACAGCCAGCGTCGAGCCTCGCTCACGTGGCCGTGCGCGCGCCAGAAGCGCTCCAGGCTCGAGATCGTCCGCAGCGCGTCCGCTGCGCGGCCCGAAGACGAGGAGCCAATCGAGCACGGCGCGAATGTTGTCGAGCTCCTTCTCGAGTCGCTCCAGCCACGCCGCATGCGCCGGCCCTGCGAGCTCGGTCTCGGCCGACGACGCGAGCTCCAGGAAGCGCTCGGCGTGCCGGCGAGCGCAGCTCGTCCAGCCTGCCCTCGGAGTCGAGCTGCGTGACGGCGTGCTCGCGAACCGTCTCGAGCATCGAGATGCGGACTTCGCCGTCCGCCACGTCGCTACGCAGCAGGCTCCACGCGACGAGCGACTCGAGGTCGGCGAGGAAGTGCTCCTGGTTGCCCGCGACCGCTCGGGCGTCAGTGAGAGCACACCCGCCCGCGAACACGGCGAGCGCCTCGTGGAGCGCGCGCTGCCGCTCGGTGAGGAGACCGTAGCTCCATTCGATCGTCGCGCGAAGCGTGCGCTGTCGCTCGGGAAGGTCGATCGGACCCTCCATCTCGAGCGTCAATCCGTCGTCCAGCGCTTCCAGCACCTGCGCCGGCGGGAGGACGACCAGGCGAGCGGCGACGAGCTCGATGGCGAGGGGGAGCCCGTCGAGCCTGCGGCAGATCTCGTCTCACCGAATCGATCGCGTCGTCCCGCAGGACGACGCCGCGCGCTGCGGCGACCTCGGCGAAGAACTCCGACGCGGCGTCGACGGGAAGTGGCTCGAGTCGAACCACGTGCTCTCCCGTGAGGCGCAGCGGGACGCGGCTCGTGACGAGGAGCGTGACGTCGGGTGCGCGGTTCAGGATTCGAGCGATGTCTCGTGCGGCGTCCAGGAGGTGCTCGAGGTTGTCGAGGACCAGCAGCGCTCCGGTCCCCGCGAGCGCGTCCCCGACCGATTCGACGAGGGGGTTGTCGGCGGACTCGCGCACGCCGAGGGTTCGGGCGATCGCGGCGGGAACGAGCTCCGGGTCGGCAATCGGAGCCAGGCCGACGAGATGGACGGGACGTTCGACGGCCGCCCCGCCGGCGACCTCGAGGACAAGCCTGCTCTTGCCCGCGCCTCCTGGCCCGGTGACAGTGACGAGGCGGATCTCCGGACGCGCGAGCAAGGCATGGATCGCGAGCAGGTCGGAGGCCCTGCCCACCAGCCGATGGTGCAACGCGGGAAGTGTCGCACCGCCCAGCGTTCGCAGCGGCGGAAACGAGCTGGAGATCTCCGGCCCCGTCAGCTGGAAGAGCTGCTCGGGGTTGGGGACATCTCTTCAGCCGATGACTCCCGAGGGGGCGAAACGACGCGCCCGGGAGCGGCTCGCTGCCGACGACGTCGCGCGTGGCCTGCGAGACGATGATCTGACCTCCGTGGCCGGCAGCGCAGATTCGAGACGCGATGACCACGTCCATGCCGACGTAGCCCTCCTCGCCGAGGTCGGGCTCGCCGGTGTGGATCCCCGTCCGAACTCGAAGGGCGCCTTCGGGCGGCCACTCTTCGCGAGCGAGCCCCGCTTGGATCTCTGCGGCGGCGGCGACCGCGGCGCTTGCGCGTGAGAACGCCAGAAAGACACCGTCACCCGCCCAGTCGACCTCATGGCCGCCGTGCTCGAGGGCTGCAGCGCGGACTAGCTCTCGGAGGCGGGCGCGCACGGCCGCAAACCGGTCGCCGAGTGCGTGCATGAGCCGAGTCGACCCCTCGATGTCGGCGAAAAGCAAGGTGACGGTCCCGCTCGGCAGCCGCTTGCGTGCATCGTCACGTTCGGCCATGCGACGAGTGTACGAGCCTTGCCTATGCGCGACCAGGCTCTCTCTACACTGCGGCGACCGTGTTCGACACGCTTTCCGACAAGCTCCAGGCGTCGCTCAGCGGCCTCGGCCGAGGTGGCCGCCTCGACGAGGAATCCGTCTCCAAGGCGATGCGCGAGGTCCGTCTCGCGCTGCTCGAGGCCGACGTCAACTTCGAGGTGGCCAAGGACTTCACGGCGGCGGTCAAGGAGCGCGCGCTCGGCCAGGACGTCCTGAAGAGCCTCTCGCCGGGACAGCAGGTCGTGAAGATCGTGCACGAGGAGCTGACCGCGCTGATGGGCTCCGGCGACTCGAGGCTCGCGTTCGGCGCGCGCGCCGACCGTGATCCTGCTCGCCGGCCTCCAGGGGTCGGGGAAGACGACCGCGGCTGCAAAGCTCGCGCTGCTGCTGCGGAAGGACGGCAAGCGCGCGGCGCTCGTCGCCTGCGACCTGCAGCGACCGGCCGCGATCGACCAGCTCGAGCAGCTCGGCCGGCAGATCCAGATCCCGGTCTACCGGCTCGACACCCAGGACGCCGTCGCCGCCGCCCGCAACGGTCTCGACGCAGCCCGCCGTGACGGCCTCGACGTCGTGATCCTCGACACCGCTGGGCGGTTGTCCATCGACGAGGCGCTGATGGACGAGCTCCAGCGGGTCCGGGACGAGACGAAGCCAACGAACGTCCTGCTCGTGCTGGACGCGATGACCGGGCAGGAGGCCGTCAACGTCGCGCTCGCGTTCCAGGAGCGGATCGCGTTCGACGGGGTCGTGCTGACCAAGCTCGACGGCGACGCCCGCGGCGGCGCCGCGCTCTCGGTCAAAGCTGTCACGGGCCGGCCGGTGAAGCTCGCGTCCGTCGGGGAGAAGCTCGACCAGCTCGAGTACTTCCACCCCGATCGCATGGCGTCGCGGATCCTCGGGATGGGCGACGTGCTCACGCTGATCGAGAAGGCAGAGGCCGCGGTCGAGCTCGATGAGCAGGAGGAGATGGAGCGCCGGATGCGCGCGGGCGAGTTCACGTTCGACGACTTCCTCGCGAGCTACCGGATGCTGCGGAAGATGGGGCCGCTCCAAGGGGTGCTGAAGCTCGTCCCCGGGCTCGGCAAGCAGCTCCAGGGTCTCGACGTGGACGAGAAGCAGCTCGCTCGCGTCGAGGCGATCGTGCTCTCGATGACACCGCACGAGCGGGCCGTGCCGCACGTGATCTCGACGCAGCGCAGGCGGCGCATCGCGGCGGGGAGCGGGACGTCCCTCGACGAGGTGAACAAGCTCATGGCTGCCCGCAAGCAGATGGCGAAGATGATGAAGCAGATGGGGAAGGGGAAAATGCCCGCGCTTCCGGGGATGCCGCCACCCGGCGGTCGCTGATTGAAGGTAGGAGGCCGAATACGCTCGATACACGTCGCGGGCGAGCCGGAGGCCGGCTTGGCCGGCCGGGAGGCCTGATGCAACGTTCCGAGTGCGTTGCACAAAAGGAGGGGGCTCGTGGGGGAACCATGGGTTCCCCCACGCTGTGCCGCCTCCGGGCGGGCGCTGAAACCGGCACAATCCCTCGTCCACACGTACCGCTTCCAAGGAGATAGATGGCTGCACGCATCAGGTTGACGCGCGTCGGGTCGAAGAAGAACCCGATCTACCGCGTCGTCGTGGCCGACTCGCGCTCGCCGCGGGACGGCCGTTTCATCGAGATCATCGGGCGCTACAACCCGCAGACGGACCCTTCGACGATCGACCTCGACGAGGCGAAGATCAAGGAGTGGCTCGACAAGGGCGCTCAGCCCTCGGGGCCAGTGTCGAAGCTGATCAAGGCCGCTGGGATCGAGCGCTAGATGGCGGAGCTCCTCGAGTGGGTCGCACGACGGCTCGTCGACGAGCCGGACGCCGTCCGCGTCGAGACCGAGGAGCGCGAGGACGCGATCGTGTTTCGTCTCCACGTCGCTCCTGACGACGTCGGCAAGGTGATCGGGAGACAGGGGCGCATGGCACGCGCTCTCCGCAGCATCGTTCGCGCGGCAGGCGCGAGGGCCGAAGAGCGGTACGTGCTCGAGATTGCCGGCTGACGACCCGCTCGTTCGAGTGGGGCGCGTGGGGCGGCCGCACGGCCTCGACGGCGCCTTCGTCGTCGAGGACGCGAGCGAGGATGCACGCCGCTTCGAGGTGGGCTCCAGGCTGTTGGTAGACGAGGAGCCCGCGGTCGTCGTGCTCTCGCGACGAGTCGGCGGGGGTCGGCCGGCGATCAAGCTCGATCGCTCTGTCCGGCGAGGTGCCGAGCTCGCCGTTCGGCGGGCGGAGTTGCCGCCGCCCGAGACAGGGTCGTATTACGTGACCGACCTCGTGGGGCTGGAGGTCGTGGACGCGGCCGGGGAGGTCCTGGGTCTCGTGAAGGACGTGCTCCCCGGCGTCGCGAACGACGTCCTCGAGCTCGAGACCGGTCTTCTGCTTCCGTTGGTGGAGGACTGCGTTCGCGATGTTGACCTGAGGCAACGGCGAGTCGTCGTAGCTCCTGGTTTCACGGAACACGGGTAACCTCGGACCGCCGTGCGCATCGACGTCTTCACCCTGATCCCGGGCGCTTTCGAGTGGTTGAAGGAGCGTCGGCCCGTGGCCGGTGTCCTCGGGAAAGAGCTCGAGTTGAACGTCTTCAACTACCGTGACACGACCCCGCTCAGCGCCGGTCAGGTCGACGACGAGCCTTACGGCGGCGGACCGGGAATGGTGCTACGCGTCGATGTCGTCTCGGCGGCGTTCGAGGCGGTGTACGGCGGCGTCCCCCAGCATCGCGTGGTTGCGCTCACACCGGCCGGGCGGTCGCTCGACCAGGAGCTCGTCGAGGAGTTGGCCTCGGAGCCCGCGTTTACGCTGCTCTCCGCACGGTTCGAAGGCTTCGATCAGCGCATTCTCGACCATCTCTGCACCGACGCGGTCTCGATCGGCCCGTACGTGCTTTCGGGCGGTGAGATCCCGGCCCAGGTGGTCGTCGACGCGGTCGTGCGCAGGCTTCCCGGCGCCCTCACCGAAGGATCGGGCGAAGTGGAGAGCTTCTCGGCAGCCCTCGATGGAGGCCTCGAGTACCCGCACTACACGCGGCCGGCCGACTTTCAGGGCTGGCACGTTCCGGAGATCCTGCTCTCCGGCGACCACGGGCGGATCGCGGCGTGGCGCCAGGAGCACGTTCGGAGCGTCACGTGACGGAGCCTCGAGACCGCTGGGCGGTCGAGACACCGCCGGAGCCGGAGAGAGACGGCGCCGAGGGCGTCGGCTCGTTCTCGACCGACGGCTCCGAGCACCAGCGCGAGATCCCTCCCCCCGCGCCTCCGTTCTCGTGGCCCACCCCCGAGGAATCCCCGAAGCACGAGTTCCACCACCCCCTCGATCGCGTCACCGGAGGCCTTCCGCGACGGCTTCGCATCGCTGTCGACTGGATCGTCACGATCGTGGGCGCCATCGCGATCGTGCTCGCGATCAAAGCCTGGGTGGTGAACCCGTACCGGATTCCGTCGTCGTCGATGGAGTCCACGCTGCACTGCGCCCGACCTGCCGCCGGGTGTGAGGCCCGCTTCTCGGACCGCGTGCTCGCGAATCGCTTCATCTATCGCTTCAAGGATCCCGAGCGAGGCGACGTCGTCGTCTTCGAGACGCCTTCCCAGGCGAAGGCCAAGTGCGGTGCAGGAGGGACGTTCGTGAAGCGAATCGTCGGCCTCCCGGGCGAGACGGTCGGGATCCGCCTCCGGCGCGGAGCGGCGTTCGTCTACATCGACGGGCAACGGCTCGAGGAGCCCTACATCGAGCAGGATCGCCGGGACATCGGCCCCGAGGAGCGGTTCCGCGTCCCGCTCGACCACTACTTCGTAATGGGCGACAACCGCGCGCAGTCGTGCGACTCGCGGGTGTGGGGGTTCGTGCCAGAAGGGAACTTGATCGGCCCCGTCTTCATGACCTACTGGCCGCCTAACAGGATTTCGTTCCGCTGAGTTGTGCGCAAGACCGGAATCCGCTAGCGCGGATCCCGGTCGCGCCAAAGCAGACCCCTTCATGGGGTGCCCGAAGCTCCGCTCTCGCCGGGGTGTGAAGTCGATTGGTTGTCGACGTGGGAGCTGCTTTCGCTACCATCTCTGGCCGGCCGAAGGCCGCTCCTCACGATGAACGCGACGATCGAGAGCCTCGAGCAGCGCAATCTGCGCACGGACCTGCCTCGCTTCAAGGCGGGGGACACCTTGCGTGTCCACTTCAAGGTCATCGAGGGGAACCGCCAGCGGATCCAGGTCTTCGAGGGGATCTGCATCAAGCGCCAGGGATCGGGCTTCCGCGAGACGTTCACGGTCCGCAAGCAGTCGTTCGGCGTGGGGGTCGAGCGGACGTTCCCACTGCACTCGCCGAAGATCGACAAGCTCGAGCTGGTGTCGGTCGGCGACGTGCGGCGCGCCAAGCTCTACTACTTGCGCAAGAGAGTGGGAAAGAAGGCGCGCGTCCGCGAGCTCCGGCAGGGCTAGGGGCTATCCTCGGCCGGTGGCTCGCTCGAGCGGCCAGCGGCTTCTCACTCACGACCGGCGGCTCGGTGTCCGGTACGTCGCGGGCGCTGACGAAGCGGGGCGCGGCTCGCTCGCAGGTCCACTTGTCGTAGCAGGAGTGCTGCTCGACTACGAGTGCCTTCGTGGACATCGCGTTCGACCGCTGCGCGGACTGAACGACTCGAAACAGGTTCCGCACGACGAGCGTGAGTCGCTCTTCCACGCGGTCGTCGGCTGCGCGGCACAGATCAGCGTCCGTGTCGTGTCGGCGCGGGAGATCGACCGATCGGGGCTTCATCGCTCGAATCTGTGGGCGTTGCGCGCGGTTCTCGGCGACCTGCATCCTCCGGCAGAGGCCTGCCTCGTCGACGGGTTCCGTCTCGGGCCGGCGGCGCCTCCACATCGCGCGATCGTCGACGGAGACTGCAAGAGCGCCGCCATCGCCGCCGCCTCGATCGTCGCGAAGGTCGTGCGGGACCGCGTCATGCGCCGGCTCGACGCCCTGTACCCGCGATACGGCTTCGTCTCGCACGTCGGTTACATCACGCCAGGGCATTCGGCGGCGGTTCGTGCGTTCGGCCCGTCAGCGGTGCACCGCCGCTCGTTCCAGGCTCGCTGCTACGAAGCGGCGTGAATCGCGGCGAGCGCCGCGCCCTACGCCACTACCGGCTCCGCGGCTATCGCTTGCTCGACGCCAACGCGCGAGCGGGCGGCTACGAGCTCGACCTCGTTCTGCGTCGCGGGGGACGGGTGCTCGTTGTCGAAGTGAAGGAAAAGAGTGGCGAGGGGTTCGGGCATCCGTTGGAGATGGTCGACGAGGAGAAGGCGCGACGCGTTCGTCGCGCAACGCGCGCCTGGCTTGCCGCGCACCCCGAGCTCGCGGGGCTGGAGGTCGCGCTCGAGGCGGTCGGGGTTCAGGGGCGACGGCTCGAACGCGTGCCGCTGGTGTAAGACCCCTTCTCGGAAGGACCACGGCCGCGGGGTCCGAATCACGAGACATGGCTCCCACCCAAACCGCGCTCTACGCGGAGATCGGTGACAGACCTCCACCTCTCGTGGTCGGAGTCGGAGCTCCCGGAGCGGGAGCGCACGAAGCACGTCCACCGTCTGCACCCGTACCTCGGAAAGTTCGTCCCGCAGCTCGTCCAGGCCCTGCTCGAGCGCTACGTGCGCGCCGGAGGGCGGGTGCTCGATCCGTTCGCCGGGTCGGGTACGACGCTCGTTCAGTCGCTCGAGTCGGGCTACGACGCAGTCGGAGTCGACGTCGCTGCTTTCAACTGCCTGCTGATGCGGGTGAAGACCGATCGCTACGACGTGTTTGGCCTCGAGAAGGAGCTCCGCGAAGCGGGCTCGCGGCGGGGGCGCTCGCGCCGTCGGCCGCGCGGCTATCTCGCCGAGTGGTATTCGGCTCGGGCCGCGGCCGAGCTCTTGCACTTCCGTGGGCTGGTCGACGAGTACGAGCACGCCGACGTGCTGCGGGTCGTGCTCGCGCGGGCGGCACGGTCAGCGCGGCTCACGACGCATTTCGACCTCGAGTTCCCGCGCGAGCCCCAGCGGGGGTCGTACTGGTGCCACAAGCACCGGCGGACCTGCCGCCCGGTCGAGGAGGCCGACAAGTTCCTCGGCCGCTACCTCGTCGACACGCTCGAGCGGCTGAAGTCCTTCCAGCGGTGCGAACGCGCGGGCGCGCGGTGGAGATCCTGCACGGCGATGCGAGGAACATCGAGTTCAACGGTGAGTTCGACGGCATCGTCACGTCACCGCCGTACCCCGGCCTCATCGACTACCACGAGCAGCATCGCTACGCCTACGAGCTCCTCGGGCTGGACGATCGTCGTGAGCGAGAGCTCGGGGCGGCCGCGCGGGGAACCAGCAGGGCTGCGATCGAGGAATACAGCGCAGGTATCGCCGAGATCCTGAGCCGGAGCAAGGACATCCTGACGCCCGGTGCGCCCGTCGTCATCGTCGTGAACGATCGCCGCGACCTGTACCCGGACATCCTCGAACGGAGCGGCCTTCGGCTCGAGGATCGCCTCGAACGACACGTCAATCGGCGTACTGGGCGCCGTTCGGGGGAGTACTTCGAGTCCGTGCTGATTGCCACCAGCGCCGCTGCTTGAGGGCGGCGTAAGGGAAGGGTAAGGACTTCCGGGTCCTGTGCAGGGTCGGCCGAGTGCCTGGGTAGCCTGGCCCGCAAGAGACCCTGAAAGGGGGCAACACAATGCGAAAGCTCTGGAACCGGCGTCCATCGCCGGCAATGGTGGTCGCGTGCATCGCACTGCTGGTCGCGCTCGGAGGTACGAGTGTCGCGGCGGTGAGTCAGCTCGCGAGAAACAGCGTGGGGCCGAATCAGCTGCAGTTCGGCGCGGTCACGAATCCGAAGATCCGCTCGAACGCGGTGACCTCGGCGAAGGTGCGGAACCGTTCGCTTCTCCGCGCAGACTTCGCGGCGGGGCAGCTCCCCGCTGGGCCGACGGGTCCGCAGGGACCCGCGGGGCCTGCCGGTCCCGCTGGCGCTGCAGGGCCTGCAGGCGTCATCGGCGCCATCACGGTTCGAACCAACTCGGTCAGCGTCGTGGACGCGGTTGCGAACAACGGCGTCTTTACCTCCGGGCGCGTGGAGCGCCGGTGCGAAGCCAACGAGCGCGCCGTTTCCGCGGGCACCTCGTGGGGCGACGACGGCGCGAACCTCCGGCTCGTGACCCAGGAGCTCGAGCCGCTCTCGAACCCGCAGAATCAGGTCAACGGCTTCGTGGCCGTGGGTACCAACGACACCGGTGAGTCGAGCAACTTCACCGTGCACGTCCTCTGCTTCACCGGATAGCTGACACATAGCCGGCACGAAGGCGTGGCCCACCGGTCACGCCTTCGTGCCCATCGTGTCTCGGGTGCTCGCACGCGCGGTCACCCACGCTCTCGTCGGGCTCGAGCCGCGGAAGGTCGAGGTCGAGGCTCACGTGCAGACGGGCTTACCGGGGTTCGCCATCGTCGGGCTCGCCGACCGCGCATGCCAGGAAGCGAAGCACCGTGTTCGCAGTGGGGTCGTCTCCGCGGCGCTCGAATGGCCCGGACAACGCCGGATCACGGTCAATCTCGCGCCTGCGGCACTCCGCAAGGAGGGATCCGGCTTCGATCTTCCGATCTCGCTGGCTGTCCTCGCGGCGACGCGCCAACTTCCGCTCTGAGCGGCTCGCGGGCTATGCGGCGGTGGGCGAGCTCGCGCTCGACGGTCGAGTGCGCCCGGTCGCAGGGGCGCTCGCGGTGGCAGAGGGAGCACGGCGAGCTGGGCTCGAGCGAGTTCTCTGTGCTGCCGAGTCAGCTCCCGAGGTGGCCCTCGCAGGGGTCGAGCCCGTCGCCGTGCGCCATCTTGCAGAGGTCGTCGCCTACCTTCGCGGTGAGATCGATGCCCCCGAGTTCGAGCCACTGGTCGGGGACGCGCTCGACCCGGCTCCGGTTCCGGACCTCGCGGACGTGCGTGGGCAGGAGCGTGCTCGCCGTGCCCTCGAGGTTGCTGCCGCGGGAGGCCACAACCTCCTGCTGATGGGCCCTCCGGGGACGGGCAAGACGATGCTCGCCCGGCGGCTTCCCGGCATCCTGCCTCCGCTCGAACGGCAGGAGGCCCTCGAGGTGACGAGGATCCACTCGGTCTGCGGGCTCCTCCCGCCCGAACGGCCGCTCATCGTCGTTCCTCCCTTTCGGGCGCCGCACCACGGCGCGTCGGCGCCCGCCGTTGTCGGAGGCGGCCCTGGCCCACGTCCTGGTGAGGTCTCGCTCGCGCATCGAGGGGTCCTGCTGCTCGATGAGCTGCCGGAATTTCCCCGTTCGGTCCTCGAGGCGCTGCGTCAGCCGCTGGAGGACGGCGTCGTCGCGATAGCGCGCGTCGGCGGGCATGCGCTCTTCCCGGCGCGCTTCCAGCTCGTCGGGACGATGAACATGTGCCCGTGCGGCGCGCGTGGGGATCCCGCGGTCGAGTGCGCGTGTACGCCCCAGCGGCTTGCCGCCTACCGGGAGAAGCTCTCGCGGGCGCTGCTCGACCGCTTCGACCTGGCAGTGGCGATGCCGCGCCCGCGTGCGACCGAGCTCGCCGCTCCGCCGGGTGAGGAGTCGGCTCGCGTTCGAGACCGCGTCGAGAGCGCTCGGGAACGGTTGAAAGCCGCACTTCCGCGCCGCACGGAAGCCGCATCGGAGCTCCTGTCGAGCGCGGTCGACCGACTGCCGCTCTCCGGGCGCGGACGAGTGCGCGTGGCGCGAGTGGCACGTACGGTCGCTGCTCTCGCGGGAGCGGACGAGGTCGAACCGGCGCATGTTGCGGAGGCGCTCTCGTACCGGATGCCGGCATGACGGACATCCGCCGCCTCCGCCGTCGCGACGCCGCCTACCCGAGTCTCCTTGCTGCGATCCACGACCCGCCGCCGTCGCTCTTCGTCCGCGGAGCAGCGAGCGACGAGGTCCTCTCTCGACCTGCCGTGGCGGTGGTCGGCGCGCGTGCGTGCTCGGCTTACGGCCGTTCGGTTGCACGCTCGCTTGCGCGAGAGCTCGCTGCGGCCGGCTTGGTCGTGGTCAGCGGAATGGCTCGGGGAATCGACGGAGACGCGCACCGCGGCGCGCTCGAGGCCGGCATCACGGTCGCGGTGCTCGGGTGCGGAGTCGACCGCGACTATCCCGCTGCTCATTCCGAGCTTGCGCGACGGATCTGTGAGCGCGGCTTGATCGTCTCCGAGTACGAGCCCGGCGTCGAACCTGCGCCGTGGCGGTTTCCCGCTCGGAACCGAATCATCGCCGGGCTGTGCGAGGCGACGGTTGTCGTCGAGGCGCGAGAACGGAGCGGTGCGCTCATCACGACCGACTTCGCATTGGAGGAGGGACGCGACGTGCTCGCAGTCCCCGGCGAGATCACGAGCAGCCTTTCGGCGGGAACGAACGCGCTCATACGGCTCGGTGCGGTGCCGGTGACGTGCGCGGGCGACGTCCTTGAGCTGTTCGGCCTTGTCCCTGCAGAGCCGGCGACGGAGTCGCTCGGCACCACCGCCCGGGCGCTGCTGGAGCGCCTTCGCGACGGAGCCCTGACGGCGGACGAGCTCGTGCGCGCTTCGGGTGTGGAGCCGGCGGCCGCTTCCGCCGCCCTCCTCGAGCTCGAGCTGGGCAGGAGGGTCGCCTTGGAAGACGGCGTCTACCGCGCTTCGGTCTAGACGCTGGTCGGGAATTCACGGCGGGCCGGATGACGGCCACGACAGGCGCCGGCTCGCCACCCTCCCTCGCCGTCCAGGCTTACTAGCCTGCACGACGAGTGAGTGCGTCGCCCGGCTTGGTCGCGACCGCCCCCGGCGGCACGTCAATTCCCGACCAAGCATCTAGGATCGCCGTCCGATGTCTACTCGGTCATATTGGCTCGACGAGGCGCACGATCCCGTCCCGGGCGCTCGACTGGACGGAACTCCGGACGTCGCGGTCGTCGGCGGCGGCATCACGGGTTGCTCCTGTGCGCTGGCTCTCGCAGAGGCCGGGCTGCGCGTCCGTTTGTACGAGGCGCGGGAGATCGCCGGCGGCGCGAGTGGTCGGAACGGAGGTTTTGCACTACGCGGTGGCGCCGCTCCGTACCCCGTGATGGTGGACTCGATCGGGCGCGAGCGAGCCGCGTCGCTCTGGCGCTGGACCGAGGAGGAGCTACTGAAGCTCGCGGACGTTGCCGGCGACGCGTTTCGCCCGACGGGGAGCCTTCGCATCGCCGAGGACGATCGATGAACGTTCGGAGCTCGAGGAGGAACACGCCGCGCTCGAGGCTGACGGCTTCGCGGTGGAGTGGCGCGACGAGCTGTCGGCCCCGCTCGCGGACCGGTATCCGGCTGCGATCTTCCATCCGCCGGACGGCGTGCTGCAGCCGGCACGTCTCGTTCGCAGGATCGCCGCCCGTGCAGCCGCGGCCGGAGTCGAGATCCATGAGCACACCCGTGTCGAATCACTCGACCAGACGGAGGCCGAGACCGTCGTCGTCGCGACCGACGGCTATCCGAGCGGGCTCCTGGGCTCGCTCGAGGGGCTGGTCGTCCCCACGCGCGGGCAGGTGATCGCGACCGAGCCGATCGCGGAACGGTTCTTCGAGATTCCCCACTACGGCCGTCACGGCTTCGACTACTGGCACCAGTCCGCCGAAGGCCGCATCGTCGCGGGCGGGTTTCGAGACGTGTCTCTCCAGGACGAATTCACTGCCGACGAAGTGCTGACCCAGCCGGTCCAAGGCGCGCTCGAGGACTTCGTCGCCTCGCTCGTCGGTCGCTCGCTGCGCGTCGACTACCGCTGGGCCGGGATCTTCGGGATGATCCTCGACTTCTTGCCCGCGGTCGGCCGCGTTCCCGAACATGGCGGAGTCTGGATGGCGGGCGGCTACTCCGGCCACGGCAACGTCCTCGGGTTCGCGTGCGGAAGACTCGTCGCGCGGGCGATCCTCGGAGAGCGCGACCCGCTGCTCGAGCTGTTCGAGCCCGCCAGACTGCTGGGTGCGATCGACGTCGACGCGAGGCTCGCGCACACGAGCTGGAGCACGCCGCCCGCTGGTGGTGACTAGGAACGAGGGCGAGGCAAGCCTCGCCCCTACGACGTCTTGACGGCCGAGATCAGCTTCAGGACCGAGTCCTTCGCGTCCCCGAACAGCATCGTGGTCTTGGGATCGAGGTAGAGCTCGTTGTCGATTCCCGCGAACCCGGGGTTCATCGAGCGTTTTAGGACGACGATGCTCGCCGCCTTGTCCACGTCGAGGATCGGCATGCCGTAGATCGGGCTCCCGGGATCGCTGCGTGCAGCCGGGTTCGTGACGTCGTTCGCGCCGATCACGAGCACGACGTCCGTCTGCGGGAAGTCGGGGTTGATCTCGTCCATCTCGTGGAGCTGCGTATACGGGACGTTCGCCTCCGCGAGCAGCACGTTCATGTGGCCGGGCATGCGCCCCGCGACCGGGTGGATCGCGTACTTCACGTCCACTCCGCGCTCCTCCAGGACGTCGGCCAGCTGTCGCACGTCGTGCTGCGCCTGTGCGACGGCCATCCCGTACCCGGGGACGACGATCGCCTTGCGCGCGAACGAGAGCTGCACGGCCACGTCCTCCGGTGACGTCGCCCGCACCGTGCGGCCGTCGTCGGTTCGGGCCGTTCCTGTCCCCGTCTGTACCTGCCCGAACGCGCCGAACAGGACGTTCGCGATCGAGCGGTTCATCGCCTTCGCCATGAGCATCGTCAGCAGCGTCCCCGCAGCCCCGACGAGCATCCCGGACACGATGAGCACGGTCGAGTCGAGGACGAAGCCCGTCGCCGACGCTGCCAGGCCGGTGAAGGCGTTCAAGAGCGAGATGACGACCGGCATGTCCGCGCCGCCGATGGGAAGGACGAACATCACGCCGAAGACGAGCGCGAGCCCGATCAGCAGCGTAGAGGACCCACTGCTCCTCGAGCCCGGCGACCGCCGCGGCGCCGAGGGCGACGGCTCCCCCCAGGACGCCGATGTTGACGACGTTCTGACCGGAGAAGACGATCGGTCGCCCGCTGACGAGCTCCTGCAGCTTCGCGAACGCGACGACCGAGCCGGCGAAGGAGACGGAGCCGATCAGGGCGGAGAGGACGATCGAGACCGTCTCCTCGCGAATCGGATCGGCCGTGTTGTGCCACTCGGAGAGCGCGACCAGCGCGGCGGCGCCTCCCCCGACGCCGTTGAAGATCGCGACCATCTGCGGCATCGCGGTCATCCGTACGTTGCGCGCGCCGACGACGCCGACGACGCTGCCGATCACGAGCCCGGCAACGATCAACGCCCAGTTCTCGAGGCCGTCGAGCAGAAGCGTCGTCGCGATCGCGACGAGCATGCCCGCTCCTCCGATCCAGTTTCCTTTGCGCGCGTGCCGCGGCGACGACAGGAACTTCAGCGAGACGACGAAGCAGGCGATCGTGACGAGATAGAGGATCGCGACGACGTCGGGATCCGAGATCATTCGCCGTCTCTCGCGCTTCGGCTCGGGTCGCCGCTTGAACATCCCGAGCATCCGGTCGGTCACGAACCAGCCGCCGACGACGTTCGCCGTCGCCAGCACCAGTGCGGCGAAACCGACGACCTTGGTGAACGTGTCCTCCGCGGTTCCGAGGACGAGAATGGCGCCGACGATCACGATCCCGTGGATGAAGTTGGCGCCCGACATGAGCGGCGTGTGCAGCATCGTCGGCACCTTGGAGATGACCTCGAAGCCGAGGAAGGCGGCCAGCACGAGGATCGTCAGCTCGATGACGAGCGGAAGATCTGTCACGCGGTCACCTCTGGCCGGGTCACGCAGGTGCCGGCGGTTATCTCGTCCTCCCAGTCGAGCGCCAGCTCTCCGCTCGGCGCCAGGTGCTGGAGGAGCGCGGCGACGTTGCGCGAGTAGAGCTGGCTGGCGTGGAAAGCCATCAGCGAGGGGAGATTCGTCGTTCCCACGATGGAGACTCCTCCGTGCTCGACGACCTCGCCGGGAACCGTCAGCTCGCAGTTACCGCCCGTCTCCGCCGCGAGGTCGACGATGACCGATCCCGGCCGCATGCTCTCGACGGCGGATGCCGGAATGAGCTTGGGCGCGGGCCGTCCGGGGATCGCCGCGGTCGTGATCACGACGTCGAAGTCGGGAATCCGCTCTTCGAGCGCAGCCTGCTGCTGCTCCTGCTGCTCGGGGGTGAGCTCCGTCGCATAGCCGCCTGCCGTCTCCTCCGCGCGAACGCCGAGGTCGAGGAAGGAGGCACCCAGGCTCTCGACCTGCTCCTGTACCGCGGGACGCACGTCGAAGCCGGAGACGACGGCGCCCAGGCGTCGCGCGGTCGCGATCGCCTGCAGGCCCGCGACCCCTGCGCCGATGACGAGCGCTCGGACAGGAGCGATCGTCCCCGCTGCGGTCATCAGCATCGGGAAGAGCTTCGGTACGCGGTCGGCGGCGAGGAGCACGGCCTTGTAGCCCGCGACGGTCGCCTGCGACGAGAGCGCGTCCATCGGCTGCGCGCGCGTGATGCGGGGAACCGACTCCATCGCGAACGCGATGACACCGCGGTCCCGCAGCCGTGAGATCCCCGCGTCGTCGGTGAGCGGCTGCAGGAAGCCGATGAGCACCGTGCCCGATTCGAGCGCGGTTGTCTCGTCCGGAGCAGGTGCTGCGACGCGGACGACTCCTTCCGCCGATTCGAGCAGAGCACCGCGCCTCGACCACATCGGCGCCCGCTTCTCGATAGCTCTCGTCCAGGAATCCCGCCGCTCGTCCCGCATCGCGCTCGACTCGAATGGAGAAGCCCGCGTCGCGGAGCTTGGAAACCGTCTCGGGAACGAGCGCCACACGACGCTCGCCGGGAGCCGTCTCCCTCGGAACCGCGACTCGCATGACCGACGAGACTCTAGGGACGGACCAACGCGTACGTCGCGGTAACGAGCGTGACGCTGTGGGGTCGGGCTTCAGCCCGACCCCGGTGTGAGGGTCGACGCGCTCAACCCAAGACCGGGGTCAGGCTGAAGCCTGACCCCAGCACGCAAACTGACCTAGAGGCTCGACCAGACGTCGAGCTTCGTCTTCGTGCGGCGGATCACTTCGTCCGTGAACTCCTTCGTCCCCGAGTGCCCGCCGAGGTCGGCGGTGCGGAGCCCTTCCGCGACGGCTTCGAGACAGGCTTCGCGGATCGCCCTGCCCGCGGTCTGGAGCTTCTCCTGCTCCGCGTGCGAGAGCAGCGCCGCGGCGGCGAGGATCATCGCCATCGGATTCGCGATGTCCTTCCCCTCGAGAGCCGGCGCGGTGCCGTGCGCCGCCTCCGCGAGCAGCGCGTCCGGAACGTAGTCGTCGCCGAACGCGACGAGCATCGACTCCGAACCGGCGATCGAACCGAAGAGCGGGAGCACGAGGTCGGACAGGATGTCGCCGTCGCGATTCAGCGCAGGAATCACCATGGGCGCGCCGCTCGAGGAGATGAGCAATGCGAAGGTGGCGTCGATCAGCTGAGGCTCGTACGGGACATCTGGATGCCGCTCCGCCGCCGCGTCCATCTCCTCTTTGAGCATCCCCTCGTACACCGGGCTGACCGTGTACTTCGGGCCACCGAACACCTTCGCCTCCATGCGATCAGCCTGGCGAAATGCGAACTCCGCGACCGCTCTGCAGACCTTGCGCTCGATCCGCTCGGTGCGCAGAGCGACCTCGTCGTCGCCCTCGCCCTCGCGCCACTCCTTCGCGCCGTACGCGTCCCCGACCGCCATGCGCACGACCGAGATCGGCGAATGCACGCCGCCGAACGGCACGACGCCCGGGATGCGGCGGCCGGTGCGGACGATGACCTTGCCGCCGATCTCCTCTCGGAGGATGCGGTTCGGGGAGCCGACGTCTCCAGCGCGTTCGGGAGTGATGGTCGCTGCCTTCAGACCGTAGCCGTGCTCCTTGATCGCCGCAGCGGACTCGTAGATCACCTGGTTCTCGGTTGCTCGCCGATTCTCGATCGACAGATCGAAGCGGGGGAACTCGAGCGTTTCTCCGATGACGTCCGGGGCAAGTGCTCGGAGCGCCTCCTCGAGCAGCTCCTGTCCGGTCTGGTCTCCTTCGAGAACGACAATCGTGTCCACTCCGCGATCCTACCGTGGGGGATCACGACGAAAAAGGAGACGCGCGCTTTGCGCTTGCATTTGCGCGGCGCATTTTCTAGTGTCCTCGCTAAGCAGTCGGAGACGCGAGGAGGAATCGTGGCAAGAAAGACCGTGCTCGTGTGTGACAAGTGCGCCAAGGAAGTAGCGGAGGGTAAGGGTGCGCTGATGCGCATCAACTTCACGGACGCGCGCCGCGGCTCGAAGCAGGCTGATCTCTGCGACGACTGTGCCGGCGGCATGCCGGGACAGGCGGTAGCTCGTCGCGGCCGTAGGCCGAAGGCGGTCGCGGGGTAGTGGAAGAGAGCGGGGTCTGGCTTGAGAGCCTCTAACACAATGAAGCTCTGAGTCGCCGGCACGCGCTGGGCGGCGCGATGCGGCGTCCTCAGTCGGGCCAATATGCGATATTGGCCCTCCCTGCGTCCTTGCCTCGCACCACCCATCACGCACCGCCGACGAGGCCCCATTGTGTTAGAGGCTCTAAGCCAGACCCCGTGGAGCCAGACTCCTCTCTGTTTCTCGCTCTTTCCACACAAGCGCGAGACGCGTACGAAATCGCGTCGGAAGCCAGGACTACCATGGACGAATGGGCCTTTCGCTCGTCGTCGGGCCGGCGCATGCCGGCAAGGTTGCCTTGCTCCTCGAGCGCTACCTCGACGTGCTCGAGCGCGATCCGTGGCTGATCGTCCCCAACCGGGGTGACATCGAGCGCGTCGAGCGAGATCTCCTCGCGCGCCGATCGGCGCTGCTTGCGGGCCGCATCGGCACCTTCGACGATCTCTTCGAGCACGTCGCCTTCGGTGATCCAGAGAGGCTCCCCGTCGCGAGTGGGACGCAGCGGACGCTGGCAGCGCGGAGAGCGATTGCCGCGTCGTCGCTCGAGACCCTCCATGACTCTGCGGCGTCGGGAGGGTTCACGGAGGTGCTTCTCGCTGCACTCGGAGAGTTGGAATCGGCTCTTGTCGATCCCGCGGCTGTCGAAGGCGATCTCGGGAGCCTCGCGCGCGCCTATCGAGCGCAGTTGGGCTCGCTCGGGCTGTGGGATCGAGACGGCCTCCGCCGTCGCGCCGCCGAGCGGGTACAGAGCGAACTCGACGCCTGGGATCGTACGCCGGTATTCGCTTACGGCTTCGAGGATCTCACCGCAGCCGAGTGGGCGCTGATCGAGGCGCTTTCGGCACGGACGGACGTCACCGTGTCGATCCCGTACGAGCCCGGACGCGTTGCGTTCGCCGCGCTCGAGAACACGGTGAGCGACCTGGCCCGCCTCGCTGGCGGCGCGGTGACCGAGCTTCCGCCGGCGACCCGCCGACCGGTGCCGGCCGCGCTGACGCACGTCGAACGCGGGCTCTTCGGTGACGGGCCGGCTGTGGAGCTGCCGCTCGAGGGCTCCATCGAGTTTCTGGAAGGGGCGGGCGCGCGCGGCACCGTCGAGCTCGTCGCTGCGGAGCTCCTCGAGCTGAGCCGAGCCGGTACGCCGCTCGAGCGTATTGCGGTCGTTTGCGAGTCCGCAGATCGCTGGCGGGCGACCTTCGAGTCCGTGCTGGGTGGGCTCGGGGTTCCGTACGTCTTCGAACATCCTGCCCGGCTCGGAGAGACGGCCCTCGGCCATGCCTTCATCGCGCTGCTCCGTTACGGGTGGCTCGGCGGCGGCCGCGACGAGCTCTTCTCTTTTCTTCGCTCTCCCTTCTCCGGTCTCGAGCGTCGTTCGGTGGACTTCGTCGAAGGACGCCTGCGCGGGCGGGCGATCGTGGATCCCGTACGCGTCGAGGAGGAGAGCGAGAAACTCCGCGGAGCGCACATCCCTGCGCTCGTCGAGCTGCGCGCCGAGCCGGACTCGATCGTCGCCGCCCGTGCGCTGCTCCAGACCATGGTCCGGAACGCATGGGGACTCGAAGCGCCACCCGTGGGAGACGACGCCCGTGGCGACGCGCGCGCGTATCGCGCAACGGTGCGCACCCTCGCCGAGCTCGCGGAGTTCGCGAAGCTCGACGAGGGACGCATCTCGACAGAGGATCTCATCGCGCTCGCTCGAGCGAACCGTCGTCGGGCCGGTCGGCGCGGCCGAGACCGGCAGGGTCGCGGTCCTGGACTACAGCCGGGTGCGCACGCGGCTCTTCGACGTCGTGTTCCTGCTCGGGCTCGAGGAAGGGAACTTCCCTCACCGCGACCGGCCGTCGCCGCTTCTCGACGACGACTTGCGGCGGGAGCTCGGAGGCCGCCTCGAACGACCGAACGCCGTCGCGCGCGACCGCTATCTCTTCTACACGGCCTGTACGCGGGCGGCGCAGCGACTCGTTCTCGTCCGCGAAGCTGCCAGTGACGAGGGAGTTCCTCGAGAACCGAGCCCGTTCTGGGACGACGTCCGGGCGCTCTTCACACCTGCCGCGGTCTCGCGCGTGACGCGCCGCCGTGCGCTTTCCAACCTGACCTGGCCGATCGATGCCGCGCCGAGCGAGCGCGAACGCCTGCGGGCGCTCGTCCGCTTGACCGGCGAGGACGCCGAGGACGTGGACGCGCTCGCCGCTGCCAACGGCTGGTCGCGACGTCTCGAACGCGCCAGGGAGGCATTCGACCGTCCGACGAGGCTGTCGAGCCCCGCCGTTCTCGAGCCGATGTCGAGCAGGAGCGTGTTCTCCGCCACGGAGCTCGAGCGGTTCGCCGACTGCTCGTCGGCCTGGCTCGTGGAGCGGGTGGTCGACCCGAAGACGATCGACGCAGAGCCCGACCCGATGCTCAGGGGGCAGGTCGTGCACACGGCACTGAACCGCTTCTACGCCGCGGTGCCGCGCGAGCTCGACTCGGAGCGCGTGACCCCCGAGAACCTCGAGGCGGCGCTCGCGCTCGTTCGAACCTGCCTGGACGATGCGCTCGAGACCGGAGTGCGGCTCGACCTCACGGACCTCCAGCGAGCGGAGCTCCGGCAGACGCTGATCGCCGACCTGGAGGGATTCGTCCGCGACGAGGCCGAGTCCGAGATGGCGTTCGTGCCGCGCCGTCTGGAGGTCGCCTTCGGGTCGGAGCGGGCGGCGCCGGAGCTTCAGCGCGGGCTCGACCTCGGTGACGGGCTCCGCCTCTCGGGGAAGATCGACCGCATCGACATCGATCCGTACAGCGCGCGCGGGATCGTGCAGGACTACAAGTCGGGCAAGGGCGCGCACTCCGCGCGGGACATCGATCGTGAGCTGCGCTTGCAGATCCCGCTGTACGTGCTCGCGCTCCGTGATCTCGTAGGAGTCGAGCCGCTCGGCGGTCTCTACCGCGCGCTCTCCGGCAAGCGCCTGCGGCGCGGAATGCTCCGTGAGTCCGCGCGCGAGGACCTCCCGGGGTTCGCCAAGGACGACTACCTCGACGAGGAGACGTTCTGGGCGCAGGTCGAGACTGCGCGTGAGCGCGCCGGTGCGAACGCGCAGCGGATCCGCGCCGGCGACGTCCTGCACGATCCGAAGGGCGACGGCTGTCCGTCGTGGTGTGATCTCTGGCCGATTTGCCGGGTGCCGAGATCATGAGCGCGGTGGCCGAGCGGTCAACCCGCCTGAACGATGAGCAGCGGGCCGCGGTCGAAGCGAGCGGCACGGTCTTCGTCTCCGCGGGGGCCGGCACGGGGAAGACCTCCGTGCTGGTCGAGCGCTACGTCCGCGCCGTCTGCGAGCGAGGCCTCGACGTCGACTCGATCCTCGTCATCACCTACACGCGCAAGGCGGCGGGCGAGCTGCGTTCGCGTATCCGAGCTGCGCTCGTCGAGCGCGAGCGCCCGGACCTCGCGCGTGAGCTCGACGGTGCCTGGATCTCGACCATCCACGGGTTCTGCAACCGGCTCCTGAAAGCGCACCCCTTCGCCGTGGGCCTCGACCCTCGCTTCCGGGAGCTCGAGGACGCGGGTGCGGCGGTGCTGCGCGGAGAGGCGTTCGAACGAGCCTTGCAGGCGTTCTGCGCGGGCGGCGACGAAGAGCGGTTGCGGCTGCTCGCGACGTATCGGGCAGACGGATTGCGGCGCATGCTCACCGGTGTCTACGAGACGCTGCGCTCTGCGGGCCGCCCGCTAGTGCTCGAGCTCGGAGAGCGTCCCGATCTCGACGAGGCGATGGCCGCCTTTCGTACGGAGGCCACCTGCCTGGCGGACGACATGGCCGCGACTCCGAACCAGCGTGGCTCTGCGACGGAAGCGCTGCGGGTGGTCACCGATTCCGCGCCGCCTGCGCGCGTCGTCGACCTCTCGGCCTTCCAGGCGCGGGGCTCCCGGGCAGCGTCGTACGAGCTGGCGCGGAAGGCTGTCGAGCGGTCGTCGCTGGAGGAGCTGGCATCTCACGATCGCGATCTCCTCCAGGAGCTGCTCGAAGGGTTCGCAGCCGAGTACGCGGCCGCCAAGCGCCGCGAGTCGGCGGTCGATTTCGAAGACCTCCAGCTCGCCGCGCGGGACCTGTTGCGCGACGACGACCAGGTTCGGGAAGGCGTCAGGCTTCGCTTCCGGCTCGTCATGGTCGACGAGTTCCAGGACACGAACAGCCTCCAATGCGAGATCGTCGATCTGGTCGCGCATCCTGAGATGACCGAGGTCTTCACCGTTGGCGACGAGTTCCAGTCGATCTACGGCTTCCGCCACGCCGATGTCGAGGTCTTCCGAGAGCGGCGCGCCCAGGCCGCCAACCTTCTGACGCTGCGCTCGAATTACCGGTCGCGTCCACAGGTGCTCGCTGCGGTCAACTTCCTTTTCGCAGGAGCTTTCGGTGACGAGTACCAGCCGCTTGCCGCATCGGCCGAGTTCGCGGACCCGGTGTTCGGGCACCCGGTGGAGCTCATGGTCACGGACAAGTCGAGCTACCGCGACTCCGGCGAGCATTGGCGGCACGGCGAGGCAAGAGCGATAGCGGCGCGCGTGCGCGAGCTGGTCGACGCGGGCGCCGCAGCCCCCGGCGAGATCGTCGTCCTCTTCGCGGCCGGGACGGACGCAGAACGGTACGAGGAGGCGCTTCGGCTCGAAGGGCTCCCCACGTATCGCGCTACGGGCCGCGGCTACTTCGGCCAGCAGCAGGTGGTCGACCTCCTCGCGTACCTGCGGTTGCTGCACAACCGCTACGACGACGTCGCGCTCGCCACGGTGCTCGCGTCGCCGCTGGTCGGGATCTCGAACGACACGCTCGTCCTGCTTCGGCGCAACGCAACTCGGCGCCCGCTCTTCACTGCGCTCGAGAAGGGCTTGCCGGAGGGACTCGCTGCCGAGGACGGAAACCTGCTGCGGGCGTTTCTCCAACGGTACGACCGCCTCGTGGCGGCCTCCGCGCGTGTGGGCCTAGAGCGTCTGTGCGAGCAGATTCTCGCCGAGCACGACTACGACCTCGCGGTGCTCGCCCGCTGGGACGGGTCGCGACGATTCGCCAACCTGCGCAAGCTCGGCCGCCTGGCGCGGCAGTACGAGTCGATTCGCGGTGCGGATCTTCCTGGGTTCGTGCGCTTCGTCCGCGAGCAGGATGCGCTCGGCGCGAAGGAGCTCGAGGCGGTCGCGGAGGAAGAAGGCGCAGATGCCGTGCGCCTGCTCACGATTCACGGCGCGAAGGGGCTCGAGTTCAAGGTCGTGATCGTCGCCGACGCAGGGCGTGACGTCGGAGGGCCTCGCGGGGGCGACGAGATCGTCGCCCTGTCCGACGGACGCTTCGGCTTCCGCATGGTTCACCCGACGCACGGCGAGCGGAGGCCCGTCTTCGACTTCGAGCAGGTGCGCGAGGCCGAGAAGGAGCAGGAGCAGGCAGAGCGGCTGCGTCTCTACTACGTGGCGATGACCAGGGCGATCGACCAACTCATCGTGTCCGGCGCCATCGACCCGGAGCGAGCTCAGGATCGCGAGACGCCGATCGGCTGGGTGCTCGACCGGCTCGCAGCGCGCGAGAACGTTGTCGCTGCCGGGGACGATCCCGTCGAGCTGGAGCGGGGCGAGGCTCGGTTCCTGCTCCGCGTCGATCGCGGCGTCGCCGCCGATCCCGAAGCCGAAGGGGATCTGGCTTCAGCGAGACCCCCTTCGGAGCCTGCGGCTGACGAAGTGGGCCAACTCCAGCTCTTCACGGAGCTCCCGAGCGGCTCTGCCCCGATCGGGCTCCAGCTCCCCGAGCTGACACCGGCCCCGGCGCCTCCTCTGCACGACGTGCGCCGCCTCTCCTACAGCGCGCTGGCGCTCTTCGAGCGCTGCTCTTACCGGTATTTCGCCGAACGGGTTCTCGGGTTGCCTCCTGTGGCCGCGCGGAACGTCGGGACTCCCGGCGACGGCGGTCTCGCGGGAACCGAGATCGGGGACGCAGTGCACCGCCTGCTCGAGGACGTGCCTTTGGATGCGCCGGCGGCGCCGGAACGTGGCGAGCTCGAGGAAACGGTGCGCGCGTGGTATCCCACCGCGACCGAGGAGGAGCTCGACCGCATCGCCGACCTGGTCGATGCGTACTGCCGATCCGAGCTCGCGACCCGTCTAACCTCGCTCGCGGGCGCGCGACCGGAGCGGCCGTTCGCGTTCGAGCATGACGGCGTGCTCCTGCACGGCAGGCTCGACGTTCTCTGGCGCGAGAACGACAAGGCGCTCGTGGTCGACTACAAGTCGAACGCGCTCGAAGAGGCGGATCCGCACGAGATCGTCGAGGCGGAGTACCGGCTGCAGCGGTTGGTCTACGCGCTTGCCTGTCTTCGCGACGGCGCGCAGCAGGTCGAGGTCGCGTACCAGTTCCTCGAGCGCCCCGACGACGTTGTCTCGGCGACGTTCACGGTCTCCGATCTCCCGGAGCTCGAGTCCGAGCTGTCTGCCGCGATCTCGCGCATCCGCGCGGGGAGGTTCACGCCGACCCCGAGCGAGTTCGCGTGCTCCGACTGCCCCGCGCTCGACGTCGTCTGCGCGGGTCTGCGCCTGCCGCTGGAGGCGATCGCGAGATAGCCTCGCGCCGTGAGGGTCGCCGCGCTCAACGACATCCACGGCAACCTGCCGGCGCTCGAGGCGGTGCTCTCGGAGGTCGAGAAGGAGGGTGTCGACACGATCGTCTGCGGTGGCGACATCGTGTCCGGTCCGTTTCCCGCCGAAGTGTTCGATCGGCTGACGAGCCTCGCGCGAGTCCGGTTCCTGCGAGGGAACGCGGACAGGCTGGTGGTCGAACGAAATCTCGAGTACGAGGGCCTCGGCGCGTGGAGTGCCGCGCGACTTGGCGAGGAGCGGCGCGCCGAGGTCTCGGCCTGGCCGTTGACGGTCGAGCTCGAGATCGACGGCCTGGGAAAGACGCTGTTCTGTCACGCCGTTCCGAACGAGGACGAGCCGATCTTCACCAGGATCACGCCCGACGAGGACGTCATCCAGCTCCTCGGCGAGGTCGAGGCCGATCTGGTCGTCTGCGGGCACACCCATGTGCAGTTCGACCGTGTGCTCTCGAACGGAGTGCGTGTGGTCAACGCCGGCAGCGTGGGGATGCCGTACGAAGGGCGTCAAGGCGCGTTCTGGGCGATTCTCGACCGAGACGTGGAGTTTCGCCGGACGATCTACGACGTCGGGACTGCAGTCGCGTCCATCCGAGCGGCCGACGCACCGGTTCGGGAACAGCTCGTCGGTTACCTGCTCGAGCCTCCCGATCCCGAAGAGGTCACGGCGTACTTCGAGGGTCTGCGTGGCACGTAGCTATGTCCGCGAGGCCAGACGGCGGGGGCTCGGCCGTCGGCGTGAACGCATCGGGCCCATCATCGAGGGGCTGGCGGAAGAGCATGCGGATGCGGCCATCGCGCTTCGCTTTCGCGCTCCGCTCGAGCTCCTCGTCTCGGTGATGCTCTCGGCGCAGACGACGGACACGAACGTCAACCGCGTCACCGGACCACTGTTTCAGAAGTACCGAACGCCCGAGGACTACCTCGCGGTGCCGCAGGAGGAGCTCGAGCGAGACATCTACGCCACCGGGTTCTTCCGCCAGAAGGCGAAGTCGATCCGCGGCACCATGCGCGTCCTGCTCGAGGAGTTCGACGGGGAGGTCCCGTCGCGACTCGACGAGCTCATGCGGCTCCCCGGTGTCGCGCGCAAGACCGCGAACGTCGTCGCCGCCGAGCTCGGCCACGCGCAGGGGATCGTGGTCGACACGCACGTGCGGCGGCTCTCGCAGCGCCTCGGGCTGACTCGGCAGGAGAACCCGGTCAAGATCGAGAGGGATCTGCAACGCGTCGTTCCGCGCCAGGACTGGGCCCGATTCCCGCACCTCTTCATCTGGCACGGACGGCGCGTCTGCGACGCGAGGCGACCGCTGTGCGAGGAGTGCGTGGTCGAGCCCTTGTGCCCGTCCTCGCGGCTTGCGCTCAGATCCAGCGCCGCCAGCGGAAGAGAGCGAGCTGGACGAGCGTCGACATGAGGATGAGGCCCGTCGAGAACGTCAGCGTCCAGTAGTCCTCCTCGAAGACGGGCGCGAAGTTCTGGCCGTAGAAGCCGACGATCAGCGTCGGGACGAAGACCAGCGAGGCGATCACCGTCAAGGTCTTGATGATGTCGTTCTGCCGCTCTGCGATCACGGACTGGTGGTAGTCGCGGACGCTCGAGAGGAGGTCGCGCGCGACCTCGAGCTCCTCTCCCGCGTCGATGAGCGTCTCATAGGTGTTCGCGACCATGCGCTCGACCGGTTCAGGAAAGAGCCGCTCGTCGCCGATGTCGAGGCGCTTGTCGACGATCCGGCGGACAGCTCCGCGCGTTGCGCCGACGGTTCTGCGGGCATGCAGGAGGTCGTGGCGGAGGGCGCCGACCCGCTTGCGCACTGCTTCGCTCGGCCAGTCGTCGATGTGATCCTCGAGCTCGTCGATCTCGGCATCGACCGCAACGACGACGTCCAGATAGGAGGCCGCGACGTCGTCTACGAGACGAAAGAGCAGCTCGCCGGCCTCCGCGCCCCGCGTCGAGGCGATCTCGAGCGGTTGAGGATCCCACGGCGTCCCCGCTACGGGTGTCTTGCGGATGGTGACGACGAGTTCGGGGGTCGCAACCACGTCGACCTCCCGATACACGATCTGACCCTCGGGGAGTGGCTGCCCGTCGAGGAAGAGGCCGAGGACGTAGGACCCGTGACCTTCGAGCAACGGCCTTGTGTGCTCGCCACCCGGTGGTGCTACGAGGGTGTCCACGACATCGGGGTCGACGCCCGCCGGGAGCGCCGCCAGCACCTCCTCTGGGCTCGGGTCGAGGAGATCGATCCAGCGCGCGGACACCGCTCGCCGAGCCTAGCGACGGGTGCGGTCGGAAGGCGCTACGCCGATGTAGTAGCGACTTCCGGAAGGTGCTGCTGCTCCTCCAGGTAGCGCTGTGCGTCGAGCGCGGCCATCGTGCCCGATCCGGCGGCCGTCACCGCCTGCCGGTACGTGTGATCCTGCACGTCCCCTGCGGCGAAGACACCCGGGATGTTGGTCCGCGTCGAGCCGGGCTCGGCCACCAGGTAGCCCTGATCGTCGTGGTCGAGCCAATCGAGGAAGAGGGCGGTGGTCGGATCGTGGCCGATTGCGACGAAGACCCCGTCCGCGTCGAGCACGCGTGTCTCTCCGGTCGTCGTGTCCTGAACGCGTACTCCAGTCACGTGCCCGTCCGCCTCGCCGAGCACCTCGTCGACGACGGCATTCAGGACGAACTCGATCTTCTCGTTCGTCCGCGCGCGGTCGACCATGATCGGCGATGCCCGGAACTCCGTGCGCCGGTGCACGATCAGGACCTTGCTGGCAAATCGGCTCAGGAATGTGGCCTCCTCCATCGCCGAGTCACCGCCGCCGACCACGACGACGACCTTGTCGCGGAAGAAGGCGCCGTCGCAGGTCGCGCAGTAGGAGACTCCCCGACCCTGGAGGATGCGCTCGGACTCGATGCCGAGCTGACGAGCGCTCGCCCCCGTTGCGACGATGACCGCATCGGCGCGATGCTCGTCGTCTCCGACGTAGATCCGGAACGGACGCTCAGAGAAGTCGACGCGGGTGACGTCGTCGGTGATGAACTCTGCTCCGAAGCGCTCCGCCTGCCGACGGAAGTCCGCCATCATCGCGGGGCCGAGGATTCCGTCCGCGTAGCCGGGGTAGTTCTCGACGTCGCTCGTGATCATCAGCTGGCCGCCCCAGTTGAAGCCCTCGATAACGAGCGGCCTGAGATTTGCCCTCGCCGTGTAGAGGGCAGCCGTGTAGCCGGCGGGGCCGCCGCCGATGATGATCACGTCGCGAACGTCGCTCACAGGCGCATCTCCGTTCAGAAGGGTAGCCCCGCACCGCGGAGCTATAGATGAAAACGCCCTGACGTCGTCCCGTGTTCCCTCTCTAGCCTCTAGGCTGCGTCCGCGCCGGCAGCCAGTGCCTCGAGCGGCGTCTCGCTCGGGTCGACGAGCTCGGCCGCGGCGAGCGGCCGTGTCTGGCGCTGAATCGGCTGCAGCTCCGGCTGCTCGATGCCGGTGATCCCGTGCCGCTCGAATCGTCTCGCCTGTACGAGCACCTGGCGCTCCAGTGAGCCGATCGTCTCGTTGTAGGCCTTGACCGAGCCGTCGAGCGACTTTCCGAGCCGTGACATGTGCGCCCCCATGGTCGCGAGCCGCTTGTACAGCTCGCGTCCGAGGTCGCTCACCTCCCGTGCGCTTTCGGCGATCGTCTCCTGCTGCCAGCCGTAGTGGACGGCGCGAAGCAGCCCGATCAGATTCGTCGGGGACGCGGGAATGACGTTGTTCGAGACGGCGAGCTCGATCAGCGACGCATCCTGCTCGTGGGCTGCGCGCAAAAACGACTCGTCCGGAAGGAACATGACGACGAACTCGGGCGTCGCCGGCAGCTGCCGCCAGTAGGCCTTCTGGCCGAGTCGCTGGATGTGCTCTCGCACGTGGCGCGCGTGATCGAGGAGCCGCGCCTGGCGTTCGTCATCCGGTGCGTCCTCGCGAACGGCGTCGAGGTACGCGACCAACGGGACCTTCGAGTCGATGACGATCTGCTTCTCGCCGGGAAGTCGCACGATCACATCGGGGCGCAGCACGTTGCCGTCTGCGTCGCTCGTCGAGCGCTGCTCGTCGAAGTCGCAGTGCTCGATCATCCCCGCCATCTCGATGACACGCTTGAGCTGGATCTCGCCCCAGCGACCGCGCACGTGGGGAGCGCGGAGCGCGGTCACCAGGTTCCCGGTCTCGACGCGCAGGCGGTCATGGTCGCCGCGCAGCAGGCTGACGTTCTCGGTGAGCTTGCCGTACGCCTCCTGTCGAATCCGCTCCACGCTCTGGAGCTGACGGTCCATGCGCTCGAGCGAGTCCTTCAGCGGGCGCACGTAGCCGGAAAGGCGTGAGTCGGCGAGCTCGAGGAAACGGGCGCTGTTGGCGTCGAGAGCCTCCGACGAGAGTGTCTTGACGGCGGCTGTGAGCCGCTCGTCGAGCACGCTTCGCTCAGCGGCGAGCTCGCTTCTGAGCTCGATCACCTCGTGCGTTCGGCGGCGACGGTCCAACAAGGCTGGGCGAAGGGCGAGCAGGGCGCCGAGCGCGCCGGCGACGATTCCAAGTGTGAGAGTGAGGGCAAGGATGACCATCGGGTCGACAAACGGTACGGACCGCATCGGACGGAACCGAGCACAATCTGGCCGCAACCGAGCCTGCTGCTACATTCGCCCGCGGCCATGGCCGACAAGCCCCGCGTCAAAGCGCCCAAGCAGCGCGCGAGCTCTCGACCGACGGATTCTGGCCCGGATCGCCGCATGCTCATGTACGCCGGCGGCGCGCTCGTCGTGATCGCAGCCGGTGCGGCGGCCATCGGGCTCCTCGGCATCGGCGGTGGCGGGCCGAGCCCGGAGGAAGTACGGGCCGACCTCGTCGCCGCGGGGTGCACGCTCGAGGCAGTCAAGGCGCAGCCCGGATCGCACTCTCTGCAGCCCGACGAGATCTCCGAGTGGAACACCGATCCGCCGACGAGCGGGCCGCATTTCGGCTTCGACCAGAGCGGGAACGTGGGGACGGTCGTCTGGGGGGCCTACGACGAGCCGGTTCAGCTCGCCCGGGTCGTGCACAACCTCGAGCACGGCGGGATCTACATCTTCTACGGCGACGAAGTGCCGGACTCGGTCGTGGCGGAGTTGCGCGGCTTCTACGACGACCACGAGCGAGGAACCGTGCTCGCGCCATACCCGAGGCTCGTCGATCAGATCGCGCTCGGAGCGTGGGTCTCCGGCGGTGAGGAGGAGATGGGCTACCTGGCGAAGTGCCCGGTCTTCGACGAGAAGGCGTTCTCTGCGTTCTTCAGCGCATTCCAGTTCAAGGGCCCGGAGCGGTTCCCGCCGGACTCGCTCCTCCCGGGCAACAACTGAGGCCAAGCCCTCCCGCTAGCTGAGGCGCTCGTAGAGAGCGGTGGCGATCTCCAGCGCTTGCTCCTCGGACACGGTGCCGGCAGGGCCTTGCGAGAAGAGGTCGACGGTGTACACGAAGGGCCCGTCGGCGAAGAAGATCGAGTAGGAGTCGAACGGCACGTCATCTGGTCGACCGCGAGCATCGATGTCCTCCTGCGTCTGGTTCCGCCTGACGCCCTTCGCGTCCGGGATGTCGTCGACCTCGAATTCGGAGACCTGATTCGCACACGTCCCCGGGCACGGCTTCAAGCTGTCTTCCACGGACCACTCGAGCACCGGTTCCGCGCCCTCCTCCGACTCGAGCTCGATGACGGCGGAGTAGACATGCGGCTGCGTCGGACTGTGCGTCTCGCCGAAGAAACGGGTGTCGCCGACAGCTCCCTGGAACCCGGCGTCGGTGAAGAGCTCGGTCAGCATCTCCTCGTCGGGGTCGACCGCGCGCATCGTCAGCTCCTCGACGAACTCCAAGAGCATCGTCGTCGACTGCTGCGTCTCCTCGGGATCGGGCTTCGACCCGGGTGCGTCCTCGGCCTGGACGACCCGCTCTGTCAGAGCCAGCATGGTCTCGCTCTCCGCCTCGTCTTCGCCGCAGGCCGACGCTGTACAGAGGGCGAGGGCAAGAACGAGCAGCAGCGCATACCGCATGACCGCGCGATCGTATGACGTGCCACTCGCTCCGGCAAGTCGCCCAGCCGGTATGCGACCCCACCCCGTGCCTACTCTGGCTCCTACACTGGGTCCGCCGGGGTGGCGGAACGGGTGAGACGCGCCTGCCTTAAAAGCAGGTGTCCCTTTGCGGGACGTGTGGGTTCGACTCCCACCCCCGGCACCTGAGAGCTTCGAGAGGCGGGTAGACTCGGCGCGCCGTGGCGAGCCCGCCCGAAGCGCTTGCCCATGCCCCGCTCGAGTGGGACACGCCGCTGTACCGCATGGCGGTCGCGCAGTTCGACCAGGCGGTTCCGGTCGCGGACATCCCGGACGAGATTGCGGAGCGCCTCCGCTTCCCGGAGCGTTCGATCATCGTCAGCATCCCCGTTCGGATGGACGAGGGGCCACGGGTCGTCTTCCCCGGGTACCGCGTCCAGCACTCGAGCATCCTCGGGCCGACCAAGGGCGGAATCCGGTACGACCTCGAGGTGTCGCTCGGCGAGTGCGCGGCGCTCGCTATGTGGATGACGTGGAAGTGCGCGCTTCTCCGCCTCCCTTACGGTGGTGCCAAGGGCGGGGTTCGCTGCGACGCGCGCTCGATGTCGCAGGCCGAGCTCGAGCGGCTGACCCGCCGTTTTACGTCCGATCTCCTCCCCGTGATCGGTCCCCAGGAGGACATCCCGGCGCCGGACATGGCTACGAACGAGCAGACGATGGCCTGGATGATGGACACGTACTCGATGCAGGCCGGGTACGCGGTCCCCGAGATCGTGACGGGGAAGCCGATCTCGATCGGCGGCTCGGTCTTCCGCCACGAAGCAACAGGGGTCGGCGTCGTCATGGTCGTCGTGCGCGCCTGCGGGAAGCTGGGTTGGGATCTCAGCGAGCAGCGGTGTGTCGTGCAGGGTTTTGGCAACGTGGGCGGGATCGCGGCGCGCGAGCTCCACGATCTCGGTGCGAGAGTCGTCGCCGTCTCGGACGTGTCCGGCGGGATCCACTCCGAGATCGGCCTCGACATTCCCTCGCTCGAGGAGTACGCGCAACTCCACGGATCGCTCGAGGGCTGCGCGGCCGGTCTCCGGATCACGAACGAGGAGCTGCTCGAGCTCGACTGCGACATTCTCGTCCTGGCCGCTCGCGAGGATCAGATCACCGCCGAGAACGCGGGGCGCGTGCGCGCGCGGATGATCGCCGAGGGGGCGAACGGCCCGACGTCGCTCGAGGCAGACCAGATCCTCGGCGAGCGCGGAATCCCGGTTCTGCCCGACATCCTCACGAACGCCGGCGGCGTCACCGTCTCGTACTTCGAATGGGTGCAGGACCTCGGCCGTCTCTTCTGGACCCGCGACGAGATCCGGGCGAAGCTCGCCGAGAAGCTCTCCGACGCGTTCGATCGGGTTTGGGATCTCGCGGAGGATCGGGAGGTGTCTTTGCGTACCGCGGCGCTGGTATCCGGAATCAGGGAGGTCTCGAAGGCGCTCGAGGCCCGGGGGATCTTCCCGTGAATCTCGTGCGCGACGCGATGGTTTCCCACCCCGGGCGGCTGCCTGCGGACGCGTCCGCAAGGGCGGCGGCGGAGCTCCTGCAACGACCCGAGGTGCGCGCCATCTACGTCACCGACGATGAGCGGCTCGTCGGGGTGGTCACGAGAAAGACGCTCGTCCGCGAGGTCGTGGCCGCCGGGCGAGATCCGAACGAGACGAAGCTCGGCGAGATCGCGGAGCCTCCCGATCACACCATCGGGCCGGACGTCCCGCTCGAGGATGCGTTCCGCTTCCTCGAGGCAGAGGATGCCGAGCGCGTCCCGGTCGTGGACACGCGGGACCAGTTGATCGGAGTTCTCTCCCGGAGCGTGCTGCAACGGCGCCTGGCCGAGGACGAGGAGCCTCCCGAGGAGGATTTCGAGCCGCCGGATCTGCCCCCGGCTGCATAGACGCCCGATCCCGCCGCTGCGAAGATCCGCCGGTGATCGTCTGCCCGTCGTGCGGCGAGGAGAACCTGGAGCACGCGCGCTTCTGTCTCGCGTGCGGAACGAGCCTGGCGGATCGCCGCGGCCGGCGGCGAGGAGCGGAAGGTCGTGTCGGTCCTCTTCGTCGACCTCGTCGGCTTCACCGACCGCTCCGACCGCGCGGATCCCGAGGACGTCCGCGCCACGCTCCGCCCGTACCACGAGCGTGTGAAGGCCGACATCGAGCGCGTTCGGCGGCACGGTCGAGAAGTTCATCGGCGACGCGGTGATGGCGGTCTTCGGCGCTCCCGTCGCGCACGAGGACGATGCGGAGCGCGCCGTGCGCGCCGCGCTGCGCATCCTCGACGACGATCGAGGAGCTGCGCGAGGAAGCGTCTCGGATGTCGACCGTCGCGGTGCGAGCTGCCGTCACGACGGGCGAGGCGGTCGTCTCGCTCGGTGCGCGGCCGGAGCGGGGGGAAGGGATCGTCGCCGGCGACGTGGTCAACATCGCGGCGCGCCTCCAGAGCGCAGCACCCGTCGGCTCGGTCGTCGTCGACGCGTCGACGATGCGATCCACGGCGGACGCGATCGACTTCGAGCCGCTCGAGCCGGTGGCCGCGAAGGGGAAAGCCGGCGCCGATCCCGGTCTGGCGGGCAGCGGGAGCACGGAGCCGATTCGGCGTCGACACCGAGCTACGATGCGCGAGACGCTCTTCGTCGGCCGTGAATCGGAGCTCGCGACTCCTGGCGAGACGTTCGCCCGAGTGCGCTCGACGAGCCGTCGGCACAGCTCGTCACGATCGTCGGGCGAGCCGGGGTCGGCAAGAGCCGCCTCGTCTGGGAGCTTCGCGAGGAGAGTCGACCACCGCCCCGAGCTCGTGCGCTGGCGCCAGGGCCGCTGCCTCCCGTACGGCGAGGGGATCACGTTCTGGGCGCTCGGCGAGATCGTCAAGGCCGAGGCCGGCATCCTCGAGACCGACTCGCCCGCGCGAGGCCGCAGCTGAAGCTCGAACGCGCGGTCACGGCGACGGTCGACGACGAGTCCGAGCGCGCGTGGTTCGTCGGAGCGGCTCGCGCCGCTCGTCGGCGCGCAGGAGGACGTGGCCGGCGTCGGGCGCGACGAGGCGTTCTCCGCGTGGCGTCGCTATCTCGAGGCGCTCGCCGCCCGACGGCCGCTCGTGCTCGTGCTCGAGGACCTGCATTGGGCTGACGACGCACTGCTCGACTTCGTCGAGCACCTGCTCGACTGGGCGCGCGGCGATGCCGCTGCTCGTCCTCGCGACCGCGCGGCCCGAGCTGTACGACGCGCGCCCGAGCTGGGGAGGAGGTCGGCGCAACTCGACCACGGTCGGTCTCGTCGCCGCTGTCGGACGAGGACACGGCTCGGCTCGTCGCGGCGCTGCTCGAGCGGTCGGTCCTTCCCGCCGAGACGCAGGCCGCGCTGCTCGAGCGGGCGGGCGGCAATCCCCTCTACACGGAGCAGTTCGTCGCGCATGCTCGTCGAGCCGAGGAGGGCATCGAGATGCATCGCGTGCCGGAGACCGTGCACGCGCTCATCGCCGCGCGCCTGGACACGCTCGACCCCGAGCTGAAAGCGCTCGCTCCACGACGCGTCCGTTCTCGGGAAGGTGTTCTGGACAGGCGCCCTCGCCGCCATGGGTGGTCGGATCGCGAGCGACGTGCTGCCGGGCTTCGCGAGCTCGTTCGCCGGGAGTTCGTACGACCGGCACGCGTCTCGTCGATGCGCGACGAGGAGGAGTTCTCCTTCTGGCACGTCCTCGTGCGCGACGTCGCCTACCAGCAGATTCCCGCGCGCCGCCCGTGCGGAGAAGCACGTGCGCGCCGCCGCGTGGATCGAGCGGCTGCGGCGGACGAGCGCGCCGACCACGCCGAGATCCTCGTCCACCACTACGAGCAGGCGCTCGAGCTCGCGCGGGCGGCGGGCGAGGCGAGCGCACGGAGCTCGAGCTGCGGCTTGCCCGCTTCCTCGTTCTCGCCGGCGACCGCGCGATGCACCTCGACATGGCCGCGGCCGAAGCCTCGTATCGGCGAGCGCTCGAGCTCTCCGACGGAAGCCCAGCGCGTGCGGTCGTGCTCGTCAAGCTCGCCGACGCACTCAACGAGCAGGGCCGGCTGCCGGAGGCCGAGCATGCGTACGAGGAGGCGCTCGTCGCGCTTCGCGCAGCCGGCGACGAGCACGCGGCCGCGCTGCGGCATGGTCGGGGCTGTGCGCGGGCGCTCTGGCGGCACGGGCAAGACGGCGCGCGCGCGTGAGTGATCCTGAGGCGATGCCGATCCTCGAGCGCGATCCCGGGGCCGATCTCGTTCTCGCGTACGAGCGCGCCGCGTCCGTCGACGCCTGGGCGGGCGGCCGACGGAAGCAATCGAGTGGGCCGAGAAGGGGATGGCGCTCGCCGGCGAGCTCGGTGTCGAGAACGTCGTACGCCATCTTCAGATGCGCGGGCGTCGCGCGCATCGATCTGGGCGATCCGGGAGGGCTCGAGGATCTGCGCGAGGCGCTCGAGCTCTCGCTCCGTCTCGGCCTCGGCATCGAGACGGGGACGTCGTACCTCAATCTCGGCGAGATGGTCGCCCCGTTCGAGAGATCTGCACGCGTCCATCGAGCTCACTCGACGCGTCGCTCGACTTCTCGCACGCCGCGAGGGCTGACGCACCACGAGATGTGGACGAGGAGCGCGCAGCTCTTCCACCTGTACGAGCGCGGCCGGTGGGACGAGCTCCTCCAGGAGGCCGACGAGATCCTCCGCTGGGACCAGAGCCCAGGGAGGCACGTCAGATCGAGGTGTGGGTGCTTCGCCTGTCGGCGCCGGTCCTCGCACAGCGGGGAGATTTCGACGAGGCCGAGCGAGCGCGCGGAGATCTTCCTCCCGCGCGCGCGCGAGATCGGAGATCCGCAGACGCTCGTTCCGTCGCTCGTCGCGGGAGCGCTCGTGTACGCGCTGACCGGCAAGCTCGATGACGCGCTCCGGCTCGTCGAGGAGTTCGAGCAGGCAACGCGCGGACGGCCGAACGTGGCAAAGCTTCCTGGCGGTGCCTGCATTGCCCACTGCGCTCAGCGTATGTGCGGTGGTCGGCGCACTCGACCTCGGCGAGGAGCTGCTCTCGGGCAGCGCACATGGCGCGACGGCAAACCGTGGCATCACGGCTTGCGTCGGTGACTGGCAGAGCGATCCTGTCCGAGGCACGCGGGTCGCGAGATGAAGCCGCAGCGCCTGTACCGCGAAGCGGCTCAGGGATGGTCCGAGTGGGGATCGGTCGTCCAGCACGGGTACGCCCTTGCTCGGGCTTGGGTCGTTGCGGCGACGAGGACGCCGCCCGCGAGGCGACGGCGTTCTTCGAGGCGGCTGCGCGCCCGTCCACTGACGCGCTGGCCGCGTGAGTCAGCAGCAGGTGTAGGCGCCGGGCGGCGCTGCACCCTCCTCGGGCTCGGGCAGCTCGGCTGCCGCGAAGGCGGCGCCGTGCAGGATGTCGCGCTCGCTGACCTCGATCTCGTCGAGGTCGTAGGCGTCGAGGATCTCGCGGAGGACGACCGCCCCGGCGACGATCACGGGCGCTCGACCCGGCTCGATCCCGGGGAGCTGCTCGCCGTTCGGCGAGCGTCATGCGCGGCGAGCCGTTCGAGCTCGCGCTCGACCGACTCGCGAGAGATGCGGTGCCCGTGCGTTCGCTCCGGGTCGTACTCGTCGAGCGCCGAGATCGAGCGTCGCGAGGGTCGTGACGGTGCCGGCGACGCCGATCGCGCTCTCGGCCTCGTAGGGAGGAAGCAGCGAGCGAACGTACGCTGCGGCCGTCGCGAGCTCGGGTTTCGACGGAGGATCCGACTCCAGGAAGCGCTCGGTCAGGCGCACGCAGCCGACGTCGAGGCTGACGGACGCCATCGGTGCGGCACCGTTCGCGGTCACGACCAGCTCGGTCGAGCCACCGCCGATGTCCACGATCAGAGTGTCCTCGACCGAAGCGCGTCCCGCGGTGACCCCGCGCACCATCATCGCCGCCTCCTCGTCGCCGTCCAGGAGTGCGCGTCGTGAAGCCGTAGCTCCACTCGATCTCGCCGAGGAACGCCTCGCCGTTCTCCGCGTCGCGCACCGCGCTCGTCGCGATGCAGAGCGTGCGCGTCCGCTCCGAGCTCCTCGAGCTCGCGACGGTACTCGGCGAGGCAGTTCCGGACACGCGCGATCGGAACGGGCAGCAGCCGTCGTCTCGCGTCGACTCCTTCGCCGAGACGCGTGATCGTCAGTCGACGGACGACCTCTTCGAGCCGCTCGCCGTCGACGTCCGCGACGAGCAGCCGGGTCGAGTTCGTCCCGAGGTCGACCGCTGCGACTCGGCATCATCAGACCGGAATGAAGGCGCGGAGCCAGCGCAGACGAGCCTGCGACGACTCGATCGCGTCCCGCAGCACCTGGAGCTGGGCGCGGGAGACGCGCAGCCGCTCGAGCGCCGCCTCGAGCTCGCCGCTTCGGCTCTCGGCCTGCGCGAGCAGCGTCTCGGTGCGCGCGGTCTTTGCCTCGAGTGCCGCCAGCTCTGCGCTCATCGTCTTGCTCGTCCGCTTCATCTGCCTCCACAGCCGAAACGCCGCGGAAAGCACGAAGACGATTGCGGCGACCACGAAGACGAGGCCGATCAGGAAAGTCGCCAGAACCACTAGATCCGCCTCTTCAGCAGGCCGAACAGCCCGCGCACGATCTCGCGCTGGATCGTCTTCCCGGTCGAGGACTTGAGGAAGTCTCCGATCGCGTCCGCTCCGCCGCCCGTCGCCTCGGCTGCCTTCTTCTGACGCTCGCTCGTCGGAGGCGCGCCGGGAGCTGTCGGTGCCGCCTGCTCGAGCCGCGCCGCGAGCATCTCACGCGCGCTCTGGCTGTCGAGCCGGGTTCCGTACTTCACGTAGAGCGGCGAGCTCTTCGCCGCGCCGTCGACGTCGTCGGCAGGCCCCATCCGTGCGTGCGGCGGACGCATCCGCGTGTGCACGACCGGCGTCGGCACGCCCGACTCGGAGAGGATCGTGACCGCGGCCTCGCCGGTCCCGAGCTGCGTGAGGAGCTCCTCGAGATCGTAGAAGTCGGACTTCGGGAAGGTCCGCACCGTCGCCCGCAGCGCCTTCGCGTCGTCGGGCGTGAACGCGCGAAGCGCGTGCTGGACGCGGTTTCCGAGCTGGCCGAGGACGTCGGCCGGGATGTCCTTCGGAGTCTGCGTCACGAAGAAGACGCCGACGCCCTTCGAGCGTATGAGCCGCACGGTCTGCGTCGTGGATTCGACGAACGCCTTGCTCGCGCCGTCGAAAAGGAGGTGCGCCTCGTCGAGGAAGAAGACGAGCCGTGGCTTGTCGCGATCGCCGACCTCGGGCAGCTGCTCGAAGAGCTCCGCCACGAGCCACATGAGAACCGTCGACCAGAGCCTCGGCTTGTCCTGCACCGCCGGGAGCTCGAGGCAGGAGATGATCCCGCGCCCGTCCGGGGCGGTACGGACGAGGTCGGCGATGTCCAGCTGCGGCTCGCCGAAGAAATCGTTCCCGCCGCCCTCTTCGAGACCGACGAGCGAGCGCAGCAACACGCCGACGGTCGCCGGCGAGAGCCCGCCGATGCCCGCGCAGCTCGTCCTTGCCCGCGTCGGAGTCGAGGAAGGTCAGCAGCGCCCGGAGGTCGGAGAGGTCGAGCAGCGGCAGCCCCTTCTGGTCCGCGTAGTGGAAGACGAGCGACGAGGCTCTGCTCCTGCGTCTGGTTCGAGCCGAGCACCTTCGCGAGCAGGAGCGGTCCGAAGTCCGAGACCGTCGCTCGCACGGGCACGCCGGGCCCGATGCCGCCGAGCGAGAGGTACTCGACCGGATATCCGGCTGGCGCCCACTCGATCCCGAGCTCGCGTGCGCGCTTCTTCGCAGGCCCGTCGTCCGACCCGGGCACGGCGATTCCCGAGACGTCGCCCTTCACGTCCGCCGCGAAGACGGCGACACCCGCGGCGGAGAGCTGCTCCGCGATCACCTGCAGCGTCCTCGTCTTTCCCGTTCCCGTGGCACCCGCGATCAGGCCGTGCCGGTTCATCATCCTGAGCGGGACGCGAACACCTGCCTCGGGGACGAGCGCGTCCTCGTGCACTCCGACCCCGAGCTCGATCGCTTCACCGCCGGTCGCGTACGCCTCGGCGACGGCCGTGCCGAAGTCAACCGCCTGCGCCGATTTCGTCGCCATCGGCGCGATCGTATCCGACGCCCGGCGCACCGACCTCGTACGCGTCACCGGCGCTGTGAGCTCGCGCGTTTTGTATCCAAAGCGACCGGGTAGCGTTCGCCTGTGCAGGGTTTGCGCCGTCCTATTGCACATTTAGGATCCGAAATCTAGGATTTGGGACACAATCGGCTACGGGAGGAGCGGGCGATGGGCGGGACGGAGACGAACGGAGCGGGACGCTGGACCGGCATCGAGCGGCCCTATACGCAGGAGGACGTCGAGCGGTTGCAGGGTCGCTTCCGTGTGGAGCACACGATCGCGCGCCTCGGGGCGGAGCGGCTGTGGAAGCTGATGCACGACGAGCCGTACGTGGCCGCGCTCGGCGCACTCACCGGCGCCCAGGCCGTGCAGATGGTGAAGGCGGGGCTGAAGGCCATCTACCTCTCCGGCTGGCAGGTCGCGGCGGACGGGAACCTCTCGGCGCACACGTATCCCGACCAGAGCCTCTATCCCGTGAACAGCGCCCCCGCGCTCGTCAAGCGCATCAACAACGCGCTGCTCCGCGCCGACCAGATCGACGCCGCCGAAGGCAGGAACGGGACGTACTGGCTCGCTCCCGTGCTCGCGGACGCCGAGGCCGGCTTCGGCGGTCCTCTCAACGCGTTCGAGCTGATGAAGTCCTTCATCGAGGCCGGGGCCGCCGGCGTGCATTTCGAGGACCAGCTGTCCTCCGAGAAGAAGTGCGGCCACCTGGGCGGGAAGGTGCTCATCCCGACGAGCCACTTCATCCGCACGCTCGTCTCCGCGCGGCTCGCCGCCGACGTCCTCGACGTGCCGACTGTCCTCGTCGCGCGCACCGACGCACTCTCCGCAACGCTCCTCACGAGCGACGTCGACGAGCGCGACCGCGAGTTCTTGACCGGGGAGCGGACGTCCGGAGGGCTTCTTCCGCATCCAGCCGGGAATCGAGGCGCCGATCGCGCGTGCGCTCGCGTACGCGCCGTACGCCGACCTTCTCTGGTGCGAGACCTCGACGCCCGACCTCGACGAGGCCGCGCAGTTCGCCGAGGCCGTACATGCCGAGTACCCGGGGAAGCTCCTGGCGTACAACTGCTCGCCGTCCTTCAACTGGAGGAAGCACCTCGACGACAAGACGATCGCCTCCTTCCAGCAGGAGCTCGCGGACATGGGCTACCGGTTCCAGTTCGTGACGCTGGCCGGCTTCCACGCCGTCTGCTCGTCGATGTTCGACCTCGCGCGTGGGTACGCGGACAAGGGGATGAGCGCCTACGTCGAGCTCCAGGAGAGGGAGTTCTCTTCGGAGGAGTTCGGCTACACGGCAACCCGCCACCAGCGGGAGGTGGGGGCCGGCTACTTCGACTCCGTGCTCGAGGCGATCACCGGTGGGGAGAGCTCGACGCTCGCGCTCAAGGGCTCGACCGAGGAAGCCCAGTTCGAGACTAAGCTCACGGCGTGAGCACCCCCGCACTGGGATCGGGCGTCGTTCTGCACGGCTCGGACGAGCACGGGGTGCTGACGCCGGAGGCACTCGACCTCGTCGAGGCGCTCGAGCGGGAGTTCGGCGGAAGGCGCCTCGAGCTGCTCCAGGCGCGTGCCGAGCGGCAGAAGCGGATCACCGCTGGTGAGCTCCCGGACTTCCTCGAGGAGACACGTTCCACTCGCGAGGGCGACTGGCAGGTCGCGCCCGTGCCGGCCGACTTGCAGGACCGGCGGGTCGAGATCACGGGTCCCACCGGAGACCGGAAGATGGTGATCAACGCCCTCAACTCGGGCGCGAAGATCTACATGGCCGATTTCGAGGATGCGAACTCTCCGACCTGGGAGAACGTCCTCGGCGGCCAGCAGAACCTGAGCGACGCGATCGAGCGGACGATCTCGGTCGAGACGCCGGAGAAGAGCTACGCCTTGAAGGACGAGGTCGCCGTGCTCCTCGTGCGGCCGCGGGGGTGGCATCTCACCGAGCGGCACGTCGAGGTGAACGGGAGGGAGGTCTCCGCGAGCCTGTTCGACTTCGGCGTCTACCTCGCGCGGAACTCGACCCGCCTCGCCGAGCAAGGAACGGGCCCGTACTTCTACCTCCCGAAGCTCGAGGGCCACCTCGAAGCCCGGCTTTGGAACGACGTCTTCCGCTTCGCTCAGGAGCGACTCGGCATCCCGCAGGGAACCATCAAGGCGACCGTTCTCATCGAGACGATCCTCGCGGCGTTCGAGATGGAGGAGATCCTGTACGAGCTCCGCGACCACTCGGCGGGGCTGAACGCGGGCCGCTGGGACTACATCTTCTCGGCGATCAAGAAGTTCCGGGACCGTGACGACTTCGTGCTGCCGGACCGCGCCCAGGTCACGATGACGGTGCCGTTCATGCGCGCGTACACCGAGCTGCTCGTCCGCTCGTGCCACACGCGCGGCGCCCACGCGATCGGCGGCATGGCGGCGTTCATCCCGAGCCGGCGAGATGCCGAGGTGAACGAGATCGCGCTCACGCGCGTGCGCGAGGACAAGCTGCGCGAGTCCGGGCGACGGGTTCGACGGGACCTGGGTCGCGCACCCGGACCTCGTCCCGGTCGCGATGGAGGTCTTCGACGCGGCGCTCGGCGATCGGCCGAACCAGCTCGACCGCAAGCGGGAGGACGTGTCCACGAAGGCCGCAGACCTCCTCAGCGTGTCCGCCACGCCAGGCGAGGTCACCGAGGACGGAGTGCGGGCGAACGTCTCCGTCGGAATCCGCTACATCGCCTCCTGGCTCTCCGGTGTCGGCGCGGCAGCTATCGACAACCTGATGGAGGACGCCGCCACCGCCGAGATCTCTCGGTCGCAGATCTGGCAGTGGGTCAGGCACGGGCGCGTCGAGCGGGAGGACGTGGAGCGGATCGTCGCGGAGGTCGTCGCGGAGCTGCCTTCCGAGCGAGTGGTCGAGGAGGCGCGCGCGCTCTTCGAGCAGGTCGCGCTCGCCGACGACTTCGTCGAGTTCCTGACCGTCCCGGCCTACGACAGGCTCCTGGCACTGGAATAGACGTGTCCGACGGGACGAAGGCCGACGATCTCGCTCTGGCGCTCGAAGAGGCGATCGTCTCCGGCGAGATTCCGCCCGGCAGCGTGCTCCGCCAGGAGCATCTCTCCGAGCAGTTCCAGGTCAGCCGGACCCCGGTGCGCGAGGCCTTGCGGCGCCTCGCGGCGCTGGGGCTCGTCAGCTTCGAGCCGAACCGCGGCGTCCGGGTGCGGATGCTCGCGCGGGAGGAGCTCCGAGAGGCGTTCCTGGTGCGGGCCGAGCTCGAGAGTCTCGCGACCGAGATCGCGACGCCGAAGATGTCCGCCGCCGACCTGAGGGAGCTCCAGGAGGCTGAACGCCGCTTCTCGAGCATCACCGAGGACCTCGTCGAGATGAGTCACGCGGGACGCCAGGATCTCGAGCTGGCACGCGAGTGGCTGCACGCGAATCACGCCTTCCACGACGTCATCTACTCAGTGGCCGAGGTGCCATTGATCGAGCGGATGGCGAAAGCCGCCCGCCGCACCTTCCTGGTGAAGCCGGTCTGGGCGACCGGGGCGGATCTCGACGAGCTCTTCCACAAGAACGACCGCCAGCACCGGGCAATTCGGGAGGCGATGACGGCGCGGAGCCCGCAGGGGGCACGCGTTCTCGCGCGGGAGCACGTGCTGTCCTCGGGTCGGCTGCTGGAAGCGATTCTGGACAAGGTCGCAGCGCAGAGCGAACGCGCAGTGCGGGGTCAGGCTTCAGCCTGACCCCGGTCTTAGGTCGAGACGTGAAACCTCACACCGGCGTCAGGCTGAAGCCTGACCCCAATCGCTACCGGGCGAGCGTGACCTTCGAGAGCCCGCGCGGCTCGTCGGGATCGAGCCCCTTCGTCCTCGCGAGCGCCCACGCGAAGAGCTGACCGGGGACGACCGAGAGCAGCGGGGTCGAGAGCAGCGACGGAGGCGTCGGAACCGGCAGCGAGTAGGCGGCGCCGACCACGGCGCCGGCGGCGCTCCCGCTGGCGATCACGGTCGCGCCCGCCTCGCGCGCACGGGCAGCTGCCTCGAGCACGGCTGGCAACGTCTCGTCGTCCGACGCGATCGCCCACACCGGAAACAGCGGATCGAGTGCTGCGACGGGCCCGTGGGCGAGATCGGTCGCGGTCAGGGGCTCCGCTGCGACTCGGCAGGTCTCGAGCAGCTTCAGCGCGACCTCGCGAGCGGTCGCGAACTCCACCCCCCGTCCGATGACGAACATCCGGCCGGCGAAGGCGAAGGGAACGGCAACGTTCGTGATCCGCTCCTGCACGACGGGCACGAGCTTGGACATGAGCTCTGCAACCGTCCGTAGCTCGTCCGCGAAGCGCGGCCCGTCGTCCGCGCAGTACGCGGCGAGCAGCCCGAGCGCCGCGACCTGGTTCGTGTAGGTCTTCGTCGCGGCAACCGCCTGCTCCACGCCCGCGCACAAGGGCAGCACCGCCTCGGCAGCCGACGCAAGCTCGGACGCAGGATCGTTCGTCAGCGCGACGGTGAGCGCTCCTCTCGTCCGCGCGCGCTCGAGGTAGTCGACGACGTCGGGCGTGCGGCCGGACTGCGAGAGCGCGAGGACGGTGCAACCGCTCATGTCGAGCTCGGCGCCGTAGTAGACGCTCAGCGAGATCGAGTCCCGGAGCGCCGTCCAGCCGGGAAGGAGCCCGAACGCGTACATCCCGTACGACGCCGCGTTGTCGGAAGAGCCGTGGCCGACCATGCGAATCGTCGACGCGCGCCGCTCCCGCACGAGGGCGGCAACACGTTCGAACTCCGGCGCCTGGTCTACGAGCCGGAGAAGCGCCTGCGGCTGCTCGCCGATCTCCGACAGGAACAGCCTTCCCGCGGCGGGCGGCGGCTCGTCTGCGCGCAACTCAGCTGACGACACGCTCACGTCCGTCTACGAGGACACGCTCGATCTCCAGCTCGTCGCTCAGGACGACGACGTCCGCCGAGCGGCCGATCGCGAGTCGACCGACGGTCGGCTCTCGAAGGATCAGCGCGGGCACCTCGGTCGCGGCGAGAACCGCCTGCTCGAACGAGGCGCCGAGCGCGTGCAGGTTCCGCACCGCCTCGATCATCGTGAGCGTGCTTCCGGCGAGGGCGCCGCTCGTCCCGCGCGCGACGCCGTCGCGAATCTCGATCTCGAGGCCGCCGAGCGGATACGAGCCGTCCGTGAGGCCCGCGCCTGCCATCGCATCGGTGACCAGGGCGACGCGTCCCGCGGCAGCTCGCCAGACGACCGTCGCGGTCTCGGGCGCGAGATGAACGCCGTCGAGAATGACCTGGACGAAGACGTCTTCCCGGGCGAGTGCGGTTCCGGCGATCCCGGGATCCCTGTGCCCGAACGGGCGCATCGCGTTGAAGAGATGGGTCACCGCCCGCACGCCCGCGTCGAAGGCAGCGTTCGCCTCGTCGGCGGTCGCGTCGGAATGCCCGCACGACACGACGATCTCGCGCCGCAGCAGGATCTCGATGAGGGCGCCCGCGCCGGGAAGCTCTGGCGCGAGGGTGATCAGGCGGACGGGCCCCGCGTCCAGCAGGCTCTCGAGCAATTCCTCGTCCGGATCTCGGCGCGCGCCGGTCGGATGGATCCCGAGGCGCAGAGGGGAGAGGAACGGGCCTTCGAGATGAATGCCCAGGATGCGGGGCCCGCCCGCCTCGGCAGGCACCTCGCGGAGGGCGGCGAGGAGCTGCGGCTCGGGAGCGGTGATGAAGGTCGGCAGGTAGGCGGTGACGCCGGTCTCGAGCAGGGCCTCGCCCGCTCGTCGGTACCCGTCGGCGTCGGCCTCGAACAGGTCGACTCCGGCGAAGCCGTTGACCTGGAGATCGACGAAGCCGGGTACGGCGATCCCGCGCCCGTTCGGAGAGGTCAGGCCGTAGCCTGCGATGCGCCCGTCGGAAAGCTCCACGTCGCCGCGAACGAGGCGTCCCTCGACCAGAGCGGCTTCGACGCCGAGCCTCATGACTCGAGCGCCAGTCGGATGTTGTGCCCGGCCGCGGCGAGCCTTGCTCGTGCTTCACCGACGTCGACGCCGGCGAGGAGCGAGACGATCGCGACCTTCGCGTCGCCGTCCGCCGCCGACAGCGTCTCCTCCACCTGTTCCGGCGTCGCCCCGGTGGCGGTGCCGACGATGCGCCGGACGCGCGCGTGCAGCTTCTCGTTCGTCGCCGAGACGTCGACCATCAGGTTGCCGAAGGTCTTGCCGAGGCGGATCATGGAGATCGTCGAGAGCATGTTGAGCACGAGCTTCTGAGCCGTTCCCGCCTTGAGGCGCGTGGAGCCGGCCAGGAACTCCGGCCCCACCACGACGACGACGGGGTGATCCACGAGCGCCTCGAGCGGCGACTCGGGTGCGGAGACGACGCAGGCCGTCGCAGCACCCACGCGCTTCGCGGCCTCGATCGCGCCGAGGACGTACGGCGTGCGCCCGCTGGCGCTGACGCCGACGACGATGTCGTCATGTCCGAGGTCGAGCGCGGCCACGTCGGCAGCTCCTCCGTCTCGGTCGTCCTCCGCAGCCTCCTGCTCGAGAGGCGTCGCGCGCATACCCCCGGCGAGTAGCGAGACGACCTTCCCCGGGGGGACGGAGAAGGTCGACTCGCATTCGGATGCGTCGAGCGCCGCGATCCTGCCCGAGGATCCGGCGCCGACGTAGATCAGGCGCCCTCCCTGTGCGAGCGAGGCCGAGATGGCGTCGACCGCCACTGCGATCGACCTCGCCGCCGCGCCGACGGCGGCCGGCACATCGGCGTCCTCGGCGTTCATCAGCTCGACGAGGTCGATCGTCGAGCGCAGCTCGTAGTCGGCCTCCGGCCTGCTTCCTGCCTCGGTTACGAGCGCGTCGAGGCCTGTGTCGTCCGCGTGCGGAGAACGGTCGAGGCCCGTGCCGCTTGAAGGCATGGGGTCGAGTCTACGCATGCCGACTGTCGGTGGTCAATACCAATTTTGGTCGAGATGTGGTATCGGTATAGCCTTCGCCATGGCCGAGATCGTCTTCGAGAACGTCACGAAGGTCTTCCCCGGCGACGTCGTCGCCCTCGACGACGTCTCGCTGCGCGTCGCGGACGGCGAGTTCATCGCGCTCGTGGGCCCGTCGGGCTGCGGCAAGTCGACGCTGCTACGCGCGCTCGCGGGACTGGAGGAGGTGACGAGCGGCTCGATCTCGATCGACGGGCGGGACGTGACCGATCTCGCGCCGCGGCACCGCGACGTCGCGATGGTGTTCCAGAGCTACGCCCTCTACCCGCACATGACCGTCCGCCAGAACCTCGGGTACGGACTGAAGGTACGGCGGACGTCGAAGGACGAGATCCGGCGGAGGGTCGACGAGGTCGCGGCGATGCTCGGGCTCGACGACCTGCTCGAGCGTCGCCCTGCGCAGCTCTCGGGCGGCCAGCGGCAGCGGGTGGCGATGGGTCGGGCGATCGTGCGGCAGCCGAAGGCGTTCCTCATGGACGAGCCGCTCTCGAACCTCGACGCGAAGCTGCGCGTCGGCATGCGCGCCTCGCTCGCCCAGCTCCATCGGCGTCTCGGCGACGACGACCGTGTACGTCACGCACGACCAGGTGGAGGCGATGACGCTCGGGCAGCGGGTCGCGGTGATGCGGGACGGCCGGATCCTCCAGGTGGACGCGCCTCAACGCCTGTACGAGCAGCCGCGCGACATCTTCGTCGCCGGGTTCATCGGCTCCCCGGCGATGAACCTCGTCGAGGCGACGATCGACGGCGACGAGGTGAGCTTCGGGCAGTTCCGCGTCGCCGCTCGACCCGGCCGGCGGCGCCCTGCGTCGCGCTCGACCCGAGTGTCGTCCTGGGCATCCGGCCCGAGAGCTTCGAGGACGCGCAGTTCGCGAGTCACGACCTTCCGGCGCTCGACGTCGAGGTCGCGGTGCTCGAGGAGCTCGGCTCGGACGCGCACGTCTTCTTCCCGGTCGACGCGCCCCCGTCGCACGAGAGGTGCTCGAGGACGAGGGCGAAGAGGACGCACAGCTGATCGCCTCGGAGGGCGCGTTGCTGAATGCCCGCATCGACTCGCGCACGCGAGCGCGCGTCGGCGCCGCACTCGGGCTCGTCGTCGACCCGGCGCGCTTCCACTTCTTCGATCCGGAGACCGGCGATCAGCTTGCTCGATCACGGACCGATCTATGGTATTGACCAGCTGACGATGTTCAGACGAGGATTGGTATCGCCATGACGAAGCAGAGCGAGACGCGCGACCTCGTGCTCGATCTCATCGAGCAGCTCGAGGTCGGCGAGGCGATTCCGTCCGAACGACAGCTGAGCGCCGATCTCGGCGTCTCCCGGCTCACGCTCCGCGCTGCGCTCGACGATCTCGCGCGCGAGGGATACGTCGTCCGTCGACGCGGCGCCGGCACGTTCGTGGGCGAGCCGAAGATCGCCCAGGAGCTCACGATGACGTCGTTCACCGACGACATGCGACGGAGGGGGCTGCGGCCGTCGAGCCGAACGCTCGAGCTGCGGGTCTCTCCTGCCGGCGCGAGGCTCGGGCGCCTGCTGCACGTCTCCCCGTCTGAGCCGGTCGTCATCGCCAGCCGTCTTCGTCTGGCCGACGGGGAGAGCATGGCCATCGAGACGGTGCACGTGCGGAGAGACCCACATTCCGGGACTCACCGCGCGCGATCTGGAGGAGAAGTCGTTCTACGAGATCCTCCGCGATCGCTACGGCATCGTCGTCGTCGGCGGAACGCAGACGATCGAGCCGACGGTGACCGACGAGGACGAGTCGGCGGCGCTCGGCGTTCCGCTCCACTCGCCGGCGTTCCGCTTCGAGCGGGTCACCCACTCGGACACCGGCGAGATCGTCGAGTTCGTGGAGTCGATCTACCGCGGCGACAGGTACCGGCTCGTCACCGCCCTCTCCGTTCCCCAGGAGCGTCGTCGGCGAAAGACGCCCTCGCGCGTCGCGCAGTTCGACGGCCACGGGTCGGCGAGGGTTGTCTCGCGTGGTTAGTACCACATCTCGCTTGGACGACGAAACCTCTCAGACGCTAACTTTTCCGTCTACGGCGGTCGTTGCGCGCATAGACGACGCGCAAAGAGGGCTTGACACGCGTCGCAGAATGTGGAAGCCTCCCCGCTGATGGCAGATTGGTATAAACCACTTGGGCGCTCCCGCGACTTACTGCCAGGCGGGGATGCACGTCGAACTCGGGACGCCCGGATGCCACGGGAGATGCGCATGAACGTACGTCACTTCGCCGCTGCCGCGCTCGTGGCCGCACTCGCGGTTGCGGCCGTCGGAGCCACTAGAGCGTCTGGCGGCAGCACCGCCGACACCCTTACCGTTTGGCTGCAGGTCGACGCGCAGTCCGGCTGGCCCGAGGTCGTGGCCGCCGCGAACGCGCAGTTCAAGAACCAGAACCCGGGCTGGGACGTCGACGTGCAGTACCAGACATGGGGTACGCACCTCGCGAAGTTCGACGCGACGCTCGCCGGCGGTAACGCGCCCGACGTCATCGAGATGGGGAACACCGAGATGACGAAGTACATGGCGGCCGGGGCGTTCCAGGACCTGACGTCGGACAAGGCGTCGTTCCCGAACTCGAGCACGTGGCTCGAGGGCCTCGCCGCGTCGGGCCGGTTCGGCGGCAAGCTGTACGGCGTCCCCTACTACGCGGGGTCGCGCGTCGTGACGTACCGCACCGACCTCTTCCGGCAGGCCGGCGATCAACAAGCTGCCGACGAGCCTCGCCGAGTTCACCGCCGCGGCGAAGAAGCTCGGCGCGCGAAGAACAAGGAGAAGACGTTCTCGCCGGTGTACATCGCGGGCACCGACTGGTACGTCGCGATGAGCTTCGTCTACGACCACGGCGGCAAGATCGCGATCACGAACAAGGGCAAGTGGATCGGCACGCTCGACCGCCCGGCGGCGATCGCGGGCCTGACCGCGTTCAAGAACTTCTTCAACGCGGCGTCGCGCGCGCCGAAGACGACGGACGAGACGCGACCGAACCCGTACGACGTGTACGCACAGGGCAACGCGGCGTCGATGATCGGGCCTGGGTGGTTCAGCTGCTGCGTCGGCGATGCCACAAGGCCAGCACCGCGCAGTTCGTGATGCCGAGCCGCACGAAGGGTCAGCCGATGCCGGGCTTCCTCGGCGGTTCCGACCTCGCAGTCCCGGTCGGCGCCGACAAGGCGCAAGGCCGCTTGCCTGGATCCGCGCGTTCACCGACAACGCGTCGATGACCGCCCTGCGGGCGAAGGGCAACATCCCGAACACGACGAGCCTGCTCGGCACGAGCGTGAACGAGCGAGCGGCACGCCGGAGCTGGTTCGTCCCGACCGCGAAGCACTGGGTCAACGTGGAGAATGGGAACATCCTCCGCACCATGCTGGCCCGGATCCTCACCAACAAGATGACCGTCAAGGAGGCGGCCGAGGTCGCCAGCGACAACATCGCGTTCACGCTGAACCAGAAGTAGGCCCAGCCGGGACGTGGATCTCGTTGTCGAGTAGCCAGGTCCCGGGATCGCGAACGGCGGTCGCCGCCGAGATCGGAACGCTCCGGATCTCGGCGGCGCCGCCCTCTCACGTCGAGCCGCGTGTCGCGCGGCCGCGGCTGCCGTATCTCCTGATCCTCCCGGTCGTCGTCGTCATCGGCGCGATCCTCGGCTATCCGCTCTACAAGCTCGTCACGCTCTCGTTCCAGCAGTACGGCCTGCCGGAGCTGATCCAGCGCAAGGGCACGTGGATCGGCCTCGACAACTACGAGTCCGTGCTCCGCGACGCGGTCTTCTGGGGACGTCTGCTGCGGACGGTGATCTTCACCGCGGCGAACGTCGCGCTGACGATGGTGCTGGGGACGCTGATCGCGCTCCTGCTCGTGCGCGTCTCGACCTGGGTTCGGATCCTGCTCACGGCCGGCCTCGTCCTCGCGTGGTCGATGCCGGCCGTCGTCGCGGTGCAGGTCTTCCTCTGGATGACGAACTTCCAGAACGGCGTCCTCAACTACGTGCTCTCCCAGCTCGGCATCACCGCGAGACGCAGCACGACTGGTACGCGACGCCCTTCTCCGAGCTCGCGATGGTCACGCTCCTGATCGTGTGGGGCGCGATCCCGTTCGTGACGATCACGGTCTACGCCGGACTCGCGCAGGTGCCGCGGGAGCTCGTCGAGGCCGCGGAGATCGACGGCGCAGGCCCGCTCCGCGTCTTCCGCGACGTCACCTTCCCGATCCTGAAGCCGATCCTCCTCATCCTCACGAGCCTGTCCGATCATCTGGGACTTCGGCGGTCTTCACGCAGCCGTACTCTGATCAGCGGCGCCTCGCAGACTCGACCCGACGAACTACCTCATGGGCGTCTACGTCTTCATCGAGGGCTACCTGCAGCTCCGACTTCGGCCGCGGCGCCGCGATCTCGCTGCTGATGGTCGCGATGGTGGCCGTGCTCAGCGTCGTCTACGGTGCGCCGGATGGTGCGAGATCGGAGGAAGCCAGGTGAGCGCAGTCGCTGAGTCCCGCCCAGCGCTCCGCGTCGCGAGCGCCGCCGCCGGCTCCGGCGGGTGGCGTGGAACGTCGTCGGTCTCGCGGTCTTCGTCGGTGATCGTCTTCCCCGTCTTCTGGATGATCTCGACGGCGTTCAAGCCGGACACCGAGATCATCTCCGCGACGCCGACCTGGTTCTCGACGAGCCCGACGCTCGAGCACTTCCGCGACGCGATCGATCCGGACGCTGCACCCGGGCTTCTGGGACGCGGTCAAGAACAGCCTGGTCGTCGTCGGGACGGTCGTCGTCCTCTCGATCGTGCTCGCGTTCCTCGCCGCAGTCGCGCTCGCGAAGTACCGCTTCACGGGCCGGAAGGTCGTTCGTCGTGCTGATGATCGGGATCCTCATGCTGCCGGCGGCCGGGCTCGTCATCCCGCTCTACGTCGTGCTCGCGCGCTACGGCCTGACGAACCAGGAGGACGCCTTCCCGACCGGCGCGCTCGCGGGCGTCATCGTCACCTTCATGATCTTCCTGCTGCCGTTCGCGGTCTGGACGCTGCGCGGCTTCATCATCGGCGTCCCGAAGGAGCTCGAGGAGGCGGCGATGGTCGACGGCTCGAGCCGTCTCGGCGCCTTCGTGCGAATCCTTCTCCCGCTCGTCGCTCCCGGCCTCGTGGCGACCTCGATCTTCGTCTTCATCACGGCCTGGAACGAGTACATCTTCGCGAACGTCATCCTCTCGAGCCAGGGAAATCACACGCTCACGATCTGGCTCTCCTACTTCTCCGGGACGAGCCGGAACACGGACTGGGGCGCGCTCATGGCCGCGTCGACGCTGACCGCGGTCCCGGTCGTCGTCTTCTTCCTGCTCGTGCAGCGGAAGATCGCGTTCGGTCTGACGGCCGGTTCGGTCAAGGGATGAGCTCGCTCGAGAGGCTCGCGGCGGCCTGCATCTTTCCCGGCTTCGAAGGCCCGCATGCTCCCGAGTGGGTGCGCCGCTGGCTCGAGCGGGGCCTCGGCGGCGTCGTCCTCTTCGCGTGGAACGTCGAGAGCAGGGAGCAGCTCGCGGACGCTGACCGCGGCGCTCCGGTCGGAGCGCGAGGACGTGCTCGTCGCGATCGACGAGGAAGGCGGCGACGTCACGCGGCTCGAGGCGGCGACCGGAAGCTCGTACCCCGGGAACGCGGCTCTCGGCGCCGTCGACGACGTCGAGCTGACGGAGCAGGTCGCGGCGGCGATGGGGGCGGAGCTCTCGGCGGTCGGCGTGAACGTCAACCTTGCGCCGGTCGCGGACGTGAACACGAACCCGGAGAACCCGGTCATCGGCATCCGCTCGTTCGGCGCCGAGGGGGAGCTCGCAGCGCGGCATGTCGCTGCGTTCGTGCGCGGACTGCAGGGCGCCGGCGTCGCAGCCTGCGCCAAGCACTTCCCCGGCCACGGCGACACTGCCGAGGACTCGCACCACGAGCTCCCCGTCGTGGAGTCGATCGAGAACGATGCGCTGCTGCCCTTCCGGGCAGCGATCGAGGCCGACGTGCAGGCGATCATGACGGCCCACATCGTCGTCCGCACACTGGGGGAATCTCCGGCGACGATGAGCCGCGAGATCCTGCACCGACTGCTCCGTCAGGAGCTCGGCTATGACGGGCTGGTGATGACGGACGCGCTCGAGATGCGCGCGATCAGCGCGACGGTCGGAGTGGAGGAGGGCGCAGTTCGGGCGATCGAAGCCGGCGCCGACGCGCTCTGCCTGGGCCACGACCTCTTCGAGGAGCCTGTCCAGAGCGTCTGCGATGCACTGGTGGGTGCGGTCCACTCCGGACGGCTCGACGAGTCGCGCCTGGCCGAAGCTGCAGGTCGCGTTCAGCGGCTGTCCTCGTGGGCGGCGCGGAAGCCCTCTCGCAAGCGGCCCTCGAAGGACGTTGGGCTGGCGGCAGCTCGGCGCGCGGTTCAGGTGGTCGGCGAGGTCACTCTCGCGCGTCTCCCGCTCGTCGTCGAGCTCGAGCCCGAGCCGAGCATGGCGGCCGGTCGTCTTCCACAAGGACCTGGCGACTGGTTCCGCGCCGTCGTGCCCGGACGCGGAGACGGTGCGCGTGCAGAGCGGCTCGGTGGACGCAGTTCTCGCGCGCGCTGATGGCCGCCAGCTCGTGATCCTCGCGCGCGACGCGCACCGTCACAGCTGGGAGCGGGAGCGCGGTCGAGAAGCTCGTGGGCGCCTCCGACGATGCGATCGTCGTCGAGCTAGGGCTTCCGTACTGGAAGCCCGCGCGGGCATCCGGATACGTGACGAGCCTCGGTGCCGGCCGCGTGAACGTCGAAGCAGTGGCGGAGCGGCTTTCCGCGCCCACCGGGTCGCGGTAAGTCACGCTCAGACGACCTGGCAGCTCCACCCGTGGCGCCGGCGAAGCGCGACCGTGATGTAGAGGACGAGCCCCCCACCGGCGAGGCCAGCCAGGTCGACGAGGATCAGCGGCAGGTCGCCGATCGCCACGCCGTACGCGAGCCAGACCGCGTATCCGACCAGCGTCACGAGTCGCACCGGGATCGAGGTCTCGCACGCGGTTCCAAGCCGGCTCAGTCGACGCGCCTGGAGAAGCAGCGAGATCGCGGCCGTCAGACCGACCGCCGTGCCGGCCGCTGCCAAGAAGTGGATCGCGCTCATGGATCCAGGATTGCGCAGGGCGATCTCGCCCGCGTCGGTAGGTCTACCTATCTTCGAGCAGATCGTGCTCCAGCGCGAAAAGGGCGACCGCCGGCCGGCTGGAGACGTCGAGCTTTGCGTAGATGTGCTGGACGTGATGCTCGGCGGTGCGGGGTGAGATGACGAGCATGCGCGCGATCTCGGGGTTCGAATGGCCGACCGCCACGAGCCGGAGAACCTCGATCTCGCGCGCTGTGAGTCCGGCGGGCCGCACGGTCGTGCGCCGGCCTCGACGAACCTGACCGGCCGCCTCGAGCACGGCGGCAACGCAGTCGGCGTCGAGCTTTCCGGCGCGCACCTCGGCTCGGAGCTCTCGGGCGGCCTCATCTGCGCTCAGAGCAGGCCGGTGCGGTCGGTCCTGCGTCATCGCATGGAACGCATCCGCCGCGGCGAGGATGCGCACGGTCGGAGGCTGCTCACGGGCGGCGGCGCCGCGGTGGTAGCCGGAGCCGTCGAGCCGTTCGTGGTGCATGCCGGCGATGCGCGCCACGGGCTCGAGCGCACGGGAGCCGGCCAGGATCCGCTCCGAGTGGTACGCGTGCATCCTCACCTGTTCCCACTCGGCGCCAGTGAGCGGGGCGGGTTTCCCCCAGATCGCATTTGTCACCGCCAGCCGGCCGATGTCGTGGAGGAGAGCGGCGACCTCGAGCCCGGCGATCGCGCGCGGATCCAGTCCGAGATGACCAGCGGCCGCTGTGGCCAGCGCCGCAACTCCGCGTGAATGACCGTGCAGAGTGGGCAGCTTCAGGTCAGCCACGTCCGCGAAGGCGGCCGCGATGTCTCGCAGCTCTCTCTCGTCGCGCTCTTCGATCGGCTGCGGCTCTTGCTCGAGAACGTCGATGCGCGGGTCTCCGGACGTGTCTGCCCAGCAGGTCTGTGGCGTTTGTTGCGAACGCTTCGGCGACGGCAGGGTCGAGCAGAGAGCCCGCGCGAGCACGGATGCCGCGAACAGCGTGCTCTCGGCCGCCCACGCCGTCGAGCACTACCGCATCGGCCGCCAATCGGGCGACCCGTGCGGCGACCGCGATCTCGTCCCCGCGCAGGCCCTGCGGCGGACCCGTGCCGTCCCACCACTCACCGACCTCGTACAGCGCCCGGGCGACACCTGCGCCGAGTCCGATCCGGCGTGCAACGGCACTGGCTACCTCGCAGGCGGCCGTGTCATAGCTCCTGCCAAACTCATCTCCGTGCTCGAGGAGGCGTTCGGCAAGGGTCTCTCGAGCGCGGCGGGGGAGGCCCCGGCTTGCCTCCGGAATCAGCGTCGCGAGATAGTCCGCGGGGTCGGCGAGATTGGTTTGCGCGACCGCGCGGGTGATCATCAGCTCGTTGCCGAAGAGCTTCGCCGTCTCGTGCGAGAACCCGGGACAGCCCACGTGAAAGAGCAGGCTCGTGTAGTAGGTGTCCGCGACTTCAGACTCAGGAAGGTCGAGCGCTCGTGCGAGCCCCGTCGCGACGAGGCACGAGCGCATCGCGGTCTCGGGTGGAAGACCGAATCCGAGATCCGATGCGACGGAGAGCCCGGCGAGCAAGTCGGCGAGCCGCAGCGAGGTGCGCATACATCGCAATCCTGACGACCGGGACGCTATACTGGCGGTCGCGACGCGGGGTGGAGCAGTCTGGTAGCTCGCCGGGCTCATAACCCGGAGGTCGCAGGTTCAAATCCTGCCCCCGCTACTCGAAAAGCCCCGGAAACGGGGCTTTTCCGTTCTCACGGCGGCGATCAGCCGGCAGAACTTTTGCCCAATTTTTGCCTTGACGGATTGCGATGCCGGCCCAAATCACGGGGTCATGCGAGTTGCTTCAAGCGAGAGCACGCTCGCGCAGGCGGACGCCGCTTCTCCCGGTCTCCGGTCGCTTGATCTCAGACGCGACCGCGGGCTGCCCACGCGCGAGCGGTGACGGTCAGGCTTCCGTCCGGAGCACGATCCCGGCAGCGTTCGTGAAGGCGGTCTTGCTGTGCCGGATCGAGTGCTTCGAAGTATGCGCCCGCTGGGCCTACGCCGAACGTGAATGGCTGCCACCACTCGTCGAAGCTCACGTGCTCGACGGCGACGGAGAGCAACGTCTCCTCGACATCCTGTAGTCCGACCTGCTCGAGAAGTGTCGTGAGATGGCCTTTCCGGACACCGGCGAGCTGTGACTCGTCCGCGACGTCCGGATCTAGCTCACGGGCAACATCCCAGAACCTGCTGAGCGGTCCTTCGCCGCCGCCGTGGTTCCACACACAGGCGGCAACGACGCCGCCCCGGTGGGTGACCCGGCGCATCTCGCTCAAGCCGGCGAGGGGGTCGACCATGAAGTGCACGACGAGCTGTGCTAGCGAAGCGTCGAAGGCGTCGTCGGCGAACGGCAACTGCTCCGCCGAGGCTTGCTGGACGTCCACACCGGGATGGCGCTCTCGGGCGGCCGCGACGAAAGACTCGGAGGGGTCGACGGCCGAGACGGCAGACGGTCTCGATCGTCTGACGAGTTCGGCAATGAGTGCGCCCGGACCGCAGCCGACGTCCAGGACTCGCCGCGCGGCGCCCATCTCCGCGAAGTCGCAGAACTCCGACGCGAGCGGGATCGAGTACCTGCCCATGAACGAGTCGTACGCCTCAGCCGCAACATCGAACATCGCGACAATCTACGCGCGGGGCCCCGCTGCAGGCGGTCGGCAATCTGCTGGCGCGGCTTCGATCAAGAGACACTCCCGCACGCTGGGGCAGGCCAGCGTGCTCTCCTCACAACCTCAGATCGCATAACCCGGAGGTCGCAGGTTCAAATCCTGCCCCCGCTACTGGAAAAGCCCTGGAAACGGGGCTTTTCTGTTCTCTGGATCGTGATCGGCAAGGCAAACTTTTGCCCAACTTTTGCCTTTGGCTGACGCGATGTGTCCGCCTTTGCCCGGGTCGTCCGCAAGCCGGGGGAGGGGCGGCGGTGCCGGCGGCGGTTAGTTGAGACTGCCGGCTTCGAGCTCGCGCTCGATGATGCGGAGGTTTCGCGCCAGCTCGGGGTCATCCCGTCGCACCTCGTCGTGGAACCGCTCGGAGTCCTCGCGACGGATTAGCACTTCGACGGCGTCCCCGAGCGGATGGTCGAGGCTGCATCGCTCGTCGCGGAGGACGTAGACGACCACCTTAGAGGGGACCCTACCGCGGAGAGTTTCGTTGCCTAGTACAAGGTAAGAAAGCGCGTCGCACTCTACGTGCTCGAAACGTCCAAGGCTTGGATGACGAGCGCATCCACCCGAGCTTCGGCATCCGCCAAACTGGTCGCGTTACTGCTGAGGGCTGTCGTCCGGGCGGCTTTCGCCGCAGCGACTAGGGGCGCGTGCCTCTCCGGCTCGTACGGTGGGATGGGCAGCCGACCCAGAGCGCGCGGAGTGAGCCCGACACTGCTCGCAAAGCTCCGCAACAGGTTCTGCATAGGAGTTGAGTTCAGCATCGCTGTGACGTAATGCGCTTCATCCTCGGTGGCGATCCGACAAAACAGCAGCTTGTGATCAATCAGTGTGGTCGCCGTCCGGCCCAGCGCTGCGTCGTAACGTGGCAGGACAACCGCCGCCGACGGGTGTTCCGCTATCTCGCGAACGACCGCAGTTCTAGCCATATCCCGTGAGTGCACGATGCGCTCGACCCGCCCCCTGTAGCGAACATCTCCGAAGACGATCTCGGCGATCTCGCGCTGAGTCGCGCCCTCAGCCGCGAGCTCGAGTACCTGCTCTCGCTGCTCCTCGTTCCAAGCTGGTGGTCGGCCACGATGCGTCATCACTCAGCACATGTGCCTCGAAACTCACAGAAAAGCGAATCGAGATTCGCGGTCGCGCGCAATTGGCGGAGCGGGGTTGTGCGGCAATCGCCTCCAAAAAAAGAGCGCGACGTTCCGCAGGCGAAGTACCGCAGCGGTTTCCTAAACCGCGTGCGCATGTTCGATTCATGCCGGGGGCATCCCAACTCGCCTGACAGGTGTCGTACGTCTTGCCCGCCGGGCGAACCGCGGCTGCACGCTGTTCTTGCCGCCGAGCTGAACGTCCCGAGCGTCTCTCATTCGTAGCGGGCCGAGGATCTCGCAGTTGAGCATCGCCGTCGTCCCGCACCGTAAGTCGGCGTTCAGCCTCATTCAAGCGGAGCTCAAGCCTTTCTCAAGCCACCGCTGCGAGAACGTGCAGATGGAACATCTCGACGAAAGGAGTCACACATGGGCAGCTTGCGAGCTCGACTCTCGCTGTCTCTCGCGATCTTCTGCGCCTTGGCCATTGCCGTGACAACGGGCGCGGTCGCAACGGCCAGCCCACCAAGCACATCGCCGGGGGTCGAACGTCTCCGCGCGATCGAGCTCGAGCGGCTTGCCAGCCTCGTTGCTGCTGACGTGGAGACCGCCCGGTCCCTGATGGCAGACGATTTCCAGCTCGTGCCACCGCCGGGGTTCCCCCTGACCCGCGAGGAGTACCTCGGTAGCGTGAAGGCCGGAGCGATCGACTATCTCGTGTTCGAGCCGGTCACGGAGATCAGCGTGAGGCTGTACGGCCAGGCGGCGGCGATGCGCTACCGCGGACACGTCCGGGTGAACGTCGCAGGCCTCGGCCAGTTCGACCACGAGGTCTGGTTCACGTACGTGTACGAGAAGCGCGACGGTCAGTGGCAGGCCGTCTGGGAGCAGGCCACAGGCGTCGGCGGATTCCCTCCGCCGCCCTCCGGTTGACGGGCCGATCCTGCGTGGACGGCCGAATCGAAGACGTGTGCGTCCGGGTTCAGCCCGGGCGCACGCGTCACTCGTTGAAGCAGCTGAGCGTTACCCGCCGCGACCACACGGCCAGCAAAGGCCGCGCACGATGACGAGCGGCCGCTCCCTCGCGTTCCGTCTAGGTTCTCCCTTTCCTCGGCCGCCCAGCACGTGTCTGGCCTGCCCCGCTAGCGTTCTCGGGGCTGCTCCTCTGAACCTGAACATGGACTCCTCCCTCCGTCGTCTCGCGAGCCCTTCTGCGGGCTCGGATCCGTAGGAGGGGCGCTCCAAACCGCACCAACGCAACCTCTTGGAGCGTTTCTGGACGCGCGAATCGTAGAGTCGCACCGATGACAGAGACGAGGCTTCGAGAGACGAGCGCTCTAGGCACAGGCGGCGACCGGTCGTATGTTGATGCAGGCGTGGAGATTCATGTCCTGGGGCCGCTCGAGGTCCTGAGCCACGGCGTTGAGGTCCGCCTCGGTGGGCGGAAGCAGCGGACGGTGCTCGCGCTGCTCGCGGCCGAGGTGGGAAAGAGAGTGTCCGTCGACGCGCTGATCGATGGCGTCTGGGGAGATGAGCCGACGGCCGCGGCGCGCTCGACCCTGCAGTCGTACGTCTCCAACCTCCGCGCTGCGATCGGCGACGTCATCGTCCGCGACGACGGCGGCTATCGCTTGGCAGCCGATCCGGCTCGAATGGATGCGGTCGAGTTCGAGCAGGCGGTCGCCCGCGCGGCCGAGCTCGTGGAGACGGATCCGGCCGAGGCGTCGCAGCGGCTGCGCGCCGCGCTCGCGCTCTGGCGCGGCCATGCCTACGCGGACCTGCCGGGAACATTTGCGCTGGAGCTCGAGGCGAGGCGCCTCGAGGAGCTGCGGCTGCGCGCCGTCGAGGCGCGCATCGACGCGGAGCTCGCGCTCGGCCGTCACGCCGAGCTCGCCGGCGAGCTGGAGGTGCTGTGCGAGGAGAACCCGGTCCGCGAGCGCTTTCGCGCGCAGCACATGCTCGCGCTTTACCGCTCCGGCCGGCAGGCCGAGGCGCTCCGCGCTTACCAGAAGACGCGCGCATACCTGGGCGACGAGCTCGGCCTCGAACCCTCGCCGGAGCTGCAGGAGCTCCAGCATCTCATCCTGAACCAGGACCCCTCGCTCCTGCCCGACACGGAGCCGCGGGTCCACACGCAGGCCTTCCTGCTGACGGACGTGGAGGACTCGACGGTGCTGTGGGAGCTCCACACGGAGGCGATGCGGGCGGCGATGGCCGAGCACGACCGGGTCGTGCTGAGTGCCGTCGAGGCAGAGGGCGGCGAGGTCGTCAAGCGTGTCGGCGACGGTGTCGACATCGCCTTTGCCGATCCCGTGGCCGCAGTTTCCGCCGCGCGCGCGATCCAGACCGAGCTCTCGCGAGTCGACTGGCGCGAGACCGGTCCCCTGCGAGTGCGAATGGCGATCGACGCAGGCGAGGTGGAGGCGCGGGGCGGCGACTACTTCGGCCCCGTGCTGAACCGGGCGGGCCGCCTACTCGCCGCTGCGCACGGCGGCCAGGTGCTGCTCTCAGGGGAGGCGCACGGCCTCTCGTCGGCCCGCGCAGGCTGGCAGGCGAAGGCGCTGGGCGAATACCGCCTGAAGGGAATTGGCGCCCCTGTCACCGTGTTCCAGCTGATCGTCGAGGACCTGCCGACCGACTTCCCGCCGCTGCGAATTGACCGGCCAGCGACGTCGGCGGCGCGCACGGGCTTCGGGCGCTCCGTCCGAGGATATGAGCTGCGAGAGCAGGTCGGCGCAGGCGACTTTGGGGTCGTTTATCGCGCTTACCAGCCCTCAGTCGGTCGCGAGGTTGCGATCAAGGTCATCCGCTCGGAGTTGGTCAACCAGGTCGCCTTCATTCGCCGCTTCGAGGCCGAGGCTCAGCTCGTCGCCCAGCTCGAGCATCCACACGTCGTCTCGCTCTACGACTACTCGCGTGACCCCGAGGGCGCCTACTTGGTGATGCGATGGCTGCGAGGTGGCTCGCTGCGGGAGGCCCTCGATCGGGGGCCCTGGAAGCTCGCGGCCGCCTCGAGCCTGCTCGCTCAGGTCGGCAGCGCGCTCGCCTATGCGCACAGGCAGGGAGTCGTCCACCGCGACCTGAAGCCGGCGAACGTGCTTCTCGACGAGGAGGGGCACGCCTACCTTTCGGACTTCGGCATCGCCGCCCGCCTCAGCGACCCGGACGACCCGCGGCGCCTCATGAGCAGCTCGCCTGCGTACCTACCGCCCGAGGAGATCGCGGGCGAGACGCACACGCCGCGCTCGGACATCTTTGGGCTGGGCCTCCTCATGTTCGAGCTGCTCACAGGCGAGCGGCCGCCCATGGACGCGCCGCTGCCGCCGCTCGGATCGATGCGTCCCGAGCTGCCGGGCGCGGTGAACGCCGTGGTCGCGCGCGCCACGGCGCTCGATCCGGCTGAGCGCTACGACTCCGTGGACGACTTCCTAACGGCGTTCGCGAAGGCGACGGGAACAAACACACAGGCGCTCGCAGAGACCTACACGCCCGCGGAGAACCCGTACAAGGGGCTGAGAGCCTTCGGCGAGAGCGATGCGGAGCACTTCTTCGGCCGCGACGCGCTAGTCGACCAATTGGTGGCCACCGTCGCCGAGCACCGGCTGATCGCCGTCGTCGGCCCGTCGGGGATCGGCAAGTCATCGGTCGTGAAGGCGGGGCTCATGCCGGCGCTGCGCAACGGCGCGCTCCTCGGCTCGGCGCGCTGGCTCGTCGCCGACCTCTTCCCCGGTGCGTACCCGTTCGAGGATCTCGCCGCTGCACTCCTGCGCGTCGCGGTCGAGCGGCCCGACGACCTCGTCGAGGAGCTTGCCCGCGACGAGCTCGGCATCCGCCGTGTCGCGAAGCGGATCCTCCCGGCTGAGAGTGAGCTGTTGCTGGTCATCGACCAGTTCGAGGAGCTCTTCACGCTCACGGCCGACGAGGAGGTGCGCCGCCGCTTCCTCGACGGGCTCACGGCGCTCGCCGCCGACCCGCATGCGCCTGTGCGCGTGGTGGTCACGCTGCGCGCCGACTTTCTCGACCACCCGCTCCGCTACCCGGAGTTCGGCGAGCTACTCGGAGCCGGCATGGTGACCGTGGCGACGCCGTCGGAGGACGAGCTGGCCGAGGCGATCGAGCGCCCCTCGGCCACCGTCGGTGTCCGCTTCGAGCCGGGCCTCGTCTCGCAGATCGTCGCCGACGTGCACGACCAGCCCGGAGCGCTACCGCTGCTCCAGTACGCCCTGACGGAGCTCTTCGACGCGCGCACAAGCGACCTGCTCACGCTCGAGGGTTACCACGCCACCGGGGGCGTTGTCGGCGCGCTCGGTCGGCGCGCAGAGGAGCTCCACGCACGCCTCGACGCACCTGCGCAGCGCGCCTGCCGCCAGGTGTTCCTGCGGCTGGTCAGCGTCGACCCGAACGGGCAGGACACGCGCCGCCGCGTGCGTCGGCGCGAGCTGCGGGGGCTGGAGCTCGAGGCGGGCGTGCTCGACGCCATCCTGGGCCGGTACGGCAAGCACCGGCTGCTCTCGTTCGACCGCGAGCCCGTGACTCGGACGCCGACGGTCGAGGTCGCGCACGAGGCGATCCTGGATCAGTGGGACCGACTGCGCGCCTGGATCGACGAACGGCGCGAGGACCTGCTGCTCCACCGCCGGCTGGTGGAGGCGGTCGAGGAGTGGCAGGACTCCGGCCGCGATCCCGAGTACCTGCCGCCGGAGGGCCGCCTCACCCAGTTCGAAGCCTGGGCGGAGGCGACCGACCTGGCTCTGACCGCCGGCGAGCGAGAGTTCCTCGCGGAGGCCCGCGCGGCGGCCAACGCGGCGTCGCGAGGGCGGGCACGCAGACGGCGCGCGATCCTCGCCGGCTTCGCCGTGCTCGCCGCGGCGGCCTCGGTGTTGGCGGCATTCGCACTCGTCCTCCGGGGCCAAGCGCGCGACGATGCGCGGCTCCAAAAGGCCCGTCAGCTTGCCGCCTCGGCGCAGGCGAACCTAGAGCTCGACCCGGAGCTGAGCATCCAGCTCGCGCTCGAGTCGGCGGAGACGACGCGCCGGCACGACGGCACCGTGTTGCCGGAAACCGAGCAGGCCCTGCACGACGCGCTGCTCGCGTCCCGCGTTTTGACTGTCGCATCCGGCGTCGGGCGCGTGACGGGAAACGGCCACGTGGCTCATTTCGCGCCCGACGGCAGGAGCTTCATTGCAGCCGATGCCGGGGGTCAGACGGCGAGCCTCCGCGATGCGGCCACGGGGAAGCGGCTCGCGAGCCTCTCTGGCCACTCCCGCGAGGTGGTTGCCGTCGGCTACAGCCCCAAGGGCGACGTCGTCGCGACCGGAGCCGCAGACGGCACCGCACGGCTGTGGAGCGCCGAGACCGGCAAGCTGCTGCGCACGCTGCAGGCACACGGCGCCGTGTTGGCGACGAAGTTCGACGCCGCCGGCGGGCGACTCGCCACGGTTGCCACTGATCGGGCGGTGCGGGTCTGGGACGTCCGAAGCGGGCGCGAACTGCAGGCCTTCGTCGGCGTGCACCAGCGAACGGAGCCGGCGTCGGCATGGGGCGAGGGAATCGCGTTCGTCGGAGCCGACCGGGTCGCGATCTCGCCGTGGGGAGGCGCCGGCACCTCTTTGTCCCCGGTGGTCGCGCGGATCTTCGATCTGTCCTCCGGAGCCGAGGTCGGCGTCGTCAAGCGCCCGGGCGGGGACACCGGGGCGAGAGAGATCGCCGTCAGTCCCGACGGCACGCTGCTGGCAGCCAGTCACGGCGCGATCAATCCGGAACTCGGCCTCTACCGGCTGCCGGGCGGCGAGCTGCTCGACCGCGTCGAGGCGCACACGTCCGGCGTTCTCGACATCGAGTTCAGCCGCGACGGCAGGGTCCTCGCAACCTCAGGCGTCGACGGAGCGGCGAGGGTGTGGGAGAACCAGAACGGCAGGCTCCGCGAGCGCCTCGTGCTGCGGAGCAAGCCGAACCCGGTGATGACCGTGTCCTTCTCCGGGGACGCAACGAGGCTCGTAACGGTCGGCCAGATATCGAAGGAGGCGCGGGTTTGGGACGTCTCGGCGGCAGGGCGGGGAGAGGTCATGACGCTGCCCGGACCGGAGTCGGGGCCGATACATCCGGACGTCGCGTTCACGCCCGACGGCGGCCGGCTCGTCGCGAGCTCGGGCCCGGCGGGAACCGTCCGCGTCTGGAACGCGAAGACAGGGGCTGAGCTCCTCGTCCTCGACGGGCACGCCCACGCCGATGTGCCCGCGCGCGGCGTCATCGGCATCGACGTGAGCCCCGACGGCTCGCGCATCGCAACGGCGGGTGCCGACGGAAGCACACGGGTCAACGACGCGAAGAGCGGCAAGGAGCTACTCGTCGTGCGCGGAGGGCACTGCGCCGGCCGCGGCAACTGCGCTGTCAATCGGGCCGTCTTCAGCCCGGACGGAACGAATATCGCCACCACCGGAGCCGACGCGACCGTGCGGATCATCGCGGCCGACACCGGTCGCGAGCTCAGGGTGCTCCGCCCTCAGGGCCCCGTCGGCTCGGGCACGTACTCGGTCGAGTGGAGCGGAGACGGGAAGCGCCTGCTCTCGTTCGGCAAGAGTGGGGCGCGCGTCTGGGACATCGAGAGCGCGCGAGCGCTCGTGCGCACGGAGGACGCACCAGGCCCGGGCCTCGCGGCCGCGTGGAGCCCCGACGAGACGCAGATCCTGACGGAGGGGGGCGCCGGCCCGCCGGTGTGGGACGCCGCGACGGGGAGGATGGTGCGGACGGTCGCGGCCGGCGCGCCGATCGCAGACATCGCGTTCAGCCGCGACGGCTCGCGCTTGGCGCTCACTACCGTCGACCCGAGCATGAGCACGCGAGTCTGGGCATGGCGCGGCGACGTCGAGCTGCTCAAGCTCACCGACGGCGCCTGGCGGATTGCCTTCAGCCCCGACGGCAAGCTCCTCGCTGGCGTGCGCAGCGAGCCGACGCCCTACGTGAAGGTTTGGGCGCTCGACGTCGACCGCCTGCTCGAGATCGCCCGCAGCCGGGTCACACGCTCGCTCACGGAGGAGGAATGCCGGCAGTACCTCCAGGGCCCGTGCCCGTGACGCGGCGCGCGAGGAGCACGGCCGCCACGGTAATTGCGACCGATTGCCGCAGGCGGCGAGGTCGATGCCCAAGCGTGCCCACTCTCTCGGCCACGACGCGGACGCTAATCGCTCGTCGCGTCGTATGACAGGCCAGCGCGAGTGCCGCGACGTTCTGAGCTACGAGTGCGCTGCCGGCGGGAACGGCGGCATTTAGGGCGCCGCTTCTCAGCGCGCAGCCACGGCGACCAGCTCACCCTCGAGACTCGGAGCAGAGAGCGATACCGAGCGTTCGAGGTAGAGTTCGCAGGCGGCGCAGCGGTCGTAGGGGGGATCGCGAGTAACGCCGCAGACCGGCACATGCGCGCCATGCGTGCGCCAGTGCGCCGACGAGCCATCCGTCAGCGGCGGCTGCGCAGCCCTACACCCGTTACGAGCGCCTGAGGGCCCGGTCAGGAGACGATGTCTCGGGTGCGGAACACCGCGAGCGAGGCGGTAGCGGCGACGACGCCGTAGAGCACGACGAGCCCGAATGCGGCGCCCCAGGCGAGTTGGTCGTTTCCGCCGGCGGCGAGGGTGCTGAGCGTGCCTCCCGAGCTCTCGGCTGTGTCGGAACGGTACAGATGGTGCTATCCGCGATGTGGATGAAGATGCACGACGCTGACTTCAAGGCTTCTCGCGAGACGCCTATGCGCTGGGTCATGCTCATAGTTGCCCTGTCGCCTGGGGCGGTGACGTCAACGTTTTCGGGACCTCGGTGTCGGCCGGCGAGGCTATTTACACGCAGATAAACACGGCTTCCTGTCAATCCTTGAAGACGATCACCAGCGCTTGCTCTAGACGCGGTGCTCTACATGGACGCCCTCGAATGCGAAATCATGATTGCGGCTGCCCGGCAGACGAGTGGGCAGACGTCGGATGCAATCCTTGAGGCGCTTGACGAGGCTGCCCGGCTCTTCCGCCGAGCGTGCGCGAGTGAAGTTCGAGGGTGGAGCCGGCGAGTGGTAGCTCGAGAACCTTTGGCCAGACTTTTGCCCACCTGAGCTGATCTCAGCTCCGACGTGGGCCGATCGAGCGTGACGGAAGAATGTCGGTATTGGCCCTGATTGACCTAGAAGGCCACGTCTCATAACCCGGAGGTCGCAGGTTCAAATCCTGCCCCCGCTACTGGAAAAGCCCCGGAAACGGGGCTTTTTCGTTCTCTTGAGAGTGATCAGCCGGGCAAACTTTTGCCCAACTTTTGCCCTTGCCGACCGACCTGTTGGCCGATTCGCGGTTCGGGTGACCTCCCTTCGAGCAGGAGTACGATCGCCCAGGCGACAGCCCCGCCGCTGTTGATTCGTCATTGGTTCACAAGCCGCTTCGGAGCCTTGTGCTCCCAGGCATCGGCAAGAAGATCCGAGAGAAGATCGCGATCAGCTCGTGTGAGGTTGACGCCGACGGCGGCCAGACGCTTTCCCCACCAAACCTTCTGGCAGGTATCGGGCACACTCTCGACCGCGGTCAGGATTCCGCTTCATCGACGCATCAGGCGTTCATCCGATCCTCATCCCACAACGTCGCGAAGATCTTGCCCTCGACCCGAACGAAGGACGCCCGTGATGATCCTGCTCGACGGCCTCCGGTAGCGCGAGCGCGAGCGACCGAGCCTGGTCCGGAGAGACCGCCACCGACGCAAGGTATCGGCGGAGGCCGTCTTGTCGCTGGTTTCCAGGCTGCATGTAGCTTGTCGCCAGCGTCGCGTGTTCAGGCGACATTCCCGGCACGCTCGTCCATGCGACGGGGACGTAGTCCGGCACGCCCGGCTCGCTCGGGGCGTCAGCCGCCCGCGGCCGCGGTCGACGACGTCGTCGCGGCCGCGCTGCTTCCCGCGTCCTCGGCGAGCCGGCGGACGACGAAGGCAGTGAAGAGCAGAAGCCCCGCGTCGAGCGCGCCGGGATCGTCCACCGTGACCTTCACCGGGCGCCGACCCCAGCCCGCGCCGTCGAAGAGCGCCAGCTCGCTGTCCCCTTCCGCGAGGGCGTATCGCTCGCGCCAAGCGCTCGCGGGTCGCAGCACGAGCTCGCGCTCAGCCCAGCGGAGCGCTCCGCCGCGGCGGAAGGTGCGCGCCTCGAACTCGCCGACTGCGGCACCCGTCGCATCCGTCGCCGTCACCCGCGGCTGGAAGACCCCGGAGGCGGTGAACCGCCATCGATTCCCGTCCGCCTCGGCAACTGCCGCGCGGGAGAAGAGGCCCTGCAGGCGGAGCGTGCCGACTCTCGCGAGGTCGTAGCGGCGCCGATCGCCCTGCGAACGGGTGAGCTCCAGATCGGCCACGGGCTGACCTGAGCGTAAACGAACTCGTGCGCGACCGCGACATCTTCCGGCAAGGCTCGCGGTGACCGTTGCCACATCCCGCAGCCTCGACGTCCTCCGCTGAGATAGCGCACGAGCCACCGCCTCGCCGCCGGCTCAGCTTTGGTGCGCCGCGCTCGAAGTAGAGATGTACGAGCTGCACTGCAAGGTCAGTCGACGGCTCACCCGGTAGCAGCGAGAAGATCACGCAATCGCGGTTGTGCCCGTCCCGGTAACGGAGAAAGGCGCGTAGGATGCCTTCCCGCTGGTAACCGACCTTCTCAGCAACCCGTTGCGAGGCCACGTTGTCCGGGTCGGTGATGAGATCCAAGCGCTTGAGCTGGAGTTCGTCCAATCCGTGGCGGGAGATGAGTCGCAGCGCACGGGTGCAAATGCCCTGCCCGCGTGACGAGGCGGCCACCCAGTATCCGATCCGACCTCGAGAATCATTCGCGTTGACCCCTATGCCGATGGCTCCGACCACGGCCCCGCTGAGTGTGATCGCGAGCGAATGCTCCGTTGGATCGACCTCTCCGCGAACGAAGGCCAGTGCGTCCTCTTCGGTGTACGGCGAGGGCATCAGAGGGATCCAGCGCTGAATCTCGGATTCGTTGCATGCCGCGACGAGCGCTGAAACGTCGTCCGCCGTCCACGCGCGAAGAACGAGATCGCCATGGCAGAGCTCCATCGGCGGCAGTCTACGAATTGGTACCAGCAGATTCGCGGGCCGAACGCGGGGAGCGCAGCGCGGCGTCACAGGAGATACAGACCACCGAAAGTAGAGACTCGCGCCGTGCCCGAGGCTCCCCTCGAAGCCTGCGGTTCTGGTCTCGTTCCTGGCGGCGACGGTTGGTTCGTCGTGAACGTGCGGGACGCGGAGTGGTTGACCGAGGATTCGCGCGGCTCGGTGTGCGTGTTCGAAGGCCCGAAAGTCTGGTTTCCACAGCTCGGCATCAGGGTCTGCGTCCTGGAGCCGTGACCAGCACAACGCCCTCTACCACTCCGAGAATCAGCAGGAGGCGTTCCTCGTGCTGTCCGGGAGTGCCGGCTGTTGGTCGAGGGTGGAGAGCGGCTTCTACGGCCGTGGGACTTCTTTCACTGTCCCGCCGGGACAGAGCACGTCTTCATTGGCGCAGGCGACGGGTCTTGCGTGGATTCTGATGGCCGGTGCCCGAACGGAGGGACGAGCAGTTCCACTACCCAGTTTCAGAGCTCGCCGCCCGCTACGGCGCGAGCGCGAGAGGGAAACGTCCGACCCGGCGCAGGCCTATGCGGGATCAGGGGAGCCACGGCTGGAGCGGGCCTCGTCCTGGGATCGCCTCCCCTGGGCTACGTAGGCGGACGTGAGCGTTCGACTGTGCCGTCATCGAACTCATGTTCCGATAGCAGGGCGGCTCTCGCTCAGAGCTAGATGATGATCCTCATAGTGTAGGCCTTCGGCATGGCCCGCGTCGGACGCGATCATTAGGAATCAATCACCTCGACACGGATCTACGTGGCGGGCGCGCTGTTCTCCGAGGCGGAGCGGGCGTGGCTCGACGGCCTCGCGGCCCGTCTACGCGACGAGGGCTTGGAGTGCTTCGTGCCGCATGAGCAGTTCTCCGAGCTGAAGGAGCTGACGCCGGCCGAGGCATTCCGCGTCGATGCCGAGGGCGTGCGCGCTGCGAACGTGCTGCTCGCCTGCCTCGACGGGCCGAGCATCGACGACGGCACGGCCTGCGAGATCGGGATGTAGCGGCGTGTGCGCGCTCGTCGTAGCGTGGGAAGTGATCCGCTATCGCGAGAGTCGACTTCACGTGCGCCATCCCGAGCTGGCGGCTTGACGGACCGCGACTCCAGGCGCCGAGCGCGACTGCTGCTTCAACCCCGACCTCAGATCGCATGACTCTTGCCTTGGCCAATGCGATACGTCCCGCTTTCCCGATCGCGGGAGCCTCAAGCGGTAGTGTGAGTACGACCACAGGTGTTAGAGCGAGTACCGGTTTCGGCTATTGCGCCTTCCGCTGCGCGTTCATGAGCAGTCGAGGGGAGGTGGAGATATGCCAACCGGAACAGTGAAGTGGTTCAACGACGACAAGGGCTACGGCTTCGTATCGCCGGACGATGGGAGCAAGGACGTCTTTGTGCATCACAGCGCAATCGGCGGCGAGGGATTCAAGAGCCTCGCTGAGGGCGCGAAGGTCGAGTACGAGGTCGAGGAGGGCCCGAAGGGCCCGCAGGCGAGGAGCGTCAGCGTCGTCGCTTCGGTCTGAGGTTTGGTGGGCGCACTGCGATGAGCAGTGCGCCCCTACCCATTCGTCCGAGGCGCAGAGATTCTTCGCAGCTCGTTCTACGCGCCAGAGCGCGTCCTATCCAGCGAAGCGGCGGAGCACGATCGATGCGTTGTGCCCGCCGAAGCCGGACGAGTTCGAGACGGCGACGCCCACGTCGGCTTCGCGCGCCTCGTTCGGGACGTAGTCGAGGTCGCACTCAGGATCGGGCGTCTCGTAGTTGATCGTCGGCGGCAGCACGCCTTCGTGGATCGCGAGCGTGCAGAAGATCGCCTCGACCGCGCCCGCGGCACCGAGGCAGTGCCCGGTCGCACCCTTGGTCGATGAGATCGGGATCTTCCGGGCGATGTGCTCTCCGAGGGCGCGTTTGATTACCTGCGTCTCGCTCGTGTCGCCGAGCGGCGTCGAGGTGCCGTGCGCGTTGATGTAGTCGATCTGGTCGGGTGAGACGCCGGCGTCCGCGAACGCCATGAGCATGGCACGGGCCGGGCTCCGGCCCGTCGGGTCGGGCTCGGTCAGATGCTGCGCGTCGGAGGAGACGCCGTAGCCGACCAGCTCGGCGTAGATCCTCGCCCCGCGCCGGGTCGCGTGCTCGAGCTCCTCGAGCACGAGAACGGCGCCGGCCTCGCCCATCACGAAGCCGTCGCGATCGGCCTCGAACGGCCGGCTCGGCGTGCTCTGGGTCGTCGTTTCGCTGCGAGAGCGCGCGCATGGCGCTGAAGCCGGCGATCCCGACCCGCGTGATCGCCGCCTCGCTGCCACCTGCGAGCATGACGTCGGCGCGGCCAAGGCGGATCGCGTCCAGGCCGTCGCCGATCGCCATCGTCGAGGCGGCACAGGCGGTGCACTGGGAGGAAAGCGGGCCTTTCGTGCCCAGTTCGATCGAGACCCGACTCGCTCCGATGTTCGGAATGATCGCGGTGATCGAGAAGGGGTTGACCCGCTCGGGGCCTCGCTCGATCAGGGTGTCGAACATGTCCTCGAATGACTGAGACCGCCCATCGCGGTCCCGAAAGAGACGCCGACCCGATCGCACTCCGGCTCGATCTCGAGGTCGCGTGCAGCGACCTTGATCTCGCCGGGAATCACGGGATGGGGTTGTGCACGGTGACGAGCTTGGTGCCGTCGGGAAAAGTCGCCTCAACCTGGATCTCGGGAATCATCTCGGGTACGCCCTCCATGACGTCGCCGCGCTTGAGCAGCGTCGCGCCCCAGCTCATGAGCTCCTGCACGCTGCGGCCTTCGCGCGCGCCCTCGAGCAGCGCGGCGCTGATGTAGGCGACGGCCTCCGGATAGTTGAGCTTGAGGCCCTTGCCCTTGCGCCGCTCGGCCAGGAGCCCGGCGGTGAAGATGAGCAGCTTGTCCTTCTCGGCGCGGCGTGAGCTCCATTCAAGTGCTCCAGATGCGGGGCTCGACCGCCGAGGGGCGCAGGACTTTCCACAGGCGGGTGAAGGCGCGCAGCGCCTCTTCGCTCGAGTCACCCAGATAGCGCCCGATCAGCAGGCCGGGGATGTGCGTAAGCGCCACTCCTTCAATGGAAATTTTTTCGGTGCTCGTGGCGATGAAGGTGCCGAATACGCTGCGGCCGCCAAGCCCTGCGGGCGACTGCATCAGCCGGCCGCCGCCGTCGATCTCGCCCTGCTCGATGAACAGCATCCTCCCCCCTTGAGTGATGCGCGTTTCGGTCCTCAGCCTGCCGCGCTTGAAGCGGCCGAGGCAGATAACCTCCCAGCCAACGTAGCTCGCACCCTCCTTCAATGTAATTCGACTTTGAAGATCGGCGAGCGCGCCGTCGAACACGATGGTCTCGCGCGGCAGCCACTCCAGGCTGCCCTCGACTTCGAAATCGAGCGTCTGCTTCGCCCACGCGCCCGCCGAGCGGTACCACTTGCTCGCACCGGGCGTGGTCAGCAGTGCATTCGCAGCGCTTTCGCTCCTGACTCCGAGGTGTAATTCATCCCCCCCGGCAATCCCTCCCGGCGGATGCACGACGATGGCGTGGCAGCGCCCGGGGCCTTCGGGATAGAGCGGCTTCTGCACGACGAGAGGGCCATCGGAGCGCTTTTCCGCAAGCACGGTCCTTGCGTCGACATTCTGGAAACCCAGGGAAAGCGAGGCCTTCCAGGATGCCGCGACCGGTTCGGCGAGCTGCATGGGCCGATCATACCGTCAGCAGCCGGCGCACTCCGTCGGCGTCCATCTCCGCGCCGCGGCCGCGCGCGACGATCTCGCCGCGCTCCATCACCAGGTACTGGTCGGCGAGCGAGCGCGCGAAGTCGTAGTACTGCTCGACCAGCAGGATCGCCATCTCGCCGGTCGCGGCGAGGGCGCGGATGGCGCGCTCGATCTCCTTGATGATCGACGGCTGGATGCCCTCGGTCGGCTCGTCGAGGATCAGCAGGCTCGGCTGCATCGCCAGCGCGCGGCCGATGGCGAGCTGCTGCTGCTGCCCGCCGGACAGATCGCCGCCGCGGCGCCCCAGCATGCTCTTCAGCACGGGAAACATCTCGAAGATGCGCTCGGGGATGCGCGGCGCGCCCATCATCAGATTTTCCTCCACGGTCAGCCGCGGAAAGATCTCGCGGCCTTGCGGAACGTAGCCGAGCCCGGCCGTGCGCGCTCGTTCGGCGGCCTTGGTCAGTCCTTCCTTCGAAACCGATGCGCCCGGTTCGGATGGAGACCAGACCCATGATGCGCGCGCAGCGACGTGGTCTTGCCCACGCCGTTGCGGCCGAGGAGCGCGGTGACGGCTTGCCCGCCGGCACGTCGAAGCCCACATCGCGCAGGATGTGGCTGCCGCCAATGGAGCTTGAGCCTGGTTCTCACGGCCGTTCGACAGCCATGGCGGATCAGTGGCGATTATCGCCCGAGATAGACTTCGATGACGCGCTCGTCGTTCTGGACGTCTTCCATCGGGCCCTCCGCGAGCACGGCCGCCTTCGTGCAGCACGGTGACCGGCGGTCTGGCGATGCTGCCGATGAAGTCCATGTCGTGCTCGACCACCACCACGGAGTGCTTGCCCGCGAGCGAGAGGAAGAGTTCCGCGGTGCGCTCGGTCTCCTCGTCGGTCATGCCGGCGACCGGTTCGTCGAGCAGCAGCAGTCGCGGCTCCTGCATCAGCAGCATGCCGATCTCCAGCCATTGCTTCTGTCCATGGGACAGCAGCCCGGCGACGCGATCGGCTTCACTCTGCAGCTTCGATGAGCTGCAGGGCTTGCGAGGATGCGATCCGGTTGTGTCGCCCGTTCCGGCGTGCGCGCGAGCTCGCCCAGACGCGCTTGTCGGTCTTCATCGCAAGCTCGAGGTTCTCGAACACCGTGAGGTGCTCGAACACGGTCGGCTTCTGGAACTTGCGGCCGATGCCGGCGTGCGCGATCTCGGCTTCGGTCAGGCGCGTGAGATCGATCGTCTGGCCGAAGAACGCGGTGCCGTCGTCGGGCCGCGTCTTGCCGGTGATCACGTCCATCATCGTGGTCTTGCCGGCGCCGTTCGGGCCGATCACGCAGCGCAGCTCGCCGTCCTCGACGGTGAGCGAGAGTTGTTGAGTGCCTTGAAGCCGTCGAAGCTCACGCGTGATGTCCGTCGAGGTAGCAGGATCGGGCCATGGCGTGATGTCACGCCGCCTTCCGAGCGAAGTGGCTGAGTCCGGACGTACTGCCGCTGATCGCGACTTCTGTCGCGATGTCGTGCTCACGTGCGTCTCGACCTTGCCGCGCCCAGCAGTCCGACGATGCCCCTGGGCATGAAGAGCGTCACCAGGATGAACAGCAGACCCGAGGAAGAACAGCCAGTACTCGGGGAAGGCCTGCGGTGAAGCAGCTCTTCGCGCCGTTGACCACGCCCGCGCCGAGCGATCGGCGCCGATCAGCGTGCCGCGGCCGCCGACCGCGACCCAGATCGCGATCTCGATCGAATTGGCCGGGCGACATCTCGCTCGGATTGATGATGCCGACCTGCGGCACGTACAGCGCGCCGGCGATGCCGCACAGCACGGCCGAAAGCGTCCAGATCGAACAGCTTGTAGCGCGAGCGGGTTGTAGCCGGAGAACAGCAGCGCGGCTTTCGGCGTCGCGGATGGCGGTCAGCACGCGGCCGAACTTCGAGCGTGACCAGGTAGCGCGTCGAGCAGAAGTCGCGCCGATCAACGCCAGCGCGGTGACCGCGAAGAGCGCCATGCGCGTCGCCGGCGCGGTGATCGGAAGTCCGAGGATGCGCTTGAAATCGGTGAAGCCGTTGTTGCCGCCGAAGCCGGTGTCGTTGCGGAAGAACAGCAGCATGACGGCGAAGGTCAGCGCCTGCGTGATGATGGAGAAGTACACGCCCTTGATGCGCGAGCGGAAGGCGAAATAGCCGAAGACGAGCGCCAGCAGGCCGGGCACCAGCGATCACCAGCAACGCAGCGCTACCAGAGGAAATGCTCGAGCCCGACCAGTACCAGGGAAGGCTCTTCCAGTCGAGGAACACCATGAAGTCGGGCAGGTCGCTCTGGTACTGGCCCTCCGGCCGATCATGCGCATCAGGTACATGCCGAAGGCGTAGCCGCCGAGCGCGAAGAACAGGCCGTGGCCGAGCGACAGGATGCCGGTGTAGCCCCAGATCAGGTTCATCGCCAGCGCCACGATCGCGTAGCACATGATCTTGCCGACGAGCGTGACGAGTACGCCGACAGTGCAACGGGCTTGCCGCGGCAGGCAGCAGGTACAGCATCGGCAGCACTACGAGCGCACCAGTGCAAAGGCGCCAAGCGCCATCCAGCCGGCCGAACAGCGGCCGATTGGCGGGGCAATCGCGATCTCGAGTTTGTCAGGCCTCCACGGCGCGGCCCTTCAGCGCGAACAGAGCCCTGCGGCGCTTCTGGATGAAGGCGATGATCAGCACCAGGACCGGATCTTGGTGAGTACCGCGCCGATGTGCGGCTCCAGGAGCTTCTGGCGATCACGCCGAGCCCAGCGCCGCATAGACCGTCCCGGCAAGCTGGCCGACGCCGCCCAGCACCACCACCATGAACGAATCGATGATGTAGCTCTGGCCGAGGTCGGGACCGACGTTGCCGATCTGCGACAGCGCGCAGCCGGCGAGCCCGGCGATGCCGGAACCGAGCCCGAACGCCACAGGTCGACGCGCGCGGTGGGCACGCCGACGCAGGCCGCCATGTCGCGGTTCTGCGTGACGCCGCGCACGAACAGCCCGAAGCGGGTGCGCGACAGCAGCAGCCACATCGCCAACGAGCACCGCGGCGGCGAACACGATGATGACGATGCGGCTCTACGGCAGCACCACGTTGGCGAGACTCGATGCCGCCCGACATGAACGCCGGGTTCTCGACCTGCGACGTTCTGCGCGCCGAAGATGTGTGCGCACCACCTGGATCAGCACCAGGCTGATGCCCCAGGTCGCGAGCAGCGTCTCGAGCGGGCGGCCGTACAGCCAGCGGATGACGATGCGCTCGAGCACCATGCCGACGAGCGCCGGCGACGACGAACGCGCCGGGACGCGCGCACAGCAGGTACCAGTCGAACAGCCCGGGCGCATGCGCTCGAAACAAGTTCTGCACGACGTAGGTCGTATAGGCGCCGATCATGATCAGCTCGCCGTGCGCCATGTTGATCACGCCCATCAGCCCGTAGGTGATCGCGAGGCCGAGCGCGGCGAGCAGCAGGATCGAGCCGAGCGAGATGCCGGCGAACAGCGACGCCGACATTCGCCCCAGACCAGGCGCCCTCCACCGCACGCAGGCTGCGCCGTCGCCTCGGACTTCGGACCTCCTCGTCGGCGTCGCGCGCCGCCTCGGCGAGCAGCGCCTGGCGTTGGGATTGCCCGATTCGCCGAGCGTGCTGATCGCGGCGAGGCGCGTCGCCTTGTCCTCGCTCTTGATCTGCGTGCCGGCGGCGGTCATCTCGAGCTACGCCTTGATGTCGGCGTCCGTTTCCGTTCTTTGGCTTTCAGAATGAGGGGCAGCATGTCTCATCGCCGCCGCCGGCGAGGGCTTTAACGGCTTCCAGTCTTTGATTTTGTCTCCGGGACAGACAACTTTAGTACCGAGAGCAGCTTCGGCGATCCGGCCACGCACGCGGTTGTTCATCACGATCTCGACCTTCTTGCCGTCGATCTCGATTCGCCTTCGGCCGCCTGCTCAGGACGTCCGCGGCCTTGGGGTCGCCTTCGGCGACGAGCGCCGCGATCGCGGCGATCTTCTCGTCGTTGTCGTCGGAGGCGAGCCGCTCCACCTGGGCCCGGTCCAACGCCATTACAGAAGTCGGTATGAAAAGGGCCGCAGATAGGAAAAGGGCCGCGACGGCGGCCCTTGTTTTCCTCGAGCGCACTGCTCAGCTCTTCTTGTCGGCCATCAGAGCCGGCTCATCCTTCTTCTTGTCGTTGCCCGGAATGAACGGGCTCCACGGCTGGGCCTTGACCGGGCCCTTGGTCTTCCACA
>CAWBLH010000009.1:0-142636 GCA_963789655.1 uncultured Actinomycetes bacterium
CCTGAATCGCGACGCGCAGGACGAGCGTCTCGTCCGCCTCCTCGGCGAGGAGGTCCTTGATCTTCGCCGCCGCGACCGGCGTCAGCGAGATCAGCGTCTCGGCAGGGGAGGTCTACCGGATGCTCGACTGTCGCCATGAGTCGCATGGTAGCGGACGAGGGTGCGGGTTCCAGAGGCGAGTTTGTAACACTCGTATCGCGCATTCTGCGCGGAAACTCGCATCCCTTCGTGCGCCGGAAAGGGGAGTGCTAGGTTTCGCCGCGAGACAGACGACCGAGGCCCACGCGGGGGTAGAGACGCGTGCTGGACAACTGGCTGCCGTTCCTGATCTACGCGCTCTTCGCGGCGCTGATCCCGGCATCCATGATCCTCATGTCCGTCGTCCTGCCGGGTCGCCCGAAAGCGGGAACGAAGCAGAAGATGCTGCCGTTCGAGTCGGGCGTCTCCGAGGGCGCGCCGAGCCAGGAGCGGCGCTTCACCGTCAGCTTCTACCTCACGGCGATCCTCTTCATCCTCTTCGACATCGAGATCGTGTTCCTGTACCCGCTCGCGGTACAGCTCGACGCGCTGCACTGGTTCGGGCTCGGCGAGCTCCTCGTCTTCATCGCGATCCTCGCAGTCGCGTACGTCTACATCTGGCGGAAGGGAGCGTTGAACTGGCACTGAGAAAGGAGCTCCCCGTCGTCAGCGACCGCCCGCTCGCGAACGCCGGCCTGCAGTCCGAGCGTGTGCTCTGGCCCGAGCGCGGCGCCGGAGTCTTCGAGCGAGAGGTCGCGGAGATCGAGGACGCGCTCCTTCTCACGACCGTGGACAAGGCGGTCGCCTGGGCGCGGTCGAACTCGCTCTGGCCGGACACCTTCGGCCTCGCGTGCTGCGCGATGGAGATGATCGCGGTCGTCTCGTCGCGCTACGACATCGCGCGCTTCGGGATGGAGCGGTTCAGCTCGTCGCCCCGCCAGGCGGACCTGCTCATCGTCTCGGGACGCGTGACGCACAAGATGGCGCCGCCGCTCCGCCAGGTCTACGACCAGATGCTCGAGCCGAAGTGGGTGATCGCCATGGGCGCGTGCGCGAGCTCCGGAGGGATGTTCAACAACTACACGATCCTCCAGGGAGTCGACAAGATCGTCCCCGTCGACATCCACGTCCCGGGCTGCCCGCCGCGCCCGGAAGCGCTGCTCGAGGGCGTCGTCCGACTGCACGAGAAGATCCGCGCCGGCGTGCCGCCCGCGTACGAGATTCGCGGAGTCGCGGAGTGACGTCTCGCGAGCGAGGGGATCATCGTAGGGCGAGGCCTGCCTCGCCCTTGGAGGGTCGGTGACAGCGATGGCGTACGCAGGAGTTCCCGGCGTCGTCGAGACCCGCGAGTCGTACGGCGAGACGACGCTCGTCGTCGACCCCGCGCGCCTGCTCGAGGCCTGCCTCGCTCTCCGCGACGAGCACGGGTTCAACATGCTGAGCGACATCACGCCCGCCGACTACCTCGGCTGGGGCGAGGTCGGCGTCGCCGGCTACATCGGCACCGCCGGCGGGCCGCGACCTGAACACGCCCGGCTCCCAGGGCCTCGCGCGCCTCCCGCAGCCGAAGCCGAAGCGGTTCTCGGTCTCGTACCACCTGCTCCGCGTCTCGGACGACCCCGCGCGCGTCCGCGTCCAGGTGTGGCTCGACGACGGCGAGCCGGTCGCCAGCGTCCTCCCGGTCTGGCCCGCCGCCGACTGGTTCGAGCGCGAGGCCTGGGACATGATGGGGATCCGGTTCGAGGGCCACCCGAACCTCGTCCGCATCCTCATGGACGACGACTGGGAGGGCCATCCGCTCCGCAAGGACTACCCGCTCGGCGGCGAGCCGGTGCGGTTCTCGGACGACGAATAGAGCAATGGCCGTCGTCCCGAGCAACCGCATCTACGAGGGCACGCGCATCCCGAGCCCGGTCCCGACGATCCTCGAGGTCGACCCGGAGAAGCACGACCTCGGCGACATCCTCACGATCAACTTCGGGCCGAACCATCCCTCGACGCACGGCGTCCTGCGCCTGATCGTCGACCTCGACGGCGAGACGGTCGCGGGCATCCGCGCGGTCATCGGCTACCTGCACACCGGGTTCGAGAAGAACATGGAGGCGAAGACCTGGTGGAAGTCGGTCACCTACACGCCGCGGGTCGACTACCTCGCGTTCCAGTCGAACGAGCTCGTCTACGTCCTGGCGGTCGAGAAGCTGCTCGAGATGGAGGTTCCCGCGCCGCGCGACCTGGGCACGCATGGCGCTCACCGAGCTCAACCGCATCCACTCGCACCTGATCTGGCTCGGAACCTCCGCTCTCGAGCTGGGGGCGATCTCGCTGCTCTGGTACACGTTCGACGACCGGGACGAGATCCTCGACCTGTTCGAGATGGCCGCTGGCGCGCGGATGCACACGCGCTACTTCCAGGTCGGAGGCCTCGCGGAGGATCTCCCGCCCGCCTTCACCGAGAGCACGCGGAAGTTCCTCCCGAAGATGCTGCGCTCGGTCGACGACTACGAGTCGCTCCTCGACCGGAACACGATCTGGCTCGAGCGCACGAAGGGGATCGGGCTCCTCTCGGCCGCCGACGCGCTCGCGCTCGGCCAGTCGGGGCCGATGCTGCGCTCGTCGGGCGTGAACTGGGACCTGCGCAAGCAGATGCCGTACCTCTTCTACGACGAGGTCGAGTTCGACGTCCCGGTCTATCCGAACGGCGACGTCTACGACCGCTACAAGGTGCACCTGGACGAGATGCGCGAGTCGGTGCGCATCGTCCGCCAGTGCCTCGACCGGATCGACGAGACGAACGGGGAGCCGTGGGTCGCCGACGACCGCAAGGTCGTCCTCCCTCCGAGGCACGAGCTCCACACCTCGATGGAGTCGCTCATCCACCACTTCAAGATCGTCACCGAGGGCTACGTCGTTCCCGAGGGCGAGGTCTACGTCGTGATCGAGTCTGCCCGCGGCGAGTCCGGCTGCTACGTCGTCTCCGACGGCGGGCCGCGGCCGTGGCGCGTGAAGTTCCGCGCGCCGAGCTTCGCGGCACTGCAGGCGACGGCGACGACGGTGCAGGGACACCTCGTCGCCGACCTCATCGCGATCGCGGGCTCGCTCGACCCGGTCATGGGAGACGCGGATCGATGACCGCCCAGACCTACGACGAGATCCAGAAGCTGCGCAGGAAGTATCCGCAGAGCCGCTCCGCGGTCATGGACGCGCTCCGGCTCGTCCAGGCCGAGCACGGAGGCTGGCTCCCGCCCGAGGCGCTGCGCGAGGTCGCCGACGCGCTCGACGTGACACCGGCCTTCTGCCACTCGATCGCGTCCTTCTACGACATGTACCACCTGGAGCCGGTCGGGAAGCACCTGGTCGAGGTCTGCACGAACCTCTCGTGCGCGCTCGCCGGAGCGCAGGCGGTGCTGGACGCGTTCGCGTCCGAGCTCGGCGTCGGGCCGGGACGAGACGACCGACGACGGCGAGGTCACGCTGCGCGCGATCGAGTGCGCGGGCGGCTGCGGCCGCGCGCCCGTCGTCGTCGTCGACCACGTCTACCACGAGCCGGTGCGTGCCGAAGAGGTGCCCGGTCTCGTCGAGGAGCTGCGTGGCCGCGAATAGCCCGATCCTGCTCACGGCCGGAACCGAGGATCACGACCTCACGCGCCTCGACGAGTACCGCGAGGTCGGTGGCTACCAGGCGCTCGAGAAGGCACGCGGGATGGAGCCGCAGGCCGTGATGGACGAGATCTCGGCCGCCACCTTGCGCGGTCGCGGCGGCGCCGGCTTCCCGATGGGCCGCAAGGCGTCGCTCCTCGCGAAGGACACCGGCAAGCCCGTCTACCTCGTCGTGAACGCCGACGAGTCCGAGCCCGGGGCGTTCAAGGACCGCGACGTCATGCGCCACACCCCGCACCGGCTGATCGAGGGCTGCCTGATCACCGCGCACGGGATCGGGTCGCAGAGCGTCTTCATCTACATCCGCGGCGAGTACCTGCACGAGTTCGAGGTCATGCGGGATGCGCTCGAGGACGCACGCAAGGCGAAGCTGCTCGGCGGCGTGACGATCGTGCTCCACCGCGGCGCCGGCGCCTACATCTGCGGCGAGGAGACCGCGCTCCTCGAGTCGCTCGAGGGCCAGCGCGGCCAACCGCGGCCGCGGCCCCCGTTCCCGCCGGTGAACGGGCTCTACGGCGCGCCGACCCAGATCAACAACGTCTCGACGATCGCGCTCGTCCCGAAGGTGCTCGAGCTCGGCTCGGCGGAGTTCGCCAAGATCGGCGTGCCGTCGGCGCCCGGAACGGCCGTCTTCTCGCTCTCCGGCAACGTCGCCGAGCCGGGGAACTACGAGCGCCCGCTGGGGACGACGCTGCGCGAGCTGATCTACGACGTCGCGGGCGGCATCGCCGGCGGTCGCGAGCTCAAGGCGGTCATCCCCGGCGGCTCGTCGGTGCCCGTCCTCACGCCCGACGAGATCGACACGCCGATGGACTACGACTCGATCCAGGCCGCGGGCTCGTTCTTCGGCTCGGCGGCGATCATCGTCGTCGACGACCGCTGCTGCATGGTGCAGCTCGCCCTGAGAGCAGCGCAGTTCTACATGCACGAGTCGTGCGGGAAGTGCACGCCCTGCCGCGTGGGTACGCGCTGGCTGGTCCAGCTCCTGACGAAGCTCGAGGAGGGCCGGGGCGACCCGACCGACCTCGACCTCCTCGACGAGGTCTGCGACCGCATGCTCGGAAAGTCGCTCTGCGCGCTCGGCGACTTCGCCGTGTATCCCGTCTCGAGCTACCTCCGGAAGTACCGCTCGGAGTTCGAGGCGCACGTCGAGGGTCACGGCTGCCCGTTCGGTGGCGCGAGCTCGATCGAGGGGACGTTCGCCCCAGTCGATCAGCATGCCGGCCAGCACGCACATTCGCCGGAGACGGTGCATGCCTGAGCTCGTCTCGCTCACGGTCGACGACCGTGCCGTTCAGGTCCCGGCCAACACCGGCCTCGTCGAGGCTGCGCTCGCCGCGGGAGTCGAGATCCCGGTCTTCTGCTACGAGCCGAGGCTCGGCCCGCCGATCGGCGCCTGCCGCATGTGCCTCGTCGAGATCGAGGGGATCCCGAAGCTCCAGGCCGGCTGCACGCTGACGGTGACCGAAGGGATGGTCGTGCGAACGTCCGCCACCTCCGCGAAGGCGGCGGACGGCCAGGAGGCGACGCTCGAGTTCATCCTCGTCAACCATCCGCTCGACTGCCCGGTCTGCGACAAGGGCGGCGAGTGCCCGCTCCAGGACCTGACCTTCCGCTACGGGCCCGGGAACACGCGCATGAGCTTCCCGAAGGTCACGTTCGACAAGCCGATCCCGGTCTCGCCGCTGATCGCCCTCGACCGCGAGCGCTGCATCCTCTGCTACCGCTGCACGCGCTTCTCCGAGGAGGTGGCCGAGGACGGGCTCCTCGTCGCGCGGAATCGCGGCGCGCGCACCGAGATCGCCACCTTCGAGGACGAGCCGTACCGCTCGGTCTTCAGCGGAAACGTCATCGAGCTCTGCCCGGTCGGCGCGCTCACTTCGAGCATGTACCGCTTCGAGGCGCGGCCCTGGGAGATCCAGAGCGTGCCGACCGTCTGCACCGGCTGCGCGGTCGGCTGCAACGTCACGGCGACGATCCGCGAGGGCAAGGTCAAGCGGATCCAGTCGCGGAACCATGCGGAGATCGACCGCGGCTGGCTCTGCGACAAGGGTCGCTTCACGTACCCGCATCTCCGCGCCCGCGACCGGATCACGGCGCCGCTCCAGCGGGGCCCGAAAGGGCTGAAGGAGATCTCCTGGGACGAGGCGCTCGACGCCGCCGAGGAGATGCTGCGCGAGACCGAGGGCGGGATCGTGACCGCGCTCTCCGGCTCGGAGACGACCGAGATCGCCTACGCGCTCGGGCGGCTTCTGCGCGCGGGCGTCGGATCGCACTCCGCCGTCCTGACCGAGGCGACGTCCGATGCGCTCGAGGCCTTCCGCCTGCCGCTGTCCGCGATCGCGGAGGCCGAGCTCGTGGTCGTCGTCGGCGACGACCCGGTGGTCGAGCGCGCGCCCATCGTCGATCTCTGGATCAAGGAGGCGCGCCGACGTGGAGCGGAGATCGTCGTGTGCTCGCCTGCGGGCGCGGTGCAGACGCAGCCCGGTGGCGCCCACGCCTTCTGCCGCGAGCTCGCGTCGGCCGGCAACGAGCTCGGCAGGCGGCTGCGAGAGGCCGAGCGGGCAGTGCTCATCTGGTCCGGCCCGGGCGGCGGAGGCGGAGCGAGGATCGCCGAGCTCGCGCACGAGCTCGGATTCGAGAGCAAGCCCGGCTCAGGCGCGTTCCATCTTCCCGTGACTCCGAACGGGCGGGGAGTCGCCGCGGCCTGGTCGGCCGCGTCCGACGGCGAGGAGACGAAGTCGGAGTCGATCGGCGTGCTCGTCGTGTCGGGCGACGAAGCAGCTGCCGATCCGGCCGTGCGCGCGCTGGCCGAGCAGGCCGACCGCGTGCTCGTCATCACGATGTTCCACGAGCTCGCCGGAGGGTGGGCGGACCTGATCCTTCCGGCGACCGCGTCCCTCGAGCGCGACGGCACCACCCTGAACCTGGAGGGGCGACTGCAACGGCTCCGGCGAGCGGTCATGCCGCCGTGCCCCGACGAGCTCGCGTGGATCTCCAAGCTCGCGAGCCGCTTCGACGTCGACATCTCGCCGCACGCGTCGCTCGTCTTCGCGGAGCTCTCGGAGCGCCTCTTCAGCGACCTGACGCTGGACGATCTCGGCCTGCATGCACCGCTTCCGGCGAGGCACGACTGGGTCGCCCCCGAAGCGGCTCCATCGGCCGAAGCAGTGCCGACCCCGGCGCCTACGGGCGATCACTTCGTCGGCGAGCTCCGCCTCCAGCGCTACCGTCCGCTCCTGTCCGGCCCGGCGGTCGAGCGTGTACGTGAGCTCGAGTTCCAACGTCCGGAGCGCGAAGCCGAGCTCTCACGCGAAGACGCGGAGCGGCGCGGGATCTCGACCGGAGACGCGGTCCTCCTGCGGTCGAACGGCACGTCGGTGGAGCTCCGCGCGAGGGTCAACCGCAGGCTGATCGACGGCATCGTGCGGGTCGCCGACGAGCACGCGGCCGAGCTGCACGCGACGGTCGAGGTGACCAAGGCATGAACGTCGAGTGGTACGTCAGCGTGATCCAGGCCTTCATCGTCATCAACCTCGTGCTCGTGACCTTCGCGTACCTCACGCTCGCCGAGCGCAAGGTGATGGGGCGCATGCAGCTCCGCTACGGGCCGAACCGCGCCGGGCCCAAGGGGCTCCTGCAGCCGATCGCTGACCTGCGTGAAGCTTCTGACCAAGGAGAGCTTCTATCCCACGGCGGCGCTCGACCGTCTGTACCTGTTCGCGCCCTTCCTGGCGGCGTTCACGGCCCTGACGACCTTCTCCGTCATCCCGTTCGGGCCGGGCTGGGAGGTCGGGGGCGTGTACATCCCCGGCCAGGTCGCCGACCTCGACATCGCCCTCATCCTGATCTTCGCCGTCGGCTCCGTCGGGGTGTACGGGTTCATCATCGGCGGCTGGGCCTCCGACTCGAAGTACGCGCTCCTCGGCGCGATGCGCACGTGCGCGCAGCTCGTCTCGTACGAGGTCTCGCTCGCGCTCTCGGTGCTGGGCGTGGTGATCATGGCCGGCACGCTCTCGCTCACCGAGATCGTCGCCGCCCAGTCCGACACGATCTGGTACGTCGTCCCGCAGTTCGTCGGGCTGCTCGTCTTCCTCTTCGCGGGCACCGCCGAGACCGCGCGCGCGCCGTTCGACCTTCCGGAAGCCGAGCAGGAGCTCGTCGCCGGCTACCACACCGAGTACGGCGGCATGCGCTTCGGCCTCTTCTCGATGAGCGAGTACATCAACCTGATCACGCTCTCGGGCCTCTGCGTGACCCTCTTCTTCGGCGGCTGGCACGGGCCGGGCTGGGACGGCCCGGGCTGGATGGGGCCGATCTGGTTCGTCGTCAAGCTCTTCCTCCTCTTGTACGTGTTCATCTGGATGCGAACGACGCTGCCGCGGCTCCGCTACGACCAGCTGATGCGCTTCGGGTGGAAGGTGCTCCTCCCCGTCGCGACGCTGAACGCCATCGTCACCGCCGTCCTGGTGGTGTGGCTGTGAGCCCACAGCCGCTCGACAGCCTCAAGGGCTTCGGGGTCACCTTCCGCCAGATCTTCCGGCGGCCGATCACACAGCAGTACCCCGAGTACAAGCGGCCGGTGTATCCGCGCTTTCGCGGACGACACCGCCTCTGGAAGCACGAGAACGGGCTCGAGAAGTGCGTCGGCTGCTCGCTCTGCGCCGCGGCTTGCCCGGCCGACTGCATCCGGGTCGTGGCCGAGGAGAACACGCCAGGCAACCGCATCTCGGCCGGCGAGCGCTACGCGCGCATCTACGAGATCAACCTGAGCCGCTGCATCTTCTGCGGCTACTGCGAGCTCGCGTGCCCCTTCGACGCGATCACGCTCGGGAACGAGTTCGAGATCGCCGAGTACTCGCGCGACGACCTGATCTACACGAAGGACATGCTCCTCGCGGAGCCGATCAAGCGCGTGCCGGTGGCCGATCCCGGCCGCTACGACACGCCCGAGCCGGCGTCGCACACAAGACGAAGAGCTCGCTAGCGGATGGGCAACGTCCTCGTCTGGGCAGTGTGGTTCCTGGCGGCGGGAGCGTGCCTCGGGAGCGGGATCGCCGTCGTCAGCATGACGAACCCGTTCTACTCGGCGCTCGCGCTGATCGGGAACCTGGCCTCGCTCGCCGTCCTCTACCTCCTCCTCGCTGCGGAGTTCCTCGCCGCCGCCCAGGTGCTCGTGTACGCGGGCGCGGTCATGGTCATGTTCCTCTTCGTCATCGCCTATCTCGGCGGCCGCGCCGATGCGCCGTGGGCAGGCGGGTCGCCCGTTCTTCAAACGGCAGCGGTGGTCGCAGCCATCGCTCTGCTCGTCGAGGTCGTCGTCGTCCTCGGCCTCGCGTGGGGAGACGACCTCTCCGATTCCGCCGAGGTCTCCGATTCGTTCGGGAGCCCCGCCGAGATCGGCGAGCTCTTCCTCACCGACCACCTGCTCGCGTTCGAGATCACGTCGATCGTGCTGCTCGTCGCCGCGATCGGTGGCGTCGTGCTCGGCACGACCCGCGAGAAGGCGAAGGACGCACCGTGAGTGGACCAGGCATCGGCTGGTACCTGATCGTCGCGGCGATGCTGTTCGGGATCGGCTCGCTCGGCGTGATGCTGCGGCGGAGCCCGCTGATCGTGCTCCTCTCGCTCGAGATCATGCTGAACGGCGCGAACCTCGCCCTGATCGCCTTCGCCCGCCAGCTCGGGAACCTCGACGGCCAGATCTTCGCGCTCGCGGTGATGGCGGTCGCCGCGGCCGAGGTCGCGATCGGCCTCGGACTGATCGTGGCGATGGCTCGACGCGACATGGCGCTCGACGTCGACCAGGCGAGCGTGTTGCGAGGATAGTGGCCGCTCCGCCGACAGCTCGCATTGGGGTCAGGCTTCAGCCTGACCCCGGTGTTGGGTGGGCGCGTCGAACCCAAAGACGGGGTCAGGCTGAAGCCTGACCCCAGAGTTCGCTGATGGTCGCCGGCGCCTGGATCTGCCTGCTCGCGCCGCTCGGCGGCGCGCTCGCGATCACGTTGGCGGGGCCGTGGATCTCGCGTCGCACCGCGGGCTGGATCTCGACCCTGACGACGTTCGCGCGTTCGCGGGCGCGCTCGTTGCATTCTTCGGTCTCTGGTCGAGAGACGCGGAGGACCGCGAGCACCTCTCGACCGCGTACACGTGGCTCGCGGCGGGCGACTTCGAGGTCGGGATGGAGATCCTCGTCGACCCGCTCTCGGTCGTGATGATGCTCATCGTCTCCGGCGTCGGCGGGTTGATCGTCTGGTACTCGATGGGGTACATGGCCGGCGACGACGAGGAGCGCCGGTTCTTCGCGTACATGTCGCTCTTCGTCTTCTCGATGCTGCTGCTCGTGCAGGCGGGGAACTTCCTGCTGCTCCTCGTCGGCTGGGGCCTCGTCGGGCTCGCGTCCTACCTCCTGATCGGCTTCTGGCACGCGCGTGCGGAGGCGGTGGCGGCCGCGAAGAAGGCGTTCGTCATGAACGCGATCGGGGACGCGACGTTCGCGCTCGCGATCGTGCTGCTCGTCTGGAGCACGGGCACGCTCGAGCTCCTCGGTGTCTTCGGCGAGGTGGACGGGCTCTCGGACACGACGGTGAACCTCGTCGCGCTCGGCCTCCTCGGCGGCGCGGTCGCGAAGTCGGCCCAGATCCCGCTGCACACCTGGCTTCCCGACGCGATGGAGGGCCCGACGCCGGTCTCCGCACTGATCCACGCGGCGACGATGGTGACGGCCGGGGTCTACCTCCTCGTGCGGGCGCACCCGATCTTCGAGGCTGCCCCCGACGTCCAGAGCCTCGCAGCGATCCTCGGCACGGTGACGCTCCTCGTCGCCGGCCTCGTGGCGCTCGTGCAGTGGGACATCAAGCGCGTGATCGCGTACTCGACGATGTCCCAGATCGGCTACATGTTCCTCGGCGCCGGGATCGGGGCGTACGGCTTCGCGATCTTCCACCTGATGACGCACGCCTTCTTCAAGGCGCTGCTCTTCCTCGCAGCGGGCGTCGTGATCCACCACCTGGGCGGCGAGCAGGACATCCGCCGGATGGGAGGGCTGAAGACCGCGCTCCCGCGGACGCACATCGCATTCCTGATCGGCACGGTGGCGCTCGTCGGGCTCCCGCCGTTCGCGGGCTTCTGGTCGAAGGACGCGATCCTCGCCTCGGCGCTCGCCGAAGGAGGAGCTCTCGGCTGGACGCTCTTCGTCGCAGGCCTTGCGGGCGCGCTTCTGACCGGCGCCTACGCGTTCCGGCTGTACTTCACGGTTTTTCAGGGCGCGCCACAGGAAGTCGCCGTGAGCCGGCTCATGCGCACGAGGCGCACGGGGAGGGCCCGCTCTCGATGCTCGTGCCGGTCGGCGTCCTCGCGGTGCTCTCGACGCATCGGCGGCCTGCTCTCGATCCCCGGTGTCTGGCACCCGTTCACGCACTGGGTCGAGGAGACGGGAGAGCCGCTCGTCGAGGCGACGACCAGGCAGGACTACCTGACGAGCGCGATCGCGGTGACACTCGGCGTCGTCGGGCTCCTCCTCGCGCGGCGCGCGTTCCTGCGCGGCGGCCAGCTCGTCACGCAGCCGGGCGCCTGGCGCACCTTCGAGCACAAGTTCTACTTCGACGAGCTCTACGACGCGCTCTTCTACCGGCCGGCCGCCGCGCTCGCGAACGCACTCCGGCGAAACGTCGAGGAGCCCGTCATCGAGCGCTCGCTGGACGAGATCGGCTCGGGGACGATCCTCGCGAGCGGCGGGCTCGCGCGGTTCCAGACCGGGCTCCTGCGCACGTATGCGCTCGCCATCACGTTCGCGGTCTGCGTCCTCGTCGTCGTCTTCGTGGCGGTGCGCTAGCGATGCTCACGACCGCCCTCATCCTGCTCCCGCTCGCCGGCGCCCTCGCGATCGCCGTCCTGCCGGTCCCGCGCGAGATGACCGCCGGGCTCGCGTTCCTCGTCGCGCTGATGGAGGTCGGGCTCTGGATCGTCGCCGCGACCCGCTTCGACTTCGACGACGGCAGGCCTCCAGCTCGGGACGACCGAGGAGTGGGTCGAGAGCCTGGGGATCTCGTACTCGGTCGGCTTCTACGGCTTCTCGCTCTGGCTCGCCGGAGTGACGGTCGTGGTCTCCGCCGCCGCGATCGGGTACGCGCTCTGGGTCGGACGCGACCGGCCGCGCGCGTACCACGCGCTGATGCTCTTCCTGACCGGCGCAATCGTCGCGACGTTCGCCTCGCAGGATCTCCTGCTCTTCTACGTCTCCTTCGAGGCGATGCTCATCCCGCTCTACGTGCTCGTCGGCGTCTGGGGCGGCACCAGGCGCATGGCGGCGACGTTCACCTTCGTCGTCTACACGATGGTCGGATCGCTCCTGATGCTCGCCTCGGTCGTCGCGTTCGGGGTGACGCAGGGCACGTTCAGCCTGCTCGAGTCGGGAACGAGCGACAACGTCTGGATCTTCCTCGGCTTCGCCGTCGCCTTCGCCGTCAAGGCGCCGCTCTTCCCCTTCCACGGCTGGCTGCCGCTCGCGTACCGCGAGGCGCCGGTCGAGGTCGCGGCCGTTCTGTCCGCGATCGTCTCGAAGACCGCGGTGTACGGGTTCCTCGTCATCGTGCTCGCGAAGTTCCCGGAGCCCGTCGAGGACTTCACCGGCGTGATCCTCGTGCTCGCCGGCGCGGGGCTCGTGTACGGGTCGCTGCTCGCCTTCCGGGCGCCGGACCTGCGCGGGATCGTCGCCTACTCGTCGCTCGCGCAGATGGGGCTCATCACCCTCGGTCTCTTCGCGTTGAACGACCTCGGGCTCGACGGAGCGGTGCTCCAGTCGGTCGCACACGCGCTCATCTCCGCGTCGATGTTCCTGCTCGTCGGCATGGTCGAGCGACGCTGCGGGACCGGCGACCTCGACGCGCTCGGCGGGATGGCCCGCGGACGACCCGTTCTGGCGACGGTGCTCCTCGTCGCCGGGATGGTCGCGCTCGCGGTTCCCGGCTCCGTCACGTTCGCCGGCGAGTTCCTGATCATGGCCGGCGTGTACGAGGAGGGCTGGGGGTACGCGGCCGTCGTCGCGCTCGGGATCGTGCTCGCGGCGATGTACGTGCTGCGGCTGATCTCCGCGGTGCTGCACGTGCGTCCTGGATCCGCCGTCCGCGACGAGGCCCTCGACCTGCGGCTCGGCGAGCTCGCGCTCGTGCTCCCGCTCGTCGCGTGCCTGGTGGCCCTCTCCGTCTGGCCGGCGCTCGTCAGCCAGAGCTCGTTCCCGGGCGACGAGCCCGCTCGCGTCGTCGCGGAGGGCTTCAGATGATCGACACCCCGACCGTCGACTGGCTCGCGCTCTCGCCGACGCTGGCGCTTCTCGGCGCGTCGGGGATCGCGCTGCTCGCCGCCGTGCTCGCTGCCGTCGTGGCTGCGCAAGGCCGTCGCTGCAGTCGTCGTCTTCGTCGGGTTCGTCGTCGCAGCGGTCTTCGCCGGGATCCTGTTCGACGAGACGCCCGCAGCCGGAGACCCTGCTCTCGGAGTCGATGATCCGCGACCAGCTCGGCGCGCTCGCGCAGCTGATCCTCGCGATCACCGGCGCCGTCGTCGTCTTCGCCTCCTGGGGCGAGAAGCGCCGCGACAACGGCGAGTACTACGCGCTGCTCGCAGCTGCGGGGGCGGGAATGCTCTTCTTCGTCCAGGCCGAGAACCTGATGACGCTCTTCCTCGGGCTCGAGTGGTTCTCGCTCTGCCTGTACATCCTCGTCGCGTTCGACACCGATCGGGAGACCTCGCTGGAGGCAGGCCTCAAGTACGTGATCGTCGGCGGCTTCGGCTCGGCGGTGCTGCTCTTCGGCTCCGCGCTCGTCTTCGGGGCGACGGAGGCGCTCGGCTTCGCGCAGATCGCGGCAGCTGAGGCGGGCGACGACGCCTTCCTCGTCGCGGGCCTCGCGATGATCCTCGCGGGGCTCGCCTTCAAGGTCTCGGCGGCGCCGTTCCACATGTGGACGCCGGACGTGTACCAGGGCGCGCCGACCTCGGTGACCGCGTTCATGTCGGCCGCGACGAAGACCGCCGCGCTCGTCGTCACCTTGCGCATCCTCGTCACCGCGTTCCCGGACGAGAGCGAGATCTGGACGATCGCCGTCGCGGTCATCGCGTGCATCTCGCTCGCGTGGGGCAACCTGGCGGCGCTCGCTCAGCGCGACGTGAAGCGGATCCTCGCCTTCTCGTCGATCTCCCACGCAGGCTTCATGCTCATCGCGATCGCGGCGGGCAGCGAACGCGGCGCCGAGGCGCTCCTCTACTACCTCGTCCCCTACTCCGCGATGTCGGTCGGCGCCTTCGCGGTCGTCGCAGCGCGGGAGCGGGAGATCGGGCTCCCGCTGAACCTCGAAGGGCTCGCGGGCCTCGGCTGGGAACGACCCTTCTACGGCGCCGCGCTGTGGATCTTCATGCTCGGCATGGCCGGGCTTCCCGCTCACCGGCGGATTCTTCGGGAAGCTCTTCGTCTTCTCCGCCGCGTACGAGGCGGGCGACTGGTGGCTCGTGCTCGTCGGCGTCGCCGCGACCGCGCTCTCGCTCGCGTACTACCTGAACATCGTCCGCTGGCTGTACATGCGCTCGGGAGCCGAGCTGCGGCTCGCTCCCGCGGGTGGAGCGCCGCCTCGAGAGATCGCGCTCGGGCTCGGCCGTCGCCGCCGCGGTCGTCGTCACCGTCGGCTCGTTCTTCGCCGCCGAGCCGATCCTCGACCTCGCCTCCGACGCCGCGGCGTCGCTCGCCTTTCTGATCAGGACCTGATTTGAGTTGGGCGCAAATTCGGCGCATGATCTCGCCGTGCGAGCCGATCTCCCCGCGGGCACCGTCACCTTCCTCTTCACCGATATCGAAGGCTCGACGAAGCTGCTGGACGAGCTCGGCGCCGAGGAGTACGCACAGGCGCTCGCCGAGCATCGGCGGATCGTTCGAGAAGCGTGCACCGAGCAGGGGGGCGCCGAGGTCGACACCCAAGGGGACGCGTTCTTCTTTGCCTTCCCGACAGCCCCAGGGGCACTCGAAGCTTCACGAGCGATCGTCGAGGAGCTGAGCTCCGGAAGGGTCCAGGTCCGGGTCGGCCTGCACACCGGCACGCCCCTTGTGACCGACGAGGGATACGTCGGAGCCGACGTTCACCGGGCTGCTCGCATCGCCGCCTCCGGCCACGGCGGCCAGGTGATCGTGTCTGCGGCGACCGCTGCGCTCGGCGCCGAGCAAGACGGGCTCCCGCTCCTCGACCTCGGTGAGCACCGGTTCAAGGATCTCGCGGCGCCCGAGCGCGTCTACCAGCTCGGGCGAGGGAGACTTTCCGCCGCTGAAGAGCCTCTACCGGACGAATCTCCCGGTGCCTACGACGGCAATGATCGGACGGGAGGTCGAGCTCATGGAGATCGTCGAGCTCCTGGGAACGTCGCGGCTCCTCACCCTGACCGGTCCCGGCGGGACCGGAAAGACGCGGCTCGCCATCCAGGCAGCGGCCGAAGCGTCGGAGTCCTACCCGGACGGCGTCTGGTGGGTGACGCTCGCTCCGCTCCGCGACGCCCACCTCCTCGTCTCGTCCCTGGCCCAGGCTCTCCAGGTCGAGGAGCGTCCTGGGCGCGAGCTCGCCGACAGCCTCGCCGAGCGCCTTGCCGAGAAGCGAGCTCTGCTGCTGATCGACAACGCCGAGCATCTGCTCCCCGCCGTCGCCGACGAGATCGCGCAACTTCGTGACATCCAGGGGCCGACGATCCTGGTTACGAGCCGCGAGCGCCTCCAGCTCCAGGGAGAGCACGTGTACGCGGTTCCACCGCTCGCCGACGAGGACGGAGTCGAACTTTTCGTGACGCGCGCTCGCGCGCTTGGATTCGCCGCAGAGTCGTCCACGTCCATCGCCGAGCTCTGCTCCCGGCTCGACAACTTGCCCCTTGCACTCGAGCTCGCAGCCGCGCGCACGGTGCTTTTCTCTCCCGAACAGCTGCTCGAGCGCCTGTCACAGCGGCTCGACCTCCTGAGCGCCGGTCGCGACGCAGACCCGCGCCAGCAAACGCTCCGAGCGACGATCGAGTGGTCGTACGACCTGCTCGACGAGTCCGAGCGTCGCCTTTTCGAGACCCTCTCCGTCTTCGCAGGCGGCTGTGACTACGAGGCGGCAGAGGCTGTCTGCGCGGCCGACCCACAGACGCTGCAGTCGCTGCTCGACAAGAGCCTTGTTCGGCGCCGCGAAAGCGACCTCGGGCCGCGCTTCTGGATGCTCGAGACAATCCGCGAGCTCGCGGGCGAGAAGCTGGTCACGAACGGCGACGCGGACGCCGTCCGGCGACTCCACGCCGACCACTATCTGGCAGTGGCCCGCTCCGCGAATCTCGACGCCGAGGCGGTCGGACAGCAGCGGCACGACCTCGTCATCCCCGAACGCGACAACCTACGCGCCGCACTGGCCTGGGCGCTCGAGAGCGATCGCGCCCTGGGTCTCGAGCTGCTCGTGGCGCTCGAGAACTACTGGGCGACGAGCAGTCCCAGCGAGGGAATCGACTGGGCGGTCGCACTTCTCGAAGGCACCTCCGAGCTGCCTGATCGCCTGGTGTCTCGTGCGTTGCGCGTCCAGGGTGGAATGTCGAACATGCTCCGACTCACGGAACGAGCGGAGGAGCTTTTCTCACAAGCACTCGAGATCGCACGAAGAACAGGCGACGAGCGGGGAGTTGCGGTCATGCTTCACCGTCTCTCGAACACGGTTGCCCAGCGGGGTGACTGGCCACAGGTACAGGCACTCGCGGAGGAAAGCCTCGCCGGACACCGGCGCGTCGGATTCCCCAAGGGCGAAGCGCAGGCCCTGGGATCGCTCGCCGACGTCGCGCATGCCGACGGTGACCTCGAGCGCACCCTCGCTCTCCTGAGGGAGAGCCGAGATCTCAGCGAACAGGTCGGCTTTCGCTGGTGGTACTCCGGGCAGCTGGCGAAGATCGCGGTCGTTCTGCTCGAGCTGGGCAGGTTGGATGTCGCCCGTCAAAGCGCCGAGAACGCGCTCGGAGTGTCACATGCGATGCATGATCGGATGGGGATGATCTATTGCCTGCGCGTCTTGTCGGAGATCGACTCACGGGCGAAGGAGCATTCTCGCGCGGGAGTTCTCTGGGGCGCCGCCGAAAGCGAGAGTGAGCGCTCGCCGGGCCGCTGGGTTCACGGTGGGTACGGACTCGAGCGGCTCGTCGCTCCGAACGACGAGTTCGAACGCGGGGTCGAGGAAGGGCAGGCGCTCAAACTGGACGAAGCCGTCGCGGTCGCACTCCGTGACGCGAGTCCTACTTGACGAGATCGGTCGCGGCGAACGACTGCGGGATCAGCTTGTACTCGGCGTAGAGGTCGATCCACGGCTGCCCGGAGCGGGGCCGAAGACGAGTCGCGTACTTGAACCGGGTCATCTTCGCGAGCACCTTGGCGTCGACGGGTGCGTACCTCGCGAGGATGCGGCCGCTCGCCGTCCTGGTTCCGCTTCTGATTTCCCCACACGGCCGCGGCCTGAACCGCGTTCCGGAACCGGGCCGCGAGCTCAGGGTCGACGTTTCGGTGGGACATCCACATGGTCAACAGGCAGTCCTGGGAGCAGACGGCGTCGAAGGGGAGGGCGATGACGCGCGCTCCCCGCTGGAGCGCCTGCGTCGCGAAGGGCTCGGGAAGCCACGCCGCGTCGAGCTGGCCGCGTATCAGCGGTGCGATCATCTGCGGAAACGGGAGCGTCTGGATGTCGACGTCCTCACCCGAGACGCCTCCGCGCTGGAGCCAGCGTAGGAGCCCGATGTGCGCGATGCTGTTCAGGAAGTCGACGCCGATGCGCTTGTCCACCAGGTCGCGAGCGCGGCTCATGCGCTTGCCCGGCGCGGCCATGAGCACCGTCGTCGCGACCTTCGGCTCGTAGAGCGAGCCGCCGGCAACAGCCTTGACCGGTGCGTTTCGCGATCTCAGCTGCGCAAGCCCGGCGACCGGAACCCCTGCGAACTGCGCTTCGCCGGAGAGCACGGCCGGAACGGTGAGAGTCCCATCGCCGACGACCATGAGCTCGGCATCGATTCCCTGCCTCGCGAAGAAGCCTCGATGCTCTGCGTACATCACCTGCGCTGTCGCGTCCACCGCGATGATCGCGATCTTGACCTTTCGCAGCTGCTGACCGTCCGCGGCCGCCAGGGTCGCCGAGCTTCCCATCGGCACGGCAAGGAGCGCGACGACCAGACAGATGAGGGCCCATACCAGTGGGTTTCTCGCGGAGTCGAGTGTCGGACGCATGATCAAAGTCCCCTCCGTGGACCAATCGGCTACTTGACGAGGTCGACCGCGGAGAACGACTCGGGAATCAGCTTGTACTCGGCGAAGAGGTCAATCCACGGCTGTCCCGAGCGCGGCCGAAGTCGAGTCGCATACCCGATCCGGGCGATCTTCGCGAGCACCTTCGCGTCGACCGGCGCATACCTCGCAAGGACGCGACCGCTTGCGATCTGGTTCTTCTTCAGGTTCGCCCACACGGCCGCGGCCTGAACCGCGTTGCGGAACCTGGCCGCGAGCTCGGGATCGACGTTTCGGTGCGCCATCCACATCGTCAGGAGGCAGTTCTGGGAGCACACGGCGTCGAAGGGATAGGCGATAGCCCGTGCGCCACGCTGGAGCGCCTGGGTCGCCCAGGGCTCGGGAAGCCAAGCGGCGTCGAGCTGGCCGCGGACGAGCGGCGCGATCATCTGCGAGAACGGCAGCGTCACGATGTCGACCTCGTCCGGCGAGACGCCGCCGCGCTCGAGCCAGCGCTGCAGCGCAACGTGCGAGATGTTGTTCAGGCTGTCGAGGCCGATTTGCTTGCCCACGAGATCGCGAGCTCGTGCGATCCGCTTCCCCGGCGCTGCCGCGAGCACCGTCGTGGGGACGTTCGGGTCGTACACCGAACCGCCTGCGACGGCCTTGACTGGCGCATTCCGCGACTTCAGGATCGCGAGCGCGCCGACCGGAATCCCCGCGAACTGCGCTTCGCCCGCGAGCACGGCCGCGACGGTCAGGGTTCCATCTCCGACCACGGTGATCTCGGCATCGATTCCCTGCTTCGCGAAGAAGCCCCGATGCTTTGCGTACATCACCTGCGCGGTGGCATCCGTCGCGATGATCGCGATCCTGACCTTGCGCAGCTGGAGACCCTCTCGCGGCTCCGAGGTGGCCGAGCTAGCCAGTGGAACTGCAAGGAGTGCAACCGAGAGAAACAGCGGCACCCATCCCAGCGGGCTTCCTACGAGGCGCGTCGTCGCGCGCATGTCACTCGCTTTCGATGGACGTTTCGATACTACGCCTCTGCTCCGCCGAAATCACCTCGTGGATCGCATTTCGCACCTCGAGGAACCGCGGCGAGCTCCGCGTCGCGAGCTGTGTCCGCGGTCGTGGCAGCCCGACCTCGACGGATCCCGCCACCCGTCCGGGACCCGGACTGAGCACGAGAACGCGATCGGCGAGGTAGACCGCCTCGTCGATGTCGTGCGTCACGTGCACGATCGTGACGCGGCGGCCCTCGACGTCACGATGGACGCGGAGCACGACGTCCTGGAGGTCGGCGCGAGTGAGAGCGTCGACCGACGCGAAGGGCTCGTCCAGCAGCAGGAGCTCCGGCCGCGAGACAAGCGCGCGCGCGATCGCGACCCGCTGCTGCATGCCGCCGGAGAGCTCCCACGGGTACTTGTGCGCTACGCCGTGAAGTCCCATCTCCTCTAGGACCGCCTCGGCTCGCTCCTTCTTCCCGGCTTTGGACAGTCCTTCGCGTCGCAGGGGGAACATCACGTTCCGGATCACGGTCAGCCACGGGAAGAGCGAACGGCTGTAGTCCTGGAAGACGAGCGCGACCTCGGGCGGCGGCCGAACGACGGGCCGGCCGTCGAGCAGCACGCTGCCCTCGCTCGGCGAGGTCAGCCCGCACAGAAGACGGATGAGGGTCGTCTTGCCACAGCCCGAGGGGCCGACCAGAGCCAGGAGCTCCGCGGCCCTGACGTCGAAGGTGACGTCGGCCAAGGCCGCGGGACCGTCCGCGTTGTAGCGCTTGCCCAGTCCCGACACGCGGAGTACCGGCTCGCCAGTGCCTCGTCCCCCGATGTCAGCGACCTCGTTCACCGGCGGCCCCGTAGTGCCATGCCAACACGTGCCGCTCGACCAGGCGGAAGAGCAGGTTGAGCGCGTAACCGAGCAGGCCGAGGAAGAGGATGCCTGCGTACATCTCGGGGTAGGCGAACTGTCCCTGCTGATCGAGGATGAAGTGCCCGAGACCGCTGCCCTCGCCGGCGAATTCGGAGATGACGACCAGCACGAGCCCGATCGAGAGCGCGACTCGCAGCCCGGCGACGATCGACGGGAGCGCGGCGGGCAGATAGACGCGGAAGATGCGTTCCACGCGACCGACCTGCAGCATCGAGGCGGTGTCGCGCGCTTCGGGCGATACTGCACGAACGCCCTCCACTGTGTTGATCAAGACCGGAAAGCACACGCCGAAGGCGATCACCGCGATCCGCATGCTGTCTCCCAAGCCGAGCGTGAGGATGAGAGCCGGGACGATCGCGATCGGCGGTGTCGCCCGCGCAAGCTCGAGCAACGGGTCGAGGGCTCGTCTAAGGGCACGAGAGGTTCCCGTGACGAGCCCGATGGCGATGCCGATGGCTGCTCCGATCGCGAACCCTGCGGTGAGGCGCTTCAGGCTCCCTGCGACCTCCGTGAGAAAATCGCGTGTCGGCCAGATCTCCCACGCCTGCTCCAGCACGTCCGACGCCGAGGGAACCAGGAATGACTCCGCCGCGCCGGCCCAGAGCTCCCAGACGACGAACAGTGCTCCGAACACGGCAAACCCGAGCAGCGGCCGACTCGCTCGGCCGAGCGCAGTCCTCACGGCCACTGGACTCGTTCCTCTCCGCTCCAGTGGACGACGCGCCGCTCGCTCATTCGGAGCGCGACGTTGACCGTGTAGCCGAGCAGGGCGGTGAGCAGGACGGCCGCGTACATTTCCGGCAGCTGGAACGCGATCTGCTGTCGATACATGTACGACCCGAGCCCTCCGTCACCGAAGACGTACTCGGCGGTCACCGCGACCAGGAGACCGATCGACGCGCTCACCCTGATCCCGGTCGCGATGCTCGGCAGCGCCGCCGGCAGAGTGACGCGAACGAGCCGCCCGGGACGGCCGACGCCGGATGCGAGAGCGACCTCGTGCAGCATGCGGTCCGATCCGCGCACGCCGTAGAGAGTGTTGATGAGGATCGGCCAGACGGCGGCGTAGGCGACGATGTACCGCCGCATCTCGTCGCCGGTTCCGAAGAAGAGGAACGCGAGCGGGATCAGCGCGACAGCCGGAATCGGCCTGAGGAACTCGAGGACGACGAAGGAGGCGTCGAGCAGCAGGCGCGAGCTTCCGATGACGACGCCGAGCACGACCCCGACGACGATCGCGAGAGCGAGCCCTCCGAGGTAGGCCACGAGCGTGATCCGAAGAGCGCCGGCGAGCTGTCCTGACGAGATGCCGTCCCAGAGCGCGGGCAGAGTCTCGGACGGCGGCGAGACGGTGTCGTGCAGGTCGAACTGCTGAATCGCGCCCTCCGCGAGCAATGCGATGAGCAAGACGAGAAGCCAGCCCAAGGCATTCACCCGCTGGAAGCGCCGACGTGCTCGCATTGTCAGGGCGGACTATCGCGCGCACCCTCCTCGGGCACAAGCCGCCGCTCATCGTGGCGGCTCGGGGCCGACCATCTAGATTTGCGAGATGGCGACGGGGCTGACCTGGCTCGGGCACGCAGCGTTTCGCATCGACACCCCCGGCGGCAAGCGCATCTACCTCGATCCATTTCTCACCGATAACCCGAAGACACCCGAGTCGGAGAAGACGCCCGAGCGCTGCGACCTCGTGCTCGTGACACACGGACACGGCGACCACTCGGGCGACGCAGCGGCGATTCATGCGCGCTTCGAGTGCCCCGTCGTCGCCCAGGTCGAGCTGCGGCGCTGGCTGACCAGCCAGGGCGTTGAGGACGACGGCGGCAGCCACTCGATCAACAAGGGCGGCACCATCACCGTGGAGGGCGTCCGCGTGACACTGACGGACGCACAGCACTCCTCGAGTGCTCCCGATGGGACCTACACGGGAGAATCCTGCGGAATCGTGCTTGAGCTCGAAGACGGCTTCAAGCTCTACTTCGCCGGCGACACGAACGTCTTCGGAGACATGTCGTTGATCGGTCGCATCTACTCCCCTGATGTCGCGATCCTTCCGATCGGAGACCACTTCACGATGGGGCCACGCGAGGCAGCCGTAGCGATCGAGCTGCTCGGCGTCATCCGCTGCGTTCCATGCCACTACGGCACGTTCGGGCTCCTGACGGGTACTCCAGCCGAGCTCCGCGCGCTGGTGCCCGAGGGCGTGGAGATCCTGGCGCCCGAGCCCGGAGAGACGCTGAGCTTCTGATGCGCGAGCGCTGGTTCGGGTCGACGGGTCGCAGGGTGCCGGAGATCGTCCTGGAGGGGACGACAGACGTCGAGGGCGCGTTGGTGGTCGACGACCTCTCCGACCTCGAGCGCATGCGGGCGGCGCATCTCGAGGGCACCCCGGTCGTCGTCCGGGCGCAGTCGCCGGATGCGGTCGTGCGCGCACTCTCCCTCGGCGAGGTCGCGTGCGTCCTGGTTCGTGACGAATCTCTTCTCTCGCTCGACCTCGCGAGGCTGACCTACGGGTTGGATTCGACGGCCACAGGCGCGTGAACATCACAAATCTCGACGTACCGGGCTACGAGCGCGTCGCGCGGGCCGAGGACGAGAAGAGCGGCCTGCGTGCGTTCATCAGCGTCCACTCGACGAGGCTCGGCCCGTCGCTCGGCGGCCTGCGCCTCTGGCCGTATGCGACGGATGACGCGGCGCTCGAAGACGTGCTCCGACTCTCGCGCGCGATGACGTACAAGTCCGCGATCGCGCAGACGGGCCTCGGTGGCGGCAAGTCGGTGCTGATCGCCGATCCGAGGGAGAAGACCGGCGAGCTCTTCGAGGCGATGGGCCGCTTCGTGGACGACTTCGGCGGCACGTACATCACTGCCGAGGACGTGAACGTGGGCATTCCCGATCTCCGCTTCGTTCAGCGGTCGACTGCGCATGTCACCGGCCTGACCGTCGAGGAGGGAGGAGGCGGGAATCCACGTGCCGCAACCGCCGTCGGCTGCTTCCTCGGGGTCGGCGCCGCGTTGCTCGAGGCCACGGGGAGCCCCGAGGTTGCCGGCAAGACCGTCGCCGTGCAGGGGCTCGGGAGCGTGGGATTCGCGCTCGCAGAGCACCTGACGAACGCAGAAGCGCGCGTTCTCGCCACCGACGTGAACCCGGAACGCATCGAGCGTGCCGTCGGCGAGTTGGGCGTGGAGATCGTCGACTCCGACGACATCTACGGCGTCGAATGCGACGTCTTCGCGCCCTGCGCCCTCGGCGGCATTCTCAACGACGACACGATCGGGCGCCTGCGCTGCGCCGTGATTGCGGGAGCGGCGAACAACCAGCTGCTCGACGAGGTCCGCCACGGCGAGATGGTGCGCGACCGAGGCATCGTCTATGCCCCCGACTATGTGATCAACGCCGGCGGCGTGATCAACATCAGCTGCGAGCTTCGACCCGGCGGCTACGACGCCGATGCGGCGCGCGAACGGGTGCATTCGATTCCGAAGACGCTCGCCGATGTCTTCGCACTCGCGCGGAAGCGAGGGGTAACGACCCACGCCGCGGCGCAGGAGCTCGCGGAGAGTGCGCTCGCGGCGGGTCCCGCCGCGAGCGCGTAGAGCTCCTGCATTCAGTCGTCATCCTCGTCGACTTCGATCCGTTCGTCGGCGTAGTGTCGGGTCCACACCACCGCACGTGAAACGCCCGCCCAATCTTGGCTCGTTCCAGCCACATCTCCCCGGGCGTTGATCGCCGCAGGCGAGCTGGTCTGCCCACCGAGCGTTCCGAGATCCGTCATGACGCCGTCCTCCCAGAAGAACGCATGCCGGTCGCCGGCGACAGTGTCGCTCACCCCCACGACCTTCCCCCGGTTGTTCAGCGCCCTTGCGAAGGAGATGCCGCCCAGCGACCCCAGATTCGTCATCAGACCGTTCTCCCACAGGAACGCTCGGTAGACGAACGGCTCGTTGGCAGTGCTGACCCCGACGACCTGACGGCGCTCGTTGAGGTCGGCCACGACGCTGACTCCGCCGTCCAGGGAACCGAGATCGGTGAGAGTTTCTCCATCCCGGAGCACCGCGTTCGGGCCGCCCGGGACCGGAGCCGCGTACGCTAGGAGACCGCGTTTGTCGATCGCGATCGTCCCACTCCCCAACCCTCCGGCGACACCCATGAAGCCGAGGTCGACCAGCTCTCCGTCGTCCCAGAGGAACCACTTCATAAACCCACGTATTGCCGAACCGAATCCGACAACTGCCCCACGAGCGTTGACGGCCGTTGCAGTGGTGAACCCGACACCGTCGACGCGGCCGAGAACGCCCACATCGCTCATCACTCCGTTCTGCCAACTGAAGGCATGCTGTTCGCCCTCCGCCGTCCGGCTGTTGCCGGCGACGTGACCACGATTGCTGATTCCGACTGCAGCGCTGGAGTTCCCCCCTAGCGTGCCAAGGTCGTTCATGTGACCGTCTTCCCAGAGGAACGCGTGTACCTCACCGGCGGCGGTCTGGCTGCTTCCGACGACCTGCCCATGCTTGTTGATCGCGGTCGCCGAGCTCGACGATCCTCCGAGCGTGCCGAGGTCGGTCATCTCGCCGTCGTCCCAGAGGAAGGCGTGCGACTCACCAGAGCCGGTGTCGCTGGTTCCTACGACCTGTCCCTTGTTGTTCAACGCGGCCGCGGTGCTGGACGCCCCTCCGAGCGTCTCGAGATCCACGACCGTCCACGTCTTCTTGGCGGCTGACGCAGCGCCCGAGAGCCCCAGTAGGACGAGACCCATCGCGAGCACGAGACAGAAGCGCTTCATGCTCACCACCCTCCTTTCGAACTTGGTCGATACCACTGTGGGACCTCACGTTCAAGCTTTGCTCAAGCCCGGGGATCGTCCCCGGGAAGCCGACGGCCAGCGGCGAGCACCCGGAAGGCCGGAACCACATTCTGCTGGGGCGTTGCGACGACAAGGCACGCGCCGTGCTCCTCACCCGCAAGTGAGCGCACGACGAGCTCGAGCCCCACCGCGAGAGCGAACGCCTTGTGCGCATGATCTCCGCCGAACGGAACGAGCTCTTCGGGCGTCGCCCGGCCGACGAGGACGTCTCCATGCGTCACCGCGCCCATCGACACGTCCGCGACGAGCGGCCTGCCGTCGCTCGAGGGGATCGCGATCGCAAGTGGGTTGGTTCCCGTCAGCGGCGGGCCTCCTTCCGGATGCGGAAGCCGCCGCGGCGATGTCGCCGTCAGCACTGCGACGAGGCCGCCGTCGGCGAGGCGCCTGACCCAGTACCCGAGAGCTCCGGTCGGGAAGCAGCGCTCGGCGACGACCATCCGCGCATGCCTCGGCGGCGACGCAAGGGTTTGGCGGACGATCTCCTCGAGAACGAGGTATCCGAGCGCGCCGCCTCCGTTCCAGCGCTCGAACCCTTCCTCGCGGACGACTCGCGTCGGCCGGGCAGCCGGATCGAAGTCGACGGTCTCGAGCCAGGCTACTCGCGAGAGCCCGTGACCGGTCTTCCCGCGGCGTTCCGCATCTTCGAAGTGGGCGAGCAGCGCATCTACCGCGTCTTCCTCGAGCCCGAGGGCCCCGAGCCTTCCGCGAGCCTCGTCGTCGGTCAGAGAACCGTGAGCGGCTTGCGGATTGTCCCGGCGCGAGACGCGGCCACGGACTTCGCGAGCGCGAGGATCGACTGAGCGGCTTCGGAGTCCGGTGCGACCTCCAGCACGGGATTGCCCTCGTCAGCGGCTTCGCGCAGAGCCGGGTCGAGCGGGATCCGGGCGAGAAGAGGGACGCCGATCTCGTCCGCGAGCGCCTGCCCACCGCCCGATCCGAACAGCTCCTGGCCAGTCTCGACGAGGTAGGACATGTTCTCGACCGCACCGACGACGCGCATACCCGTCTTCAGCGCCATCTGCGCCGCCCGCACCGCAACCAGCTGGGCGGCGGGCTGCGGCGTCGTCACGACGAGCGCCTCCGCACGAGGAAGGAGCTGGCCCAGCGACATGGCGACGTCGCCCGTTCCCGGAGGCATGTCCACGAGGAGCGTGTCGAGGTCGCCCCAGTGGACGTCAGAGAGGAACTGCTCGAGGGCCTTGTGCAACATCGGCCCTCGCCACATGATGGGCGCGTTCTCGTCGAGGAAGAACCCGATCGACATGAGCTTCAGGTCGCCGCGGACGGGCGGCACGATCATGTCGTCGACCGCGATCGGCTTCTGCTGGATGCCGAGCATGTGCGGGATCGAGTGCCCGTACACGTCCCCGTCGAGCACCCCGACCTGCTCGCCGAGGGTGGACAGTGCGTACGCGAGGTTGGCCGTGAGAGTGGACTTCCCTACTCCCCCTTTCCCGACGCCACCGCCACGACGCGCGTCGACGGCGACAGCGAGATCGCCTTCTCCGGCCGCCCACCACGCAAGCGCGAGACGAGGGCGGCCTTCTCCTCCGGGGTCATCACGTCGAAGCCGAGCCGAACCGACGTCACGCCCTCGATCGGCATGACGACACGCGACACCTGCTCCTCGAACGAGTGCCTGAGTGGACAGCCGGCAACGGTGAGCGCGATCGTCACGGAGACCGCGCCGTCATCCTCGACCAGGACGTCGCGCACCATCTCGAGCTCGGTCACCGGCTTCTTGAGCTCGGGGTCGATGACCTGCTCGAGCGCTTTCAGGATCGCGTCACGGTCTGGCCTCATGCGTTCGAGCGTACCTGCCGAAGCGCGTCCGAGAGCGTGCCGACGAGCTCAGGCGTTGCGGCTGCGGCCAGCCGAGACCGGGTGCCGAGATCGAGCAGAGCCGCAGCGAGCGGCGGGTCGTCGAAGAGCTCGACCGCAAGGCCTTGCTCTGCCAGCAGCAGTTGCGCGGCGGCGATGTCGACAGAGCGAATCTCCTTCAAACAGCATGCCGCATCCACCCGTCCGGCCGCGAGGTGACACATCGACAATGCGAGCGAGCCCATTACGCGTACGCGCTCTGCGATGCCCGACACGTGTGGCACGGTCTCCGTGATCGCGGCCGTCGTCGTTCCCTCGAAGGAGAGGATCTCGATGCGATCCTTGAACACGACTGGGCCGAGGGGCTGCCCCTGAAGAACCGCCCCCTTTCCTCGCTCCGCCGTCCATTCCTCACCTGTGCCGAAGTCGTAGACGTACCCGAAGTGGACGTTCTCCATCCGCGACCCGTCGGCGACCGCGAGCGAGAACGAGAAGAACGGGATCCCGCGTTTCGCGTTGATCGACCCGTCGATCGGATCGACGACCACGCGCGTCGGACCCCCAGCGCCGAACACGCGCTCGCCAAGCTCCTCGGAGACGAGGACGAAGTCCTCCCCGAGGGCGGCGAGCCGCTCGACGACCGCGTCCTCGGCGGCCTGGTCGATCGCGGTCGTGTCGTCTCCGCCCTGTCCGAGGCGCAGCACGGGCTCGCGTTCGACCCGCGTCGGCAGCCGCTCGAGGACCTCACGGATGTCGGCGACGCACAGCCGGCAAGTGGCGAGCCAGTCCGTCAACGATCGACCGGATGAAAGAGAAGGCCCGAAAGGGGCTTCGGGAAGAAGTACGTGCTCTTGGGGGGCATGCGCTCACCCCGTCGCGCGGTCGCGAAGACGTCCTCGACTCGCGGGGCCCGGAGCAGGAACGCGATGTCCGCCTCGCCGCGATCCACGGCCGCGACGGCTTCGGCGCTCTGCGGCGTGTACCCGATGCCGTCCAGCCCGTGACGGTCCACGAGCTCGACGTCGAGCTCCCCCTCCGCGCCGCGCACGAGCGCGGTCCGTCCCCGCGTGTAGACGACGGCCGCCGACCGCGTTCGGGGCTCGCTCGCAAGCAGTGCAAGGCCCGCAGTGACGCTCTCCATGCTCTCCCCGTCCGTCGCCTCCTCGAGGTCTGGGCGGCCGGAGAACATCCGGTGCGTCGGGAAGACGTGCAGGCCAGGATCAGCGATCGAGACGACCAGCGCCATGATCCTCGCGTCCGGACCGAGCTCGAGCGCGCATTCGTAGCGGTGATGGCCGTCGGCGATGAGGAGGCCGTCATCGCCGAGCAAGCCCGTGTCGAGGCTCCCGAGCCGCCATAGCCGCGACCCGTCGGCGTGCAAATCCGGCCCGTGATCTGGAACCTGGAGCTCGAGCGGCGCGTCGAGCAGGACGAGGATCGGCTCCGGCTGAACCCGCATCGCGCGCAGCAGTCGGAGTCGCTCATCCCGGATGCGCGGGTGCGTCCGCTCGTGCGGAAGCACCTTTCCGGTCTCGTACGGCTGCGCGGCGAGGGAGACGACGACTCCCCGTCGCTCCCGGGCGACTCCGTCTGGTCCGGTGAACTCTTCGGAGAGCAGCCAGGCCGCCGGCCCGTCATCGTCCGCCAGGATCCCGTCCGCGAGCCACTCGCGATACAGCTCGTCCGCCCGTTCGGGAGACTCGGGCAGCGTCAGGTGGACGACGTTGTACGGGCTGCGTCGCCGAAGGCGATCGCGCTCCTCGGGGGCGACGGCGTCGTAGGGCGGCGCGACGAGATCCGCCAGCGAGCCGGCCGCGCCGGAGTAGCGGACGGCGCGAAACGGCTCCAGAGCTGCCATCCGATCGAGCGTACCAACGCCCTAGACTCCGGACGTGACCACGATCGCCGAGCTCGCGGAGGACAGGACCGTGGAGGGCGTGTTCGCAGTCACGAAGAAGGAGCGGCGGCGCACTCGGGCAGGCGCGGACTACCTCGCACTCGAGCTCGCAGACGCGAGCGGTCGCATCGAGGCGCGCGTCTGGAGCGATGTCGACCTCCTCGACCAGCGCTTCGGCGAGGGGGACGCCGTCCGCGTCCTGGGTCGGGTCGAGCGCTTCGGCGGTCGGCTCCAGCTGCAAGTGCGCGCAGTCGAATCTGCGGACGATGCAGATCCGTCCCAGCTCACACCGACGCTCCGCCGCGATGCCGACGAGCTCGACGGGTTCTTCGAATTCCTCGCCGCCGAGATCGCGCACCCTGGGCTGGCTGCGGTCGTGAGCGCATTCGCGAGCGACGGGCAGATCCGCGCGGCCTTCCGAGAGCTGCCTGCGGCGGGCGCCGACGGCCACCACGGGTACGCCGGTGGGCTCCTGGAGCACTCCGTCGGCGTCGCGACGCTCTGCCGCGAGACCGCGCAGCTTCACCCGCGACTCCGCAGCGACCTCGTGCTCGCAGGCGCGCTGCTGCACGATGTCGGCCGCATCCGCGAGCTGGGACGTGGCCCCGCGTTCCGCCAGACGGAGGAAGGTCGCCTCCTCGGCCACGTTCATCTGGGCATGCGCATGATCGAGGAGCGCTCGCGTGATCTCGATCCTGCTGTTCTCGCGGAGCTCCTGCATCTGGTCGCGACGCATCACGATCGGCCAGCCGCCCGCACGGCGGAGGCGGGAGTCCTGTACCACGCGAACCAGCTCGACGCGCAGGCTGCGACGCGCCCCGTCGGCCACGAGTAGAGCCACATGACCGCGCTGCTGGCGCTCGGCGGCGCTCTTTCGTGGGGCATCGGTGACTTCATCGGAGGAATCGCGGCACGGCGAATTGCCGTCCTCACCGTGCTCGCGGTCTCGCAGGCGATCGGCCTCGTCGGCGTGGTGCTCTGGGTGCTGCTCGCACGCGACCCGTTCCCCGGCGTTCCCGAGTTGCTCCCGGCTGCACTCGCAGGACTCGCGGGTGCGGTCGGGCTCGGGGCGCTGTACCGCGGGCTCGCACTGGGCGCGATGGGCATCGTCGCTCCGATCTCCGCCGCATCGCCACTGGTTCCGCTCGCTGTCGACGCAGGACGCGGGATCGTCCCGGCCGCGGTGCAAGTCCTCGGCGTCGTGCTCGTCCTCGCCGGGATCGTGACGCTCTCACGAGAGCCCAGCAGCGGCAACCGACGGATGGCGGCCGGTGCGGGACTGGCGGTCCTCGCGGCTCTCGGCTTCGGCCTGTTCGTGGTCGGGATCGATGCGGGTGCAGACGAGAGCGCGCCCTGGGCGGTCGTCGCTGCGCGTTCCGCGTCGGTCACGCTCGCCGTCGCAGCCGCTCTGCTCATCACGCGAACCTCGCTCCGTCCTCCACGCACGCTCGTGCCCGCGCTCGTGGCCGTCGGCGTCTTCGACACGGGGGCGAACGTCCTCGTCGCGTTCGCTACCACCAAAGGCGCGGCCGGGATCGTCGCCGTGCTGAGCGCCCTCTACCCCGTCGTCACCGTCCTGCTCGCACGGCTTCTGCTCGGAGAACGGCTCAGCGCGTCTCGACGGGTCGGTGGCGTCGTCGCCCTCGCCGGCGCGGCGCTCGTCGCAGCTGGGTAAGAGCTTCTAACGTCACACGTTGAAGCGCACGTTCAGCACGTCCCCGTCCTCGACGAGGTAGCTCTTTCCCTCGAGCCGCTGCAGCCCGCGTCGCGCGGCTTCGGCGTGCGAGCCGCACTCGACCAGGTCGTTCCAGCGAATCACCTCGCAGCGGATGAACCCGCGCGCGATATCCGTGTGGATGCCCTCAGCGGCGGCAAGGGCCGTCTCGCCCGACGACAGGGTCCAGGCGCGCGCCTCCGTGTCCCCGACCGTGTAGAAGGTGATGAGCCCGAGCGCGTCTTTCAACCGGCGCACGACCTCGTCGAGCGCGGACGGGCCCGAGCGAAAATCCGCCGCTTCGGCGTCGGGGAGCTCCGCGAGCTCCATCTCCAGCTTGCAGTCGATTCCCGCGGGACCGTTCTCGACGGGGAGGAGCGGCTTCGTCGTCAGCGGCTCGAGCTCGGGCGGCAGAGGGTTCGTCCACTCCGAGAGCGGCGTTCCCGACTCCAGGTGCGCGACGACCTCCTCGAGAACCGTTACTTCCTTCCTCGTCGACGGATCGCCCGACTTCGCGTCCTTTCGCACCTTGTCGAGCCGCCGCTCGACGTGATCGCGATCCGCGACGACCATCTCGAGCTTCAAGGTCTCGAGATCGCGGGCGGGATCGGCGTCCTCCGAGAACCCGTCCACGACCGCAAGCAGCGCGTCCACGCGCCGCAGGTCGCCCGGAATCTCGGCGCTCGCGCCCGGAACGTCGACGACCCGGATCGCGGCAGGAGTGACCTTCTTGGATCCGGCGACCTCAGCGAGGCGCTCGACGCGGTCGTCAGGGATCACCGCGACCCCGAGATTCGGCTTCTCGACGACGGATGCGTAGGCCGAGACCTCTGCTCCCGCATGCGTGAGGGCGTTGAAGAGCGTGGTCTTGCCGGAGTTCGGCAGGCCGACGATTCCGACCTGTAACGCCAAGCGCTACCCGCCGAAGCCGACGCGCGACTCGCGCGCGAAGCGCTTCGCGTACAGAACGCGCGGGAGCACGAGCATGATGCTTCCTTCCTGCGCCTCGAGGGTCAGCGCGCCGGCCGCGCCCGCGTTCAAGGACTGCTCGAGCGCGTCGGCGCTCTTCGGCGTGACGAGGGTGCTCAGGATCTGACCGCCGTCGAGCCCGATCTCGATCCGAACGAAGTCGTTCGCGCTAGTCAGTGGAAACCACCTCCGTGAGGACGCCGTGCACGGCGTCGGGATGGACGAATGCGACTTCGAGCCCGAAGAGCCCGGGCCGCGGGACCGAGTCGACGAGCTGGGCTCCCTCGGCCTCCAGGTGCCGGAGTGCCTCTGCGACGTCGGAAGTCTCGAGCGCGACGTGGTGCATCGCTTCGCCTCTCCGTGCCAGGAAGCGGCCGACGGGCGTGTCCTCTCCCGTCGGCGCGAGGAGCTCGACGCGGCTGTCGCCTACGAGCAGCGACGCCGCTTCGACTCCCTGCGATTCCAGCGAGTCGCGAAGCTCGACGCGAGCTCCGAAGAGCCGCTCGTAGGTCGCGATGGCTTCGTCGAGGTCTCTCACGGCCACGCCAACGTGATGGATGCCGCGGAGGTCGCACCCGCGCGATGCTACCCGGGGTGCTCAGTCGCGCATGGGGAGGACGCGCACGGTGCCGACGGTCTCCGACGACTGCGACTCCGCCTTGATGTCTCCGAGCAGCGCCTGGAGCTCCGATCGATCGAGCGTCTCCTTCTCGAGCAGCGCTTCTGCAACTCGATCGAGTGCGACGCGATGCTTGAGCAGAAGCCGCTGCGCCTCGGAATACGCCTGGTCGGTCAACCGCGCCTGCTCGGAGTCGCGCAACCGCTTCGTCTCCTCCGAGAGCGCGTAGTTGTCGGCACGCATCGTCCGGGAAGGCGCGACCTCGGACATCCCGTACTCGAAGACCATCGAGCGCGCGATCTGCGTGACCCGCTCGAGGTCGTTCGATGCGCCGTTCGTGATGCGCCCGAACACGATCTGCTCGGCCGCGCGGCCGGCGAGGAACACCATCATCAGGTCTACGAACTCCTCGCGCGTGTGCAGGTAGCGATCCTCTGCAGGCATGTTGAGGGTGTAGCCGAGGGCTTCCCCGCGCGAGACGATGGTCGCTTTCTGCGCCGGGAAGAGCTCACCTACGAGGTGGGACATGACGGCGTGGCCCGCCTCGTGGTAGGCGAGGATCCGCTTCTCCTTCTCGGACACGACGCGCCGCTGCTGGAGCCCGGCCACGATGCGCTCCATCGCGGCGTCGAAGTCGGCCTGGCGGATGTACTGGCCCCCGGTTCTTCCGGCGAGAATTGCAGCCTCGTTGCAGAGGTTCGCCAGATCGGCGCCCGTCAGGCCGGCCGTCTGCTTCGCGATGTGCGCGAGATCGACGTCGGCTGCGAGCGGCTTCGAGCGGGTGTGGACGGCGAGGATCGACTCACGGCCCGCCACATCCGGTGGCGAGACGAGCACCTGCCGGTCGAAGCGGCCGGGGCGGAGCAGCGCCGTGTCGAGATCCTGGAGCCGGTTCGAAGCGGCCATGACCACGACCTCGTCCCGGGGGTTGAAGCCGTCGAGCTCGACGAGCAGCTGGTTCAAGGTCTGGTCGTGCTCACGGTGGATGGAGCCCCCGGTCCGGGCAGTGCCGACCGCGTCGAGCTCGTCGATGAAGACGATCGCCGGCGCGTTCTTGCGTGCCTCTTCGAACAGCTTGCGGATACGGGCTGCGCCGAGCCCGGCGAACATCTCGACGAACGACGAGGCGCTCTGCGAGTAGAAGTTCGCGCCTGAGGCGCTGGCGACAGCCTTGGCGAGCAGGGTCTTCCCGGTTCCCGGCGGGCCGTGCAGCAGGATCCCACGGGGGACGCGCGCTCCTAGACGCTCGAAGCGGTTCCGGTCGCGGAGGAAGTCGACGACCTCCTTGAGCTCCTCCTTCGCCCCGTCCAGGCCGGCCACATCGCTCCACGACACCTCCACCTGCGAGCCCTTGATGACGGGCGCCGGCTTGGCGCGCGGCATGAAGCGGATCGTCCAGAGCAGCAGGCAGATGACCACTCCGAAGAAGATGATCGGAAGCCACGTGAGCAGCGTGTTCTCGAGATCCACCTCACTTCGTATCGGCACTCGCGAGCGCTGCCTCAAGCGGTCTCAGCGTTGCTCTTTCGGCACGGTCCGTGACCCACGCGCGAGCGCTTCGGGGTTACGCTGAAAGCGGGTGGTGGACCGGGGTGGCCCCATCAAACTGTGTGCGTTGCTCTAGCCTGCTTGCGCGCCGACGAGCCGCGCCTGCGGCATCACTTCGAGCTCGCAGTCGAGCGCGAGTGAAGATCAGCGGAGCGACCGGCGAAGCGCGAGAACACGGGCGGCGGACTCTCGTACGCGCGCGCGAAACGCCGGGTCCCGCCGCGCTTCCGCGAGGAGCGCGCGATAGACGTCGATGTACGAGCCACGTCCCGTCGTGAGAACGACGTCGACACCGGCACGCACGTTCCGCAAGGCCGCCTCCGCCGGGGGCGCGACCGCGAGAACCGCGGCCGCCTCGGTGGAGTCCGTGATGATGACTCCACGAAATCCGAGCTCATCGCGCAGCAGAGTGTCGACCACTGACCTCGACTGCGACGCGATACGACGTGCATCCAGCGCCGGATACGTGGCATGACCGACCATGACGAGCGGGACACCTGCCGCAATCGCGGACCGGAACGGCGCCAGATCCTGCCGGCGCAGCCGACGAGCGCTGCGATTGATCGTCACGGAGCCGTCGTCGGTGTTGACCGTCGCCGTGCCGAGGCCGGGAAAGTGCTTGGCCGTCGGTGCGACACCACCCAGGCGCCAGCCTCGAACGGATTCACTCACCGACTCTGCGGCGGCGGCGAAGTCGGTCGAGAACGCACGCGGCGCGAGTGCCGCTCGCGGGACGCTCGGCACGTCGGCGACCGGCGCCAGCACGACGTTGATGCCGATCGCGAGCAGCGCGCGGCCAGCCGCAGCGGCGTCGCTCCGCTCGGTCCCCGCCGCACGTTGCTCGGGAGCCGACCGCGCCGGTCCGACCCAGGAGACGATCCGCACGCGGCCGCCCTCCTGGTCGACGCAGATCAGCGGCCGCGGCTGCGCGCGGCGGAGCTGGGTCACCAGTGCCCTGGCCTGCGCGGGCCTGGTGAGGTTGTCGCGGAAGAGGATCGCGCCCGCCGCGCGGCCGTCGCGCAGAGCTTCGCGCACATATTCGGGAACCGACGTGCCTGCGAAACGAAGCACGACCAGCTGCCCCACCTCGCGTGCGAGCGCTCGCTCGTCGACCTGCTCGGGGTGCCGAGGGCTTCCGTCGGCGTAGGCGCTCAGCAATCCGAGAGTGGCCGCTCCGACGCACGCGAGGATCGCGACCCGCGCGAGTCGGTCGCGGGTCATCGAGTCACGGCGTTACTGCTCCAGGGCGAGGCAGGCGTCTCGGGCCGCATCTGCGACCTCGACCTGTGCATCCGACGGCTCCGCGGTGGAGAAGCGCCGTTGCAGCTCGAGCCCCGGCCGCGCGAGTGCCCGGGCGAGTGGGTTCTGGGGATTCCTCGTCGTCCACGCGAAGACCTCGACCGACGCTCCGATCGCCGCTGCGGTCCCCAGAAGGCGCGCGGCCCCGCGCGCAGGTGCGGGAGCTTTCGCAGCAGCGACGTTCGCCGCGAGCGACGATGCCAGCATGGGCGCGAGCAGCTGCGAGCCGCAGCGCGGATGCTCCTTCGGCGCCCTAGCGTCGTTCTCGTAGGTCCCGATGGAGACGTGCTCAGCACCGTGATACTCGGCAAGACCTGATCCCCGAAGCGCGAGCACCGCAGGGAGGAGCGACACGGCCCCGGCCGCGATCTCCTTTCCTCCCGTCGACAACGTCGATCTGCGCAGTCCTCGCGCAACCAGCGACGACGCGACGATCGAGCCGAGAACAGCCGGTCGGGCGAACGGAAAACGGGCTTGCGGGAGGGCTCGTCGAACCATGGGTAGCAGCGCAAAGGCCTCCGCGAGCCGAAGGGGCCCTCGCAGCATCGGTGCATCCACGGACTCGCCGAAGCGCGGTTTCTTTCCGGACGCAACGTGCAGCTCGCCGTTCTCGTCACGCACTGCGGCCGCCCACGACGTCGGGCCGTGGACGAGCACGCCGTTCTGGAGCGCCATGCCGCCGAGCCGGATCTTGTCCTGTTTCACGGTCGAGAGCGTACCGACGGGGTCGGTAGCGGACCGCGCTTGGCGCTCGTCCCGCTCTACTCCGTCGCCGTCGCGCGCAGCGCCGATTGAAGCTCTTCCGCGGCCGGCCCTCGTCCCAGGGCGACACCGTCGACCTCCACGAGCGGCATCACCTCGCGCACGGAGGACGAGGTAAACGCTTCGTCCGCTCCGAGCACGTCGTCGAGGAGATACGCGCCCTCCTTCACGTCGTAGCCGCATGCGGGCGCGAGCTCGAACAGGGTTGCCCGTGTGACGCCGGCGAGGATGCCGAGGTCGAGCGCCGGCGTGAACAGCGTCTGGGCGCTCCTCCACCAGATGTTCGTCACCGTGCCTTCGAGCACGTAGTCGTCCGAGTCCACGAAGATCGCCTCGTCGGCGTTGCGCCGCTTGGCCTCCGCCTCCGCCGCCATGTTCACGGCGTAGCTCGTCGACTTGACGCCCGGCAGGAGCCACGGCACGACAGCTCTGACACCGAGCAGCGATACCGCGCGCGCACCGTGCGGCCGGAGCTCGTCGATCCATGCGGGTATCGGGCTCAGGAGCGCAAGGCCCGTCGGTGAGCCTCCCGCAGGACCCGCGGTCCAGACGAGCCGGAGCACGGTGTCCGAGCCATCGGCGGTCGGGAGCACGGCAGCCGCAAGCTCTTCCACTTCGCCGCGGTCGACAGCGGGAAGACCGATGCTCGCGGCGGACGTCTCCAGCCGATCGACGTGCCGCTCGAGCCGGAAGGGCCGCCCCTCGTAAACGCGAAGCGTCTCGAACGCGGCGCGGCCGCGTAGCAGCGCCTCGTCGTCGGCACGGACGACCGGTTCTCCGGGATCCACGAGACCGCGGCCGGAGACGGCCAACGCCAGCAGGCTCATCGGGCGGCCGCCGGCGCGTCGACCTTCGACCCGATCGCTTCGAGGAGAGGCCGCGCCTTCGTCCACGACTCCTCGATCTCCGCATCCGGATCCGAGTCCCAGACGATGCCTCCACCGACCCACAGGTGAAGGCGGCCCTCGGCGATCGCAAAGGTCCGAATCGTCAGCGCGAGATCGAAGTCGCCGTTCCCGTACACCCGACCGAGCGCGCCCATCGACGCCCCGCGTCCGACCGGCTCGAGCTCAGCGATGAGGTCGACTGCCGCGATCTTCGGAGCGCCGGTGACCGAGCCGCCGGGGAACGTCGCCTCGAGGATGTCTGCCAGCCCGACCCCTGCACGGAGAGTTCCCTCGACGGTCGACACCATGTGCTCGACGCCTGCAAGCTCGCGGGTCGCCATCAGCTCCGGCCAGCGCACTGTTCCGGGCTCGCACACGCGCGAAAGGTCGTTCCGCTCGAGATCGACGATCATCACGTGCTCGGCCGCGTCCTTCGCGGAGCCCTGGAGCTCGGCGGCCTCACCGAGTGGACGTGTTCCCTTGATCGGCATCGTCCAGACCCGGCTGCCGCGCCGAGTGAGGAACAGCTCGGGAGAGGCCGAGACGACGGCCCACCCCGGACCGACCATCGGCTCGGGATGTAAAGGCGCCAGCGGAGCGAGCCTGGCCGCGAGCGCGGCGGGGGTCCCCGAGAACGGAGCCGAGAGGTGCTGGACAAGATTGACCTGGTACACGTCTCCGCGTGCGATCGCGCCTCGTACCTGGCCGACCGCGTCGCGATAGTCGAGATCGCTCCAGTCGCGATTCCACTCACCCACTCGTACATCGCCGTTGTCATTTCCGCCAACGTACCGATCCGGTCGGACGACACAAGCAGCGAGCGGCAGCGCCGGACATGGCTCCGGGGGAGCAGGCGTAGACCCACGACGAATCGCCTGTGAGAGCCCGTAGCCGAGGAAGAGATCCGCAACGAGCTCCTCACCTGCGGACGCGAAGAATCCTCGCTCCCTCAGCCACTCCTCGATCGCAGGAAACGCGTTTTCTGGCTCCCGAAGCTCGAGCAGCGGAGCACTATCGGCCATCTCTGGTCTTCCGATAGCGGCGGATCAGGGCATTCGTGGACGAGTCGTGCAGCAACTCGTGCTTCCAGTCGGCCGCGAGCTCGGGGGCGATCCGCGACGCAAGCTCCTTCCCGAGCTCGACGCCCCACTGATCGAAGGGGTTGATCTCCCAGATCGCCGCCTGCGTGAACACGCTGTGCTCGTAGAGAGCGACGAGCGCGCCCAGTGTGGCCGGCGTGAGACGCTCGGCGAGCAGCACGGAGCTCGGACGGTTCCCCGGCATCACCCGATGCGGGATGGTCTCCTCGGAGGCTCCCGCGTCCTCGAGCTCGTCTCCTGTGCGCCCGAAGGCCAGCGCCTCCGCCTGCGCGAGCAGGTTCGCCGCCAGCAGGTCGTGCCGCTCGCCCGACGACCCCGACGAACGGGCGAAGCCGATCAGATCGACGGGCACGAGCACGGTTCCCTGATGGAGGAGTTGGAAGACCGCGTGCTGTGCGTTTGTGCCAGAGCCACCCCAGAGAACGGATCCCGTATCGACCGCGACCGGCTCGCCGGCGTTCGTCACCGACTTCCCGTTCGACTCCATCCAGAGCTGTTGGAGGTACGCGGGGAGCAGCCGAAGAGCATGGCTGTACGGCACGACGGCAATCGTCTCGGCGCCCATGAAGTTCCGGTACCAGAGGGACAGGAGGCCGCATATCACCGGGAGGTTCCCCCCGAGCGCGGCGGAGGCGAAGTTGTCGTCCATGGCGTGGAAGCCACCGAGGAGCGCACGAAAGTCCTCGTCGCCGAGCGCGATGAGCAGCGAGAGCCCGACGGCGGAGCAGAGAGACGTCCGGCCGCCAACCCAGTCCCACATGCGGAACACGTTCTCCGGCGGAACCCCGATGCGCTCGCCGGCCTCGGGCTTCGCGGCCACTCCCACGACGTGACGGGTGAGGTCGGCGTCCGACCCGAGCGCCGCGATCAACCACTCGCGCGCCGCGGTTGCGTTCTCGATCGTCTCGAGCGTCGACATGGTCTTCGAGACGACGACGAAGAGCGTCTCGGCGGGATCGAGGTCCTTCGTCGCTGCCGCGAGATCATCGGGATCCACGTTCGAGACGAACCGGGCCGTGAGCTCGGGCGTCGCGTACGACCGAAGCGCCTCGTGCGCCATCGCCGGGCCGAGATCGCTTCCCCCGATCCCGATGTTGACCACCGCGCGGATCCGCCTGCCGGTCGCCCCCACCCACTGTCCCGACCGCACCGCCTCGGCAAGCGCCGACATGCGGTCGAGCTCCGCATGCACCTCCTTGACGACATCCACGCCATCGACGACCAGCGACCGGGAACGCGGCATCCGGAGCGCGACGTGGAGCGCCGGGCGTCCCTCCGACACGTTCACGGGCTCGCCGCGGAACATGGCGTGCACCTTCTCGGCGAGCCCTCGCTCCGTCGCGAGCTTCCTCAGAAGCTGGAAGGTGTCGTCGGTGACGCGATGCTTCGAGTAGTCGAGATAGAGGCCCGCGGCTTCGGCGGTCAGCCGCTCGCCGCGTGTCGGATCGGAGTCGAAGAGATCGCGGAGATGCAGGCGCTCGACTTCTGCCCGGTGCCATTGGAGCCGGCGCCAGACAGCGGTCTCGACGAGCGGCTCAGCCACGGGCGGGCTCCGCAATCGTCTTCGTGAGTGCTCTGTACGCGCTCGCCGGATCGTCGTGCCAGAAGACCGCGCTCCCGGCGACGAGCAGATCGGCTCCTGCCGCCCGCGCGGTACTGATCGTCTCCCGATTGATGCCCCCGTCCACCTGCACGCGTGTTTCGTCGGGCACGAGCGCACGCAGCCGCTCGATCCTCGCCGCGGCGTCCGGCATGAACGCCTGGCCCGAATAGCCCGGCTGGATAGACATGCAGAGAACCAGATCCGCCCCCTCCGCGGCCGCGGCGGCTTTCTCGACCGGCGTGTCGGGGCTGAAGGCAATCCCCACACCGAGCCCGAGCGAGCGCGCCTGCGCAACCGCCTCGGCCGGATCGGAGCATGCCTCGACGTGGAAGGTGACGCTGTCGCCACCCGCCTCGGCGACCGGCTCGAAGTACCGCACCGGCTGCTCGACCATGAGATGGCAATCCAGCACGCCTCCCCAGCCGTGCACCAGCGGCGAGATCGAGGCGAGGACGACCGGTCCGATCGTGATCTCCGGGATGAAGTGCCCGTCGCCGGCGTCGAAGTGGAACACCTTCGCACCCGCCTCGACGAGCGCACCGAGCTGTTCGCCGAGCCGCGAGAAGTCCGCGGCGTAGATCGACGGCTCGACCTCGACGGCGCCTGCCCAGTCGCTCCATCCCATTCCGTATGGAAGGTAGTCGACGTAGGGTTGCGTCAACGTGGGCACCGAACTCGAGCGTGAGAAACAGCTCGCGGCGGAGGCCGCCGCTGAGCTCGTCGAGGACGGGATGCATGTCGGTCTCGGCACGGGAACCACGGTCGCGTACTTCCTTCGCGCACTTGCCGATCGCCGCCTCGACATTCGCTGCATCGCCACGTCGCCGGCGACCGAGAACGCGGCTCGCGAGCTCGGCCTGCAGCTAGTCACGCTCGACGGGGCTCTCGACATCGCGGTCGACGGCGCCGACCAGGTCACGCCCAACTCATGGGTCGTGAAGGGCGGCGGGGGCGCCCACACGCGAGAGAAGATCGTCGCGGCGGCTGCCGATCGCTTCGTGGTGATCGTCTCGTCGGAGAAGGTGGTCGACCGCGTGCGACCGCCGATCCCGCTCGAGCTCCTCTCGTTCGGCCTCGCAGCGACGCTCGAGAGGCTCGGTGAGGCGACGCTTCGCGACGCGCCTGCGACGCCGGACGGCGGTGTCCTCGCGGACTGGGTCGGGCTCATCGACGATCCCGCGGCACTCGCCGACCGGCTGGCCGGCACTCCCGGTGTCGTCGAGCACGGGCTCTTTGCTCCGGAGCTCGTCTCCGAGGTGCTGGTCGCGCGCGGACGAGAAGGTCGAGCGGATCTAGGAAGGCCTTGCCGTGCGGGCACGCGCCAGCCGCCGTTCTGAGCGGCCAGGAGATCGGCGCTCGCAGGGCCCCACGTCCCCTTGGCGTAGCGCTCGATCGGCGGCGGGGAGTCGAGCAGCGGCTGGACGATGCGCCACGTCTCCTCGATGACGTCCCAGCGCGGGAACAGCGTGCTGTCTCCCCGGAGTGCATCGGCAAGCAGACGCTCATAGGGCTCCGGTGGCTCGCCGAGCTCGTCCTCGAACTCGAGATCGAGCGAGACCGGCTGCGAAACCTCTTTCCCGGGAGTCTTGGCGCGGATGCCGATCGTGACCCCGGCATTCCGGCCGACGCGGAGGACGATGTCGTCGCTGCCGGGAGTGCGTAGCCGGTACGAGCCCCAGCGCAGCTGCGGAACCCGCTGGAGGCGCACGACGACCTCGGTAGCGGTTACCGGAAGCCCCTTCCCGGCGCGGATGAAGATCGGGATTCCCGCCCAGCGCCAGTTCTCGATCTCGAGCTTGAGCGCCACAAACGTCTCCGTATCGGACTTCGGCGACACGCCTTCGATCTCCCGATAGCCCTCGTACTGACCTCGCACGGCATTGTCGGGATCGGCGCCGGGCATTGCCCGGAACACGTCGAGGCGACGTCGGGGGATCGCGTCGTCACCGCCGGACGGGGGTTCCATCGCGGCGAGCGCGAGCACCTGGAGCAGATGGTTCTGTACGACGTCGCGGATCGCGCCGACCTTGTCGTAGAACGAGCCGCGTTCCTCGACCCCGAAGTCTTCGGCCAGGGTGATCTGGATCGAGTCGACGTCCTCACGGCTCCAGACGGGCTCGAAGAGCGCGTTCGCGAAGCGGAGGTAGAGGATGTCCTGCACCGGCTCCTTCCCGAGGAAGTGGTCGATCCGGTACAGGCGGTCTTCCGGGAAGATCGCCGTCAAGCGCTCGTTCAGCTCGCGGGCCGAGGCGAGGTCGGAGCCGAACGGCTTCTCGACTACGAGGCGCGCATTCTCCGCGAGCCCGGCGCCTGCAAGCTCTTCCGCGACCTCGAGGAACATCGAGGGCGGAGTCGCAAGGTAGAAGACAGGCACCGTCGCATCGCCGAGCGCCTTACCAAGCCGCTCGTACAGCGGCCCCTCCTCGGCGTCGCCGCCCACGTATTCGAGACGGGAGAGGAGGTCGGAGAGGACCTTCTCGTCGACGTCGTCCACCGCCTCGGTCACGGCGGCTCGCGCCTGCTCTCGCAGCTCGTCGTCCCGGAGCGGGCGCCGTCCGACCCCGATCACGGAGCAGGTCAGCAGGCCCTCCTCGGTCAAACGGTAGAGCGCCGGCATCGTCATCCTGCGCGCGAGATCGCCCGTGATCCCGAAGACGACGAGCGCGTCGGCGGTCTCGCTCACGGAAGCCTCCGCCGCGTAACCTCCGGGCGAAACACGCGCTTGTCTGGTCGCACGGACAGGATGCTCGCGGAAAGGAGCGGGAGTGGCAACTCAGACACCGCTGCAGCTCGGGATGATCGGACTCGGCCGCATGGGCGGCAACATGGCGCGACGCCTGCTGCGCGACGGTCATCGGATCGTGGGGCACAACCGGGCGCCGGAGCCGGTCGCAGCCCTCGTGGCGGACGGCGGAACAGGCGCAGCTTCCGTCGAGGAGCTCGTCTCGCTGCTCGAACCGCCGCGGGCGGTGTGGCTCATGCTCCCCGCCGGCGCGATCACCGAGGGCGTCCTCCAGGAGCTCGCGGAACGGCTCGACGCCGGCGACACGATCGTCGACGGAGGCAACACGCACTTCCCCGACGACATCCGCCGTGGACGAGAGCTGGCGGAGCGCGGGATCGCCTACCTCGACTGCGGGACGAGCGGCGGCATCTTCGGCCTCGAGCGCGGCTACTGCCTGATGATCGGGGGCGACAGGACGGCATTCGAGCGGCTCGAGCCGATCTTCGCCTCGCTCGCCCCGGGGCTCGAGGCCGCGCCGAGAAGCAGGTCGCGATCAGGCGCGCCCACGCCCGAAGAGCAGGGCTACCTCCATTGCGGCGGAAGTGGGGCGGGCCACTTCGTGAAGATGGTTCACAACGGCATCGAGTACGGCCTGATGGCCGCATACGCAGAGGGCTTCAACCTGCTCCATCACGCGGACGCCGGACTCGTGGGACGGGACCAGGACGCCGAGACGGCGCCCCTCGCGCACCCCGAGCACTACCTGTACGAGCTCGACGTGAGCGCCATCGCCGAGCTCTGGAGAAGAGGGAGCGTCGTCTCGTCCTGGTTGCTCGATCTCACGTCCAACGCGCTGCACGACTCCCCGGGGCTCGAGGGGTTCGCAGGCCGCGTGTCGGACTCCGGTGAGGGTCGGTGGACGTCGCTGGCCGCCATCGAGACAGGGGCTCCCACGCCGGTGCTCACGACCGCTCTCTACTCCCGTTTTGCGTCGAGGGAGGAAGGCGACTTCGCGCATCGACTCCTCTCCGCATTGCGGGCCGAGTTCGGAGGGCACGCCGAGAAGCCCGCGTGATCCGCTCGATCGAAGTCGCCGACGACGCGCCGGGAGCCGCGATTCGTGTCGCGCGCATGATTGCCGGAAGTGCACGCACCGCCGTGGAGGAGCGTGGCGAGTGCACGCTTGCGCTCAGTCGGAGCGCTGAGCTCGTCGCGTGTCTCGGCAGAGGAAGACATGCCGTGGTCACGCGTGAGCGTGTTCCAGGTCGACGAACGCGTGGCGCCCGTCGGGCACGACGAGCGCAACCTCACGCAACTCCTCGCCGCGCTCCCCGACGACGCTGTCCGGCCGTTGCCAGTCGACGAACCTGACCTCGAGGCGGCAGCAGACGCGTACGCGGCCGGGCTCCCGAAGTCGCTCGATGTGGTTCACCTCGGTCTGGGTACGGACGGGCATACCGCCTCGCTCATCCCTGACAATCCCGTCCTCGACGTGCGCGACCGCCTCGTCGCAGTCACCGACGAGTACGAGGGCTACTGCCGCATGACGCTGACGTACCCGGTGCTCGAGAACGCACGAGAGGTGGTATGGCTCGTCACCGGAGAGAGCAAGCGCGATGCGCTCTCACGGCTCCTCGCACGTGATCCGTCGATCCCCGCGGCCCGTGTCGAGAACGATCATCAGCACGTCGTGATCGACCGTGCCGCAGACCCGCGCTAGCCGGGGACCGTGTCGGAGTTCTAAGCTGGCAAGCACGAGCACACGAGCGCTATGGACGAGCGTCGCCGTCTTCGCCGGCTGTGTCTTCCTGCTCGGGAGCGGTTCGGCGTGGGCTCAGAACGAGCCTGCTCCGAACCCGGAGAGGCTCTGGGACGCTTTCCCCCTCGACCCGCCGACCACGACTCCCGCGCCAGGGCCGGAGCCGCAGCCTCCGGTTACCGAGCCCGTCGAGCCCACTCCTGCGCCCGCAGTGCCCCCTTCGGAGGAAGACGGCAATACCGGCTGGAGCCTCCTCGTTCTCGGAGGGCTCGCAGGCGCTGCTGTCCTTGTCCTGGGCGGGTGGCTCGTGTTGCGAGCCAGGCCTCGCCGCGTGGCGCCGTCCCACCTGCGCACGACCGATGACCTCGTCGGGCGGGCCTATGCCCTTGCGGCGGAGTGCGATATGTTGCTCGCCAGCCAGCGAGACAAAGGGGTCGATTCCGTGTCCGAGATTGCCGATCACGATTCTCCCGCAGCACAGGCGACGCCGTCCGCCTCCGGCTCGAGCTCGTATGCCGAGATCGGGGATCGTGTCGCCGGCGTCCTGAGCGCTGCCGAGGCGGCAGCCGAGCAGATCCGTGAAGACGCGCGGAGGGACGCGGAGGAGCTACTCCGCGCCGCGAACGGGGAGGCCGAGCAGGTCCGTCAGGAGGCGATGGCGTACGACAGCGACACCAGAGGAGCTGTCGACACTTTCGCGACCGAGCGCCGACGCGAGGCCGAGCAGCAGGTTCAGAAACAGCTCGCCGAAGCCGAGACGCAGGCTCGGGCGACCCGCGAGGCAGCCGAGCAGATGGCTCGCCAGATCGAGGAGGACGGTCGTCTGCGCGGAGAGGTACTCCGCGAGGAGTCGCGTGGCGTCGAGGAACGGCTGAAGAAGGCGCTGGTCGGGTTGCGTCGCATGACTGCGCAGCTCGAGGAGCTCGTCGGAGCCCCGACAACGGCCCAGACGGACGGGGAGTCGCTCGCCGACGCGCTCAAGCCTTATGGGAACCGCGAGGAAGAGCTGCAGCCGGTCGCCGACGAGCGGTAACTCGACCGGCGAACCGCCGTCGCTCGTAGGGGCGAGGCTTGCCTCGCCCTCGCTACCCGAGCAACGTCCGTGCGGTTGCGCGGAGCATCTCGACGCCTAGCTCGAGGTCGTCCACGGCTATGCGCTCGTTCGCGGAGTGCACGAGCTTCGTCGCCTCCTCCGCGTCCATCGCCTTGATCGGAAAGAAGCCGTACGCGACCGTGCCATAGGCCTCCCGGAGGTAGTGGCTATCGGTAAAGCCGGGGCATGCGATCGGCGCCATCCTGGCTCCCGGCTCGATCTCGCCCACGAAGCTCTCGAGCGCGTCCCAGAGTGGCGTCGCCAGGTTCGAGCGCGTGCCACCCGTCGCGCTGATCCATTCCAGGTCGTAGTCCCCGTCTCCGAGCGCGGCTCGGATGAGCGGCTCGGCTTTCGCGGGGGTCTGCTCCGGGAGCAGGCGGCAGTCGACCGTCACCTCACACAGCGCCGGGATCACGTTCGTCTGATGTGACGCCTCGATCATCGTGGGGGAAAGAGTCAGAGCCAGAAGCGGCTGGACGAGTGCCGGCAGCGTCGGATGCACCTCGCCCGCCCGGGACAGCGCCTCCTCGACCGGAGGCGCCTCGCCGAGCACCGCCTCGAGGAAACCGCGGGCCTCGGGGATGAGCTCCGGCTCGGGCTCGTAGGTGCCGAGCGCCTCGACGTATCGCGCAGCCTTGACCAGCGCGTTGTCGGCGATCCCCGGCATCGAGGCATGGCCGCTGCGACCGTGCACGCGCAACGTGAACGGCGCCGACATCTTCTCCGCGGTCGCGCACAGGTACACGGGTGTCCCGCCGAGCACGAGCCGGTCTCCTCCGCCTTCGTTGATCGCGTAGTCGCAGCGCGCGGCGTCGGGATGAGCTTCGACCAGCCAGCGAAGGCCGTAGCCCTCGTGCCCGCGAACGCCGCCGACCTCCTCGTCGGCCACCACGATCAGGATCAGGTCGCCCGACGGGACGAATCCCTCCCGCTTGAGCGACGCGAACGCGACGGTCGACGCCGCAACCTGGTCCTTCATGTCGAGCGCGCCCCGACCCCACACCTCGCCGTCGACGAGATCGCCCGACCACGGGTCGCGGTCCCACTCTGCGGGATCGGCGAGAACCGTGTCCGTGTGGGAGAGGAACGCGAGGGACGGGCCGTCCCCGCCCGGGATACGCGCGACGAGGTTTGCGCGATGCGGCTCGAGGGCGAAGAGCTCCGACTCGATTCCCTCTTGCCCGAGGTAGTCGCGCAGCAGCTCTGCGGCGACAGTCTCGTTCCCCGGCGGATTGACCGTGTTGAGCCGTAGAAGCTCTTGGAGGAGCCCCGTCGCCTCCTCGCGGAGGCTCACTCCGCAGTCGCCTTCGACAGCGCAGTCAGCTCGTTCCGCACTTCCCAGAGCTCCGGGAACGACGTCTTCGACACGAGCCGGCCGAGCAGCTCGACGGGAGTCCCCTGGGTCCCGACCACCTTGTCGCCGATGACGCGGGCGACCACCTGGTAGTGGCGCAGGCGCCAGTGCTGCGCCTGCTCGTCGAGCTCGATCAGCGCCTCGGCGAGCTGGTACAGGTCCTCGTGCTCTCGGCCCTGGACGTAGACGTCGGCCAGCGGAAAGACCCCGAGCCCGCCGCGCGGCGTGAAACGCCTGCCCTAGCCGTGGAAACTCGTGGCGGAGCGCGTTCCAGCCCGGAGAGTCGAACCCGGAGCCGTGCCCGAGCACCTTGCGGATCTCCTGGTACTCCCACGGCGACATGTGCTCGAGCATGTCGAGCTGCTGGATCACGTAGCGGATGCAGAGAGAGCCGCGGTCGAGAAGACGGAGGGCGCCCGCGCAGGTCGCCCTCCTCGATCAGGCGGACCGCCTCGGTCGCATCGGAGGCGCAGAGCTTGAGCCAGAGCTCAGAGGACTGATGCGTGACCTGGAAGAGGAGCTCGTCCCGGTGCACCCACTCGTCGGGCCCTTTCTGCAGCGCCAGCAGGCCCTCGGTGTTCAGGTAGCGCTCGTAGTCCGAGGACGCTGCTCCCGGGAGAACTGGCTGTGAGTAGTCCTCGGGCTCCGGGCCAGGATCGGAGTGCGGGGCCACGGCCGGAGCATACTTCGCGGCATGGGAGACCTCTTCACGGAGGCGGCTCGCGACAGGCAGGCCGAGAATGCACCGCTGGCGGTTCGTCTCCGCCCGAGCACACTCGACGATCTCGTCGGCCAGCAGCACGTGCTCGGACCAGGATCGGCTCTCCGTATCGCGATCGAGCAGGACCGGCCGCCATCGATGATCCTGTTCGGCCCGCCGGGCACCGGCAAGACGACGATCGCCCGCATCGTCGCCGAGCGCACCGGCGCCGCATTCGAGGAGATTTCCGCCGTGTCCGCCCGCGTCGACGACGTACGCGGCATCATCGCGCGAGCGCAGGAGCGCCTCGGCGCGAACGGCCTCCGGACGATCCTCTTCATCGACGAGATCCACCGTTTCAACAAGGCCCAGCAGGACTCGGTGCTGCACGCCGTCGAGGACGGCCTCGTCACGCTCATCGGAGCGACGACGGAGAATCCGTACTTCGAGGTGAACTCGGCGCTGCTCTCGCGCTGCACGGTGATCGAGCTCCTCGCGCTCTCGGACGAGGACATCGAGGTCATCGTCGAGCGAGGCGCCGCTGCACTCGACACCGAGGCGAGCGCCGACGTGAGAGCGCTGATCGCCGGGCGCGCAGGCGGTGACGCGCGGGCCGCGCTTCAGATCCTCGAGCTCGCACACGAGACCGCCCGCGCCGAAGACACCCCGCTCGCGACGGACCATGTCACTGACGCCGCGCGCAAACGTCCGCTCCTCTACGACCGCAAGGGCGACCAGCACTACGACTTCGCCTCCGCGTTCATCAAGTCGATGCGCGGTGGAGATCCCGACGCGGCTGTCTACTACCTCGCGGCGATGCTGGAAGCGGGCGAAGACCCACGCTTCATCGCCCGGCGGATGGTCATCCTCGCTTCGGAAGACGTGGGCAACGCCGACCCGAACGCGCTCGTCGTCGCGGTCGCCGCCGCACAGGCGCTCGAGCACGTCGGGCTCCCGGAGGCTCAACTCAATCTCGCGCAGGCGGCGATCTATCTCGCCCGCGCACCCAAGTCGAACGCGTCGGCGATCGCGATCTGGGAAGCGCGCGAGGACGTCCGGACGCACGGAAACGCGAGGCCGCCGGCGATGCTGCGCTCGACGGGCCACAAGGGAGCGGCGAAGGCCCGCGGCCATGGCAAGGGATACGTCAATCCGCACACCGATCCGGCCGGATTCGACGCGTCGTATCTCCCGGAGGAGCTGCGGGGCCGCCGTTACTATCGCCCGAGCGGCCAAGGCGAGGAGCGCGCGGATGACGGTGACGACAGGTGAGAGGGCGCCCGAGTTCGATCTCGAGGTGACGTACCAAGAGCGCGTCCGACTCTCCGACTTCCGCGGCCGCTCGAACGTCCTCCTCGTCTTCCATCCGTTCGCGTTCACACCAGTGTGCGAAGACGAAGCGCGCGATCTCCAGGAGAACCTCGAGTCGTTCAAGAACGCGCAGACGGAGATCGTCTTCGTGTCGTGCGACCCGTCCGCCGCCCGGCAGGCGTGGAAGAAGGACCTCGGAGCCGAGTACACGTTCGCGTCCGACTTCTGGCCGCACGGGACCGCCGCGAAAGCCTACGGCGTGTTCAACGAGACGACGGGAGCACCTCTCCGCGGAACCTTCCTGATCGACAAGGATGGAAGCGTGATCTGGTCGCTCGTGAAGGTGAAGGACGAGCGGAGGACCGAGCTGGTCCCGGAGTCGCTCGACGCGCTCCACGAGACCGTTTGACGCCGAGAAGTCCTTTCAGAATGAAAGAACTTCTTCACCTCGAAGAGTGGGGACCGCCCGATGGTCGGCGGGTGGTGTGCCTGCACGGCGTCACGAATCACGGCCGGCACTTCGCGAAGCTCGCGGAGGCACTCCCGGAGTACCGCGTCCTCGCGCCGGACCTCCTCGGCCACGGCTCCTCGCCGCTACGAGCCCCCGTGGGATCTCGAGACGCACGTCAACGCGATCGTGGAGACCGTCGGCGCTGCGCCAGCCATCCTCGTCGGGCACTCGTTCGGAGGCCGGCTCGCGTTCGAGCTCGCCGCTCGCGCGCCGAAGCTCGTCCCGAGGCTCGTTCTTCTCGACCCCGCGCTCTGGGTGCTGCCGCACGTCGCGCTGTTCGCCGCCGAGAACGCGCGCAAGGAACGGGCATACGTGTCCTTCGAAGAGGGAGTCGACCGCCGCTACGACGAGAGCCAGCTTTCGAGAGCGCCGAGGGCGCTCGTCGAGGAAGAGCTGCGCGGCCACCTGCGGGAGGACGACGGCGCGTTCCGCTATCGCTACAGCCAGGCTGCGGTCGTCGCCGCGTACGGTGTGATGGCGTCGCAGCCTGCGCCGTTCGAGCGGGCACGCGTCCCGACGCTGCTCGTGCTCGGAGAGAGCTCGTACCTGTCGCCCGACCCCTGGCTACGAGCGTACAAAGAAGCGCTCGGCAACCTTCTAGAGCTCGTCGTCGTCCCGGGCGGACACACAATTCTCTGGGACGCGCTCGACGAGACCGCAGGCGCGGTTACGGCGTTTCTCGACGGCTAGACGACATACTCGTCCGCGACGGTCAGCGCTTCGTCGAGGACCGCAAGGCCCTCGTCGACTTCCTCGCGTGTGACCGTCAGCGGCGGGACCACCATGATCACGTTCCAGTGCGTCATCAGGTAGAGGCCGCGCTCGAGCGCTGCCTTTGCGAGGCGGGCGACCGGGGCGGCGGCCTCGCCGGAGGCGTTGAACGGTACGAGCATCTCGCGCGTCTCCCGGTTCTTGACGAGCTCGACGCCCCAGAAGCAGCCGAGACCGCGCACGTCGCCGATCGACGGATGGCGGTCGGCTAGCTCGCGAAGGCCGTCTCCCAGGTACTCACCGACCTCAGCCGCGTTCTCCACCACGCCTTCTTCCTGGTACGCCTCGATCGAAGCGACGGCGGAGGCGCAGGCCAGCGGATGTCCCGCGTACGTCAGCCCGCCGGGGAAGAACTTGTCGCGCACCCAGTCGGCGATCTGCTTCCGAAAGATCATCGCGCCGAGCGGGACGTAGCCCGAGTTGATCCCCTTGGCGACGGTGATGATGTCCGGGACGACGTCCCAGTTCTCGCAGGCGAACCAACGCCCCGTGCGGCCGAAGCCCGCCATCACCTCGTCGAAGACGAGAAGGATGCCGTGGCGGTCGCACACGTCTCGGATCGACTGCAGGTAGCCGTCGGGAGGCGGGATAACGCCGTTCGTCCCCGTCACCGTCTCCATGAACACCGCGGCGACGGTCTCCGCTCCCTCGTACTGGAGGATCTCCTCCAGGTGGGGCGCGCCCGTGCAGACGGGACAGGGGTCTGGATGTCCCGCAGGACAGCGGTAGGTGTACGGGTCGAACATGCGCACGACGCCCGGCATCCCGGGCTCGTTCGGCCAGCGGCGCGGGTCGCCGGTGAGCGAGATCCCGCCGAGCGATGCGCCGTGGTACGACCGATAGCGCGCGATGATCTTGTGTCGCCCGGTGTACATCCGTGCGAGCTTGATCGCGTTCTCGTTGGCCTCGGCACCCGAGTTGGTGAAGAACGACATCGAGAGGTCGCCTGGCGTGACCTCGGCCAGCAGCCGCCCGAGCCGCGAGCGCGACTCGTTCGCCATCGGCGGACCGATCGTGCAGAGCTTGTCGGCCTGCTCCTTGATCGCCGCGACGATCCTCGGGTGCTGGTGCCCGATGTTGACGTTCACGAGCTGCGAGGCGAAGTCGAGATAGCGGTTGCCCTCGTAGTCCCAGAAGTAGCGCCCCTCGGCCCCGGCGACAGCGATCGGGTTGATCGCGTTCTGCACCGACCAGGAGTAGAGAACGAACTCCTTCGCGTCCGAGACGATCTCGGCGCCCAGATTCGGATTCGCTTCGATGACGGACATCTCAATCGATCGTAACCAGATGCTGCGCGGGAAGCGCCGGGGCTAGGGGGAAGGAAGCCCCGGCGCTACCGCGCACCTGTCGTCAGCGCGCCGCAGCGGGCAGGAGCTCCTGCCCGAACGCCGCTCGCTCGACGAACTGGCCGACTCCCGGCTCCGCGACGAGCTCGCCGTTCTCGACGAGCACGTTTCCACGAAGCAAGACGACTTCGGGAGAGCCGGTGACCTCGGTTCCCTCGTACAGGTTGTAGTCGGACTTCGAATGCTGCGTCTCGACGGTGATCAGATGGCGCTTGTCGGGATCGAAGACGACGATGTCAGCGTCGGACCCCGGCGCGATCGTGCCCTTGCGCGGATACAGCCCGAACAGCTTCGCCGGGTTGGTCGAGAGCAGCTCCACCATGCGATTCAAGCCGATTCGGCCCGTGCGGACGCCGAACTCGTGGATCATGTGCAGCCGATTCTCGAGGCCCGGGGCTCCGTTCGGAATCTTCGAGAAGTCATCCTTGCCCATCGACTTCTGGCCGTCCCAGAGAAACGCGCAGTGGTCGGTGGAGACGACCGAGAGGATGTCCGAGCGAATCGCGTGCCAGAGGATCTCCTGGTTCTCCTGCGGCCTCGGCGGCGGCGTGTAGACGTACTTCGCGCCCTCGAAGTCGGGTCGCTCCAGGTGCGTGTAGTCGATGAAGAAGTACTGCGTGCACGTCTCGCCCCAGACGTCCCATCCCTGTTCCCGCGCACGCGCGATCGGCTCGACGGCCTCGCGGCAGGACACGTGCACGACGTAGAGCGGCGCGCCGGCGATGCGGGCGAGCTGGATCGCGCGATTCGTGGCCTCGCCCTCGAGCTCCGGAGGACGCGTCAGCGCATGCCAGTGCGGCGCCGTGTTTCCGGCGGCGAGCGCCTGCTTCACGAGGACGTCGATCGCGTCACCGTTCTCCGCGTGCACCATCACGAGCGCCCCGGTCTCGGCCGCGACCTCCATCGTCCGGAAGAGCGTCTCGTCGTCGACCATCAACGCGCCCTTGTAGGCCATGAAGAGCTTGTAGGAAGTGACGCCCTGCTCGGGCAGCCGGGAAAGCTCCTCGAGCGAGCCGCCCTCCCGAAGGTCGGTGACGGCCATGTGGTAGCCGTTGTCGATGATCGCCTTGCCCTCGCGCTTCGCGTGCCACAGCTCGAGCGCCTCGGCAAAGGACTGCCCCGGAGACTGAATGCAGAAATCCACGTGGCAGGTCGTGCCACCGAACGCCGCGGCGGTCTGGCCGGAGGTGACGTCGTCGATCGTCGTCGTGCCGCCGAACGGCATGTCGAGGTGCGTGTGTGGATCGACGCAGCCAGGCAGGACGTAGTGCTCGGACGCGTCGATGACGCGATCCGCGTCGACGTCGAGCGACTCTCCCACGAGAGTGATGCGCTCGCCTTCGACGTACACGTCGCCGACGTAGTCGTCGGCGGCGGTGATGATCCGACCGCCTCTGATCAGAACAGACACTTTCGCCTCCTCGGATGGAGACCCGGGCCGCTGCCGCAGCGCGGCCCGGACCTCCATTTTCCCTTCTCGCCGGTGGCTGTGACCTAGCTACTTGATCGGTTCGACCTGGCTATTTGCCTCCAGCCTTCAGCTTGACGACGGACTTCTTGAACCCCTTGCCGGTGACGTCGAGTCCCTGCTTCTTCAGGTTCGCAATGGCCTTCCTCGCGAGATCCGTCCGGTACGAGGCCTTCGTCGCCGGCTTCTTGATGACCTTGTACGTCACAGCGATGTTCGCCGTTCGCTTGTACTCGACCGGGTCCATCAGGCCGATGCCGAGGCGGTTCGGCCAGATCAGCGCGTTGACCTCGTTCATCTGCCACCGCTGATGCCCTGCGGGCAGCGCCGGCCCGTTCTTCAGCACGATCTTCGTGCATTCGGCCAGGTGGTCGCGACAGTAGATCCACCCCTTGAACGAGGCCTCCAGGAACTTCACCGCCGTTGCCTGGTTCTTCGCATCCTTGATCCAGTCGCCGCGAACGAACACGCCGTCCTGGAGCATGCCGGTGCCGAGATCCGAGTACTTGAACACGTTCAAGTCGCTCAGCTGGTAGAGCTTCCCGGTGTCCGGGTTCTTGACCTCGAGCACCTGCGCGAGCTCGTTGTAGGTCATCGCCGACGCGGCGTCGATCTCGCCCTTCAGGAACGCGAGCATGTCGAAGTTCTGCTTGACGATCGTCACGTCCTCGTCCGGGTTCATCCCGTTCTTGACGAGCGCGGCGCGCTGCTCGAACTCGTTCCCGAAGATCCAGACGCCGAACTTCTTGCCCCGCATCTTCCTGAACGTGTTGATCCCGCTCTTCTTGAACGTGACCTCGGTCGTGCCGCTCCGTGCGTAGACCTGGGCGATGTTGACGAGGTCGTTGCCCGTGTCGCGCTGTTGGAGCGTGCTCGGGAACCAGTTGATCCCGAACTCCGCCTGCTTTCCGAGCACGGCCTGCTCGGGAAGGATGTCAGGGCCGCCGGCCTTGATGTTCACGTCGAGCCCGGCCTGCCTGTAGTAGCCCTTCTCCTTGGCCGTGTAGTAGCCGGCGAACTGCGACTGCACGACCCACTTGCTCTGCAGGGTCACCTTCGTCAGGCTTTGCTCGGCGCCGGACCTCGATGCCGTCGCGAAACCTGCCACGACCAGGCTCGCCCCCACGACGAGGGTCGCCGTCAACACGTACCACTTGCGTTTCCTCATGTGCCCTCCTCGAAGCTCACCTTGCTTCTCCTCTCGTTGCCGGATGCCAGCGCAGCGCATAGCGCTCGACGAGCGCGACTGCTGCATAGAACGCGATGCCGAGAATGCTCGCGACGAGAATGGCTGCCCACGCGGTCTCGTACTGAGCGAGCGAGACCGCCGACACGATCTGCACGCCCAGCGCCTCCGTCGACCCGCCGAAGTAATCACCCACGACAGCGCCGATCATCGCGAGTACGGACGCAATCTTCAAGGCCGAGAAGACGAACGGGAGGCTCGACGGGATCCGCACGCGCCTGAAGACCGACGGCTGCCCAGCTGCATAGGAGCGCATGAGCTCGAGCGATTCCGGCCGAACCGAGGTCAGCCCGCGCAGCGTGTTGACGAGCACCGGGAAGAAGCAGAGCACTGCCGCGATGACGATCTTCGACCACGGGCTCAGGATCCCGAACCAGGCGTTCGTGATCGGCGCGAAGGCGACGATCGGAACCGCATTCGCCGCGATCAGATACGGCATCAGCGCGCTTCCGAGGGGGCGCCAGCGCGCGAGCACGAGCGCGAACAGGAATGCGAGTGAGCAGCCGAGGACAAAGCCTCCGAGCGCCTCCTGGAACGTGATCCAGCCCGCCCTCAAGAGCTCCGAGCGCGAGTCCCAGAACGCCTGCATGACGTCCGAGAACGGCGGAAGGAGATATCGCTCGATTCCGAGCGCGGGCAGGATCCATTGCCACGCCACGATTCCGAAGGCGAAGAACGCCAGCGCGGGAAGCCAGCGGCCAGCTCGTCGCGTCAGCGAGTCGCGCGGCGCGACCGCCTGATGGGCAACCGTCGTCATTCGAGCGCCTCGAGCTCTGCGACGATCTCGTCCGCCCCGCCGGCGTGCAGCGCCTCGCGCACCTCGGTGACGAGCTCGAAGAAGCGGGGCTCCTCGCGTGTCTCGGCCGTTCGTGGCTGCTCGAGATCGATCGGAACCACGGCGCTGATCCGCCCCGGGCGTGCGGACATCACGACGACGCGCGTCGAGAGGTACACCGCCTCGGAGATCGAGTGCGTCACGAAGATCACGGTCGACCCTGTCTCAGCCCAGATCCGCAGGAGCTCGAGGTTGAGCCGCTCCCGCGTCATCTCGTCCAGTGCACCGAAGGGCTCGTCCATGAGCAGGAGCGCGGGAGAGAACGAGAGCGCCCGGGCGATCGAGACGCGCTGCTGCATCCCTCCCGAGAGCTGCCAGGGATAGTGCTTCTCGAACCCCTCGAGCTCGACGAGCTTCATCATCTCCTCTACCCGACTCGTCCTCTGCGAGCGGCTCCAGCCACCGAGCTCGAGCGGCAGCGAGACGTTCTTGGCGACCGTCCTCCAGTCGTAGAGGACGGCTGCCTGGAACACGATCCCGTAGTCGCGGTCGAGACGCGCGCGCTGCGCCGACTTCCCGTTGACGAGGATCTGACCTGCGGTCGGCTCGACCAGGTCGCCGATCACCCGCAAGAGCGTCGACTTGCCGCATCCCGACGGACCGATCAGCGAGATGAACTCTCCGCGCCCGACCTCGAGGTCGATCTCCTGGAGGGCGGTCACGCCGCCCTTTCCGAACGTCTTCGTCACGCCCTCCAGCGAGACGACGGTTTCAACGGCACTCATACGAGCCGTTCCGGCGCACGATGGACGACGAGCTTCTCGACGACCACGACCACGAGGAAGAATGAGATCCCGAGAAGCGCCGCGATCAGGTTCGTCGCCCACAGGTTCTCGGGGTCGAGCGCGTAGTACTGGTTGAAGTTGATGATCGCCCCGCCGAGGCCGTCCTGGATCGACGACGGGAGCTCTCCGATCACGGCGCCGACGACGCTCGCCGTAGCGGCGACCTTGAAGGCGGCGAAGAGGTAGGGGAGCGCCGAGGGAACGCGCAGCTTCCAGAAAACCGCCCACTCGCCGGCGGCATACGACTCCATCAGCTCGACAGCGGCCGGGTCGGCCGACTGCAGGCCTCGCACGGTGTTCACGGTGACCGGGAAGAACGTCAGGTAGGCGGCGATGACCGAGACCCGCATCCAGTCCGCCGGGGTCCAGCCCGCGATCGTCAAGCTCCCGAGCCCGACGACGACGATCGGGGCGATCGCAAGGATCGGGATCGTCTGCGACGCGACGACGTACGGCATCACACCGCGCTGTAGCGTCTGAAAGCGTGCGATGACAGCGCCGAGCAGGAATCCGATCGTGGCGCCGATCGCAAAGCCGACCGCGGCCTCCTTCGCGGTGAAGAGCGCGTAGTGGAAGAGGAGGTCGATGAGGAGCGGGCCGCCTTCCTGGGGCGACTCGAAGAGCGCGAGGACGATGTCGTGCAGGTGCGGCATGGTCGTGTCGTCAACGACGAACGGCTTCGTCCAGCCGGTCTCGATCCACAGCCAGCGATATCCCTCCCAGAGCCCCCAGAGAGCGAGCAGAACGAGCATCAGCGTGGCGACGCGCAACGCGACTGCCGCCGGCTTCGCCGATGAGCGGGACCGGGCAGGGCTCATGGCGGCAACCTCGGTCACGAGCAGTGATTCTTACCGACTTGCAATTCGACCCGGAAGGGCGAGGCTTGCCTCGCCCTTGGTTAAGCTCGCGCCGTGCCGCTCGACCCGAAGCGAACGGTCGCGGAGCTGAAGGAGCTCCGTGAGCTGACCGGGGACGAGAACGGCGCACAGCGAGTCGCGTGGACCGAGACGTGGCAGCAGGCGCGCGAATGGCTCGCGCGCAAGCTCGAGGGAACCGGCGTCGAGGAGGAGATCGACGAGGCGGGCAACCAGTGGTTCACGCTGCAGGGAGGCTCCGAGCGGGCCGTGCTGATCGGCGGCCACATCGACTCGGTGCCGAACGGCGGCTGGCTCGACGGAGCTCTCAACCTGGTCGCCGGCGCAGAGGTGCTCCGTCGGATCGCCGAGCAGGGGAGCCCGAAGGTGACTGTTCGCCTGGTCAACTGGGCGGACGAGGAGGGCGCGCGCTTCGGTCGGAGCCTCTTCGGGTCGAGCGCAGCTTCCGGCTCGATGACCGACCAGGGCGAGCTGCGCGAGCTCCGTGACCGGGACGGAATCGCCCTTCCGGATGCGCTCCGGGAGTACGGCGTCGATCTCGACCGCGCGCTCGAGTCACGAAGCCAGCTAGAGACAGCCTCGGCGTACCTCGAGCTCCACATCGAGCAGGGCCCCGTCCTCGAGTCGCTCGATCTCCCTCTCGGCTCGGTTCTGGGAACCTTCGGGGTCGAGCGTCATCGGATCACCTGGCGTGGGCAAGCCGCCCATGCCGGTTCGACGCCGATGGATCAGCGCAGAGACGCCCTCGCGGGAGCCGCCAAGCTCGCGCTCGAGATTCGCGAGGTCGCCCGTCAGGTCGGAGACGGAGCCGTGTGCACCTCCGGCGACGTCGTCTGCCACCCGGGCATCGTGACCTCGGTCGTGGAAACGGCCGAGCAGCTCCTCGACCAACGGCATCTCGACGCCGGGAAGCTCGCCTCGCTGCTCGATCGGGCGAAGGACGCGAGCAAGCGCTTCGCGGACGAGGAGGAGCTCGACGTGAAGTGGGAGCGGATCTGGTCGATCGAGCCGATCCTCTTCGACGACACGCTGGTGGGCTTCTGCGACGAAGCAATCCAGGAGGTCACAGCCGCGTCTCACCGACTCCCCTCGGGGCCGCTCCACGACGCGGCCGAAATTTCACGCGCGGGCGTGCCGACGGTGATGATGTTCGTTCAGAGCCTGCGCGGCCTGTCGCACACGAAGCTCGAGGACTCGCGCGAGGAGCATCTGGAGCTCGCGGTGAGTGCGTTCGATCGGTTGGCCTCGAAGGCGATCGGCTAGGTGGAGCGCTTCAGCTTCGGTCCCGACGTCGCCTTCGCCCCACGCGTGGATCTCCTCGAAGGCGTGACCGTCGCGCCCCTCACCCCTCCCATCTCGGCCGGCTCAGCCTTCCAGGCGGCGGTCTTCCGAGTGGCTCCCGGTGGGCAGATCGCACGCCATCCCGCCACCTACCCGCAGATCCTGGCGGTGCTGGAAGGTGCCGGCGAGGTAAGCGGCGCCAACGGGGTGGGCGAGCCGATCGTCGCCGGCGAGGCGGTCTTCTGGCGTACCGGCGAGGAGCACGAGCTGACCTCCCGAGCAGGGTTGACTGCGCTCATCGTCGAGGGCGAGGAGCTCGAGATGTTCTGTCGGCCCGCGTAGAACCGCACGGCGCGCAATCAGCCGTGGAAAGATCGGCGCAGTCTTGTGACGTTTACAGTGCCAGGCACTGTTAAGAGCGCGCGCTGCGCCCTCGAGCGAACGATCCCAGGGAGCTGCAATGGCACTGAGCTTCGGCGTCACCGTCCTTCCCGATCCTCCGCACCAGCGGTTCGTCGAGCTCCTCCAGCTCGCGGAATCTCACGGCTTCGAGTACGGCTGGACCTACGACTCACCGATCCTGTGGCACGAGTCCTACCCACTCCTGACGATGGCCATCGGGGCGACGAGTCGGATGAAGTTCGGGCACTGCGTGACGAACCCGGGTACGCGGGAGCCGACGGTCACCGCGAGTGGGTACGCGACGCTGCACGTCATCTCCGGCGGTCGCATGGTGATGGGGATCGGGAGAGGCGACTCCGCACGGCGCGTGATCGGCTACCAGCCGGTGAAGATGGCCGAGTTCGAGCGCTCGCTCGTGATGATGAAGGACCTGATGAACGGCCGGAAAGTGGCATGGAACGACAAGGATCTCGAGCTGACGTGGGCACTGAAGGACCCGCCAATCGAGATGTGGATCGCGGGGTACGGGCCACGTGCCCTGGCTGTGGCGGGCCGAGTCGGCGACGGAGTGATCATCCAGCTCGCCGACCCGCAGATCGTCCAGTGGATCATGGACACGGCGCGAAAGTCGGCCGAGGAGGCCGGTCGTGATCCGGATGCGCTCAAGTGCCACGTCTGCGCCCCGAGCCACATCTCGGACGACATCGCAGAGGCGCGGGACCAGGTCCGCTGGTTTCCCGCGATGGTCTCGAACCACGTGATGGATCTCGTCGAGCGCTACGGGTTCGAGTCGGAGATCCCGTCCGCCCTCACCGAGTACGTCAGAGTCCGCAAGTTCTACGACTACAAGGACCACAGCCGGGTCGGTGCCAAGCACGGCGAGTTCGTCACCGACGAGATCTGCGACCGGTTCTGTGTGCTCGGCACCGCGGAGCAGGCCGCCGAGAAGCTGCGGGAGCTCGAGTCGGTCGGCGTCGACCACTTCAACATCTACCTCATGACCGAGGGCCAGGAAGAGGTGCTCGAGGCGTACGGGCGGGACATCATCCCGCAGTTCGCGCAGGTGGCCACATAGCCACGCCCGAGCACGAGCAGGTCGACGCCTGGCGGGCGTCAGCGGCGGGCTGGGAGCGCCAGGCCGCCTTTGGACGCAAGGTGACGCGCCATCTCGACGAGCGGCTCGTCGCTGTGCTCGACCCCGCTCAGGGCGACACAGTGCTCGAGCTGGCCGCAGGCCCCGGCGACACGGGCTTCATCGCCGCCGAGCGGCTCGGGCCGAACGGCCTCTTGCTGTCAACGGACGTAGCGCCGGAGATGGTCGATGCCGCTCGCCGCCGCGCAGCGGAGCTTGGAGTCGAGAACGTCGAGTTCCGCGTGGAGGATGCGACGGCGATCAGCCTTCAGGACGACGCGGTCGACGGGGTGCTCTGTCGCTTCGGGATCATGCTCGTCCCCGAGCCATCGCGTGCCATGGCCGAGATCGCGCGAGTGCTGAAGGCTGGGGGACGCGCGGCGCTCGCAGTCTGGGCGTCCGCAGACGAGAACGACTGGATGACCGCTGCCGCGCGGTCCGCGGTCGAGCTCGGGCTCACGGAACGGCCCGATCCGAACGCGCCCGGCCCGTTTCGCCTCGCCGACCCGGACGAGCTTCGGCGGATCGTGGCCGACGCCGGTCTTCGGGTCGAGGTGCTCGAGAACGTCTCCATTCTCTGGCAGGCGGACTCGCTGAAGGCGTGGTGGGAGTCCGTGACCGACCTGTCGCGGATGCTGACGACCATCCTCGAGCGCCTGACGCCAGAAGAGATCGGAACCCTGCGCGAGGGCGCGGAGCGACGCCTGTCGAAGTACGTCGCTGACGACGGTTCGCTCGAAGTGCCCGGCTTGGCACAGATCGTGCTTGCCGTTAAGACCTAGAAAATCGTCTTCCCGAGAGCGCTCGCCACGAGCTCCACTGCAGTCAGCGCCGTGGTGTTCTCACGGTCGAGGATCGGGTTGACTTCGACGATCTCGAGTGACCCGGCGAGTCCCGACTCGGCGACGAGCTCGAGCGCGAGGTGAGCCTCGCGGTACGTGAGCCCACCCCGGACCGGAGTTCCCACGCCGGGAGCGACCGCCGGGTCGAGCACGTCCATGTCGAACGAGACGTGGACGAATCCTCCCCCCGCGACCCGGTCGAGCGACTCGCGAACCGCCCGCTCGATGCCCACGCGGTCGATCTCGCTCATCGTGTAAACCCGTACACCGGCCTCCCGCAGCAACCGTCGCTCGCCGGCATCGAGCTGGCGTGTTCCGATCAGCGCAACGCGGTCCGGCACGACGGCGGGAAGCGTCCAGGAGTCGCTCTCGAACTCGGGAGCGAGACCCAGCGCAGCCGCGAGCGGCATGCCGTGGACGTTGCCGCTCGGGCTCGTCTCGGGTGTGTTGATGTCCGGATGCGCATCAATCCAGAGAACGCCGCCCTGCCCGTGCGCCGAGGCGAGACCCGCGAGGGTCCCGAGCGCGACGGAGTGGTCGCCGCCGAGAACGAGCGGAACCTCATCAGCGGCTGATGCCTCCACGACGAGCGCGGCGATGCGCGCGCACGCTTCCTTGATCTCGGGCAGGAACCGCGCCCGCTCGTCCTCGAGCTCGGCCTCTTCGGGCTCGAGGCTGTCGACGTTCCCGAGATCCCTCACCTCGTATCCCAGGCTCCGAAGGCGCTCCTCGAGCCCCGCGGCCCGCATCGCGGAAGGCCCCATGTCGACCCCACGCCGCCCCTGTCCGAGGTCGAGCGCAGCGCCGATGATCGCAACCGTTCTCTCCGAGGCTTCGGCCACCTGACCTACGCTAACGCGGAGCGCGGCTAACCGGCTTGATGCGGCTCGCTGAAAAACGCAGAACCGAGGTCAGGCTGAAGCCTGACCCCACGTGTTGCCTCTCGAGCTCTGTGCGAGCAACGTCCGGGCCGGAGGCCGGCTTGCCCAGCGCACGAGGATCGGGACAGGCTGGGGTCAGGCTTCAGCCTGACCTCGGTTCAGGTGTCCGCTCCGCGGCTAGACTGAGTCGCCGCGGCGAGGTAGCTCAGTCGGTAGAGCACACGGCTGAAAACCGTGGTGTCGCCGGTTCGATTCCGGCCCTCGCCACTCGTCGTGCCCGCGCTGCAAGCCGACCTCGCGTTTCTCCCGGCGACCGAGCAGGCGCGGCTCGTACGCGACGGAGAGGTCTCCGCGGTCGAGCTCGCCGAGCTCTATCTGGAGCGGATCGCCCGGATCGATCCCGAGCTGAATTCGTTCGTCACGGTTCGAGGAGAAGAGGCGCTCGAAGACGCAAGAGCGGCCGACGCCTCAGGCGAGGCGGCTCCGTTCCGCGGGGTCCCGATCGCGATCAAGGACCTCACCCCGACCGCGGGCATCCGCACGACGTATTCGAGCCGCGCGTTTGCCGACAACGTCCCCGATTTCGACTCCGCGGTCGTGCGGCGGATGCGTGAGGCCGGCTTCGTGATCCTCGGGAAGACGAACACTCCCGAGTTCGGAACCGTCGCGTTCACCGAGTCCGAGCTGAACGGCGTGACGCGGAACCCCTGGAGCCCAGAGCACACGCCGGGTGGATCTAGCGGAGGTGCCGCAGCGGCCCTCGCTGCGGGTCTCATCCCACTCGCACACGGCACCGACGGCGGCGGCTCGATCAGGATTCCCGCCTCCTGCTGCGGCGTCTTCGGCCTCAAGCCCTCGCGCGGCCGCGTCTCCAGTGCGCCCTTCGCCTCGCTCGAGGGTTTGTCGACCTCGGGGCCCATCACACGTTCGGTCGCCGATGCCGCGGCGCTGCTCGACGTCCTGGCCGGCTACGAGCCGGGCGATCCCTGGTGGGCACCTGCACCCGAGCGCCCGTTCGCCGAAGAGCCAGGAGCTCCGGTCGAACGGCTGCGGATCGCAGTGTCCAGCGTGCCGCCGATCGACGTGCCCGTGCACGCAGAGTGCATCGCAGCCCTCGAGAGTGCCGCAGCCCTCGTCGAAAGCCTCGGCCACGAGACCTTCGAGGCCTCGCCGCCCTGGACCGGCGCGGGCTTGCTCGATGCGTTCATCTCGGTCTGGCAAGTCGGCCCCGCGCTCTATCCCGTCGACCCCCAGCTTCTCACCCCGCTGAATCGGGGGCTCGCCGAATCCGCCAGAGGAACCTCGGCGGCCGACTACGCCAAGGCCGCGTTCCACCTGCACACGACGGCGCGGAGCGTCGTCGCGTTCTGGGAGCATGCGGACGTCGTCCTCACGCCGACGCTCGCTCTTCCCCCGGTCCCGATCGGGTGGCAGGAGGAAGGCGTCGACGGGGCCATCGAGCAGCTTCGACGAAACACGGACTTCACGCCCTTCACCGCGATCGCGAATCTCACCGGCCTCCCCGCGATGTCTCTCCCGCTGCATTGGTCAGACAACGGCCTCCCGATAGGAGTGCAGGCCATCGGGCCACCCGCCGGCGAAGCGCTGCTCCTCCGCCTCGCCGCGCAGTTGGAAGAAGCTCGTCCCTGGGCCGATCGGCGACCGCGGATCTCATGACTACTCACGCGGAGTGATGCGAATGCGTTGCCCGGGAGCGGCATGGAGCATGCGACCTGCGCTCCCCCGCGAGATCGCGACCGACATGGTTCCGTAGCTGTCCTCGTACAAGATCACGTCTCCGGGCCGAGCGTCCGCGAAGGTCCTGGCCATGACCGCGTAGTACCGCTCGCCGGCCAACTCGAGCTCGACCTTGGCCCCTGACACGATCCCCATCTGCTCGACGTGCTCGCGCTTGAGGTTCAGCGCCACGTTGCCGAAGCTGTCGACGTAGAGGAGGGTCGCGACGACGGCTCCGTCCGCCAGCACGGGCTCGGGAACGTCCAGGCTCACGAGCGCCTCCGGATCGACCGGCGGGCCGAGCTCCTCGAGAGGGACGCCGCATGCGAGATGCGCGGCTGCCGGGCTGAAGAGATCCCGCCCGTGGAAGGTCCGCGAGATGGTCTGCAACGCGTACTGCGGGTTCGCGAGCTCGTGCGCGTCCACGATCCCCGCACGACTCGCCGCCGGGAGCAGAAGCCCGTTGTCGGGCCCGACGAAGAGCCGGCCGTCGCGATCGCGGAGTGCGAGAGGACGCCGAGGGCCGCCGACACCAGGGTCTACGACCGCAAGGTGCACCCCCACCGGCATGTAGCCGATGGTGTTGGCGAACACGAGCGCCCCCTCCAGCACGGCCTGTGGCGGGATCCCGTGCGTGATGTCGATGATCTCGGCGTCCGGAGCAATCGTCTTCATCACGCCGTGGCAGGTTCCCACGAAGTCGTCCTTGAGCCCGAAGTCGCTCAGAAACGTGATGAACACGGGCTGAGCCTAACGCCGCGAGTGTTCGCGACGCCGTCGCTCAGCGCCGCCGAGCGCGGACCGGTCTGCAGCGCCGCGCGTGCCTCGCGTGCGGCTCCCCACAGGACCGAGCGTCGCGCGGGCGAACGCGCAGGAACGCCGTCGGAGCCTGCACCGGCAACGGCCTCCCGACAAGCTGGCGCCTCACGTCCATGACGTCCTCCGCAGCACGCGCGCAGGATAGTTACGAGACCGGCGCGTCAGGGTTGCTGTCCCGGCGGTGGGCGAGCTCCAGGAGCTCGGCCGTGTCGCGCTGCAGGCGCACGAGCTTCGCCGCGATGATCGCCACGTACACGAGCACGAACACGAACACGACCGCGTAGGCCGCGGCGACGTACTCGCCACCGCTCACTCCAGGGCCTCGCGGAGCTCCCGCAGATCCGTGTGCAGACGCTTCCCCACGAGCTCGACCCGGTACAGGACGTACGCCAGGAGCGTCACCGCCGCCCACGAGACGCAGAACGCCGTGAACATGGTCCCGGTCATCTGCGGCCCGTCGCGCGTGAACGTCGTCGGGTGGATGAAGTCCTCGGCGAGCCGGATTGCAAGAAAGCTGATCGGAATCAGCACGACCCCGAACAACGCGTATACCGCCGACGAACGGGCGCGACGCGGCCCTTCCGGAAGCGAGAAGCGGAGCATGAAGTAGGCGCAGTAGAAGAGGAAGAGGGTCAGGAAGAGCACGAGCTGGTTCGAGTCCCAGGTCCACCACACACCCCACGACGCCTTCGCCCAGATCGCGCCGGTGATCAGCGTCAGCAAGCCGAAGATCGTCCCCTGATGGATGGCCACGTAGCTCTCCAGGTCGTAGCGCTCCTCCCCGCGCCAGAGGAGGCGTAGCGCCTTCCACGCGCCGAGGCCGAAGCAGAAGTACGCGGTCAACGCGATCGGGACGTGGATGTAGAAGATCCTCTGCGAGACGCCCTGGTCAGCATCTTCGGGCGCGACGAAGAACGAGAGGACGAGCGCCAGGCCCATCAACCCCGCGGTCAGCGCAGCGAGAACGGGAAGGGTCGGTGTCCGGGAGAAAGCGCTCGGCATCACTCGGTGACGACGTACTCGAACGACGCCCACGAGAGTACCGCGAAGATCCCGTCGTACAACGCGAGGAGCAGGAGATAGCGCTCCGGCTCCGTCGAGATCGCGGCGCCGACGCCTCCGACGATCAGCGGGATCGCCAGCGGGAGCAGCAGCAGGGGCAGGAGCAGCTCACGCGCACGGCCGGCCGCGGCCATCGCGGCGAGCAGCGAGCCGACCGCGCAGATCCCGATGTCCGCAAGCAGCACGCCGACGAGCGCGACGGCGTCGAGCGGAGCGAAGAAGAGCGCGAACGCCGGCAAGGCGACAACCTGGGCGGCGAGCAGGAACGCGAGGGTGGCGAGGGTCTTCCCCACCCAGATCGCGCTGCGGTCGCAGGGCGCGAGCAGGAGGCCGTCGAGCACGCCGTGCTCGTGCTCCGGCACCCAGGCCCGGGCGAGGCCGAGGAGCGCGGTGAAGACGATCGCGACCCAGAGCAAACCGTAGGCAGCGTCGTCGCCCGTCCCCTCCGGCAAAGCGAAGTGGAAGACGACGAGCGTCGAGAGGACGAAGAGCAGCATCGCGGGCAACGTGTCCTGCGCGCGGAGCTCGACCCTGAGGTCCTTCCGCGTCAGCGCCGCGACGTCTGAGAGGTAGGTCACGCGAGCGCCAGAGTCTGGGTCGCCAGCCGCTCGACTCGCGCAGGATCGTGCGTCGAGACGACCAGCGTCCGCGAGCCGGCCAGTTCGGCGAGCTCACGGTCGAGTTGCGCTCCGCCCTGCTCGTCGAGGGAGGCGTACGGCTCGTCGAGCACGAGGAGCTCGGGATCGTGGAGCAGAGCCCGGCAGAGAGCGAGGCGCTGGCTCATGCCGCGCGAGTAGGCAGCGACCCGCTCGGACCGGGCCTCCCACAGACCGAAACGCTCGAGCAGCATCCCGATCCGCTCCCGTCGCTCGGGAACACGGTAGAGCCGGCCGAAGAGATCGAGGTTCTCGAGCGCGGTGAGCTCCCGATACACGAGCGGCTCGTGGGCGAGAAAGCCCATCTGCCTCCGGTCGATATCGACCTCGATCGTTCCCCGCGTAGGCGCGGCGAGACCGGTGAGGAGGCGGAGCAAGGTCGTCTTCCCTGCTCCGTTCGCTCCGGTCACGAGCAGGAACCCGGCTCGCGACACGTCGAGATCGATCCCCGTGAGCACGCGGCGGCGTCCGAAGCGCTTCTCCACCCCACGGGCGTGGATCACGCGCGAGACGCTACTCGATGCAAAGCGGCGGGGGCTCAGCTCAGCGTATCGAGCGCCACGAACGCAGCAAACACGATGCTGATGACGCCGTTCACGGTGAAGAACGCGGCATCCAGCCGGCGAAGATCACCCGGCCGGATGAGCGCATGTTCGTACGCGAGCAGGCCCGCCACCGCCGCGACGCCGGCCCAGTACCCGACACCGACGCCGAGCCCGAAGCCGGAGAGCGCAAGCAACAGGACCGCGCCTGTGTGGAAGACGCGAGCCCCGTAGAACACGCCCCGCTCCCCGAAGCGCACTGCCCACGAGTGCAGGCCCTGCTCACGATCGTGCTCGAGATCGAACAGGGAGTAGAAGAGGTCGAACCCGGCAACCCAGAGCAAGACCGCCCCGCCGAGCGCGCACGCTTCCCACGGGGCCTCTCCGGACACCGCAAGCCACGCCCCGACAGGCGCAAGCCCGAGGCACGCCCCCAACCAGAGGTGACTGAGCCACGTGAACCGCTTCAGGTACGGGTAGACGAAGAACATCGCGACCGGGATCGGCCAGAGCCAGCGGACGATCGGGTCGAGCTGGAGGACGGCAAGCAGAAAGACCGCGAGCGCCACTGCGCTCAACACGAGGACCTGAGAGCGCGTCAGCAGGCCGCTCGGAAGCTCGCGCGTCGCCGTGCGTGGATTCTCCGCGTCGAGCTCCGCGTCCAGGAGCCGGTTCAACGCCATCGCGAGCGTCCGTGCCCCGATCATCGCGACCGTTATCCAGAGCATGTCGCTCCAGCCGGGCCAGCCGTCGGCCGCGAGGAGGGCTCCGACATAGGCGAACGGGAGGGCGAACACCGTGTGCTCGATCCGGACGAGCGAGGCGAGCCGGCGCGGGAGCGGGATCGCGGATGTACTTGCGGTCACGTCTGGCGATGTGTCGTCGCGGTGTCGCCCGACGCTAGCGCGAGGCCGTGCTGGAGAGCCGGTTTGAGCACGGCGAAGCCGTCTCGGCAGCCGCCAGGTGAGCCCGGAAGGTTCACGACCAGCGTCTTGCCGCGGAGCCCGGCCACGCCTCGAGACAGAAGCGCGTGCGGCGTCCGGGTGAGCGCGTCGGCGCGAATCGCCTCGGCGATCCCGGGAGCCTCTCGGTCGATGACAGCGCGGGTCGCTTCTGGCGTGACGTCACGAGGAGCGAAGCCGGTGCCTCCTGTTGTCAGAATGAGCAACGCATCTGAAGCAAGCTCGGCGACGGCTGCCGAGATCGCGCTCGGCTCATCCGCGACGACGCGTCGCTCGACAGCGAACCCCTCGCCACTGAGCAGCTCCTCGAGGACGGCGCCGCTCGCGTCCTCGCGCTCTCCTGCGTGCACGCCGTCAGACACCGTCAGGACCGCGGCCTTCAGACTTCCTCCTTCGACTTCTCGACGAGCCGCACGTTGCCGACCTGCATCTCCTTGTCGATCGCCTTGGCCATGTCGTACACCGTCAGCGCGGCGACCGTCGCTGCCACGAGCGCTTCCATCTCGACGCCGGTCTGCGCTGTCGTCTCGACGGACGCTTCGATGTCGACTGCGGAATCGGAGACTTCGAGCCGGACATCGACGTGAGCAGAGTGGAAGAGGGTGGCAGAGCGGGATGAGGTCAGCCGTTCGCTTCGCGGCCATGATCCCCGCGAGCTGCGCCGTCACGAGCGCGTCGCCCTTCGGGAGGGTGCGGATCGTCGCCGCGGTCATGGATGCCATGTGCACCCGTGCCTGCGCAACCGCACGCCGTCGCGACAGCGGTTTCCCGCCGACGTCGACCATCTTCACCTCGCCGCTGTCGCCGACGTGGGAAAGCCCGCTCACGCCGGGATCGTAGACGTCGACGCTGCTTGCGCCTCGCTACGCGTTTTCACGTGAAAACGCCGCGACGGCCGGCTCTGGCCGCACACCAACGGGCAGATCCAAGGTGAAGGCCGTCCTCCCCGGCTTGGAGTCGAGCTGTACCGAGCCCCGCATCAGCCGCGCGAGCTCGCGGGCGATCGCGAGCCCGAGGCCGCTGCCGGACGCCCTGCCTCCCTCGACGCGATAGAACCGCTCGAACACCGCCTCTCGCTGCGCCAAGGAGATCCCAGGACCGTCATCGACGACCTCCAGCCGAGCGCGGGTGCCGCGGCGCTGCGCGCGCACGACGATGCGCGTCCCCGCTGGCGTGTGAACCAGCGCATTGACGATCAGCGCCCGGCCGATCTGCATGACCCGATCCTCGTCCCCCGTGCACCACACGTCCTCGTCGGCCTCGGCGTCGAGGACGTGGCTCGCAGCCGCGGACACATGCTCGAGCTCCGCGACGAGCGTTCGCACGATCTGAGTCAAATCGACCGGCTCCTGCTCGACCCTGAGCTGCCCCGCATCGACCCGCGAGAGATCGAGGAGATCCGCCGAAAGCTTCGTCAGGCGCTCCACCTGGCCTCTCATCGTCGCCAGGAACTCCTCGCGAGTCGCGTCGTCCAGGTCCTCGTCCGCCAGCAGCTCGAGAAACCCGGAGAGCGAGAACAGCGGCGTCCGGAGCTCGTGCGATGCGTTGGCGACGAACTCCTTCCGGGCCGTGTCGAGCTGTGCGAGCTGAACGCGCATGCGGTCGAATGCGACCGCCAGCTGGCCGATCTCGTCATCGGAGCGGTCGACGATCGGCGCGCCGAAGTCGCCGCTCGCAATCCGCTCTGCCGCCGTCTCGAGGCGCTGGACGCGCCGTGCCAGCATTCCCGCCGCGGTCAGCCCGAGGACGAGCGCGAGGAGTAGCGCGAACCCCGTCGCGAGGAGTAGACGCCGCTCGACGAGCCGCACCGTCGCCAGCGAGTCGGCCAGCGAGGCCCGGAACAGCACAACGGCGTCCGCTCCGTGAGGAACTGCCACCTCTGCGAAGTCCCCGGTCGCGTCGATCACGCGCCCACGCTCGACTTGGGCGGTCTCGGCTGCACGAAGGGCGGTCGGATCCTGCGCGACGTCCCGCGAGCTCTGACCCTGCGAATCTGCCACGGCAGCGAGCGCCGGCGGCCGTGCCTTCAGGACGTCGAACGCCACTACTCGCGCGTTCGTCTGTACCGCGTAGTCCTCGACCGCGTCGTTCCAGAGAATCGTGTCGTCCGGAAGGTCCTCCGCGAGCGGGACTGCTTGCTCCTCGAGCTCGTCGAGCCGCGCGTCGACGAGCTGTTTCTCGAGCGACGGAATGACGACGAGGTAGGCAGCTCCGAGCGCGCCGGCGACGATCGCGAGGAGCGCGAGGACGAGGCGCGCCCTGATCCCGCCGGGGATCCTCACTCGGAGCGAAAGCGGTAGCCGGCCCCCCGGATGGTGAGGATCAGCTCGGGAGCGCTGGGATCGCGCTCGATCTTCTCGCGCAGATGGCGAACGTGCACGTCGATCGTGCGCGGCTCGCGGTAGTCGGCGCCCCCGCGCAGGCGCTCGAGCAGTTCTCGCCGCGAGAACACGACGCCGGGGCTCGACGCGAGCAGGACGAGCATCTCGAACTCGATGAACGTGAGCTCCGCGACCTTGCCTCGAACCTCGACCGTCCGCCGCGGAAGGTCGATCCTCAGGTCTCCCTGCTCGATGACCTCCATCCGCTCACGCCCGACGTGCGGTGCGGCCGCTCGTCGCAGCAGTGCGCGGATGCGACTTCGGAACTCCCGGATGGAGAACGGCTTGGTGATGTAGTCGTCCGCCCCGAGCTCGAGGCCGAGGACCTTGTCGAGCTCCTCGCCGCGTGCGGTGAGCATGATGATCGGGACGCTGCTCTGGCTCCGCAGCCGCTTGCACACCTCGAGGCCGTCGATCCTCGGAAGCATCACGTCGAGGACGACGAGATCGACGTTCTCCTCGCCGAAGCGGCGAAGTGCCTCCTCGCCGTCGCGCGCCTGGACGACGCGGTAGCCGTCGCGCTCGAGAGGGAACGTCAGGAGAGTCTGGATCGATTCCTCGTCGTCGACGAGGAGGATGGTCGAGGCGTTCGGCATCGGAGCGGGGGCCTGGCCCGGCGAGCGGCGTGCCCGCTTACTATAGCCCCGCATGGAAGCGGCTCGCCCTCGAGGGCGAAGGCGACGGGGCACCGTCGCCAGACCTTTGAACGCGCGTCTCGTCCGGGTCAGCTCGCTCGTCATCGCGCCGGCGGCGTTGGCGCTTCTGTTCTCAGTTTCGACAACGGGAACACTCCCGCGACCGACGCTCGATCCGCTGTTCGACGCCTCCGTGGCGACAGATGTGGCATCGGAGCTCTCGACGGAGTTCCCAACGCGGGTGCCGGGGACCGACGAAGCCACCGGCGCCGCGCGTTGGTACAGCGAGACGATGTCCGGCCTCGGGTTGACCGTCGAGGAGGACGTCTGGCGCGCAGATCTCGTCGACCTCGGCGAGGTCGAGCTGCGAAACATCGTGACGGTGGTCCCCGGCCGGTCCGAGGAGGCGATCGTCGTCGTCGCCCACCGAGACAACAGCGGTGGCGCCTCTCTCGACAATGCCTCGGGCACGGCCGCCTTGGTCGAGCTCGCACGCGGCTTCGCGCGTCAGGGAGACGTGCCCGCTCCGCTCCTCGAGCGCACGCTGATCTTCGTCTCGACCGACGCCGGCGCCTATGGAGGAGCAGGGGCCGCCCGCTTCGCCCGCACGTCGCCGCTGGCCGATCAAGCCATCGCGGCGGTCGTCCTGGACGGGGTCGGAGGACGCGGCAGCCCGCGTCTCGTGCTCTCGGGCGACGGCTCCAGCTCACCCGCGCGCACGCTGGTCAGCACTGCGTCGGCCCGGATCGCCGAGCAAGCAGGGAGGCCGCCGGCCATCCCCTCGCCACTTTCGCAGCTCGTCGACCTCGCCATCCCTTACGCAGCCGGCGAGCAAGCGCCGTTCCTCGCGGAGGGCGTCGCTGCGGTCACGCTCACGACGGACGAGCCCGGAGAGCCGAACATTGCGGTCGGAGACCCTCCGGGCCCGATTGTCAGCGGAAGCCCTGGGACGACTGGGGCGTGCCACCGAAGCGATCGTCGGCTCGATCGACACGAGCGTCGGCGCCACGTTCCCGACCCGCGACAACCTGTTCTTCGGTGAGCGGGTGGCGAGTGGCTGGACGGTTCGCCTCACGCTCGTCGTCGGGGTCGTGCCGTTCGTCCTCGGCGTTCTCGACCTGCTCGTGCGGGGCAGACGACGCGGTTTGCCGCTCGTCCCTGCAGCACGTGCCTTGCGGACGCGCCTGCTGATGTGGGGGTACGGAGGCGTGCTCCTGTGGATCGGTGCCCTGACCGGCGTCTTTCCGACGGGGGACGCTCTTCCCCTTCCACCGACGTCCTCGTTCGTCGCCGACTGGCACGTCGCCGGGCTCGCAGTGCTCGTCGTCGTTCTCGCTCTCGGATGGCTGGTCGCGCGTCGTCCGCTCGTCCCGAACCGGCGGCCGGCTCCGGAGGAGCGACTTGCCGGCTATACGTCCGCGCTCACGTGGCTGGGTGCGGTCGCCGTGACCGTGGCGCTCATCAAGCCGTACGCGCTCGTCTTCGTCTTGCCGTCCCTCTACACGTGGCTCTGGCTGCCTCTTCGCGCACGCTTCTGGCCTCGCTTCGGCATCTACCTGGCCGGGTGGCTGGGGCCGGTCGCGGGCCTTCTCGTCCTCGGCCACGAGGTCGGGCTCGGACCGGCGGATACGGCGCTCTACGTCGCCGGGCTCGTAACCGTCGGCTACGTGTCGCTCTTCACCGTTCTGCTCGCGATCGGGTGGCTGGCCGCCGCAGCGCAGCTCGCCGCGCTCGTCTTCGGTCGCTACGCGCCATACGCGGGAGGCGTCGAGTCGCCACCGTCAGGGCCCGTTCGAGCAACCTTCGGACATCTCAGGCGGCGCATCGAGCGGCGGGATTACGTCAGATCGAGGTAGCGGACCACTGCGCCGGCCGCGATCTCACCGTCGCCTCGGGGGACGTGCACGAGCGCGTCCGCGGAGGCCGCGCGCACGATCATGTGTGACTCCTGGCCAGTCACCGGCTCGAGGACGACACCGTCGTCATCGTGGAGTCGCCGCGCCCGCACGAACTCGTCGCGCTGCGCGTTTCGGCGCAGCGGCGTCTCGACCCGCCCGGCCTGGAAGCGCGGAGCGGGATCCGCGAGACCCTGCAGAGCCAAGAGCGCCGGGCGAACGAAGATGAGCGACCCGACGAGTGAGGACACGGGGTTCCCGGGCAGGCCGAAGACGAGGGTTCGCTCTCGGACGCCGAAGGACAGCGGCTTTCCCGGCTTGACCGCGACACCCCAGAAGACCTCCTCGACGCCGAGCTCGGCCGCCACACGCCTGACGAGGTCGTGCGGGCCCATCGACACGCCACCCGACGACACGAGCACGTCGGCCGCGAGGCCACGCTCGAGCGCGGCGCGGTGCTCATCGTCCTCGTCTGGCGCAATGGGAAGGAGCTCCACCTCGGCGCCCGCAGGCACGAGCGCCGCGGCGATCAGCGCGCGATTCGATTCGTAGATCTGTCCCGCCTCGAGCGTCTCCCCGGGAACGCGCAGCTCGCTGCCCGTGGCGAGGATGGCGACGCGAGGACGCCGCGAGCACGTGACCTCGGCAATGCCGGCTGCGGCGAGCGCGCCGATCTGAGCGGGCCCGACACGAACACCGGCCGGGACGACCACCGACCCCTGACGCACGTCACCGCCGCGGGGACGGATGTGCGCATCGAGCCTCGCTGCCTCCGCGATTCGAACCTCGCCGTTCGTCTCGACCGTCTGCTCGACCGGGACGATCGCATCGGCGCCATCGGGGACCGCACCGCCGGTTGCGATCGTGGCCGCTGAGCCGAGCGGCAGCTCCTCGGACGACGGCTTTCCGGCGGGCACGCTGAACGCGATCGGTAGCGTCGCCGGGGTCTCCTGCGCGCGGACGGCAAAGCCGTCCATCGCCGAGCTCGCGAACGGCGGGAGGTCGACGCGGGCAAGCGCCGGCTCGGCGACGACCCTGCCCGCTGCCTGCTCGACGGGAACGGTCTCGGCTGAGAGCGGTAGCGCGCGCGCGAGGATCTCGGCCTGCGCCTCCTCGAGCGTCAGCAAGCTCTGCATCGAGCTAGGGAATCTCGGAGACGGGAGGCGGGTTCTCGGATGAATCGCGCTCCTCGACGGTCTCGGTCTCCTCGGTCTCCGGCGTGTAGCTCGGGTCGTACGTCAGCGCGTACTCGCCACGGGTAAATGGTTGCCACTCGGGCCAGAAGTTGGGCTCCGGGAAGCTTCGCGGCTCGACACCGTCGAGAGCGGGCTCCATGAACAGTCGCCAGATCTCGGCCGGGAAGCTGCCGCCGCTCACTGCGATCCCGTGCACGTTCTCCATCGGGATCTCGCCTCGCGTGTACCCGATCCACACCGTCGTCGCGAGATCCGGCGTGTACCCGGCGAACCACGCGTCCTTGTGCTCCTCGTTCGTGCCGGTCTTCCCGGCCGCGGGGCGGCCGAACGCGGCGCGGGTGCCCGTTCCCGACTGCATGTTCTGCTCGAGGATCCTGGTCACGATCGCAGCCGTCCCTTCGGATACCGCGCGGCGCCGCTTCGGAACGCCCCATCCTGCGTCCTTGTCCTCCTTGCCGCTCGGAAGCACGACCCGCCGAATGGCCATCGGCTCGGCGTAGACACCCCCCGCCGCGAGCGTCGCATACGACGACGCGAGGTCGAGCGGCGAGACTGCGACCGATCCGAGCCCGATCGACGGCACGTACGCGCCCTTGACGTCGAGCGTGGAGCGAACCCCCATCCGCCGGGCTGTCTCGGCGACCTTCTCGGGCGTGACGTCGAGCGTCAGCTGCGCGTAGACGGAGTTGTCGGACCGGATCGTCGCGCTGCGGATCGAGCTCCACCCGTAGTAGTCGTTCGCGTACGTGTGAACGCACCACCAGCTGCCGTCGTCGCAGTTGCCCGCCGGATGCACCTTGTAGGTGAAAGGAGCGGAGACGTAGTACGTCGAGTCCGGGTTGACGCCCTGCTCGACCGCGGCGGCGAGGACGAACGTCTTGAAGGTCGAGCCGGGCTGGCGCCGCGCCTGAGAGACGAGGTTGAACTGGTTCTTCGGCTGGTTGGGCGCAATCGCGGCCATTGCCCTGATCGCACCCGTGCGCGGGCTGATCGAGATGAGCGCGGCCGCGGGATCGGTCGGCTCGGTCATCGTGTCGCGAATCGCCTTCTCGGCAAGACGCTGATAGCGCGGCTTGATCGTCGTGTACACACGCAGGCCCCCGGAGCGGACCGTCCCCGCGCCGTAGACCTCGATCAGACGGTCACGGACGTAGCCGAAGAAGTACGGCTCGCGGATCTGTGCGTAGAGCCGGCCCGGCCGAAGCGCGAGATCGGACCTGAGGGCTCGCGTGTACCGACGCTTCGTGATGACGCCGGTCTCGAACATTGCACGGAGAACGGTCGCGCGACGAGCTTCCGCACGCCCCGGCGCGGTGAACGGGTTGTAGATCGACGGCGCCTGCGTCAAGCCGGCGAGCAGCGCGGACTCGGACAACGTCAGATCCAGAGCCGGCTTCGAGAAGAAGGTCTGCGACGCGGCCTCGATGCCGTAGGCCTGGTTCCCGTAGTACACCTGGTTCAGGTACGTGGTCAGGATCCGGTGCTTCGTCCAGGCGTTGTCGAGCTTGGTCGCCAGGCATGCCTCCTTGAGCTTGCGCTGCACGGTTCGCTCACGCGAGATGTAGAGGTTCCGCACCAGCTGCTGCGTGATGGTCGAGCCACCCTCGACGATGCGACCCGCTTTCACGTCCGCGAGCGCCGCTCGGGCGATCCCTTCGATGTCGACACCGTCGTGCGCGAAGAAGCGGCGATCCTCGACGGCGATGGTGGCCTTGCGAACCCACGGGGACATGCCGTCGGCCTGCACCGGCTGGCGGTTCCGCTCCGCCGGAATCGATCCCAGCAGGCTCCCGTCAGCCGCGAAGAGGAACGAGTTCTGGCCGATCCGCACCGAGCGAAGCGAGCCCAGGTCGCACGAGGATCCGTAGGCGAAGACCGCGGCGCCTCCCCCGATCCCGGCAGCAATACCGACGAGGGCCATGATCGCGAGGCCGACGACGACACCCTTGCGGCGACGGCGGCGCCTCGCGACGCGTTGGTGCCGGCGGCGCGGGCGCAGTGTTTCCGGATCGAGCGACGGCCGGCTGCCGCGCGTCGGGCTCATGAGTGAATGCTAGCCACGCATCTCGTCACAGGAGTTCGACACGCGCGCCCTGCCTTCCTCGGACCCGCGACACTGCACACCATGGAGCCTGCAACCGCCCCCATCGACCAGCGTCGCCCCGGGCGGCTCGTCGCATGGCTGATCTTCGTGCTCGCCCTGACGGGGCTCGCATACGCGGGTCGCCTCGGCGACAACGAGCCTCCGGAGGACATCGCGTACCGCTACTCGTATGCGATCGCGGCCGCGGTGCAGTACGCGGTCATGCTCGGGATCCTGCTCCTGATCGCTCGAGGCCTGCCCGTCCGTGAGCTCTTCGCGCTCCGTCGTCCGGAGTCGTGGTGGAAAGCGCTGGGATTCGCGGCGATCGCCCTCGTCGCGATCTGGGCGGTGAGCGCCGCTCTGTCGCCGTTCCTCGACGCTACGGACGAACAAGGCCTCGTGCCGGACGAGTGGGACTCGAGTCGCGCAGGCGCCTTCGCAGCGTTCTTCGTGGTGGTCGCGTTCGTCGCGCCCGCGGTCGAGGAGCTCACATACCGAGGGCTCGGCTTTGGACTGCTCGCGCCGTACGGGGCGACGCTCGCGATTCTCGCCACCGGTGCGCTCTTCGGCCTGGCCCACGGCCTGCTGGTGGCGCTGCCCGTGCTGACGTTCTTCGGGATCGCGATCGGCTGGCTACGCGCGAAGACGGACAGCATCTACCCGCCGATGGCGCTTCACGCGACCTTCAACGCAACCGCCCTCATCGTGTCGGTCGCGGGCGTCGGCTGAACGCAGACTAGACCGAGTCCTCCTCTTCCTCCTCCTCGTCGTCTTCGTCTTCCTCGTTGTCCTCCTCCGTCTCCTCGAGGCTGGAGAGGAAGTCCTCGACGGTCACCGTCTCGAGGAACTTTCTGAACTCGGCCGGGTCGAGATCGGAGAGGCTCGAGACCGTGACCAGCCGAGACTGCTCCTCGTCCTCCCCCTGAAAGTCGATGCCGGACTCGTCGATGACGTCGTCCGTAGCGAAGATCTGCGCGTCGCAGCGGACCGCGAGGGCGATCGCGTCGGAGGGCCGGGAGTCGATCTCGACCTCACGTCCGTTCTGGACGACCGTGATCCGCGCGTAGAACGTGTTCTCACGAAGCTCGGTGACCGTAACGCGCACGACCTCGCCCTGGAGCTCGGCGACGAGCTCGGAGAGCAAGTCGTGGGTCATCGGCCGCGGCGGAGTGGCGCCCTGCAGCCGCATGAGGATCGCGGCGGCCTCCGCGTGCCCGATCCAGATCGGGAGGAACTTGTCGTCGTCGGCGGTCTTCAGGAGCACGATCGGCTGCTTGCCGATCGGCTCGAAGCTCACGCCGTAGAGGGTCATCTCTCGCATGGCCGCCGGTCCAATGGTAGTGGCCGCTGCCGCGCGCGCGACCATTCGAAGTCGCGGCCGAGGAGCGATGGGCGATCGTGGACTCGAACCACGGACCTCCGCCTTATCAGAGCGGCGCTCTAACCGACTGAGCTAATCGCCCGCTTGGGAACGGGTTTCCAATGTAGCGCAGCCCAGGCCGAGCTTCGGGCCTATGGCGCAACGGCCTCGAAGATCTCGACGAGCTCGGCGAACGCGGTCTCGTCCCGGAATTTGATCTGCAGAGCACCGTTCGTGACCACTGCGGAGAAACCGGTCAGGCGCTCCACGGCGGCGCACGCGCGGTCCGCAAGCTCCGGGTCGACGGGCGGCGTCCGCCGAGGGCGTCGCTTCGCGCCACCCTCTCGTGCTGCGCGCTCGGCGCTGCGGACGGTGAGTCCCTCCTTCGCGATCCTGCGAGCGAGCCGTCGGCGGGCGTCGTCGTCCGGGAGCGAGAGCACCGCTCGCGCATGGCCCTCGGTGAGATCTCCGCGTGCGAGCATCCAGAGCACCTCCTCGGGTAGCTCCAGGAGCCGCAGTCGGTTCGACACGGCCGACTTCGAGCGGCCGACCTTCTCGGACACCTCGCCCAGGGAGAGCTCGAACTCGTCGACCAGCGAGGCGTAGGCGCGCGCTTCCTCGACCGGCGACAGCTGCTCGCGAGCGACGTTCTCGACGAGCCCGAGCAAGAGCGACTCGCCATCCTCGACGTCTCGAACGACCGCCGGCAGCGTCGGCATGCCTGCTGCCCGAGCCGCTCGCCAACGTCGTTCGCCGGCGATCAGCTCGAACCCGCCTTCGAGCCGCCTCCTGACGACGACCGGCTGCAGCACCCCTTGGAGCCGTATCGACGCAGCGAGCCCAGAGGCTGCTTCAGGCTCGAACCGTCGCCTGGGCTGTCGCGGGTTCGGATGGATCGTCTCGACGGGGAGGTGCAGCAGCTCCGGCTGCCCGGCTTCGCCCAGCAAGACCTCGAGCCCGCGCCCGAGCCCTCTCCGCTCCTTAGGAACGCTCGACAAGCTCCATCGCCACCTTCCAGTAGGCCTCGGCGCCGGCCGAGCGCCGGTCGTAGGCGATTGCGGGAAGCCCGTGACTCGGCGCCTCGGCAAGTCGCACCGAGCGGGGCACCGTCGCCGTGAACACGAGGCTCCCGAAGTGCTTCCGAAGCTCGGACTCGACCTCGGCCGAGAGGCGCGTCCTCCGATCGGCCATCGTCAGGAGGATCCCCGCGACCGCGAGCTTCGGGTTCAGTCGCGCCTTCACGAGGTTGATCGTGCTGAGGAGCTGTGAAAGCCCCTCGAGCGCGTAGTACTCGGCCTGAACCGGCACGATCGTCCTGCCCGCCGCCGCGAGCGCGTTGACGGTGAGTGGCCCGAACGAGGGTGGGCAGTCGAGGAACACGAACGAGTAGTCGTCGAGAGAGCCTCCGAGCGCATCGGCGAGAAAGCGCTCCCCTCCCTCGCGCGTCGAGAGCTCGACCTGAGCCGTCGCCAGCGTGCTCTTGGCCATGACGACGTCCAGGTTGGGGAATGGGGTCGGCCGAACGAGCGTGGCCAAAGGCGTGCCGTCGAGGAGGTCGTGAGTCGAGGCTCCGTTCGCCTGCATCCCGAGGCCCGACGTCGCATTCGCCTGCGGGTCGAGGTCGACGAGCAGCACGCGTTCGCCGGCCTCGGCGAGGCAAGCGCCGACGTTCACCGCGGTCGTCGTCTTGCCGACGCCGCCCTTCTGGTTCGCGACTGCGTAGACCCTTGTAGTGCGCAAGACCGGAGACCCTGGCGCGGGCACGCTCCGTAGTCTTGCGATCGGTTCGGACGCTATAGACGCCGGAGCCAGGGATGGTCGGAGCTCGTCAGGCTGATCGCTTCGGCGAGCCACTCCCGCTGGCGCGAGTCGAGAGACGGAACGGCGTCGGCGAAGTCCTGCTCGTCCCGCGGCCTCGTCGTCTTCGACTTGAACAGAAGCTGGATCTCCGGGACGAGGTAGGGAATTCCGTCGCGGCGCCAGACGATCTCGTCGACCGGAAGTCGGATGCGCGGATCGCGCCGATAGACCCACTCGTCGCCGTCTGCGGGGTTGAGCAGGAGCTGGAACCGCCAGGGGCCGCTCGCGTGCGATCGAGCCCAGACGTCGTGGATGGGCTCGGCGAGAACCTCTCCCGTCCGCCAAGGGCGGAGATGGCCGGGCGGATCGGCGCAGTGAAGCTCCCAAGAGTGGAGGAACACCTGCATCGTCGTCTGGTCGCGTGTGAGCAGCCCGACGTCGACGTCCTCGTGAGGGCGGCGATCGAGCACTCCCACGAACGCATCGATCGCATGGCCGCCGGCGATCCACCACCTGCATGGACAGGACTCGAAGAGATCGGCGATCTGAGGCGGCGAAAGAGGCTCCCAATGCCCGAGGTCGGCGTTCATCCGAGCGGCCGTTTCTTCGCCATCCCGGGACGCCGAGGAAACCCCGCCGGTGTACGCCCGAGCTTCTGGAGGACGAGCAGGCCGTTCGCGTCCTCTCGGAGCTCGGCCGCCAGGTGCCTCGCGACGGTGGCAACGCGGTCGCGATCGGCCGTCGCGCCTACCCAGAGGATCGCGATGCCTCCCTGGCGAACGAGGGGGAGACAGAGCTCGGCCGCAACGGGCGGCTTGGCCAACGCCTTCGCGAGAGCAACCCCGAACGCGTCCGTCGCCTGCTCCTCCGCACGGCCCCAGATCACTTCGGCGTTCGGAAGGTCGGCTGCAAACCGACGAAGGAAGTCGCACTTGCGACGCTCCGCTTCGAGGAGGGTGAAGTCGCGGTCGGGAAGCGAGACGGCGAGCGGGATCCCCGGAGAGCCCCCGCCGGAGCCGACGTCGACGACGGGGCCTGGTGAGGTCTCGACCAGCGAAGCGGCACGGAGAGCATCCTCGAGCAGGACACGCCGCGCTTCGTCCGGATCGTCTAGCCCCGTGAGGCCAGGCGTTGACAGCACTCCCTCGAGCCAGCGCTCGAGGAGACCGTCGCTCATGTCAGTCCGCGGAATGCCGCGGCAGGACGACGACGTAGCGATTCGGCTCGGAGCCCTCGCTCTGCGTCTCGACCTCTGGGTCGTCCTTGAGCGCCTCGTGCACGATCTTTCGCTCGACCGGCGTCATCGGATCGAGCTCGACCGGGGAACCGGTCGCCGATGCTTGCCGGGCGGAGCGGTTCGCCACTGCTTCGAGCGAAGCCGCACGGCGGGCGCGATACCCGGCAGCGTCGACGACGACCACGTGCTCCTCGCCCTCCGCCCGCACAACGGCGTTCGCCAGGTACTGGATCGCGTCGATCGTCTGGCCGTGCTTCCCGATGAAGAGGCCGAGATCCTCGCCCGAGCACGTCACCGTCACGACCTCTTCGCGCTCGCTGGCGGAGACGGTGACCGTCGCGCCGATCGCCTTCGCGATGCGCTCGACGAACTCGCGAGCTTCGTTCACGTGCCCGCTCGCCTCCGCATGCGCATCGCCGCCCCGGGGTGCCTTCGCCATGACGCGGGCCGGCGAGTAGCCGACACCGAGCAGCCCGCGCTCACCTTCCGCGAGGACCTCGAACTCGACCTGCTCGCGGTCGAGGCCCGGCACCAGCCGCTCGAGCTCGCGGAGAGCCGACCACTTGGCCTCTCCCACGGTCTCGCCGCTCGCCTCGATCCGAACGTCGGTCGCGTCGCTCACCGTCTCCGCCCTCCGCCGCCCTTCTTCTTCTTGACCCGACGGGGCGGGCCCGTCCGAGCCGGCGCAGCCGCCGGAGCGCCGTCCACTGCCTCGACGGCTTCTGCTTCGACGGGTTGCGCTTCCTTCGGCGCGGTCCGACTCGACCGCTTGGGGGGAGGCACCGGGCGTGGCATCTGCCGTCGCGTGATGAGCCCCTGCCCCGTGGTCCACAGGTTCGTCGTCAGCCAGTAGATCATCAGCCCAGAGGGGAAGCTGAGGATGAAGGGGATGAAGACGATCGGGAGGAGCATGATCATCCAGCGCTGCGCGGCGCTCTGCATCGAGGTCGACATCAGCCAGGTCGACGTCAGCTGGCTGATGACGTAGACCACGAGGAGAACCGGCCCGAAGCCGTCCTTCGTCGGCTCGGTGATGTCGATCAGGTTGAGCCACTCGAGCGTCGTCGCCTCGAACCTGCCGTACACCTCGTCCTCGAAGTCGCGGAGGACGAAGAAGAGCGCGATGAAGATCGGGATCTGGAAGACGATCGGCAGGCAGGACGCGTACGGGTTGATCTTGTTCTCTTTGTAGAACTTCATCAACTCTTCCGACTGCTTCTGGCGATCGGCCTTGTAGCGCTGCTGGATCGCCTTCATCTCGGGGGCGTGGATCTGGAGGCTCTGCATCGAGTGGATCTGCCGGATCGCGACCGGCACGAGCAGGAACCGCACGAGCACGGTCAGGGCGACGATCGACCACGCCCACGTCAGGCCTCCCGTCTCGTGGAGCCAGATCAGGACCTCGGTCAGGACGTTCTCGATCGGAGAGAGGATCCCGCCGACGATCACGTCTTCGTCCTCCTCGAGCGGAAGAGCGGGAAGACCTGCTGGTCACGCGCGTAGTCGACACCGCCGTCGCTCCACGGGTTGCAGCGCAGGATCCGCCAGCCGGCGAGCACGCTGCCGCGGACGAGACCCGCCTCACGGAAGGCGTCGATCGCGTACTGCGAGCAGCTCGGGTGGTACTTGCAGGTGCCGCTCGGCGTGAGCAGGCCGAAAGTCCACCGCCAGAGCTGGACGAGGGCGATCCCGGCGTACCTCATGGCCCCACGCGCTCGAGCACTCCGGCGATCTCGGCTGCGAGCCATTCCGATCCGCGGGTGTTCGCGGGCTCGGCGAGCCCGGGGCGGGCGACGAGGACGTAGTCGTGCCCGCGCGGAACCTCGTCGAGGAGCTCCCGCCACGTCTCCCGCAGCAGTCGCTTCACGCGGTTGCGCTGAACTGCGGAACCGACCGACCGTGGGACGGCGAGACCGAGCCGCGGCTCGCCCGCCCTCGTCCTCCTCGCGCGGAAACCAGTGCAGGACGAGGTATCGCGTCGAGGCCGAAGTACCGCGCCGGTAAACGGCGTCGAAGTCGCGCGACCGCGACAGCCTATGGCGACGCTGCAAGAGGCTGCGCCTTCAGGCAGAGAGGCGCTTGCGCCCTCTCGCGCGGCGGCGCTTCAGGATCGCGCGGCCGGCGCGGGACGACATCCGCGCTCGAAACCCGTGCCGCCGCTTGCGGCGACGGACGTTCGGCTGGTAGGTGCGTTTCACGATTCTCGAGTGTCGTAAAGGAGGGCGAGCGGGCGGGAGCGGCCAGTATAGCGACGTCCTTCCGCCGGACGTTTTCCACAGTCGCGGGACTCGGACGCACTTCCGAAATCGCTGCTCAGGCGAACCCTCTGTTGCCTCTACCGCGAACGAATTTTCCACTTTCCACACCTGTGGAAACTTGTGTGGGAACACGTAAAAGCCCTGCAAAACGGCACCTCTTCGTCCACATGGGTAGGAACGGTGGTGGCATTGAGCCGGCTCGAAAACGCTGCTATGCTCGCCGCCTTCCTGCAACCCGACAACCCCCGAGGACGGGTGGATCACGCGACGGAACTCACCGCCGAAAGCCTCTGGAACGCGATCTCCCACAACCTGAGAGAGGCCCTCAGCGAGACGACATACGACACGTGGTTCGGGAACACCGAGCCGCGCTCCCTCGACGACGGGCGGCTCATCGTCGCCGTTCCGAACGAGTTCACGCGCGAGTGGATCGAAGGTCACTTCCGCGGCGTCATCGCTGCAGCGGTTCGAAAGGAGTCGGGTCGCGATGACCTGGCGGTGTCGGTCGTTGTGGGCGAGAGCGCACACCACGCGGAACGGCCCGTACCGGTCGCCGAAGGACTGACCCGCGAGCCCGAGATTCAGTACCGAGACTCGGCGGAGCTCGAGCTCAACAAGAAGTACACGTTCGATCTCTTCATCATCGGCTCGTCCAATCGCTTCGCGCATGCGGCGGCCCTCGCCGTCGCCGAGGCGCCGGCGCAGGCCTACAACCCGCTCTTCATCTACGGAGGCACGGGGCTCGGGAAGACCCACCTCCTGCAGGCGATCGGCCACTACGTTCGCCAGCATTCGCGAAGGCTCACCCGCCGATACGTCACGAGCGAGACCTTCATGAACGACTTCATCGACTCGCTGCGAGACAAGCGCATCGAGGGCTTCAAGCGCCGGTATCGCAACTACGACGTCCTCCTGATCGACGACATCCAGTTCTTCGAGGGCAAGGAGCGGATCCAGGAGGAGTTCTTCCACACGTTCAACTCGCTCTACGAAGGCGGCGCGCAGATCATCATCTCCTCGGATCGCCCTCCGCGTGAGATCGCGACGCTCGAAGAACGACTGCGCTCCCGGTTCGAGTGGGGTCTGATAACGGACATCCAGCCTCCCGACCTCGAGACGCGCATCGCGATTCTCCGCAAGAAGGTGAACACCGAGCAGATCGCGGTCACGGACCCCGAGGTGCTGACCTTCATCGCCGGGCGCGTGTCGTCGAACATCCGCGAGCTCGAAGGTGCGCTGACGCGAGTCGTCGCCTTCTCGTCGTTGACCGACCGGGCGATGACGGTCGAGCTCGCCGAGCACGTGCTCAAGGACGTCTTCCCCCAGGGGGACGCAGCTCCCGCGGTCACGATTCCGCGCATCCAGGAGGCGATCTCAGAGCGGTTCGGCGTGACGCTCGAGGAGCTCGTCAGCCCACGCCGCTCTCAATCCGTCGCCTATCCGCGACAGGTGGCGATGTACCTCTCTCGCGAGCTGACCGACTCGTCTCTCCCGAAGATCGGCAAGGAGTTCGGCGGGCGCGACCACACCACCGTGATGCACGCGAACTCGAAGATCACGCGCCTCATCCGAGAGGATCGCTCTGTGTACAACCTCGTGCAAGAGTTGACCGCGCGCATCAAGCAGGTCCGCTGAAGTTGGGGGTCCCGCGCGCACGCCCTGCGGGACCTGTGGGACCTGTCCACGCGGACCCCCAGCTCGCTCCACCGGCGTTTTCCCAGCTCCTACGGCAGAATGTCCACGTCTTCCACGTGATTCACACTCCTACTACTTCTACGAGTTCTTTTCTCTAAGTAATGAACACAGACATAGCCGAGACGGCGGAGACGACAGAGATCCGCGCCACCTGCTCCCGGGAGGATCTCGCGACCGCGCTCGGCGTCGTCGCACGAGGTCTCTCCACGCGGGGAGCGGTGCAGGTCCTCAGCGGAATCCTCCTCCGCGGCGAGGAGGGCATGCTCACGCTGTCGTCGACCGATATGGAGATCTCGCTGCGGGCGCGGATCACGGGCGACATCGCGGGTGACGGTGGCGTGGTGGTCCCTGGCCGGCTCTTGACCGACCTCTGCCGGCTGCTCCCGGACGACACGGTCACGCTCACGTACGAGGACGGCGAAGGCGTGCTGGGAGTCGCCTCGGGAAGCCACGCGTCTCGGCTGAACGTCTACAGCGCCGAGGACTTCCCGCGGCTCCCACCGACCGACATCCCACTGCACACGATCGCCGCACCGTCGCTGCTCGCGACCATCGAGAAGGTCGCACGGGCCGCCTCGCGCGACGAGTCGCGGCCGGTCCTGACCGGGATCCTCGTCCGATTCGAAGGTGACCGGCTGACCATGGCGGCGACCGACTCGTACCGCCTGGCCGTCAAGGAGACCGAGCTCGAGGAGAGCGGGCCGGAGCTCGACGCGATCATCCCCGCCCGCGCGTTGCAGGAGCTCGCTCGCCTGGCGGCAAGCGCGGACGAGGTTCGACTCGGCGTGCACGAGAACCACGTGGTCTTCGAAGCCGGCGGCGTCTGGCTGACGAGCCGCAGGATCGACGGGCAGTTCCCGAACTACAAGCAGCTGCTCCCGGAGACCTTCGAGTCGGAGATCACGACGACACGCGAGCCGCTTCTCGAGGTCATCCGCCGCGCGAGCGTTCTCGCGCAGAGGAACGCTCCATTGCGGCTGCGCTTCGCGGAAGGCGAGCTGACGGTGTCCGCCCAGACCCAGGACATCGGCGAGGCTCACGAGTCGCTCCCCATCGACTACGCGGGCGACCCTCTCGAGATCGGATTCAATCCCGACTTCCTCCGCGACGGTCTCGAAGCCGTCGCCGCCGAGACGGTCCAGATCAAGCTGATCAACCCGCTTCGCCCCGCGGTGCTCTCTGCGCCGGACGCGAGCTTCTGGTACTTGATCATGCCGATCCGGCTTCCTGACTGAGTACCGGCGGGGTGGGCGGGCTGACCGTCCGCGAGGTCACGCTCAGGGATTTCCGCTCGTACCCGCGGCTCGAGCTCACCCTGGAACCCGGCGTCGTGCTCGTCACGGGGCCGAACGGCGCCGGCAAGACGAACCTGCTCGAGGCGCTCCACCTGGGGACGCAGGGTTTCTCTCCGCGGGCGCGGAGTGACGCCCAGCTCGTGCGCTTCGGTGAGACTGCGGGCCGCGTTCGGCTGCGCGGGCGAAACGGCGAGACGCCGTTCGAGTCCGACGTGACCCTGAGCCCGCGAGACGCGCGCAGAGCACGCCTGAACGGAGCAACGCTCGGGTCGGCCGAGCAGCTTCGGCACGAGCTGCACGCGCTCGTCTTCACTCCCGACCGACTCGCGGTGGTGAAGGGCGCTCCCGCGACCCGGAGGGCGTACCTCGACAGGGCTGTCGGACGTCTGTTCCCGGCGCGCTCGTCCGTTTCGATCGAGTACGCAGCCGCCGTCGGCCAGAGGAACGCCGCTCTCCGCCGGCTGGCCGCGGGCGCCTCGTCGCGGGACGCCCTGACGCCGTGGACCGAGCGGGTCCTGGCACTCGGCGCGTCGCTGGTCGAGGCACGTATGGAGACGATCAGCCTGCTGGCGGCCGCCTTCGCACGCTGCGCGGAGACCCTCGGCCTCGTGGGAGGGACCGTGTCCTACGAAGGTGAGCCGCCGACTGTGGCGGAGTTCGAGCAGCGCCTGCCGCGCGACCTGGAGCGCGGTCTCACCGGGGCTGGCCCTCATTTGCACGAGGTGCGCCTGGCGGCGGACGGTCGTGACCTGCGGAGCTTCGGTTCTCAGGGTGAGCAGCGCGTCGCAGTCCTCGCTCTCGTCCTCGCCGAGGCCGAGGTCATCACCGAGCGGAGCGGCGTTCGGCCCCTCGTCCTCCTCGACGACGTCCTCTCCGAGCTCGACGGAGACCGCCGGCTTGCGCTCGCGGGCATCGTCTCCGGACCTGGGCAGACCGTGGTCACGGCTACTGCTGCCGCGGCGCTACCCGCGGAGCCCGCCCAGTCACTCCTCGTGTCTCCCGGCTACGTAAGACTGGCATAGATGCTCAACCGGGAATTCACGGCGGGCCGGATGACGGCCACGACACGGCGCCGGATCGCCACCCGGCTTGGTCGTGCCCGCCCCCGACAGCGCGACAATTCCCGATCGAGCATCTAGATGGAAAGGATCGAGAAGTCGGTCGAGCACGTCCTCTCACGAAGCGGTGGCGGCACGGCGCTGGCGCTCGCAGAGATCACGGCGGCGTGGCCCGAAGCGGTGGGAAAGGCGGTCTCGCGGGAGGCATGGCCCCTTCGTGTCGCCCGCGACGGGACGCTGCACGTCGCGACGAGCTCGTCCACGTGGGCGTTCGAGCTCGACCGTCTGTCGCCCGAGATCGAGGAGCGACTTCGCGGGCTCGTCGGGACCGCTGCGCCGGCGAAGCTGCGCTTCCGCGTCGGGCCGGTGCCGGAGCACGGGGGGCCCGAAGGCGGAACGCCGGACACGCCAGCCCGCGATCTTGAGGTGACCGGCGAGGTCGACCTGGAGGCGACGGCGGTGGCCTCCGAAATCGAGGACCCGGAGCTGCGCGACCTCGTCGCCAGAGCCGCTCGCGCGAGCCTCGCTCGGGCCCGGTCCGGCCGCCGTTTCTGATACACTTCCGTCAGCCCGCAAAACGCCCATTTGCAGGGCTTTTTCTTATGGCCGAAGCAGCCTACACCGCAAAGGACATCACGGTCCTCGAAGGTCTCGAGCCGGTCCGACTCCGACCTGGGATGTACATCGGGTCGACGGGCCCGCGGGGCCTTCACCACCTCGTCTACGAGGTGGTCGACAATGCGGTCGACGAGGCGCTCGCAGGCCGAAACGATCTCGTCGCGGTCACCATCCATCCCGACGACTCGGTGACGGTTCGAGACGCCGGCGCGGGGATTCCGGTCGACATCATCCCGGAGCAAGGACTGCCGGCGCTCACGGTCGTGCTCACGAAGCTGCACGCCGGCGGGAAGTTCGGCGGCGACGGCTACAAGGTCTCAGGCGGTCTTCACGGCGTCGGCGTCTCCGTCGTCAACGCCCTCTCCGAGTGGCTCGTCGTAGAGGTCCGGCGCGACAAGAAGGTCTACCGTCAGGAGTTCGCGCGCGGAGAGCCGACGACCGAGATGCAGACGGTCGGCGTGGCGGGCAAGGACGAGTCCGGAACGACGATCTCGTTCCTTCCCGACCCAGAGGTCTTCGAGGAGACGGAGCTCGACGCCGCGACGCTCCTGCAGCGGCTGCGCGAGACGGCATTCCTCACGCGCGGGCTGCGCATCGTGCTTGCGGACGAGCGAGCCGGCGGCAAGACCGAGGAGTTCTACTACGAGGGCGGGATCAGGGACTTCGTCGCGCATGTGAACGAGTCCAAGGACCCGGTGCACAAGCACATCGTCTACTTCGAGGGCGAGAGCGAAGAGGGCAATCTCGAGGTCGCGATGCAATGGAACAGCTCGTACGTCGAGTCGGTCTTCTCCTTCGCGAACAACATCAACACTGCCGAGGGCGGAACTCACCTCCAGGGCTTCCGCTCCGCCCTGACTCGCACGCTCAACCAGTACGCGCGAAACGAAGGCCTGCTGAAGGAGAAGGACGACAACCTCGAGGGCGAGGACGCTCGCGAGGGCCTCGCCGCTGTCATCTCGGTCAAGCTCCGAAACCCGCAGTTCGAGGGTCAGACCAAGACGAAGCTCGGCAATCCCGGGGTCGCCGGTCTCGTCGAGAAGATCGTCAACCAGAAGCTCGCGGAGTTCCTCGAGGAGAACAAGACCGAGGCGCGACAGATCGTGCAGAAGGCGATCGCCGCCCGCAACGCGCGCCAGGCGGCACGCAAGGCGCGCGAGCTGACGCGCCGCAAGAGCGCCCTCGAGAATTCGTCGCTCCCGGGGAAGCTCGCCGACTGCACGATCAAGGACCCGGATTCGGCCGAGCTCTTCATCGTCGAGGGCGACTCCGCGGGGGGCTCCGCGAAGCAGGCCCGCGACCGCACGACGCAGGCGATCCTGCCGCTGCGCGGGAAGATCATCAACTCGGAGAAGAACCGCATCAACAAGGTCCTGTCGAACACGGAGATCCAGGCGATGATCACCGCGATCGGCACCGGCTTCGGCGACGAGTTCGACATCGCGAACCTGCGCTACGGGCGCGTGATCGTGATGACCGACGCCGACGTCGACGGCGCGCACATCCGGACGCTCGTCCTGACCTTCCTCTACCGGACGATGCCCGAGCTCTTCGAGCGCGGGAACGTCTACATCGCCGTCCCGCCCCTCTACCACGTGAAGCTGGGAAGCCGCGGGATGTACTTCGAGAAGGACGCGCAGCTCGAGGAGCTCCTCGTCCGCGAGCGGGTCAAGGACATGACGGTCACGGCTCGCGACGATTCCGAGACGACGCTGACGGAGGCGCGCTGGACGCGACTCGTCCGCGAGCTCGGGCACCTCGAGGCCTGGTCGGCCAAGCTCGAAGCCGAGTACGGGCCCGCAGCCCGGTTTGCGATCTCGCACCGCCTCGTGGAAGCGGCCACGGAGGGGACTCCCGGTGCCGGCCCACCCGATGCCGCCGCTCTGATCGCCTCGCTGCCGGCGAACGGCTATGAGCTGACGGTCGAGGAGGAGCTCGGCGAGCTTCTGCATGTCCGGGTCGTCGAGACCGAAACGAGCACCGCGCACCGGGTCGACCTGCCGACGGCCATGCTGGTCTCGTCCACGTACGCCGCGGTTCAGCGCGCATACGCGAAGGTCGGCGAGATCGTCGGCCTTCCTCCGTTCACCGTCGCGTTCGGAACCAAGTCGTCCCGCGCCGGCACGTTCGACCAACTGCGGGCGAGCTCGCTCGACCTGGCGAAGGAGGGCATGCAGATCAGCCGCTTCAAGGGCCTCGGCGAGATGAATCCCGAGCAGCTCTGGGAGACGACGATGGATCCCGCCAAGCGCATGCTGATCCGGGTGGAGGTCGAGGACGCGGCTGCTGCGGACAAGGTCTTCTCGACGCTGATGGGAGATCAGGTCGAACCGCGGCGCCTCTTCATCGAGGAGAACGCGAAGGACGTGAGGTTCCTGGATGTCTGACGTCATAGAGCCGCTCGGCGCGGGCCGGATCGAGCCTCGCGAGCTCGAGCAGGAGATGCGCTCGAGCTATCTCGACTACGCGATGAGCGTCATCGTCGGACGAGCGCTTCCCGACGTACGCGACGGTCTCAAGCCGGTCCATCGCCGCGTCATGTGGGCGATGCACGACGCGGGACATCAGCCCAACCGGCCGTACGTGAAGTGCGCGCGCGTCACGGGCGACGTGATGGGGAAGTACCACCCACACGACTCGAGCTCGATCTACGACGCGATCGCGCGCCTCGTCCAGCCGTTCTCGCTTCGATACCCGCTGGTCGACGGGCAGGGGAACTTCGGCTCGATCGACGACGACCCGCCGGCCGCCGAGCGGTACACCGAGTGCCGGCTCGCGAAGCTCGCGACCGAGCTCCTGCGCGACATCGACTCGGACACCGTCGACTTCGGCCCCAACTACGACGAGTCGCGGCGGGAGCCACAGGTTCTTCCCTCGCGCTTTCCGAACCTGCTCGTCAACGGCTCGACCGGCATCGCCGTCGGAATGGCGACCAACATCCCGCCGCACAACCTCGCCGAGACGATCGCCGCGGTCGTCGAGCTCATCGACAAGCCGTCGGCGAGCGTGGAGGACCTGATGAAGCACGTCAAGGGCCCGGACTTTCCGACCGGCGGCATCATCGTCGGACGATCGGGAATCCGTGACGCCTACCGGACGGGTCGAGGCCGGATCGTCATGCGTGCCCGCGCGCACATCGAGGAGCTCCGCGGTGGCAAGAACGCGATCATCGTCACGGAGCTGCCCTACGGCGTGAAGAAGGGCGGAGACAGCGGCGTGATCTCGAAGATCGCCGCTCTCGTGCGCGAGAAGGTGATCACGGAGGTGTCAGACCTCCAGGACTACTCCGACAAGACCGGGATGCGGATCCAGATCGAGTTGAAGCGCGAGGCAGTGCCGCAGGTTGCGCTCAACAAGCTCTTCAAGCACACCGCGCTCCAGACGACCTTCGGCTACAACGCCGTGGCGCTCGTCGACGGAGTGCCCCGCACGCTCTCGCTGCTCGAGTTCGTCCGCCACTACCTCGACTTCCAGCGCGAAGTCGTCACCCGCCGCTCGCAGTACGAGCTCCGAAGGGCGATGGCGCGCGCCCACGTCCTCGAGGGGTATCTCATCGCCCTCGACAACCTCGACGAGGTCATCCGACTGATCCGCGCAGCCGACGACGCCGACGAGGCGCGCGCGGGGCTCATGGAGCGCTTCGAGCTCAGCGAGCTGCAGGCGCAGGCCATCCTCGACCTACGACTGCGGGCACTCACCGGTCTCGAGCGCAAGCGCGTCGAGGACGAGTACGCGGACCTGCAGGAGCGGATCTCAGAGCTCCGGGTGCTTCTCGGCGACGAAGGAAAGATCGCGGCGCTCATCAAGGAGGAGCTGCTCGAGATCAAGGAGATCTACGGGAAGTCGGACGACCGGCGGTCGGAGATCGTCGCCGGCGAGACCGACCTCGAGCTCGAGGACATGATCGCCGAGGAGGACATGGTGATCGCGATCACCAAGTCGGGCTACATCAAGCGGCTTCCGGTCACCAGCTATCGCGAGCAGCGGCGCGGAGGGATCGGCGTGATGGGGATGGACCTGAAGGACGAGGACTACATCGAGCACCTCTTCGTGGCCTCGACGCACGACTACATCCTGTTCTTCACCACCGTCGGCAAGGTCTACCGGCTGAAGGTGCACGAGCTCCCGCTCGGCTCTCGGCAATCGAAGGGCCGCGCAATCGTGAATCTCCTCCCCTTCCGCCAGGACGAGGACGTGCAGGCCGTCATCGCGACGCGCAGCTTCGAGGAGGCCAAGTACCTCCTCTTCGCGACCCGGAAGGGCATGGTCAAGCGCACCGAGTTCGCCTCCTACAACACCCCGCTCAAGGCGGACGGGATCATCGCGATCAAGCTTCGCGACGACGACCAGCTGATCGGAGTTCGGCTCGCGAGCGAGACCGACGACGTGCTCATGGTCTCTCGGCTCGGTCAGGCGGTCCGTTTCCACGGCAAGCAGGTGCGCGCGATGGGGCGCGATACCTCGGGTGTCGCAGGAATGAAGCTGCGCGCAGGGGACGAGGTGATCGAGGTCGACATCGCAGACGAGACCGCGGATCTCCTCGTCGTGACCGAGCAGGGCTACGGCAAGCGTACGAGGGTCGCGGACTACCCGGTCAAGGGTCGCGGCACGATGGGCGTGAAAACCGTTCAGCTGGTGGATCGCAAGGGGCGACTGGCAGGGGCCCGAATCGTTCGCGACGGCTACCTCGTGATGCTGATCTCAGACGCCGGAACAGTCATCAAGGTCCCGGTCGAAGGGATCAGGCGTGCCGGCCGCTCGACGCAAGGCGTGATCGTCATGCGCCTCCGCGAAGGTGAGAAGGTCGCCACGCTCGCCCCTGTGGTCTCGGGCGAGGACGACCCCGACCTCGTCGAGGCAACGACCGTGAACGGCGACGAGCCGGACCTTCCCGAGCTCGAGTAGCTCGCTACGCCTTGTCGGCGTCCGCCAGGTTCGAAAGGGCGGTCAGGAGGTCGATCGGGATCGGGAAGACGATCGTCGAGTTGTTCGACGCCCCGATCTCGAGCAGCGTCTGCAGGTAGCGCAGCTGCACGGTGATCGGCTCCTGGGACATGACGGCCGCGGCGTCCTTGAGCCGCTCGGACGCCTGGTACTCGCCCTCGGCGGAGATGACCTTCGCCCGCCGCTCGCGCTCGGCTTCCGCCTGGCGTGCCATGGCTCGCTGCATGCCACTCGGAATCTCGACGTCCTTGACCTCGACGACCGAGACCTTGATGCCCCAGGGCGACGTCGCCTCGTCGATGATCCCCTGGAGGATGACGTTGATCTTGTCCCGCTCCGACAGAAGCTCGTCGAGCACGTGCTGGCCGAGGACGGAGCGGAGCGTCGTCTGGGCGATCTGCGACGTCGCGACCATGTAGTTCTCGACCTGCACGATCGAGGCGTTCGGCTCGACGATGCGGAAGTACGCGACCGCGTTGACGCGCACAGGGACGTTGTCCTTGGTGATCACTTCCTGCGGTGGAACGTTGAGGGTCACCGTGCGCAGGTCGACCTTGACCATGCGGTCGATCACCGGGATGAGCAGGAAGAGCCCTGGCCCTTTGGGCTCCGGAAGCAGCCGGCCGAGCCGGAAGATGACCCCCCGCTCGTACTCGCGCGCGATCTTGACCGCCGCGAACAGGAACAGGATCACGACGATCAGTGCGGCGACGAGAACGATCAACCCTATTGACACGCCTTCCATCAGCTCGGCTCCTCCCCGGTGGGTGACGACATGGATCCTACGACGAGTCGCAGGTCGTCCTCGACCTTCTCCACGCGCACCCGCTCTCCGGGGACGAGCGGAACTCCGTCGTCGCTCGACGCGCGCCAGAGCTCGCCGTTCAACGATACGACCCCGTCGCGGCGGACGACCCCCTCGCCGCCGACGAGCCCGTGCACGCCGACCGCCGCCGGCCGGCGCGCGACACGGACGACTCTGGTCAGGGCGAAGCCCATGAGGAGCGCAAGCGTCGCGGCGATGCCGATCGCCACGGGAAGCGACACCTGGTAGGCCTCGCCGGCCGGATCGAAGAGGATCAGGGCGCCGAGCACGAACATCACCCCTCCGGCGACGGTGAGCGCGCCATGCGACGGCACGAACGCCTCGGCGACGAAGAACGCCGCCGCAAGCAGCATCAGGAACAGCCCCGCGAGCGACACAGGCAGCACCTGGAGTCCGTACAGGCCGAGGATGAGAGAGATCGCGCCGACGGTGCCGGGGAAGATCAGGCCGGGGTTCCAGAGCTCGACGACGATCCCGATCAGCCCGATCGAGAGCATCAGTGTGATCAGGTTCGGATCGACGAGGAGGTCCCGCGCACGCTGCCAGAAGCTCATCTCGATCTCCTCGACCTCTGCGCCGGCGGTGTTCAAGACGAGCCCCTTGGGGATGGTCTTCATCCCGTCGACTTCGTTCAAGAGCGCGGTCAGGGTCGGGGAGATCACCTCGATGAGGCCGATCTCCTCCGCTTCGCGAGCGCCGTAGTTCGACGCTTTCGTGACCATCTGCCGAGCTGCGGGGACGTTCCGCTCGTGCTCGCGTGCGAGCTCTCCGACGTAGGCGGCGGCGTCGTTGACGATCTTCCGCCGCAGGTCCTCGGAGATGTCCTCGCCCTGGAGCGAGACCGGCGTCGACGAGCCGATGTTGGTCTGCGGCGCCATCGCCGCGATGTCGGAGGCCATCGCGATGACGGCTCCAGCGGAGTCCGCGCTCGAGCCGGGCGGGGCCACATACAGGATCACCGGAACCGTGGAGGCGAGGAATTTCTTGACGATCCCGCGCATCGAGGACGAGAGGCCGCCGGGCGTGTCGAGGATAACGACCACCGCGTCGAACTCCTCGTCCTCGGCGCGATCGATCGCACCCTCGACGTACTCCTGGGTGACGGGGTTGATGTCGTTGTCGAGGTGAGCTGCGAGCACGCGCGGGCGGTCGTCCTGCCCAAGCGCAAGGCCCGGCACGAGGAGTGCGAGAATGCAAAAGGCGAGAAGAAATCCCCGCAAAGGGCGGATCCGCACCGGTGTAAGAATTCTATCAACGGAGGTTCTCCACCCTTGTCCCCGAGCTCCGTTCCGGCGACCCTGGCTCTGATGCGCCGTCTCTTCGTCCTCTGTTCGGCTCTCGCCGTGGCCGCGGCTCTCGCTCCGACCGCTCTCGGGGTGCCAGCGCAGGTCATGGCGGTGGACCTCCTGCCGGGCAAGCCGAGACAACCAGCTGCTTCCTCCGAAGACTCGCGCTTCACGCTCGCAGGCATCCATTGGCGCGGCTCCGGAACCGTGACGTTCCGCACCCGCTCCCTTGCCGGGCGCTGGAGTGGCTGGAAACCCGCGGCGCCGGAGGACGAGGATGGCCCGGACGGCGGCGCGCGCGAGAACCGGCAAAGCGGCTGGCGGCTAGGGAATCCGTGGTGGGTCGGGCCTTCGGACCGCATCGAGGTGCGTACGAGAGGACGGGTCGCCCGCGTTCGCGCGCAGCTCGTGTGGAGCCCTGAGCTCCGGATCCCGTTTCGGAGCCCCGCAGCGACGGTGACTCCGGCGATCGTGCCGCGCGCCTCCTGGGGAGCGGACGAGTCGATCCGCCGCGCGCCTCCGCAGTTCGCGCCCCAGGTTCGCTTCTCGGTCGTCCATCACACCGCCGGCGGGAACACCTACTCGCGCGCCGAGGCCGCGGCGATCGTGAAGGGGATCCAGCTGTACCACGTCAAGGGAAACGGCTGGAACGACATCGGCTACAACTTCCTCGTCGATCGTTTCGGCACCGTGTACGAAGGCCGGTTCGGCGGAGTCGAGCGCAACGTCATCGGCGCGCATGCACAGGGGTTCAACACTGGGTCGGTGGGAGTGGCGCTGCTCGGGACATACGGGAGCACTGCCCCCTCGAGCGCTGCGCAGGAGGCGATCACCCAGCTGCTCGCCTGGCGCCTCGATCTAGCGCACGCCGATCCGACCGCAGCGCTCACCTTCGTATCGGGTGGGAGCAATCGCTTCCCGAGCGGCGTGCCTGTTCTTCTGCGGGGCGTGTCCGGCCACAAGGACACCGGCTTTACCGAGTGCCCGGGAGACCAGCTGTACGGACGCTTGAACGCCCTGGCGACCGCATCTGGCCAGCTCGGCTTGCCAAAGCTCTACGAGCCCAGGGTCGAGTCGGACGAGGGACTCGTCCGCTTCCGCGCTCGCCTTTCGTCGAGCCTGCCCTGGACCGTCGCGATACTCGACGCCGGGAGGGCCGAGGTCGCTCGAGGCACCGGGACCGGGGCAAAGGTCGACTGGACGTGGGACTCCACTTCGGCTGAGCCCGGGAGATACACGTGGAGGATCAGTGCGGCCTCGGCGCGTCCTGCCGCCGGCCCCCTCCGCATCGCGGGCAGCATCGCACCTTTCGCGATCCAGGATGTCGTGACGATGCCGGAGTCGGTCACGCCGAATGGTGACGGACAGGCGGACTCGGCCATCGTGAGCTACCGGCTGACGGCCTCGGCCAACGTGACCGTCGAGGTTCTCGACGCGGTCGGCGTCTCGATGGCGACGGTCGTCGATCGAGTCTGGACACGCGCAGGCTCGCACACCGCGACGATCGATGCGGATCCCCTGCCCGACGGGGCCTACAACATCGTCGTGAGTGCACGCACGCCTGCGGGACTCGAGCTCGAGACCGTCGTGCCGCTTCGCGTGAGCCGCACGCTCGGCCTCGTGGCCGTCATCCCCAGCCTGTTCTCACCAAATGGCGACGGCCGCAACGATCGCCTGGCCGTGAACTTCTCGTTGACGGCCGCTGCCGACGTCACCGTCAGGATCGTCCGCGAAGGACGCTGGGTCGCGACTCCGCATACGGCCTCCTACCAGCCCGGCGCTCATACGTTCGAGTGGACGGGCGCACGCGCGGCCGGACCGCTTCGGGACGGTGACTACTCGGCTGTCCTCGAGGCCACCGACGCCGTCGTGGGCACGGTCTCCACCGAGGTCGCGTTCGCCTCCGACACGACGCCGCCACGCGTGCGGATCCTGCCGGCGCGAGGGATTCGGATCGACGTGAGCGAGCCTGGGACGCTCTTCCTCACTATCGACGGCGCCCGCCGAGAGCGAGAGGTCAGGCGCGCGGGAGTCGTGCGCGTCCGCTGGGAGGGAGCCGCGAGGCGAGTCCGTGTCGTCGCTCGCGATGTCGCCGGAAACACAGGCCGGGCGGTCGTTCGCGTGAGGAGGATCTCCGAGACCGGCGAGTAGACTCGCCCTCGTGACTCCGCTGCCTTCCGTTCCATTCGGACGCGACGTCATCGAGTCGATTCTTCCGCACCGAGACCCGTTCCTGCTCCTCGACGAGGTGACCGAGCTCGAGCCCGGCCGGCGTGTCGTCGCTCGTAGGGACGTGCACGCAGACGACTGGTGGTTTCCCGGCCACTTCCCTGAGCGCCCGGTCATGCCTGGCGTTCTGATCGTCGAGGCGATGGCGCAGGCGGGCGCGGTGGCGGTCCTCGTGGAGGAGGAGAATCGCGGGAGGATCGCGTTCTTCGCGGGGATCGACGATTGCCGCTTCAAGCGGATCGTCTCTCCGGGGGACACTCTGACGCTGACCTGCGAGATCGACGCTCTCCGGGGGCCGATCGGGCGCGGCAAGGCGACGGCACACGTCGGCGAAGAGCTCGCCGCCCGCGGAACTCTGACCTTCGCGGTGGAGCGATGATCGGTCGGGCGACCGGTGCGCGGATCGGGATCACCGGCCTCGGGACGCACGTTCCCGAGCGCGTTCTGACGAACCATGAGCTCGCCTCGATGGTGGACACCTCCGACGAGTGGATCCTCGAGCGAACCGGAATCCGTGAGCGGCGAATCGCCGCGAAGGAGGAAGCACTCACCGACATCGCCCGCCCGGCGGCGCAGGCAGCTCTCGCGGACGCGGGGGTGGAGGCCGGTGAGATCGACCTGCTCATCTGCGCGACGGTGACGCCGGACATGATGTTCCCGACCTCCTCTGCACTGCTCGCCGACGAGCTCGGCATGCCGAAAGCGGCCGCGTACGACCTTCTCGCAGGCTGCACGGGCTTCGTGTATGCGCTCGCCCAGGCGTACGGGATGCTCGCGTCCGGGCTCTCTCGGCGGAGCCTCGTCGTCGGCGGGGACGTGCTCTCGAAGATCCTCGACTGGGATGACCGCTCGACCCTCGTGCTCTTCGGCGACGGCGCAGGCGCGGTCGTCATGGAGCCAGTGGAGCGCGGCGGCTTCCTCGGGTTCGAGCTCGGCGCGGACGGGGGAGGCGGCGAGAACCTGTGGCTGCCCGGCTCCGGTTCGCGCCACTTCGACGACCCCGACGCCTACGTCAAGATGAACGGGCGCGAGGTGTTCAAGTTCGCGACGCGAATCATGGTCTACTCGGCCGAGCAGATCCTCGGCGAGTGCGGGAAGACCGTAGACGACGTCGACGTCTACGTTCCCCACCAGGCGAACAAGCGGATCATCGACTATGCGGTCGATAAGCTCGGGATTCCTCCGGAGAAAACGGTGGTGAATGTGGATCGGTACGGAAACACCTCGTCAGGCTCGATCCCTCTCGCGCTCACCGACGCGCGTGCGGAAGGCCGTCTGCGAGACGGCGTCCTCGTCCTGATGACGGGGATGGGGGCTGGGCTCACCTGGGGCTCGGCGCTCATCGAATGGACCAACGGGAGGACCCGATGAAGATCGCGTTCTGCTTCCCCGGACAGGGGTCGCTCGAGATGGGCATGGGCAAGGACATTGCCGACGCGTTTCCTTCTGCTCGCGAGGTGTATCGCGTCGGCTCGGAGGCCTCGGGGCTCGATCTGGAGCGGTTGTGCTTCGAGACTCCACTCGAGGATCTCGTCGATACCGAGGTGCAGCAACCTGCGCTCGTGGCGACGTGCCTGGCGATCCTCGCCGCGATGCGTGAGCGCGGGTTGCAACCCGATGTGGTCGTCGGGCATTCGGTCGGGGAGTTCGCGGCCCTAGCCGCTGCCGGGTCCCTGGGAACAGGCGAGGCGATTGGGCTCGTGCGCGAACGGGGGCTCGCGATGGCCGAGGCGGCTCGGCAACGCCCGGGCACGATGGCAGCGATTCTCGGGCTCGAGGACGAGGAGGTCGAGAAGCTCTGCCGGAAGATCGTGGGTGTGTGGCCTGCCAACTACAACTGCCCGGGCCAGATCGTCATCTCGGGCGAGCATGACGCGGTCGAGGAGTGCTGCGCCGAGGCCGAAAACCTCGGCGCTCGACGAGCGATTCAGCTCAAGGTGTCGGGCGCGTTCCACAGCCCGCTCGTCGCGCGGGCGGCCGATCGGCTTCGGCCGGCGCTCGACAAGGTTCGCTTCACCGAGCCGCTGGCGCCCTTCATGTCCACGGTGACCGCGAAGGTCGAGCCCGCTCAAAGACTCGCGGCCCTGCTCGTCGACCAGCTGACCGCGCCGGTGCGCTTCACCCAAGCCGCCACGGAGCTCATTCGTGGCGGGGCGACGACCTTCGTCGAGGTCGGGCCCGGAAACGTCCTGTCCGGCCTCGTCAGGCGGATCGACCGCGGTGTCAAGACGATCTCGGTGAACACGGTCGAGAGCCTGGATCGCGCGCAGGAAGCGCTCAGTCGGTGAGCTCAGCCGCGTTCTGCTCCCTCGAGGGGAAGAACGCGCTCGTGACGGGCGCCTCGCGCGGGATCGGCCGCGCGATCGCAGCCGAGCTCGCTCGCGCGGGGGCTTCGGTGGTCGTCTCGTATCGGACCGGAAACGAAGAGGCCGAGGCGCTCGCCTCCGAGATCGGTGGTCGGGCGGTGCAGGCCGACGTCTCCGACCCGGAGTCGGCACGCTCGCTCGTCGAGGAGGCTGGCGATCTCGACGTCCTGGTCAACAACGCCGGGGTGACCCGCGACGGGCTGCTAGTCCGCATGTCGGACGAGGACTGGCACACCGTCATCGACACCAATCTGGCGTCGTGCTTCTACACGTCGCGCGCGGCCGTGCGCGGGATGATGAAGAAGCGCTCCGGCGTGATCGTGAACATCTCCTCGATCGTCGGCCTTCGAGGAAACTGGGGGCAGACGAACTACGCGGCGTCGAAGGCCGGAATCATCGGGTTCACCAAGTCGCTCGCCCGCGAGCTCGGTAGCCGCAACGTGCGCGCGAACGCCGTGGTGCCCGGGTTACGTGAAGACGCAGCTGACCGACGTTCTCCCGGACGAGGCGACCGGCGCGATGCTCGAGAACACACCGCTCGGACGCCTCGGCGATCCTGAGGACGTGGCGGGCGCGGTACGGTTCCTCTGCTCCGAGGACGCCGCCTTCATCACGGGCGCAGTGCTCCTGGTGGACGGCGGGCTGGGGATGTAGCGAATGATGAGCGAGGCCAACCAGAATGGAAGACGTCGGGTCGTCGTGACGGGCCTCGGAATGGTGAGCCCGCTCGGAAACACGGTCGAGGACACCTGGAAAGGGCTCGTTGCCGGAGAGTCGGGCGCCGCCGAGATCACCCAGTTCGACACGACCGATTTCCCCGTCGACTTCGCCTGCGAGGTCAAGGACCTCGAAGTGACGCAGTACGTCGACTTCAAGTCCGCGCGGCGCATGGACCGCTTCACGCATCTCGCGTTGGCTGCCGCGAGGCAGGCCGAGGCGGACGCCGGGCTCGACATCGCCGCCGCTCCCGAGCGGATCGGCGCCGCGGTCGCCACGGGAATCGGTGGCCTGAAGTCGTTCGAGGCCTGCATCCAGGTGCTCGATCAGCGGGGGCCCGACCGCGTCAATCCGTTCTCGATCGTCCAGATCATCCCGAATCTCGCCGCCGGCTGGGTCTCGATGGAGCTCGGCACGAAGGGCCCCCTGCTCTCGGAGTGCACCGCCTGCGCTGCATCGAACATGGCGCTCGGCGACGGGCTCGACGCGATCCGACTCGGCCGCGCGGACGTGATGATCTGCGGCGGCACGGAGGCGCCCGTAACCCGTGTCGGGATCGCCGGCTTCGCGGCCATGCGCGCGATCTCGCGCCGGAACTCCGATCCGAAGCGAGCCTCGCGCCCGTTCGACGCGGAGCGCGACGGCTTCGTCATGGGGGAGGCGGCATCGATGATCGTGATCGAGGAGCTCGAGCGTGCTCGTGCGCGCGGGGCGAAGATCTACGCGGAGCTGCTCGGCTACGGCCTCTCGTCCGACGCCACGCACGTGTCGGATCCCGACCCGACGGGTCAGAGCCCGGCCCGAGCGCTGGCGATGGCGTTCGCCGACGCCGGCATCACCCCGGACGAGGTCGGCTACATCAACGCCCACGGCACATCGACCCCGGTCGGCGACATCGCCGAGACGCGAGTGATCAAGCTCGCGCTCGGAGAAGAGAAAGCGTCCCGAACACCGGTCTCCTCCACGAAGGGCGCGACCGGTCACTGCCTCGGGGCCGCGGGCGCGGTCGAGGCCACGTTCACGATCCTCGCGCTCCAGCGCGGCGTTCTTCCGCCGACGATCAACCAGGAGACGCCCGACCCGGAGTGCGATCTCGACTACATCCCGAACGTCGCACGCGAGGAGCAGGTCGAGATCGGCGTGTCGAACTCGTTCGGCTTCGGCGGCCACAACGCGTGCGTTGTCTTCCGCCGCTGGGACGACTCCTAGGGCGCGTCTTCGTGCGCGGGTGACGGGCTACACCGCTTTCGCGCCCTTCTACGACGAGGTGATGGGCGACCGCGGGCGCGAAGCCGCGTACGTCCGCGCGCTGATCGAGAGGCACAACCCGAGGGCGAAGACCATCCTGGAGCTCGCGTGCGGCACGGGCGCGATCCTCGAGCGGCTGCACCCGGACTTCATCGTTGCGGGCCTCGATCTCTCTCGCGACATGCTCGACATCGCGTCACGGAAGGTTCCGGAGGCGCGGTTGTTCGCCGAAGACATGACGCACTTCGATCTCGGCGAGCGCTTCGACGTCGTGCTCTGTGTCTTCGACTCGCTCAACCACCTTGTGCGCTTCGAGGAGTGGGAGGCTGTGTTCGATCGCGCTCGTGAGCACCTCTCCGACTCCGGCATCTTCGTCTTCGACGTCAACACGGAGAGGAAGCTCGCCTCGTTCGCAGGAGCGCCTCCCTGGATCCAGTGGTTCGACGACGAGAGCTTGTTCCTCATCGACGTGCGGGAAGGCGAGGATGGAACCTACGACTGGAAAGTCAGGGTCTTCGAGCACGTCGAGGGCTCGGCGTACCGGCTCCACGCGGAGGACATTCGCGAGGCGGCGTTTCCCGTCGATCAGATCGAGTCGGCGCTCGTCGATCGCTTCGCGCGCATCTCGGTCTTCGACGCGGATCGTGCGCGTCCGACCGGGCGATCTGAGCGCCTCTACTTCGTCTGCCGCTAGAGCCTGAGCTCGAGCAGGAGCGTGTCTCGCCACTCGCCGCGGAGCACCGCGATGCGCTCGCGGCGACCGACGACGCGGAAGCCGAACCGCTCGTGGAGCGTCAGGCTCCTCGTGTTCTCGGGGAAGACGCTTGTCTGGATCGTCCAGATCCCGTTCTCGGCCGCGCTTGCAACCAGCTGCTCCATCAGCGCATGGCCGACTCCGCGCCCGCGTGCGTCCTCCGCGACGTAAACGGAGTGCTCGGCGACGCCGGCGTAGCACGGCCGGGCCGATGTGGGAGACAGCGCCGCCCAGCCGACCACTCTGGTGTCCTCGGTAGCGACGAATCGCGAGTGCGCGAGCCGACCTCCGTCGAACTCCTCCCAGCCCGGTGGCTCCGTCTCGAAGGTGGCATCGCCGGTCGCGATTCCGGCCGCGTAGATCGCCTCCACCTCCGGCCAGTCCTCCGGCGCCATGCCTCGAATCGCCAACACCGTCCAGAGACTAGGGTTCACCCGTGGCTGAGCGCTGGGCGACGTTCGACTGCTACGGCACGCTCGTAGACTGGAACAGCGGGATTCGAGGCGAGCTCGAGAACCTGTTCGGGGTCGAGGACGCCGACAGGCTTCTTGCCCGCTACCACGAGCTCGAGCCGGAGATCCAGGCTGCGAAGCCCGGCTCCTCGTATCGAGCGGTGCTCACGCTGGCACTCGAGCGCCTCGCTCGCGAGGAGGACCTCGCCGTTCCCGAGGGAGAGGCGAATGCCCTTGCGCGCTCGCTGCCCTCGTGGCCGGTGTTCGACGACGTGCGGCCGGCGCTCGCCGAGGCGAGAGACCGGGGCTGGAAGCTCGCCATCCTCTCGAACACCGACCGCGACCTTCTGGACGAGTCCATGAAGGTGATCGGCGTGCCGTTCGACGCGTCGATCGTCGCCGGCGACATCGGTTCCTACAAGCCGGCCAAGCGACACTGGGAGGTCTTCCGCGCAGAGACGGGCGCTGGCCCCGAGGATCATGTCCACGTGGCGCAGAGTCTGTACCACGACATCGAGCCCGCCACCGAGCTCGGTCTCCGGACGATCTGGATCAACCGGCAGGGCCAGCCGGAGGACGAGCGGCCCCGTGCGACGCTGCCCTCGTTGGCGGGTCTCGCGGACGCTCTCGACCAGGTCTCGTGAGCGCCCTCCGCGCTCGCTGCCCGAACTGCCGCACGTTCACCGCGGTCGCTATGGGCCCTGGCTACGAGTGTCATGCGTGCGGCCGAGAGTTCGCGGCGGGCCTCGTGCGGGTTCCGCGGGCCTGGGGTACCGGAGGCGAGGCAGTGGCGGAGGGCGCCGTTCTCGATCTGCCGTACCCGGACACCGGTGTGGTCGAGAGAGAGACGCTCGACGCACAGACTTCCGAGCTCGCGGCGATGCTGCCTGAGCGACCACTGGTTCTCGGAGGCTGCTGTTGCGCACACGTTGGCGCGGTCCGTGGGCTTGCGAGCCGCGGAAGTCGGCTTGCGGTCGTCTGGATCGACGCGCATGGCGATCTGAACACGCCCGAGTCGTCTCCGTCAGGGAACCTCTGGGGCATGCCGCTGCGGATGCTCCTGGACGACGGTGTCGTCTCGCCCGCGGACGTCGCGCTCGTCGGGGCGAGAAACCTCGACCCGCCGGAGCGGGACTACATGAACGAGAACGGGATCGACGAGTCGCTCGAGCGAGCGCTCGCGGACGTGGATGCCGTGTACGTCGCCCTCGATCTCGACGTGCTCGATCCGCATCTCGTCGACGTGCTCGTGCCGGAGCCGGATGGTCCCAGCGTCGAGCAGATCGCGGCGATCCTCGAGGAGGCCGTCATCCGCGCTCGGCTTGCGGGAATGGGTGTCACCGGTCATTTTCGAACCGAGAAGAACGCGAATGTCGCGACGCGCCTGGTGGCGTCGGCCGGCCTCTAAGAACTCGATTCAGAACGAAGCCGTGTGTCGGGCGGGACGCAGCGTCGTCCTGAACCGAGTTCTGACTCGTGGAGCCCACCACGTAGGATCCAGCGCATGTCTTCCTCGGACTCGGGCAAGGTCGACGTGTCCGTCGAGACCAAGCGAGCGCCCGAGTCCGGGTCCGAGAAGTCCCATCCCAACACGTGCCCGGGCTGCGGTTCGCACTACCGCGACGACGAGCTCGCCGAGAACCTCCGCGTCTGCCCTCAGTGCGGGCATCACTTCCCGGTGCGCGCCCGGGAGCGAATCGAGCAGCTCGCCGACCAGGGCTCCTTCGCCGAGGAGGACGCCGACCTTCGCTCGGCGGACCCGCTCGGCTTCTTCGACCTGCGTCCTTACGCCGAGCGGCTCGTCGAGGCGGAGATCGAGACGGGCCTCGGTGACGCCATCGTCTGCGGGAGGGCGGCGATCGAGGAGGAGGAGTGTCGGCTTGCCGTCATGGACTTCGCGTTCATGGGCGGCTCGATGGGCAGCGTCGTCGGGGAGAAGTTCGCCCGCGCGTGCGATAGCGCGGGAGAGGCAGGTGTTCCTCTCGTGTCAGTCTCTGCTTCGGGAGGCGCCCGCATGCAGGAGGGGATCCTCGCGCTCATGCAGCTCCCGAAGACCGTGTGCGCGATCGAGGAGCTGCACGAGTCCGGAGGCGCGCTCTTCTCCGTGCTGACGCACCCGACCACGGGCGGCGTGCTGGCGAGCTTCGCGAGCCTGGGCGACGTGGTGGTCGCAGAGCCCGGAGCGCTGATGTCCTTCGCCGGCCCCCGCGTTGTCGCCCAGACGACTCGAGAGAAGCTCCCGGACGACTTCGGTCTCGCCGAGTCGAACTACCGGTTCGGGCATGTAGACGGGATCGTTCCGCGGTCAGAGCTGCGTCCGACCCTTTCCCGCCTGCTCCGCCTCTTCAAGGAGCCAGTAGTGCCCAGCGAGGCCGAAATGCGGCTGCGCGAGCGGCTCAGTAAGCTCGCCGGCATGAAGCTCCTCCGTGGCACGAAGCTGAGTGGCGAGCTGGAGCGCCTCCAGGACCAGCTCGACCGTCTTCAGGAGGAGCCGAGCGCGGAGGAGATCTGGAAGTCGGTCGAGCTGGCGCGCCACCAGGAACGCCCGTACACGCTCGACTACGTGGAGCGGATCCTCGACGACTTCTTCGAGCTCCACGGCGATCGCGGGCGGGCCGACGACCAGGCGATCGTCACCGGGCTCGGCAAGCTCGCCGGGCAGACGATCGTTCTCGTCGGGCACCAGAAAGGCCGCGACCTGAAGGAGCGCACCAAGCGCAACTTCGGGATGGCCTACCCGGAGGGCTACCGGAAGGCGATGCGCGCGATGTCCCTTGCCGACCGCCACGGCTTTCCACTCGTCACCCTGGTCGACACGCCGGGCGCATATCCCGGAGTCGCGGCCGAGCAGCACGGCCAGGGAGGCGCGATCGCGCGGTCACAGGCCGCGATGGTGCGGCTCTCCGTTCCCACGGTGACGTGCATCATCGGGGAGGGCGGATCGGGCGGCGCGGTCGCCATTGCGGTCGCAGACCGGGTTCTCATGCAGGAGCACGCGATCTACTCGGTGATCTCGCCGGAAGGCTGCGCCGCCATTCTGTGGAGGGACGCCGGCGAGGCACGGAAGGCCGCCGCGGCCTTCAAGCCGGACGCCGCGCACTGCCTGGAGCTCGGTGTCGTCGACGCGATCGTCGCGGAGCCGGAGGGCGGCGCTCACACGGATGCAGACGGAGCTGCCGCGCTTCTGGAAGCGGGCATCCTCGAGGCTCTGGAGGAGATCGAGTCACTGGATCCCGACGAGCGCCGCCGCCGCCGCCGCGAGAAGTACCGGGTGATGGGCGTCCTCGCGTCCGCGTAGGAACGCGATCCGGGATGAAGCCTTGCGGCGTCGCCCTGAACCGAGTTCAACGACTATCCACACTCTCCACAGGCTTATCCCCTTATTCGAAACACCTCGTGAGCAGGGATATTTCGTCTTTCAGATCCAGTTGGTGAAGAACGTGTTGCGTTGATGGCGACAATCCACAGGTGACGCTCGACGAATATCGCCGGAAACGCCGACCGGGAAAGACGCCCGAGCCGTTCGGCACGAAGAAGCGCCGTTCCAAGGAGCCGCGCTTCGTCATCCAGCGCCACGACGCGCGCCGGCTGCACTACGACTTCCGTCTCGAGCGGAACGGTGCGCTCGCGAGCTGGGCGGTGCCGAAGGGCGTCCCGCTGCGGCGCGGTGAACGGCATCTCGCGGTTCACGTCGAGGATCACCCGCTCGAGTACGGCGACTTCGAGGGCACGATCCCGGCCGGCGAGTACGGCGCCGGCACCGTTGAGATCTGGGATCGCGGCACCTACGAGCTGCTGGAGGAGAAGCGGAACGGAGGGCTCACCGTCCGGCTCGACGGCGAGCGGCTGGACGGCGTCTGGACGCTCGTGCCCGCCAAGCTCGACGGCGATCCGAAGAACTGGTTGCTGCTCCGCAAGGACGGCGCGACGGCCGCGACGAGCAGGTACGCGCCGATGCTCTCGACGTCGTCCGAGAGCCTGCCCCGTGGAGAGAGCTGGGTGTACGAGCCGAAGTGGGACGGCTTCCGCGCGCTCGTGACGATCTCTGGTGGTCAGGCGACGCTCACGAGCCGGAACGGAAACGATCTGACGGAGCGCTTTCGTCCAGCCGCCCGGGCTGCGGAGCTCGGAACCCGCTCGGCGGACGCCGTCCTCGATGCGGAGATCTGCGCGCTCGACGAGACGGGCGGCGCAAGGTTCTCGCTCCTCCAGGACGGCTCGGGCACGCTCGTCCTCGTCGTCTTCGACTTGCTCGAGCTCGACTCGGAGCCGCTGATCGAGCTGCCGCTCGTCGAGCGCCGGAAGCAGTTGGAGGCGCCTGATCGACCCTTCGCGTGGAGGCATCGTCGTCTCGCCGCAGTTCGACGACGGGGATGCGCTGCTCGCCGCTGCGGAGCAGCAGGGGCTCGAAGGCGTCGTCGCCAAGCGTCTCGACTCGCGCTACCAGCCCGGCACGCGGAGCGCGGACTGGCACAAGTTGAAGGTGCGAATGGACCAGGAAGTCGTGATCGCCGGCTACACGAAGGGACAGGGTCGGAGGTCGGCGGGATTCGGCGCGCTCGTCGTCGGCGTGCACGAAGCGGGTGGCCTGCGCTGGGCGGGAAATGTCGGCACGGGGTTCAACGAGCGCGAGATCACACGGCTGCTCGGGCTCCTGAAACCGCTCGTGCGCGAGGACTCACCCTTCGTGGAGACGCCGAAGATGCCGCGTGTTCGGCGGTCCGACGTCGTCTGGGTCGAGCCGCGGCTCGTCGCTCAGGTCGCGTTCGCGGAGTGGACGCGGGAGGGCCGCCTCCGCGCGCCCGTGTACATGGGCGTGAGGGAGGACAAGCCGGCCTCCGAGGTGCGAAAGGAGAAGACTCCGCTGCCGTCGGTGGTGAAGAAGGGGCGCCGTGAGCTCCGCCTGAGCAACCTGGACAAGCCGTTCTGGCCGGAGGAGGGAATCACGAAGGGTGACCTGATCTCGTACTACCGAGACGTGGCCGAGGTGCTCGTGCCGCATCTGCGCAATCGGCCGTTCACGATGAGGCGCCATCCCGACGGCTGGCAGGGAAAACACTTCTTCCAGAAGCAGGCTCCATCGCACATGCCGGCGTGGATCAAGCGCGCTCCCTTCCCTGCGTCGACGCGCGAGGGGGAGAAGAAGGTCATCGACTACGCGCTCGTCGACGACGAGCTGGCTCTCCTCTGGATGGCGAACATGGGCTGCATCGACATGCACGCCTGGTCGTCGCGTGCGGACAAGCCCGAGCGGCCCGACTGGGTCATGTTCGACCTCGATCCCGCGGAGGGAGCGTCCTTCGAGGACGTGGTGACCGTTGCGCAACTGGTCAAGGACACACTCGATCTGCTCGAGCTCGAGGGATACCCGAAGACGTCGGGCTCACGCGGGATCCACATCCTCGTGCCGATCGCGAGGCGCCACACCTTCCCCGAGGCTCGCGAGTTCGCCTCGATCGTCGCGGGAGCGCTCGCTCGTGCGCACGCGGGGCTGGTCACGACGGAGTGGGCGAAGAAGAAACGTCGCGGTGTCCTCGTCGACGCGAACCAGAACAGACAGGGCGCCACGAACGCGAGCGTCTACTCGGTGCGCCCGCGAGCCGGGGCTCCGGTCTCGACGCCTCTTCGCTGGGAGGAAGTCGTGCCGGGGCTCGACCTTGCTTCGTTCACGATGGAAGCCGTGCTGGACCGCGTCGCGCGAGACGGAGACCTGTACGCGGGCGTGCTCGACGGGAAGCAGTCGCTGACGAAGGCCCTGCGCGCGCTCCGCTGATGGCGCCGCAGGTGTCCGTTGTCGGAAGCGGTCCGGAGTGGGAAGCCGCGGCGGAGGAGATCGGCCGGCTTCTCGCGGAGCGCGGGTGCACGGTCGTGACCGGCGGGCTCGGCGAGGTCATGGCTGCGGCCCACCGTGGCGCGAAGACGGCCGGGGGAGTGACGATCGCGATTCTTCCGGGCGAGCGGCGCGAGGACGCGAACCGGTGGGCCGATCATGTCGTCGTCACGGGCATCGGCCATGCGCGGAACCTCGCCGTCGCCGCTTCCGGGGACGTGGTCATCGCGGTCGGGGGCGAGTGGGGAACGCTGGCCGAGATGGCTTTCGCCCGCCGGCTGGGCCGTCCTGTCGTCGCGCTCGCGGGTGCTCCCGAGGTCGAAGGGATCGAGGTCGCAGGGACTCCCGTCGAGGTGGTCGACGCTGCCCTACGTCACCTCGAGTAGGCGCCGCTCGAGGTAGCGGCTCTCTGCCTCGTTCGAGGTCAGCTCCAGGGCTCTCCGGTACGACTCCGCCGCTTCGTCCGGCCGCTCGAGCCGACGGAGGAGGTCGGCACGCGCCGCGTGCAGCAGGTGGTAGCCCTCGAGATCTCGCAGGCCGTTGACGAGCGCGAGCCCTTCGTCGAGGCGACCGGAGAGCGCGATCGCCACCGCGCGGTTGAGCTCGACGACGGGGGAAGGATCGAGCTCGAGCAGGCGGTCGTAGAGCACGACGATCTCGCTCCACGGCCGGTTCTCCGCGTGTGCGGCGGCGATCGCCGCCTGGAGCTGATAGCGGCCGACCCGCCGGAGCGACGCCGCCCGACCGAGCACGCGCATCCCCTCAGCGATGCGATCCTGGTTCCAGAGCGTGCGATCCTGGTCTTCGAGCAGCACGAGCTCGCCGTCCGGGCCGGTTCGCGCGGTGCGGCGGGAGTCCTGGAGCAGCATGAGCGAGAGCAGTCCCAGCACCTCCGCCTCGTCGGGCATGAGGACGGCGAGGAGCTTGCCGAGCCGTATCGCCTCGTCACACAGGTCTTCGCGGACGTGATCGGACCCCGCAGTGGCGGCGTAGCCCTCGTTGAAGACGAGGTAGAGCACCGCGAGAACGGAGCGGAGCCGCTCCGGCAGCAGGTGATCTGGCGGAACGCGAAATGGGATTCCCGCTGTTCTGATCTTCCGTTTCGCGCGCACCAGCCGCTGCGCCATGGCGGGCTCGGTGACGAGAAAGGCGTGCGCGATCTCGCCGGTCGTCAGGCCTCCGACCTCGCGCAGCGTGAGCGCGACCCGGCTCTCCGCGGCGAGGGCGGGGTGACAGCAGGTGAAGACGAGCGCGAGCCGGTCGTCGGGAATCGCGCTCATCTCCTCCTCTTCCGCCGGAAGCTCTTCGAGCCGTGCGAGAAGCGCGGCCTTCTCCCTGAAGACCTTGTCTCGGCGAATCCGATCGATCGCACGGTTGCGGGCCGTCGTGACGATCCAGGCGCCCGGAGTTCGCGGCGTGCCGTCTCGGGGCCAGCGCTCGAGCGCAGTCGCGAAGGCGTCCTGGACGGCGTCCTCGGCCAGCTCGAGATCGCCGAGGACGCGGGTGAGGATTGCGACCGCACGGCCCCACTCCTCCTTGAAGACCTGCTCGACCGTCACGCTCGCTAGCTCAACCAACCAGCGGCCGGATCTCCAGCGAGCCGTGCTCTGCGGTCGGGATCATGGCGGCGAGACGGATCGCCTCGTCGAGGTCGGGCAGGTCTACGACGAAGACGCCGCCGACGACCTCCTTCGTCTCCGTGAACGGGCCGTCGGTGACGATTCGCTCTCCGTTCCGCACGCGAACGACCTTCGCGGTGCTTCTGCCGTCGAGCTCGTACCCGGTCAGGTTCGGATCCGCTTTTTGCAGCTCGTCGAAGAGCGCCAGCCACCGCGGCATCTCCTGAGCCCGAAGCTCGGCCTTGTCCTCGTCGGAGAGATCGACCCATGCGGAGTCGTCGCCGTAGACCAGCATCGCGTACTTCATGACGCCGCTCCTTCCGCGTTGGGGTCGACGTAGACGGGCCGCACCTCGACGGCGCCGTGCTCGGCTCCGGGGATCTTCGCGGCGTACTCGACCGCTTCGTCCATCGACTCGCACTCGAAGAGGAAGTACCCGCCGAGCGCCTCCTTGACCTCGGCGTAGGGACCGTCGGTCACGAGGGTCTCGCCGTCACGGACGCGCACCGTCGTCGCGTCGCGGGTAGAGGCGAGCTCGGCTCCACCGAGCACGATCCCGGCCTTTTCGGCGTCGTCGGAGAACGTCCGGTATTTCGCGTACAACGGCCTCCCGCTCGTCCGCCGAGAGTGCCTCCCAGCGCGACGCGTCGCCGTAGATCAGTGCCATCACCTGCATCGCGACCTCCTTTTCGGGGATTCCATCACGACGACGATCGAAGTTGCGCGAAATCGACAGCGTTCCACCGGGGTCTGGCTGAAGCCAGACCCCTCCTCGCGGGCGCCAGGGGTCAGGCTTCAGCCTGACCCCGGTTCTCCACCGACAACATGCGCTCGAGCAAGGTTCGCGCGCCGGCTTTGTCCAGCGGTTCGTTCAGATTCCCGCACTTCGGGCTCTGGACGCAGGAAGGACAGCCGCCGTACACGGGCAGCGTTGGAGGAGCCGCGTCGTGTCTTCGACCCACCCCTCGAAGCTCGCGAACCCACGAGCGGTGAGGCCCATGCCTCCCGAGTGCCCGTCGTAGACGAAGATCGTGGGTCGCCCGGTCTGGTAGTGGACGTTCGTCGAGAGCCCGCCGATGTCCCAGCGGTCGCACATTGCCCAGAGCGGCAGGAGGGCGATGAGCGTGTGCTCGGCCGCGTGCAGCGTCCCGAGAAGCGCGGGCATCTGCTCGAGCCCTGCGAGCTGTTCCGGCTCGGGCGAGAACCAGATCGCCTCGGTCTCGAACGTCGTCTCGGGCAACAGCATCGGGACGACGTCGATCGTCGAGCCGTCGCGCACGGCCTTCCGCGCGTAGCCGACGACCTGCTCGGACACGGATACCCGCCCGAAGCTGAGCTCGAGCCCGAGGCGTCGCTCCACCCGCTCGGCCTCCTCGATCGTCGTCTCGGTCTCCTTCTTGACCTGTGTGTACCAGTCCACACTCGCGGGGACGACCACCGCGACCCGACCGTCGTGGTCGAGCTGCTCGACGAGGTACTGCTCCCCGAGGTGGAGGTAGACCGCTCCCTCGTGCACGGTCGAGTACGCGCGTTCGCGCTCCACGAGCCCCAGAAGAGAGCCGGTCGTGCCGTCGACCACCGTGAACGCCTCGCCGTCTCCCGAGCGCAGGGAGATGCGCGCCGCAGGGTAGTCACGGCCTTTCCAGACGAAGCCGGCGGACGTGTGCTCGAGCTCCGGGAAGCTCTGCGGCCCGGCGCAGGGCGTCCTCACCGAGCGTTGCCGCGTCGCCGTCGTCGAGCGGCGCCTCGAACGCAGCCGAGAGCACATGAGGATCGAGGATCCGCGGGTTCGAGTGGTCGACGATCGCAGCCTCGACCCGCCGCGAGAGCAGGGCGTCCGGCTCGCGCGCGAAGAACTGGTCGAGGGCGTCCTCGCTCGCGACGAGCACAGCCAGGCCACGACTACGACGACCGGCGCGTCCCCACTGCTGTCGCAGCGACGCAACGGTGCCAGGGAAGCCGACCGAGATCGCGCAGTCGAGCAGGCCGATGTCGATCCCGAGCTCGAGCGCGTCCGTCGCAGTCACGCCGAGGAGGTCACCCTCGACGAGCCGTCGCTCGATCTCGCGCCGCTGTCCCGCGGTGTAGCCGGCGCGGTAGGGCGCGAGCCGGCTCGCCGTGGCAGTGTCGACCCGGTCGACCGTGAACCGGTGGATCAGCTCTGCCGCCTTGCGGCTCTTGGCGAAGCAGATCGTCCTCAGGCCGCGTGAGGTGAGCTGCGACATGAGTCGGGACGCATCCCCGAGCGCGCTCGCCCGGAGGCCGAGCTCCGGATCGAGCAGCGGCGGGTTCCAGATGACGACCTCGCGTTCCGCCTTCGGAGAGGTGTCGCTCTCGACAACCGTCGCGGGCTCGCCGGTGAGCGCTTCTGCCAGCTCGCCGGCGTTCGCGATGGTCGCCGACGCGAGCAGGAACTGCGGACGGGCGTCGTAGATCAGCGCGAGCCGGCGCAGCCGACGAAGAACGTTCGCGACGTGCGAGCCGAACACGCCGCGGTACACGTGCGCCTCGTCGACGACGACGTAGCGCAGGTTGTGCAGCACGTCGCCCCAGCGGTCGTGATGGGGCAGGACGCCGACGTGAAGCATGTCCGGGTTCGTGAGGATCAGGTTCGACCACTTGCGGATCTGCCAACGTTGCTCGCCCGGCGTGTCGCCGTCGTAGATCGCGGGCTTGAGCCCCTTCAGCCGGAGCTCGGAGAGCGCCCGCGCCTGGTCCTGGGCGAGCGCTTTCGTCGGGTAGAGATAGAGCGCCCGTGTCTTCGGCTCCCGCGCGATGGCGTCGAGGACGGGCAGGTTGAACGCAAGCGACTTTCCGGATGCGGTCCCGGTCGTGACGACGACGTGCTCCCCGCGCTGCGCTGATTCCCAGGTCTCGGCCTGGTGGCGGTAGAGCGACGTGACGCCACTTGCCCCGAGCGCGGAGGCAACGCGCGGGTCGAGGTCGTCGGGAAGCGGCTCGCTCGATGCGTCGCGGGCGGCCTCGACTCCGGCGTAGGCGATCTCCTCGCCTTCGAGCAGGTCGGCCCAGGTCGCCGCGACGTCGGTCGCCACGGAATCAAGTGTCGCAGCAGCTCCGCTAGTCGAGGAACTGCTCGAACGCGCGCTCGTAGTGCGAGCGCGAGTGTGCACCGAAGATCGTCGTTCGCGCCTCGCCGCTCGAGAACAGCATCACGGTCGGCAGGGAGAGGACGCCGTAGCGTCCCGAAACGCCGAGGTTCTCGTCCACGTTCACGCGTGCGAGCCGGACTCGGCCTTCGCGCTCCTCGGCGATCGCGGCGAGGTGCGGCTCGATCGCCTTGCACGGCTTGCACCACGGCGCCCAGAAGTCGACGATCACGGGCACGGGGGAAGCGAGTACCTCGTCGGCGAAGTTTGCGTCGGTGACCTCCTTCATGCGCTCAGGGTATGGGCAGCGCTGGGGTCAGGCTTCAGCCTGACCCCGGTCTTGGGTTTTGGCGCTTGCCGCTCAGAGCGAACACCCGACACCGAGGTCAGGCTGAAGCCTGACCCCAAGTCCTAGAGGCGGCCGAACAGCGCCCGCATCCGCAGCAGCGGCACCTTCCAGATCGCCTCTGCCACGATCGCGCCGGTCATCTTCGACGCGCCCGCCCTTCGTTCCGTGAAGCGGATCGGGATCTCCTGCACCCGCAAGTCTGCCCGTAAGACGCGATACGTCGTTTCGATCTGAAACGCGTACCCGTGCGCGGAGAGCGCGTCGAGGTCGATCGCCTCGAGCGCCGTCCGCCGGAAGCACTTGAAGCCGCCGGTCAGGTCGCGGACGCGCACGCCCAGAAGCACCTGCGCATAGATGCACCCGCCCCGCGAAACGAACCGTCGCACCAGCCCCCAGTTTTCCGTCCCGCCACCTCGGACGTAGCGCGAGCCGAGCACGAGGTCAGCGTCACTCGCCTCCGCGATCAGCCTCGGCACGTCGCTCGGGTCGTGCGAGAAGTCGCAGTCCATCTCGAGCACGAGCTCGGTATCGCCCGCGAGCAGGTGACGGAACCCTGCGATGTACGCAGGCCCGATCCCTTCCTTCTCCGCGCGGTGCAGCACGGAGACCCACGGCAGCTCCCCGGCGAGGCGGTCGGCGATCTCACCGGTTCCGTCCGGCGACTCGTCGTCGATCACCAGGACGCTGTCCCGAGCCGTGTCCAGGACCTCTCCGAGCGCGCGCACCATCGCCTCCAGGTTCTCGCGCTCGTTGTAGGTGGGCAGGCAGACGACGGCTCGAGGCTTGCTCGTCGACGTGTGCGCTTGGTCGGCCATCAGAGGAGGGGGTTCGCGGGGGAACCAGGGGTTCCCCCGCGCTACACGTCCGTATCATCGCCGCATGGCGAAGACGTTGCCCCGGAACGCCGACATCGCCGACCAGCTCGACCTCCTCGCGGACATCTCGGAGATCCTGGCGGAGGAGTCGTTCAAGGTCATCGCGTACCGCCGGGCCGCGACGAGGATTCGCGAGACGCCCGGGCCCGTGGCCGAGCTCGCGCTCGCGGGGCGGGCGACCGATCTCCCCGGGATCGGCAAGACGATCGAGCAGAAGGTCGTCGAGATCGCCAACGACGGGGAGATGCACGCGCTCACGCGGCGCCGCGAGAGGGTGCCGGCCGGCGTGGTCGAATTCCTGCGCCTGCCGGGCGTCGGGCCGAAGACGGCGGCCCGGATCTGGACCGAGCTCGGCGTCACGACGCTCGACGGGCTGAAGACGGCCGCCGAGGACGGGCGGCTGCGCGGGCTCTCCGGTATGGGGCAGAAGAGCGAGGAGAAGATCCTGGCGGCCCTCGCCGCGGGCGCGGGGCGCAAGGCCCCGAGGGAGGACCGTGGCCTGCTCGGTCGGGCGCTCCCCGCAGTCCACGACATCGTCGAGCAGCTGTCCGCGCATGACGCGGCGATCGCAGTGTCGGAGGCGGGAAGCGTCCGCCGACGCCGGGAGACGGTTCGGGATCTCGACTTCATCGCGACGTCGTCCGAACCGCAGGCGCTCATCGCGGCGTTCTGTGAGGCCGACTGGGTCTCGGAGGTCGTGGCACGCGGGGCGACCAAGGCGACGGTCGTGGGGCACCACGGTCTTCGCTTCGATCTCCGGGTCGTGCCGCCCGAGTGCTTCGGCAACGTCCTCCAGCACTTCACGGGGTCGAAGGATCACAACGTGGCCCTACGCGAGGACGCGCAGCGTCGCGGCTTCTCGATCTCCGAGTACGGAGTCACGACGGTCGAGACGGGCGAGGTCGTGACGCACGCGACGGAAGAGGAGCTCTACGAGTACCTCGGGTACGACTGGATCCCCGCGGAGCTACGCGAATCTGACGGAGAGCTCGCGGCTGCTCGCGACCACGTACTACCCGAGCTCGTCCAGCTCTCAGACCTACGCGGCGAGATGCACTGCCATTCGAACTGGTCCTCCGACGGGAAGAACTCGATCGAGGAGATGGCGCTCGACGGCCGAAGGGCGTGGATACAAGTACCTGTGCCTGACCGATCACTCCCACTACCTGCGAGAGCGGCGGCTCGAGGCGCAGTGGAAGGAGATCGAGGCGGTCAACGCGCGCGTGAGGCCGTTCCGCATCCTGCGAGGGATCGAGGTCAACATCCGAGCGGACGGCTCCCTCGACGTCGACGACGAGGTTCTCGCCGAGCTCGACTGGGTGGTCGCCTCGATCCACACCGCGTTCGATCGCGATCCCACGGAGCGGATCCTGGGCGCGATCGACAACCCGCACGTCGACTGCATCGGCCACCTCACCGGTCGCAGGATCCTGACCCGGCCCGGAGCCGACGTGGACATCGAGCGAATCGTCGAGCGAGCCGCGGCAACCGGAACCGCGCTCGAGATCAACTCGCAGCCCGATCGGCTGGACATGCGGGACACGCACGCACGCTTGGCGGGAGAAGCGGGTGTTCTCATCCCGATCACCACCGATGCCCATGAGACGACCGCGCTCGCGCATGCCGAGCTCGGCGTCGGCCTCGCGCGGCGCGCGTGGCTGACGAAGGGGCAGGTGCTGAACACACGGACGTGGGCCCAGATCGAGAAGTGGAAGTAGGGGCGAGGCTTGCCTCGCCCTTCATCGTTTCGCGAGGACGGAGCGGCCGCGGTCGAGTGGGTAGCGTCCTATCTCGAGCGCGCCCACGATCTACCCGTTCTCTCGCAGGTTGAGCCGGGAGAGATCCGCGCAGCGCTTCCGTCCTCGCCCCCGGACGATCCGGAGCCGTTCTCCGCCGTGCTGCGAGACCTCGACACTGTGCTGGCTCCGGGGCTCACGCACTGGCAGAGCCCCCGCTTCTTCGCGTACTTCGCGACGACCGCCTCGGAGCCGGGGGTCCTCGCAGAGCTGCTGATCGCCGCGCTCAACCAGGTCGGGATCCTCTGGCGCACGTCGCCGGCGCTCCAGGAGCTCGAAGAGGTGACGCTCGAGTGGCTCGCGGAGCTTCTCGGGCTCCCGGCCGGGCTCCACGGTCACATCGAGGACACCGCCTCGACGGGAGTGCTGTCGGCGCTTGCGGTCGCACGGGCCACCCGACCGGGAAGACGCGTCGTCCTCTGCTCCGAGCACGCGCACTCCGTCGCCGACAAGGCCGCGAAGCTGCTCGAGCTCGAGCTGCGCAAGGTTCCGGTCGACGACGAGTTCCGAATGCGTCCCGAGCTGCTCCAGCTCGAGGATGCGTGTGCCGTCATCGCCACGATCGGGACGACAGGCGCCGCGGCGATCGATCCGATACCCACGATCGCCGACGCGTGCGAGGCAGCAGGCGTCTGGCTCCACGTCGACGCTGCCTACGCGGGCTCCGCGGCTGTGTGCCCGGAGCTCCGACCGCTCTTCCAAGGCTGGGAGCGGGCCGACTCGATCGGCGTGAACCCGCACAAGTGGCTCGGCGTGCCCATGGACTGCTCTGCGCTCTGGACGCGTCGCCCGGACGACTTCCGGCGGACGTTCAGCCTCGTTCCCGAGTTCCTCCAGTCACCCGACGACGCGGTGAACCTCAGCGAGCTCTCGATCCCCCTCGGACGGCGCTTCCGCGCGCTCAAGCTCTGGGCGGTGCTCCGCTGCTTCGGGCGCTCCGGCCTCGAGGAGCGGATACGAGAGCACGTCCGGCTCGCGACGCTGTTCGAAGAGTGGGTTCGAGACGAGCCCGGGTGGGAGGTCGTCGCTCCACGGCACTTTTCGCTCGTGTGCTTCCGGCGCGACGGGTCGGACGAGGAGAACGAGCGGCTGTTGGAACGGGTGAACGCGTCCGGCGAGGTCTTCCTCTCCCACGCGCGTCTCGGCGACCGCTACGCGCTCCGGCTCGCGATCGGGAACTTCCGCACGACCGAGGACGACGTGCGGACGGCCTGGGACGTCCTCAGGCGCGAGGCTTCGACGCTCTGAGGTAGATCCGCGACGCGTGGAACACGCGACCGCCGACGTCGGTCGGGACGATGCGGCCGGCGGCGAAGAGCCCGTCGCTGAAGAGCGCGAGCCTCGACCTTCTCCTCGTTCGCCAGCTTCGTCTCGGTCAGGTCGACTCCGGAGAGCATCACGGTGAGGCGCCCGTTGAGCCGAGACGCGCGTATCGAGAAGCACGGGTCGCGAATGCAGCGTACGGCGAGCTCGCGAAGCCGGAAGAAGGAGCCGGACTCGGTCGGACCGACGGGGTTGCGCACGTCGGTCGCGATGAGCAGGCCGAGGCGCCCGAAGCCCTGGATCGTCTGCTCGGCGATTCCGCCCCGCACGAGCGCGCCGTCCTCGATCCTGCGGCTCGCGGGCCACGCCGACGCGACGTAGCAGCGTGCCCGCTGGACACCGTCGTGGCAACGCGTGCGCGAGCGATTAGCCAGCGAGACCCAGTAACCGCCGCAGAGAGGCGAAGGGCAGAGACGCGGATCGACGTTGACGACATAGTGCGCCGTCGGCTTCGCGGGGGCGCCTCCCGCAGAGAGCGCGGCGATCCCGAGCGCAACCGAGACGAGCGCGATCGTCGTACCGAGTCGGACGAGGACAGTCCCCACCTCTCCATACGATACGAATTGTGCGCCTGATCGTCATCGGCCTCGTGGCCGGGGTGTTCTCCGCGCTCTTCGGCGTCGGTGGCGGCCTGATCGCCGTACCGCTGCTCATCGTTCTCGCGCACTTACCGGAACGGGTCGCAACGGCGACGTCACTCGGGGCGATCGCCATCACCGCGCTCGCCGGGACGCTCGTCTACGCCTTCCGCGGCGAGGTAGACCTCGGCTACGCGGCGCTGGTCGGTCTCCCCGCGGCCGCGGGGGCGTTTCTCGGAACGTCCTTGCAGCAGCGGATCACGACTCGGAGCCTGACCTACGGCTTCGCCGTCCTGCTCGTCGGCGTCGGCACCTGGCTGCTCGTCGCGTGACGACGTCCACGATCGTGCTCGGGATTGCCCTCGGGTTGGCCGCCGGGGTGTTGTCGGGGCTCTTCGGCGTCGGTGGAGGCATCCTCTTCGTGCCGACGCTCGTCGCGCTCGGCCTCGGCCAGATCGAAGCGCAGGCGACATCGCTGCTCGCGATCCTCCCGACCGTCGCAGTCGGGGCGGCGAACCAGCGACGCTACGGAAACCTCCGAGTGCGGACTGCCGTGTTCGTCGGGGTCGCCTCGCTGGCGGGTGTCGAGGTGGGAGCCAGGATCGCAACCTCGTTGCCGGAAACGACTCTGCGCAGGCTGTTTGCGGTGCTCCTCTTCGCAGTCGCGGCGCAGCTCGTGTGGAGTGCCACTCGCGAGCGGGCGCGCTACCCTGACTCGTCGTGATCCGCGCCGTCGTGCTCGCCGGTGTGGCGGTGGCCGTGTGCGCGACCCTCGCCGCCGCGGCTCCCCCGCCACGGAGCGCCGTCACCGGCGCGAGTGCAACGCTGGTGCGAATCACAGTCCCAGGACGCGAGACGGTGTCGCTGGGCGATCTCACGTGGCCCACGAACCTGAGCGCGGACGTGCAGTCGTTCCAGTACCCGGATGACGGCTCGATCGTGAGCCTCGGCCGGTCTCGCGCGACCGTATCCGCACAAACCGGTGAGGCGGCGACGGCGCAGTCGTCCGCAGAGGCGGTCGCCCTCTCGCTCTTCGCCGGCGAGGTCGCCGCTGCGCAGGTCACGTCGTCGATCACGGCCGGGGCGAGCCGGCGATCCGCCGGAGCCGATATCTCAGGCGTCAGCGGTTCGCGGGCTGCGAGCGCTGGGGCAGGACGTTTCCGCGGCGCCGGACTCGACCGCGTCGCTCGAGGACTGGGGCGTGCTCTCGGTGCTCGCGCAAGACAGCGGTAGCCGGCGAGCGAACCCACCGGGCGCGCAGGGCTCAACCGTTGCCCTTCGGGTGACGCTGACCGCAGCTCACGGCGGCCTCCCGGCCGGTAGCGAGATCCTCATCGGCCGGGCGGAGGCGGTTGCGGTCGCCCAGGTGCCCGCGCGGTCCCGGCCTCCAGGAGAGCCGACGCCGCGCCCGACGCCGACTCAACCAACGCTTCCCACGGCGCCGGAGCCCGACACCGCCGGGTCGGTTCCGGGAGGCCCCGTGCTCGCATCGCCAGAAGTCACGGCTCGCCTTTCCGCCGGCGGCTACGTGTTCCCGGTGTACGGGACGGCCTCGTTCGGGGACAGTTTCGGCGCTCCCCGACCGGGGATTCCCGGCGGGTGGCACCACGGCGAGGACATCTTTGCCGAGGCCGGCGCTCCGTTGCTCGCAGTAGCCGACGGCACGATCCACACGGTCGGCTTCATCAAGCTCGGCGGCTTTCGGCTCTGGCTCCGCGACGACTCCGGAAACGAGTTCTACTACGCGCACCTCTCCGCCTACTCGCCTCTTGCGATCGAGGGCAAGCGCGTGAGAGCCGGCGACGTGATCGGCTTCGTCGGCGACACCGGTGACGCCGAGGGCGGGTCGCCACACGTCCACTTCGAGATCCACCCGGCGACCATGAGAGGACTCGGTTACGACGGTGTCGTCGCTCCGTACCCCATCCTGATCGCCTGGCGGCGCGCGGAGGACATCGCCTTCGCGGCGGGACGGATCTATGTGCCCGTTGGTCCCGGGGGAACCGCGCTTCCGCCGCCGGGAGCGGTGCTACTCCAGTCCGACGACATCGCGTCGACCAGCGGCCTCGTGCCTGGAGCGCTCGAAAGGGCGCTCACCAACCGTCGTCAGACCGGAATCCGCTGACGCGGATTCCGGTCTAGCGCGTTACGCGTCCGGCCCTCCGCCGTTGTCGGGCAGGTCGGTCGTCTCGCTCGTGATCGTGTCGCCGAAGTCCTCGTACCCGTCGCCGTTGCCGCCCGCGACGCGTTCCATGATCCAGTCGCGCGTGGCCTGCCCGGTCCACGGGTTGTAGAGGACCCCGAGCGTGACGCCCGTCAGCAGGACGACGTTGCGAGCCTTGTGGCTCTTCTTGTCGCCCTCGCGGATGCGGTCGGAGGCGTCCGAGATGTCGGAGACGAGCCGCTGGAGCTCCTTCTGGAAGTCCTTCCCGGAGACCCTCTCGGCCTTGCCCTTGACGCCGTCGCCCCTCGAAACCTGCTCGTAGAGCTCGCGCGCGGCTGCGAACGCGGCAACGAGATCCTCCCGGATCTCGGGATCCTCGATTGCGCGCTTCATGTACGGGCGCATCGCCTCGGCCTTGTCCTTCGTCTTGGCCATGTGCAGTCCCACCTTTCCTTCGATTCGGCTTGAAGTATGTCGGCTACGATCGCGCGGGTGCGCGGGGTCCTGTTCTATCTTCTCCACCCCAGGCGATTGCTAACCCTCATCGCGGGATTCTTCGCAGCCATCGCGTACGTATGGATCGCCGCAGTGCGTGCTGTGCCGGGTGTCAGGCGGCGTAAGGCAGCGACTCGCGCAGAGTGGCGGGCACGGCGAGAACGTACGCGCAGGTAGACGCGGGTAGATGGAAGGGCTCACCCGCTTCGTGCTTCGGCACCGCTGGCTGGTGCTCGGAGCGTGGATCGTGGTGTTCGGCCTCTGCGGTCTCGCCTCGACGCAGCTTTCAGAGCTTCTGACCAACCGGTTCACGCTCCCCGGCACCGACACCCGCCGGGCCGAGCAGATTCTCGAAGACCAGTTCCGGCAGCGCTCGACCGGGACGTTCACGGTCGTCGCCCTCACCGACGGGGCCGCCACGGCGCTGGTGCCGCAGGTGCGGGCGGCGGCGGAGAAGGCCGCCGAGGAGCTCCCGACCGGCCGTCTCGTCTCGGTCGCAGCCGTTTCCAGAGATGTCGTCGTCGCGCAGATCGTCTCCAACCTCGAGCCCGCGGACTCGAAGGGGCGCACCGACGAGATGCGCGAGGCCGTGGCCGGGCTCGCCGGGGCGGAGGTCTACGTCACCGGCCAGGCGGCGATCGAGTACGACCTCGACCCGGTATTGGCCGACGACCTTGCCAGAGGTGAGCTGATCGCGGTTCCGATCGCCCTTCTCATCCTGATCTTCACCTTCGGGACGCTCGCCTTCCTCCTCCCGTTCGCGTTCACGGTCGTGACCATCCCCACGACGCTCGGGATCGTCTGGGTCTTCGCCAACTTCATGGAGCTCACGACGTATCTCACGAACCTCGTCACGCTGATCGGGCTCGGGATCGCGATCGACTACTCGCTCCTCGTCGTCTACCGCTATCGGGAGGAGCTGCGGCGCGGGTCGGCGCGTGACGAGGCGATCGTGAAGACGATGTCGACCGCCGGCCGCGCGGTGGTCTTCAGCGGGACCGCGGTAGCAATCGGCCTGGCGTTGCTGCTCTTCATGCCCCTTCCGTTCATCCGCGGATTCGGGGTCGGCGGCCTGATCATTCCCGCCGTCTCCGTCGCGGCCGCCGTGACGTTTCTGCCGGCGCTCCTGTCCTTCGTCGGGAGGCCGCTCGACCGCGTGCGGCTGCTGCCGGCGAGCTGGCTCGACCATCGAGCCGATCACGAGCGCGGGTTCTGGGCTCGCCTCGCGCGCTTCATCATGCGCTATCCGAAGCTGGTGTTCTGCTCGACGTCAGCTCTGCTGATCCTGCTCATGCTTCCGGTGCTGACACTCGAGCTCGGGCCTGGGTCGAATGAGGGGATCCCGCGCGATCTCGAAGCCATACAGGGGTACGAGATCCTCAGCGAGGCGGTCGGGGCGGGAGCAACCGCCCCCTCGGCGATCGTCGTCGACACCGGCGCGAGCCGGAGGTGTAGAGGACCCGGAGATCGTGCGCGCGCTGGCGGAGCTCGGTCGTGGGCTCGACGCCGATCCGGAAGTCGCGGCGATCCGCGTCGATCGAACATCGCAGCACGTGGACTCGACGGGGCGCTACCTGAACATCGAGGTCGTCGGCGCGCACGACTACGGGGACTCGGCGAGCCTCGCGTTCGTCGACCGGCTGCGCGACGAGATCATTCCCGCCGCCGGCTTCCCGGAGAGCGCAGTCGTGTATGCGGGTGGCGGGCCACCAGGAGGGAAGGACTTCATCGACCTCACGTACAGCTGGTTCCCGTGGCTCGTGCTCGCCGTGCTCCTGGCGACGTTCTTCCTGCTGATGAGGGCTTTTCGCTCGATCGTGCTACCGCTGAAGGCGATCATCCTGAACCTGCTCTCGATCGGGGCGGCATACGGCCTGCTCGTGATCGTCTTCAAATGGGGTGCGGGCGAGTGGATCGGATTGATCGGCTTCGACCAGATCGAGGCCTGGATCCCGGTGATGCTCTTCGCCATGCTCTTCGGCCTCTCCATGGACTACGAGGTCTTCCTCGTCTCTCGCATGCGGGAGGAGTGGGACAACGGGGCAACCAACGAGCAGGCGGTCGTCCTCGGCCTCACGAAGACGGGCCGCCTCGTCACAGCGGCGGGATTCATCATGTTCGCGGCCTTCATGGGCCTGATCGCAGGCTCGGTCGTCGGTCTCCAGCAGTTCGGCTTCGGCCTCGCGGCCGCGATCCTGATCGACGTCACGATCATCCGCGCGCTGCTCGTCCCGAGCGCGATGGCGCTCTTCGGGAAGTGGAACTGGTGGCTGCCCGAGGGCCTCGCGCGCATCGTCCGCGTCGAGCCGTCGCCGCTCGGCGAGCACCGGCGCAGGGTTCCTGCGGCGGCGAGCGCCGACTGACCGGGGTCTGGCTTCAGCCAGACCCCGCTTCTCCCACCGTTAGCATCCGGCGCGTGCAGCCGAAGGGCCTGATCTGCGCCGGCGGTGAGGCGACGCGCCTCGGCGAGCTCACGCGCGTCTCCAACAAGCATCTGCTCCCGGTCGGGAGCTGGCCGATGATCTACTACCCCCTCCAGCTGCTCCAGCTCGCCGGGATCCGAGACGTTCTCCTCGTCACGGGCAAGGGGCACGCGGGGCAGATGATCGACCTCCTCGGCGACGGCCGGCTCGCGCCGCGCGGCGGCGGCGATCCGATTCTCGAAGTCGACCTCACGTACAAGGTGCAGACGGAGCCCGGCGGAATCGCCCAGGTCGTCGGGATGGCCCGCGACTTCGCGGCAGGCGCTCCCCTTGTGGTCGTGCTCGGGGACAACATCTTCGAGTTCGCGCAGTCGGCGGCGCTCGGGGAGTGGGCCGAGGACGGGAAGCGTGCGCGGATCTTCGTCAAGGAGGTGGACGATCCGGAGAACTTCGGCGTCGTCCTCTACGGAGTCGGAGGCGCAGTCACGGACATCGTCGAGAAAGCCGGTGTCGTCGACACGCGCTACGACGCGCCGCCCTCGTCGCACGCAGTGGTCGGTCTCTATTGCTATCCGCCAGACGTGTTCGACGTGATCGCTCGGCTCGAGCCGTCGAGCCGCGGCGAGCTCGAGATCACCGACGTGAACCGGCACTACGCGGCCGAGGGACGCCTCGAAGCGAACGAGGTCGAGGGCTGGTGGGAAGACGCCGGGAAGCACTGGCAGCACCTGGCGGACATCGGCCGGCGAATCGACGAGACCGGAGCCAACAAGTGATCGAGGGATTGGTGCGAGTCCCGCTGCAGGTGCACGAGGACGAGCGCGGCTGGTTCTGCGAGCTGCGCCGGGACAGCGCGCTGACCGCGCGCATGCCGCAGACCAATGTCTCGTTCTCGCGGGCGGGGGTCATTCGCGGCCTCCACTTCCACGAACGAGGGCAGGACGACCTGTTCGCGTGCCTTCAGGGGATGGCTCGCGTCGTCGTGCTCGACCGTGCCAGCGGGGAGACGTACACGGAGGACATCGGGGAGGACAACCGCGTCGCCCTCTACATCCCCGGCCGCCACGGCCACGGCTTCGAGGCGCTGACGGACATCCTCTTCTGCTACCACGTGACCGCCGAGTACGACCCTGCCGACCCCGACGAGCAGACGATCCCCTGGAACGACCCGCGTGTCGCAGGCCTATGGAGCACGAGCTCACCGACCCTGTCAGCGCGGGACGCCGCCGTCGCGTCCTGATCACGGGCGCCGGCGGCCAGCTCGGCCGGGCGCTCCGGGATGCGTTCGTGGACGACGACCTCGTGGCTCTGAGCCACGAGGATTGGGACGTCTCCCGCCCACCTAGTGACACAGTGTCACAAGGTGACTTCGATCTCGTCCTGCACACCGCCGCCTGGACCGACGTCGACGGCGCCGAGGCGGATCCGCAGAGCGCGGCGGCGGTGAACGTCGGAGGGACGGCGAACGTTGCTGCGCTCGGAGCGCCGCTCGTCGCGTTCTCGACCGACTACGTGTTCGACGGCTCCAAGGGGGAGCCGTACGTCGAGTCGGACGGGCCGAACCCGATCTCCGCGTACGGGCGCACGAAGCTGCACGGAGAAGCCGCGGCGGGCGCGAACGCCTGGATCGTCCGCACCTCCTGGCTCTTCGGCCCGACCGGGCACAACTTCCTGCGGACGATGCTTCGCCTCGGCAGCGAGCGCGACGAGGTCTCAGTGGTCGACGACCAGCGCGGCTGTCCTACCTATGTCGGCCATCTCGCGCCGGCGGTCCGTGAGCTCGTCGACGGCGACTCCGCCCGTGGCATCTGGCACCTGGCGGCGGACGGCGACTGCACCTGGGCCGACTTCGCGGAGGCGATATTCGAGGAAGCCGGGCTCGACTGCCGAGTGCGCCGCGTCTCGACTGCGGAACTGGGGCGGCCGGCTCGGCGTCCGGCTCACGCGATCCTGCGGAGCGAGCGAGCAGGCGCGCCCGAGCTTCCTCACTGGCGCGAAGGTCTTCGTGCCTGCCTCGAAGTGATCTAGCCCGCATCAAACCTCTAGCCTGTTCCGCGATGCGACTTCTCGTCACCGGCGGCGCGGGCTTCATCGGCTCGAACTTCATCCACTACTGGCTCGAGCAGCATCCTGACGACCACGTCGTCGCCTACGACCTCCTGACCTACGCCGGCAATCGCGAGAACCTCTCGTCGGTCGAGGATCGAATCGTCTTCGTCCAGGGGGACATCTGCGACCGAGAGCTGGCTGAGACGACACTTCGCGGTGAGAGGATCGACACGGTCGTCAACTTCGCGGCCGAGTCGCACAACAGCCTGGCCGTCGTCGATCCCACCCGCTTCTTCAGAACGAACGTGCTCGGCACGCAGACGCTGCTCGAGGCCGCCCGCGCGGCGGGCGCCGGTCGCTTCCACCACGTCTCGACGTGCGAGGTCTACGGCGACCTCGCGCTCGACTCGGACGAGGTGTTCACGGAGGAGTCTCCGTATCGTCCGCGGACGCCGTACAACGCGTCCAAAGCGGGAGCGGACCACGCGGTCCGCGCCTACTTCGAGACGTACGGGCTGCCCGTCACGATCACGAACTGCTCGAACAACTACGGCGCCTACCAGTTCCCGGAGAAGGTGCTTCCGCTCTTCACGACGAACGCGCTCGACGACGAGCCGCTCCCGATGTACGCCTCGACGCAGAACAAGCGCGAGTGGCTGCACGTCCTCGACCACTGCTCGGCGATCGACCTCGTGCTCCGAGAGGGCACTGAGGGCGAGACGTACAACGTGGGCTCCGGCACAGAGGCGACGATCGAGGAGATCGCCGATCTCGTCCTGGAGCTGACGGAGAAGCCCGCAAGCTTGAAGACGATCGTCCCCGACCGCCCCGGCCACGACCGCCGCTACCTGCTCGACGCGACGAAGATCAGCGAAGAGCTCGGGTGGAAGCCGGCGCACGGCTGGCGGGAAGGCCTGGCCGCGACGGTCGCCTGGTACGCGGAGAACAGGGAATGGTGGGAGCCGCTCAAGGAGCGCGCGCCCGTCGAAGAGACCTCCTGGCGCTCGTAGGGGCGAGGCTTGCCTCGCCCCTCGTGCGGGGAAGTCGTGTTAGCGGAATCTTGACTTCGCGCCGATAAAAAAGAGCCGCGATGTCGCTAGCCTGGTCCTCCGCTGTGCGCTTCCTGACCGTGATTGCGGTTCTCTTCGCGCTGGCTGCGGCTTCCGTCTCGGCGTGGGCGCAACCTGCCCCACCCGCGTCGGCGCCAGGCGAAGCGCTCTTCGTGATCTCCGGGAGAGGCTGGGGCCACGGCGTCGGCATGAGCCAGTACGGCGCGTATGGCATGGCGAACGCCGGCCGGTCGTACGACGAGATCCTCGCGCACTACTACACCGGCACGCAGCTCGGCCCTGCGCCGACGACTGAAGTCCGGGTACTCCTCACCGAGGCGGCGCCTACGACGACGATCGCCTCGACCGTGCCGTTTACCGTCCTCGATCGAACCGGCACCGTCCACAAGCTCCCTGCCGGGCCGCTCGTGCTCCGTCCGAAGCTCTCACTGCCGACGGCCGATGGCCCCCTGAGGGTCCCAGGCCCTCTCGTCGTCCGTCCAGGAAAGAAAGCCCCGCTCTCGCTCGACGGGCTCGCGTATCGCGGAAAGCTCGAGCTGGCGGTGCGGGGCACGTTCCTCCGCGTCATCAACATGGTGAAGCTCGAGGACTACGTCCAGGGCGTGATCGCCGGCGAGATGCCGTACCGCTGGCCGCTCGAAGCGCTCAAGGCCCAGGCCGTCGCCGCGCGCTCGTACGCCCTCGCGAGCCTCGTCAAAGGGAAGCCGTTCGACCTCTACTCAGACGTTCGAAGTCAGGTCTACCGCGGCGTCGCGGCTGAGACGACGAGGACCTCCGAGGCGGTACGCGCGACGAGCGGCCAGGTCGTCGTCTACGGCGGCCGTGTCGCCACGACCTACTACTTCTCGACGTCCGGCGGAAAGACTGCGAGCGCCGCAGACGTCTTCGGGACGCCCGTGCCCTATCTCGTGTCTCGTCCCGACCCGTACGACGAGGCGTCCCCACACCACCGCTGGGGGCCCGAGCTGCTCGGCGCCCGCACGCTGCAGTCCAAGTTGGGGCTCGATGGACGGGTTCTGGACGCGGTCGGCGTGCCCACTGCGTCCGGCCGCCTGCGCTCGCTGACCGTGCAGACGGACGGAGGTCCGGAAACGGTGACTGCGGGCCTGTTGCGAACGAGCCTCGGCCTGCGCTCGACGTGGATCACCGTCGGCGTGCTGCGCCTGGACCAGCCGCGCGAGACGACCGTCTTCAGCTCGCCGCTCCGTCTCGGCGGTATCGCTCGTGCCCTCCCTGCACCGACGCTGGTCTCATCGCCCGAAGGGTCGAGCTGGACGCAAGTCGGGCCGCTTCAGCGGGAGACGAGCGGGCTTGCCTCGATCGTGGTCAAGCCCGAGCGGACCCTGCGGTATCGGATCGAAGTGGCGGGCGCCGCCTCTCCAGCGGTTCTCGTCCAGGTCGCTCCCCGCGTTCAGCTCACGCTGGGCGCCGAGCCGATGACGCTCTCCGGCACGGTCCGGCCGCGGCTCTCCGGGGCGACTGTCTCCGTCGAGCGCCGGGAAGGCACGACGTGGAAGCGAATCGCCAGGTCGACCGTTGACCCGAGTGGAGCGTTCCGCGCCAAGCTCAGCCTGCTGCCGGGCGAGTACCGCGCTCGAGTTCCAGCGACCGGCGGCTACGCCGAAGGTGTCACCGCCGTTCTGGACGTGGCTGGGTAGGAGTGACGTGAGACTGCGCGCCCTCTTCCTGGCGGCGGCCATGGGAGCACTTCTCGCCGCACCCGGCGCCGCGGACGCCGCTCGCGTCGCGGTCGGCCTGAAGCGCGGAGCCGATGCGGCAGCCGTCGCGGCCGCTGTCGAGCGCAGGACGGGTTCCCGCCCCGAGCGACTCGGATCGATCCCGGCCCTCGTCACCGACGTCCCGGCAGGCGTATCGCTCGCCGGGATCGCAGGCATTCGTTACATCGAGCCGCTCCGCTCCAGGCGGCTCGCCTTCACACCGACGGATCCGCTCGTGTCGCGCCAGTGGTACCTGACCCAGAGCCGCTTCTACGAGCCGTGGCTGACCCTGCCCGCGCTCGAGCGAATACCCGTCGCGGTGATCGATTCCGGCGTAGACGCGACGCACCCGGAGCTCGCGGGCAGGATTCTCGACGCCCGCAGCTTCGTCGGCGGCTCCGCGCGCGTCGACGCGCTGGGGCACGGGACCTTCGTAGCCGGGCTCATCGCTGCCGGTGTCGACAACGGCATCGGCATCGCCGGGCTCGCGCCTTCTGCGGAACTCATCGTCGCGAAGGTCGTCACGCCCTCGCGTGCGATCCCGATCGAGGCGGAAGCGAAGGCGATTCGCTGGGCGGTGGAGAGCGGCGCACGGGTCATCAACATGAGCCTCGGCGGCATCCGCGACCCTCTCGACCCCGAGCGCGACAGTTTCTCTCGGCTCGAAGCCGACGCGGTGGCGTACGCCGTCTCGAACGGTGTGGTCGTCGTCGCGGCCGTCGGCAACCACGACCTCGCGCCCACGAGCCCGTGGCACTACGCGAGCTATCCCGCCGCGCTGCCTCACGTTCTCGGGGTGAGCGCGATCTCGGAGAGCGGAGGCGTCCCCAAGTTCTCGAACCGCGACAAGGTCTACAACGACCTCGCGGCGCCTGGCGAGAAGATTCTCTCGATCTTCCCGAGGCCGCTGACCGCGCGCTTCCCCGCGTGCTCCGAGCAGGGGTACTCGAGCTGCGGTCCCGAGGACTACCGCGTCGCGCAGGGCACCTCGTTCGCCGTTCCCCAGGTTTCCGCGGCAGCCGCGCTCGTCCTCGGCCTGCGTCCTCTCCTGCGACCCGAGCAGGTGACCGCGCTACTGCAGCGGACCGCCGTCGATCTGACGCCCGCGACCGGCTGCCTGGCGTGCCTTCCTGGGCGCGACGAGCACTCCGGCTGGGGCCGGCTCGACGTCGCCGCGGCGGTCGCAGCAGCGATCGAGCCACTCCCCTCCGGCGACCGTTTCGAGGCGAACGACGACGCGGGCCCCCGCGCGTACACGGTCTCGGGCTCGAACCGTCGCCTCAACGCCGAGCTCGACTTCTGGGACGACCAGGACGATGTCTACGCGATCAAGCTGCGGAAGGGCCAGCGCATGTACGTCGGCCTGACCGGAGCCGATGCGAGTGCCGACCTGAGCCTCGCTCTCTGGCTCCCCAAGACGCGATCGATCGGGAACGTGCGCGACCTCCGCTTCCGCGCGCGCATCTCCGCGCGCCCCGCGGCGCGCGAGTACTTCTCGCATCGTGCGGGCAAGGCGGGGACGTACTACGTGCAGGTACGAATGTCGAGCCCCGGCATCACGCGCTACCGCTTGACCATAGTCAAGGGCTGAGCAGCGCTTTTTGTGCGCAAGACCGGAATTCGCGAGCCGCGAATTCCGGTCGCGAAATCCCTAAAGGCGTCCGCTTCGCCTGTCAAAGGAGCTCCTCTTCGGGGACCTGGCGTAACACGCGGGCAGGGTTTCCGACGACGATCGTACGCGGGGGTACGTCCTTCGTCACGACTGCGCCCGCTCCGACGAAGGCCTCTTCGCCGATCTCGACGCCGGGACAGAGGACAGCGCCGCCGCCGACCCGCGCGCCCCGCCTGATCGTCGGGCCCTTCATCAGCTCGTGGCGCTGCTCGGTCCTGCCCATGTAGTTGTCGTTCGTGGTGACGACGCACGGTGCGATGAAGACGTGCTCCTCGAGCGTCGAGTAGGCGGTGATGTAGGCCTCCGCCTGAATTCGCGTCATCGCCCCGATGGCCGTGTCGTTCTCAACCAGAGAGCCGCGCCCGAGAACGACGTCGTCCCCGATCGTGACTCGCTCGCGGACGCACGACTGATCCCCGAGGATGACCCGGGCGCCGACGCGCGAGCCGGCGAACACGATCGCGCCGGTCGAGACGATCGTGCCTTCGCCGATCTCGGTCGGAGGTAAGGGCGCGCGCTTTGCGGTGGAGCGTGGTGACAGCGCCGGCTGCTTCCCCACGACGGCGTTCTCGAGCACCTTCGCACCCGACCCGAGGACCGTCCCCGGGTACACGGTCGCGCTGGGGTGGACCTCAGCTTCCACGGAGTGAGGTGGTCAGCAGATCGAGCGCACGCACGACCCGTGCCCCGTCTTCGGCGACCTTGCGGCGATCTCCCTCGCCCTGGACGAGTCGCAGGAACTCCCGGCACTCGAGCTTGAGCGGCTCGTCGCTCGCGATACGGGGGCTGAAGATGTCGCCCGTCCGCGTCTGCCATTCCCCGTACCGGTCGGACGGTCTCCAGGGAGCCTTCTCGTACACGGTGATCTTCCGCTCGAGCTCCATGTCGTCGAACACGACCATCTTCTCGGTTCCGACGACGGTGATCTTCCGCATCTTGTGCGGATCGAGCCACGACAGGTGCATGTGCGCGATCTTCCCCGAAGGGAACCGGAGGTAGCAGAAGACGACGTCCTCGACGCCGTCGGTCAAGAAGTCGCGCCCGAGTGCGATCGCCTGCTCCGGCTCCTCGTCCAGGAGGTGCAGGATCACGGACAGGTCGTGCACTCCCAGCGACCAGAGGGCGTTCTCGTTCGAGCGGATGATCCCGAGGTTCTGGCGGTTGCCGTAGACGCAGAGGACCTTGCCGAGCTCGCCAGCGCTGATCATCTCCTTCAGCCGCTTGACGCCGGGGTGGTAGAGGAGCAAGTGGCCCGGCATCAGGACGAGATCGCGTGCTTCTGCGAGCGCCAGCAGCTCTTCCATCTCCGCTCCGACCATTGCAGGCGGCTTCTCGACGAGCACGTGCTTCCCGGCGTCCAGTGCGCGGCGGGCGAGCTCGAAATGCGTCGGGACCGGGGTCGCTACGACGACCGCGTCGAGAGCGTCGTCGGCCAGCATCTCGTCGTAGCTCTCGGTCCAGCGCGCCTGCGGATAGCGAGCCGCGGCGGTGTCGCGCGTCCCCGGGTCCGAGTCGCACAGCCACGTGAGCTCTGCCAGCTCGGCGAAGTTGCGCGCGAGATTTGGTCCCCAATGCCCCAAGCCGGCGACGCCGACCCGGACGCTCACAGCTTCCAGACCTTGTCCGAGCCCTTCCCGTTCGAGCCGGTGGCATTCCGCAGGTCGACGACGAGCGCTGCCTCTTCCACGACCTGCGCGTAGTCGATTCCGGCGTGGTCCGTGACGATCACCACGCAGTCGTGCGATCCCGGCTCGAGGGGAGAGGAGCTCAATACGACGCCGTTCTCACGTAACGAGGGAACGTGCGGGTCGTGGTAGGAGACCTCGGAACCGGCCGCTTGCAGCAGCCCGATGAGCTTGACCGCGGGCGACTCCCGCGTGTCGGAGATGTTCGGCTTGTACGCGACACCGAGAACGAGAATGCGCGACCCCTTGAGTGAGCGCTGGAGTGAATGGTTGAGCGCCTGCGACGCCCTGCTCAAGAACGAGCAGGATATCCACCTGTTCGAGCGGCTCGTCTTCATGGCAAGGCACAACCGCTGACACGGCACGAGGCCGGCACGGAAACAAGACAGGGAGCGTGAATGGCACGTTGGATCGAACCGGTCACGTTGCAGGGCAAGCATGTCCTGATCGAACCGATGAGCGTCGCGCACCGCGACGAGATCGCCGCGGCGGCGGCCGACGGCGAGCTCTGGAAGCTCTGGTACACCAGCGTGCCGTCTGCGCAAGCGGTGGAGGGTTGGATCGCGACCGCACTTGGCCAGCGCGATGACGCCGGCGCCATGCCGTTCGTGATCCGCCGAGCCGAGGACCGGCGGGTGATCGGCGCAACCCGCTACTTCAACACCTCCGCCGAGAACCGCCGCCTCGAGATCGGGCACACCTTCTATTCGCTGAGCGTGCAGCGCACGGCGCTGAACACCGAAGCTAAGCTGCTGCTGCTCACGCATGCTTTCGAGTCCCTGAAGTGCATCGGCGTCGAATTGCGCACGCACTTCATGAACCACGCCAGCCGGCGCGCGATCGAACGGCTCGGCGCGAAGCTCGACGGTGTCCTGCGCAGCCACCAGGTGATGCCCGACGGCAGCCTGCGCGACACCTGCGTGTACAGCATCTTGGCGCCGGAGTGGCCCGCCGTGCGCAACAACCTCGCCTTCCGGCTCTCGCGCGCCTGATTCGCCGTGGCGGGCCCATGCGGTTGGTCGATGCTGGCAGCGGCGATCGCGCTGCTCGCGCTGCCGTTGCTGCCACAACGAGCGCAAGCCGATCCGACGGCGCAGCCCGCTCACGCGTTGCAGAGCGCACCGGCGCCCGAGGCTGCACAGCCGCAGACCGTCCAGGCGCCCGGCGCTGTCCGAGACTCGCCGCCGCCGGCCGCGGCAGGCCCGATCATCGATGACGACACCCTGCGCAAGGAGTACGACGCCTACCGCGCCAGCCTGGCCGGCATGAGGCTCTACCGAGTGCGCTATATCCGGGTGGCCACCGAGGACAAGGCCCGCGACCTCATTGCCAGGATCCGCAGCGGCGCCCGCTTCGAGGACCTGGCCCGCGAGCATTCGATCCATGCCGAGAGCGCGGTCCAAGGCGGCGACCTCGGCACGCACGCCAGTTGCCGCTGGGCCAAGGCGACCCTGGAGATGCTGGATTCGCTGCGCAGCGGGCAGACATGGCCAAAGCCGGTCACGGGCACGCACGGCTGGGGGATCTATCGGCTGGAATCGGTGGCCGACATCGAGCCACGCTCTTTCCCGCGCTATCGCGACGAACTGCTATCAGGCAGATTCGAGCCGGAATGTCCTTGGGTGCCGCCGGTGACGGTCGCGCCCGGCGGATCGGGAATGCAGCGCAAGTGACCCACGCGGCGAATAGAATCGACATCATGCGAAATGCCATGGGGCGAGCGACATGCTGATCGACTTCTTCCTGCACCTGCGCTCTGCCAAGCTGCCGGTGTCGGTGAAGGAATACCTGATGCTGCTCGAGGCGGTGTCCAAGGGCGTCATCGGCCGCTCCATCGACGACTTCTATCACCTTTCGCGCGCCGCGCTGGTCAAGGACGAACGCAACTTCGACAAGTTCGACCGCGCCTTCGGCGCGTACTTCAAGGGCATCCAATCGGTCCCGGGCATCGAACTCGACCTGCCGCTCGATTGGCTGAAGCGCCAGTTCCAGCGCGAATTCACCGCCGAGGAAAAGGCCGCCATTGAAGCCATGGGCGGCCTTGACAAGCTGATGGAGCGACTGCGCCAGCTCCTCGAGGAGCAGAAGGGCCGCCACGAAGGCGGCAGCAAGTGGATCGGCACCAACGGGACATCGCCGTTCGGCAATGGCGGCTTCAATCCCGAAGGCATCCGGGTCGGCGGGCCGTCCGCCGGCAACCGTACGGCGGTGAAAGTCTGGGAGCAGCGGGCCTACCGCGACTACGACGACGAAGTCGAACTGGGAACGCGCAACATCAAGATCGCATTGCGGCGGCTGCGGCGCTTCGCGCGGGAAGGCGCCGAGGATGAACTCGACCTCGACGGCACCATCACCTCGACCGCACGCAACGCCGGCTTTCTCGACATCCGGCTGCGCCCCGAGCGCCACAACACCATCAAGGTGCTGATGCTGCTCGACGTCGGCGGCACGATGGACGACCACATCACCCGCACCGAAGAACTCTTCTCCGCCGCCAAGTCCGAGTTCAAGCACCTCGAGTTCTACTACTTCCACAACTGCGTCTACGACTTCGTGTGGAAGAACAACCGCCGCCGGCACGCCGAACGGCTCATGACGTGGGACCTGCTACGCAAGTTCAACAGCGACTACCGGTTGGTCCTGGTCGGCGACGCCACCATGAGTCCCTATGAGGTCCTGCAGCCGGGCGGCTCCGTCGAATACAACAACGAGGAACCGGGCGCGGTGTGGCTGCAGCGCCTGGCGGAACACTTCCCCAAGTACGCCTGGCTGAACCCCGAGCCCGAGGGGGTTTGGGAATACCGGCAGTCGATATCGGTGATCCGGCAGCTGATGGCGAACCGGATGTATCCGGTCACGCTTGCCGGGCTCGAGCGCGCCATGCGCGACCTGACACGCTGATGGCGGGGACGTCGCTCGGCCGTCCCGGCCGAGATCACCAGCTTCACGCGCAGGCCGGGGCACAACGGCAGTAGCGGTCCTCGAGAAGGCGTTTGGAGCCGAGGCTTGCCGCTCAGCTCTCGATCGGCGGCGCGTTGCGGATGACTTCGTCGACGGTGGTGAGTCCCGATGCGACGCGCATGGCGCCTGCGAGCCGCAGCGGCCGCATCCCGGCCTTCATCGCGTGGCGCCGCAGCGCCAGCAGGTCGGGCTGATCGGTGAGGATCTGCCGGCCCTTCTCGTCGGTGACGAGGATCTCGTAGAGGCCGGTGCGTCCCCGATAGCCCGTCATCCTGCATTCCATGCAGCCGACCGGCCGGTAGACATGCGCAGGCCGCGGCGCCTTGAAGGGCCTGATCAGGTCGTTCCAGGCATCCTCGGAAATGTCGCCGTCGGGAGTCTTGCAGTGGCGGCACAGGGTGCGCACCAGGCGCTGCGCCATCACGCCGATGAGCGTGGAGTTGAGCAGGTAGGCCGGCACGCCGAGGTCGAGCAGCCGCGTCACCGCGCTCGGCGCATCAGTGGTGTGCAGCGTCGAGAGCACCAGGTGCCCGGTGAGTGCCGCCTGGATGGCCATCTCTGCCGTCTCCAGGTCGCGGATCTCGCCGACCATGATGATGTCGGGATCCTGCCGCATCAGCGCGCGGATGCCGTCGGCGAAGGTCAGGTCGATGCCGTTCTGGACCTGCATCTGGTTGAAGCTCGGCTCGACCATCTCGATCGGATCCTCGACCGTGGTGACGTTGACCTCCTCGGTCGCCAGTTCCTTGAGCGTGGTGTAGAGGGTGGTGGTCTTGCCGGAGCCGGTCGGACCGGTCACCAGCACGATGCCGCTCGGCAGCGACGTCATCTTCGTCCAGCGCGCGAGGTCATCCTTGGTGAAGCCGAGTTCCTCGAAGTCGCAGACCAGCACGTCCGGATCGAAGATCCGCATCACCAGCTTCTCGCCGAACGCCGTCGGCATCGTCGACAGGCGCAGCTCGATCTCCCGGCCGGCTGACCGTGCGGGTCTTGATCCTGCCGTCCTGCGGCCGCCGCTTCTCCACCACGTCCATCCGCCCCAGCAGCTTGATCCGACTCGTCATTGCAGCCAGCACGCCGGGCGGCACCTGGTAGACGTTGTGCAGAACCCCGTCGATGCGAAAGCGGACCACGCCCAGGTCGCGCCTCGGCTCCATGTGGATATCGCTCGCGCGCTGCTCGAACGCGTACTGCCAGAGCCAGTCGACGATGGTGACGATGTGCTGGTCGTTGGCGTCGAAGCTCTTGCCGCTGCGCCCCAGTTCGACCAGCTGCTCGAAGTTGTTCTGGACGGTGCCCCCGCCGTTCTTCTGCGCGCTCTTGATGGTGCGCGCCAGGCTGAAGAACTCGACCAGGTAGCGCTGCAGCTCCAGCGGGTTGGCAAGGACGGTGCGGACCTCCTTGCGCAGCGTATGCGACAGCTCGGTTGCCCATTCGGTGACGAACGGCTGCGCGGTGGCAATCACCACCTCGCCTGCGCCCACTTCCAGCGGCAGGATCCTGAAGCGGCTTGCGTAGGTGCCCGACATCACGTCACCGATGCGCGAGAAGTCGACTCGCAGCGGATCGATGTGCCGGTACTCCATCTTCAGCCGCCCGGCGAGCCACTGGCACAACGCCTCCAGGTCGAGTGCGCCATGTGGCGGCGCGGCGGACTTGAGCTTGCGGTCGGCGATCACGACCAGCGGATGACGATCGGCAGTGGAGAGGCTCGCGTCGCGCGACAAGGTCGCGGCGGTCTCGGCGAGCACCAGGCCGTCGGCTACCAGGCCACCAAGAAGCTCCGCGACTTCGAGCGGCCTGCCCGGGCGGCCCACGCCCGGGACCTGCCCGACCGGCTGCGCGCGCGCGGCGCCGCCGCTCGCGACGCGGGCCTGGGAGGCAGCCACCGGAGTTTGCATGGCATCAACATAGCAGCCGACCCGCCGCCGGCCGCCGGTCCGCGGATGGACGGTCTGCCGACCGGGGCCAGCCGGTGCGGCTGGTCGCGCCGGCCCGACGCCGGCAAGCAAAGCCAGCCCATCGCAGTGGGGAAGCAAGCGGAAGACGAAACGGGCGCAGGCCCGCACTGCGTCAGCCGTGGGTCGCGCCACCATACTCGTTGAAGCGCAGCCGGTTGCCGAAGGGATCCATCACCTCCAGCGTGTCCGCGCCCCACGGCGCGTGCTCGATGCCCGGGCGCAGGTACGGATAGTTCCGCGACTGCAGCTCGGCGTGCAAGCCGCGCAGCCCGGTTGCCCGTACGAAGACGGTGGCGCCGGGGCAGCAGTCGCCGTGATGCTCGGTCAGGTGCAGCACCAGTCCGTCCCGGCTCACCTGCATGTAGAGCGGCGCCTGCGGCTCGAAGCGGTGCTCCCAATCCAGGCTGAATCCAAGGTACTCGAGGTAGAACTCGCGCGCCCTCTCGACGCTGAAGATACGCAGCAGCGGTATCGCCTGCTCGACCTTCATTGTCGTCGCAACCGCCGGCAGCGGACACTTTGACGGCACCGCGCCGGCTTCAAGCCCGCTCGAAGACGGCTGCGATACCCTGTCCCCCACCGATGCACATCGTCACCAGCGCGTAGCGCCCGCCGATCCGCTGCAACTCGTGGACCGCCTTGGTGGTGATGATGGCGCCGGTCGCACCGACCGGATGCCCGATCGAGATGCCGCTGCCGTTGGGGTTGACTTTCTCGGGATCGAAATCGAGCTCCTTCGCAACCGCGCAGGCCTGGGCAGCGAAAGCCTCGTTGGCTTCGATGATGTCCAGGTCCGAAACCTTGAGCCCTGCCTTTTTCAGCGCGATCCGGCTGGCCGGCACCGGGCCGATGCCCATGTACAGCGGCTCGACGCCGGCATGGCCGTAGCTGACCAGGCGCGCAAGCGGCTTCAGGTTGCGACGGGCAGCCTCGGCCGCCTCCATCAGCACCACCGCAGCCGCGCCGTCGTTGATGCCGGAGGCATTGCCGGCGGTCACCGACCCGTCTTTCTTGAATACCGCGCGCAGGCCACCCAGGCTCTCGACGGTCACATCCTCGCGGACATGCTCGTCGGCAGCGAACATCACGGTCTTGCGCTTGACCGTCGTCTCCACCGGCACGATTTGCGAGGCGAAACGGCCTTCGCGCCAGGCGCGCGCGGCACGCAGGTGGCTTTGCGCAGCGAGCTGGTCCTGGGCCTCGCGGCTGATCTCGTAGCGCGCCGCGACATTCTCGGCGGTGACTCCCATGTGGACCGCGTCGAACGGATCCGACAAGGCGCCAACCAGCATGTCGATCACCTTGGCATCGCCCATCCGGGCACCCCAGCGGTTGCTGGGCAAGTTGTACGGCGCCCGACTCATGGATTCGGCACCGCCGCCGATGGCAACGTCGGTGTCGCCCAGCAGGATCGACTGCGCCGCCGAGACGATTGCCTGCAGGCCGCTGCCGCACAGCCGGTTGACGTTGGCCGCCGCCACTTCCTGCGGCAGGCCGGCGTTCAACGCGCCGACCCGCGACAGGTACAGGTCGCGCGGCTCGGTGTTGATGACGTGACCGAAGAACACGTGCCCGACGGCGGCCGGTTCCACCTTCGCACGCGCCAGCGATTCCTTCATCACCAGCGCCGCGAGGTCGCACGGCGCGATGTCCTTGAGCGCTCCTCCAAAATCTCCGACGCCGGTGCGCACCGCGCTCACGAGTACGACTTCACGCTTGCTCATTTGCTGGCTCTCCTCGATTCGGTTGCCTGCGAGCCGTTGCGGCACGCGAAGCGTGCCGACCAGTTTACTAGACCCTGGCTGCAAGACTCCAGTGGCCAGCAGGCGGCTAGGCGGCGGATGCGAGGGAGGCGCGAATGGTCTTGGCCCAGCCCCGTGCCGGCAGCCCGTAGCGCGCCTTGACGAGGTCGCCCTGGCGCTCCGCGTCCAGGTGCTCGCGCCCACCCCTGCGAATATCTGCGCGGTAGGCGATGATGCCGGCCTTCGCGAGCGCGCGTGCGACGAGATGCCCGCGCAGCCGGATGGCATCTGGCCACGATGCAGCGTTGATTTTCGCCAGCTCCATTCGGTGACTCACCTCCGCATCCGCGGCGAGGTACTGGTGGGATTCGAGAAAATCGCCGTCCATCCTCGGCCCGGCCGCCGCCATGAAGACGCTGCCATCGCGGCAGATGGCGACAACCGCTGCAACGCCCGGCTTGGACAGCTGGCCGATGTCGGCGGCGCTCAACCCGGTGTTGGACGGGTGATTGTGAATGAGGACGATGGCGCTGCCGGGCCGCCGCAGCAGCTTGTCGAGTTCGACGCCGATGACGACCGCGGTCCGTCCGCCCTCGCGAGCCATGACCAGCTCCCCGGACGTCGTCACGGCCAGCAGCCGTTCGGTCGCGGCGCCGTTACTCTCGAGCTGCCGCAGCCAGGCGGCGGTACCTGGCCCAACCAGGTCCAGCCTGGCGGCGAGCCCGCCAAGCTCGTCCTCACCTTCACCGGCCGCGCCAGCAACCGAGACAAACCCGACCGTTATTGCCACGACGACAAAAAGCTTCTGGTAGATCACGACCGTTTCCTCGCTTGATCAAGCGAGCAAACGAGGCGTTACCGACGAGCTGACAACGAAGGGTCAGGAACCAGTCAGATTCTGCATTCGACTTTCAGGCGGACTGGCGCACTCGCGCTGAGACGCCACGGCGAAGGCTCAACCGACGCGGCTCACGGCAGGCTGGCTGGCCAGGCCCGACTCCGCTCTTCGGGAACGGCGCCTCCGCTCATACCCTGCCGATGCCGCGTCGTCTAGGAGCTATTCAGCGACGACGGTCGTCAGGCGCTCGCGGCCCGCTATTGCTATCTAGTGGCGGTACGGATCGCGGGGACGGAACACGACGCGAGGAATCGCTCCGCCGCCGTTCCTGCTTCGCAGTGCGTCGGCTCGCTCCACGGGCCTGACCAGCCAGCCTGCCCTGAGCCGCGTCAAAGGCCTCGCCGCGGCTTTCGAGGCGCGAGCTGATCGTGTCGATCAGATCACCCGCGGGCGTGACGGCGTCGGGCCGGGGCGACGTGTGAGGGGCGTGACAGCGCAGTGTCTCACCACGAGTGCAGGGCCCGATGTATCAGCGCGAGTTCGCGCGGACGAGCTTGAAGGCCGCCATTTCCTCGCCGTTGCGCACGAGCAGCACGTCGCCGACGAGCACCGGGTGATTCCAGGTCTTGCCTTCGATCGCCTTCACGCGCGACAGCTCGGTGAACTTGTCGCCCGCCGCCTTGACGAGCGCAAGCTCGCCTTCCTCCGACAGCACGAGCAGCAGGTCCTGCTCCGGCAGCAGCAGCATCTGGCCGTGACCGTAGCGGCCGCCCTTCCACTTCCTCGCTCCGTCGGCGAGGCTGATGCACGCGAGGATGCTGCCGTCGAAGCCGTAGGCGTGGCCGTCGTGGACGACGAAGTCGTTGAAGTACGGCTTCAGTCCATTCGAGGTCCACTGTTCCTTGACCGTCCAGTTCGTCCCCTCGTGCGCGACGGTCAGGCGCAGCGTGCCGCTGTGGTTAGTGAGCCCGGAGCCGCTGCCGAGGAGCAGATCGCCTCCGGTCATCAGCACCGGCTGCACAATCGAGTCGCCGGCCCAGCTGTGCTCCCACAGCACGTCGCCGGTTGCCGGTGATACTCCGATCACGCCGGGACCGTTCACGAGCACGACGTGCGGCACGCCGCCGATCGTCGCGAGATGCGGTGAGCTGTAGCCGAAGCCTCGTGTCTTCCCTACCCACTTCGGCGCGCCGCTGGCGGCGTCGTAGGCGGCCAGCACGCCGGCAGTGGCGACGATGACGACGTCGCCGACGACGAGGGGTGAACCGGCGATGCCCCAGTCGGGAATCGCGCGATTCGTGTCGGTCGTCGCGTTGCGCGACCAAATCACGTGCCCGGTCCGTTCGTCGAGCGCGTTGAGAAGGCCGGTGCCGCCAAGCGTGAAGACGCGGCCGTTGGCGAGCGTCGGGGTCGCGCGCGGTCCCGCACCGGCATTCGACTCCCAGAACCGGACGCCATCGCGATGCCGCCACACCGGCTCGCCCGTCTTCAGGCTGTAGGCGGACACGACCTCGTCGTCGCCGCGCTGCTCTTGCGTAAAGATGCGGTCGCCGCGCACGGCGAAAGAGGACCACCCCGGTCCGATCGGCCGGCGCCACAGCTCCTGCGGCGGGTGGGTGCTCCAGTCCGTATCGAGTCGGACGCCGCGCACGACGCCGTCGCGCGCGCGGCCGCGGAAGCCTGGCCACTCGGCTTCGGATACTGCCGCGCCAGGATCGGCGACGGCTGGCTTCGGCTTGTCGATGACGCTGCCTGCGGTCGCCGCCGGCGCTGCGGCAGGAGCGGCCGGCGAGGCCGCCGGAACCGCAACTGCCTCGGGTGCCGTCGACGACGGCGCCGGTTGCGCGGGCGGCGCTGCGGGCGCCGGCGGATCGTCGCTGCCTTTCGCCAGCAGCCGCTCCTCGGCGGTGGCGGTCCACCTCCATCGAAGCTGCGAGGCGGCGTCGCCCGTTATGCCGTCAGTACGCAGGAGCGTGAACAAGCCGCATGCGAGCAGGATACCGGCCGTAATCGACACCCGTCGGGACCGCGTCGACGAGCGGCTCGCAAATGCGGCGGCGGCGACCAACGCCAGGCACAGCACCGGGATGGCCTGGACGTACAACATGAAGCCCATCATGCCGTTGGCAATCGACGGATGGACAACGCGCGACGTCGCCGCGAGGCCCGCGGCCATCAATGCAATGGCACCGAGCCGCTCGCGCCAGGCGGCGCGGCTGAGGAACAGCCACCAGACAATCACGAGCAGGCTGCCGGCCATCCCGCCGAGGATCGCCGCGCCGCCAGCCCCGGGCGAGACCAGGGGTAGCCCGAAGCGCGCCACCAGCAGGATCACGGCGGCGACGACGCCCGGCCACAGCCGGAGTGGCGGGTGGAACGGGCCTTCGTTGACGGCGGCAGTCATTTCCCCTCCGATCGCAGAACTATAACCAGTCCACGAATTCGGCGGATCCGGGTCCTCGCTCATGGCTGTAGACAGACTACAGCCTTTGACGTAGACGGTCTACGGCTTGTTCCGGAGCTCCGGACTTCGGGCGCAGGACTCAAGGCGCAGGGCTCAGGTTCGGAGAGAATGGGCCTCGCCTTCGAGGAACGGGCAATGCAGGCGGAAGCCAAGCTGCTCGTAGAGCCGCCGCGCACCGAGGTTCTCCTGGCCGACGTTCAGGACGATCGTCGGAACGTTCTCGTCGAGGGCATGCCGGACGACGGCGCAGGTGACGCGGGCGCCGTGTCCGAGCCGCCGCCGGTCGCGGCGCGTATACACGTTGCCGACGGTGCAGATGCCGAGCGCGGGCGAGAAGAGATGGGTGCCGGCGACGGCAATCAGGTCGGTACCCTCGCGGATGCCGCGAAACGTTCCCTGGCGCAGCATCGACGGCTGGAAGAAGGTCGGCCCCTCCCCATTCGCGCGGCCATCGTCGTAGAGCCGCTCGAGGGCGTCGCGGTCTGACTCGTCCAGCACCTCGACTGCCGCCGCGGCATCGTCAAGCGGACGAAACGCCGGCGCGTCGAGTGACATCCGCCACACATGCTTGAGAGCCGTGGGTCTATACGCAGGCGTGAGCGCCGGCAGCGCTTCCGGACGAATGTGCAGCGAGACGATCGGCGCGTCGAGCTCGGCGACAAGGGGCGCGAGGTGCGCCGGGTCCCCCATCGCGAAGAGGATGGGCGGCGAGAACCCGCGATAGAGGAGCACCAGGGACGCGGGATCCGGTTCGGCCACGAGCCAGACGCAATCCTGCGCCAGATCAGGATGCAAGTCGCCGATGGCGTAGGCCGACCAGGCGCGATCGTGATCGAGGCAGGCACGAACGCGCGAGAGGTCGTCGACGGGAGGCATGACTGCCTGATCATCCCCCACCCGCAGGCGCGGCTGCCAGCGTCCCGTTCTCAGGCCGGGATCGGCCGGCCCGCGCCCTCGAGGGCGAGCAGCCTGGCCTTGGCGTCGAGGCCGCCGGCGAATCCCGTCAGCGCGCCGTTCGCGCCGACGACGCGGTGGCACGGGGCGACGATGGCGATCGGGTTGCGGCCGTTTGCGGCGCCGACCGCGCGCGCCGCGCCCGGACTGCCGATCTGCCGCGCGATCTCGACGTAGGAACGCGTCTCGCCGAACGGGATCCTCAGCAGCTCGCGCCAGACCTGGCGTTGAAAGTCGGTGCCGAACGGATCGAGCGGCAGCTCGAACCGCGTCCGGCTGCCGGCAAAGTACTCGTTAAGCTGACGCTCGGCTTCGAGGAGGATCGGGTTGCACTCGTCCTCCCGCTCGAGCGCGAGGCGGACGCGCCCGGGGCGATCGTTCTCCCACAGAATCGCGGCCAGGCCTTCGTCGCTCGCCACGAGCGTGAGCCGGCCGACGGGAGAGTCGAGCTTCTTGTAGACGTATCGCTTGCTGTTGCCGCCGTGAACGTAGGGCGGAGCTTCAGCTCCGCCAACGCGGTTGTGATTGGTCATGTTGCTCCTCGCTCGTCCTGCAGACACTCTCCGAGAATACGAACGGGCACGTCAGCATGCTCGCCGTTTTCGGCCGTCGTCACGGCAAAACGTTGATGTCCGAAAATGGCTAGCTCGAACCCGGCCGAAGCGCTATCGTGAAGCCGTGGACCAGGACCGCCGTCTCTACGCCGCGCTGTCAGCACGCGATGCCCGTTTCGACGGCGTCTTCTTCGTCGGCGTGACCTCGACCGGCATCTACTGCCGTCCCGATCTGCCCGGCCCGGACCCCGAAGCAGAAGAACTGCCGCTTCTTCGACACGCCGCAGGAAGCCGAACACGAAGGGTTCCGTCCCTGCCTGCGCTGCCGGCCGGAGCTCGCGCCGGGAAACGCGCCGGTCGACGACGCGCAGCGCATCGCGCAGCTCATCGTGCAGCGGCTGCAGGAGGGACACCTCGATGACGAGGCCGGACTCGAGGCCATCGCCGCCCAGTTCGAGCTCAGCTCGCGCCAGATCCGGCGGAATCGTCCAGAAGGAGCTGGGCGTGTCGCCGATCCAGCTCCTCCTGACCCGGCGCCTGCTTCTCGCCAAGCAGCTCCTGACCGAGACGACGCTGCCGATGACGGAGGTGGCGTTCGCCAGCGGCTTCTCGAGCCTGCGCCGCTTCAACGACGCCTTCAGCCGCCGCTATGGCATGCCGCCGACGCGCCTGCGGCGCAAGGCGCGCGACGACGACGGGCGGACCAGCAGCGGCAGCGAAACGTCGACGCTGCTGCTGGCTTATCGTCCGCCATACGACTGGGACGGGATTCTCGCCTTCCTGTCGGCGCGCGCGCTCGCCGGGGTCGAGCACGTGACGCCGACCTCTTACGCGCGGACAGTGCAGCTCGGCACGGCGAAGGGCTGGATTCGCGTCACGCACGCGAAGAAGACGCGGGCGCTGGTAGTCGAGTTCACGCACAGCCTGACGCTCGTGCTGCCGGCGCTCCTCAGCCGGATTCGCGCGCTGTTCGATCTCGATGCCCGGCCTGATCTGATCGCCAGGCACCTGCGGAAGGACGCGCGCCTCGCGGCAGCGGTCAGGGCCAACCCGGGCCGCCGTGTGCCCGGCGCCTTTCACGGATTCGAGATGGGCCTCCGCGCCATCATCGGCCAGCAGATCACCGTCGCGGCAGCGACGACCGTCGCCTGCCGCTTCGTCGCCGCTTTCGGCGAGCCGTTCGCCACTCCTCATGCCGAGCTCAATCGCCTGACGCCGTCGTCGTCACGCATCGCCGCGGCGACCGTTGACGAGATCGCGCGTCACGGCATCATCGCCGCGCGCTGCCGCAGCATCATCGCCCTGGCGCAGGCGGACGTGTCGGACAGCCTGTCGCTCGACGCCGACACGCATCGCAACCCCGACGACTCGATCAAGCGGCTCGCCGGCCTGCCGGGCATCGGGCAGTGGACGGCGCACTACATCGCGATGCGCGCCCTGCGCTGGCCGGACGCGTTTCCGAAGGAAGACATCGCCGTGCGCAACAGGCTCGGCGGCGTGACGGCGACCGAGGCTGAAGCCCTGTCGCAGGCGTGGCGCCCGTGGCGGAGCTATGCCGTCATGCACGTCTGGGGGATGACGGCCTAGAAGCCATCTCAGGAACGCGCGAGCGAGCGTGTCGGGGAGTCCGAGGGGCAAAGCCCCTCGGTTGATAGACGATACTAGAAGCGTGGAGTCTGACGGACACTCGAAGGACCAGGGCCCGGCGTCGGATCGACTGCCGGATGCCGACGCGGCGACGACCCTCCGCCCGGCACCGGGCGGCGGAGCGCCGGCGCGCATCGGCCCGTTCCGGATCCTCGCGCCGATCGGCGAAGGCGCGATGGGCATCGTCTACGAGGCGGAACAGGAGCGGCCGCAGCGGCGCGTCGCGCTGAAGATCGTCCCGCCCTGGCATGGTGCCGGCCGACGTCCTGCGGCGGTTCGAGCTCGAGTCCGAGTTCCTCGGACGGCTCCACCACCCGGGCATCGCCCAGATCTACCAGGCCGGGATCGAGGAGACCGGCTACGGGCCGCAGCCGTACCTCGCGATGGAGC